>NZ_JBHUDI010000001.1:0-379 GCF_042678045.1 Haloarchaeobius amylolyticus
AGGAAGCCCCTCCCTCAAGGAGCGAGTGCAAGCGAGCGAGTAGGGTGGGGTAGTTCACAACGGCATGTGAGTACAAAACCAACATAGTTCGGCACCATCGTTAATGCGAAATCCGTGACATTCAGCGACGGCGGCACGCTGCAGCCAGCATCGACAGCACGCCGCCGTGTCAGTCCCTCGAACCAGCTGGTTCGGACCCCCCATCCCTCCCTTCGTCACCGTCTCGCTTCTCCTCGTCCCGACTCGGCAATCGCTCGGAGAGCCGGTCGAAGCGTTCCTGGATCGACTCACGGCGGTTCCGTTCGGCGTCGGCGCGATACGTCGCCTCGAGCAGCCGCTCCTCGTCCCGGTCGACCGTCACCTCGAAGACGGCACCCTC
>NZ_JBHUDI010000001.1:397-71776 GCF_042678045.1 Haloarchaeobius amylolyticus
CCGCCGGCAGCGTCTCGACCGCAACGAGGAGGTCGTCGACGACGTCGCCGTCGGCCTCGAGCAGGAGCACCGCCGTCTCCCCGTCGACGATGCGATCGAGGACGGCAGTGTAGGTCTCGCTCATCGCGCTCCCTCCACAGTATGGGCGACAGCACCAGCAACCGATGCCTGACCGCTGTCGGGCGGCAGGAGGCCACGCTCGGCGTATACACTGGCCGCCAGCGGAGAGACGAGCGCCGATTGGACGGCGTGTTTGCGCTCGAGTAGCGTCGCCGGGTCCGTCGAGGCGTTCCGTTCCGTCTCGACCGAAACGGCCGTCCCAGTGGTCGTCACGACGATATCGCCGTGGACACCGGTCCAGTAGGTCTCGATCCCGCGGCTGGCGAAGGCTGCGAGCACCTCGTCGTGTGGATGACCGTAGCCGGAGTCGAGCGGACTCGAGACGACTGCGATGTCGGGATCGACCCGGTCGAGAAACGGCGCGTTCGAGGAGGTCGACGAGCCGTGATGGCCCGCCTGATAGGCGTCGGCCGCGAGATCGTCGCCGTACGCCTCGACGAGTCGCCGTTCCCCACTGGCGTCGAGATCGCCGGTCGTCAGATACGAGAAGTCGCCGAAGGCGAGCGAGAGAACGATGCCGTTGGTGTCAACGTCGCCACTCGTGTCGCCGTCGGGTGGGTTCAGGACGGTCGCCTCGAGACTGTCGTCGGCCAGCGGCAGGCGATCACCCGCGGCGACCTCGTAGAACGAGACGTTGTACCGCTCGACGGCGTCGAGATAGCGCTCGTAAGTCGCGGTCGGATGGGGCACGCCGGAGTCGTAGATCGCGCCGACCCCGTCACCCGCTTCTTCGAGATGCTCGATGATCGCCGGATGGCCGCCGATGTGGTCGGCGTGGCCGTGGGTCGTGATCAGGTGATCGATCCGGTCGACGTCGTGGGTCTCGAGGTAGTCGATGACGTCCTGTCCGTCGTCGCGGTAGTCGCCCGTATCGATCAGGATCGTCTCGTTCGACGGGGTGACCACGAGCGTCGAGTCCGCCTGCCCCACGTCGATGTGGTGGACCTCGAGGCTGCCGCTGACGTCGACTGGCCGCTCCTGTTCGGGGTCGTCGCTGCCATCGATCGCACTGCTACAACCCGCGAAGACGAGCAGTCCCGCGACGGCAACGACCAGGAGTTCTCGGCGCATTCGTGTATCGGCTCGACGCGCTCGGCAGGGATGTGTGTTCGGACCGCCCCGGACAACTGGTTGTCACGGCTGTGGCGGGATGGAGGTATCGGCAGGCCCGGAAACCGCCGCTTAGAACGCGTTGCCCTCGAAACTCGCGTCGGCGTGCAGACTGTCTTTCAGCGCGTCGTGGACCTTGCAGAGTTCGAAGGCGCGCTCGATGACTTCCTCACCGGTGTCGTCGTCGACGTCGGCCGCGACGCTGATATCGAAGGCGATCGACTCGAGTTTGTCGTCGTCGTTGAGCTCGCCCGTGACATCGATCTCGATCTTGCCGAGATCGCCGGCATCGCGTTGTTGGCCGCCGACACGCAGCGCCGGCACGTAACAGGAGCCATACGCCGCCAGCAGGGCCTCGAGCGTGTCCGGGGCGTCCTCGCCGTTGGCGTCGATCGTCGTCTCGAACTCGCGGATCTCGTTCGTGGCGCTGTACCCTTCCTCGGAGACGGTGGTGACTGTTTTCGCCATAGCACTCGAGACGTCCACAGCCGGTGCTGTAAACGTTGTTCTCACAGGGACGACGATTCGATCTGCCGAACAAAAACAGGAGATCGAACGGACGCGGCGGCGTGTCAGGGCTCGAGTTCGAACGGCTCGTCGGCTGCGAGCGTGTGGACCTCGGCGATGCCGCCGGTCGCGCGCACTTCCCTAGCGAAGTCATCGGGGTCCTGTTCGATCGGCGGGAACGTATCGTAGTGCTGCGGGAAGGCGTGGTCGACGTCGAGCCAGTCGACGGCGACGGCGGCCTGCCACGGTCCCATCGTGAAGTGGTCGCCGATCGGCACCGCGGCGGCGTCGGGCTCGAGATACGGACCGATGACCTCGCGCATCTCGGTCATGAGACTGGTATCGCCCGCATGGTAGAACGTCGTCGCTTCCTCGTCTGCGACCTGCGTGGGCTTCGTATCGGAGACGACGAAGCCGGCGGGCATCCCGCCGCTCGCGTCGTTTTCGGTCATGATCCCGTTGGTGTGGTCGGCTCGGACCATCGTGACGTAGGCGTCGCCACACTCGACGGTGCCGCCGAGGTTCATCCCCATCCCGCCGACGGCGTCCTCGAAGCCGAACTCCTCCTGGCAGTAGGAGGTCAGTTCCGGCGTCGCGACCAGCGTCGCCTCCGAAAACGCCCCGGCGTCGGCGATGTGGTCGGCGTGGCCGTGTGTCAACAGCACGTAATCGGGCGCGTCGACGTCGGCCGGCTCGAGGTCGGTCTTCGGGTTGTCGAAGAACGGATCGATCAACAGTTCCGTCTCGCCAACGGTAACGTGCCACGTCGAGTGGCCGTGCCAGGTAAGTTCCATAGCAGTTGATGTGTTCGTGCGAACCCACCATAAAAGTGGGAGGGGGCGACGCGGCTCGCATCGTCCAGTGGCGATGCCGTGTGGTTTTGTACCCGTGGTCCGTACGGCGACTATGCTCGCACTCACGCTCGAGGAGTTCATGGTAGAGCTCAACGATGGCGCGATCAAGAACGTCGGTCCAAACAACAAGGCAGTAACGGCCAAGATGTTCGACGTCGACTCCGCCGAAGCCAGGGCGTTCGGCGACAAGCGCGTCAAGCTCGTCTTCGAGGACGACGACGACAACGAGATCCAGATCTCGCTGTTCCCGGAGGACGTTCAGAAAATCGTGGACGATATCGAAGCGCTCGAGGACGAGTCGGCCGTTTTCGACTGACGGCGACGCTGTGTCGCGGCTCTGATAGCGTTTCGTGACGCGAACGCATTTCGACAACCGTTTTAGGGCGAAACCGCTTGGTCCGAATAGATGGGTAACTGTATCATCTGCGGCACACCCGTTGACGGCGAGATCTGCGAGAGTCACGAGGAGGATGCTGTTTTCGAATTTCGCGGCACGTCTCCCTCGCAGCTCACGCCCGGTCGTTACTACCGGGGGACCGTCGACGGCTACGCCGACTTCGGTGTCTTCATCGACATCGGAGATCACGTCACCGGCCTGTTGCACAGAAGCGAACTCGACCAGCGACTCGAAAGTCTCGACTGGGAACCGGGCGACGATGTCTTCGTCCAGGTGCTCGACGTGCGGGACAACGGCAACGTCGACCTCGGCTGGTCGATCCGCCAGCGCGAACGCGAGTTCCGCGGCCACCTGATCGAGACCGCCGACGGCGAGTACCGTCCCGAAGAGTTCGAAGACGAGAGCGAAGACGACACTGCGGCGGAGGCCACCGACGAGGGTGAACCCGAGTCGACCGACGACGAGTCGCCAGCCGCCGGCGAGTTGCAGGCTGGCGCCGACGAGACCGAGCCCGCAGCCGCTGAACCCGCCGGCGCCGTCTCGAGTAGCGGCTCCGTCGCGACCGAGGCCGCTGCCGCGTCGACGCCGACGACCGACGACGCCGCTGAGACCGAAGCCGAGGAGAAGGAAGAACCCGCGCTCAAGCGAACCACCGTTGACGCCATCGAAAACCAGGTCGGCAGCGTCGTCCGCCTCGAGGGCGAGATTACCGGCGTCCGCCAGACCAGCGGCCCAACGGTCTTCGAACTGCGCGACGAAACCGCCACCGTCGAGTGTGCGGCCTTCAAGGAAGCTGGCGTTCGCGCCTACCCCGCCGTCGAACTCGAGGACATCGTCGCCCTCGAAGGCGAGGTCGAACGCCACAACGGCGACCTGCAGATCGAGACCGAGTCCCTCGATATCCTCGAGGGCGAAGCCCGCGAAACCGTCGTCGACCGCCTCGAGAGCGCGCTCGAGCGCGAGGCTCGACCGGACGACGTCGCGCCGCTGGCCGACCACGACGCAGTCGCAGCCGTCGAAGACGGGATCGCCGACGCGGCGACCGCGATCCGCCGGGCCGTCATGGAGGCCCGCCCGGTCGTCGTCCGCCACGGCGCGACCGCCGACGGCTACGTCGCCGGCGCCGCCATCGAACGCGCCGTCCTTCCGCTGATCCGCGAGAAACACACCCGCGAGGACGCGGAGTACCACTACTTCGAGCGTCGCCCGCTCGACGGCCGCGTCTACGACATGGACGCCGCGACCAACGACGTCACCTCGATGCTCGAGGCCCGCGACCGCCACGGCGAGCAACTCCCGCTGGTCGTGCTGGTCGACGCCGGCTCGACCGTCGAATCCGTCGACGGCTACGACCTGCTCTCGCTGTACGACGCCGAGGCGCTCGTGATCGACGACAGCCGTGCCGACGACGAGATCACCGACGCCGTCTCGGTTGCCGTCGCCCCGTCGCTTGCTGGCGCTGACGTGTCCGACGTCACCTCGACCGCGCTGGCGACCAACGTCGCCGCTCACGTCAACGACGACGTCCGCGCCGACTTGGAACACCTCCCTGCGGTCAGCTACTGGGAGGACACCCCCGAGGAATACCTCGAGCTCGCCAGCGAGGCCGGCTACGACGAGACCGGCGTCTCCGAACGCCGCGAAGCCGTCGCCCTCGAGGCCTACTACCAGTCCTACAAGGACAAACGCGAGCTCATCATCGACCTGCTGTTCGGCGACGGCGAGGACACGGATCGACCCCGGAACGGCGACCTCGCTGCCCACGTCTCCGAGCAGTTCCGCGACAAGCTCGAGACCGAACTCGAGACGGCTCGCGAGAACCTCACCGTGGAAGACGTCGACGGCGTCACCGTCTCCGTCCTCGACACGGACGCGTTCACCCACCGGTACAACTTCCCGACGACGATCCTGCTGCTGGATGCGCTCCACCGCAGCGAGCGCGACCAGTCGGACGCGCCCTACGTCACGCTCGGCGTCGGCGACGACGAACTCCACGTCCGCGCGACCGAAGACGTGAACGTCCGCGACCTCGGCGACGCGATCGCCGAAGCCGTGCCAAACGGCGGCGTCAGCGTCGTCGGCGGTGCCGACGGCCACGTCGAGTTCCTGCCCGGCGAACGCGATGCCGTTCGTGACGCCGCACTCGAGGCGCTCGGCGAGACGCTCGCGTAAGACCCGTCTTCTCCATCGTCCGCTCACGTGGTGAGCGGTAGTATCGTCCGATCTCGGACGCCCGTCGCTGGTGAGCGGTCTAGATCTAGAACAGAAACGGGACCACGTAACAGAACCGTAAAAGGTGGCCCCGACGAACCAGAGACTGAATCGAACCGTGAGAGCTGAGCGTATCATTCGACATCGACGAGGCGTGTGGACTAGTGGCATCGCAAGCCTGAACTGCAGGGTCGAACCCAGTGGTGCGGTCCGATTCAACCTTGCAGTCGACGCTCGAGAGGGCACCAACACCACGCTCCTCGGGAACCGCACAGAGACCTCGCGTCCGAAACAGCCATAGATGGCTGTCGACTCCGCACTCGCAGCAGATCTCGCCCTTATTATCATCGCTGCGACTGGCGTCGGGCTGCTCGCCCGACAGAGCGGCCAGCCGACCATTATCGCGTACATCCTGACGGGACTACTGCTCGGCCCGCCGGTTCTCGGCGTCGTGACGCCGAGCGAGCTCACGGAATCGATGGCCGAACTCGGACTCGCGTTTCTCCTGTTCCTGCTCGGTGTCAAGATGCGGATCGAAGACATCAGGCACATCCTCCCGTCGATCGTCAAAATTGCCCTGCCGCAGATGGCGCTCGTGTGTCTGGCCGGAATGGGCACGGCGTTGCTGTTGGGCTTTCCGACCTGGCAGGCCCTGCTGATCGGGCTCGCGGTGATGTACAGCTCGACCGCGGTCGTCATCAAGATGCTGACCGACAAAGACGAGGCGACGACGCTCCCCGGCAAGATCGACATCGGGGTGTTGCTCGTCCAGGACATCGTCGTCGTCGTGTTGCTCGCGCTGCTCTCGACTGGGCAACCCGAGAGCGTAACCGAGGTCACGGTCACGCTGGTCACCATCCTCGCATTGATCGGTGTGATCGGAGCCGTCGCCATCGCCGCATCTCGCTACCTGTTGCCGGCAGTGTTCAGACGGATCGCGAACGACAAGGAGGTCTTCTTCCTGGTCTCGCTCGCCTGGGCGTTCCTGTTCGTCTTCGTCTCGCTAGAGCTCGACCTCTCCATCGAGATAGGCGCGTTCCTCGCCGGCGTGGCTATCGCACAGCTTCCCTACAGCACGGAGCTGCAGGACCGTATCACTCCACTGACTGATCTGTTCATCCTGATCTTTTTCGTCTCGATCGGCCTCCAGCTCGAGGCGTCCGAACTCGTCGCCTACTGGCAGGAAGCGGTGCTCGCCGCGGTCGTGTTGATTCCCGTCAAGTTCGTGATCTTCTTCGTTCTCATCGACTGGCAGGAATTCAGCCTCGAGACGACGTTCCTCGGGAGCGCCCACATGATTCAGGTGAGCGAGTTCGCGCTCGTGTTCGGTGCCGTCGCACTCGCAGGCGGGTTCATCGACGAGGCGGTCCTCGGATTCCTCAGTCTGGTCGCCGTGATCACGATGGCCGTCTCCGTCTACGCCGTCAAGTACAATCACCAGCTCTACGAGCGCGCTCGACCGTGGTTACGGGCGGTCTGGAGTGAGGACGGCCGGGACGGCGAGTCCCGGACATACGAGGGACATGCGGTCGTGATCGGATACGATCCCATCACGGAGCGAGTGCTCCCACACCTCGGCGAGGCCTACGAGGAGGTCGTCGTGATCGACCGGAAGACCGAACACATCGAGCAGCTCAGAGCCGAGGGGACCTACGAGTTCGTTTTCGGCGACTTCCGTCACGGCAAGGTTCGCAAAGCGGCGAAACTCAAGAAGGCGGCGTTCGTCATCAGCTCGAGCGTCGAGGTCGACGTCAACGAGATGGTGATCGCGGAGTCGGCACCGGACGCGACGGTCTTCGTCGAAGCCGAGCGGGATGAAGATGCCGTCCGCCTCTACAAACAGGGCGCGGATTACGTCGTCATGAGTACCAACCTAACCGCCGAAAAGGTGTCGACGCACCTCGCCGACTACTTCGAGGATCGGGACCGGTTCCTCGAGACGATCCGGACGGATCTCGAACGGGTCGAACACCAGGCGATGAACCGAGACAGGGCGGCTGTACTCGCCGACTCCGGAGGTGAGACCGATGGCTGAGATGGTGACGACGCTGGCGATGGTCTTCATGGCTGCCGGCGTGATGCTGTTGATCGCGAATTACCTGTCGCTCTCGACGATCCCGTTTTATATTCTCGCCGGGATCGTCGTCGGACCGGTCGTCGACCAGCTGGCCGTCCTCGACCTCGCACAGTGGGGGATCGCGTTTCTCGTGTTCGTCTTCGGGACGCGCATCGATTTCCGGGCGATCCAGGCCGTGTTCCGGGACAGCGAGCTGGCTGTGATGGCACAGCTCGCGATCGTCGGGCCAATCGGGTTCGTCGTCGCGTCCCTGTTCGGGTTCGATCCGCTCAACGCGACGTACTTCGCGGCCGCCGGTACGCTCAGTTCGACGCTCGTCGGTCGGGAACTGCTCGAACGGACCGCCGGACCGAGCCTCGTCCACGATCGGCTGGCCTCGTCGGTTCACCTGTTCGACGATCTCGTCGCTGTCGTCCTGTTGCTCGTGATTTCGGCGGACTCCTATACCCCAGACGCGATCGCGGCGAACATCGGCTACGGCGTGATCCTCCTCGTCGTCGCGCTGTTCGTCTACCGATACGGGTTCAATCTGCTCGTTCGCCTGGCCGACGGTTCCGCCGAGCTCATCTTGATGGGGTGTCTCTCGATACTCTTCGCGTTCCTCGCCGCCGCCGAGTTCACCGGGATTTCGATCGTCATCGGGGCCTTCGCTGCCGGAATCGCGGTCCGACGAGACGGGACGGACGCACTCGAGGTGTTCAACGGGATCCAGTCGATCAGGGACTTCTTCGTCGCGATCTTCTTCGTGACCGTCGGCGCGCTCGTTTCGGTGCCGACCCTCGAGGTGATCGGCATCTCGGTTGCGCTGATCGGTCTCGTCGTCGTCGTCAATCCCTTCATTACGATGCTGGCGTTGCTCTACGAGGGGTACGACGCCAGGACAGTGCATCTGGTCGGGACGAGTACTAACCAGATGAGCGAAATGTCGTTGATTCTCGTGATCGAGGCGCTCCTGATCGCGACGATCGACGAGGTGCTGTTCGACGGGATCATCATTGCGGCGGCGGTGACGATGGTCCTCGTGTCCCCGATACGGAGATACGAGCAATCGTTGTACGAGGAACTATTCAGCAGCTTGATGGAAGATCGACAGACGATCAAGGTCGACCAGCGAAGCGATGTCGATGAGGCACTTCGCGATCACGTGATCATCGTCGGGTACGGTCGGCAGGGTCAACACGTCGTCGATACCTGCGAGCGCTACGATCGCGAGTATGTCGTCATCGAGAACGACCCACTCCTGTGGGACGACGTCCGAATGGAGTGTGAGAACTACGTTCGGGGAGACGCACTTGCCGATCACTCCTGGGAAAAGGCGAACGCGTCGGACGCGATGCTCATCGTCTCGACGGCCGATTATCCACCGACATCCGAGTGGATCATGACGCTCGACGTCGAGGCCGACGTTATTTTGCGGTCTCGATCGCCCGCACGGGCGAGGGAGTGGCTGGAACGCGGTGCGACCTACGTCGCAGTCCCGGATTTACTCGCATCCGACCAGTTGCTCGAGTACATCGATGCCCTCGACAACGGGGACGTTACGATCGAAGCGCTTCGTGACGAACATCTCGCGGAACTGACGACCGGCGATCGGGATTCAGCGACGAGTTTCAGCTAAGATCGGGTCGGCAGCTCGGGCCACCAACCTCTTCCCGACCCCAATAGAATTGACACGTATGAACGGGAGCGGGCGAGTCGATCGCAGCGGGACCGAAGACGGGCCGTGGACGCGGCTGCGCGAGAACGCCACCGGGATCACGTCGATGCTCGTGACGGCGTTCTGGCTCGGTGCGATGTTCACCGGGCAGGACTGGTGGCTCGCGGCGTTGCTCGTCGGCTACGTCGCTGTCGTCCCGCTGGTCGCGATCCTGTTCGGCGACGAGGACGATCGCCGCGAGTGGGCCGACGACTACGTGAGCACGAGCGAGACGGAGACGGAACCCGAAACGGCGAATACGGGTTCCGCGACCGACGCGCGCGACGCACTCGAGACGCTTCGCGAGCGCTACGCCGCCGGCGAGTTGACCGACGAGCAGTTCGAGCGGAAACTCGAGCGACTGTTAGATACGGAGACGCTCGAAGAGGCACAGGAGTGGGCTCGAAAACAGGACCAAGAGCGAACCGACGATCGAGACCTCGAGTACGATCGCTAACGCAGCTCATACGGACTCCTGTCAGTCAGTGCCGGTGGGACCGCCACCGCCCTGCGGGTGCACCGGTCACTCGGGACAGCAGACCGTATCAATCGTCACTCGTCTCGGCGTCGTCAGATCGGGCGGGACCGGATCGTTCGACTGCGTTCGGGTCGGGCCAGGTGACGCTCCCGAGGAAGGAAATTCCGGCGCGCTCGGCAGCACGAGCGATCATGTGCGCGCCGGTCGGCACCGTCAGGAAGAGGAAGGCGATCCCGATGAGCGCGGTCAGACCCTCGCTGCCGGGGCCGAACTCGACGAAACCGGCCAGGAAGATCGCTGCGGTGCCGAGCGTCGTCGGCTTGCTCGTGGCGTGCATCCGGTTGTAGACGTTCGGCAGGCGCAACAGGCCGATGGTGCCGACGGTCAGGAAGAAGGCCCCGACGACGACCAGCACGATGACGATGGCGGTGTAAATCATTCGATCACCTCGCCGTCAGTGACGAACTTGGCGACGGCGACGGTCGCGATGAAGCCGATGATCGCGAGGACGAGACTCACCGTGATAAACAGGCCACGACCAGTCAGAAGCGCGAACAGCACGGCGATCGCGACGACGTTCGTCGCGATGGCGTCCAGTGCGACCACTCGATCCGGGTTCGTCGGCCCCCGAATCACGCGGTAGCCACAGAGGACACAGAGGCCGCTGACGAGGATCAACGCGCCGTGGATCGCCGTCTCGAGCACGGCCGGATTCGCCTCAGTCATCGTCGATACCCTCGTCTTGGTGGTCGGCGGTACTGTCTCTTTCCCCACCGGAGACGACGATGTCCGGTGGCGGGTCGGATGGCGACGCGGCTTCGTTGAATAGCTCGAGCGCGTAGTCTTCCCACGTCCGAATCGGCTCGGCGATCGCTTCCGGATCGCGGCCGTCGACGCCGTGGACGTACAGCGCGTTCGTCTCGTCGTCGTAATCCAGCGTCACCGTGCCGGGCGTGATCGTGATGCTGTTTGCGATGACGGTGATGGCAACGTCGGATTCGACCCGCAGCGGGACGAGAATCACTTCGGGCTCGATCGGCATCCCTGGTGAGAGCACCCGGTAGGCGACGTCGACGTTCGCCCGCAGGAGTTCCCAGATGAACGCGCCCAGGTAGAGCCCGGCATACGGCAGCGCTCGCATCCAGCGGCCGAGATCGAGCTGCTTGCTGTATAGCCGCCGGAAGACGAACGCGACGGGCAGCCCGACGAGCAATCCCGCGAGCAGGCCGCGGACGACCGAGACGGGTGTCAGTGGCAACCCCCGGACGAATACCCACAGGACGGCGAAGACGACGCCGACGACGGGCCAGGTTCGAACCCGCATCAGTGTCCACCTCCGTCGGCGCTCGAGTCGATCAGGTCACTCGCTTCCTGCGGAGCGACGGCGTCCACGTAGCCGTCGGTGTCGACGGCCGCGTCGGCGGCGAGTTCCGCGAACTCGTAGACGGGCTCGAAGCCGATGCCGACTGCGACGATCGTCACCGCGAGAACCGCGAGCACGGCCACCTGCACCGGATCGACCGTCGCCGCTTCCACGGTGTCCGTCTGTGCACCCCAGAAACTCCGATTCCACGCCCGGGTCACGTAGGCGATCGTTAGCAGCGACCCGACGAGCAGGAGGACGATCGCGGAGCCGGACCTGGCGCGAGCCGCGGCGTCGAAGACGAGGAACTTGCCGAAAAAGCCCGATAGCGGCGGAATGCCGACGAGCGCGAGCGAGGCGATAAAGACCGCGATCGCGAGCGGCGGCGATCGCTTCGCTAGCCCACCGAGATCGGCGAACTGGCTCGTCCCCGTCGCCGACCGGACCGTGCCGACCGACAGGAAGAGCAGCCCCTTGGCCAGCGTGTGATTGAGGGCATACACTAGCGCCGCGACGATCGCCAGCTTGCGCAGGCCCGGCGTCGTCACCGTCGTCGCGATCGCGACCGGCATCGCGATGAAGCCGACCTGACCGATACTCGAGTAGGCGAACACGCCCTCCAGCGAGTCCCGGCCGACGGCTCCGATCCCGCCGACGAGGATGCTGGCGGCGGCCATCACGAACAGCGCCGCACCGACGAACGGCAGCGGTGAGTCGCCAGCCATCGTCATCCCTGGGAGCGAGAGGCTGACGGGGACCGCTGCATCGGCGAAGACGGTAAAGGAGAGCCGGATGATGGCATAGATGCCGACCTTCTTGGTCGCACCGGCAAGCAGGGCGGTGATCTGTGGTGGCGCAGCCCGATAGGCCGTCGGGATCCAGAACTGGAAGGGGACGAGCCCCGCTTTGATCGCGAACACCGACAGGAGCAAGCCGAGCAGGCCGACGACCGGGGCCGGCTCGAGACCGTAGGCCGCCGGTTCGGCGAGCCGCCGGGCGAGGTCGGCCATGTTGAGCGTCCCCGTCGTCGCGTAGATCCCGCCGACGCCCAGCAGGAAGACGGCGCTGGCGACCAGGTTGAGCGTCACGTACCAGAACGCGGCGCGGGTGTGCTCGGGGCCGCCGCTGTAGCCGACGAAGACGTAACTGGCCATCAACATTACCTCGAACCAGACGAAGAGGTTGAACAGGTCGCCGGTGAGGAACGCACCGGTCACGCCCAGCGCGAGGAAGTGAAACAGCGGGAAGTAGTAACTCCGTCCCTCCCCGCCGGGAAGGTGGCGGGTCGAGAAAACCAGCGATGCGACGCCGAGGATCGCGACCATCGTCAGCATGAACGCCGACAGGCCGTCGGCGACGAGCGTGATCCCGAAGGGAGCCGGCCAGCCGCCAACCTGGTAGGTCGCGATCCCCGGCGCGTCCGGTGCGAGGATGATATACCAGTCAATCGCGGCCACCGCGACCGCGTAGGCCACGCCACCGGTCAGACTCACCGCGGCTCGCACCCGCGGATAGCGGCCGAGCAGCAACGTTCCCGCGGCCGCAGCGAGGACGATCAGCATCGGCGCGATCACGAGCTGTGCGTCAGTTCCGATGGGCGTCGCAGTCATCGTCGATCACCGAGTTCCGTCACGTCTAACGTCCCGTGTTCCTCGTAGACCCGATACGACAGCACGAGCGCGAACGCGGTCATGCCGAAGCCGATGACGATGGCGGTCAACACGAGCGCCTGCACCACCGGATCGGCCGTCTGCGGAACGCCCCCGCCGTGGCCGGCGAGGATCGGTACCGATTCGGCGACCGCCGGCGCGATCCCACCCATCGCAAGCAGGTAGACGTTCGCCGCCTGACTGATGATCGCCAGCCCCCAGACGACCCGGATCAGGTCCCGCTGCAAGAGCAGGAAGGTCCCGAGGGCGAATAGCGCGCCGACCGCAGCCGCGAGAACGACCGCCGTCATTCTGCACCCACCACCGAGAGGATCGTCAGCAGGCCACCGACGACCACACAGTAGACGCCGAAGTCGAACGCGATCGCGCTCGCGACCTCGAGATGGTCGTAGATCGGCACTCCCTCGAGCATGACGAACGTCTGTGTGAGAAACGGCTGGCCGAAGGCAAGCGGCGCGAGCCCGCTGACGACCGCGATCGCGAAGCCGTAGGCGAACAGCCGTCGATAGGCCACGACGACCCGATCGCGCGAAGGTTCCTTGCCAGGGTCGACATCGCGCCCGAGGATTCCACGCTCGAGGAAGTCCAGGCCGAAGGCCATGTAGACGATCGCGAACGCCGTCGTCGTCAGCACGCCACCGATGAACCCGCCGCCGGGGAGGTTGTGGCCCTCGATGAACAGCGAGATCGCGACGACCAGGACGATCGGGACGATCGCTCGCGCGGTCGTGCGCATGATGACTGTCGTCATTCGTCGCCACCTCCGGTGGTGTCGTCGTCTCGAACCTCGATCGCGTCGCCGGCGCGAGCGGCGGGTCGCTCGTCGTCGCCACGACCGCGCATAACGATCAGCGTCAGGATCGAGATCGCGGCGAGTGCGACCACGGCGAGTTCGCCCAGCGTATCGAAGCCACGGAAGTCGACCAGCGTCACGTTGACGATGTTGGTACCGCCACCCTCCGGCACAGCCTGTGCTGCGAAGTAGCGGGCGATGTCGGTGCTGCCGTCGGGACGAGCGCCGCTCGAGACGAGCACCGTGACGAACGCGGTCACGCCGACGACGAGCGAGACCACGATGTCGCGGACAGTCGTCCCGACTGCGATGCGTTCGATCGCCGGGATTTCCTCGATTACGAGCAAGAAGAGCACAAGCACCAGCGTTTCGACGACGAGCTGGGTCAGCGCGAGGTCGGGCGCGCTCGCGAGGATGTAGAAGATGGCGACCATGAAGCCGAGAATCGAGAGCGTGAGGACGCCCGCAACGTGCGTGTTGGAGAGGACGACGGCGAGCGCGCCGACGACTGCCACGACCAGGACCAGGCCCATGGCCAGCGTGACCTCGAAGCCGCCGGCGACCGATCCGATGGCATCTGTCGCGACGAAGCCAGCGAGTGCGAGCGTGCAGATCCCGCTCAAGACCCACGTCGCATACGTCCGTAGCAGGCCGTTGTGAACCGTTTCGGCGAACGAACGCCCCTCGTCGGTGAGGCCGTCGACGATGACGTCGTACCACCAGTTGGGACGGACGGGTGGCGTCGACCCCACAAACTTCCGGATGCCGTCGTGGAGTCGATCGTAGAACGGGAACGCAGCGACGCCGATAGCGATCGTCACCGCGCTCATTCCGACCGGCGTCGAGTACGACGTGGGGAGGCCGACGTGCATCTCCCGAGGGTCGACCGCGGTCGCCTCGAGGCCGGACTGGACGATGACGTCGACCGCGAGTTGCGGATCGACGCTGACGACCGCTGCGAGTAGCGCCAGCACGGCCGGCGGGACGAGCATCGTCACGGGTGGGCTGTGAACGTGACCGAGCGCGTCGGGCCGCTCGCCGACGAACAGCGAGAGGAATCGCAACGAGTAGAGAACGGTGAAGATGCTCCCGAAGACGGCGACGGTGGGGTAGAGCCAGCCCAGTATTCCAATGTCGTGGTAGTGACTCGCCTCGGCGGCGGCTTCGAAGAGCAGTTCCTTCGAGTAGAAGCCGTTAAACGGCGGGATGCCGGCCATGCTGAGCGCGACGATAGCGGTGATCACCGCGGTTACCGGAAGGTCGTGGCGGAGCCCGCCGAGTTTGTCGATCTCTCGAGTGCCGGCCTCGTGAGCGATAATCCCGGCGACCAGAAACAGCGCGGCCTTGAACAGGGCGTGGTTGAGCAGGTGGAAGACGCCCGTTTCGGCGCCGTAGACGGAGGTAAACCCGAAGCCGGCGATCATCAATCCGAGGTGGCTCGCCGTGGAGTAGGCGAGCAGTTCCTTGATGTCCGTCGCCGCGACCGCCATGATCGCACAGACGGTCATTGTCGTCAGCCCGAGCGTCGCAAACAGGAACAACCACTCGGGGCCGACGAGCATCGGACGGACGCGGCCGACGAAGTAGACGCCGACCTTGACCATCGTCGCGGAGTGGAGAAACGCTGAGACTGGCGTAGGTGCAGCCATCGCGTTGGGCAACCAGAAGTGCAGCGGGACCTGTGCGGACTTGGTTCCCGCGCCGATCGCGAGCAGCCCCAATACGGGGAGAAACAGCCCACGTTCTCGGAGTGCCGCGGCCATCGCGTCGGGCTCCTCGAGCATCGCGGCGAGATTGAACGCAGCGCCGGGGCCGAAGATATCTGCGGCGACGATCGACAGCAGGAGGAAGCCAACGAGCAAGAAGAGCCCACCCCCGACGGTAATGAACATCGCCATCCGGGCAGCGTACTGCGAGGAATCGTCGGCGGTGTAGTAGCCGATCAGCACGAACGACGCGAGGCTAGTGAGTTCCCAGAATAGGAAGACCGCGATCAGGTCGGCCGCGAGCGCGACACCGATGATCGAGCCCATGAAGGCGAACAAGGCGGCGTAGTATCGCACGAGCCCCGATTGGCCGTGCATGTACGCCGGCGAGTAGGTGAAGATGAGCGCGCCGATGCCACTGGCCAGTAACGCGAACAACAGCGCCCAGCCGTCGACGTGAAACCGCAGCGCGACGTTCAGCGAGGGAATCCACTCGAGTGCGACGGAGCCCTCACTGCCGTACTGGGTGGCAAGTAGACCGAACGAAAGCACGGCGACGACGGTCCCCGCGAACCCGGCTTCTTCTCCGAGAAGGCGAACGAACAGCGGTGTGAGTGCTGCAGCGACGAACGGCACAGCGACCGCTGCGACGACCACCGCCAGGTCGGGAGACATTCAGTACGACAGGGATAGGGCGAGACTTCCCTTAAACGATTACCTTTCGGCCAATTGACCGGCGGGGCCGCCATCGGCCGATGTGGAGACTGCCGGTCGCAGAGTCCGACACGCTTATTCGCGAACGGCAACGAAACACGTGTAGTGAGTACCGAGACGCCCGAACCGACCGAAACCGAAGCGTTCGAGCGAGTCTGTGAGACGCTCGTCGAGCGGATCTTAAACGGCGAGATCGAGCGCGACGAGGTCGAGAAGGCCAAACTCGAGGCCTGTTCGGAGCACTCCGCGCCGAAAGTGCCGAAAAACTCCGAACTACTCGACTACGCCCCGAAAGAGCACCGCGAGGATCTAGAAGCGGTGCTCCAGCGCAAGCCGGTTCGCACGGCCTCCGGCGTCTCGCCGGTCGCGATCATGACCTCGCCCGAGCGGTGTCCTCACGGGAAGTGTCTCTACTGTCCCGGCGGCCCCGACTCCGAGTTCTCCTCCTCGCAGAGCTATACGGGCGAGGAGCCCGCTGCCGCCCGCGGCGTCCAGAACGACTACGATCCCTACGGGCAGGTGACGCTGCGCCTCGAGCAACTCCGCCAGATCGGCCACCCCGTCGACAAGGTCGAACTCATCCTGATGGGCGGGACGATGACCGCCCGTTCCCATGACTACCAGGAGTGGTTCGTCAAGCGCGCGCTCGAGGCGATGAACGACTACGACGTCGACAAGGAGCCCGAACCGGCCGAAGGCGTCAGTTTCGCACAGGACCCCGACGAGTACGACTGGAAGTACGTCGAGGACGTCATCACCGAAAACGAGACCGCCGACGTCCGCAACATCGGGACGACCTTCGAGACCAAACCCGACTGGTGCGATCCCGAGCAGATCGATCGGATGCTCGACCTCGGCGGGACGAAAGTCGAGGTCGGCGTCCAGACCACCTACGAACGGATCAACCGCGAGATGCACCGGGGCCACGGCGTCCAGGAATCGATCGAGGCCAACCAGCGGCTGCGGGACTCGGCGTTCAAGGTCGGCTTCCACATGATGCCGGGCCAGCCGGGTATGTCGAAGGAGATGTGCCTCGAGGATTTCCGGCGGCTCTTCGAACAGGAGCAGTGGAAGCCCGATTACCTCAAAATCTATCCGACGCTGATCGTCCGCGGGACGGCGACCTACGACTGGTGGCACAAAGGCGAGTACGACCCGCTCGACAACGACGAGGCTGCGGAGCTAGTCGCGGAGATCAAAGACATGATCCCGCGCTATACGCGCCTCCAGCGCGTCCAGCGGGACATTCCCGCGGACTTCATCGACGCCGGCGTCTGGAAGTCCAACCTCCGACAGCTCGCCCGCCAGCGCATGGACGAACACGGCTGGGAGTGTGAGTGTATCCGCTGTCGCGAGGCCGGGATGAACGACGAGGAACCCGACACCGTCGAGCTCGACGTGATGACCTACGACGCCTGTGGCGGCACCGAGCACTTCATTTCGTTCGAGGACTTCGAACAGGACCTTCTCGTGGGCTTCTGCCGGCTCCGGTTCCCGAACGATCCGGTTCGCCCGGAACTCGAGAACACGGCGCTAATCCGCGAACTCCACGTCTACGGCTCGGAGGTCGCCGTCGGAAACGAAAGCGAGACCGACCAGCACCAGCATCAGGGCTACGGCCGCCGACTGATGGAGCGCGCCGAGGCCCTCGCCGCCGACGCCGGCTACGACAAGGTCAGCGTGATTTCGGGCATCGGCGCTCGAGAGTACTACCGGAACAAACTCGGCTACCATCAGGACGGGCCGTACGTGAGCAAACGGCTGTAAACTACCCCACCCTACTCGCTCACGGCGTCGCCGTTCGCTTCGTTGAGGGTGGGGCTTTCGCATGGACTCCCGTTCTGGCCGCCGTCGGCGGCAGGCTCGTACTCGCCGTTCACGTTCAACGTCCCGCGATTCAAGCGCATGTTTACAGGTGCGCCTCCGCCCGACGACGTTTGCGCCGAGCGGAGATGCTTCAGACCGATATTCTTCGCCGCGTTGTAGTCCGCGTGGGGTGAGTACCCGCACTTCAGGCACTCGAATACGTCCTGTCCGTCCGAAGTCGGGCGGTTGTTCTTGTGAGTGAATCCGCA
This sequence comes from Haloarchaeobius amylolyticus, assembly GCF_042678045.1. Lineage (GTDB taxonomy): Archaea > Halobacteriota > Halobacteria > Halobacteriales > Natrialbaceae > Natrinema > Natrinema amylolyticus_A. Next base: position 18,169 of record NZ_JBHUDI010000001.1, read on the forward strand.
CTTGGAACACCGTTGGGAGGTGTAGGCGGGGCTCACCTGTTCGACCGAGATACCCTCCACTTCGGCCTTGTATTCAATGTACTCGAACAAGCGTCGGAACGCCCATGCGTGGAACTTCTTGGCACGAGGCATCCGTTCTCGAATCCCCGTCAGGTTCTCGAACGCAATCACGTCGCAGTCGTGCTCACTGGCTTCCGCGACGAGTTCTTTCGAGACGGAGTGTAAGAAGTGGTCGTAGCGACCCGTCTCGGTACGTCCGACCGACTGGATTGTTTCGTGGGCGGCTCGCGTTCCACGCTGTTGGAGCGACCCGCGCCGTTTTTCGAACTCGCAGTGCCAATGGTTCAACTCCGATCCGTTCCAGAACGTACCCGTAGAAGTAACGGCGACGTTTTCGATGCCGAGGTCAACGCCGAGGACTGTGCTGTGCTCGTCGTTGCCTTCGTCGGCAGTCTCGAACTCCACGTCCGCCTTTGTTCGGACATGAAGGTAGAACTCGTCGTTCCGATAGTGAAGTTCTGCGCCCGTCACTTCGTAGTCGTCGTCGAATAGATACTCTGAGTGAGGTGTCTCACGATTCTCGTCGGGGAGCACGTACTCGGCAGTGATGCGGCCTTCAACGGTCGAGAGCGTCGCGTGGTCGTCGTTGAACGTTGCGCACCGCTTGTCATAGACGAGCGTCGAAGCTGTGAAGTGGGGCTTCCCTGCGTAATCACCATGCTTCCACCGAGCGACGACGCCCTGTACGGCGTCGGCGGCTTTGTTGCGAGCGTTCTGGACGAGGTTCGCTTGAAGCCGCGTCTCTGCCCGCACGTCGTCGTAGGTTTCGCGTTGGAGTTCGGCTTTGCTCGTGGTCTTGTACTCGCCTTGCCACGCGTGGTCTACGACGTAGTTGGCGGCCCACAAGAACTCGGAAATGGTTTCGTGGAGGAGATCAGCGTCGCTGTCGGCCACGTCAAGTTTGACGGGGACGGTGCGACGTACCTCCATCCGTGTTTCAGATGTGTTCATTTGTCTTTATATTAATACCGGATCGGTGGGGAGTCGGCCAGCCATCGAGCGTGGTTGGCGTAGTACGGTGTCGGTTTCCTCTCCGACCTACTCGCTCGCTACGCTCGCTCCTTGAGGTCGGAGGCACCACCTTGCATTACGCTGAACCGGTCTCGTTCGAGCTATTTTCCTGCCGCGTTCGACTCGAGTGCGGCAAGATAGAGGAAGTACGCCAGCGCCGCGACGACCAGCGACACCGCCAGCACGGTCACGCCGACGTACCCATCGAGTGCCGCGCTCGGATTGCGCCAGAGATAGACGCTGCCCTCGATCGCGAACGCAGTTAAGCCGCCGTAGAACAGCGCCAGCACGGTTGCCCGAACCACCGCGATCGCCCCGCGATCGCGGCTCTGGAACAACTCGAGGACGAACAACAGCGCGAACACGAGAAGATAGAACGGCCCGGGGATCGCCTGGCCGAGCGTCTGCGGGCCGGTTACCGCGATGTAGCCGTAGTACGCCAGCGCGAGCAACACGCCGCCGAGCAGGGTCAGCGAGAGCCCGTAGCCGCTGGCGTCCTCGACGGGTGCCGGGACGACACCGTCGCTCGTGCCCGACCCGTCCGCGCGTGTCGAGTCAGTGTCGCCGGCCGTCGAGGGGTCGCCAGTCGGGCCGACGCTCGCGTTCGACGCTGCCGGTGGCCCCTCGCTGTCGCCGTTACTGGCCATATCGGTCGTTATCCGTCTAGGGCAAGAAAAGTAAGCATAGTAATGACATCTAACCAGTGTGATTCGTTGGTCGGTTCGGACCCAGTCGAACGTGGAACGTTACTGGCGGGTGCGAGTGTGCCGGCGCTGACCGACGGTCGGCCGGACGACGCGACGGATCAGTCGATCGTGACCTCGAGCTCGAGCAGACCGAGATGCGAGGGCGCACCGCCGCCGTTTTGCCGGAATTCCTGCGGAGTGGAGTTGACGACGTTGTAGAAGTCGGCCTGATCCGTCGGGACCAGAACGCTGCCGTCGTCGCGCTGGAGGAACGCCGGTGTGTCGGTGCCCTCGATCAGGTCGCGCTGTTCGTCCCACTCCTCGCCGGCGTAAATGAACGTCCCGAAGGAGAAGCGGCCCGCTGCGAGCGCGTCGTGTTTCGACATGAACATCCCGGCTTCTTCGGCGTTGAACTCCTCGTCGCTCACCCAGGCGATCGCCGCGATGTCGTCGGCCTGGAGGAGATAGAAGTCCCAGGAGAGCGTCGCATCGAACACCGCCCAGACGCTGCGGGGACCGATCGTCTGGACCTCGACGCTGAACGCGGGGACGACTTGCGAGCCCTCCGGTTCCGGGACGAACGTGGCATCGTAGCCCGGCACGCGGATGCCACGATCGTGATACGCGATCCCGTCCATGTCGATGTCGGCCTCGATCCGATCGATGATTCCGTGAACGGTGGCTCCGCCCTGGGATTCGAGATGGTCGAGGAAGTCCGGAAAGCGCGAGACGTCGGACCATGGCTGGCCGTCGGCCCCGCTCATACGAGGGCACCTCCTCGAGCGGAGCGCGATCGGTCCCGGTCTCCGGCACGCGATACCGTAGCAGAGAGAGCGCACGGCTGTCCACCGACGGCGTGGTTCATATCACGGACTGCGTGCCGGCGCGGATTAGGCGTTCCGACCTCGCCCGACGGGAGCCGGAGCGACACGCCTTTTTGACCGGGCCGGGCAGTGTGCAGTATGGATCCAAAGCGGGAACTCACCAGCGTCGACCTCGCCGCTCTCGTCGGGGAATTCGGTGCCTACGAGGGCGCGAAGGTCGACAAGGCCTATCTCTACGGCGACGATCTCGTCCGACTCAAGATGCGGGACTTCGATCGGGGTCGCATCGAACTCATCCTCGAGGTCGGCGAGGTCAAACGTGCCCACACGGTCGCCCCCGAACGGGTGCCCGACGCGCCCGGCCGGCCGCCGCAGTTCGCGATGATGTTGCGCAACCGCCTGTCTGGCGCGGACTTCGCCGGCGTCGAACAGTACGAGTTCGACCGCATCCTCGAGTTCACCTTCGAGCGCGAGGACGGGACGACCCGAATCATCGTCGAACTGTTCGGGCAGGGCAACGTCGCGGTCACCGACGGCGAGTACGAGGTAATCGACTGTCTCGAGACCGTCCGGCTGAAATCCCGGACCGTCGTCCCGGGCTCGCGCTACGAGTTCCCCGAGTCCCGGACGAACCCGCTGACGGTCTCCCGGGAGGCGTTCGACCACGAAATGGACGACTCCGATACTGACGTCGTCCGGACGCTCGCGACCCAGCTCAACTTCGGCGGCCTCTACGCCGAGGAGATCTGTACCCGCGCCGGCGTCGAGAAGGGACTGGACATCGCCGACGCCGACGAGGCGGTGTACGACCGCGTCTACGAGGCCATCGAACGGCTCGCACTCGACATCCGAAACGGGAACTTCGAGCCACGACTCTACCGCGAACACGACGACGCGGACGACGACGGAGACGGCGACACAATCGAGGGCCCCGTCGTCGACGTCACCCCGTTCCCGCTCGAGGAACACGACGACCTCGTGGGCGAGTCCTACGACACGTTCCTCGAGGCGCTGGACGACTACTTCTTCCAGCTCGAGCTCGCCGAGGACGAGGAGCCGGAGCCGACCGAACAGCGGCCGGACTTCGACTCGGAGATCGCCAAGTACGAACGCATCATCGAGCAACAGCAGGGCGCGATCGAAGGCTTCGAGCAGGAGGCCGACGCGTTACGCGAGCAGGCCGAACTGCTCTATGCCGAGTACGGACTGGTCGACGAGATCCTCTCGACGATCCAGAACGCCCGCGCGCAGGACCGACCGTGGGACGAGATCCGCGAGCGGTTCGAGGAGGGTGCCGAACAGGGCATCGAGGCCGCCGAGGCGGTCGTCGACGTCGACGGCAGCGAGGGCACAGTGACGGTCGACCTCGACGGCGAGCGGATCGGCCTCGTCGTCGATCAGGGTGTCGAGCAGAACGCAGACCGGCTCTACACCGAGGCCAAGCGCGTCGAGGAGAAAAAGGAGGGCGCACTCGCGGCTATCGAGGACACCCGCGAGGACTTGGAAGACGCCAAGCGCCGCCGCGACGAGTGGGAGGCAGCCGAGACCGAGGACACAGCCGAAGACGGCGAGGACGAAGCGGGCGAAGCCGAACAACGCGACTGGCTCGCCGAGCCGTCCATTCCGATCCGCGAGAACGAACCCTGGTTCGATCGCTTCCGCTGGTTCCACACCAGCGACGACTACCTCGTGATCGGTGGCCGTAACGCCGACCAGAACGAGGAACTCGTCAAGAAGTATCTCGAGCCCGGCGACACGGTCCTCCACACGCAGGCCCACGGCGGCCCCGTCACCGTGTTGAAGGCGACCGATCCCAGCGAGGCTTCCTCGAGCGACATCGACCTGCCAGACTCGAGCATCGAGGAGGCCGCCCAGTTCGCCGTCTCCTACTCGTCGGTTTGGAAGGACGGCCGCTACGCGGGCGACGTCTACGCCGTCGACGCCGATCAGGTCACGAAGACCCCAGAGAGCGGCGAGTACTTGGAGAAAGGCGGGTTCGCGATCCGCGGCGATCGGACCTACTACCGTGATACGCCGGTCGGTGCGGCCGTCGGCATCCAGTGTGAGCCGTACACGCGCGTGATCGGCGGCCCGCCGTCGGCTATCGAGGACCGGGCGGAGACGATGATCGAACTCGAGCCCGGCCGATACGCACAGGCCGATACGGCGAAACGACTCTATCGCCGGTTCCGCGAGCAGTTCGAAGACGAATCGTTCGTCCGCAAGATCGCCAGTCCTGACCGGATCCAGCACTTCATGCCGCCGGGTGGGAGCCGGATCAAAGGCGAGTGAGACGGCCGATCGAAACCGTTTCCGGTTGATCGCGTTTTGATCTGCGATCGCCGCAAGCGACTCCAATCGACTGTTCGAGGGGGGTATGACCTTGACCCCGAAATGTACGGGGCAACACTGATCGGGAGGCCCGGAATAGGGTGATCGATGCCCGTATTCGAGGTCGTTACGCCCGCCGTAGTCGGCGGAGTCGATGGGGTCACCATTATCGGCTGGGTTAGCGTCGTGGCGATGCTACTCGTGATCGGATTTCTCGTATATCTGGCGCTCGGTCCCGGCACGCAATCGTATCAGGCGGAACGCGCCGAACCGACACCGACCGACGACAGCGGTGTCGATGACACCGGTGCCGAGGAGCGATCGGACACGCCGACCGAGTCCAGGTCCGACTGAGGCTCTCGACGCGGATCGCCGTCCGTTGCCCCGGGCGGTCGAGTCGGGGCTGCACCTGCCGGGTCGATGACTACACGGCCGACCGTGGACGCGACGCTCATGGTGGAGATCGATACCGACACGGAGCCGGAGCTCGGCACCGCGACGATCGTCTACGAGACGCCCGGCGAGGACGACGAGCGGGTCACGGTCGACAACGACCGAATCGCTTACTTTCAGGACCACTGGCTGTTCGCGTACGGGACCGACGAGGACGGTAACGACGTCGTCCGTCGGGTCCCGAAAGAACGGGTCTACTACGTCGAACGCTCCGTCGAGGAACTCGAGGAGACGTTCGAATCGAGTCTCGAGAAGGCGAAAGGCAAACTGGAAGAGCTCACCGAGTAATCGACCGCACTCGGACTGTCGTCACCGATTTGGATCGCGCTCGAGCTGGCCGCTACTCGGTTTCCTCCGGGCGAGCGTATCGCTCGGCGGGACCGTCGCTGTCAGACGAGCCACGCGGGGCGTCGTCTCGTGCACCGAACGGCTCGGTGATGCCGTCCTCGAGCCCAGTGAGACAGTCCATGACGGTATAGATACGGTCACCGTCGGCACAGGGTGCGACACACTGGATATCACCGTCCGCGTAGACGGCAACGCACGCGGTCGGGACTCGAACTTCGGTGGCCCGCAGACCGACGATCGAGGGTGTCTCGCGCCGGTCGAACGCCGGCTCGAGATCGTAGCCGTGCCGATCGGCCCACGACCGAAACGCCTCGACAGTTCCGGATACCGATGGCCCGGAATCGCTGAGCTCCTCGAGTGCGGGTCTGACCGCCGTCCAGGTCTCGACGTGGACGGCAGCGCCGATCGCGTCCTCGAGCCGGCGTGCTCGCGCGACGAGTTCCCGGAGTGACTCCACGACGGCCGTGGACGCGTGAGCCTGGATGAACAGTTCGATCCGGACTGGTGCCGTGGACTTTGTCTGTGTGTCTGTCATCGTTCGTGGTTTGCCTCGGGGTAGCCTCACTCATCGGGCCACCGTGACCACCATAAAGCTAGCAACTTCCGTTCGGAATCGACTCTCAGTCGCCGCGCCAGATCGATGGGCCCTGCTTCCGGTTCGACGATCGAACTCCACAACGGGGTGGCGGTATCGACTGGGGTCACGGTTCACTCGAGTGTCGCTCGAGCGGACACCTCACGTTGCGAGTGAGTTTCGAGTTGGCTCGACCGACAGCGTGGGACCGCCCCGGCGGTACAGCTAGCGGGACTCGGTCGCCGGTTCGTCGACGTGTGATTCGCGAACCGAGATCTCGATGTCGGTCCCGTCCTCGAGTTCGATGGTCGGCTGACCGGGTTCGCCAGTCTCGATGCGGTCGCGCTCGCGGCTGAATTGCTGCGTCCGCTCGCGCTCGGACGCGTCGTACGCCGAGCTCATGGCGATCAGGAATCCGACCATCGCGGTCACGAGGGCGACGGCGGCGATCGCGACGGTCCCGACTGGAGCCAGGACGCCGGAGAGGACCTCCCCGGCGACGAACAGCGAAACCGACGTCACGAGCGCGATCAGCGTGAGCAGGCGGGCGAGCCGACCGGTATCGAGCCCGTGGTAGTGCTTCTCACCGCTCGTATCGGTCAGCACTGCCAGGACGCCCAGGATGCCGGTGTACGAATCGTCGGTCTGTGCGTTTCCGAGGGAATGTATCGACTGTGCGATCCACACACCGGCGGTGAAGTTGAGAAATGCGACGAACGAGACGAGTCCGATCTGTCCGTCGACGAACAGCCCCGCAACAATGGCCCCGAGAAACGTCAATGCCATAAGGGCATGTGTCACGAGCGAGCGCGTACCGAAGTCTTCGAGCCGCGCTGTGTATCCAGCGTTCATACTCCAATAGATGCATGCGACGTCAATAGTGTCATGCCCTACCTATGTCAATAGTTTGCAAGAAGCGTGACTATCGTGGATCGGTGATTGAGTGGTCGAGTGACCGAACGCCGGCGATAGGGCGCAGCACCGAAGCACGATCAGTCTCACTGCACCTCGGCAGTCGTTACTGGAATCTCCCAGACAAGGATCGCGGCTGAGCCACCGATGAGCGCGATTCCGGCGATGGCCAACGCAAAGAGCGGTGACACGGAATCGGAGATGACGCCACTGCCGAGTTGGAACGGAACGACAGCCAGCCCGCTGACCATCGCCATCGCGCTTAGTACGGTGGCCCGGCCGAGCGAGCCGATTCGGTCGTTGACGTACTGGCCAGCGAACGAACGCGTCACATCGGAAATCCCTCGAGCGACCAGGAACGTCGGAAGTGCGAGGATGGGGACGAAGTACATCCCGACCAGTGCCGTCCCAACGAGAAACGGCAGTACGAGGAACCACGTTCGAACGCCGAGATGGTCCTTGATCGCGCCAGTGAAATAGCTGAGCACTGCTCCGACGAGACTGTACGCTGCGTAGAACCAGCCAAGCAGGGATTCGACTTGTGACGGGGAGACACCGAAATCCACAACGACGGTCCGGAATATCGGCTGGAGAAAGACGAATACGAGATACGTGACAGCGGCATAGAGAACGTAATAGTAGAGAATGAATGCCCTGAGATTCCGTTGGGAGAGGGCGTCCCTGACGATGCCGACGGTCCGACGGAGGCTCAATTCGCCGGTGTCCGTCTGCGTGTACGCCGCTGGTTCGTCTATGGTCAGTAGAACGACCGCGCCGAGTCCGGTAACAGCGGCCGCGACGAACCACGGGTACGAGAGATCGATACTGCCGAGATACCCACCAACGATGGCTGCACCAGCGCCGACCGCCAGCGCGGCAGCTTCGCCCCGCCCGCGGACGGTGGCGAACTCGCTTTCAGAGAGGTCGTCGGTGAGCGTATCGTAGAGCCACGCGTCCTCGCTCCCCGATCGGAAGTTGTACCCCAGCGACCAGCAGACGTAGAGGGCGGCCAACGCGAGGAACGACCCAGAGAGGCCGATTCCGAGCAGCGTCACGGCGATCAGTGTGGTCCCGATGAGGAGGCTGTTTCGGCGACCGACGCGGTCGCCGATGTACCCAGTCGGAATCTCGCCGACCAGTGTTGTCAGGTTGTAGATCGCCTCGAGGACGGCGATCTGGGTGAAGGAGAGTCCCTGGGCAAGAAAGAAGAGGTACATAATCGGCCGATAAAACTCGACCGCTTTGGTCGATTTGTAGAGATAGTATTTCAGGACGCTTCGAGGGACGGACTCGCGCCAGCGGGCCGAAGCGAACCGAGCCATTACATCGGGATTGGCGAGCGCGTTCAATTACGTTGCGTTAGTTCGAGACACCGAGATCGTAATACGCTGCTGGCACGGGAACCGAACGCGTCCAGTGGCCCCGTGATCGACATACTTGACGACCGCCGACAGCCCGCCCCGAACCCGTGAGGTGGACCACCGATCGCAGTCCACTTACCGCGGCCGCGCAAACCCACGGCCATGCAGATCAAAGACCGGGAGCAGGTCGAGGGCGGCCGCGAGCGGATCACCGTCGTCCCAGAGAGCGTCGACGATCTCTGGCACCTGCAGTACGTCTTAGAGCCCGGCGACCGCGTCGCAGGCGATACGACCCGGCGGATCCAGCGCAACGACGACCAGATGCGCGATACCGGCGGCGAGCGCGAACACATGTGGGTCGCGATCGCCGTCGAGGACATCGAGTTCCACAAGTTCGCCAACCGCCTGCGGGTCGGCGGCGAGATCGTCGCCTGCTCACGGGAGGACCAACTGGGCTTTCATCACACGTTGAACGTCGAAACGCGCGAGGAGATCTCCATCGAGAAGCGGTTCAAGCCCGATCAGGAAGCTCGTCTCGAGGAGGCCGAGGAAGCGAGCGAAAACCCCGACGTGGCGATCGCAACCGTCGAGGAGGGGCAGGCCCACGTCCACACGGTCGCCCAGTACGGCACCGAAGAGCGGGCGACGCTTACCGGCCCGACCGGCAAAGGCGAGTACGCCCGCGAGCGCTCGGAGCTGTTCGCGGAGCTCGGCGAGGTCCTCAAACGCCTCGAGGTCGACGCGATCATCCTCGCCGGTCCCGGTTTTACGAAACAGGACGCCTACAAGTATCTAGAGGAGAACGAACCCGAAGTCGCCGATCTCATCACGATGGTCGATACGGCGGCGGTCGGCGACCGCGGCGTCCACGAGGTCCTGAAACGCGGGGCCGTCGCCGACGTCCAGGAAGAGACCCGCATCGAGAGCGAGGCCGAGTACATCGACGAACTCACTCGGCGCATGGCAGAGGGCGCGAAGGCGGCCTACGGCCCCGAGCAAGTCGAGAAAGCCGCCGAGTTCGGCGCGATCGACCGCCTGCTCGTCCTCGATGACCGGCTCCGGAAAGAGCGTGGCCCCGAGGGCGAGTGGGATGTCGACATCGACGAGATCGTCCGGACGACCGAACAGAAAGGCGGCGAGGTAACGGTCTTCTCGAGCGAGTTCCCACCCGGCCAGCAACTCGCCAACCTCGGTGGCATCGCGGCGCTATTGCGATACCGCCTCGAGTGAGGCGGGCTGCTGTCCCGAGTGATCGGTGCACCCGGAGTACGGTCGCGGGTGCGCCAGCACTGCCGGACAGCGGCCCGTATGCGTACCGGCCGGTCACTCTCGATCGGGCGGCATCTCGGAGCCCGTCTCGATCAACTGGATCAAGACCGAAGCAAACAGCGAGTCGGCGCTCCAGACGGCAGTCTCGCTGCCGTCCGCGTCGACGACCGAGAGCAGAACGCCGTCATCGTCGGTCAGGACCATCCGCCCGGAGCGGTCGTCGCCCTGCCGGGACACCGGCGGCGAGCGAACGGTGACGCCCTCGAGTCGCTCGAGTCGGTTGCGAACCGCCGATGTGGCGCTGACGCCGACGACGTCGACGCCGGCGGCAGCGCGTTCCTCAAGGATCGCAGCGATGGCGTCGGTAAGCAGCGCCGGCAGTCGGGCCGCGAAGACAAGACGCTCCTCGGCGTCGGCGATGCGGTCGACGACGCGGTCGTCGATGCGGTCGCGCCCGCGAACGGTCCAGATGTCTTCCAGTTCTTCCTCGCCGGCGGGCTGTCGGCGGATGTCCTCGACATACTCGAAGGCCCGATCCTGCTCGTTCTCGAAGCGCTCGCGCAGGATCTGGCGGGCCTCGTCGATGTCGACCGGCCGGTAGCGGATGGGGTTCGACTGCTGGACCTCGAGCAGACCTCGCTCCTCGAGGCGCTCGGCGACGCCGTACACCTGCGATCGTGGGACGTCGACGACCTCGGAGACGTCCCGGGCAGTACCCGAGCCGATGCGGTGGAGTCCGATGAACACCTTCGCCTCGTAGGTCGTGAGCCCGAGCCGTTCGAAGGCCGCGAGGGCCTCGCCCTCGTCGTCGGTCATCGATCGTCACCGGCGTCGTCGGGACGGCCGCCGTCGCTGGCGGGTTGCGTGCTCGCGGCCGCGGGTGACCCGAGGGGGACGTCGGGACCGAAGTACCGCGTCCAGAGCACGAGCAGGGTCGGCAGGACGAGCACGCTCGCGAGGAAGGCGTAGATGATCGTCAGCGCGGTGATGATCCCGAACTGCTCGAGCACGGGGAGGATGGCAAAGGCGAGGACGCCGAACCCGCCGACAGTGGTCGCCGCGCTGCCCAGCAAGGCACCGCCGGTGCCCGTCACGGTGGTGTGCATGGCGTCCCAGACCGAGCCCTGCCGCTCGAGTTCGAGCGTGTACCGTGCGCTCACGTGGATGCTGTAGGCGACTCCGAGCCCGATCGTGAGGCTGGTGATCATCCCAGTCAGGACGTTGAAGGGCATCCCGATCAGGTACATCGTTCCGAGGATCCAGCTGACCGCGAGTGCGACCGGGAGCAGAGTCACAGCGCCAAGGGTTGCGCTGTTGCCGGTCAGCCAGTAGGCGACCGTCAGGAAGACGAATACGGCCACGAGCGTGATCAGCAGGCTCTCGAGGACCGTGTTCAGCAGGTCCTGCTCGACGACGTGGTTGACGACCGGGTCGCCGGTCGCGGTCACGGACCAGCGGTCGTCGCCGTCGGCGAAGTCCGCAGCGACGTCGCGCATCTCGTCGGTCGTCTCGCCGGTCGAGGCGTCGCCCTGGATCGAGATGACGAGTCGGAGGGCCTCGTACTCGCCGTCGGCGCGGTAGAGAACGTCGCCCGCGGCTTCGGCATCGGCCTCGTAGAACTCGTCGTACAGCGCCTCGAGGTCCTCGTCGGGGACACCGTCCCCGTCGGTGTCGGCCGCCTGGAACGACTCGTTGAACGACTCGTTTTCGGCCGCGACGTCTTCCATGGCCGACAGCGGACTGCGGACGTCGGCCTCGCCGTTTGCGAGCACGTACACCACGTCGCGATCCGCGGCGTCGTCCTGGGTCGCTGCCACGCGCTCGAGCGTCTCGTCGTCGGTCACGTCACCCTTGACGAGGAGCTGTGCCTGCGTGTCCTGGCGCTGGAAGTTCTCGTTGACGTACTCGAGGTCGTCTTTCGCGCTGTACTCGCCAGGCTGGAACGGCTCGGGCAGGTTCTGCGTCCAGGCGGGTGGGCTGTCGGCGAGGAAGTCCTCCTGGTCGAAGCTGGTGTCGACCTGGGTCGCGCCGTAGACGCCGCCCGCAGTCACGACGAGGACGACGAGCAGGAGTGCTACCGGCGCCTTCCGGGCGACGACTGCGCCCGCCGAGAGCACGTCGGCGAGGCGGCCGCCACCGGTGCCGAACGCCCGCTTGTGTCGGTCGATTCCACGTTCCTCGAGCCGGGTGTCGAGTTCGACCTTCGCTGCGGGGATCCACGCGCCGAAGACGATCATCGCAGCGAGGATGCCGAACGCGCTGACGATCCCGAACTCGCGGATCGGACCGATCGGGCTGACGAGGTTCGAGAGGAAGCCGATGACGGTCGTCGCAGTCACCCAGACAAGCGCGACACCGACACCCGCGAGGGCGACGGTCATCGAGCCCCGCACGTCGGTAGGTTCGGCTGCCTGTCGTGAAACGTTCCCACCTCCCGTCTCCGAGGTGCGTTGCTCCCGATGGCGCATGAAGACGTGGATCGCGTAGTCGATCGAAAGCCCGATCAAGAGCACGGGGATGGCGACGAACATCTGGTTGAACGCGATATCGGCCCAGCCCATGAACCCGAACGTCCAGAGTAAGACCGCGGCGATCCCGACGACACCGAGGACGATATCGAGCGGATCGCGGTAGGCGATCAACAGCGCGACGACGACGAACAGCAGGGCGAGCGGCGAGACGATCGCCAAACTGTCGCTCATCGAGCGGTCGATCTCGTCGGTAATAATGCCCGAGCCGAAGACGATCAGTTCATCCTCGTAATCCTGTGCGAGCTCGCGGATCTCGAGTTGACTGTCGCTCGTTCTCTCGTCGACCGATCCTGGGCCCTGGAACTCGCCGCTCGCGGTCGACTGGATCACGAACAGCATCCGGGCGTCCGCTTCGGTCGAGCCCGGCTCGTAGGACGTCGGCATCAGGCGCAACGCCATGTCGCCGCCACGGTCGCCGTCTTCCGAGAGGACGCTCGTGAGCGTCTCCTCGTACTCCGACTCGTTCAGCGACTCGAGGGCGTCGATCTGTTCGTCCAGCGGTGGCTGGTCGGCTTCCTCGAGTTCTTCGCGATCTTCCTCGAGTTCCTCGAAATCTTCCTCGAGTTGTTCGCTATCTTCCTCGAGCTCCTCGAAGTCGGCCTCGAGTTGTTCGCTGTCTTCCTCAAGCTGAGCGAACTCCGCTTCGAGGACGCCCCGCGTGCCCTGAACGTAGACGTCCTCGAGCTGGTCCTCGAGTTCGCTCGATTGCTGCTCGTATTCTTCCTCGGTGCGTTCCCCGGCCTCGTAGGCACGTTCGAGGTCGACGAGGGACGACTGGATCTCCCGTGCGTTCGTCATGGCCGCGGCGAACTGCGACGACTGCTCCTCGTCGAGGTCGGCCGTCGCCTCCGCGTAGACGCGGTCGAACTCGGCCTCAAGTTCGCTCGATTGCTGCTCGTACTCTTCGTCGGAGATTTCGCCGGCCTCGTAGGAGGCGTTCAGCTCCGCGTATTCCGTCTCGAGCGCGACGGTCTCGTTCAGCGCCGCCTCGAGCTCGTCGGTGGTCTCGTTGAGTTCGGCCCCGCGCTGCTCGAGTTCCTCGGCGGTCTCGTTGAGTTCGGCGCTCCGGTTCTCGAGTTCGGCGCTGCGAGCCTCGAGTTCGGCCCCGCGCTCGGCGAGTTCTTCCGCTTGCTCTTCGCGGATCGCGGTCGTCGCCACGATGTTCTCGACGCCGACGATCGGGTCGTCATCGACCAGAGTGGCGTTTATCGACTCGTCGGTGCGCAGCTCCTGCTGGAAGGCGAGCGAGGAGCGCATCGACTCCTTCGAGAGGACGTCGTCACCCCTGACGATCACTTGGACCGTCGTCGTGTTCTCCCGATCCTCGGTCGTGAAGTTCTCCTCCGCGTACTCGAGGGCCTCCCCTTCGGGAGAGTCACTCTCGTACTGGTCCAGCGACGACTCGTCGTCGACCATCGGCGCGCCCGCGCCGACGACGGCGGTCACGAGCAGGAGTACAACGAGAACGATCTGCGAGTGTGTCGTGATTACGTCGGCGATCCGGTCGGCACGACTCACGGCCATCCACCCCGCGGAACGGTCGGCTCGGCTCTCGTCCTCATCTGTTGTGACTATCCTACTAACGGAGCCGGCATACAGCTGTTGTTATCTTCATACTAACACTTGCGAATCGGAACGCAACGGCCGCGAGCGACGATCCCGAAACGACCGCTGTCACGTCGTTTCCGATCGAACGGTCAGTGAAGGCGTGTTATTCACGTGCTACCTGTCGGTGGCCACCGATGAAACGGTTTGCTTCGTAACGTTTCCGTGACAGTCTCGAGTGCCGATCACTCGTATCGAGCGACGGCTCGACTACTCGACCGAGACCGTCTGGAGGTCCTCGGCGAACCGGACGTCGCCGTCGTAGTGAGCAGTGATCGATTCGAGCATCTCGTCGTGGCGGCCCTCGGTATGCGGATAGAGGTGGGTCAGGTAAACCCGGCCGAGCTCCCGGCCGGCGAGCTCTCGGCCGAGTGCGTCGGGCGTCGGGTGGTTCGAGACGTCGACGTCGTCGGGGAACGAACAATCGTGGGCGAAAATAGCCGATCCCTCCGCGAAGTTCGCCAGCCCGGCGAAGGCCTCGCTGTCGCCGCTGAACGTGAAAAGATCGCCAAAGCGGTAGGCCAGACACGGCACCGAGTGGCGCGTCTCGTAGGCCGAGACATCGAAGCCAGCGACGGTGAATTCGCCGGGAACGACCTCTCGAACCTGCACCTCGAGTTTGTCCTGCATGTACTCGTAGACATCGAGGAGGTCGTCGACCAGCGCCTTGGTGCCCTGCGGGCCGACGATCTCGAGGTGGTCCTCGCCGGCGAGCCAGCGGGCTTTCATCAGCGGCAGCAGGTCGGCGACGTGATCGAGGTGGTGATGGGTCAGGAGGACCGTCGAGACGTTCTCGTAGCCGACTCCGGACTGCTGGAGTCGCTGAAGCACCCCAGCACCGCAGTCGATCAACAGCGTGCGGCCGTCCTCCTGGACGAGAATGCCCGTCTGAAAGCGTTCGCCCGTGGGCATGGCACTGCCCGTTCCGAGAAAGGTGATACGCATAGGCGGGTGTGGAACCCCTGGCCCGATAAGGGTACCTCTCGAGGACGTCTTCGGCCCCACCGGGAGAGATCGCAGTCGAGCCGACCGACTACTGTCCCGGGATCGGACCTCGCTTTCGGCGGATTTATCGCTGTGTCGCGCCGATCGGCGCGTACAACTGAATATGACAGTCGTTCTCGCCGGCGTCGGTGCCGACAGCACGAACGTCGGTGCGCTCGCACCGCTGTACGACGACGGCCGGTTCGAGTACGTCCCGATTCCGGAGAAAACCCGCGAGACGACTGAATCGGAGACGCTCGGCTCGTGGGAGTTGCGGGCGGGCGACAGCGTCGCCGCCGATCTGACGACCCGGATTACACCCCAGCCGGTCGGCGACGGGGCCGAAACGGTTAGCGGAGACGAACTCGAGTCGTGGCCGCTCCACCACGATCCCAACTTCGAGGCACTGACCTACGGCGAACACCGGACCAGCGGCTACGTCTCGCGGCTCCGCGCGCTCGAGCCCGGCGACGTCGTCGGCTTCTACGCCGGCTTGCGTCGGCCGGACGGGGACCGTGCCCACCGCTACCTGATCGGCTATTTTACCGTCGCCGACGTGGCCGTCGTGACGCCGGATATGCCCCGGGCTGAGCGCGAAGCGATCCTTGACGCCCATCCGGACAACGCCCACGCCAAGCGCGCTCGAGGGGGCGACCTCTACCTCGAAAAACCGGTCGTCATCGTCGACGGCCGCGAGCCCGGCGGGCTCTTCGAGCGCGACCCGATCCGCATCAGCGACTACTACGTCGCCGAGGGCAACGAGCGCGCCCAGTACTATTTGCGCGACGAGATCGCGTCGGCGTGGAACGTCCAGGCCGGTGGATCGAACATGATGTTCAAGCCGGCCTACCGCTGTGGGCTTTCGGGGTCCGCGTTTCGGGACCTTGTCGGGGTTCCGGGCGATCGAGCGGTCGAGTAGTCGGTCGTCACGCGCGGTGTTCGAGTGGCTCGAAAAACGGCTCGAGGTCGTCGAAGTTCTCGCCGAGTGTGACCACCGCGTCGTGGTGCCGGTAGTCGACGACGTCGTGTGTGTCGAGTCGTGGAAGGTGTTTGTGGACCAGTGCGATCGTGATCGCTCGTCGCGTGTCGGGGTCGTCCGCCTCACAGTCGCGCTTCGACGAGGCGAGTCGACGGCCCAGTTCTTCCGGTGTCGTCCGTTCGACCGCGCGAAGAACCGCTAACGCGTCCCTACGTGTCGTGTTCGCGAGGAGCTCGTGGATCGTTTCCATCTCGAGGGTATTCGACTGGGATCGGGACACAGTGAAGGACCCGGCACGAACGATTACACCAATGTTCCCTTACTAGTTGGGTACTTCCCGCCGGTCCGCTGCCAGCGTCACGCCGGTTCCGCATCGATCGGTTTCATGTAACGATCTCTCCAAGAGTATGGTAGTGACGGCTTCCGACGATACGACGCCACGACACGAGCGCGTCACACACCACGAGACGCCCGGACCACGAAACTCGCTGACCTACTGGACCACCGCCCGCTCCCCCCTTCGGGTCGCGATCAACTACATCGTCGTCTGGCTCGTCCGGATTTCCCCGAGTCTCCGATTCAAACGCTGGCTCCTACGTCGCATCGGCGTCACGGTCGGTCCGGGCGTCTCGTGGGGGCTCGAGGCCACGCCCGACGTCTTCTGGCCGGACCTGATCACCATCGAGGCGGACGCGATCGTCGGTTACGACGCGACGATCCTCTGTCACGAGTTCTTACAAGACGAGTATCGAACCGGCGAGGTCGTCGTCGGCGAACGAGCGATGATCGGCGCAGGCGCGATCGTCCTGCCCGGCGTCAAGATCGGGCACGATGCCCGCATCGCGGCGAACTCGCTAGTGACTCGCGACGTGCCACCGGGGACGACGGTCGCGGGCGTGCCGGCGGAGCCGATGGGTGGATCGGACGACGACGAGACGACTGTAGAATAGCAGTGTCGCGAACCCTTACAGCGACGACCAGGACTTGCGGGCTTCGTTCCAGTTGGTGATGTCGGCGATCCAGCGGGCGGCGATCAGCTTCTTCAAGTTCTCGGCCGGGAGGCCGCCGAACGTGTCGACGGGCAGGGAGATGCCTTTCGCTGGCTTGACGTCGTGGGCGATGGCTTTGTCACCGACCGAGATGACGGTCCCTTTGTCCTCGTGTTCCCAGGTCTTCAATGGACGGTTCGCGATCGCGCGAGCGATGTTCTCGCCGGCGACCTCGGCGGCCTGCCAGGCGGCCTGTGCCGTCGGCGGTGCGGGCTGGTCCCCCTGATCGATGATCGCCGAGTCACCGACCGCGAACACGCGCTCGTCGGAGGTCTGGAAGTTCGCGCTGGTCGTCACACGGTTGTGCTCGTTCTCGAGGTCGACGTCGTCCATCGCGTCACGACCCGTGATCCCGCCGGTCCAGATCAGCACGTCGTGCTCGAGCGGTTCGCCATCGTCGAACTCGATGTGGTCTTCAGTGGCCTGGGTGATCGGATCGTCCGTATGAATGCGGACGCCGGCTTCCTCTAACAGGTCGCGCAGGGCCTGCTGGCACTCCGGATCGTTGCCCGGGAAGATCTCTTCGAGCGCCTCGACGAGGTGGATCTCGATGGGCGCGCGGTGTTCGTCGCGGAACTCGGCGATCTCACCGGCGGTCTGGATGCCCGAAAGGCCGGCACCGCCGATGACGACCTGTGCGGGATCGCTGCGGGTCGCGTCCTGGCTGGCCGCTTTGACGGCCTCGTGGATCTCGAGCGCGTCGTCGAGACTCTTCAGCGTCAGCGCGTGTTCCTCGAGACCGGGGATGCCGTAGTAGGCGGTCTGGCTGCCGAGTGCGACGAGGACGTAGTCGTATTCGACGTCCTCGCTCTCCGCGAGTTCGACGACCTGTTCGTCGACGTCCAGTCCCGTGACCTCGTCCTGAATGAATCGGGTCGCCGGGGACGCGATCTGGTCGACCGGGAAGGTGATATCCGAGCGGACGCTGGGGTCGCGGATCACACGGTGGGATTCGTGCAAAACGAGGTGATAATCGACGTCGGCGATCCAGGTCAGCCGTACGTTGCCGCCAAGCTCCGACTGGAGCCTTTTGATCGCGCCGGTGCCGGCATAGCCGGCTCCGAGCACGACAACGTTCTCAGTCATACATCACAGTGAGTAACACTATGATACAAAGCTGTTGAAACCGGAGTCGGTGTGGTCACGCCTTGCACGACACCACGCTGTCGGCCGGCGAACGGCGCTCGAGGCGGCCTGAACCTGCTCTAGAGGATTCGTTTCCCGAACGTGCTCGCGGTCAATTCGGCCGCCAGCGTCGCCGTCTCGTTTGCTTCGTCCAGAATCGGATTCACTTCGACGACGTCCATCGATCGCAAGACTTCGTCGGCCTCCGTGCGCCGGGAGAGGGTCTCGAGTGCGGCGTGAGCCTCCCGGTAGGTGACGCCGCCGCGGACCGGCGTGCCGACGCCGGGTGCTGTTTTGGGATCGAGCCAGTCCAGATCGAGGCTGACGTGGACGCCGTCGGTACCGTCGGTCGCGACCGCGAGGGCGTCCTCGACGACCGCGGAGACGCCACGCTGGTCGATGTCGGACATCGTGTAGGCCGTCAGCTCGCTCTCCTCGAGCAGGTCGCGCTCGCGCTCGTCGATGCTCCGCAGGCCGACGTAGGCGACCGACGATTCATCGAGCCCGGTGGCGGGTGCCCACTCCGTCTCGCCGAACGTGCCGTACCCGAGGACGGCGGCCAGCGGCATCCCGTGGACGTTGCCGCTCGGCGAGGTTTCGGGCGTGTTCAGGTCAGCGTGGGCGTCGAACCAGATCGCGCCCAGGTCGGCCTCGCGGGCCGACCCGGTAAGCGACCCGATCGCGACCGCGTGGTCGCCACCCAGCACGAGGGGGAACTCGCCGTTGGCACGCGTCGCCGCGACGCGGTCGCACAGCCGCCGGCAGACGTCCTCGATCTCCCGGAGGAACTTCGCATTCCCTCCGTGGGGCTGGTCGGCGTCCGGGTCGCGCTCTTCGGCCCGGGGCATCGACAGATCGCCGTCGTCGATCGGTTCGACGCCCGCCCGCTCGAGGCCGTCGGCCAGTCCCGCATAGCGGATCGCCGACGGGCCCATGTCGACGCCACGACGGTTCGCCCCGTAGTCCATCGGCGCGCCGATGATCCTGACGGTCCGGTCCATAGACCCGCTACGCCGTCGATCGATTTGACCGTGGTGGTCAGTCACAGTCGCTGCGTGGACACGCGACAGTCTAGTCGATCACACACGGACGGTCTCGGTGGCGATAGCTTTAGGGTTAGACCTGTCTAAACTCGGGACAGCATGATGCTGAGCGACGTGATGGAGGACTACCTCAAAGCGATCTATCAGCTCCAGCGCGAGACCGACGAGCGGATCAAGACCTCCGAGATCGCGGCGGAGCTGGACGTCACGTCGCCGACAGTCACCAGCATGCTCGACAAACTCGAGGAGCGTGATCTGGTCGACCGCGAGAAGTATCGCGGCGTCACCCTGACCGACGAGGGCGAGACCGTCGCCTTGGAGATCGTCCGCCATCACCGGCTGCTCGAGGCCTACCTCACCGAACACCTCGATTACGACTGGTCGGAAGTCCACGCAGAAGCTGACCGGCTCGAACACCACATCAGCGAGAACTTCGAGGCGCGCGTCGCCGACGCGCTCGGCGAGCCGACGGTCGACCCGCACGGGTCGCCGATCCCCAGTGCCGATCTCGAGCCGCCGGAGCGACCCGACGGCGAGGCCATCACCGAATTCGAGGAAGGGGCGGTCGTGACCGTCGCCGAGGTCGCCGACCACGACCCCGAGGTACTCTCGTATCTCGCCGACCACGGCGTCGAGCCCGGCGTCGACCTCGAGATCGTCGAGATCGCTCCGTTCGGAATGGTGACGGCACGCTCGAGCGAGGCCGACGAACCAGTCTCGCTGCCCGAGTCTGTCGCCATACACGTCCGGGTTGCACCACCCGCCGAACCCCAATCGTCGTCGTAGCTGCCGGGGATGCCGTGGCGATCGCGACGACACTGGGACCCATGGATGCTCGCCTCGCCGTGGGCGGACAGTGCGAAAGCCCTCGCATTCCCGGTGCAACCGTCACAACGTTGGCAAAATATCCGGTTCACCCGCCGGGTTTAAGGAAACCAAATACGAATAAATCACTATGTCATCCATCGAACTCACCCCCAGCCAGAAGAAAATACTTCGCGCCCTGACGAACCTCCACAAGGAGTCCGAAGACGCGATCAAAGGCGAAGATATTGCCGAGCAGGTCGACCGCAACCCCGGGACGATCCGTAACCAGATGCAGAGTCTCAAAGCCCTCCAACTAGTAGAGGGTGTACCGGGGCCGAAAGGCGGCTACAAACCCACAGCCGCCGCCTACGAAGCACTCGAGATCCAGCAGATGGACGAGCCCGCATCGGTTCCGCTACAACACGAGGGCGAACCCGTCGATGACACCATCATCGAGGAGATCGACCTCTCGAGTGTGCACCATCCGGAGCTCTGCCGTGCGGAGATTCACGTTCAGGGACGAGTCAGCGACATTCACGAGGGCGATTCCGTCACCGTCGGCCCGACACCGCTGTCGAAACTCGTCATCGATGGCACCGTCGACGGCAAAGACGACACGAACAACATCCTCATTCTCCGGATCGACGACATGGTTGCACCCGCCGAAGAGCCGGCTCACTGATCGACAGATAGCCGCTCTCGTCTCACTTCTGCGTAGCGCCTGCGCTCTTCAATCCACAAAAAATCGCTCTCGAACTCGCGTCGAGCCGATGCGAAACCGACGGGCAGGTTACTCGAGCGTGTCAGCGTCGGCGTCCGCATCTGCATTTGCATCTCCATCGGCGGCGGCCGCCGGGATTACGTCGACGCTTGCGACCGCGTCGCCGTCCTCGACGTCCATGACGATCACGCCCATCGTGTTGCGACCGACGGTCGAGATCTCGTCGACCCGCGTGCGGACGATCTGACCGCGCTCGCTCATCAGCACGAGCCCGTCATCCGGGTCGACCGCCTTGACGGCCGTTACGGGGCCGTTGCGATCGCCGGTCTTGATGTCGATCAACCCCTTGCCGTATCGTGACTGGGTGCTGTACTCGGCCAGGGGCGTCCGCTTGCCGTAACCGTTCTCGGTCACGGTCAACAGCGCCTGCCCGTCGTCCTCGTCCGTCGCGACCAGTCCCGCCACGGCGTCGTCGTCTTGCAGTTTGATGCCGTTGACACCGCGGGCGTTGCGCCCCATCGCACGGACTTCGTCTTCGTCGAACCGGATCGTCATGCCGCCCTCGGTCGCGATGACGAGATCCTGTGTGCCGTCGGTGACCTCGACGTCGACCAGTTCGTCACCCTCCTCGAGATCGGCCGCGATGATCCCCGTCGAGAGGATGTTGTCGAACTCCGCGCCGGCGGTCCGCTTGACGTAGCCGTTGCGGGTGACCATCGTTACGAACTCGTCGTCGTCGAAGGCGTCGGTGTCGACGATCGCCGTGATGTCCTCGCCGGGGTCGAGATCGAGGATGTTGACCGCGGATTTCCCGCGGGCAGTCCGGCCCATCTCGGGGATTTCGTAGGTCTTGAGCCGGTAGACTTCGCCCTGATTCGTAAAGCACAGCAGGTAGTCGTGGGTGTTGGCCCGGAAGACCGTCGCGACGCGGTCGTCTTCCTTGACGTCCGCGCCGATGATGCCTTTCCCGCCACGACCCTGGGGGTCGAACCGTTCGATCGGCATCCGCTTGACGTAGTCGTCCTCGGTCATGACCACGAACACCTCCTCTTCGGGGATGAGGTCCTCGTGGGTGACCGTGCCTTCGTCCTCGATGATCGAGGTCCGACGCTCGTCGCCGTACTCGGCTTTGATCTCGCGGAGTTCGTCTTTGATGACCTCGAGCAACTCCGACTCGCTCTCGAGGATCTCTGTCAGGCGCTCGATCTCGGCCTGGACCTCCTCGTACTCGGCTTCGATCTCGGCGGCCTCCATCGAGGTGAGGCTGCCGAGTTGCATCCGGACGATGTGATCGGCCTGGTCTGCAGAGAAGTCGTAGACGTCTTGCAGCGCCGCTTTCGCAGCCGATCGGTCCTCGCTGTCGCGGATCAGCTCGACGACGTCTTCGGCGTTCTCGACGGCCGTCAGCCGGCCTTCGAGGATGTGCGCACGATCCTCGGCCTCCGCGAGATCGTACTCGCTGCGCCGGCGAACGACCTCGCGCCGATGGGCGACGTACTCCTCGAGCGTTTCCTTGAGCGAGAGCACCCGGGGCTGGCCGTCGACCAGCGCGAGGTTGATGACGCCGAAGGTTCGCTCCAGGTGGTTCTCGAGCAGTTTGTTCTCGACGACGTCCGCGTTCGCGCCGCGTTTGAGTTCGATGACGATGCGGACGCCGTCGCGGTCGGACTCGTCGCGTAGGTCGGAGATGCCCTCGATCTCGCCCTCGTTGACGTCCTCGGCGATGCGCTCGACGAGGCGGGCCTTGTTGGCCTGGTAGGGGAGTTCGGTGATGACGATCCGCTCGCGCCCGTTTTTCCACTCCTCGACCTCGTACTCGGCGCGGACGCGGACCCGGCCGCGGCCGGTCTTGTACGCCGAGTAGATGGCGTCGCGGCCGACGATGTTCGCGCCCGTCGGGAAGTCCGGCCCCTTGACGTGGTCCATCAGGTCGTCGACGGTCGCCTCGGGATCGTCGATCAACTCGATGGTCGCGTCGATGACCTCGCCCAGATTGTGGGGCGGAATGTTCGTCGACATTCCGACCGCGATCCCCGAGGAGCCATTGACCAGCAGGTTGGGAAACGCCGCTGGGAGCACGTCGGGCTCTTGCAGGCGGTCGTCGTAGTTCGAGGAGAAGTCGACCGTGTCCTTCTCGATGTCAGCGAGCAACTCCTCGGAAATGGGCGACATCCGGGCCTCCGTGTACCGCTGTGCGGCGGCCGGGTCGCCGTCCATCGAACCGAAGTTCCCCTGGCCGTCGACCAGCGGATAGCGCATCGAGAAGTCCTGGGCCATCCGGACCAGGGTGTCGTAGATCGCGCTGTCGCCGTGGGGGTGGTAATCCCCCATCGTCTCCCCGACAATCGAGGACGACTTTCGGTGACTCGAGCCACTCGAGACCCCCATCTCGTGCATCGCATAGAGGATGCGCCGGTGGACGGGTTTGAGGCCGTCCTCGACGCGCGGGAGCGCACGACCCGCGATGACGGACATCGCGTAGTCGATGTAGCTCTGCTCCATCTCGTCCTCGATGCGGACGTTCTCTACTGCTCGTGCGTCTACGTCGGTCGGTTCGGGTACGTCTGAACTCATGTATAAATTATATGTCGATCCACTCTGCTTCCGGCGCGTTCTCCTTGATGAACTGCTTGCGGGGTTCGACGGCGTCGCCCATCAGGACGGAGAACATCTTGTCCGCCGCCGCCGCGTCCTCGATCGTGATCTGCTTGAGAATGCGGTTGTCGGGGTTCATCGTCGTCTCCCAGAGCTGTTCGGGGTTCATCTCGCCCAGCCCCTTGAACCGCTGGACCTGGGAGGGGTTGCCGTCGCATTTCTCCGCGACGATCTCGTCGCGTTCGGCGTCGGTCATCGCATCGTAGGTCTCGCCGCGATATCGGATGCGGTAGAGTGGCGGCTGGGTCGCGTAGACGTAGCCCCCCTCGAGCAGCGGGCGCATGTGCCGGTAGAAGAACGTCAAAAGCAACGTTCGGATGTGGGCACCGTCGACGTCGGCGTCGGTCGCCATGATGATCTTCTTGTAGCGGACGTCGTCGACGTCGAACTCGTCGCCGATCCCCGCGCCGATCGCGGTGATCATGTTCCGGATCTCGTCGTTCTCGAGGATGCGGTCGAGCCGGTGTTTCTCGACGTTCAGGATCTTCCCCTTGATCGGGAGGACGGCCTGGAACTCGGGGTTGCGGGCCTGTTTTGCGCTGCCGCCCGCGGAGTCACCCTCCGCAATGAACAGTTCGGCCTCGTCGGGGTCTTTGGTCTGACAGTCAGCGAGTTTCCCCGGGAGGGACGTGGACTCGAGGGCGGACTTGCGCCGCGTCAGTTCCTCGGCCTTTTGCGCGGCCATCCGGGCTTTCGCAGCCTCGACGGCCTTGGTGACGATGGCCTCGGCGGTATCGGGGTGTTCCTCGAAGTAGGTTCCAAGGCCCTCGTGCATGGCGCTCTCGACGATCCCCCGGACCTCGGAGTTGCCGAGTTTCGTCTTCGTCTGGCCCTCGAACTGGGGATCTGGGTGTTTGATCGAGATGACTGCCGTGAGCCCCTCGCGGATGTCCTCGCCTTTGAGGTTGTTCTCGAGATCCGAGAGGAGGTCGTTCTCGTTGGCGTAGTCGTTGACCGTCCGTGTGAGGGCGGTCTTGAACCCGGTGAGGTGGGTGCCACCCTCGCGGGTGTTGATGTTGTTCGCGAAGGCGTGGATCGAGCCCTGCAGTTCCTCGGTGGCCTGCATGGCCACTTCGACCTGGATGTTCTGGTCTTCGTCCTCGAAGTAGATGACGTCGTCGTGCATCGCCGAGCGCGTCTCGTTGAGATACTCGACGAACTCACGGATGCCGCCGTCGTACTCGTAGGTCTCGGCGACGGGGCCGTCGTCGCCGGCCTCCTCGCGCTCGTCGCGGAGCGTGATGCGGACGCCCGAGTTAAGGAATGCCAGTTCCCGAAGCCGGTTCGAGAGCGTCGAGAACGCGAACTCGCCCGTCTCGAAGATGCCCGTGTCGGGCCAGAAGCGGATCTCGGTGCCGGTCTCCTCGTCGGGCTCCATATCGCGGACCCGCTCCATGTCGCCGACGGGTTCGCCGGCTTCGAACGCATGTCGGAAGACACCGCCGTTGCGTTTGACCTCGGCCTCGAGTCGTTCGGAGAGGGCGTTGACGACCGAGACGCCGACGCCGTGGAGGCCGCCGGAGACCTGGTAGGACTTGTTGTCGAACTTGCCGCCGGCGTGGAGGACTGTCAGAATGACCTCGAGTGCGGGGCGGTCGTACTCCTCGTGTGTGTCGACGGGGATGCCGCGGCCGTCGTCCGCGACGCTCACCGAGCCGTCCTCGTGGATGGAGACGGTGATGTCGTCGCAGTAGCCGGCCAGCGCCTCGTCGATCGAGTTGTCGACCACTTCGTAGACGAGGTGGTGCAGTCCTCGAGAATCGGTAGAGCCGATGTACATCGCCGGTCGCTTTCGCACGGCCTCCAGGCCCTCTAAGACCTGGATCTGCCCGGCTCCGTACTCGCTTTCCTGGGACATGTAAAACCTGCTTTCGGGTAGTGGTCCGCCCCTAATAAAAGTCACGTGTACGCGCGCGAGCGCGAGCAGTCGGCCCGCCGACAGAACGATCGGCCGAGAGAGAACACGGCCGGAGACGGCCAGTACAGGGCCGATCACGTCTTGCGTGTGGCCGATGTCTGACCCGTCTTATCCGGCAGCGTTAGATTACCGCGTCGAACTCCTCGTGACCCTCGATCTCGACTCCCTCGGCGGTGATCTCTGCGAGGAAGACGCCGTTGCCGGAGCCGGTGTCGCGCTCGACGGCCGATTTGATCGCGCGGGCCGCGACCGACTTGGCGTCCTCGAGCGAGAGGTCCTCGGCGTACTCCTGCTCGAGCAGGCCGTAGGCCAGTTGCATCCCGGAGCCAGTGACGGTGTAGTCGTCTTCCATGACGCCGCCGGCAGGGTCGATACTGTAGACGTGGCTCCCCTCGTCGTCGACGCCGCCGAGGATGGGGTTGATCGCCCGGAACGGGCCGCCACGGGCGAAGTTGCCAGCCAGCGTCGCCAGCGCCTCGATGTCCATCGACTCACCGCGACGGGCTTCGTAGAGGTCGACCTCAGAGCGCAGCGTCCGGATGAACGACTGTGCGCCGCCGACCGAGCCGACGAGCGTTAACGCGCCGGTCGGGTGGATCTGCTCGACCTTCTGGACGTTCTTGTTCGAGACGAATCGGCCGCCGAGGCTGGCACGCATGTCCGTCGCGATGACGACGCCCTCGTCGGTCGCGATGCCGATCGTCGTCGTGCCGGTCTTGTTGACGGTGTCGCCGTCGTCACCCGCCCGGCTGCCGTTTGGAAGCGACCCCAGTTCGGGCTCGTACGGCGACGGGTCGGCGTTGCTTTGTGGGGCCCAGTTATTCATCGCTTTCCTCCATGTCGATCTCCGAGACGATCGACTCGAGGCGGTCCTCAGCGACCGAACTGAACGACTCATCGTCAGTCGTGATCGTCGCAACGTCGACATCTTCGGCGGCGACGACTTCCTCTTCGGGTTCGCTGAGCGCGCTCACGGCGAGTTCGATGCCGCCATCCACGTCGAGATCGGACTGGTAGTTGTCCTCGAGATAGCCCTGAATGACGTCACGGTCGCCGCCGATAGCGGCCGCCTTCCAC
The DNA here is from genome assembly GCF_042678045.1 of Haloarchaeobius amylolyticus. Lineage (GTDB taxonomy): Archaea > Halobacteriota > Halobacteria > Halobacteriales > Natrialbaceae > Natrinema > Natrinema amylolyticus_A. Next base: position 44,492 of record NZ_JBHUDI010000001.1, read on the forward strand.
TCGTAGTCCGTCCCCGAGGGGTCGGTCTCGAACAGTTTCGGCTCGCCGTCCTCGATCCCGCCGACGAGCAGTGCGACGCCGAACGGGCGTGCACCGCCAGTCTGCGTATACTCCTGAATGTGGTCGGTGATCGAGCGCGTCAGCGTCTCGACGCCGATCTGCTGGCCGTAGCGCAGCTGTTCGCCCTGTGCGCGTCGTCGCGCGAGGTCGACGAGCTGGCGCGCGTCGGCGACGTGGCCGGCGCTTGCGACGCCGACGTGATCGTCGGCCTTGTGGATCTTCTCGACGCTCGAGCGTTCCATAAGCGGGGAGCTGACCCGGCGGTTGGCGGCGAGGACGACGCCATCGGGTGTGCAGAGCCCGACGCTTGCGGTACCGCGTTTGACTGCCTCGCGTGCGTACTCGACCTGGTAGAGGCGTCCATCCGGGGAGAAGATGGTGATTCCCCGGTCGTAGGCCTGCTGCTGAGATTGTCCTTGCATAGGTTATGGTCTTCACCTCGGGTAATAGATAGAACTGTATAGGCCTTGGTCTGAAGGCAACTTCCTCTGCCACGGCTCGCTGGCGTCGGAAGAACCCCACGCTCGCGGTAATATAGTATTACTTTTGACTGTAATCTAAAACACTGTCTGCTATCTCAAGCTTTCCGCTGAACCGAATCCCAGGCTTCGTGTCCGGTACAGAGTTCCGTCATACAGTCCACAGGTCAGACGCCGTCCGCTCCCCCTCGAGGCTCGAGGCTGGTTGCGCGCTCGAGGGCTCGAGACACCTGTCCGTTTTCGGAATCATCCCACACATGGAAGAACACAGTACCGCAGTGGACGTTCCTGTCGAAAAGGCAAAAGAAACCATTCATCAATACGGGCTCGGTCTTCTCTTTGCGGCGAATATCTTCGGAGCCGGGTCCGTCTACATTCTGACGCAAGCGGGTGTCGGCTTCGGCTTCGGCCTGTTGTGGGTCCTGCCGCTGGCGCTCGGCGTCGGATTGACGATGCACGAGATGTCCGCCCGACTGGCCGCGAAGAACGAACCGCTGATGGACTACATTCGGGACGTGATCGGGCCGACGGCGGCGAAGCCGTTCGCTATCGGGATCGGTTTTATCATGCAGTTCTGGAGCGTCGCCAACTACGCGCTCGCTGGGGCTGCACTGGTCTTTCTCACCCCGCTTTCGAACCTGTACGTGGGGATCGTCGTCATGGCCGCGCTCGGGATTTCGCTCGTCGAACTCCGGGTCTACAGCCGCATCGAGGGCGTCATCGCCACGCTCGTCCTGGCCATCTTTGCCTCGTACCTGCTCATCGTGGCGAACCTCCAGCCGCCAATGGGTGCCGTTGCAACCGGGTTCGTCCCGACGGTCTCTGGCGACATCAGCTATCTGACGATGATCATCGCACTGCTGGGGACGACGGTCTACTATCCGAACTTCTTCATTCAGACGAGCATGCAACACGAGAAAGACTGGACGGACGTCTCCCGGTACCGCAAGGACCACACGGTCGGGCTGGCCGCCGTGGTCGCGCTGAGCGCGACGGTCATCATTGCGGCGGCGATGGCCGTCCCCGACGAGACGCTGACGTTGACCGCACCAGCCCAGCCGCTCGTCGACATGATCGGCCCGTGGGTACTCGGCATATTCGTCCTCGCGGTCGGTGCGGCGTCCTTTACGAGTGCGACCGGGACGCTGTTCGCCGCCGGCTTCATGATCCCACAGTCCTACGAACTGACGACCACGTTCGGCGACATGCACTTCCGGCGAACCGTCCACTTCCTGATCGGCCTCTCGGTCCTCCTCGCGATCCCGATCCTCGCGTTCACCGAGTTCACGCCAGTGAGACTGGCACTGTTGATGCCCGCGGTCAACGGCGTCGTCGGCCTGCCGATCACGGCGCTGGCACTGTTCGCGGCGATCGAACGCTACGTCGATCCGAGCCGCCTTGAGCGAGCGCTCTTCCTCGTGGTCGTAGCCCTGATGTTCCTCGTCTCGCTCGTGACGGCCGAATCGCTGGCGCAATCGATCATGGACCTCCTCTGAGACGGGCTGCTGTCACTGGGTCCCGGCGCACTCACATAGCGGATCGTGGATGCGCCGACGCTAACTGACAAGGGGTCATCTGAAGGGACTCGTTTGCAACCCGAAGAGTCAGGGGTCCCGGGACGGACACGTCGGTCACGGTGCTCCGTCCCGATGCTCGAGCTTCCGTTCGGCCTCTCGCTGGTCCTGTTGCTCGTCTCGATCGCGTTCTTCTCGGGGATCGGCATCACCACCATCGGCCCCGGCGGGATCTTCGTGACGATCGCGTTGTACTCGCTGACGCCGCTGGCCTCGAGTCAGGTCGCCGGCACCGCCCACGCGACGTTCGTCGTCACGGGGCTCGTCGGGAGCGCAGCCTACCTCCACTCCGGGGAGATGAACACCGGCGAGAGCCGTGCGATCGCGATCGTCCTCAGCGGCTCGAGCGTCCTCGGCGCGCTCGCTGGAGCGTCGATCAACCAGTTCGTTCCGCGCTCCGTCTTCGGGCTCCTGCTGGGGGGCGTCGCGATGGCCGTCGGCGGGGTCATCCTCTATCGCGAGCGGCGGGGGTTTAGCCCGATCTACGACCTCGAGCCGCTGACCCGCTTCGGACAAGCGGTACTCGCGGGGCTCGGGTTCGCCCTCGGGGTCGCCAGCGGCCTGCTGGGGATCGGCGGACCGGTGCTCGCCGTCCCCGCACTGGTGCTCGTCGGCGTCCCGATGTTGCTCGCCGTCGCCGTCGCGCAGGTCCAGTCGATCTTTATCGCGACGTTCGCGGCCTCAGGCTATTTCCTGCAGGGAAACGTCCTCGTCCCGCTCGCGGTCGTCGTCGGCACGCCGCTGTTGCTCGGCGTCGTCGTCGGCTGGCGCGTCGCCCACGTCGTCGACCCCGAGCGACTGAAGATCGCGCTGGGAATCGTCCTCCTCGCCGTCGGCCCCTACCTCGCGCTGTGACTGGCCACGGTGCAAGTGACGGATCCAGACTGAAGGCGACGCGCGTGGACGTCGGACTGTCCTCATGCCACCGCGGATCCTCGTCCCGTTCGACGACTCCGAGCCCGCTCGCGAGGCGCTCGCGTACGCGTTCGACCTGTTTCCCGACGGGGAGTTCATCGTTCTCGCTGTCGTCGATCCCGCTTCGATGCCGTCGATCCCGAACACCGCGGACGACGTCGACTCAGGCCACGATCCCGAGGAGTTGCTCGACGACGCCGCCGACCAGTTGACCACGGCCGTAGCCATCGCCGACGAGCACGGAATCGACGTCGAAACCTGGACGCGAACGGGATCACCGGCCCAGGAGATCATCGAGTGCGCCGAACGCGATGCCATCGATCACGTCGTCATCGGCAGCCACGGCCGCTCCGGCGTCGCGCGGATCCTGCTCGGCAGCGTCGCCGAGGTCGTCGTCAGACACTCGCCCGTCCCGGTCACCGTGGTTCGGTGACCGGTTCGACGCGGCTGGCCGTTCGGAGACCTCGAGATGGCGGGCAGCGAACGCTTTCGTTCGCGTCGATGACCGGGAATGGCAGATTCCGGCACAATCCCCTTCCCTGCCGTCCCTGTACGACGAGCCGATGCTTCCGTTCGTCGCGATGGCGATCGCTCTCATCGGTGGCATAGTGGTCCTCGAGGTTGTGTCGTATCGAGCGCTCGAGCGGCTCCCCTCGGTCGCCACCGAGGAATTTCCCGAGATCGACCGGGAATTACTGGGGAAGTTCAGCAGCTTCGACCCCGAACTCGGGTGGGCACCCCAGCCGAACCGGGAGAAACAGAAGGACACGGGCGACCACCTCCCCGGGGAAGAGGTCCGCAGCGTGGTAACCTACTCGACCGACGAGTACGCGAGTCGGGTCTGTCCCGCGAAAGACCGGGACGAGAGCGCCGACACCACGGTCTCGACCTACGGTGATTCCTACTGTTTCTGCCGGGAGGTCGACAACGACGAGACGTTCCAGCACTACCTCGCGACGGAACTCGACACTCACGTCGCCAACTACGGCGGCGGCAACTACGGGCTCGATCAGGCGCTGATGCGCCTCAAGCGCACGTATCCCGAGGACCCGACCGACCACGTCTTCATGGTCGTCACCGCCTCCTCGATCGCGCGCATCCTGAGCGTCTGGAAACACTACCAGGAGTTCGGCAACATCCTGGCGGTCAAACCCCGGTACGTGCTGGGTGACGACGGCCTCGAGCGCATCGAGAGCCCGGTCGACGAGAAAGAAGAGCTGCTCGACCTCGAGTCCGAGGCCGACTTCCTGCGCGAGTACGACTTCCACTACGATCACTGGTTCGAGCCGCACTTGGCGACGCGGCCCTACACCACGGATTTCCTCGAGAAAGGTGAACACCTCCGATACGCCGGCTACACGGCCGGGAAGGAGCTCGAGCGTCGCCTCGGTCGATCGATCCCGGAGATCGACTTCGATCTGGCCCAGACGCAGTCGGCGCTGCGGCTGGAACAGCCCCGGGTGCGATATCACGAGCGGCTGTTCGAGACCCACGAACCCCTCTTCGATGCGCTCATCCGGGAGTTCGTCGACTACGCGGACGAACGGGAGTTCGAACCGGTCTTCGTGATGGTCCAGCAACTCCGCTACGCGAAATACGAGGCTGAACACGGTCCGATCTACGGCGACCTGATGGAGCGCCTCGACGAGCGCTACGACGAGCTGACGACGATCGACATGGCGACCCACCTCTCGCCCGACGACGGCGACGTCGAGTCGCTGTACGTCGAGCGTGGAGAGGGTGGCCACTACAGCCCCGAAACGAACGCGGAAATCGCGGACGTGCTGGCCGACGTCGTCGAGCAGCGAGCGGTCGTCGAATGAACCTGATCTACCTCGCCGTCGGCATCGCGTTGCTCGTCGGTGGGATCGTCGACATCCTCTGGACGACGCTGTGGGTCGACGGCGGCTCGGGACCGATCTCCGGCCGACTCACGACAGGTGTCTGGAGAGGCCTCCGGGTCGTGACGCGAAATCACGACCGGGCGCTCAGTCTCGCCGGCCCGCTCATTCTCACCCTGACGCTCGTGCTGTGGATCGGCCTCATCTGGATCGGCTGGACGTTCATCTTCGCCAGCTACCCGACCGCGCTGGTCGACACGCGCACTGGCGGGACTGCCGACTGGTGGGGGCGGTTCTACTACGTCGCCTACACGATGTTCACCGAGGGGAACGGCGACTACACCCCGCTGTACGGCGGCGACGTCTGGGAAGTCGCCAGCGCGTTCACGACGGCCACGGGCATGGCCTTCGTCACGCTCGGCGTCTCCTACGTCCTCACCGTGCTCGGGGCCGTCTCCGACAAGCGAGCCTTCGCCAGCACCGTCACGGGACTGGGCGGCCGGAGCGAGGCGTTCGTCCGCGCGGGCTGGAACGGCCAGAACTTCGACGGCCTCGAGTTGACCCTCGAGACGCTCGGCTCGGAGCTGAGTACCCTCGCCGAACAGCACAAATCCTATCCGATCTTGCACTACTACCACAGCGAGAAAGGGGAACGCGCCTCGGCCGTGGCCGTCCCCATCCTGGACGAGTCGCTCACGCTCTTCCGACACGGGATTCCGGACGAGGATAGCCCCGATCCGGCGGTCGTCGAGACTGCCCGCTCAAGCGCCCAGAGCTACCTCGAGACGCTCGACGAGTCCTTTATCGAACCCGCTCCGTCGGTTCCCCGCGCGCCGGACCTCGATCGGCTCCGCACGGACGACATCCCGACCGTCTCGGATCCGGCGTTCGCCGAGGCGCTCGCGGAGCTAACCGACCGTCGGCGGCACTTGCTCGGCGTCGTCGAAGCCGACGCGTGGGAGTGGCCACCGCTCGAGGAGTGATGCCGTTCGCGACCTCGCGACCACTGCAACCGGGGTCGCGAGCCCCGATCACCCGCCGGTGACCTGTTACCGATTCACTTTCACTCCGGTAGCGCACACCTTTTAGCCCCGCCGTTAGTACAGGGAGACGATGACGTCGTTCCAGTCGACACTCGGTGACGAGCCGGGGATCGCCGAGGAGCTGGCCGAGAGCCAGCAGTCGATCTCCATCGCCGAGTTCTTCGAGAAGAACAAGCACATGCTCGGCTTCGACAGCGGCGCTCGAGGCCTCGTCACGGCCGTCAAAGAGGCCGTCGACAACGCTTTAGACGCCGCCGAGGAAGCGGGCATTCTCCCGGACGTCTACGTCGAGATTCAGGAAGCCGGCGACTACTATCGCCTGATCGTCGAGGACAACGGCCCGGGACTGACGAAAGAATCACTCCCCAAGGTGTTCGGGAAGCTTCTCTACGGTTCTCGCTTTCACGCACGCGAACAATCCCGCGGCCAGCAGGGAATCGGGATCTCCGCCGCCGTTCTCTACTCGCAACTGACCAGCGGCAAGCCCGCCAAGATCACCAGTCGCACCCAGGGTTCGGAGGAGGCCGAGTATTTCGAGCTCATCGTCGACACCGACGAAAACGAGCCCGAGATCAGCGTCGAGGAGACGACCACCTGGGATCGGCCCCACGGCACCCGCATCGAACTCGAGATGGAGGCCAACATGCGCGCCCGCGGGCAGCTCCACGACTATATCAAGCATACGGCGGTCGTCAACCCCCATGCCCGCCTCGAGCTGCGCGAACCGCAGGAACACTTCAAATTCGAGCGCGCGACAGACCAGCTGCCGGAGGAAACCGAGGAGATCCGCCCCCATCCCCACGGCGTCGAACTCGGCACCGTCATGAAGATGCTGGCGGCGACCGACTCTCAGACGGTTTCTGGTTTCGTCCAGGAGGAGTTCACCCGCGTCGGCAAGAAGACTGCTGACTCGATCATCGACGCGTTCCGCGACCGCCACTACGGCCGCGAGATGCGCTGGCGACCGCCGGCCGACCACGAGGAGATCGATCTCAACGCCGCAGTCGAGGACGCGACGGCGAACAAGGGTCCCGACGCGACGACCGCCTTCGCCGATGCCATCGCCGACGCGGTCGCAGACGAGGACCGCATCGCTCACCACGAACTGCTCGCGGCCGTCGACTCGGCCGCCGAAACGGTCGCGGACGACCACGGAACGACGTTCGGCGACACTGTCCGCGAAAACGCCGTCGAGGCCGTCTGGCTCGCGCTCATCGACGCTTCCGAGGCGGACGACGCTGACGCAGCCACCGGCGCGGACGGCGACTCACGGCTGGTCGCCGACCTCTACGAACTCGCGGACGGCGCGACGAGCACGCGGAAAGACGACGAGACGATCCACGCCTTCGCGGACCGGCTCGCAGGGAAATTCGAGGACCTCGAGGACGATCGCCACCGACTCACACGCGAAACGCTCCGGGAGTTCGTCGACCGAGCCGCGGATCTGACCGAGGAGTACGACGAGGTCTCCTTCGGTGAGACGGCCCGCGAGAACGTCGTCGAGGCCGTCTGGGACGTCATGGCGACGGTTCCCGACGATCCGCCGCTCGTCCGCGAACTGAACGGCGACCGCGACGCCACCAGCAACCTCGTCGATGCGATGCGCGCGACCGACATCATGGCGCCGCCGACGCGATGTCTCTCGCCGATCTCCGAGGAGCTCATCACCGCCGGCTTAGAGAAGGAATTCGACGCCGATTTCTACGCCTCTGCGACGCGCGACGCGGGCGTCTCTGGCGGCGATCCGTTCATCGTCGAGGCCGGCATCGCCTACGGCGGCGAGTTGTCCGCCGAGGGAACCGCCGAAGTCATGCGCTTTGCCAACCGCGTGCCGCTGGTCTACCAGCGCGGGGCCTGTGCGACGACGGACGTGGTCAAGTCGATCGGCTGGCGCAACTACGGCCTCGACCAGCCCGGCGGCTCCGGGCTGCCCAACGGGCCGGTCGTGATCATGATCCACGTCGCCTCGACGAACGTGCCCTTCACCAGCGAGTCGAAAGACGCCATCGCCAACGTCCCCGAGATCGAAGACGAGATCGAACTCGCGATCCGCGAGGCAGCACGCGATCTCAAGAGCTATCTGAACAAGCGCCGGTCGATGCAGCAACGCCGGAAGAAACAGAACGTCCTCGGGAAGATCCTCCCCGAGATGGCCACGAAGGTCGCCGAAGTCACCGGCCGCGATGAACCCGACATCGACGACGCGATCGCCCGCATCATGAACAACGTGCTCGTCGAGCGGCAAACCAAAGCGAACGGTGACGGCCAGGCCGTTTCCGTCGTCGTCGAGAACAACTCGAGTACGAACGAATCGCTCGAGATCACCGAAATCGTCTCGGCCGAACCGACGAACCTCTCCGACGGCGCGACCGTCGTCGAGATGGACGGCGAGTGGTTCGTCAAGTGGGAACCCGAAGTGGGAAGCGACGACGAGGCCACGCTCGAGTACGAGGTACCGGACGACGCGACGTTCGATCTGGACGTCAAAGGCGTCGAAAGTGAGAAACTAACGGTGTCATCATGAGCGTGCGAATGATGGCTCGTGACGAGCGAAGTAAAATCACGGAGACACAATGAGCGCAGACGATACGCAGGAGGCCAGAGAGCAGCTGATCGATCTCGCGGCACAGTTCTACGACCAGTTCGAACTCGGCGAGATCCCGCACATGTCCGTCCCGACGCGGACGAAGAACAACATCGAGTACGACGAGGACAAAGACGTCTGGGTCTACGGCGACCGCGAGTCGACTCGGTCGGCCAACTCGGTTCGGGGCGCACGCAAGCTCCTGAAAGCGGTCTACACCATCGAATTCCTCGCCGACCAGCTCGAGGAGGATCGCTCTTCGACTCTGCGTGAACTCTACTACCTCTCGGAGAGCTGGGACAACAAGGAGGCCCAGTTCTCGGATCAGGACGAATCGAACGGGCTCATCGAGGACTTGGAGATCGTCTCGGGAGTCACTCGCGAGGACTTCCACATGCGTCCCGAGGAGTCGGGCGCGACGATCATGGGACCGCTGCACCTCCGTGAGCAGACCCGCCGCGGCGAACGCGAGATCCACTGTCAGAAAGACGTCGGTGAAGGCGGCTACCAGATCCCGAACAACCCCGACACGATCGACTTTCTCGACTGTGACGCCGACTTCATCCTCGCGGTCGAGACCGGTGGGATGCGTGACCGGCTCGTCGAGAACGGTTTCGACGAGGAGTACAACGCCTTAATCGTCCACCTCAAGGGCCAGCCCGCGCGGGCGACCCGCCGGATCACCAGACGGCTCCACGACGAACTCGACTTGCCGGTCACCGTCTTCACGGACGGTGACCCGTGGTCGTACCGCATCTACGGCTCGGTCGCCTACGGCTCGATCAAGTCCGCCCACCTCTCGGAGTACTTAGCGACCCCCGAGGCGCAGTTTATCGGCATTCAACCCGCCGACATCGTCGAGTACGACCTGCCGACCGACCCGCTCTCGGATTCGGACGTCAACGCCCTGGAGAGCGAACTCGAGGACCCGCGCTTCCAGACCGACTACTGGGAGGAACAGATCGAACTGCAACTCGATCTCGGGAAGAAGTCCGAACAGCAGGCGCTGGCGTCCCACGGGTTGGATTTCGTGACGGAGACGTATCTCCCCGAACGGCTCGGTGAGATGGGTGTTCTGTAGAACCTCCTTCGAGTCGCGATTCCAACGCTGATTTTCGACGGCTGTTAAAAGGAGATTCGGCGTCGCCCTGTGTCTGCAGGTGCAACCGGTTCCAGTCTGCACGGCCTCTCGTCGTCTAGAATCGTGCTATGGCGGATGACAAAAACAGCGAACGGCCGATGCACAGCGACCCGAACGAGGAGGCGATAGACGAGCCGACGACCTCCGGCGCACAGGAGGCCGACGAGACGGCGTGGATGATGAAAGAGGGTGTCTCGGTCGGACTGATCTCGATCGCGGCCGTCCTCGTGCTGGCGCTGGGACTGCTGCAGTTGACCGGCCTCGTCGACGTCCTTGCGCCGGTGGCCGACACCGAGCTCGGGCAGTGGCTCGCGTTCGGTGTTCTAGTTCTGATCGTTCTCGCAGCGTTCGGCTGGTCGCGTGTCGGCGTATGAAGACCGCCGGGGTTGCACTTATACGGACTTCTGTCAGTGGGTACCGGCGCACCCGCGACCAGTCCTGCGGGTGCGCCGGGACAGCGGGACAGCAGACCGTATCACTCGTCGAGGACGACCGGCACGCCGCGGCGTGCGACGTCGACCACGAACGCGTCCGCATCGGTTTCGATCGCCGCGAACGTATCGTAGTGCACTGGGAGCACGAGATCCGGCTCGAGCCGCTCGGCCAGCGCTGCTGCCTCGTTTCGATCCATCGTGAACGTGCCGCCGATCGGTGGCAGAAAGCAATCGACCGGCACGTCCTCGTGGACGGGGAGAACGTCGGTATCTCCGGGCCAGAACGTGGTGACGCCGTCTATCGTGATGCCGAAGCCACAGCCCTGGCCCTCAGGATGATAGGGTCGTCCATCGGCGTCCGTATGCGGGCCTGCAGGATCGTTGTACGCCGGCGTCGTGAACAGATCGAGCGGCCCGAGGACGAACGACTCGTCCGCGCCGACGCGTTCCACGTCGAACGGCAGGGCCGTTGGATCTTCGTCGACGCGGTCGCTCTCGATGGCGTCGATCGACTCGTGGACGACGACCAGCGCGTCCTCGTGGGCGACCCGTCGGATCGAGTTGGGATCGTAGTGGTGGTCGTGGCTGACGAGGATCAGATCCCCGTCGCGGGGCTCGAGTCCGTCCAGGACGCCGTACTCCTCGGGTCCGGGATCGATGTAGACGACGGCGCCAGTCTGGCCTTCGAGGCGGACGGTCGCGAGGCCGAACCAGTCGACGGTGACGGCGTCGAAGCGGACGGTCATGTGAGATCGTTTTTCGAGCGGGCCGAAAAGTGTTCGACTCGCCGGCGCTCCTGTCCGGCTCTAGAATCTCGTCTCAGGGCCGGCGGATCGAGTGTTCGAGCGTGCCCACGCCCTCGACTTCGATCTCGATCTCGTCGCCGTCGGCGAGCGGCCCGACACCTTCGGGCGTGCCGGTCGCGATCACGTCGCCGGGCTCTAAGGTGAGATAGGTCGTGATCTCGGCGATCAGTTCGGGGATCGAGAAGATGAGTTGCTCGCGGGAGCCGTCCTGTTTGAGTTCGCCGTTGACGCGCGAGCGGACGGCGGCATCAGCAGGCACCTCGTCGGGTGTCGCGAGCACCGGCCCCATCGGCGCGGCGCCGTCGAAGGCCTTGCCGCGGACCCAGTTTTGTTCTTGATTCTGGTCGTCACGGTTCGAGATGTCGTTGACACAGGTAAAGCCCGCGACGACGTCCATCGCGTCGGCTTCGGGGACGTGGCGACACTGCTCGCCGATGACGACGCCGAGTTCGGCCTCGTAGTCGATTCGCTCTTTCCCTGCTGGCGCGGTGACGGTATCACCGTGCCCGGCGAGAGCGTTCGGTGGCTTCAGGAACAGCATCGGCCGGTCGGGGAGATCCGACCCCATCTCGTCGGCGTGGTCGGCGTAGTTGCGACCGATACAGACGATCTTCGAGGGCTCCGACGGCGGGAGGACGTCGATATCGTCGCTCTCGAGGTCGTAACTCTCGTTCGCGAAATGAACGGTTCCGTTCTCGTACTCGCCGCGGCGGACTGCGCCGGCTGGATCGCGAAAGCGGACGTATTTCATGCTCGGTGGAACGGTCGCGGGGGATAAAAAGGATTGAGAAGGCGGTCAGTGTACGGCGTTCGTATCAGACGTACGACTCGAGCGCCGCGGCGGCCTCTCGAGCCGCCCGATCGGGCTCGTCGGGGTAGGTGTAGAGTTCCAGCGTCACGAACCCGTCGTAGCCGACGTCCTCGAGGGCGTCGAAGATTGCCCGGAAGTCGAGGTCACCCTCGCCGGGGATCCGGTGGTAGTGTTTTCCCCGGCGGCCGCCGACAATGTCCTCGAGGTGGACGCCCGTGATCGAGCCCGCACTGCGGCGGATACTCTCGGCGACGTCCTCGCCGTAGACGGCCGCGTGGCCGACGTCTAAGTTGACGCCCAGCGACTCCCGACCGATGTCGTCGATCAACGCCAGCACCTCCTCGGTGTTCTCGACCAGCAGTTCGGGTTCGAATTCGATACCGACGTCGATGTCACGTGGCTCGGCGTAGTCGAGGATTTCGTGGAGCGACTCGCGGAGATAGTCGTGAGCGTTCTCGGGCAGGGTTCCCGGTAGCGGACGGCCGGTCGCCAGACAGACTGCCGGCGCGTCGACGGTTTCGGCGAGGTCGATCGCCCGCTTCGTATAGTCGATGCGCCACTCGCGAGCCTCGTCGTCGGCGCGGATCACGCTCGGTTCGAAGAAGGCCGACGGCGGCGCGTCGTCGTAGTAGCCCATCGCGGTGTTCGCGTTGACGTTGGAGACGGCGAGGCCGGTCTCCGAGAGCGCCTCGAGCAGCGCCTCGCGGTCCGCATCGCCGAAGCCAGGGAAGTAGGCGTGGGGCTCGTCGCCGAGCAGTTCGACGCCAGCGTAGCCGTGGTCGGCGATCCGGCGGACCGCCTCGGAGAGGTCGTATTCGGTGTACGCGTTCGTCGAGAAAGCGAGATCGACCATCGGTTCACCTGTCGTACACTGACACGCTACTAATTCGTTTGCCCGTCGTGCCCGTTCGGCGGTGCTACTGCCGGACAGGACGAATCACGTCACGTCGAACACACGCGAGAGTCCGACCGCCGGAACGAGGAAGACGGCGACAGCGGCCGCCCACCGAACCCCGGCAGCGGCGGCGAAGGCCGTATCGAGCAATACGAGGCCAAGGACGCACGCGCCGACCGCGGGCCCGACGGTGCTCGACACCGGGTCGGCGGACGCGGTTCGCAACGGCCGTCCGACCCACCAGCAGAACGCGGCGGCGAACCCGATGGCGACGCCGGTCTCGAGCGGGGGCGGCTCGAGGGCCACGAGGTACCAGCCGACGGCGAGCACTGCCACGGCTGCACCACCACCAGCTGCCGCCACGGCGCCCCGATTCCCGCCCTCGGTCTCGCTGTCGGCCATGAACGTGACGGTGGCGATGTAGGCGGTGACGACCGCGGAAACGGCCAGCACTCGAGCGGGGGCCGCGAGCACGGCGCTCCCGGCCGCGGTCGTCCCCAGGAGGACGTTCAGCCCGCGCGTCGCGCCCATCGCGAGGAAGCCGGCAGCGGTCCCCTTCAGGAGGCCGTCGTAGGCGACGACCGCGGCAGCGACCAGTCCGGCAGCGATGGCACCCGGGCCGGCCGCGGCGACGAACGCGACCCCGACCGCGACGGCCAGTAGTCCGAACCCGAAACCGAACGCAGCGGGACGCGACACGTGGCCGGCAGGGATGGGACGCTCCGGTCGTTCTCGAGCGTCGATCGGCGCGTCGAAGGCGTCGTTGAGCGTCGTGCCGCCGGCATAAAGGAGGACGGACGCGAGCGCGACCCCTGCGACCGCGATCGGAGACGGATCGGAGCCGGCGACAGCCACCAGCGCGGCGCCGAGAATTACGTCCGGCGGTGCCGTAAACAGGTTCGGAAGCCGGACCAGTTGGGCGTACGCACCGAGGGACCCTCGGCGCTCGCTTCCGGTCGGAGTGGAACGGCGCTCGTCGTTGGCCGCATCGGCGTTCTCGGGGCGATCCGACGACACGCCGCCGGCCACCCTACGCCCACCCGCGTTCCTCGAGGTACGCCATCGCCTCCCGCGCGGTCTCGACCGGCGTCTCCTCGTAGGGATAGAGTTCGACGGTGACGAAGCCCTCATAGCCCCGATCCGCGAGTGCGCCGAGGAAGGCGTCGATGTCCATCGCGCCGTCGCCGAGTTGCGTGTGTTCGTGGGTCCGGTCGGCCGGGATGTCCTCGAGGTGATAGTGTTCCGTGTGCTCCCAGAGCGGGTCGATCAGATCGACCGGGTCCGCGCCGACACAGTAGAAATGACCGGCATCGAAGTTGCACTTCACGCAGTCGGCGTCGACGCGCTCGAGCAGGGCCAGGAACTCGTCGCCGGTCTCGATCAGGAGATCGGGCTCGGGCTCGACCAGCAGGTCGACACCGACCTCGCGGGCTTTCGGGACGACTTCTTGGAGGCTGTCGACGAAGGTGTCTATCGCCCATTCGCGCGACTTGGCCTCGGGGATCGGCCCGCCGGGTTCGATCGAGATGTAGGGCAGGCCGAGATCTGCCGCGGTCTCGAGCGCTGCGAGCGTGTAGTCGATCCGCTTTCGCCGGTAGTCCGCATCCGGTTCGATGTAGGAGGGGTGATGGAAGTCCTCGATCGCGGTCAGCATGAAGGCGTTGCCGTTGCTGACGGCGATCCCGTGGCGCTCGAGGGCGTCGGCGACGCGCTCGTGGTCCGCATCGGTGGCGGTCGGCGGATACAGGTGTGGTTCGTCGAGCAGTAGTTCGACCCCATCGTAGCCCGCGTCAGCGATCGCCTCGATGGCGTCCTCGAGTTGATACTCCCGGAAGGCGTTGGTGGAAAAGCCGAACTGCATCTCAGGCCTCGTAGTCGAAGTTCGGGGACTGATCGAAGAACTCGTAGGGGTTCTCGAAGACCACCTTGCGGACCTCCTCCCGGTCCCAGCCGCGGTCGAGCATCTCGTCGCGCGCTTTCGGCACTGCCAGCGGGTCCGAGGGGTCCCAGTCGGCAGCGCTGTTGAAGATCATGTTGTCGGTGCCGTACTCCTCCAACAGGTCGATCGCGGACTCGGCCTCGATCTTGCCGGGGTAGAGCGTAAAGCCGAGCCAGCAGTCGGTTCGCGACGAGATATCGATCGTGTTCTCGGTGTTGTGATCGATGATGATCCGTTCCTGGGTGACACCCATCTCCTCGATGATCTCGACGATGCGTTCGGTCCCTGACGGCTTGTCGGTATGGGGGGTGTGGACGATAACCGGCAGCTCGCGATCCTCGGCGAGTTCGAGCTGGCGGCGGAACGCCCACTCCTCGTCGTCGGTCACCTGGTCGAATCCGATCTCGCCGACGCCGACGACGGGATCGCGCTCGAGGTACTCCGGAATCCGGTCGACGACCGCCTCGGCCATGTCGCGGTAGTTGGCTTCCTTCGGCTCGAGGCCGATCGTCACGTAGTGGTCCATGTTGGCGGCCCGCTCGGCACGGTCGGTCTCGTGGTCGATGATCTGCTCGAAGTAGTCGAAGAACGCGCCTGCGTGGTGCTTGTCCTGGCCGCTCCAGAAAGCCGGCTCGATACAGCACTCGATGCCCGCTCGCCGCGCTCGTCGGTAGTCCTCGGCCGAGCGCGAGACCATGTGCATGTGAGGATCGATGATCCGCATAGGGGCCGTCCGATGACTGAACGGTTTGGTGCACCGATCGTTCGAGGCCCAAAGCCGATGTTGATCGCCGGAAACGACGTGGCTCCGATATTGGAATGATGTGTTGTGACATGCCAAAAAGGTATTACCGCCGCTATGCGAGACATAACGAAAGCCGTCCGGTCCCCACTTCTGATGGGATGCCCGCTACCGAACCAGCGCCAGACG
Source organism: Haloarchaeobius amylolyticus (assembly GCF_042678045.1). Lineage (GTDB taxonomy): Archaea > Halobacteriota > Halobacteria > Halobacteriales > Natrialbaceae > Natrinema > Natrinema amylolyticus_A. The sequence continues at coordinate 59,945 of NZ_JBHUDI010000001.1, forward strand.
CGTCACGTCCACGTGCCATTCATTCCACTACCGGCACGCGAGAACCCACGTCGCCTCGACGGCGCGACCGGTCGTCGAGACCGAACGAGTTCCGATGACCGAGGGGACTGACTCCGCGACTGACGACCGAACCGGCGTCTGGCTGGTGGGCGCGCGGGGCAACGTCGCGACGATGTCGATCGTCGGCGCCCGCGCAATCGCCCGCGGCGTGACCGAGACGACCGGGATGGTTACCGAGCGCGAGCCGGTCGCGAGCCTCGAGTTGCCGCCGATCGACGGGTTCGTCTTCGCCGGCCACGACATCGAACCGGAGCCACTCGTCGCACAGGCCGAGCGCCAGCGCGATCGCAACGGCGTGCCCGACGACGAGACCCTCGCAGCCGTCCGCGACGATCTGGCCGCGATCGACGACCGGATCGAGGTCGGCACGGCAGTCAACTGTGGGGCCGCCGTCTCCGAGGGAAGCGAATACCTCGACGAACGTCTCGCCGTTCGCGACGTCGTCGAGCAGATCCGTGACGACTACGAGACGTTCCGCGACCACCACGATCTCGAGCGCCTCGTCGTCGTCAACGTCGCCTCGACGGAACCCGAACTGGCAGCGCCGGAACGGTACGACAGCCGTGACGCGCTCGAGCGGGCGATCGATGACGACGACCGCGAGCTGCCTGCGAGCGTGCTCTACGCCTACGCCGCGATCGACGCCGGCCACCCGTTCGTGAACTTCACGCCGAGTACGGCCAACGCGCTCGGCGGCCTCGAGGAGCTCGCGGCCGCGACCGGCGTCCCACATATGGGACGGGACGCCAAGACCGGCGAGACACTCGTCAAATCCGCGCTCGCGCCCATGTTCGCCGGCCGAAACCTGCGGGTTCTGAGCTGGGAGGGCCACAACATTCTGGGCAACAAAGACGGGCTCGTGCTCGAGGACGAGGAAAACGCCGCCGGCAAGCTCGCGAGCAAGGGTGACGTGCTCGACTCGATCCTCCCCGACATCGAGCACAACCGTGTTCGGATCGACTACACGCCATCGCTGGCCGACTGGAAGACTGCCTGGGACTACATCCACTTCGAGGGCTTCCTCGAGACCGAGATGAAAATGCAGTTCACCTGGGAAGGCTCCGACTCCGCGCTGGCCGCGCCGCTGGTCCTCGATCTGGTGCGGCTGATCGCCCACGCCGACGACCACGGCGACGGCGGCCTCCAGCCCCAGCTCGCATCGTTCTTCAAGGCCCCGCTCGGCGTCGACGAGCACGACTTCTCCCAGCAACTCGAGCGGCTGTACGCGTACGCCGACCGACACGCCTGAGGACCGCCCTGTGACGCCAGTTACGACCGAGACACTACACTGCACTGCGATCCATGTCTGATCCGACCACACCCGAATCGACGGAGACGGCCGGCCGCGTGATCGTCCTCGACGTCGTCGGCCTCCAGCCCCGGCATATCGACGCCGATCGGACGCCGACGCTCGAGACGTACTTCCCGAACGACCGCGTGACCGACCTTCGACCACCGTTTCCCGCCGTGACGGTGCCGGTCCAGACCACCCTCGCGACCGGCCGCGGACCCGACGCACACGGCGATGTCTCGAGCGGCGAGTACGACCGCGAGCGCGACGCCGTCGCGTTCTGGGAGCGCGACCGCGACGGTCGCGATCGCCTCTGGGAGACCGCAAGCGACGAGGCGGGGCTGACGACCGGCGTCTTAAATTTCCAGCACCTGATCGGGACGAGCGCCGACGTGGCGGTCACACCCTCGCCGATCGAGGACGAGAACAACGACATCCTCGAGATGAACTGCTGGACGAACCCCGATGGCTTCTACGACGACCTCCGCGAGGAGCTACATCACTTCCCGCTACACAACTACTGGGGGCCTGGCGCGAACGAGGAGGGGAGCAGCTGGATACTCGCGGCTGCCCGCGAGGCGATCGACCGGTTCGATCCAGATCTGCTGTGGATCTACGTCCCGCACCTCGACTACGTCGGCCAGAGCGACGGGCCGAGCAGCGACGCGTTCGCGGCTGAACTCGAGACCGTCGACGACCTCCTCGCGGACTTCCTTGCGTTCGTCTCCGGGACCGACCGCTGGGACGAGACTGCCCTCACGCTCGTCAGCGAGTACGGCTTTCACGACGTCGACCGACCACTCTTCCCGAATCGCGCGCTCCGCGAGGCCGGGTTGCTCGAGACGACCGCCGACGGCGACGTCGACATCTCCGTCTCTGATGCCTTTGCGATGGTCGACCATCAGATCGCACACGTCTACGCCAACGAGGGAGCGGTCGGGGCCGCTCGAGAGGCGCTCGCAGGGCTCGCGGGAGTCGACGCCGTTCTCGACGAATCGGGGAAAGCCGAGCGCGGGATCGACCACCCGAATGCGGGCGATTTCGTGCTCGTGGCTGAGCCGAACGCCTGGTTCCAGTACTACTGGTGGGACGACCGCGCGAACGCGCCCCCGTACGCGACCGAGATGGACATCCACGCCAAACCCGGCTTCGACCCCTGCGAGCTGTTTTTCGGTGACGAGGGCCTCGTATCGCTCGACGCCTCGAAGGTCAGCGGCTCCCACGGCCGCGTCGACGAGTCGGCCGTGGGCTGTTTCGGCCTCGGCGGGCCGGCTGCGCCCGCACTCGCAGGCGACGGGCCGGTCGACGCGACCGATGTCACGCCGACGCTCGCCGAGTTGTTAGGAGTCGAGGGAGCCCTTTCGATGGCGTTCGACGGAACATCACGGCTTCGACAGTGACTGTTGACTTGACGCATACGTGAGGGTGTGCCATCGTCGCCTCGGAACGGAACGCTTTTTACTAGCCCCCGGCAACGAACAGTTGCACACGACGCGTGTGACGGATCGCTCCGTTGGTGTAGTCCGGCCAATCATTTCGGCCTTTCGAGCCGATGACCTGGGTTCAAATCCCAGACGGAGCACTCTTCTGAGGAACGAAGTGACGAAGAAGGAAGCGCACGCTCTGGGAGTTGAATCAGACCAGTCACGCGCAGCGCAGCGAGCACGTCTGGGCGTGGTTCAAATCCCAGACGGAGCACTTCGACCGAATTCCACCAACCTGCAGCCTTCGGTTTCGGAAGTCGGCAACGTCGTTCGACTCGGCTTTCACCGGCGAGTCGGCAGTCTACTCGAGCACGACCGGAGATGTCACCAGTGAGTATCGAAAGTCGATCGAAGGTGAACACGAACCCATTCCTCGCTGATACGAATTCTGGCGGCGGTCCCACTAATCCACACCTCTACAAGAAGGAGCAGTTCAACTCGTGACATCGACTCACTGACGCTGGACAGAACTGGATGTTCGTAAACCTCTAGTACGTGGCGTACGTGAGACCAGCTAATGACCTACGAAAATCTGGACGCAGACCTCGTAAACGAACTTCTCGGAGACGGTCGGGCCAGTCTCCGGAGCCTAGCCGAAAAACTCGACGTCTCCGTGACGACGGTCTCGAACCACCTCTCCGACCTCGAGGAGAAAGGCGTGATCGAAGGCTACACGCCAAAGGTCGATTACGACGCCGCCGGCTACGACGTTACGGCGGTCATGCAACTCAAAGCCGAAGGAAGCGCGCTGCCCGAGATCACACAGACGCTCAGAGAGCACCAGCAGATGATCTCCGTCTATGAAGTCACGGGGGATTACGACGTCATCGCGATCGGGAAGTTCAAAGATACGGACGATATGAACGAAGAGATCAAATCCCTGATCACCGATCCCGACATCAAGCAGTCGAACACGAGTATCGTGCTCAACATCGTCTCCGAGAACGAACAGTTCGAACTCGAGACGGTGTGATCCACGGTCGACGGCGATTTGTGACTCGAGACGGTCGTCCCACGCTACTGTCCCCGTATCAGTGGTGCGAACAGATGGTTGATTGACCCCCTGTTTTCGGTCAGAAACACCTGGTTGTCAGTTCGAGATCGGACCAATACGTGATTGCTCGTGACGAACTGCAGATCAGAATCGGCGAGACAAACCTGATCTGTCGACGTTCTCGAGTAACTATATTTAGATGATAAAACTGTGGAAACTTCTATTGGGATTGAGCCTGACTCTCAACGAGCATCATGGCATATGGTACCAATCCAGAAGACAGATACAGCTACGGGGAGGTCAGCGACGCGGACCGTCGCGAGTTCCTCAAGGCGCTCGGCATCATCGCCGGTGGCAGTATCGCCGGTGCGACGCTCCGTGATCTCCGTGGGGAGGTCTCAAGCGGCGCAGCGGGTGAGCTCGCCGAGATGGGCGAGGCAGTGCGGGCCGGATTGACCGGCACGCTCGACGCGGCGCTGTTGACCGAGGAGCTGGCGGGTCTGGAGGAGAGTTTCGAGCTGCTACCCCAGTTGGCAGCGATGGGCGTTCCCGAACAGGGCGCATCGGCGTATCAGGAACTGACGACGTCGGCGTGGGCGATCAACGATCACCTCGCGGAGGTCGGCTTCTTCGCGAGCGCGGAGGAGAACCTGCCGGCGTTTACGCCCGAGCACATCGAGGAAACGACGCGGCAACTACTGCACATCGAGGAACTGCCGGCAACTCTCTCGGAGATCGGGTTCGCCGAAGGCGAACAGACGGCGTTGGTGACGAACATCGTCAACGCCCGCGAGCAGCTATCGTGGTGGATGAAGACGCCGGCGTATCCGCCAGCGGACGCCGTCGACGACGGCGTCGTCCACGAGTACGTCGCGCCGCTCCACCAGCGCGCGGCCGAAGGATCGCTGCTATGGATCGACGGGCTCGATCACTTCCTCTGGCAACGGGAGCCGTTGATCACCGCGGAGATGATCGATCGCGGCCTCTGGGACACCAAGTCGATGCTCGGCGGGTACTACCTGCTGGGGTCGGCCGCCCGCGACCTCGCGGCCGGCGACATCGCGGACGAGCACCTCACGACGCTGACGACAGCCAGTACCGCACTCACGATCATCAGTCAGGAGTTCCTGATCAACGACGTCGTTCGGATTCTCGACGAGGACCGCGCACCGAGGACCGAACCCTCCACCGCGAGGTGACCACACATGACCTACGAATCACATCTCATCGATCTGCCGGAGGACGCACCGTGGAACGAGAAACCGGGTGAATCGGTCGTCGAACAGGGCGATACCGACCAGATTCCCGAACGCGACGTCACGGAAGAGGACCTCGCCGGAACGGGCGAGGATCCGACGAACTGGCTCATCATGGGCGGTTCGTACCAGTCCCAGCGCCACACGACGGCTGACGTCATCACGCCGGAGAACGTCGGTGATCTCGAGGTCGAGTATCGTCTCGAGGTCGCGGACCACCCGAACGACTTCCAGGGATCGCCGGTCATCGTCGACGGCGATCCACCGATCATGTACGCGACGGTCGGCCCGGACCTGCTGTACGCGATCAACGCGCGGACGGGCGAGATCCTGTGGCGACACTTCTATCGACCCGACGTCGGCGCATCCGACGCGACGCCGCCGGCAGAACGGGGCCCCGCCGTTCTCGGCGATACGGTCTACAAGAGCACACTCGACCTCGGCGTCATCGCGATCGACCGCTACACCGGCGAAGAACGGTGGTACTACAACGGTGCGGCCGCTTATCGCGGCGAAGTCGCTGACGACCTCATGCACGAGGAACTCCGGTGGGAGCGGTCGCGTGGCACCACGTCGTCGTTCCCGCCGCTGATCTACGACGGGATGCTCATGAAGGGCAGTTTCGGCGGCGAGTTCGGTGTCTCCGGCTTCTTCGACGGGATCAGCCTTGAAGACGGAACCCCGCAGTGGCGCGTCAACATGACTCCGGAGCACGAGTGGGTCGGCGAGTCCTGGCAACACGGCGGTGCGACCGCCTGGGCGTCCGGTGCAGTCGACCCCGACAGCGGGACGGTCGTTATTCCATCGGCCAATCCCGGGCCGTGGTACGGCACTGTCAGACCGGGATGGAATCCCTACTCCTGCGGGAAGGTCGCTGTCAACACCGAAGACGGCGAGTACCAGTGGCACCATCAGGACTCGCCCCACGACTGGTGGGACTACGACTCGCCGAGTCCACCGGTCGTCTTTGAGGCAGACGTCGACGGTGAGACGCGGACGTTCGCGACGTGGCCCGGCAAGACCGGCTGGGTGTATACGGTCGACATGGAGACCGGCCAACTCCACCAGCGCAGCGACGAGTACGTCCAGCACCTCAACACGTTCAACCTACCGCCGTACGACGACCTCGAGAGCGCCCCCTGGATCATGCCCGACCTCATCGGCGGGACTAATCCACAGCCAAGCGCGTACGATCCCGAGACGCGGACGCTGGTCGTCAAGGGAACGAACTACCCGATGAAGTTCTCCTGGTTCGAGACGGAGTACGAGGCGGGCCAGCGTTACATCGGGATGGACACCGTGCGGAAGACCGAACCCACGCAGCCGGACGACGGGGAGCAAGAAGACGAAGAGGTGCCGGCAGATGCAGAAGAGGCGGAAGTCGGCGAGCAACGCGAAGGTGACGAAACACCTGCGAACGAGACGGTCGGCGGCAACGAGACGGCCGACGGCGGCGACGACCTCCACGCACCCGAAGAGCGTGATGACGGAGACGAAAGCGAGAATGGAGCGGAGGAAGAAGCGGAAGAGGACGACGAAGAGGAAGACGACGGCACGCAAGAGTTCGCGCAGGAGGAAGTCCCCGAGTGGAACCAGAACGCCGGCGTGATCGCTGGGATTGATCCGCTCTCCGGCGACGTGAAGTGGCAAAACTGGTTTAGCTGGGAAGTGGGGCCGCCGTGGGGCGGCTCGCTGACGACCGCGACGGGCGTGACCTTCGCCGGCGGCCCCGGCGGCTACCTCCACGCCTTCGACACCGAGACCGGCGAACAACTGGCCGCACACGTGGTCGGTAATCACGGCGTCGACGGGGCACCGGCGAGCTGGTACGATCCGAACGAAGGCAAACAGTACGTCGCGATCACTGGCGGCGGCGGCAACCAGGTCGAGGAAGAAGGCAACACGATCGCCGTCTTCTCGCTTCAGGAGTAACGCCGTCGACCCGTCTACGCCGCTTTTCTTCGAGTCGACCCAGCGAACAAGAGCCTCGCGGCCGATGCGATGTCCCGAAAAAAGGGATAGCGGCGGCCGCTGTTACTCTCCGTTCGTCTCGTTGCCAGCCGCTGTTTCGTTACCGATTTCGGTCTCGTTGTCGGCTACAGTTTCGTCGTCGGCAGCCTCTGTCTCGTTACCGGCAGCCGCCTCATCGTCGGTTTCGACACCGTCTCCGTCTTCCATTTCTTCGCCGTCGTCGCCATCGGCCGGGACGAGCCGGTGGACCGCCCCTTCGCCCTCGACCGTCGACGTAGTGGTCGTGAGGACGTAGATCTCTCCGTCGGCGTCCTCGCCGAAGGCGTAGACGAAGCCGTTCGGCCGACCGTCTTCGGCCGCCTCGCCCTCGAGTTGAATCTGCTCGATGGGCCACAGTCCGTCTTGGCCGGCCGCCTGTGTGGCCTCTTCCTCGGCCTTGTCGTCGGCTGCGGTCTCGTTGTCAGCTGTAGTTTCGTTACCAGCTTCTGTCTCGTTGTCCGCCGTGTCGTCCGCCGGCGGATCGAGGAACATGTCCTCAACGCCACCGTCGCCATCGGCGTCCTGCCAGCCTTCGGGCGGCCGCGCGAGGAAAACGGTTCCCGGGCTCTCGCCGTCGATGCTCCAGTCGCCGAAGACGTACGTGCCCTCGAGTTCACTGATTTCGCTGCCCTCGTAGAGATGACCGCCGGTGATTGAGACGCCGATATTGCCGTTACTGACGCCCTCGTCGCCGGTGTCGTCGGTTTCAGCATCGGCGGCCATGTCGTCGGTTTCGGCGTCGGTCACGTTGCCGCCGTTTTCGCCGTTCTCCGTCGTGTTGCCACCGTTTTCACCGTCCGCGGCTGATTCTTCGCCGCCGTCGGATTCGAGGATGTCGACCTCGTGTGGGTACTCGATCACCGGCTCGAGTAGTGGCTCGCCGCCTCTGACGTCGTCCGGCGTGCTGTCCGGACAGTCCTCGGGCGGCTCCTGTGGGGAGTCCGTACTGAAGCAGTGGGTGCCTTCCTTGACGTTCCAGCTGTAGTTGCCGCCGCGCTGGACGTGGTTGACGCTCTCGAAGAGGTCCTGACCGACGTCCGCGACGAGGAGCTGCCCGTCCTCGGTAAAGGACGTCCCCCACGGGTTCCGGAAGCCCCACGCGTAGTACTCGTCGAGTCCGGCGTCCGAGTCGATCAGCGGGTTGTCGTCGGGGATCGCGTACGGCCGGTCGTCCGACTCCGAATCGACGTCGATCCGCAGGATGCCGCCGAGGAGGTTCTCCTCGGTGTCCTGTCCGTTGCCGCCGTCGTTGTCGTCGTACCAGTCGTCGACGTGACCGGTGCCGACGTCGTTGGCACCGCCGCCGTCGCCGGTGGTGAGGTACAGGTAGCCGTCGGGGCCGAACAGGATGTTCCCCGAGTTGTGGTTGAACTGCGGCTCCGGGATCTCGAGGATCGTCCGCTCCGAGTCTGGGTCGGCTGTCGCGTTGTCGTCGTCGGCCGTCTGGAACTCCGAGAGGACGAACGTGTGATCGTAGTCGTCGGGCGTTCCCTCCCGCGACGGGGCGCTATAGCGGACGAAAAAGCGCCCGTTGTCGGCGAACTCGGGGTGGAACGCGAGGCCGAGCAGGCCGCGTTCGTCAAACTCCATGAACTCCACGAGCCGGTCAGAGATGTCGAGGAACGGCTCCTCCTCGAGGCCGTCGGGCCCGTGGACGTAGATCCGCCCCGTCTGATCGGTGATGAACCGTCGGTCGGCGTCCTCGTCGGCGACCGTCAGACTCGTCGGTGCGGTCAGCCCCTCGGCGACCGTCTCGAGGCCGACGGTCGGGCCGTCGCCGATGAGCTGGTCTGGTGCCGCGGCCGCATCGCCGTCGGCCCCCTCGTCGACGAACTCGATATCACCACGCATGGAGTTGGGATGGGGTTGGCAGTAGTATTGGGCCATCCCTTCCTCGGCGGTAAACTCGACGGTCTGGGTCTCGCCCGCCCCGGCGACGATCTCCGTCTCGACGAACTGTTCGTCGCCCGCTTCGTTTTCGATGCTGAAGTTGTGGCCCGCACCGTCTAAGTTCTCCCACGTCAGGGTATACGTCTCACCCTGGACGAGCCGAAGCGTCGGATTGCGCTCGTCCGCGATCGCCTCAGGCGACTGGCCGACCCAGCCGCTTATCCGCGCACCCAGTTCGATCTCGCCGGTGATCGCGTCTTCCTGCGCCGTGGCTGACAGTGCAACTCCCGCTACTGAAAGCGCTGCTGACGAACGCAGAACCGTCCGCCTCGAAACAGTCGGTGTGGAATCGTCGTTTCGTGTCATAGTAGTACAGTACGCGATACCGGATCGCGTCTCGCGTTTCTCGCCCCGCGTATCCGCTCACGTACCGGATTCTCGTAATGTCGATATCGAGCAATAAACAGACCCGATCGTTCCCCGAACAAGCCGGACTTGCCCGAACACAGGTCACATAATCCATTCTTGTTGACTCCTAATGACGCTTTTCGACCCGGGACGGCTCGCTCGCCCGGAATCCCGTCTCACGAACGGGGAACGAAGCACGGCATCGTCACAGGTAATTTGCGATCCAGTACGCTGCGTAACAGCCGAGCAAGGCGAGTCCGCCGAGCCGCGTGGCGCGACCGAGCGCGAGTATGAGCGTCACGACGAGCAGACTCGCGACGAGAAACGGCCAGTGGACCGTCAGTACGTCGCTACCCGTGCCGATCGGGTGGAGAGCGGCGATGAGGCCGATGTTGGCCGTCATGTAGAACGCGGTACTTCCGACGACGTTCCCAACGGCGATCGCCGGCCGATCCTGTCGGACCGGTTCGACGGTGAGTGCGAGTTCCTCGAGCGACGCGATGAAACTCAACACCGTCGCGCCGAACGCCAGTTCCGAAATTCCGAGAGTGACAAAGATTCCCTCGGCGCTGTACACCGTGATGCCGGACCCGATCGTCATCCCGATCACCGCGAGGACGGCGACGCCGAGGGCGAAGTGACCGCTCCGGTCGTCGAACGACGGGACGAAGTCGTCGAGGTCGAGGTTCGGCCCTCGTCGGACGACTTCGTCACCGCCGTCCGCCGCTCCCGCGGTCGGTTTCGGATCGGCCTCGAGGTCGACGACCTCTTCGACCTCCGTCGAGAGCAGATACGTCGTCTCGGTACGGCGCTCGTACCAGAACATGAACGACAACAGCGGGACGAACAGGCCGAGAAGAGCCAGCCCCTCGAGCCGACCGATCGATCCATCGACCGACAGCGCGAACGCCGGGAGCGGGGCGAGAACGAGCAGGAGCAGGTACGCCCGCGGCACAGAGATCCGAAAGGGAACGAGAAGGGCCGCGAGGCCGACCGCGACGGCGAGGACGAACAGCGATTCGCCGAACACCGTCCCGAGCGCGAGGTCGGGGAGGTCGACGACCGCCGCAGTCACGCCGAGGACGGCGTTCTCGAGGTCGATACCGGCCAGGACGACGGCGAGGAAGAACCCGGAGATGCCCAGCGAGACCGCGCTCTGGGCGACGGCCTCGATGAACACTTCGACACACCAGATCACGAGGAGGACGCCAACGAGAAACAGTCCCGCGAGGACGACCGGCGAACTCGGCCCACTCATCTCGGCGGGGGGTACACCGCCGTCCTACTTAGTGACATCCTCCGCGCCGTAAACGGAGAGGGATCGGAGATCCCTCAAGCAGTCGGGCAAAGCCCGACGACGGCGCGGCTTCCCGTACCGCAGGTGGGATATTTGCTGGTCTACGACACGACCTGCTCTCTCGTCTGAAACGTCCCGCTCTCGCGGTCGAACAGGTGTACCGATGGCTGTGCCACACAGCCGTTACTCCTATCCTCTCCGTGAGGACTCGGAGTTATCTTCTGGCGCATATTCTCCGCCCCATTACAATCCGCGTTGGCTACCAACTCGCACGACGAACAAACGTACAGGCCACGTTCGACCCGGTTTGACTTCGTGTCGTCGCCACAGTGCGAGCAGGTCTTCGACGTGTCCCACTCGTTCTCCTTCAGCACCTCGACGCCACGTCTCTCGCCTTTGTACGCGAGGTACTGGTAGATGCGGTCGAATGCCCACGAGTGCAACTTCTTGTTCCCCGTCGTGCCCCAATCAGACTCACGCACATCTTCAGGCCAACTCACCGCGAGCCTGCCAACACCGCGTTCGATACATTCAGTGATGAGGGCGTCCGTGAGAACGTGGTAGAACTGTGTCTCACGGTCAGCGAGCTTTCTCCGTGCCCACATCGACTTCTCCGATGGGCCGTTCTCACCTTCAGTATCGTACCCAGCTTGGGTGAAGTAGTGCTTGTCCTGCTTGAGCGAGTTGCCGGGGTACAGGACGTACTCGTTCGGGAAGGCGACCGTAGCAATGTTCGTGATGCCGAGATCGATGCCTGCTACGCCGTCACCTGCTGAATCCGCGGTTTCGAGTTCGACTTTGCAGACGAAGTGCAGCTCCCATTCGTCGCCGTTCCAGACCGCACGAACGTTCTGTACCTTGGTGACTTCTGAGAGGTCGACGTCTGGCCGGGTCTGGTACTCACAAAGAATGAAGTCCGACCAGTTCTCTTTTAGGTTCGACCCTTTCGAGAGTCTGACGCGGTTGTTCTCGGGGTCGTGTTTGAAGCCGTCTGCTTTGAACGTGATTGTACTACGTGGTCGTTCATCGCCGTGTTTGCGGTAGCCGGGCGGATTCGCCGTGCCGTCTTTCTGTCGTAGATCGAACCACGACTGGAAAGCGTCAGAAAGTTCTTCGATGACTTTCTGACTGGATTGTGCGTT
>NZ_JBHUDI010000001.1:71830-246847 GCF_042678045.1 Haloarchaeobius amylolyticus
ACCTGTCGCTGGTTCTGAATGGAACCAACAGAGGTGCGAGTGACCTGGATCGCCATACATAGCCTATGTAAATAATCCAACTTAGAGGTGTGGATTCACGTTGCATCTCCAGTTTGCCATCGACTGTGGATTGTGTAGTCGAGTGACGCGATTCACGCCCGGCGTAAACGCCGGGATTCTCTCGCTGTTCAAAGATAGCCGGCCGGGGCTCGTGACGGCAGACCGTCTTATCCCCCGATTGGAACGCCACCGAACACGAGGATCGCGACCAGCCAGTAGCCGACGTAGAGCCCGCCGAGGAGGTAGCCGTGTCGCCGCTCGAGTCGGCCCGTCGAGAGGAAGTACGCAGCGAGAGCGGTCACGACGATCACCGACGGGAGGTGAAACGTCAGCACGGCGGTCGAGATCTCGAGGTCGCTGACGAGCATGATAACGCCGACGTTGCCGGTCACCGAGAAGAGGACGCTCCCGATGACGTTCCCGACGCCGATTTCGGGGACGCCCCGACGAACCGGCTCGATCGTCAGCATGACGTCCTCGAAGGTGAGGATCACCGTCAGGATCGTCGCCCCGAAGACGGTCTCCTCGAGTCCGAACCCGTCGATGACGACCTCCGACCCCGCCTCGAGGACCATCGACGCGAGTACGATGCCCGCCAGCGCGATGACCGACAGGAGGAGCCACACCCAGCCCACTGTGGACCGACCGGCGACGAAGCGGTCTTCGGGGATCTCGTCGACAGTGCTCGGTAAGGCAACGCCGCCGTCCGGTTGGATCTCCGCCCCGAGTTCGGAGTTGCGGAAGACCGGCGTGTCGCGTTGGTACTCCCGGACGATGATGTAGCCGAACACCAGCACGAACGCACCGAGGAGCACGACGCCGTGGACGACCGTCAGCGTCCCGACGAGGACGAACGGAACCAACAGCAGCGGTGCCAGCGCGAAGAGGACGACGTAGTCCGACGGAACGTCGACCGGAAACGGCCTGATGATCGCCGCGAGTGCGAGCGTCACGCCGATGATCGCCAGCCCCGTCCCGAGGGCTGTCCCGAGGGCCGCTCCCTCGAGGTCGCCGGCGGAGAGGACGAGCGCCAGGATCGTGTCGTCGAACTCGATCCCGGTAAAGACGATCGCGAGCGCGAACAACGAGAGTTTCAAGCCGAACGCCGCACGCGTGAGGTAGTCGATCAATTTTTCGACACAGACCGTCAGCAAGACCCCTCCCAGTACGAGCGCGAGTATCGCACCGAAGAGTCCCTGTGACTCGACGACCCCTTCGATCAGTCCTTCGAGACCACCCTCATCGCCGGCCTCGTCGTCCTGTGCGATTGCCGGCGTAACCGGGATCGCGAGGACGAGGGCTGCGACCAGGACTGCGACGAGAATCCATCGACGTGACCGGCCGGATAATCGGCCGAGCGACTGCCGTCGAAAGGTGATGGGAGTCTCGGTGTCGGACATGCGTATGCGAAACCCGTATGTGAAGCAGTGGCATATAGCTAACAGGCCGAGGAGAGACGTTCGTTGGAAATCTATACACGGGCCGCGCCGCAACCGAGCCGTGATCGGCTACTGGTGGCCCGGCGGGTCACCCTCGGGATCGTCGGCCTGCAGCACGAACGTCCGTTCGGGCGGCGGCGCGATTCGCAACTCGATCCGCCGGGCGAGCTCGTAGTACTTGCGGTTCCCGCGCCGGTAATGGTCGACCAGTCCAGCTTCCTCGAGCGTCGAAAGGTGGTGCACAGCTGTTTTTCCGTCCATACCGACCGTCTCCACGAGTTCGGAGACGTACATCGGCCCCTCCGAGAGTTCCCTGAGAATGGTCAGGCGCGTTCCGTTCCCCAGCGCGTCGATGAGGGTCACGACAGCCGGTTCGACGCCCGGATGCAGAAGCGTTTCGCCGATTCGCACGCCACTGGACGTATCGACTGCGGTGAACTGGGCTTTATCCTCGTCGTCGTGGGACGAGTACCTATGAGCGACCGGGTCAACTTTCCCGACGACCGAACTGACGATCGACGAACGATCACGAGCGGGTTCTTCGAACGGGAGGTGTATCTCTCGCGAGCGGAGACGGCGACGTTCCTTCGCGACCTCGCAGACCAGCTCGAGGCGGGCTCGTCGTTTACCATCTCCGCGGCGGAGTGGGAGATCCCCTTCGACGCCGCCGATCCCGTCGAGGTCGAGATCGAGTTCTCCGAGCAACGCGACCGCGAACTCGAAGTCGAACTCGAGTTTACGGAACCCTCGGGGAGCGACGACCTATCCGTTCGATAGGACCGCCCCGTCGCCGATCCGGGTCGCTCGATACACTCGGACCGAGTCGATCTTTCCTTTTTCGTCGTCCCTCGAGCGTCGCGCCAACGTGCCGCCGGCGGTCACGTCACCTATTGTGTTTGTTACACACAAAACTGCACAATTATCTTGGGATCGCGCTGTGTCTCCTATCGTGTGAGTGTGGCAGTCGATGAGGCCTCGAATCCGCTTTCATCCCTCCTACGGCCCGTATTCGAACGTGAGTGGCTATATATAATAATTGTTAATTGTAAAACTTCCGAAAGCTACTAATGGTGTGATGTGGCGATAGGTGGCAATGGAGCCAACACTCGCAGTCGACACTGACGAGGTGCACGAACGAATCGTCTCCGGGGTCGCAGCGCTCGAGGGAACCGAACCGGTAGAGCTACCGCCGCTGTTCGACGAGGTCGATCCCGACGCACTCGCGGCGATCTTCGCGACGACCGAGTCCGGGATACGCCGCGCCGGCTCTATCCAGTTTACGTACGCAGACCATCAGATCCAGGTGTCGTTCGACGAGTCCGGAGACACCACCGTGACGATCGACTGATCGGATACCGATCTCCGACCGTCACTGTTTGCTGCCTTTTCTCTGGAGCCGGACCGGTAGGGCTTCGCTCGCGAGCGCTCGGCGACTGGATGGCCGAACGACGCCGTGGGCGCCGTTCTCGGCGTGACACGGCCGACTGCGCGGCGACCGCGCGAGCGCACGCCCTCGAGCCAGTCGCTACTGTAATGCTCCATCGGCCCGATACGATCGATCAATGGCACGACTCGAGCGGCTCAGGGCGTATCCGGTGAAAGGACTGGATGGTATCGATCTCGAGGCGGCACCCGTCCTCGAGGGCGGCACCATCGCCTACGACCGGGAGTTCGCACTGTTCGACGCCGACGGCGAGGTGATCAACGGGAAACGAACCGCCCGCGTGCACGATCTCGAGACCGACTTCGATCCGTCGACGACCGAACTCACGGTCACGACGCCCGACGGGGAGCACCGGCGGTTCGATCTCGAGGCCGACCCCGAGGCTGCCGCGGCCTGGTTCGGCGAGTTCTTCGACGAAGAGCTGTCGCTCGAGCGGGATCGGTCGCTGGGGTTCGTCGACCGACGCGAGATGGGTCCGTCGGTGGTCAGTACGGCGACGCTGCGGACCGTCGCCGACTGGTTCGACGAGACGACTGTCGACGGTGTGCGCCGGCGGCTCCGGGCGAACGTCGAGGTCGGCGGCGTCGAGCCGTTCTGGGAGGATCAGTTCGTCGGCGCGGACGCGCCGGCGTTCGAGATCGGTGGCGTCCGGTTCGAGGGAGTGAAACCGTGTGCCCGGTGTGTCGTCCCCCAGCGCGATCCCGATACCGGCGAGCCGACGCCGGACTTTCGGGAGCAGTTCGTTCGCCGTCGCGAAGCGACGCTTCCCGACTGGGCGGACGCCGACGCGTTCAATCACTTCTACTCGCTGATGATCCTTACGCGCGTCCCCGATCGCGACCGCGGCGAGTCCCTCCGCGTGGACGATCGGGTCGCGGTCGTGACGGACTGAAACGGTCTGCTGTTCCGATGTGCCGGCGCGCGCGACCCGTCTTGCGGGCGCACCGGAACCAACTGACAGGTGTCCGTATGCGACTGTCGGTCGACTCGGATCAGTGGTCGATCTCGGGACGCTGGAACGTCGTCTCCGCGTCCGACTCTTCACCATCCGACTCCTCTATGGCCGTCTCGAGGTCCAGTGTCGAAACCAGGTCGTTCCGCGCCGGTTCGGCCGGCCGGTGGAAATAGTACGTCTGTGCACAGCCGGCGATCAACTCCGAGAGCGGCCGCTCCTCGTCGTGGACGATCGAAACGAGATCGCCAGTCACCGCAATCAGGACGGCGTCGTTCGGCTTGTACAGGGCCTCTCGAAGTTCGCAGGTGGTACAGTCGACCGGTAGCTCGAGAGTGACGCCGTCGACAGTCGCCCATCGCGTCTCCATACAGCAGTAGTCGGCGACGCGCATCTATATGATTGTGCCCGCAGACACAGGCCGATCGTACATCGGGGCCGTTCCTGCCTCGCTGTCGTCGACTGGCGGGGCCAGAGCGATAAAGTGGATTCGCCAGGAGAGCCAATGTGTGATGGTCGATCGACGGGGAGAGGCGATCGGGACACTCGAGTTCGTGGCCCGATCCCCGAGTCGCGTGTTGATCCTCGAAACACTCGCCGAGGAAGGTGTCGCATCCAGAGAATCGCTCGCCGCCGAGGTCGAGGTCGTGCGGACGACGCTGCAACGAAGCCTGCGGGGATTGGCCGACCGCGGGTTGATCCGTGAACGAGGGCGACAGTACGAGCTCACGTCGGCCGGTGCGCTCGTGACGCGTGGCCTGTCGGCGGCGCTCGAGCGGGTCAGTTCGGCGAACCGTCTCGAGCCGGTTCTCAAACGGATTTCAGCCGAGGAGTTCACGTTCGATATCGACCGGCTGGCCGACGCGACCGTCGTCGAGTCGACGACGGCGAACCCCTACGCGCCGGTCGATCGTCACGCGGCCAGTCTCGCCGACGCGACGCACGCCCGGCTGCTGTTGCCGGCGGCCGGAGCGAAGCCGCTCGAGACGACACAGCAAGCGATCGACGCGGGGGCGACCTTCGAGCTGGTCGTGACGACATCGGTCGCCGAGACGCTACGAACGTCGTCACCGATCGCGGACGTGTTCGCACCCATCGCCGCCGACGACAGCGTCTCCGTCTCGGTCGTGACCGACGAGATCGAGTGGTATCTCGGTATCGTCGACGACACCGTCCAGATCGGTGTCCACGACGAACGCGGCGTCCCGGCGGCACTGTTGGAGTCGGCCGACGACCGTGTCCGAGAGTGGGCGATCGATCGATTCGACGCGTTCCAGCGACGTGCGAGCGCGTTCGAACGCGACCAGTAGCGTGGGATTCGTGGGCATTCGACGGTGTGCACGCCGTGCACACGCTGTGTGGGATACACTGATATCGTCTCGGATCACCGTACAGCATGCGGTAGGTGGTGGTTGGTCGATGGCCGCACAGCGTCACCTCGGTGCGAACTCCGGATGGGGGGCTGTCTTCCTGGCCGGCCGCGTCGGTTCGGCGGACCGGACCTCGGCCCCGATTTCGGCCCGGCTCGGATCGACCCTTCTCGAGAGGGAGGAAACGCTTTGAGCGTCCAGTCCGACACTCCGCGTGTGAGCGAAAATCGCGTCGTCGAAGGGCGCATGGTGACAGCAAACAAACTCGCTGAACTCGTCGAAGGCGACTCCGTGATGGAAGTCGACTCGATCGAAGAGGCCGACCGTGAGTGTCCGGCGTGTGGCGGCTCCGTCCTGACGGTGACCTATATGCCGTCCGTGACCGAACTCGTCACCGGCTGGAAGTGTCAGGACTGCGAGTGGAGCGAGACCGAGCGGAACTGAGCAGCCGCGAACCCCCTTTCTTCGCCGAGACCTCACGGAAAAATGGACGGCAGCACCGCCTCGTCGATCCAGAAGGCTTCGACGGCCTGCCCGAGTTCGGCGAACTCGTCCGGATTGCTCGGTTTCGTGAGATACGCGTTCGCACACAGCTCGTAACTCTTGACGATGTCTTCAGGCGCTTCCGAACTCGTCAGTACGATGACCGGCAGGGAGGTCAACTCCGGTTCGTCTTTGATGGCTTCGAGGACTTCGAAGCCGTCCGTTCTGGGAAGGTTCAGATCGAGTAGTACCAGATCGACGCTGGGGCCGGACGGGGAGCCGACTCCCTCCCGAAGGAACTCGAGTGCCGCGTCCCCGTCGACGACCGTGTGAAACGCCGGCTCGAATCCGGCCGTTCTGAACGCTTCCTGGATCAGGCGAACGTCACCAGGGTTGTCTTCGACGAGTAGGATGGACACTGACCCGGTGGTTGACTGATTGGACACAGGTGGACTCGTTCAGAT
The DNA here is from genome assembly GCF_042678045.1 of Haloarchaeobius amylolyticus. Lineage (GTDB taxonomy): Archaea > Halobacteriota > Halobacteria > Halobacteriales > Natrialbaceae > Natrinema > Natrinema amylolyticus_A. The sequence goes on from NZ_JBHUDI010000001.1 coordinate 78,043, forward strand.
GGAGGGGAATTACGGCCTTAAGGCTACGCACAAAGCACGTTGGATCCACATCGATCACGTCGATGACGGCTGCCACACTGCGTCGTCCGCTACCGTTCGACGATCGTCCCGCCAGCCAGCCCTTCCCACTCGACGCGGTAGTCGAGCCGTGAGAGGACCGCGCTCGCGTCGGCGAGTTCGTATTCCTCGAGCACCGCCTCGGCGTCTTCGAGCGCCATCCCGGCCTCGAGATCGTCGGCGATCGACTCGAGGACGGCGGGCCGAACCAGCGTCCGGCCGACCCGTTCGTGGTCGGGCGTGGCCGTGTCCGCGAGCGCGTCCGCGCTCACACCGTGGCGCTCGGCCAGGGCGTCCAGCGTGACGACGTCGTCGTCGGGCCGCAGCGTGTCGGGAAGCCGTGCCGCGTGGTCGGCGACGAGCTGTCGCTCGTGCTCCCGGAGGACGTCCGCGACGTCTTTGACCCGCACCGTCCCCGAGTAGGGGATCGCCCGATGGTCGCGGGCAGCGATCTCCTCGCCGACGCCCAGCGAGTCGTCGACGGCGACCAGCATGGCGACGTCCTCGAGATCGGTGAGCTGAGAGAGTTTTTTCTGGACGTACTCGGGCGTCCAAAAGCCCATGATCTCGAAGTAGACGCGGAAGTCGTCGTGGGCGTACTCGAAGGCGAAATCGGGAATCATCACCCGCGTTCCCGTCGCGAGCGGTTCGGGTTCGCGGACGAGGTTCCAGTCGAGATCGAGGTTCGAAAAGCGGGCGGCGAACTCGGCTTCGACGCCGCTGTCGAAGCTGACCTCGGCGACCGGCTCGGCGTCGGGCACCCGGATCGGGTCCTCGTGGGAGAGGGCGAGCGTGCGTTCGGTCCCCCGGTCGTCGATCGTCGCCTCGAGGTGCCACGCGTCGGCTTTCGCGACGGTCCGTAAGAGTCGCGCAAACCGGGTGCCGTACCGCCGCGTCGCACGAAAGAGGTGAGTCGGGCCGGTGACGATGACCTCGCGCTCGGAGAGCCCCGGCGCTTCGGCCGCCGAATCACCGTCGAGCCGGCGGATCTCGTACATCAATCGCAGGCGCTTGATCGCCGAAATCAGCGCCTTCGGGTCGCTCGAGCGTACCCGCAGCTCGGTCGCGTCGAACAGCGCCGTCTGCGCTACCGAAAGGTTGTACTGGGCGAGCAGTCCGTCAGGGTCCCAGCGGGGCTCGACCGCAGTCAGGACCTGTCGCTCCTCGAGATCGGCGTACAGCGCCGTCTCGAGATCGTCCGCCGACACGTCGAGCGATTCGCTCGCCCGGATGAGCGCCATCGCACGCTCGTCTTCGGTGACGACATCGACCGCTTCAGCGGCCTCGAAGGCGGCCCGACGGGCGCGTTCGGGCTCGATCGCTGCGTCGGTCTCGAAGGTCGCCTCTCGGTCGACCAGCGCGGCGAGCCCGCGGACGAGTTTGAAATCGTCGGCCTCGCGCTCTCGCGATCGCCCGCTCGAGTCATCAGGGACGCGTGGCGTCCCGCGCTCGAGTCCCGTGAGTGCATCCTCCAGCGCCGCTCGCGGCTCGCCGACGTGACCCTGGTAGGTGCCGATGACGCGGGCGGCGAGTGGGCGATGCTCGCGACCGGCGAACTGCGGGTGGTACCCCCCACCAGCCCGCGAAACGCGCAGCAGGTCCTTCGTCAGCATCGGTTTCGAGTCGGGGCGGCGACGGCAAAAGTGGCCCGGACGGCGGCGTCTCGCGACTGGCCACACGGCCGCTGTGCAGTCGCCGGGATTACGACGGTTCCGGTCCAACGGCTCGGTATGGATGATTTGGACCTTCGGATCGAGTACGAAACCCACGACAGCGTCCGGGAACTGATCGGACGGCTCGTCTACACACTCGAGGGGATCAGCCTCGCGTTCGACCGCTGGGACGAGGAGTACGTCAGCGGTCCCGGCCTGTACCTCGCCGTCGTCACCGGTCCGTCGGTCGCCGACTTCGCGGATCCGATGGGGCACAACCGCTGGCCGACGGATCGTTGTCCGGAGATCAATCGAGATTTAGACAGCTTCTTCGAGACGGCTCGCGAGGTGGCGATGACTCGCGACGGTGCGGTCGTGGTCAGCGTCGACGGCGTCGTCCAGAAACAGCTGGTCCGATTCCGTGACCTCACCCCCGACGACCTCGCGGCCGCAGCCGAGTCGGTCGAGTACGAAGACTGGATGGGGGCACGTCACATGAGCGCGCTGGATACCTCACGGCGGCCGAACGTGGTCGCGACGGTGACGCTCAGCGAGGAGACCGGTCGCGTGACGACCTTCCAGCGCGGGTCCTTTCAGACGTGCGAACGGGCCGCCCTCGGCGGCGAGTGGAACGTGGAGGGTTACGACTAGTATTACAGAAGAGTACTCACATCCTCTGTACGGGTAGCCGACGAATGATCAGTACAGAGAGTATAGTCATCATCGACGGGGCATCGAAAGTTACCGTAGGGTGTTGATGATCTCGATACGAATCTGTCGCTGAGACCAGTCTACGAGTAAGAACGTTTGGGAGAGTGTTAGTGTTCCTCGACGAAGCCAAGTTGTTGGAGCATGCCGAGATCGTCCTGTTGATACCGCTTTTCGGCGATCTTCCCGTCTTTCATCCGGAAGAGCGCCAGGCCTGTAATCTTGAAGGACCGGTTCGTCGCAGGAAGACCAAAGAGGTCGTTTTCGTGGGTTCCGGTGAAGGTCCAGCGTGCAGCAGCCCTGTCCTCGGACTCGAAGTAATCGTCTACTTCGATGTGGGCATCAGGGAAACCAGACAACGTCTCCGTCCACCATTCGCCGTACTCCTCGATACCGTTCACATCTCCATCCGCACCGATCAACCCCTGAACGAGGACATCTTCAGTCACTACTTCCGGTAACGCGTCCACGTTTTGTTGGTTGAACGCCTCAAGATACTGTTGGATCACCTGTTTGTGCTTGAACGGTGTGGCTTCGGCCATGGGATATCTACACATCTGTACGTGACACAGTGTCATATTTTCACCCAGTGAAAAATCGGCAAGGCTGCAAGGGGACCGGTCGATGACAGATACACACCCTGTATCTTGCACGAGGTTACGAACATCATCTGTATCTGGTCGGATTTCCAGAGGTCAGTCCGAATACCCGCATACAGATAGTTCAAATTCATTTGGATTAGAATTAAATGTTGTGGATAGTTCTATGACACGCTATTATATCAAGTCACGAGTCTACTCGAGAAACCCCCACGTTAGCGTCGCCTGTCGGCGACACGTTCTTCTCCGGTCCCCTGGCTCACCACTTCGTAGAGCAGCGCACGGTTGCCATTCGCCGTCGGCCGCAGGATCCGTCCGAGTCGCTGGGTAAACTCCCGCTCGCTGCCGCTGCCCGAGAGGACAACCGCGACGTTCGCGTCGGGCACGTCGACCCCCTCGTCTAACACGTTCGAGGTCGCGATTCGGGTGTACGTCCCCTCGCGAAAGCGCTCTAAGATTTCCCGGCGCTCTGTGGCCCCGGTCTGGTGAGTGATCGTCGGGATCAGGAACCGTTCGCTAACGTTGTACGCGAGGTCGTTGTGGGCCGTAAAAACGATAATTCGCTCGTCTCGGTGCTCGTCGAGGACCTCGGCGAGGGCCTCGAGTTTGGCATCGCTACCGAGCATGATCTCGCGTGCGCGCTGGCGCGCAAGCAATGCTTCGCGGGCTTCGGGGTCGTTTCCGGAGCGTTTGACGAGTTCCTGATAGTCCGACCCGCTCTGCATGTCGATGCCCGATTTCGCGAGGTAGCTCGTGAACACGTTCTGATTTCGCTCGTATTCCTGGCGCTCCTCGGGAGTGAGCGAAACCTCGAGTCGCTTGATGTCGTAGTCGGCGAGGTGCTCGCCGGCAAGCGAATCCACGTCGACGCGGTAAACCAGAGGGCCGACGAGTTCCTCGATCACCTCGTGTGCGCCGTCGGGGCGCTCGAAGGTCGCGGTCAGTCCCAGCCGTGCGGGAGCGGCCAGCAGTCGTGCGATCTCGCGGTAGCCCTCGCCGCCGAGGTGGTGCGCCTCGTCGAAGATCACACAGCCAAAGCGGTCCCCAACCGAATCGGCCTTGAGGTACGCCGAATCGTACGTCGAGACGGTGATCGGCTCCAGTCGCTGCTCGCCGCCGCCAAAGCGGCCGATCGGCACCCCGTCCGACGACGCCGTTGCCCGACGAGCTCCCGAATCGGCGTTCGATTCCGGAATCCCGAACTCGCGCTCGAGTTCGCGCTGCCACTGCTCGAGCAGGTCGATCGTCGGCACGACGACCAGCGTCGGCGTCGAGAGCCGTTCGATCGCCTTCAGCGCGATGACGGTCTTGCCGCTCCCGGTCGGCAGCTCGAGCACGCCGGCGGGCGCCTGGCCGACCGACTCGGGGGTCGGACCGTCGGCCCAGCGGTCGGTTTCGAGCCACGCCTCGAGCGCCGTCTGCTGATAGTCGCGGAGTTCGTACGCTGACGCGAGGGATGGCATCGGCTCGAGCTCGAGGACGCGATCGTCGATCGGGGCGCTCGTCCCGGCCAGCGCAGCCCGCAGGGCGGCGTATCGACCGGCCGGGAGCCGCCAACCGTCGGTTCGTGGATCCGTTTCGAGCTCGGGCACGGTCGCCTGTAGCGACGACGGCGGGACAGACGACGCCTCGAACCCGTCGATCCGGACCGTGCCGTCCTCGTAGCGGAGTTCGATCGCCGTAGTATCATCCGTCGAAGCCCGCGTCACGGAACACAGTCGGGGCAGGATACACATATACGGTCGGGTGTTCGGTGGACGCGTACCCGGCGTGTCGCTGGTATTCAGGGTGCCTGTCTGTCCAAGCGGTACTGATACCGACGCCGTCCGGTAGAACTCGCTTCAGACTGCATTGTACTGCTTACCGGCTGTAGAATATCAATCCATACACTCACGAATAAAACATAATAATACGATATTTCCTGTTGGTAGGCGGTCAGTAGTTACAAGCATGGTATGTGATAACACGAGTATCGATGCGGGGGAAGGGGAAAGAGACACCATCGGGGACCGAGTTCGTCTGGGTCGAGCCGGACGGATCGTCATCGGCTACTGAATCGGTAGTACGAACACGGCGTCCGATAGATCTGGAATTCGAGTGGTATCGGCTCTGTCACGGGTGTGGGAGACGGAAGTGGTTCAGCGCACTGATCTGTGACGAGTGTCGAGAGCAACACGGCGTTTAGGCCCGGCTATGTGACATCCTCGTCCGCCGTAACTGGCGGGGGATTCTCTCGCTGTTAAAGGATAGCAGTAATAGTAACAACTGAAACGATTTACACACCGATCGCACAGCAGTCGTGCGATCGGGGTGCGCAGTGATATTCAGTGGCTACTAGAGTGCGCGATAGCCGGGTACCTCAATCCTTTTATTACCGCTGTTCGTTGACTGCCATATGAGCGAAGACGAGGGCACGAACGCGTCAGCCCAGGGTGTCCCGTCCGAGGAGCAATCCGACGACGGCGAGACGGCCGACGTCGATCCCGAGACGGCGACCGAGGATTCGGAATCGGCAGCCGAATCGGTCAACTCGGAATCGAACGCAGCTGTGGGTACTGACTCGAACGCGGAGACCGAAACCCCCGACGAAGACGAAGCCGGTGGCGCTCCAGAAACGAGCGAGGACATCCAGCGTGTGCTCGATCGCATCACCGAGTTCGACGACGAACTCGCCCACAAGGTCAACTCGATCGTCGACGAGGCCCGCGAGCTAAACGGGACCGTGACCCACCAGCGCGAGGAACTCGAGGACCTCACGGAACGTATCGAGTCCCAGGCCGAGACGATCGGCGACCTCCAGGACGAACTCGAGGAGGCCGAAACGACGATCGAGGAGTACGAAGCCGAGATCGAAGATCTGAAAAGCCGGCTCAAGCGCAAGCAGGCGGACTTCCAGAACTACAAGAAACGGGCCAAAAAGCGCCAACAGCAGATCAAAGACCGCGCCACCGAGGACCTCGTCGAGCGACTCATCGGCGTCCGCGACAACCTCAAACGTGCACTCGAGGAGGAAAGCGGCGACGCCGAGAGCCTCCAGCAGGGCGTCGAGATGACGCTGCGGGAGTTCGACCGCATCCTCGAGGACGAAAACGTCTCCGAGATCGATCCCGAGCCCGGTACCGAGACCGATCCACAGCGCCACGAGGTCATGATGCAGATCGATAGCGCCCAGCCCGAAGGAACCATCGCCGACGTCTACACACCCGGCTACGAGATGGGCGAGAAGGTCATCCAGAACGCGCAGGTGACCGTCTCGAACGGCGAGCTCGCGGGAGAAGAGAACGGGACCGACGAGCCAGCCAGTGACGCCGATGATGGCAACGACGCCGATGCGGACGCATCGACTGACGACGACCACTCCGAAGACGCCGATACGGCGGACACTGCAGCCGAGGACGACGAGGCGATCGAACTCGGCGGCGAAGTCGACGACGACGTGGCCGACTCGTAATCTCCCTTTCCGCTTGTCTGGCACACGATCGTTCGCAGAACGATCGGTCCGAAACACTCGTTTTTACTGTCGCTAAACTGGAGAGATCTGGCGCGTGAGGGGCTACAATCCCGTTTTATTCGCATCCCGCACGCTCCTAGTAACCTTTAAAACAAAGTGCGCACAATAGCCGTCCACGATGGCGAGCAACAAGATTCTCGGAATCGACCTTGGGACGACGAACAGCGCGTTCGCGGTGATGGAAGGTGGCGATCCGGAGATCATCGTCAACGCCGAAGGCGAGCGGACGACGCCTTCGGTCGTCGCGTTTACCGACGACGACGAACGGCTCGTCGGCAAACCGGCGAAGAATCAGGCGATCCAGAACCCCGAAAAGACGATCGCCTCGATCAAGCGCCACATCGGCGAGGATGACTATACAGTCGAGATCGAGGGCGAAGAGTACACGCCCGAAGAAATCTCGGCGAAGATCCTCCAGAAGATCAAACGGGACGCCGAGGACTACCTGGGCGACGAGGTCGAGAAAGCCGTCATCACGGTCCCCGCGTACTTCTCGGACCGACAGCGCCAGGCGACCAAAGACGCCGGCGAGATCGCCGGCTTCGAGGTCGAGCGCATCATCAACGAGCCGACCGCCGCGTCGATGGCCTACGGGCTCGACGACGACTCCGATCAGACCGTTCTCGTCTACGACCTCGGTGGTGGCACCTTCGACGTCTCCATTCTCGATCTCGGTGGCGGCGTCTACGAGGTCGTCGCGACCAACGGTGACAACGACCTCGGTGGCGACGACTGGGACGAGGCCATCATCGACTGGCTCGCCGACAACTTCGAGGAGGAACACGGCATCGATCTCCGCGAGGACCGCCAGGCCCTCCAGCGGCTCAAAGACGCCGCCGAGGAAGCCAAGATCGAACTCTCCTCGCGCAAGGAAACCGAGATCAACCTGCCCTTCATTACGGCGACCGACGACGGTCCGATCCACCTCGAGGAATCGCTCACTCGCGCCAAGTTCGAGTCGCTGACCCAGGACCTGATCGACCGCACCGTCGAGCCGACCGAGCAGGCGCTCGAGGACGCCGGCTACAGCAAAGACGACATCGACGAAGTCCTGCTCGTCGGTGGGTCGACCCGCATGCCACAGGTCTCCGAGAAGGTCGAGGAACTGACCGGCAAGGAGCCCCAGAAGAACGTCAACCCCGACGAGGCCGTCGCGCTGGGCGCGGCGATTCAGGGTGGCGTCCTCGGTGGCGAGGTCGACGACATCGTCCTGCTCGACGTCACGCCGCTCTCGCTGGGGATCGAGGTCAAGGGTGGCCTCTTCGAACGGCTCATCGAGAAGAACACGACGATTCCGACCGAGGAGTCGAAGATCTTCACCACCGCGGCGGACAACCAGACGACGGTGCAGGTCCGCGTCTTCCAGGGTGAGCGCGAACTGGCCGCCGAGAACGAACTACTCGGCGAGTTCCACCTGACCGGCATCCCGCCGGCACCCGCGGGCACCCCGCAGATCGAAGTCACCTTCTCGATCGACGAAAACGGCATCGTCAACGTCTCCGCCGAGGACAAGGGCAGCGGTACCACCGAGGAGATCACCATCGAAGGCGGTGCCGGCCTCTCCGACGAGGAGATCGAGAAGATGCAGCGCGAGGCCGAGCAACACGCCGAAGAAGACCAGCAAAAGCGCCAGCGCATCGAGGCCCGCAACACGGCTGAGGCCACGATCCAGCGCGCCGAGACGCTCCTCGAGGAGAACGACGAGCAGGTCGACGACGACCTCCGTGCGGACATCGAAGCCGCGATCGAGGATCTCGAGGAGACGATCGACGACGACGATGCCGATGCCGAGGCCATCGAAACGGCGACTGAAGAGCTGAGCACGCAGCTCCAGGAGATCGGCAAGCAGATCTACCAGGAAGCTGGTGCCGCGGGTGCTGGCGGCGCTGCCGGCGGCGCAGCAGGCGCAGGCGCTGGCGGTGCAGGCATGGGCGGCATGGGCGGCGGCCCGAACCCCGGTCCCGACGCCGGTGCGGGCGCTGCCGATGACGACGAGGAGTTCGTCGACGCTGACTTCGAAGACGTCAGCTTCGACGAGGACGAAGACGACGAATAAGACGAACCCCCGTCGATCAGTTCTTGGCGCGACCGCGACTCGTCCGGCGGCGCGCCGGGGAGTTCCTGATACCGCCCACTGGCTCGCCGGCGGTTCCGTGACTCGCTGTTTTTGGCTCCAGAAACGTAGGCCACGACTTCGGTAGTCGATGCGAGCAGCGAACTGAACCGCTTGATTCGGCAAGCGCGTGTGCTTGTCGAGCGGTGAGTACTTCCTCAACAGGTCGGTTCGCCTGCTCTCTCGGCAGGGTGGAGGTGCGTTTTCCCCCACTCCTCGAGCGATTCGATCACCGGCTTCAATGACTGGCCGCGTTCAGTGAGCGAGTATTCGACGGCAACGGGCTTTTCGCTCACGATCTCTCGGTCAACGACGTTCGTCGCTTCTAAGTCCTCGAGGCTCTGTGACAGCATCTTGTTCGTGATGGCACCGATCTCGTCGCTCAGATCGTTGAACCGCAGTGGGCCATGGTGTAGCAGCCGATGGACGATGACCGGATGCCACTTCTTTCCGATAACGTCCATCGTACACGTGACTGCACACCAGTCGTCGCCTGCACACCATGCCGCCAGGCACTCGTTTTCCGGAATTTTTCCTGTTTCGCCCATGATTCTACGTTGAGTAGGCAGACAGAAAGGCATTCCTTGAAGAGACGTCATCTTCAAATACGATCCCGGTTTCGCTACCGAAACTTCGTTTCCTGGCAGGTACATGATCGTTATGTCTCGAGCGCCCCTCGGTCGAATTGCAATGACGGAAGTCACTATCGAATACTGCGTGCCGTGTGGGCTGCTCGAGGACGCGATCGAGACACAGAAAACGCTGCTCGAAGCGTTCGGACAGGATCTCGACGGGGTTCGACTCCAGCCCGGTCACGGTGGGGTGTTCAAAGTCTCTGCCGACGACGACCTCGTCTGGGACAAAGACGACCACGGCGGTGAAATCGATGTGGACGCTATCACCGAAGCCATCCACGACCGGATTCCCGCCTAAGCCACGCTCAACGAGTGGCCCGTCAGCGCACACCAGCCATGGCGATCGTGTCTGTCCGACCGGAATCCCAACAGTGCTTTTGCTGGCCAGCACCTCGTTCGAGACGTCAGAACGCCAGTTGTGATCGTCCGTGGCTGCGATCTCGCCTCGGGAGGCGACTCCACTGACGACCGTACTCACATCATGACACGACTCTCGAAACGGTGGATTCAACACAATCAAGTCGGGGTGTACGCCGTCGCGGTGCTTCTCGCAATCGTGATCGGCCTCGGTCAACCGGGGGCGAGCTCGAGTCTGGAACTGTTCGTGAATCCCGTTTTGGCGGTGTTGTTGTACGTGACGTTCCTCGAGATCCCGTTCGTCCGGATTCGGCGGGCGTTCCGTAACAGACGATTCATGCTGGCCGCCCTCGGGATGAATTTCCTGCTCGTCCCGGTCGTCGTGTTCGGCCTCACGCGGTTCTTGCCACAGGAGTCGGTGATCCGTGTGGGGGTGTTCATGGTGTTGCTGACGCCGTGTATCGACTACGTCATCACGTTCACGGAACTTGCCGGGGGGAACGCCGAGCAGATCACTGCCGCGACGCCGGCGCTGATGCTCATCCAGTTGCTGGTGCTTCCTCTGTACCTCTGGCTGTTTATGGGCCAGCAGGTGGCCGGGTTCATCGAAGCAGGGCCGTTCATCGAAGCGTTCGTCGTCATCATCGCGCTTCCGCTGACGCTCGCGTGGGCTACCGAATATTGGGCAGAGCGGTCCACTCGCGGCAAGACGTGGCAGGACGCGATGGGGTGGTTGCCAGTGCCGATGATGGGTGTGACGCTGTTCGTCGTCATCGCGTCTCAACTCCCCCGCGTTCAGGATTCTATCGGACAGATCGCTGCTGTCATCCCGATTTACGTCGCCTTTCTGGTGATCATGCCGCTCCTCGGGCGACTTGCGGCTGGCCTCCTCGAGATGGACGTGGGAGAGAGCCGGGCGCTCGTGTTCACGTCCGTGACGCGAAACTCGCTGGTGATCCTTCCCCTGGCGCTTGCGTTGCCGTCAGAATACGCGCTCGCGCCGGCGGTCGTCGTGACCCAAACACTTGTTGAACTATCGGGGATGGTGGCTCTCACGCGGATCGTCCCGAGTTGGCTTGTCCCCGGGTCTCCTGATCAGTTCCTGAGCCTTGCTGGCACACGAAACGACTGATCCGGTCCCCTGTACCGAGTGACCGGTGCACCCGCAAGACAGTCGCGGTTGCACCGGCACTGACTGACAGCGGTCCGTATGAGTGTGGCGACGTCGTACGTCCGACATCGTTCACGGGGACTCGAAAATCGGCTCCTATTTCCTGAGAGACAGGCGCTCGTGGGAACGTTCGTTTCAAGTGTCTCAACCGAGTATCGGTGGAACAACGAATGAGCGAGGACTTCTACGACGTTCTCGGCGTGAGCCCCGACGCGTCTGCCGAGGAGATCAAACAGGCGTATCGGAAGAAGGCCACCGAGTACCATCCCGACGTCAGCGACGACCCTGACGCCGAGGAGAAGTTCAAGAAAATCCAGAAGGCGAAGCAAGTCCTGACCGACGAGGAAAAGCGCCAGGCCTACGACCAGATGGGCCACGACCGCTACGAACAGGCCGAGAAACACGGCTTCGACGCCAGCGAGGCTGGCGGTGCCGGCGGCATGGGTGGCGGCCCGTTCGGCAGCATGGGTGGTGGCATGGGCGGCGGCGGAATGGGCGGTGGCGGCCTCGGCGACCTCTTCGAGCAGGTTTTCGGCGGCGGTGGCGGCCGCGGTCGCCGTCGCCCCCGCAAAGGACGCGATCTGCGAACCGAACTCGAGATCGACTTAGAGGAGGCCTACCACGGGGCCGAAAAGCAGTTCACGGTCGAACGGCCCGAAGAGTGCGAGGTCTGTGACGGGGCGGGCCACCCACCTGAGGCCGACGCCGAGACCTGTCAGGAGTGTCAGGGTCGCGGCCAGGTGACGCAGGTCCAGCAGACGCCGCTGGGTCGCGTCCAGCAGACGACGACCTGTCCCCGGTGTGAAGGCGAGGGGACGCTCTACTCCGAGACCTGTGATGAGTGTCGCGGCGAGGGCTACGTCCGCAGTGAGGCGACCCTGACCGTCGAGGTCCCGCCGGGCATCCAGAGCGGCCAGACGCTGCGGATGGAAGGCGAGGGCGCGCCCAGTCCCGAGGGCGGTCCCCACGGTGACCTGTTGATCGACGTCTCGATCCGCGAACACGAGGAGTTCGAACGCGAGGGCGACGACCTGCGCTATCGGCTGCCGATCTCGTTCCCGCAGGCGACCTTCGGCGATACGGTCTCCGTGCCGACGCTGGACGGTGCCGTCGAGTTCGAGATCCCCGAAGGAACCCAGAGCGGCGAGACGTTCCGCCTGGAGGGCAAGGGCATGCCCCGCCTGCGCGGCCGCGGTCACGGCGACCTCTACGTGCAGGTGCAGGTCGTCACCCCCGAGAACTTGAACGAGGACCAGCGCGAGGCGCTCGAGGCCTTCGCGGAGGCCGGCGGCGACGAGATCGAGGTCAAGGAAGGCTTCTTCGAGAAGATCAAGCGCGCGTTCTAGACGCGGCGTCCACGCTCGAGTACGGTATACACGGCGCGTCTTTCGATCCGGTTCGAGTGACCGGTCGACGCACCTGCTGGTGGCTTTATATACTGGTCGTCAGTATACACGAGGAAATGGGGTTTGGTGAGCGACGACACGATCTCCCGACTCGAGGGACGATGACATGACGTCGATCGTCGATCTGTTCGTACAGGTCGCCGGCGGCAACCCGGTGATACAGGGACTCGTCGGCGGGATCGTCATCGCGACGCTGAATCTGTTCGGCGCGTTGCTGGTCCTCGTCTGGCGGGACCCCTCGAAGCGGGCGCTCGACGGCGCGCTCGGATTCGCGGCCGGCGTCATGCTCGCTGCGGCGTTTACGAGTCTCATCATCCCCGGGATCGAGCAGTATTCCGGTGGTGACCCGATCCCGACGCTCGTGGGCGTCGCACTGGGCGCGCTCTTTCTCGATCGGGCCGACGTGCTCGTTCCGCACGCACACTACCTCCTGACCGGCCGACGGCGGACGGACGAAGCCGATCCGAGCACGTCGCTGCCGCTGGATAACGAGCGCCTGGTTCCCGTCGTCCTATTCATCTTGGCGATCACACTCCACAACATGCCCGAGGGATTGGCCGTGGGCGTCGCATTCGGCTCCGGTGACGTCGAGAACGGGATCGCGCTCATGCTCGCGATCGGCATCCAGAACATCCCGGAGGGCCTCGCCGTCTCGGTGGCGGCGATCAACGCCGGACTGGATCGGCGCTTCTACGCTGTCTTCGCTGGGATTCGGTCGGGAATCGTCGAGATTCCGCTGGCGGTGCTCGGTGCGCTGGCGGTGAGCGTCGTCGAGCCATTACTTCCCTACGCGATGGGCTTCGCTGCAGGGGCGATGCTGTTCGTGATCTCCGACGAGATCATTCCCGAAACACACACCCGAGGGTACGAGCGAATCGCCACGCTCGGCGTGATGGCTGGCGTGATCTTGATGCTCTATCTCGACATCAGCTTAGGGTGACGGCCCTCGATCCCGTCGTATGACGGCGTTCGATGACAGCCGCGGGGAGCCGAGTCGGCGCGCTTTTTTCGCCGCGCTTCCCACGTTCGAGTATGAACGCCGCGACGGTCGACGATCTACTCACCCGGGAACTCCGCGACGACCGAACCGGGCTCGTCGACGTGACGGGCCGGGAGTACGACTACCACTGGCTGTGTACCACCGCCTGGAAGTCCGGCAACTTCCTGCGCCACGCGGGCGTCCGCGAGGGCGTCACCGTCGGCGTCGTCGGCGACGGTCCGCTGGCCCTGCTCGCCTTCTTGGGGACGACGCTGCTTGAGGGCCGGACCCGCTTCGAGCCACCGACCGATCTCGCCGACGACGACGCATTCCGGGCGCTCGTTGCCCCCGTCGAGGAACTCGAAGAATACGACCTGCCGCGGGGCGCACAGCGGGTCGGCTACGGCGACAAACCCGACGCACCGGACGTCCACCACTTCGACGCCGGCGTCTGGACCGAGAACCCGTCGTTCCCGCCGCTGTCGATCGACCCCGACACGGCGATCCTGACCGACGGCGAACAAACGGTGACCCACGAGGAGGTGCTGGACGCCGCCCGCGAGGTCGTCGACGATATTGGACTCGAGGCCGGCGACCGCGTGGTCGTCCGCGCGCCCCTGTCGGATCCCCGGACCGTCGCGGCCGGCGTGATCGCGCCGCTGCTGGCAAGAGGTGTGATCGTGTTGCCCACTGGAGACCAGGAGCCGACCGAACGGGGGACGTACGCCGTCTCGAGCGAGCCGGTTCCGGAACCGACCCGAGTCGACCTCGCGTCGGTGTCACTCCCGTAGACCGGCCGCTCTCGCCACCGCGGTCAGAGTTGTCTGTACAGCAACCCTTCGACGGCAGGCCCCGAGAGTACGTCACCGTCGTAGGTGAACCGCGAGCCGTGACAGGGACAGTCCCAGGTCCGCTCGGCGTCGTTCCATCGGACGAGACAGCCCATGTGCGGGCAGGTCGCCGAGACGGCGTGGGTCGTGCCGTCCGCATCGCGGTAGAGGCCGATCGGCCGATTCGAACGCCGGATGACGCGGGCGTCGCCGGGTGGGATGGCGGCCGCACCGCCCTTCTCGAGACCTGCGAGCAGCGCCCTGATCCGGTCCGCGACGAAGCTGCCGCCGACTTTGGCGTTCTCCTCGAGGAAGGACTTCGCTGAGGCCCCGGGCGTGAGCCGCTGTGGGTCGAACACGTCGGTCCAGGGGCTCGAGTCCTCGGTAATGAGATCGGTGAGAATCATCCCCGCGGCGGTGCCGCCGGTCATCCCCCAGCCGCCGAACCCAGTGCCGACGTAGACATGCTTGGCCAGGGGATCGATCCGTCCAACGAACGGCACGCCGTCGACTGGCGAGTAGTCCATCGTCGACCAGCGATATTCGATCGATTCGACGGTGAAGTGTTCGCGGGCGAACGCCTCGCAGCGCCGGTACCGCTCGGAGGTCGGAACGCCACCGACGCTGGGTTTGTGGCTCTGACCGCCGACGAGGAGGAGTTCGTCGTCCCCGTCGTCGGTCGGATGCGTTCGGATCGTCGCCGGTGGCGAGTCGGTGCTGTAGTACATTCCCGAAAGCGGCGTCTCCGCGACCCGGACGCCCAGCAGGTACGCGCGGTGGGGATGCATCCGCGCGAAGTACCCTGCGCGGTCGAAGACGGGGAAGTGCGTCGCGACGACCACGTCGTCGGCGACGACCGCGCCGCGGTCCGTCTCGACGCGACACGGCGAACCAGGGTCGATGTCTTCTGCGTGCGTCTCTTCGAAGACGTAGCTGCCGTTCCCGTGGACTGATTCGGCGATCGCGAGCAGGTACTTCCGCGGGTGGAACTCCGCCTGCGCATCGAACCGGACCGCGCCGGCGATGTCGAACGGCAGCGGCGTCTCCTCGACGTATGAGGCCGGGAGGCCGACCCGCTGAGCCGCCTCGACCTCGTCGCGGAGCTGATCGACGTTCGCGGCGGTGCTGGCGTAGGTGTAGGCCGCCGTCCGCTGAAAGTCACAGTCGATATCTTCGGTCTCGACGCGTCGCTCGACAGCGTCGATCGCTGCCTCGTTCGCGTCGGCGTACTGTCGTGCTTTTTCCTCGCCGAACTGCGAGACGAGCCTGTCGTATTTCAGCCCGTGCTGGGAGGTGAGCTTGGCCGTCGTGTGGCCGGTGGTGCTCTCGACGATCCGATCGGCCTCGAGCACCGCGACGGTCTTTCCGGCCTCTTGCAGTTCGATCGCCGCGGTCAGACCGGTGATACCGCCACCGACGACGGCCACGTCGACGTCCATGCCGTCCTCGAGGGGGCCGTACTCGGTTGTCGGCGTCGTGGCGAGCCATAGCGATTTCTCGCGCGGGGACTCCGATGAGGGCTGGTTGGACATAGGGAACAGTGGGTCTGGCTGTCCACGCCCAGTTACAAGGAACGAGGGGCGGAATCGCCGACCACACCGGAATCCCCGGGACTGACCGAATCAGATGGTCCCCCTGCGGAGCTGGCTCGTGCCGAGTCCGATGGCGGCGAGGCCGGCGACCGCAGTAGCGGCGACGAAGACGCCCCTGATGCCAGCGAGCGGAACGAGCGCCCCGAACAGGACCGGCGAGAGGAACTGGCCAGTGTAGCCAAAGGAGGCGACGTACGAACTGAACTGGCCCTGCCGCGCCGGCGGTGCGAACGCTTCGACCCACGCGAACGTCGAGGGGAAGACCAGCCCGATGCCGAGGCCGAACAGGACGACCGGAATCGCCGCGCCGACGGCGGTTCCGACGGCGGTCGCGATCCCGAACCCGACGGTCCAGAGGACGAGTGCCGCTAGCACGAGCGTCGACCGGTCGACGTACCGCAGCAGGCGGTCGTACGCGATCGCTGAGACGCCCCCGGCAGCGCCGTTTGCCGCGAGATAGAGGCTGATCTGCAGGGAGTCGGTCACGTCGATGCCGGCCAGGAACTGCGGATAGAACACGACGATCACGTACAGCAACGCGTTCGCGCCGAAGTACAGCAGGTACACGAGCGGGAGCGCCGGTCGGTCGCGGAACACGGAAAGCACTGCCGCGACATCGCCGTTCCCGTCTTCGTTCCTGCTCCCGTCCGCAGCCGCACCGCCGGTATCGTCGGCCGGGTCGGTCTCGGGAACCGTCAGCGCGGCGACGACGCCGAGTGGCACCGCGACGAGATAGATTCCGAACGGCAGGTTCCACGCGATCGCCCCAGCAGCGCCGCCGATCAGCGGCCAGACCGCGGCACCGGCGCTGTTCGCGCTGCTGCGATACCCCAGCGCTCGCTCCATCGCCTGTCCCTCGTAGAGATCGTAGATGAGCACGGTCACCGACGTATAGACCGCGGCGGTGCCGAGTCCGAGGACGACGCGGGAGGCCAGCAGCGGGTAAAACGAGTCGACGACCAGTCCAACCCCGCCGCCGAGGCCGTAGACGACGAGCCCGCCCACGAAGGGTCGGCGAGCACCGATTCGATCGACGAGCGACCCCACGAGCGGGCTCGCGAGGACGATGACACCGCCGTGGGTCGTGACGATGAGCCCGGCTCTGAGCCCGGAGACGCCCAGTTCTCGCTGGATCCGCGGCACGACCGGGCCAAGGATCGCACCCGCCATGACCGTCAGCGTCGCTGCCGCCACCAACACCCAGAGCGTCCGTCGGAGCTGCTGTCTCGAGGGTGCCACTGCTCGCTCCTCGGCAGACGAGTTCCAACAGGGTTGCGGTCGGCCGCCGTCGGACGATTGCCCACCCTCGGCGAGTGTTGCCGGTCGAGAGAGTCATGCAATCTGTCGAAATTGTTTATCAGAGCATTTGTGGTGCGTTCGTCCATGCCAGATGTCGCGATCGTCGGCGGCGGCCCCGCCGGCCTGAGCGCAGCGCTGTTTACCGGAAAGAACGGCCTCGAGACTATCGTCTTCGATTCCGACGAGACGTGGATGCACAAGGCCCACCTGTTCAACTATCCCGGTATCCGGAGCATCAGCGGCGACGAGTTCATGAAACTCACCCGCGGACAGGTCCGCGACCGCGGCGCGGACGTCCGCGTCGGCGAGGAAGTAACCGCTGTCGAGTCGGGCGACGACGGCTTCCGGGTCGAAACCAACGACGACGAGTACGACGCCGACTACGTCGTCCTCGCGACCGGTGCCGACCGCTCGATGGCCGAGGACCTCGGGGTCGACTTCGACGACGACGGTACCGTCGACGTCGATCTCGACACGGAGACGAGCATCGACGACCTGTACGCGACGGGTGCGATGGTCCGAGCCGAGGAGTGGCAGGCGGTCATCGCTGCGGGCGACGGCGCGTCAGCGGCGTTGTCGATCCTGAGCAAGGAGAAAGGCGAACACTATCACGACTTCGACGTCCCTGATGACGTGCCGGGGCTCGAGTCGAAATAAGTCGGAAGAACCAGCCGGACTCGGCAGAGCGGCAGAAGAGACAACCGACAGCGCCGCGCCTGCGTGCTCGGGCCGCGCGATTAAGCCGCTGGCTGGCGGTGTTCCGGTATGTCGATGACCGATCTCCACGAGCTGTTCGTCCACAAGCTCGCACAACAGTATTACATCGAGCAAGAACTCGTCGAGACGTTAGACGAGATGGCTCGCAACACGACCAACGACCGGATGAGCCAGGGCTTCGCCGATCACCGCGACGAGACCCGAACGCAGGTCCAGCGCCTCGAGGACGTCTTCGCGGCGCTCGACCGGCCCGCCGAAGTCCGCGACAGCGCCGTCCTCGACGGCCTCGAGGAGGAGCGACGCGAGTTCGAGTCCCAGATCGAGGACGACGAGCTGCTCAATATGGTCTACCTGAACGCGGGGATGATGACCGAACGGCTCGAGATGACGGCCTACGAGGGGCTGACGACCATCGCGGAACAACTCGAACTCGGCAACGACGTTCAGCAGCCGCTCGAATCCAACTACGACGAGGAGAAATCGGCCTTCCGCGAACTCGAGACGTTGGCGACGGCCAAAGACATGAAGTCGCTGTGGGATCGGTTGACGCCGTCGTAACACCTCGTTCTCGAGCGCCAGGGCCGTCGATTACAAGACCCGTGGCGTCGAACGTCGCGCCGTGCAAATCGAGTGTGTCTTCTTCGGTCCGTTTCGCGACGCCGTCGGCGAGAAGACGGTTCCCTATCGAACGGACGCTGACACTGTTGGCGATCTCCTGTGCGAACTCGAGGCCGAGTTCCCGGCCCTCGAGGGCGACCTCGTGACCGACTGCGAGAGCGACGAGCCGTCGCTGGCGGGAGACACAGTCGTCACGAAAGACAAACGCAACGTCGTCCACATCGACGGGCTCGAGACCGACCTCGAGGCGGATGCCGTGATCCGCCTGGTGCCGTCGGTGTACGGCGGCTGATGGCCTGTCTCAGACGATCTGACGAGGGTTCAGTCGGCTGACGGTGCGGGCGGCGACTCGAGCGCCTCCGTCGGGACCATCCCGTCGTCGTTCCAGCCCCGCTCTGCATAGTACTCGGCGATCGAGTCCTCGAGGTCGGGGATCTCGTAGGGCAACCCGTCGTCGTCCCGGTCGAAGCCGCGCTGGTTGTTGAAGTGGCGTTCGAGTGCGACCGTTCGCGCGCCGACGGCCAGCAGGTCGTCGTAGTCGGCGTCGAACAGCGTCTCGAGGCGGTCCTCGGTGACGTAGTCACTGCCGAACACACAGACGATACCCGTATCCAGGAAGGCGCTGTAGTTCTCCCGTTCGACCAGCGTCGCTGCCTTGCCGCTGGTTCCCTGGGGGTCGAGGTCGCCGCTGTACTCGAGACTCAGCATGCTCGCGTAGAGGTGGTCCGCGCCGCGGTTCGCGACGGCGTAGGACAGGCCCTGCCCGTGGAGGACGCGGCCGTCGTGGGCGGCGAACTCCATGCCCTTGACCGTGTAGTCGTCGACGCCGAGGTCGTCGTGGACGCGGGCGACGCCCTCCGCGAGCCGGTCACCGATCCCCTCGCGATACGCGATTTGCTCGGTTACCTCCTGGGCGAGGTCGGCGTTGCCGAACTCGTCTTCGCTCGCGAGATAGGCCGCGACGGTGACGCCTGCCGAAATGGTGTCCATACCGAGCGTATCACAGAGTTCGTTCGCCTGCATGACGTCGACGATGTCGCCGACGCCCTGCTGGGAGCCGAAGGCGTAGACGGTCTCGAACTCGGGGCCTTCCGTCTCGAGGCCGCTTTCCTCGTCCCGCGTCGGCAGCTTGCAGGCGTAGGCACAGGCCGAGCAGGCTCCTTTCTTGTACTTTTTCGCCTCGACAGCGTTGCCACCGATGCCTGCAACGTCCTCGAACTCGTATTCCCGGAAGTATCGCGTCGGCAGCGCGAAGTTGTCGTTGATGAACTCCGTGCTGCCGGTCGTCCCCTGGCGGCGCTGTCGGTCGTCGGCCGTGGCCGCTTCCCGGTGGATTTCGCTTTCGGGCGGGTCGGGAATCTCGACCGGCGGGTCGGCGTCACCTGCGAACGTGACGCACTTGACGTTCTTCGACCCGAGGACGGCACCCAGCCCGCCACGGCCGAACGCCCGCGAGTCGAAGGTCATGACCGAGGCAAAGCGCACCAGGTTCTCGCCCGCCGGACCGATCGCGAGGCAGTGTTCTGGCCCCAGATCGTGATGCTCGCTCATGTAGTCGGAGGTCTCGGGTACCGTCGCACCCTCGAGTTCCGGCACGGCTTCGAACGTAACGCCGTCGTCCGTCACGTGGACGGCGAGCAAGTCGTCGCTCTCGCCGGTGAGCTCGAGGACGCTGATCCCGGTCCCGACGAAGTTCCGTGAGAGATAGCCGCCGGCGTTCGACGAGACCAGGCCATCGGTCAGCGGCGAGAGACCGGTCATGTTCATCCGGCCGGTAAACGACATCGTCGACTGCTGGAGCGGCCCGGTCGAGACGTACGCCCGGTTCGCCGGTCCGAACGGATCGGCGTCGAAGGGAATCCGCTCGTGAGCGAGCGCCGTTGCCGTCGCGCGGCCGCCGACCGTGGCCTCGAGTAACTCGTCGATGGTCGTCTCGCGTGCAGTTCGCTCACCGACGTCGACGGTGAGCAGTGGCCCTTCCGCGTGTAACATACGTGGAGGTTCCATACCGAGAACCTTAGCTCTGGGTCCACCGGAGATGGCTGGCGGTTTCCGAGCGCGTCGGACGATCAGATAGGGTTATTGCTTCGGAGTCGATATGGCCCGGTAGCAATGTACTACGACGCGGTCCTGTTCGACTTCGACGGGGTCGTGGTCGAGACCCCCTCGTCCCAGCGACTCTACGACGCGCTCGGCCGAACGTACGAGAAATTCGGCCGCACCGGGCCGGCGACCGAGACGTTTCAGGAGCTCATGCGCGGTGACTTCGAGTCGATCGCAAAGCGGTGTCGCAGCCTCGGCATCCAGACGGACACGTTCTGTGCCCAGGCCGCCCGGGAGATGGTCCGCGTCCAGCGCGAGGAAGTCGAACGGGGCCTGCGCTCGGTCTACGACGACGTCACCACGATGCGATCGCTCGAGGCCCCCCTCGGGATCGTCAGCGACAACCATCCGACCGTCGTCTCGACGCTACTCGACCGGTTCGGGCTCCGCTCGCTGTTCGAGACCGTCTACGGCTGTCCGCTGACCGCCGACGGGCTGGCCAGACGCAAACCCAACCCGACGAACATCGAGGCCGCGATCGACGACCTCGAGGCCGAGACCGCACTGTACGTCGGCGACCGGGCCGTCGACGTCCGCGCGGCCGACAACGCCGGTATCGATTCGGTGCTCGTCTCGCGGGCTGACGACGATGGGGCCGACCTGGACGTCACGCCCACCTATCAGCTCTCGTCGCTGTCGCAGCTCCCGGCTGTGCTCCGGTAGAAGGCACCCTCTCCGACACACGGCCCGCCGCTCGTCGATCGGGCCGCGACGAGACGGGATCGCTGCAGATTCGTGGCTGCGGTTTTTGCGCGTGCATACCGTACGTGGCGTATGGAACCCGACGACACCTGGACGAGCCTCCGGACCCAGTGTGAGGACCTCGAGCCGGGTGCGGAACTGGTCACGCCGGTCTCAGAGCGGCCGTTCGGCATCGAACGAACCGCGGCCGACCGGATCGTCGTCCGGTTCGAGGATAGCGGTGAACGTCGGTCGCTCTGGCGTGAGCAGTTCGTCGTCTTTCTCGAGCGCCTCGACGAGGGGGCGGTTGCCATCGAGGACCTGCAGCCGGGAGTCGAGCCGTACGCAAGTGTCGTGACCCTCAGCGACGAGTACGCAGTCGACGACGGGGCGATCAGCTACGACACCGATGCTGCCGGCGGGAAAAGCCCGTTTCTCGTCCCGGCGGCGGACGCGAGAGCCCCGCCCGAACGCGTCCACGACGACGCGCTGCTCCTGGCGGCGCTGCTCGAGCGCCTCGACGCTGACGATCCTACGGCGCTCGAGACCGACTCCCTGACGGATCTGTACGTCCTCGCGTCCGACGTCCAGCACGGCGCCGACCGGCTGCGCCGCTCGACGCGAGCGCCGTTACTCGAGCGCCTGGGGCCGGACCAGCAACTTCACGGTCGGTACGGAACCGTCCGGCGGACGACGCGGGAGCGACGCCGGCCGAAGGACGCCGAGACCGTGTTCGCCGCGCTCGACGACCGCGGTATCCCCCGCGAGTGGGTCACCGGCATCGACCGGGACAAACTGGACGTCGTCCTCGCGGTGACCGAACTGGAGGAAGACGAGGTCTACGACGTCGGCGAGGACGTCTACGTCCAGAAAACGAGCGTCGACGAGGAAGAGAAGTACTCGCGGCTCCAGGGACTCGCCAACCGGATCGACGATCTCGACGATGCTGAGGGCGACGCCCTGCGCGAGGAACTGGACGACATCGAGGATCGACTCGAGGAGGCGCTCTCGGCGGGGTAGCCCCTCGACGAGCACCGGTTCGGCCTGCCGACACCCGTTTGAGTCAGCCGGTCCTAGTTCGACACGAGAACGATGCGCGCTCGTCGAGCGAGGACGGGAACCCGTCTCCTGATGGCAGTGATCGGCAGTCTGCTGTTGCTGTGGTATCTCTCGCTTGCCGCCGTCAGCTACTGGGCGCTGTCGGTGCTTCGCGCCTCGGCACCCGACCCCGTGATAACGCTGGTGGCCCTCGTCGGGGTCGGCCTCGTCGGCGGCTATCTGAGCTATCGGTTCGGAACCAGCCAGTTGCTCTCGCGTCTCGAGGCGGTCGAACTGCCGCGATCACACGCGCCCGCGTTCTACCGGCGACTCGACCGCCTCGAGGCGCGCATGGACGTCGATACACCGACGATCATGATCGCGCGGCTGCCGGTTCCGAACGCCTTCGCGCTGGGTGGTGGCCGCGACGGCGTGATCGTGCTCGATCGCTCGCTCTTTCAGCTGCTGTCCCTCGACGGGCTCGAGACACTCGTGGCCCACGAACTCGCGCACCTCGAGGGGTACGACGCGTTCGTACAGACGCTCGCGTACAGCGTCTTCCGGACGCTCGCCGGCGTCGTCTTCGTGGTGGTGACGCCGGTTCTGTTACCGATCGTGGGGGCTGCACGAGCGCTTGCGTGGCTCCGCGGGGATCCCCAGTCGTGGTCGCAGACGGCCTTTGGCCGCCTGTTGCGGCTCGTGGAGAGTGGCGTGGTGGTTGCCCTGCTGCTCGTGACGCTGGCCGTCCGTGCTCACTCGCGCCGGCGGGAGTATGCCGCCGATGAGCGGGCTGTCGACGTCACCGGCAAGCCGCTCGCACTCGCTCGCGCGCTGCGGACGATCCAGCGGGCCGCAGACCCCACGCGCGGGTTACTCTCGACGCTGTACGTCCACACCGAACCCGAGGAGGACGCGTTGACTCGACTGTTCTCGACACATCCCTCGACGGACGACCGGATCGAACGATTGCTCGAGCGGGCAGGGGAACGCGACGACCGGACGCGGATACAAGTTGAGTGAGCGACAGCCGACGAACGCACAGCTATAGTCGCCACTGAAAATCAGTGCACACCCGATCGCACGACTGCTGTGCGCTCGGCGTGTAAATCGTTTCAGTTGTTACTATACCGTCTGCCAGTCCACCCACAGTCGACGCACGTGAAGTACCTCGGGGACAAACCCCGAGGCACTCGCCCTACTCAGCCTGTAGACGAGTCATCGACGGCGATCGTGGCTCCCGAACAGATCGGACAGTCGGCGTACGTTCCGCCGTCGGCGACGGGTCTCTCGGAGGGATGATCGGATCGGACTCCCTTCGGAACGGACGGATGACAGGTCGCACAGACCTCCCGGGTTCGGCGGTGAGTCATGGTGTCGGATCGGTGTCGATACGTGAAGAGCTGGGAAACGTCATCGCCACAACGTTCGCATTCTACCATGGTAGGATATCTGTTGTCATAGCAGCGTATAAGTCTTTGCCATATGTTGTCTATTGCCGTATCGATTGGACGTATCGAACCATTCTCCAGTGTATTAGTCACGGTTCATGATTTAGACAGGAGTATAATACAGTATATATCAAAACTCGTTTGGCGAAAGTGGATCTCGAGTCTGGAACAGGGCCATGCGATCAGCGTCGTCGAGGTGCCGACCGACCGGCCCGACAGACGGCGTGAGGGACACGGGCTGTTGATCGACGGTATGGCAACCCACAAACCCTTTTGACTGCAGGTCGCCTACGTCGAATCATGTACGTTCGGGACGCGAAAAACAGAGAGGAGGTCTGGTTGCTGGATCACATCGAGGCGATGGGACTCGACGAGACGGCGTTTCGCTCTCGAGACTACGTCGTCGCTGTCGACGAAGAATCCGGCGAAAAAGCCGGCTTCGGCCGCATCCGCGTCCACAAGCCCGAGGACTCGGACGACGTCTGTGAGTTGACCAGCATCGGCGTCCTCGAGAACTGGCGCGGGCAGGGCGTCGGGGCTCACGTCGTCGAACGGCTCGTGGAGTACGCCGGTGACGAGGGGTTCGACACCGTCTACGCCCTGACCGGCGAGGGTGCCTATCTCGCCCAGTTCGGCTTCCAGCGGGTCTCGGAGTCGGATCTCCCGGCCGTGTTGCAGGACCGACTCGAGGACAAACGCGAGGGCTCCGATCCGGACGCGGTCCCGCTGTCGATCGACGTCGACGAGTTCCGGATGCCCGAGCGATTCCGGGAGGCGTTCAAGCGCGCGCCGGACGGACGCGAGGACGCACGAGACGAGGAGTCACCGGAGGACTTCGGCATCGATCCCGACTCGGCGACGTACAAGTACGATACGGGCCGGTAGCGATGGAAACGCCGACAGCGGCGTTGGTCCTATTGGATCGTCGACGCCACAACACATAACCGGATGCGGAAGTAGAATCAACAGTCATGACTGCGAACGGATCCGAGGGGACGACCGGAACCGAGCACGCCGACCGCGACGAGGAGGACGACGTTCGCGTCTGGCTCGTCGAGCGAACGTACGGGGACGACGAACTCAACATTATCATCCTCGTGTACGCGACCGAAGACGGCCGGCAGTACCACCGCCGAGAGCGAGCGCTGACCAGTTTTTCGGGCCCAACACGCGAGACCAAAGCCGGATTGTGCGTCCCGCCCGAATCGCTCGGAACCGTCGACGATCCGGACACGCGAGCGCGGTACGCCGAGGAAGCCTCGCGGATGGCCGCCCGGCACGATCCGGACGACAGCGTCTAGATTCGCGCCGATCTGTTCATCGATGCGACAGGTGGTCGGCCGTGTTCATCAAAGTTCAAGCCCCGTGCCGTCCACGCTTTTGATAATGTTCGATCCCGACGAACTCGAGGAGATCCGTGCCAGCAAGGAGGAGTGGCACGAGGAGGAGGTAGAACCCGTCCTCGACCGCTTCGGCGAACGCAAGGAAACGTTTACGACCGATACGGGCGGCCAGGAGGTCGATCGCCTCTACACGCCGGCGGACGTCGATGATCTCGACTACGAGGAGGATCTGGGCAATCCCGGCGAGCCGCCGTACACACGCGGGGTCTACTCCACGGGCTACCGGGGTCGTCTCTGGACGATGCGCCAGTATGCTGGCTTCTCGACTCCTGAAGACACCAACGAGCGCTATCACTATCTGCTCGATCAGGGCCAGACCGGTCTCTCGATGGCCTTCGACCTGCCGACCCAGATGGGCTACGACTCAGACGCCGACATGGCCGCCGGCGAAGTCGGCAAGGCCGGCGTCGCGATCGACTCGCTCGAGGACATGGAGACCGTCTTCGACGGCATTCCGCTGGATGAAGTCTCGACGTCGATGACGATCAACGCGCCGGCGTCGGTGCTGCTGGCGATGTATATCGCCGTCGGCGACCAGCAGGGCGTCGACCGCGAGGAACTCCGAGGGACGATCCAGAACGACATTCTGAAGGAATACATCGCCCGCAACACCTACATCTACCCGCCGGAGTCGTCGATGCGGATCATCACGGACATCTTCGAGTTCTGTGCCGAGGAGACGCCGAAGTTCAACACGATCTCGATCTCGGGCTATCACATCCGTGAGGCCGGCTCGACAGCCGCTCAGGAACTGGCGTTTACGCTCGGGGACGGCATCGAGTACGTCGAGACGGCGATCGAGGCCGGCCTCGACGTCGACGAGTTCGCGCCCCAGCTGTCGTTCTTCTTCAACGGCCACAACAACATCTTCGAGGAGGTCGCGAAGTTCCGCGCAGCCCGTCGGATGTGGCACGACATCATCGAGGAGCGCTTCGACCCCGACGACCCCAAGTCCAAGCAGCTCAAGTTCCACACCCAGACCGCCGGCTCGATGCTGACCGCCCAGCAGATCGAGAACAACGTCGTCCGCGTCGCCTACCAGGCGCTCGCGGCCGTCCTCGGCGGCACCCAGTCGCTACACACCAACGGCAAGGACGAGGCGCTTGCGCTCCCGACCGAAGAATCCGTCCGTACTGCCCTGCGGACCCAGCAGATCCTCGCCCACGAGTCCGGCGCTGCCGACACCATCGATCCGCTCGCCGGCAGCTACTACGTCGAATCCCTCACAGACCAGGTCGAGGAAGAAGCCTACGAGATTCTGGACGAAGTCGAAGAGCGCGGCGGCATGCTCGAGGCCGTCGAGCAACAGTGGGTCCAGCGCCAGATTCAGGACACGGCCTTCGACCGCCAGCGCGAGATCGAGGAGAAAGACCGGATCATCGTCGGCGTAAACGAGTTCGAAATCGAAGACGAAGAGCCCGAGATGGACGTCGAAGAGGTCACTCAGGAGGACCAGCAGCGGAAGATCGACGGGCTCGAGGAGACCCGTGCGAACCGCGACGACGAGGAAGTCGATGCGGCACTCGAGGCGCTTCGGGACACCGCCCAGAGCGACCAGAACCTGATGCCCTACATCATCGACGCCGTCAAGGCTTACGCGACGGTCGGCGAGATCTGTAACGTCCTGCGCGACGAGTTCGGCGAGTACCAGCCCGGCAGCGCCGTCTAAGCGGCTGCTCTCGAGCAGCCACAACCCGGGTCGGAACTGCCACCGGCCGGCGGCTATCCAGTCGGAACCTGCAGTTCCGGTTTCATCGCCGAGTACGCGCGAGACACGAACTCGTCTTTTCTGACCCTCATCTGATAGTATCGGTCGCTGTCGGACTCGCCGAGTCGATCGGGATCTACGAAGACGCTCTCACGACAGTTTACAGCTATCCGAATACGGCGAAGCGGATCCGCAACGGTAATACTGTGATATTTCGTCACGCCAGCATAGTTCACTAATGTATACCATTGAACGGACGGAATTCGGGTTTCAAATCACCTTTGCCGGGAAGATAGACGAGGAAGAGTTACACGAGTGGATCGACGACTCACGAGCGGCGCTTCGGGACTCGCCCGACGAGTTCGGCGTTCTCGTCGATATGCGGGACCTGAAACTGCTCAGCGACGACGAACAGCAACTCATGCGGGACGGACAGCAACACTATCAGGACGCGGGTATGGTCCGCTCGAGCGTCATTCTCGACTCCGCGATTCTGACGCTGCAGTTTCGTCGCCTCGCCCAAGAGTCGGGGATCTACGACTGGGAGCGGTATATCAACGCCGAGACGACCGACGACTGGCACCAGCAGGCCGTCGACTGGCTGGTCGACGGGATCGATCCGGACTACCAATGACGCCGTAACTGGCCGCGCCGTACGGCGGTGGCGTCGGTCCGCACCGGCACGTTCGTCTCACGGCTGTTGTGCATCGTCTCGCCGTTGCGAGCACGCGCGAATCTAATACTCGTATTCAGTTCCGCTCGTGGTCGGCCATTCGAGACCAAATCACAACAATAACGCAGTCGCCACGAGGAACACAGCCTGATGCACTTCGATCACGCCGGCATTGCGACCGACGACGCACAGGCACTCGCACAGCTGTACGGCGATCTCTTGGACCTCGAGGTCGCCCACGAAGAGGAGTTCGACGGCATGCGCGTCGTCTTTCTCGACTGTGGAAACGGCTACTTCGAGTTACTCGAGCCCCTCGAGGACGACGGCACGATCGCCCGCTATCTCGAGGACGGCGGCGCGGGGATCCACCACCTCGCGCTCGCGACCGACGACATCGAGGCCGCGCTCGAGACGGCACGCGACCACGACGTGACGCTCATCGACGAGGAGCCACGGCCGGGCGCGTGGGGTCACTCGGTCGCGTTCCTCCATCCGAAAGATACCGGCGGTATTCTGGTGGAGTTCGTCGAGCACTGAGACGGGCTGCTGGCACGAGTGACCGGTGGCCCCGCAGGGCAGTCGTGGCCGGCCGGCACCCACTGACAGGAGTCCGTAGGACGGTCATCGGTCGTCCGTTTCGGATTGCCACTCGGACATCGAATACATGGCTGTCGCCACCTGTCGGCTCTCGCCGCGCGTTTCGTGGCGCACCTCCACACGGCCGGGATACCGGCCGTCGAAGTCGATCGTGGCCTCGTAGTCGACGCCGCCGAGACAGGTGGCGCAGGTGTCGTCCGTTTGCTCGCCGCTGTCGACGACGACCGTGAGCACGTCGCGCCCGTCGTCGTACGTCGTGTCGGCGAGCGACGGCTCGTAACACGGTGTCGGTGTCGTGATCCGTCCGGTCACGGCGACGGCCTCGTCCGCGAATTCGACGGTCGCGCTCCCGTCCGT
Source organism: Haloarchaeobius amylolyticus (assembly GCF_042678045.1). Classification (GTDB taxonomy): domain Archaea; phylum Halobacteriota; class Halobacteria; order Halobacteriales; family Natrialbaceae; genus Natrinema; species Natrinema amylolyticus_A. The sequence continues at coordinate 106,295 of NZ_JBHUDI010000001.1, forward strand.
CCCGTCCGTACAGTCCTGCGCGCCGATCTCGAGCGACGTCTCCGTAACCGCTGGCTCGGGACACGACGCCGAGCGCGAGGTCGATTCCGTTTCGATTCCGTTCTCGCGCAGCGTGGCGGTCGTCCGCGACCGCGTACAGTCGAAGGGATGGCGGCTGGCACCGACGCTCGTGCGCGATTCGCTGCCGTCGTCGGGATCGCTCCGCGTTATCGAAACGGTGTACGAGCGTGGCTCGACGAGGACGAACGTGATCGTCTCGCCCGCGGGTACTGCGACGTCGCGCTCGAGGAGCGTCTCGGTCTCGTCGGCTCTGATCTCGACGGTGGCCATGCGTTCCGTGTCGCTTTCGTTCCGCAGCTCGAGCTCGTGTGGGGGATGTGCGGACGGAAACGGAATGGCGTCGGGATCACCGACGGTGATCGGCTCGTCCGAGCCGGAGTCGGGGTCGCTGGCGGTGCCGTTTCGTCCCGTCTCGCCGCGCTCGAGTGCCGAGTCCACACAGCCGGCCAACCCGCCGAGCGTCCCGGCCGCTCCGACGATGAGATGACGCCGTCGCATAGTCGACGCCACCACGATGTGGACTAAACATCTTTGTCACGGCCGTTGACCCGTTTCTGAGCCCGATTCTCGTCGCTCGATGACGGTACGGAAAACAGTAGAACCGCTGCCTGTGATCAGGCGATTCTGTGGACCACCCCTCGAGCCGAACGACCGGACGGTGGGAGAACGTCACCCGAAGTTCTCGATCAGTGCCTCGTCGGGGTCGCCACCAGCGTCGTCGATCGCGTCGGCGACAAACGTCACGAAGTCGTCGAAGCCAAACGCGTACAGTTGGCCGTCCTCGCGGTGGGTCGCGACAGCGTCTGCCAGATCCTCGTCCGCGCTTTCGTCGAGGACGGTGACCGTCGCGCCCGCGTCTTCGAGTGCCTCGAGGCGGTCTTCGTGTGCGGGCTCGTCGTCCTGGTAGATCACGACGGCGTCGTGGCCCGCATCGTGGGCCGCTTCGGCGATCGCGACCGCCGGACCGACGCCGGGACCGCCGGCGACGGCGACCACGTCGTCCTCGCCGGCGTAGGTGATCCGTCCGAACGGTCCCTCGATGTGGACGGTCTCGCCGCCCTCGAGATCGGCCAGCCACGGCGAGAGGTTGCCGTCGGGATCGATGCCGACGGTGAGTTCGAACGTCTCCTCGACGGACGACGACGAGAGCGTGTAGTGGCGTGAGAGCACCTCGTCGTCGGGCTCGGCCCGGAGCAAGACGAACTGTCCCGGTTTGGCATCGAAGTCCGCAGGTGTTTCGAGCTCAAGTGCGACGGTACCGGGACCGACTTCGCTGACCGATGCGACAGTGACTGGCGTCCCTTCCATGCCAATCGGTTCGTCAGCCGGTTGAAAAGGCGTTCCGTTTCACTAACAGCGTCTACCTATCCCTCGTTTCGGACGGGCGAACGGAACGAGTTGACGATCGACCGCCTGTCCTTGACCGTTGCCGTTGGAGACGGCCGCCTTTTGCGACCGACATCTCATACGGACGGCTGTCAGTCAGTATTAGCCATATGTCTTGGAATGCGTGCCGTGAAACAGTATTGGTCCCATTCCATTGGCTATTTCTTTCTCTCAACAGATGTTTCGGCAATAGTACTAAACAATTAATATAGTGGTGTTCGATCCCAAACGCCTCGGGCGCTATTGCGGTGGTTCGCCTGGGGTTTCAGAAGCCTTTTCATTTATGGGGGGCAAGGCTCAGGACAACATGGCTGAGGATCTCAACTGGGCGGTCGGTGGCGAAGCCGGAGACGGTATCGATTCCACCGGGAAAATCTTCGCTCAGGCACTTGCCCGAGCAGGACGGCACGTATTCACGTCGAAAGACTTCGCATCGCGAATTCGGGGCGGCTACACCGCCTACAAGATTCGCACGTCGGTCGACCAGGTGCAGAGCGTCGTCGACCGTCTCGACATCCTCGTCGCGCTGACACAGCGCACCATCGACGAGAACCTCGATGAACTCCACGAGGGCAGCGCCATCATCTACGACGGCGAGCGCTCTTGGGAAGCCGAGATTCCTGACGAGATGACGGCGGTCGACGTCCCGCTGAAGTCGCTTGCCGAGGAGGCCGGCGGCGCGATCATGCGCAACATCGTCGCGCTCGGTGCTGCGTGTGAGATCACCGGCTTCGACGTCGAGTACTTGGACGAAGCCCTCGAGAAGCGCTTCGGCGGCAAGGGCTCGAAGATCGTCGAGAACAACAAGGAAGCCGCTCGGGTAGGCCAGGAGTACGTCCAGGAGAACTACGACCTCGATCACCTCGGCTACAACCTCGAGACGACCGACAACGACTACGTTCTCCTCAACGGCAACGAGGCGGTCGGCATGGGCGCACTCGCCGCTGGCTGCCGGTTCTATGCCGGCTATCCGATCACGCCCGCGACCTCCATCATGGAGTACCTGACGGGCCGGATCGAAGAGTACGGCGGCCACGTCGTGCAGGCCGAAGACGAACTCTCGGCGATCAACATGGCCCTCGGCGGCGCACGTGCCGGTGCCCGATCGATGACTGCGACGTCCGGCGCTGGGATCGACCTAATGACCGAGACGTTCGGACTGGTCGCGACCAGCGAGACGCCACTGGTCATCGCCGACGTTCAGCGGTCGGGCCCCTCGACGGGGATGCCGACGAAACAGGAACAGGGCGACCTCAACATGGCCCTATACGGTGGCCACGGCGAAGTCCCGCGCTTCGTCGTCGCCCCGACGTCGATCGACGAGTGTTTCTGGAAGACCGTCGAGGCGTTCAACCTCGCTGAGAAGTACCAGACGCCCGTGTTCCTGGTTTCCGACCTGGCGATGTCCGTCACCGAACAGACGTTCCCACCGGAGACCTTCGACATGGACGAAGTCGAGATCGACCGCGGCAAACTCGTCGACGAGGACGAGGTCGACGAGTGGCTCGACGCACAGGGCCACTTCCGTGCTCACGCCGTCACCGACGACGGCATCAGCCCGCGTGCCATCCCCGGCATGACTGACGGTGCCCACATGAGCACGGGTCTCGAGCACGACGAACTCGGTCGCCGGACCGAAGACGAAGACGAGCGCGTCCAGCAGGTCGACAAACGTAACCGCAAGGTCGAGACGGCCCGCGAACGGGAGGACTGGGACTACCGCGAGTTCGGCGACGAAGACGCCGACAATCTCGTCATCTCCTGGGGGTCCAACGAGGGCGCACTCGCCGAAGCACTCGAGTATCTCGAGGAAGACGACATCGACGTTCGCGTCATCTCGGTGCCCTACATCTTCCCGCGACCGGATCTCTCCGACGAGATCGAAGCCGCCGACGAGACGATCGTCGTCGAGTGTAACGCGAACGGACAGTTCGCCGACCTGATCGAACACGACGTACTTACCCGCGTGAAGCGCATCAACAAGTACACCGGCGTCCGCTTCAAGGCGGACGAACTCGCAGACGAGATTACCGCGAAACTCTCCGAAGAGGTGCCAGCACAATGAGCTCCGACGTACGATTCACCGACTTCAAATCCGACAAGCAGCCGACCTGGTGTCCCGGATGCGGCGACTTCGGGACGATGAACGGCATGATGAAAGCCCTCGCGAACACCGGCAACGACCCCGACAACACCTTCGTGGTGGCCGGGATCGGCTGTTCCGGCAAGATCGGGACCTACATGCACAGCTACGCCCTCCACGGGGTCCACGGCCGTGCGCTCCCGGTTGGCACCGGCGTCAAGATGGCCCGTCCCGACATCGAAGTGATGGTCGCCGGTGGCGACGGTGACGGCTACTCGATCGGTGCCGGTCACTTCGTCCACGCCGTCCGCCGAAACGTCGACATGACCTACTGTGTCATGGACAACCGCATCTACGGGCTGACCAAGGGCCAGGCCTCCCCGACCTCGCGATCCGACTTCGAGACCTCGACGACTCCCGAAGGCACCAAACAGTCGCCGGTCAACCCGCTCGCGCTGGCGCTTGCTTCCGGCGCGTCCTTCATCGCCCAGTCGTTCAGCTCGGACGCGATGCGCCACGCCGAAATCGTCCAGAAAGCGATCGAACACGACGGCTTCGGCTTCGTCAACGTCTTCAGCCCATGTGTCACGTTCAACGACGTCGACACCTACGACTACTTCCGCGACAACCTGGTCGACCTCGAGGAGGAAGGCCACGACCCGACCGACTACGAGGCCGCCAAGGAAGTCATCCTCGACAGCGACAAGGAGTATCAGGGTGTCCTGTACCAGGACGAAAACTCCGTGCCGTACCACGAGAAACACGGCGTCACCGAGGACATGTCCGAGATTCCCGACGGTGCGCCCGACGACGCGATGGACCTCGTTCGCGAGTTCTACTGAGACGACCGATCGAGTCCGTCAGCACTGACTCGTTTACTCGCTTTTTGGACGGTATTCGAACCCACAGCAGCCCATGGCTCGTCCTGCGTTCGATCACACTCGAGTCGCTACTACCTGTCACCACACACTCGGTCGCACGACGGCCCTGCAGTCGGAGTGACAGCGGTTCTATCGGGCATCAACCATCGAAACATAGAGGACGCGAGTACCGTCTCAGAACTGCCGATCAGTATCGATCCGAACTCGTGCAAAACGATGTCCTGCGAGCAGCTCGCTTGGACCGTCAGGGGACCGTCTCACTCGAGGGTGACGAGATACTCGAGCATCTCGTCGAGCGGCGTGTTCGTGACGGCGAGCGAGTAGCCGTCGATCCGCGCGAGATCGGCCGCGTGATCCCAGAGGTCGTCTTCCTCGATGCCATGCAGGATGACTGCGTTGGGCGTGGGATTGACGACCCGCAGCGCCACGAGCGGCGATTCCCCGCGGGTCACGCCAGTAAAGACGAGGACGCGGTTCGTGCTCTGGCCGTAGAGACGAAAGAACTCCTCGCTCGAGAGGCGCGTGATCGCCTCGATACTGTCGATGACGGTGTGGCCGCTGACGCGATCGGTGCCGCTGGCGGCCACTTCGGTCGCCTCGAGGTCGTCGTACAGTTGTGCGAGGGGAATCGACGTCGCGTACTCGCGGAGGTCGTAGACTACGTCGCTCTCGAAGCCCGCCGAGAGGACCCGACCGTACTGTCGGATGCGCTCGCCGCCACGGCGTTCGTCGATCGCGAGCAGTCCAGAGACGAGTCGTCCAACGACGCCGATGCCGGGGCTCTCCCGGCGGCCGCTCTCGTAATCGGAGATGACCGACGAGGAGACCTCGAGTTCGGCCGCGAGGTCGGTCTGTGAGACGTCGAAGTCGGTGCGCCACTTCCGCAGCGTCGCGCCGGGGTCGTCGCTCAGTGTGATCTCGCCGGCGATCTTCTCCGCGAGTTCTCGTTTCGGACCGCGTCCGCTCATTACCTGTCGGTTATCCGGTCCACTCAAGTAGCTACCGGAGACGGTCGGATACCGGTCGACGCCCGATGACGCGTTCGGCAACCGTCGTGGCGGTCTCTCCAGCCGGATCACTGACGTATTTGTGGCCAGTGTCCGAAGGGACCGTATGGACGGTCACCCGATCGAGTGTCTCAGTACCCACGACCGATGAGGGGGTACTATCTCCGCTACGTGCAGGTCCTCTTGCGGTTCTTTCCCCTCGCGATCGCGTTTCTCAGGGATCGTCGGCGGTTCCTGCTGTTCGGCCCATCTCGGCAGGTCTCGACCGACGTCCACCGTGACCGCGCCCAGCGACTCACGGAGACGATGCTCGAGTTGGGGCCCGCCTTCATCAAGGTCGGCCAGGTGCTGTCGACGCGGCCGGACATCGTTCCGCCGACGTACGTCGAGGAATTCGCGACGCTCCAGGACGAGGTGCCGGAAGACGCGGGTGGCGATCCGCTGACCGTCGTCGACGCCGAACTCGGCGACGAGATTGACCGTGAGACGCTCGAACCGGTCGCCGGCGGCTCGCTGGCGTTCGTCTACACCGCCGACTACGAGGGCGAACGGATCGCCCTGAAGGTCCGGCGGCCGGGTATCGTCGCGCTGATCGAGCGCGACCTGCGGGTCATCAGAGGGTTCGTCCCGCTACTCTTGCTGGTCGCCGACGAGCGCCAGCGCTACTCGATCGAGAACCTCGCCGGCGACTTCGAGGACATCATCCTCGAGGAACTCGACTTCGCTCGCGAGGCGTCGATCATGGCGGAGATCGACGACAACTTCGCCGACGACGATCGGATCGTCGTCCCCGACACCTATCCCGACCTGTGTTCGGAGCGTCTCGTCGCGATGGAGTACGTCGAGGGCCGGAAGATCACCGACGAGCGCGCGCTGGCCGATGCCGGCACCGGCCCCACCGAGATGGCGACGCTGATCGCCCGCACCTACCTGAAGATGGGGCTCGTCGACGGCGTCTTTCACGCAGACCCCCATCCCGGCAACCTCTCGGTGACCGACGACGGCCGGGTCGTCATCTACGATTACGGCATGAGCCAACGGCTCACGGACAAAGAGCAAGCCGACATCACGGCACTCTACCGGACGCTCGTCCGTCGTGACGTCGACGGCCTTCTGAACACCCTCATCGCACTCGAGGTGCTCGATCCGTCGGTCGATCGGGTCCAGGTCCGACGGGTGCTCGAGCTGGTCATCGAGAGTCTCGAGGGGCGCTCGGAGATCACCTGGCGACAGATCATCACCGAACTGTTCGCACGACTCCACGAGTTCCCGTTTCGCATCCCGCCGAACGTGATGTTGCTCATGCGCGTCGGCACGGTCGGCGAGGGCGTCTGTCGCACCCTCGATCCCGAGTTCGACTTCATCGGCGTGACGCGCTCGTTTCTCGTCGACCACGGATTCATCGAGAGCGAACTCGAGACGCTGGTCTCGGACGTGCGCGGCGATCTACGCGAGTCACTACCCGTCCTCGCGCGGGCTCCGGCCCGCTTTGACACCGTCTTCGGCCAGCTCGAGCGCGGCGACCTCGTCGTCCGGACCGATCCCCTCGAGCCGGCAAGCGGCGGTGATCCGGCGGTCGGCTACGCCATCCTCGCTGGGGCGCTGTTCGTCGCCGCGGCAGTGTTGACCCTCTACGAGGGACCGCTGGCACTCGCGGCTGGGCTGTTCGGGATTCTGTTTCTCGGACAGTACGTCCGCAAGCGACGCCAGCGCTGAATCGTAGCTGACAGCTCTTTGTCACGTGCCGCCCCCAACAGTCAAGCCTTCGCGGTTCGAGTCGCCCGAACGTGCCATCGACCGTCGTTCACGTCGCCTTCGCCGGCCTGCTCGGGACTGCGTTGCTCGCCGACACGTTCGATATCCGTACGATTCTGGTCGTGATGGGGTCGAGTGCGCTCCTCGATCTCGATACGTTGCTCGGGATCGTCGTTCCCGGAACGCACCGGGCGGCGTTGCACAACGTCTGGATCGTCCTCGTCCCCGCTACCCTCTTGCTGTGGGACGGTGCGATCCGCGAGGAGTCGTTCGTCCGCACCCGGTGGGGCGACGACGCTCCGCGCATCGCGTGGGTCACGCTGGCGGCGCTGCTGTTTGCACATATCCTGCTCGACGCCTTTTTCAACGGCGTCAACCTCTTCTGGCCGCTTCACGACCGCTTTTATGATCTCTCCGGCACACTGCTCGTGACCGACCAGCGGGGGCTCGTCCAGACGTTCGTCGAACTCGACGCCGGTGACGTCGCCGCGTCGACGACCCGCGGGACGACCGAGAACACGCACTATCGGACAGGGTTCGATCCGACACGTGACGAGCCTGCGACCGGCGTCGAGCGGATCTTCCCAATCGCGGCAACCGGCGAACGGTTCGTCCTCACCGTCGCCGGCTTCGCGGCAGTTCTTGTACGGGTCCTCGAGGAACGACGAGCGGAGTAAGACGGCGCGGCGACCGCCAGCGCCACTGTTTTGTAAGTTGTGTGCCAAGTGTGCATATGATTGCGTGTGTTGGCGAACGGGCGGTCGTGTCAGCCGCGCCGTCGAACGATGTCTCTCGCGCTGTCGGATCGGACCACGGGGGAAATCGATCCGATCGCCGATCACGGCTCGCCGCCGCCGAACCAACGATCGCACTGGGGCGTGGACGACCGACGGTGATCGGACGATGGTAGACCTCGCGTTCTCGTTCGGGCGGCTCCTCTTTGCCCTCTTTCTGGTCTTCCTGAACGGCTTTTTCGTTGCCGCGGAGTTCGCGTACGTCCGCATCCGATCGACACAGATCGAAACGCTCGTCGAGGAGGGGCGGTCGTCGGCCAAGCTCGTCCAGGAAGCCGAGGAGAACTTAGACGACTACCTCGCGACCACCCAGCTCGGGATCACGATCGCCTCGCTGGGGCTTGGCTGGGTCGGCGAACCGGCCATCGCCTCGCTGCTCGAGCCCGTGCTCGGCTCGCTCCTTCCCGCGGGCTCGATCCATCTCGTTTCGATCGCGATCGGGTTCAGCATCATCACGTTCCTGCACGTCGTCTTTGGAGAGCTCGCGCCGAAGACGCTGGCCATCGCGGACGCCGAGCGGATCGCGCTGCTGGTCGCCGCGCCGATGAAGTTCTTCTACTACATTTTCATTCCGGGGATCATCGTCTTCAACGGGACGGCGAACTTCTTTACACAGCTCATCGGCGTCGCGCCGGCCTCCGAGCGCGACGAAAGCCACAGTCAGGAGGAGATCATCCGCATCGTCTCGCAGTCGGGCCAGCAGGGAGCCGTCGATATGGACGAAGTCGAGATGATCGAGTCCGTCTTCGAACTGGGCGAGACGCCCGCCCGCGAGGTGATGGTTCCCCGGCCCGACGTCGTCACCGTCGACGCCGACATGCCTCTCTCGGAGCTACGCGCCGTCGCCGCAAGCGGGAGCTACACTCGGTTTCCCGTCGTCGACGAGGACGCCGAGGATCCGGTGATCGGCTTCGTCCACGCGAAAGACGTACTCCACGCGATCGAAACGGCGGCCGACGCCGAGATCGAGCCGACCGCTCGAGACCTCGCTCGAGACGTCATCTTCGTCCCGGAAACCCGCCGGATCGACGAGGTCCTGACGGAGTTTCGCCGGCGAAACGTACAACTGGCCGTCGTCATCGACGAGTGGGGTGCCTTCGAGGGAATCCTGACGGGCGAAGACGTCGTCGAAGTCGTCATCGGCGAGATCCAAGACGAGTTCGACGTCGCCGAACTCGAGCCCTCGATCGACGAGCTTGGGGACGGCCGCTACGCCGTCGACGGGGGCGTCTCGCTGGACGACGTCAACGAGGAGTTCGAGACGACCTTCGAGAGCGAGGCGTTCGACACCATCGGCGGACTGGTGTTGAGCCGCCTCGGCCGCGCACCCGAGGTCGGCGACGCGATCGAGGCTAACGGCTACGAGCTGACCGTCGACGCCGTCGAAGGAACCCGTATCGCGAGCGTGATTGTCAACGAGGCGACAGCCGAGGCCGAGGAGTCATCGGACTGAGCCGGCCCGTGATCGCCGGCTCGAGTCGACTGGTTGACACTCTGGACAGTCACGTCCGATCCGATGACTGTAATCGAAAGTGACATATTCCAGACACTTTATGGTGCAAGGCGGACTGGACCGGATATGGATCGCCGGACGTTCATCGGCGCGACAGGTATCGGCGTCGGAGTAACGGGCTGTCTCGACACGAATCGCATCGGCTCGAGCGGCGGGAACGGAACGGACGCCGGCACCGAATCGGGCGATTCGGACGACGAAGCGACCGATACCGGCGAGGGCCGTACAGAGACCACCGAGTCGGACGACACTGCTGGGAGTTCCGACGGGTCAGGCGAGGCCGACGCGAAACCCGACGAGTCGGACGACCCCGGTGATGGGAGCACCGATTCGAAACGGGACGTGGCGTTCGACTCCTGTACTCGAGCGACGGTAACCGGGTCGTTCGAGGACGGCGACGTCGCCTTGGCAAGTACGGGATTCTACGATGATGGGCTCTACGGCAATACCCTCCTCGAGGACGGTGTCGTCTTCGGAACGGACGTCGACGCCCCGTTTTCGGGAACGGTCGTCTTCGAGATCGCCGATGGCTCGACCGTCCGGGAGCGCGACGACGAGATCGTCGTCGAAATATCGGAATACGGCAGCGATGGAACGGTCATCTCGTCGCTGACGACTCAGCGAGCTGACTACGAGCGGGTCACTCCGACACACGAAAACCCACACGCCAGCGACTGTCTCAGCGAGCTCGAATCCGACAGCGCCGACGCGACGCTCGAGGGTGGGTAATTCGGGACAACCGTGCCGGTCATCGTGGCTCGAGTAAGTACGGACAGACCGGATTACCGCTGCGCTCAGGTCCACTCGCCGATCGGGTCACCGGCCCCCGACCGACGGATGTACTCGGTTTGCATCTCGCCGACGGCGTCGGCGAACCGCATGCCTGCATCGAGGTGGTCTCTGACGCGGTCCAGTTTCCACCGGCTCGGGGTCAGCCGGTCGGTCCAGCGCGTCTCGAGCGGGGCGAGATATTCCTCGATCGCGTCGTCGGGAACGCCCTGTTCGCGGAGGCCGCGACGAGCGAACTCGAAGAGTTCCTCGTAGATCACCGTTCGATCGGTCGTCCGATCGCCGTCGGCGGTGATCCAGACGAACTCGGCCTCGAGCCCGTTTTCGACCGCACTGTAGAAGCTCCGTTCGGCCGCGTCACGATCGAGGCTCGCGAGCGGGTGATCGGCTACACACAGGCCTCGAACGAGACCGGCGACGAGCCACTGCAAGCCGATATTTTCGGCGATCGTCGGCTGCGTGGGCAGGGGCCGGTATTCGATGCGGATCGACCAGTGGTCGCCCTGGCCGACCGGCTGGCCGCCGACGACGGCGCGGAGCCACCGCCAGTAGGTCCCCCGCTTGTGGTTGAGCTCCCAGAACCGGTCAGCGAACGTCTCGCGGTCGCCGCCCTCGAGCCACTCGCGGAGAAACGGTGCACACGTCGGGTCGGCGACGAGTTCGTCGATCGTGTCGACTGCGTTCCCGATCTCATCGGGGAAGCGGACCTTCTCCCACGCCTGATTGATCGACTGTTCGAACACCGGGATTCGGAGTTCGTGATGCGTTTCCTCGAGCAGTCGATATGGGTCCTCGATATCGTATAGATCCGGCGGGAGAAGCGGCGAGTTCGTCGCTACTGCAAGCACCGGCCCGAGCGTCCGAACGGCAGTGTCGTGATACCGGGGAAATGCCCCGGCGTCGGGCACCTGGACGTGGGGCTGAATCGAACTCGTAAGCGACTCGAAGAGGATCGATGGGAACTGACACTCGGCTCCCGGCACGGTCAGCGAGATCGACCCCCCGGTTCGTTCCAAGACGTCGTTGTCGATCGCGGCGTAGCGAGGTGACGGGGTCATGTTCTCGGCGATCGTGATCCCCTCGCTCTCGTGGACGTCCGCAAGGTACGCGTGCGTTCCGTCCTGGGGCGGGATCGTCCACATGGCGTCGAGAACGATCTCCGTGTCGGCTCGGTCGGCCGCTTGCTGAGCGCGCCGATAGTGGCGCTGAAGCTGTGCGGCCTGGGCAACGGCACCCTCATCGTCGAAGGGGCTCGGACTGGTGTTGAATTCGACGTTGTGCCGTCCGAGTTCCTTCTCGCAGGGCCCCTCGAGGACGGGCTCGGGCACGCGAGTCAGCCGCCGATCGTCGTCGACGGCGTACGCCTCGAGTTCGATTCCGAGGGCGAAACTGGGATTGTCGAGCCGGCCTGCACGAAGGGCGTCGGTGAGACGGGCGGCTTGCTCGTCGACGCGCCGGTCGAATTCGCTCCGCGTCGTGTCCCGAAGTGAGCGCTTGACGAGGTCGATGTGATCCGCCATCACCTGCACAAAGCTACCCCAGTCGCTTAGAGGTATGGTGCGACCGCACCACGTGCGGTGCCTGCCGCCATGACTTGGTGCTCTCGGACACTGGCGCGCGAAACGACTAGCCAGCGGCGGGGTGGTCATACCTCGCCTCGACTCGAGAACGGTCAGCGAGGAGTGACGCTCCGCAATCCCTAAACGCCGAACGCACCAACTACGGTGCAATGACCGACTGGACGGAGACGTACCGCCCGACGACGCTGTCGGAGGTACGCGGCAACAACAAGGCCCGTGACAAGCTCAAGGAGTGGGCCGAAACCTGGGACGAGCACCGACAGGCGGTGATCGTCCACGGCAGTCCGGGCGTCGGGAAGACCTCCGCCGCCCACGCGCTGGCCAACGATATGGGCTGGCCCGTGATGGAACTCAACGCCAGCGACAGCCGGGGGGCGGACGTCATCGAGAAGATCGCTGGTGAGGCCGCAAAGAGCGGGACGCTGACTGGGGGCGAGGCGGGCCGCCGACTGGTCATCTTGGACGAGGCGGACAACTTCCACGGGAACGCCGACTACGGCGGCTCGCGGGAGGTAACCCGCGTCGTCAAGAACGCCAATCAGCCGATCGTGCTCGTGGCAAACGAGTTCTACGACATGAGCCAGTCGCTGCGCAATGCCTGCGAGACGATCGAGTTCCGCGACGTCTCGAAGCGCTCGATCGTCCCCGTCCTGCGGGACATCTGTCGGCGCGAGGGCGTCGAGTTCGAGGAGGAAGCCTTAGAGAAGATCGCCGAGTCGACCAGCGGCGACCTGCGCTCGGCGGTCAACGACCTGCAGGCGGTCGCCGAGGAGACCGAGCGGCTGACCGTCGAGGACGTGGTGACGAGCGAGCGAGATACCACGGAGGGAATCTTCGACTTCCTCGACGATCTCATCAAGGAGAAAGACGCCGAGGGCGCGCTGCGAGCCTCCTACGACGTCGACGAGACCCCCGACGACCTGTTGAACTGGATCGAGGACAACGTCCCGAAGGACTACGAGGGCGCTGAACTGGCCGATGCCTACGAGTTCCTCTCGAACGCCGACCGCTGGCTCGGCCGGGTGCGGGCCACCCAGGACTACTCGTACTGGCGGTACGCGACGGACAACATGACCGCCGGAGTCGCCGCTTCTCGACGGGGCAACAAGGGCGGCTGGACGCGCTACGGTCCGCCGAGTTACTGGTCGAAACTCGGCCGTACCAAAGGAACCCGGAACACCCGCGATGCGATCGCCGAGCGCATCGCCGAACGCGAAGGCGCGAGCGTCGCCACCGCCCGCCGGGAGATCCTTCCGTTCCTCTCGGCGATGACCCACCACTGCAAGAACCGCGATCTCACGGTTCGTATGGCCGCAGCCTACGAACTCGACGAGTCGGAGGTCTCGTTCGTCACCGGCAGCGGGAAGGATACCAACAAGGTCCAGTCGATCGTCGAGGATGCCGACGAACTGAAAACCGAGCAGGCGGTCGAACACTCGGGCAACGCCTTCTTCGAGGCCGAGCGCTCGAGCGGAGACACTGACGAGCCAACCGACGGTGATGACGACAGTGACGAACGCGGACAGCAGACGCTCACGGGCTCGGCAGACGACACAGCAGCTGCCGACCCGGCAAGCGACGAGCCGGACGCAGATCAATCCGGACTAAGCGATTTCATGTGAGCTGGCGGTTTCATCGAACCTTTTGGCAGTCGGTCAGCGGCCGGTGCTCGAGTTGCGTTCGTAGCAGAAATGTAGGACTTCTTATTAATCGACACTCTTACGTCGATGAACGGTGAGAGTGGCTGTTGGTGACCACCCGAATGACAGAATCACGTCGCTGCCCGCTTTGTACGGAAACGTACACCGACCGAACCGACCTTCGGGTCCACCTTGAGGTCGAACATCGGAAGTCCGAAGTGGTGTCGCACCTCGTCGACAGCTACGTCGAGGACGAACCACTTTCATCGGAGAGCGAGCAGTCGACAGTGGACGAAGAGCGGCCAACGCCGCCGGCCTGAGTTGAGGTATCCGCTCACTCGGATTCTACCGGCAGTAACTCGCAAAACGCTGGTGACAGTGCATCGCTGACGCCGAGAGCCATCGCGCTCGGATCCACAGTGTCATCGTCAGTCAGCGGCGGCACCGTCTCGACGGCGTAACCGGTCATCCGCTCGAGTTCGGCGGGATTGGTCCGCTCTGCGACCGTCTCGTCGGCGTACTCGTTGCAGACGATGCCGACGATATCGATCCCGCGGGCCTCGAGGGCGTCGATCGAGAGTGCGGTGTGATTGAGCGTCCCCAGTCCCGACCGTGTGACGACGACTGCTGCAGCCTCGAGGTCGGCGACGAGATCGATCACCTCGCGATCGCCGGCCAGTGGCACCCGTAGCCCGCCGATTCCCTCGACGATCGGGACTGCAGTCGCGTCGATTTCGCGTTCACACGCGGTGTGGATCGCCTCGTAGGAGAGGGATTCGTCGGCGATCTCGGCTGCGACCCGCGGGGCCAGCGCTGGCTCGAGATAGCGCGGACAGGTCGCGGCCTCGGGGTCGTCACAGGCCGTGGCGACGAACGCGGCGTCGTCGTCGGGCGGATGGCCAGTCTGTGCGGGTTTGATCGCCCGTGCGTCCTGACCCGCCTCGCGAAGCAGGCGCGTGAGTCCAGCCGTGATGACCGTCTTCCCGACGCCGGTTCCGGTGCCGACCACGGCGATCGGCTGCGTCGCGGTCACAGGAGCCCGACCTCCTCACCCGCGGCACGGAACGCCTCGAGGCAGGTGATGACGTCGTCTTGATCGTGTGTCGCCATCGGGACGACACGAATTCGACTGGTTCCTTCGGGAACTGTCGGCGGCCGAATCGCCGGTGCGACGACGTCCCGTTCGCGGATGCCATCCGCGAGTGCGAGCGCGTCCTGTCGGTCGCCGACGAGCACGGGCAGGATCTGCGACGTTCCTAACACCTCGAAGCCCATCGTCTCGAGGCCGTCGCGGAGATGCGCGACGTTCTCCCAGAGGCGCTCGCGAACGTCGCTGTGGCGAGCGATATGCAACGCCTCGCTCGCAGCGGCGGCGGCCGGCGGTGCGAGCCCGGTCGAGAAGACGAACGAGCGTGCGTCGTTGATCAGACATTCGATCAACTCCGCGCTGCCGGCCACGTACCCGCCCTGACTGGCCAGCGCCTTCGAGAGCGTGCCCATCTGGATCTGGACCCGGTCCTCGAGACCTTCGGCCTGGACGACGCCGCCGCCGTTCGCGTAGAGGCCGGTCGCGTGGGCCTCGTCGACCATCACCCACGCGCCGTATTCCTCGGCAGCATCACAGATCGCCGTGAGCGGAGCGACGGTGCCGTCCATGCTGAACACCGAGTCGGTGACGATCAGCCAGGATTCGTCGGCCGGCGCTCGGCCGTCCCGTCTCGCCTGCTCGGCGTGCTCTGCAAGCGCCGATCGGAGGCTGGCGGCGTCACAGTGGTCGTAGACGACAGTCTCGGCACCCGACAGCCGACAGCCGTCGATGATACTCGCGTGATTCAACTCGTCGGAGAAGACGACATCGGGCTCGAGCGCCGTGATCGTCCCGACGTTCGCGGCGTAGCCAGAGGAAAAGGCCAGCGCGCGCTCGGTTCCTTTCGTCTCGGCGAGTAGCCGCTCGAGATCCTGGTGGACCATCGTATCGCCGGTGACGAGCCGGCTCGCGCCGGCACCCGTGCCGACGGTCGCGGCGGCCTGCCGAGCCGAGTCCTGGACGCGCTGGTCGTCCGTCAACCCCAGATAGTTGTTCGAGGCAAAGACCAGCGCCTCCGCCGAATCGAGGACGGGCAGGTCGCCGCCCGAGGGCTCGGCGAAGTAGCCCCGCTCGGCGACCCGATCGACGGGCGAGAGCGAGCGTTTCAAATCGTTTTCCTCGAGGGTCTCGAGTCGGTCCTCGAGGTCGAACCCACGGTCGGCCATTCGGCTAAACGGACTCAGCGCCACGGTTTGACTCTCACGATTCGGATCGAGCGGCTGATTCGACTCGTTTCGGCCGGTTTGTGGCTGTTACGCGACGGTTCCGGGCCATCATGTGCATAGGTCTCATGAAAAGTCGTCTCAGCGTCGTCAGAAGCCAGGCATCAATTCGGCGGGGCCGAAGACGCCGTACTCGCCCGCACGATTCCGTCGCACGCCGGCTTTCAGATAGCCCAGTGCGGGCCCGTTGACGTTTGCTTCCATGCTCGTCTCGTCGCCGAGCTGGAACGTGTTCGTCGCGGTCTCGCCATCGAAGGTTCGGCCGGTGACACGCACTGTAGTCGTCGTCGGCTTCTCGTCGTTGTACACGTCGAGGACCCCACCGACCGTGACGTCCTCGGCGTCACAGATACCTGCGCGCTCGAGCAAGACGTCGTCTGCGTGTTCCATGTCCTCGAACTCGATGACACCGTCGTGATCGTCGATGATTTCCTCGATCTCTTCTTCGGAGAGGTCGCGCGCGGTCTCGATGTCGTACTCTGGGAGGTGGGCGATGTCCTCGCGGACGGTGCCGCGGTTGTCCTCGTAGCCGGATTTGAGGCCGACGCCCCAGTGGATGTCGACGTCGGTGACCTCGACGAACGACTGGGCGGCCAGCGCCGCCGCGCCGGTCAGCAGGCCAGGCGTCGCGCCCGCGCCACAGATGAAGGTGATGCCGGCGTCCTCGAACGCCTCGCGGCGATCGTCGAGCATGCCGATCACGCGCGAGCGCTTGAGCACGTCGATCATAACCCCGGAGTAGTCACCCTCGATGAACCGCTCGGCGGTCCGTGGGATGAAGTCGTGCTCGTAGTTGGGCAGCGCGAGCAGGACGGCGTCGATCTCGTCGCCGTGATCGATGATGTCCTGAATCGAATCCTCGCTGGGACGGGCCTGTTCGGAGGCAACGACACCGAGCTCTTCGCCGTGTTGTTTGACGCCACCCTCGGACGCGGCTGTCCCACCGTCCGTCGCGACCTCGTTGTCGATATTGCCCTCAGTTGCCTCGAGCAGTTCGTCGACGTCGAGGCCGTCGAAATCGATCGCGACCCCGTGGCGGTCACACGCCGCGACAGGTGTCAGGGCGTCTTTGTGCTGGCTCACTTCGAGTGCTCGTCGGCCGATACCGCCGGTTCCGAGTACCGCAAACGTAACTTCGTCCATAGTTGTCGTGATATGTAGCTGATTGAATCAGTCGTCGCTCGGTTCTGCGCCTGTACTCGCTGCTGGCTCGGTCGACTCCGCGGCGTCGCTGTGGCGAGCTTTCACCTCGTCGGGATCGAAGTCGTTGGTCTCCTGGTTTGGCTCGAGGCCCGCGCGTTCGATGATCTCGATGTCTTCGCCGGGCGACTGGCCCTCGGTCGTGAGGTAGTCGCCGGTGAGCAGGCCGTCCGCGCCGGCTTCCAGCGGCAGGTGCTGCTCGTCGGGTGCGAGGTTGACCTCGCGGCCACCGGTCAGGCGGACCCGCGATTCGGGATGCAGGAGTTTGTACACCGCAACCGTCTTCACGATCTCTTCGGTCGAGATGTCGGCCCCCTGTTCGTACAGCGGCGTTCCTTCGACCGGGTTGAGGACGTTGACCGGCAGCGAGGAGATGCCGATATCCTGCAACGCGATGGCAGCCTCGACGCGGTCGGTTGGGGTCTCGCCCATCCCGAGGATGACGCCGGCACAGAGGTCCATACCGGCCTCCTTGGCGACCTCAAGGGTCTTCACCCGGTCCTCGAAGCTATGGGTGTCGACGATCTCGGGGAAGTAGTTCGGCGAGGTTTCGATGTTGTGATTGTAGTGGTTGATCCCCTCCTCGGCGAGAATCGCAGCCTCTTCCTCGGTGAGAATGCCGAGGGAGGCGTCGACCTCGAGATCGCACTCGTCGCGCACGAGGCGGATCGACTCGATGACCTCCGCCCACTCCTCGGGCCGGTGTTCCTTCGAGACGCCTTTCTCCGCGACGACGATCCCGAAGCGCTGGGCACCGTCGCGTTCGGCGCGTTTCGCGGCCTCGAGGATCTTCTCCGGGCCGAGGAAGCCGTAGGTGTCGATGCCGGTGTCGAAGTGGACCGACTGCGCACAGAACCCACAGTCCTCGGCGCAGTTGCCCGCTTTCGCGTTGACGATCGAGCAGGCGTCGACCGTGCCGTCACCGAAGTGATCGCGCACGGCCGCACCGGCTTCGGCGAGGACGTCGACCGGCTGGGCCATCAGCGCCAGCCCGTCGGTCCGGTCGAGTCGCTCGCCAGCCACGACCCGCTCGAGTGCGTCGTCGACCGTCTCGTTTCCAGTCTCGTAAACCACACTCAGAATGGCGGTTAACGAGTATATAATGTTTTTGGACGGACACGATTCCGTGATCGTCCGTCGATCACAGGCCGGTTTCGACGCTCTGTTCGAACGCGTGCGCGCTCGAGAGCACCGTCGCGTCGTCGAACTGTTCCCCGATCAGCATGAGCCCGACCGGCAATCCGTCCGCCGTCCCGGCGGGCACCGACGTCGCCGGATGGCCGGTCACGTCGAACGGGGACGTGTTGTGAAGCATGTTGAGCGCGCGGTCGATCGCCTCGAGGCGCGAGATCGACTCGTCGACCTCGTGGGCGGTCTGTGGCGTCGTGGGCATCGCGAGGACGTCGACGTCAGCGAGCGCATCGTCATATTTTTCCGCCAGTTGTCGGCTGAGGTTCTGTGCTTTCGCGTAGTAGTGGCCATGATACTCGTCCGCGAGGTACTCGCCGAGGACGAGCGTGAGCTTCAGCGTCGTGATGTAGTCGTCGGCGTCCGCCCGCCGCGCCCGTCCGAACGCGTCGGCCAGTTGCGTATCGTAGAAGCCCTTCCCGTAGTGGCCGATACCCTCGCCGTCGACCGTCGCGGCCGTCTCCTCGAGGGCGATCGCGTTCCAGATGGTGAGTCCGTCCTGGTGCATCGGCACGGAGACCTCCGTCACCGTCGCGCCGGCGTCCTCGAACGCGGCGAGCGCGTCGCGAACGGTGTCGTCGACACCCGACTCACTGACCTCGTGTCCGAACCCCTCCTCGACGACGCCGACGGTCACGTCCGACGGATCGTCCGAGAGCGCCCCGCGGTAGTCGTCGGTCGGGACGACGCCCTGTCGTGGGTCGAGGTCGTCTTTCCCGGCGATCACATCTAGGACTCGTGCGCAGTCGTCGACCGTCGAGCAGATCGGTCCGGCGTGGTCGAACGACCGGCCGAGACCGGCGATCCCGGTGTACGGAACCAGACTGTGGGTAGGCTTGTGCCCAACGAGGCCGCTCCACGCGGCGGGGATTCGAATCGAGCCGCCCTGATCGCCGCCGATGGCGACGTCGACGTCGCCGTTGCCGACGGCTGCTGCCGACCCCGACGAGGACCCGCCCGCGATGTAGTCCGAATCGACGGGGTTCAGTACCGGCCCGGTCGCGGAGAGTTCGCCGCTCCCGGAGAAGGCCATGTCTTCCATGTTGAGTTTCCCGGTAATGGTCGCACCGGCGTCGAGCAGCCGCGTGACGATCGTCGCGTCGGTCGACGGGACGTAGCCCTCGAAGAGCTTCGACCCGAGCGTCAGTTCGACGCCGGCCAGATTGACGTTGTCTTTGAGCCCGACCTCGTAGCCCGCGAGCGGTCCGTCGTCCGCGCCCCTTACTTCGCACTTCGTGACGAAGGCGTTGAGCGGATCTTCGTCGGGCCCCGGTCGGTAGCCGGGATCGCGGTCGGTGTATTCGACGCGGGGTCGATAGTCAGGCAGTTGATCCAATCGCTCGTAGCCCAGCAGCGCCTCAGCGATGGCGGCTTCGAAGTCTTCGACCTCCTGATCGGTCAGGTCGATGTGATGGCGTCGTGCGTATTCGCGGATCTCCGCCGGCGTCGGCGGCTGGACGTTTGGTGGCGATTCTGACATACAGTTGTGTGCCTCGATACCAATAGACAAAAGGGTTCGCCGGAACGTCGACGCTCGAGGGTCGATCAGATCCCCCGCCGAGTGGTGGAAATCGTTTCTATTAGCGACCGCGATCAGCGCCGCTCGTCGAAAAACGCCTGGAGCAGCGGGTACCACGCGCCGAAGACGGCCCCGAACGTCGACAGCCCGACGAAGCTCCCCCAGTGGCGCACGGGAACCGGATACGCGTCCGCCGTGATGAGTCCGAGCAAGAACGGGCCACCGTAGGCGACGACGGTCACCCAGAGCACGACACCGTATGCGAGACCCACGCAGGCACCGAGAAACGGACTTCGGTCGCTCTCGGCGAGCGGTCGCGGGACGTATCGCCCTCGCGAAAGCCGGGTGACGAGCGCGACGAACGGTCCGCCCGCGACGAGGCTGTGACAGAAGACCAGCGTCCACTCGTTTACCACCCCCTCGAGTCCGTAGACGTCTGCCACCGACCGAAGACTGCCGGTCGCGTGCAACACGCCGCCAAGCGCCGCCCCGGCGATCAGGGCAGTCGTCACCGCGGTGAGGACTTTCGTCGGCGACGGACTGCCACCACGACGTGACTGTCTATACGCCATTACTGTATCTCTCAGCTAGATTTATATGTATTTATCTGAATTCTAGAAGAATGTCTAGTTACATGAGTGTTACCGGATCCGTCGGCGAGGTCGCGAAACGCGCCGAACCCGACGGCGTCACCGTGGCGTCTCTGCCCCCCACTTCTCGAGGGCCGTCGCCAGTTCCGGGTGGTCGTCGGCGTAGTCCTCGAGTGACTCGCCCGCCATCGACGCGTCGACGGACTGCCGGAGCGCTTTTGCGCCCGCATGGGTGCCGTCGGGGTGGCCGTGGACGCCGCCGCCGGCCTGGACGATGATGTCGGTGCCAAGCGCCTCCAGCAACTGATCGACGACGCCAGGGTGAAGCCCACCTGAGGCAACCGGGAGCACGGGTTTCAGGCCATGACACTCGCCGGTGAGCCAATCGTTGATCCCCGGCGTGTCCTCGTTTGCGAGTTTGCCGAGTCCTGCAGTGCCGGTGTGGATGTGATCGACGCCACAGAGCCGGGCGATCTGTGCGATGACCCGCATCGAAACGCCGTGGTGCTCGAGTCGATCGAAGGCGGCGTGCATCGCACGATGGGCGTGGATCGCCAGGCCGTGGTCCTCACACCGGTCGCGGACGCTCTGGACGGCCGCCCAGCCGCAGGTAATCACGTCGACCATGACGAAGCCGCCGCCGTGTTCGGCCACCAGATCGACGCGCTCTAACATCTCGGCGGTCTCCCCGGTCACGTTTACGAGGTAATCCTTGCGCTCCCCGGTGGCTTCCTGTGCGCGGTCGCGAGCCGCGAGGCTCTCCGTCAGGCGGTCCTCGAAGGGGTTGAAGTCCTGATCGGTGAGGTTCTCGTCGTCTTTCAGCAGGTCGATCCCGCCGCGCCAGGCCTCCTCGCCGACGCGGGCGTGGGCGTCGGTCGAGAGACCGACTTTGGGTTTCGGGACCGTCGCCAGGACCGGCCGCTCGCCGGCATCGAGCTTCTCGCGGGCGACGCCCGTGCCGAACTGTGGGCCCGGGAAGCCGTCGACGATCGACTCGGGCCAGTGGCAGTCCTCGAGCCGAATCGAGTCGACGGCTTTCATCCCTAGGATGTTCCCCGCGATACACGAGAGGATCTGGGGCATGCTGCCGGTCTCGAACAGCGCGTCGGGGTATGCGACGGTGATCTCGGTGCCGTCGATCTCACAGGCCACCGCGCCGAGGTCCGTCAGTTCGTCTTCGTCGACGTGGAGCGCTGCCCACGTGCCGTTCGAGGACTCGGAGGCGACCCGGCTCGCCGCCGCCTCCATCGACATGTCCGCGGCGGGTTCGATCGTAAACTCACAGGTCAGATCTGTCGCCGCTGGCTCGTACCCGAGGTCCAGAAAGTCGTCGTACTCGATTCCAGTCATGGTACCGGATCGCATTCACCGCGCCAACTAATAGGGTTTGTGCCGATCGCCAGCTGGCCGGGATCGGGAAGGCAAACGCAGTTTTCCCGCACCAAGTCCGATTCGCTGGATCGACTGCTTCGTTGCCGTTCGACTGGGCGTTTGTCAACCTTCGCACCCGCCATCCCCCGCTGACGGCCAGTAGACTAATACGTCATCGATGTAATTTGACTGGACTGAAAAAATTCCAAAAATTAAAGTCTCGTGATAATCCACTACTACAGAGCGAGCGCATGACAGATAGTACGATAGACACACAAGCGGGCGACGCCGGGTTCGACGTGGGCTCGAGCGACGACCTGTTCGGGGAGATCGAATCGGACGTCGAGTCGGGGGACGAGCCGCGGGTCGAGACCGGCGACGAGGACGATACCGACACGATCCTCGCCGACGAGAGCCCGGACGATATCATCGCGAGTGCGGACGAGCCCGATCCCGAACCCGATACGCCGGTCGATGCGGACCTGCTGGCCGACGATGACGAACTCGCCGATCTCCTGCTCACCGGCCGCTCGAAGGACGACGACGGCGAGTTCCTCTGGATCGATCCCGATGCCGACGAGGGAGAACAGGAGACAGACAGCAGCTCCGAGACGGACGAGTCGGCCACGAGCGACACCGACTCACCGTCCTCGAGCGAAAACGACACTGAAACCGACGTCGACAGTGAGGTCCCCACCGACGACGCTACGACAGCGTCCGCTCCCGACGCGACAGACACGCCTGCTGACGAGCCACAGACTGCGTCCTCGCCATCGACGGCCGACACCGAGGAGAACGACAGTTCCGCGGAGCGACCGGTCTCGAGTGACGACATCCCCGGGGACGACGGCATCGAGAGTGACGAAGACGACTCTATCGATGGTGACGATGACGAACCCGTCGAGAGTGATGACGACGGCTCCATCGACGCCGACGAAGACGACTCCGTTGACCAAGCATCCGAACTGGGAGATGACTCCGCTGCGTCCGAATCCGCGACGGGCGACGACGCAGCAGCTAACTCGGATCGTCCCGACGACGCGACTGGCCCGCTCTCGAAACTCCGCAAAACGTTGGGCGGACTGCTCTAGGAACCGCGCCTACGCATAGTCGAGCGTCTCCCCTTCCCATCTGCTCGCTTACGGATCCGGGTGCCACGCGAGTCCTTCTCTCCGAACCGTGTACGGGCGCTCGCCGCACTCGGGACAGCACGTGCCGCCGCCGGGTGTGTCGGCCCGATCCGGAATCGTATGTTCATTTCCGCAGTTGTCACACTCGAGCCACGCAGGCATGCCTGTCGGTACCAGGAAGTCGTCTATGATCCTGCTGCAAGCGAGCGTCGGGTCATGGCCGCCATACCGGTGACCGGACACGTTCGTGACGCGAGCGCGATCGAACCGAGCGAACGGAGAGGCGGTCAGTCAGAGTCGTCGAGTCAGAACCGCCTCGAACGCTCCTCGACTGCGTTAGTTGAGGAACTCTTCGATGTGGTCGGCGACTTCCTCGGGGGTGTCGCCGACGGGGACGCCGGCGTCGTTGAGTGCCGAAATCTTGCTCTCGGCGGTACCGGTGCCGGAGCCGGAGACGATCGCACCGGCGTGGCCCATGCGCTTGCCCGGCGGCGCGGTGCGGCCGGCGATGAAGCCGGCGACCGGCGTGTCGACGTGCTCGTCGATGAACGCGGCTGCCTCTTCCTCGTCTTCGCCACCGATCTCACCGCACATGACGATCGCGTCGGTGTCGGGGTCGTTCTCGAACAGCTCGAGGGCGTCGACGAAGTCGGTGCCGATGATCGGGTCGCCGCCGATGCCGATGGCGGTCGTCTGCCCGATGCCACGGTTGGTCAGATTGTCGACGACCTGGTAGGTCAGGGTGCCCGAGCGGGAGACGAGACCGACGTTCCCCTCCGAGAAGATGTTCCCGGGGAGAATGCCGAGTTTGGCCTCGCCGGGGGTGATGAGGCCAGGACAGTTCGGGCCGATAAGTCGCGTGTCGGTCTCGGTCAGGCGCTTGTTGACACGGGCCATGTCCTGGGTCGGGATGCCTTCCGTGATCGCGACCGCGAGGTCGAGGCCCGAGTCGAGCGATTCGAAGATCGCGTCGCCGGCAAACGCCGGCGGGACGAAGATGACCGAGGTGTCGGCGTTTTCTTCCTCGACTGCTTCGTGGACCGTATCGTAGACCGGCACGCCGCTGACTTCCTGGCCGCCCTTGCCGGGGACCGCGCCGGCAACGACGTTGGTGCCGTACTCCATCATCTGTTCGGCGTGGAACTTGCCTTCCCCGCCGGTGATGCCCTGTACCACGACGCGCGTGTCGTCGTCGACTAGTACGCTCATTATTCGCTCACCTCCTCAGCGTACTCGACAGCACGCTGGACCGCATCCTCGAGGGTCTGTTCGACCGTCACGAGGTCCTCGTTGAGAATTTCCATACCTTCCTCCCAGTTGGTGCCGGCCAGTCGCACGACGACTGGCTTGGGAATCTCGTCGAACTGCTCGAGTGCTTCGTTGATCCCTTTGGCGACCTCGTCGCCGCGGGTGATGCCGCCGAAGATGTTGAAGACGACGCTCTCGACGTTGTCGTCGGAGAAGACCATGTCGAGTGCGTTCGCGATCCGGTCGGCTTTCGCACCGCCACCGACGTCGAGGAAGTTGGCTGGTTCGCCGCCGTAGTAGTCGACGAGGTCCAGCGTCGTCATCACGAGGCCGGCACCGTTGCCGATGATCCCCGTGTTGCCCTCGAGGCGGACGTAGTCGAAGCCGTACTCGTCTGCCTTCTGCTCGAGTTCGTCGCCGCCGGCGGCTTCCTCTTCCATCTCGGCGAGTTCGGGCTGGCGGAACAGCGCGTCCTCGTCGATGTTCATCACGGCGTCGGCCGCGATGACCTCGTCGTCGGAGGTGACCATCAGCGGGTTGATCTCGGCGTCGGCGCCGTCCTTGTCGTCCCAGAGCTGATAGAGCGTGGTGAGCACGCTCGAGACGTCACGGGCGACCGACTGGTCGACACCGGCGTCGTAGACGGCCTTGCGGGCCTGGTAGGGATGCATCCCGAAGGCGGGGTCGATGTGCTCGCGGGCGATTGCGTCGGGATCTTCCTCGGCGACCTCCTCGATGTTGACGCCACCCTTGGTCGAGACCATCGCGACGGGCTTGCCCTCGCCGCGGTCCATCGTGATGCCGACGTAGAGTTCGTCGGTAAAGTCGACCGCTTCCTCGACGAGGACGCGGTCCACGTGGTAGCCTTTGAGATCCATTCCGAGAATGGATTCGGCTGCCTCGCGGGCTTCGTCTTCGTCGTCGGCGAGTTTGATCCCGCCGGCTTTCCCTCGACCACCGACCTGTACCTGCGCCTTGACCGCGACTGGATAGCCGATCTCCTCGGCCGCGGTGACGACGCCATCGACGTCGGACGCCAGCTGCGAGTCCGGCGTCGGTACCCCGGCATCGGCGAAGACCTGCTTCGCCTGGTACTCGTGTAATTTCATACCATTCGAAGGGCCGTTCCGCCCTTGCTTAAATCCTGCCAGTTTCCGCTCGCTACTGGCCCCCATGGAGCCATATTCGCGCATATATAACGATTTATCGCCATATCTATCCGTTGCGCGACCGGTGCCACTGTCCGCCATCCGACACAGCATTCAAACTTCGGCTGTCCCTACTTTGGGCAAGGGCTCCCTCGTGACCAACCCGAGCACAATCCGTCGTCCTTCGGGGTGGGCGTCGTCGATCACGACCGCGCTCCGATTGCTGGTCCACAGTAACCTCTTTATCTCACTGGCGACCGTCAGCGTCGTCGTCACCACCGTTGTCCTCGCGGAGCTTCCCCTCGAGCCCCTGCCGCTGTTTATCGTCTTCGCGGCGACAATGTTCGTCTACACCGTCAACCGGTTTACCGATCTCGAGGAAGACGAACAAAATGTTCCGGATCGCGCGGCGTTTACGAAGCGGTACGGCCGCGTCTGGCTGGCAGCCGGAATCGCGCTCTACCTCGCCGCGATCGGGAGCGCCGTCGCGCTCGGACTCTCGGGGGCTGTGTATCTGTTGCTCCCGCTTGCGGTCGCACTGCTGTACTCCGTCGGCGGCGTCAAACAGATCTTTCTCGTCAAGAACCTCTTCGTCGGGCTCGCCTGGGGCATGCTGCCGCTCGGCGTCGGCTACTACTACCAGCAACTCTGGACGCTCGAGATTCAGTTCGTCTTCGCCTACGTGACGGTCATGATCACCATCGCCGCGGTGATCTTCGACGTCAAAGACATCGAGGGCGACCGCGAGGAAGACATTCCGACGGTCCCGAACCAGTTCGGCCCGCACGCGACGCGCGTCTGGTCGCTGGTCGCGACCGTTGCCGTCGCCGCGGCGGTCGTCGCTCTCGTGGTGGCGGACGTGGTTCCACAGCGATTTCTCGTCGTGCTCGCGATGAACGCCTACGTCTGTGCGTACATTCCGTTCGCGACACCCGACCGCGGCCCGCTGTACTACGGGTTCGTCGTCGACGGCGAACACGTCTTCCTCGCCGCGGTCGTGCTCGCACTCGAGTGGCTCGTCTGGTGACGTGGTGGTGTGATCACTCGTCGTCCGTGGCCCCGGTCGCGCGCAGGTACTCCTCGAGCAACGTCGGGAACTGTCCGCCACGGACGTAGCGCAGCCCGAACTCGTCGGCCCACGAGATGATGCCCCGATCCTCCGTGACGACGCCGGCATCGAGTTCGCGCGCGAGAATGAGCAAGTCGAAATCTTCGCGGGAGTCGAGCACGCCCTGCCGGAGCGCGCGGCGATACTTGTCACGCAGATTCGACAGGACGCGATCGGCTTCGGTCATGTATGCCTCCCGTTCGCCGTCATCGGCGTCTCGCGTGAGGTCGTCCGGATCGAGCTGTTCGACCTCGCGGATGGCCTCTTCCGAGACCCGCAGGCCGCGGTCGACCCGGTCGCTCATCTCGTCGATGAAGTTGTAGACGACGTTCGCAGGAATCGTGACGCCGTAGCGGTCGGGGCTCTTGCGGACGACCCAGGTGTCGAGCCGCGAGAACACGGTATCGTCGACGTCGCGCTCGCGCAACATCGTCCCCAGTTCGTCGTGGATCGACGGCGGCACGTAACAGGAGATGTTGAGTTCGAGACGTGCGGTCGCCACCAGATCGAGCAGACGGAGCACGGCCGCCTCGAGCGACTCGTCGTCACGACGGATCTCCTCGGTGATGAACAGCGAGGTATCGAGGACGAACCGCTGGCGCGGGAGGTCACCGGACATACGTCTCGATTGGACCGTGAGCTACATAGGCCTCACCCCGGTTCCGACGAACTGAGCGGGGCCAACCCGGTGTTTTTGACGGTCAGCGGTGTGAGTCGATGTATGGACCGCGACGCGTACCTCGAGCGCCTCGGTGCGACGACCGACGAGTCGGCCGATCTCTTCGAGCACTTCGAGCAGCGGTCGTTCGACGGTCGAACGTATCACGTCCTCTCGGACGCACGCCACGGCCTCGAGCGCGGGACCGTCATCGTCGAGGACGCCGATGCCATTATCAGGGGGTATCCGAGCATCCCACGGCTGCTCGTGCTCGAGCCGGGGGTCCAATCGTTCTTCGAGGATCGCGAGACCGTCGTCGTCGAGGAGAAACTCGACGGGTTCAACGTCCGGATCGCGGACGTCGGCGAGCCGCTTGCGTTTACCAGAAGCGGCTACATCTGTCCGTACACGACCGCGCGGGCGCGGAAACTGCTGTCGCTCGAGGCCTTCTTCGACGAGCATCCGGAGAAGACCCTCTGTGCCGAGCTCGTCGGGCCGGAGACACCCTACACGACCACCGACTACGAGGGGATCGACACCCACGACTTCCGTGTCTTTGGCGTTCGCGACCGCGAGACGGGCGAGCCGCTTCCCGTGGCCGATCGTCGTGCGATCTGTGAGATGTACGACTTCAACCAGCCGCGGCTGTTCGGACGGGCACCGCCGGAATCCGCCGCCGAGACCGTTCGCGACGCCATCGATGAACTCGACGCGGCGAGTCGGGAGGGCGTCGTGATGAAATCGGAACCCGGTGATGCGATGGTCAAGTATACGACCGAAGCCCAGCACCACGACGAACTCGCCTACGCGTTCTCGCTGCCGTTCGACCACGGCCGGGATTTCGTCTTCTCGCGGCTCATCCGGGAGGCGTTTCAGGCCGCCGAGTTCGACGAAGACGAGGATCGACTCCAGGAGCGCGCACACGACCTCGGTGAATCGATCCTTCGACCGATGGTCGAAGCCATCCAGGACGTCGACGACGGCGAGACGATCGGCCACCGACACACGGTCAGGGGCGACGCTGAATCGATCGACGCACTCTTCGACCACCTGCACGACCAGTCGATGACGATTGATGTCGAGGCCGACCGTCGCGAAGACGGCGAGCGCGTCGTCGAGTTCGTCAAGGTGGCCGAATCCAGCCGGGACCGCATCAAACACTACCTCGAGGGGGGCACGCGAGACGAGTGAGACGGTTTGGTGTACCGGTTTACCGGTACAACCGCAGGGCGGTCGCGGTTGCACCGGTACTGACGTACAGTAGGCCGTATGGCGCTGGGTCACATCACCGCTCGCGCTCGAGCGCGAACGAACCCTTTAGGCACCGGCCGCCGGTACGGACGTGTATGCCCGTTCCCAAATCCGAGTTCGAGAACCTCCCGCCGTGTGACTTCTACACGCCGGCGGAGCTGCTCGAAGACGACCAGATGTACACCGTCTACGAGATCGCACGACTGCTGCAGGGTCTCGAGCCCGATGCCGATATCGACCGCGAGACCGAGGACATCCTGCTCGACTGGGCGATCCCGTGGATCATGACCAACGCCGACGACCTCGTGGTCGCCGAGCCCCGCGACGAGGACGAACCCGGCTACTACGGCCTGAAAGAATGATCCTCCTCGTGGTCGGTGCCGACCGCGTCGACGCCGGCAAGACGACGTTTTCGGCCGGCCTGCTCGAGCGCACCGGCGCGGTCGGCTACAAACCCCGCGCCGGCAACGACTTCTGGTTCGACCACGACGACTGTCGACGCGCCCTCGCCGATGGGCGACTCTACGGTAAAGACGCGGCGCGGCTCTCGGCGGCCGACGGCCGCGACCGACCGCCCGAACGGCTCAACCCCGTCCATCGGCTCTGGCAGCCTAGCCCCGGCGGCGGCAGCGGCCTCCTCGGCCGAAACGACCGCGAGTTCGTCGTCGACCGGATCGGCCGTGATCCCGGGGATGCGCTGTTCGTCCGCAACGCGACCGTCGAGATCCCGGATTCAGTCGCTGACGCGCTCCCCCTTTCAGACGCCGTTCCCGTCGAAACCGTCGCGGAGTTCAACGACCTCGCCGAGCGGGAGTACGTCCCGGCGTTCGACCGCCTGGCGACCGAGATCGAGGACGCCGATGTCGCCGTCGTCGAGTCCTACAGCGACATCGCACTGCCGCTGTCGTCGCTCGATCCGGCGCAGGTCGCCGCCGTCGCTGCCGTCGAGCCCGGCCGCGTCCGCGTCTACGACGGCGACCGCTACTGTCGAGCCTGCGAGATCGCCAGCTCGAGCCCCAGGGACGGGGCCATCGAGAAGCGCGTCCCTGACGTCCTCGACTATCTCGAGCCGCTCGCGCGCGTTCGACTGCCTCCTCTTGGCAAGGCAGACCGGGACGATCCCGCGCGGATCGCTCGCGCGTACGCGGACGCGTACGATTCACTTCTCGACGCCGCTGGACGGGTCTGACGCTCGCTTACGCCTGGCAAGCCATCTGCGCCGAGAGTTCGACGTGCCCGTAGGGCTCGCTCGTCACGCTCGGTCCGTGGCCCGTGTGCATCTCTTCGAGGTCAGGATCGATCCACTCGAGCACGCGGTCGATGCTCTCGATTAGCGTCGGCCGATCGCCTTCCTCGAGATCGGTACGGCCGAAACTTCCGTTCTGGAAGATCAAATCGCCCGCGAACAGCACGCTCGCGTCGTCCGAGTAAAAGCAGAGGTGGTCGTTTTTGTGCCCGGGCGTGTGGAGCGCAACGTAGTCGTGATCTCCCAGCTGAACCGTCTCCTCGTCCGCGATCGCGTGGTCGACGCCGTCGACCGCGGTGTCGTACCCCCAGGCGTCGACATCGAAGGCGTCTTTGACTGCCTCGAGGTTCCCGACGTGGTCGCGGTGCGTGTGGGTCAGGATAACGGCCTCGAGGTCGTCGACGCGCTCGGAAACGGCCGCGACGACGTCGAAGTTCGCGCCCGTATCGACGAGGACGGATCGCTCGCCGGTCACGAGAAAGACATTGCTGGTAAACGCCTGCACACCCTGTGCGAGATTCGAGATCATGAGCCCTGCTACACAGTCGATCGATTTGTGGGTGTCGACACAGGTCAAGCGTGACGGGAACCGCCGCAACCGAGCGAGACGGTACTCGTCGCACGTGTACAGCCACTATCGGCCGTTTCTGCCATCCGTCTCGCTATTCACAAGCATTTTTAGCTCCGACACGTAGTGGGTAGACGAATGAACCGGCCGGGCACCGTCGGATTCGTCGTTCTCATCGTCTTGACGCTCGTTGCCGGGGTCAGCGGACCGATCGCGGTGGCCGACACCGGGCATGCCGCTCCGCCGGCCGCGGAGACACAACCCACGGCGATAGCCACCCCGCCGGATGAGAGCCAGTTCGCCATCCAGGAGCGACAGAGTTTCGACAACACGACGTTCGAGATCGTCGTTCACGAAAACGGCAGCGCGACGTGGACGTTCCGATACAAACAGCGGTTCGCAAACGAAGACAACGCGACTGCTGCCAGGGAGAACTTCAACGAGTGGCGCACGGAGTTCGAAACCAACGAGACGGATCTCTACGAAGAATTCACCGACCAGTCGGAGCGAATGGTCGAATCCGGACAGCAGGAGACCGGTCGGGAGATGGAAGCGACGAACTTCCGCCGCACCACACGGATCGAAGATCAGTTCACGGCGACGGGTGTCGTCGAAATGTCGTTCACGTGGGAAAACTTTGCACTCGTCGACGGCGACCGAATCGTCGTCGGCGACGTCTTCGAAAACCTCCCGCTCGGCCCCACCCAGACGATCGTGATCGAGGCCGGCGGCGATCTCACGTTCCAATCGATCGAGCCCTCCGATGGACAGTACGCCGGCAGTTCGCTCGAGGACGCAGCGTCCGTTTGGTGGGATGGTCCGCGAGAGTTCATCGACGGCCGCCCCCGGGCAGTGTTCGACCGCCCCGGAAGTGAGGATACAGGATTGATCACGACGATCGGCGGCATCGGTCCCGGCTGGTATCTCCTCGGAGCCCTCTTCGGGCTCGGCCTCGCCGCCGCAGCCGTGATCTGGTATCGACGGTATGGACCCGGGGCCGGGGCCGGTGAGCCAACCGACAGAGACTCCTCCGTCGAAGCCGAATCGCCACAGCCCGCGCCAGCCCCAGTCGACGCGGCTGACAAGTCCGCCGCAGACGCTGACTCGGTCACCGACGAGGAACTCCTGACGGACGAAGACCGCGTCGTCAAACTCATCCGCGAGAACGGCGGCCGGATGAAACAGGTCAACATCGTCGAGGAAACCGGCTGGTCGAAATCCAAGGTCAGCATGCTGCTCTCGGATATGGAAGACGACGGCACCATCAGCAAACTCCGCGTCGGCCGCGAAAACATCATTAGTCTCGAGGGCTTCGAGCCCGAGGCCACGAAATCGCCGTTCGAAGAGTGAGAACTGACAGTCACTCTCGTGCGACTATTTCCCACTCCGCTATCGAAACGGAATCCTTAAACATAACACCGCTCTACGATTGAGTGAAGACGAAGCCCGCTCCGATGGTGTAGTCCGGCCAATCATATTGCCCTCTCACGGCAATGACCAGGGTTCGAATCCCTGTCGGAGCATTTTCCCACTTTCAGACCTTCTACCGGAAGGTTTCGCTCCCCGAAAACCGGTTAAGTTACGTCGGTGAGCATCAAACTCGTCTCAAGTGTGGCCGCTCAGGTCTCGCTATTTTGTTGTAGATCGTTCGATCAATAATCCTCAAATAGATAGATCTCCCTGAAATCTGAATCGGCAACTCACAGGTACCGCAGTCCGTGATCGCCGCATCGCGGGTGACAGAGACGACGCCAACGCCGGCTGCTGTGCCGACGAGGGTCGCTGCCGTTTCCTGCGTGGCGGCGAGCGCCAGCGCCGCAGCGCCGAGCGCGAACACGAGAACTGGGAGAGCCGCTCGCCCCGGCGACCACGGAAGTCGGTCGCACGCGCCCAAGACGAAACCGCCGCCGAGCAGACTGACAAGGACGACGCCAGCGACGACAAGCGGGAAGGAGAGACCCGTCGCGGCGGTGGTCGCGCCGTGGGCGGTCGCTGGCGTCGACGGGAGGGCGACACCGAGTGCGGCAGCGGCCGCGCGTCGGGCGATCGAACTCATTTCCACGGATTCGGCACGAGGTCGGCCTGCATCTCCGCACCCACCTCGATCCGACAGTCGGAGCGTGGTTCGGCCACACAGAGCAGAACGTAACCGTCCTGGCGGTGTTTGGGTTTCAACCCCCGCGGCCGTTTGACGTGGACGAGGTCTCCCTCCAGCAGGCGTCCAGTGCAGGTGGCGCAAGCACCGTACAGACAGCCGTAGGGGACGCCGAGGCCTGCACGCTCAGTAGCGTCGATGACCGTCTCGGCCTCCCGGACCTCGACGGTGGCCTCCCGGCCGTCGCGCCACTCCAGAGTGACTGTGTGGGGCATCGGCAACTACTGCCAGACGTCGCTGGTACAGTCGCCACCGGGCCAGCGAATCTCGTGGGCGCGGGCCGGGCCGCCGGGGGCGTCTCCGAAGTCGACGACGAACTCCTCGTCGAGTTCCATCCGCCCCTCCTCGGGGTACACGTCTGCTTTCATCATCAGCGACCCCTGTTCCCCGATTTCTGGGTAGAACTGGTTGTCCCACGAGGAGAACAGGGAGGTGGTCCAGTAGAGCCGTCGGCCGTCCCGGGAGAGTTGGAGCATCTGGGGCGCGCCGCGGACGTCGTGGCCGCCGACGGACCGGCGCTCGGCGAAGTTGCCCCCGACCCAGCACTGGTCGACCAATCGCGGGTTCCCCGTGTCGCTGATGTCGTACATCCGCACGTCGCCATGGAGCCAGTTCGAAAAGAACATGTATTGGTCGTCGAGCGATAGGAGGATGTCCGTCACCAGTCCCGGCACGGGCATGTCCCAGTCGGGATGTTCGCGGTCCTCAACGTCGATGACCTTTTCCCACTCCCAGCGGCCGTCCTCCGCCTCCCAGAATCGGAGGATGTTTGAAGAGAGCGCGGCGCCCACGTAGCCCTCAGTCTCCTCGGGGTTGTGGGGCATCCGGATCTCAAGCGGGATGAGCCCCTCCTCGCCGAAGGTCAGCGTCTGCTGGTGTTCTTTTGTCTCCCAGTCCCAGACGTGGATGCTGTCGCCGTACTTACCGTCTTCGACGTCGTCCAAGTCGAAGCCCGGGTAGTAGGTTTCCGGCGCCGCCCACTCCGTCGACAGCATCACGCCGTGACGGGGCTGATACCAGTAGTCGTAGTTCATCTCCATGTCGCCGCGGTCGATC
The DNA here is from genome assembly GCF_042678045.1 of Haloarchaeobius amylolyticus. GTDB lineage: Archaea > Halobacteriota > Halobacteria > Halobacteriales > Natrialbaceae > Natrinema > Natrinema amylolyticus_A. Next base: position 139,529 of record NZ_JBHUDI010000001.1, read on the forward strand.
TCCCAGTGGCCGTCGATGGAGAAGTCGTCCTGGTCGAGCTGGAGGAACCCGCCCGGGAGTTCGCCGTCGGCGTTCCCGAGCATACTGATGACGATTTTTCCCTCGGGAACGCAGTGGACCGTGTGCGGCGCCGAGAGGTCGTGCTTGAACACCTCCTCCGGTTCGATGACCTTCTCGATTGCCGGGCTGCGCGGGTCAGAGGCGTCGATGATGTGGATGCGCGAGGAGCGCTGGCCGGGGACGATCAGATGGTCCCGGACCAGCCCCTCGGCGTGGCAGGAAGAGGAACAGGTATTCCAGCCGAAGTGGTGGAGTTCGTCGCCCTTATTCGGCATCTCGACCGTGTCGATCAGTTCGCTGTACGTCTCGGAATCCGGGTCGACATCGACGACGCCGACGAAGTCGGGTTCGTCCACGTCCATGCCGACCCGGAGCCCCATGACAAAGGCAGTCTTCTCGTGTTCCGACTCGGTGCGCATCGCCGCTGGCGTCGGATACCCCGGCCCCTCTACCTCGTGATGTTCGTGCCCATGTGCGTCGGTCGACTGATTGGGTTCGTCGGTGCTCATGGTATGTGCCAACATGGCCAATACCCACATAAATAATAATTAGGTTGTCGAAGGACAATCCACACCTGTGGAAATCCTTTTGCGCTCGTCAGCGGAGTTCGATGGTGTGTTGTCGAGTCCCTATGACGAACCGGAGGATGCGTGATGCGCGAATTCACGTTCAGCATCGACTACGAGGCCGGCATCGATCCAATGATGGATGTGTTCATCGACCATCCGTCGCTCGTCGCACGGGGATTACACGGTTGTGTGAACGACGAAGGCTTCTGGCGCATCGAGCGTCTCAGCGGGCCGACGGCGGCGCTCGACGCTGCCGAACGGCTCCACCTCGACGAGGACGCACGAACGGAGTCGGTGACCGAGACGGACTGTCTCACCACGGGACACCACGAGATCCTGGAGCGATCCGACGAGGAGCGGGTGTTCTACACATACGTCGAGAGAATCAGCGGCGGCAAATCAATCCAGATGCTCGCCGGTCGGTATCTCCCGCGAGGGTCGCTTCTCTGTTCCCGCCGGCTGAAGGGCCGGCACAAGTGGCGCATCCTGATGCGGTCGGACGAGAATATCGGCCTGCTCTACGACGCCCTCAGCGCGAACTTGCGGTCCGAACTCTCCTTCCACATGGGTCACCTCCGCGACGCCGACCGATGGGGACACGACTCGCTCGGGAGGGTCTCGCTCGACCCCGACCAGCGGACGGCGTTACGCGCGGCCGCCCGCCACGGGTACTACCGGGCGCCGAGCGAGATCACGCTCGACGAACTGGCGTCGAAACTGGACATGCCACGGTCGACGCTCTCGTACCGACTGCGACGCGCCGAAGAACAGCTCGTCATGGAGTACTTGAACGGCGTGTCATCTACCCACGAGTAATTGCTCGAAAGCCCCATTTCGGAGATTAACACTTCCAATTCCCGGTCGAAGGGTCTCGTTCGAGTCGGCTATCACATGAGGGGCAGCATCACACTACTGTCTCAGAACTATCGGATGAAAATCCTCACAGAGGGATGACATAATCGATCGTGCACCATCTATCGTGGCGAAAGATTCTGGCAGCCGTCTCGTCATCGCCCCACGTGAAACGAGGAGTCGACTCGAACGGATAGAACCGACTGAACACTTCAGACGATCCAGGAAGTATCGTGATCACCGTGTGAGTGCCCTTTTATGACACGCTGCAGGAATGTATCACTCGAGGCGATTGTTAACCGTTCTATCTGCTGGGAAGCTATAAACAGTCGTTCGTGAACAGGTTTCTCCTGTAACGCGCGAGCGACCGCGATGAATCCAGACCAACCCTATGACGCCCAATCCAGCCAATTCCACGACCAAAAACGATGATACGAGCGTCACCGACTCCCCTGTCAACCGCCGCAACCTGCTCGGCGCGCTCGGAGTAGCGACTGGTTTCTCCACGCTGACCGGAACTGCCACGGCGACCACCCAGAACGTCGATTGCGGTGCGGACGGACGGGTGCGAACGCGCGGCTGTAGTGACGAAAGCCTAACCGGAAAAGACTGGTCAAGTGGCGCGGTTACGATTCAAGCGTGTCCCAATGGGACAGGCGGAACAGCAACGCTGCGAGTCACCGGGCGACTCGGATACGACCGCTACGGCCAACCGCAACAGTCAGGCGGCACTGCCGGCGGACAATCTGCTCAAGGGGATCAGAGCCAGCGCATCGTTGTAACGCAGGGACAGGAAATGGACACTGAGGGCGGCACCGCAGAGCAGACACAGACCGTGATTATTGGGCAAGACCAGTCGATGTCTGGTGGCGGTGGTGGCAATCTTCCCGAAGTGGAGGTTACTCTACAACCCGGCGAGAAGCGCACACTCTGGTATACGGGGTCAATTGCAGGATTCTCCACGAGCAACACGACTCTCAATATCGGCATAGCGAACCGTCCTGATTGAGGCCGATCTTATCGAAATCTATTCATTTTGTGAGGGGTTGACAAACGCATCATCTCCGATTCGTTCACCGATCCTCCGCGCTAGGAACGTATCGGATGCATCGTACTCGTTCCCCATTGGTTGCTGTCGAAGTCGCTCGGCAACGTTGCGAGGTTTCGTCGGTTTTCGGTAGGATTGTGTACGGCACTCATAGCCACGTTCGCGGGCTACATCCACATATGAGCCGTCGAGAAGACGGTCCTGCGGCTCTGAACGGGACCTACCCGGTCTGGCGGATGGTTGTTCGTGCGACGGGTTTCATCGAGGAGTAGTCCACATACTGATCGACCGACCGATAGTGCCCCGTGGCGTCGTACACGTGACTCTCGTTGATCACGGCGACGTGTGCCTATGCGATCTCTGCTGTTGGTCGGAGGACGAGCAATTGAACGTCGGTGTCTCGGCGATGGAGGAGCCAACTTGCGATGAAATTTGCGAGGTCTGCACAGTCCCCCTCTTTGGTCCGCTGGACGGTTTCAACATCGGTGACGACATCGTACAGACCATATGCTGAGTCGGTTCGCTGGGTGAAGTGGCGGATGAAGTATCGGAGGTCGGGAGTGTGTTCTGTTTTCTTCGGTTGGACGAATCGTTCAGGGGCGGTGAGAAATCGAAGTGAGGAACGGTTTTTATAGCGGCGGATGTCGTCTGCGCGGGCGATGGTGCCGACAGCGAGGCCTCCCGCAAGACCCGTGAGATACTGGCGGCGCGTAGGCACGGGAAAGTGCAGCGCCCCCATCGATGTAGCTTTTCTTATTTCTCGAAGGGAGGACCGTCTGGACCGTGACGCATGGCCGGTCCGCATCCAGCGAAATTCGGGCCTGAGGACGCCCGGGTGTATACTGGGAACGATACGCTGACTGCGTCTGTGTGTCTACGATTGCGACGTCGGTCGCACGACTGGCGAGGCGGGTGCCTGTCGCGTCGACGATACTGCCTACGTCTGGTAGCTGGTACGTTGTCGACGCGATTGACGGTCAGTCAGCGTTCCAATTCACGTGGTCTGATACGGTCTGCTATCGCGGTATCCTGGGGTACCCGCGACGGGTCGCGGGTGCCCCGGTAATGACTGAGAGGAATCCGTATGAGTTGCTGAGAGCAAACTCGAGATCGTTTTGCACGACCAAACAGTTACGGCAGACCGTCTGCGGAGAAAGAGATCAGCCGAACGTGATCGCGAAAAAACGGACCCAAGTGAGTGTCGCGGGCCGCGACGATCGACCTTACTGGAAGGTCCGACCGAGCTGTTCGTCCTGGGTCGGTTCGGCCTGCTGGAACTCCTCTTCGAGCTCCTCGTACTGCTCGCGCGTCTCGGGGGTCACGCTCGGGTTGACCTCCTCGAGTGCGTGCTCGAAGTGCTCCTTGCTGATGCGGACGTTGCCAACGGTGTCGGCCATCTCGTCGGGGTCGACTGAGTTGATGAACTCGCGGCTGGCGGCCATCGAGGCCTCACGGCAGACTGCCTCGATGTCGGCACCGACGTAGCCGTCCGTCTCGCTCGCGAGCCACTCGAGGTCGACCGCGTCGGCCAGCGGCTTGCCGCGGGTGTGGACCTCGAAGATCTTCTTGCGGCCGTCCTCGTCGGGGACCGGCACGTGGACGTGGCGGTCGAGCCGACCCGGACGGAGCAGGGCGCTGTCGATCAGGTCCGGGCGGTTGGTCGTCGCGATCACGACGACGTCCTCGAGTTCCTCGAGCCCATCGAGCTCGGTCAGCAGCTGGGAGACGACGCGTTCGCCGACGCCGGAGTCACCCTGGCGCTGGCCGCGTTCGCCCGCGATCGAGTCGATCTCGTCGAAAAAGATCACGGTCGGTGCGTTCGACCGCGCCTTCTCGAAGACCTCGCGGACCCCTTTCTCGGACTCGCCGACGTATTTGTTGAGCAGTTCGGGGCCCTTGATCGAGATGAAGTTCGACTGGGCCTCGTTAGCGACCGCCTTCGCGAGCAGGGTCTTCCCGGTGCCCGGCGGGCCATACATGAGCACGCCCTTGGCGGCCTCCATGTCCATCTGCTCGAAGACTTCGGGGTAGTCGAGCGGCCACTGGATCGTCTCGCGCAGGCGCTCTTTGGTGTCTTCTAAGCCGCCGACGTCGTTCCACGTGACGTCGGGGACCTCGACGAAGACCTCGCGCATCGCGGAGGGCTGGATACCCTTGAGCGCCTCTTTGACGTCCGCCTCGTTGACCTCCAGCGACTCGAGGACGTCGGCGTCGATCTCCTCGCTCTCGAGGTCGAGTTCGGGCCGGATGCGCCGGAGCGCGTTCATCGCGCTCTCGCGGGCCAGACTCTCGAGGTCGGCCCCGACGAAGCCGTGGGTGTTCTCGGCGTAGTGCTCGAGATCGATGGACTCGTCGAGGGGCATCCCGCGAGTGTGGACCTGCAGGATCTCCTTGCGGCCTTCCTTGTCCGGGACGCCGATCTCGATCTCGCGGTCGAAACGACCGCCACGCCGCAGTGCGGGGTCGAGCGCGTCGACGCGGTTGGTCGCGCCGATGACGGTGACCCGGCCCCGTTCCTCGAGGCCGTCCATCAGCGAGAGGAGTTGGGCGACCACGCGCCGTTCGACGTCGCCACCGGCCTCCTCGCGCTTGGCGGCGATCGAGTCGAGTTCGTCGATGAAGATGATCGCGGGAGCGTTCTCCTCGGCCTCCTCGAAGACCTCGCGGAGTTGCTCCTCGCTTTCACCGTAGTACTTCGACATGATCTCCGGCCCGGAGATCGTCTCGAAGTGGGCGTCGATCTCGTTGGCGACGGCTTTCGCCATCAGCGTCTTCCCGGTGCCCGGTGGGCCGTGTAGGAGGACGCCTTTCGGCGGTTCGATACCGAGTTGCTGGAACAGCTCGGGGTGGCGCATCGGCAGCTCGATCATCTCGCGGACCTGATCGAGTTCGTCGTCGAGCCCACCGATGTCCTCGTAGGTGACGTTTGGAACGCCCTCGGCCGACGGGCCGCCGCCGGCGCTGACCTGTTCGGCCGGCGTCTCGGAGATCTCGATGCTCGTCGAGTCCGTAATGACGACGGTGCCCGACGGCGAGGTGCTCGCGATCTTCAGTGGGACCGACTGACCGGAGCTGGCCATCGGCCCGAACGACAGCGAGAACGGTACCGTCTGGCCCTCAGTGACGGCCTGGCCGCTTAGCTTGTCACGGACGAGCGGGCCGATGTCCCCCCGAATACGGAGGTTCTGCGGGAGCGCGACGGTAACCGATTTGGCGGGTTTGACGTCGGCGGGCTCGACGCTGACGGTGTCGTCGATCCCGACGTCGGCTTCCTGTCGGAGGCGACCGTCGATCCGGACGATCCCGCGTCCCTCGTCTTCGGGGTAGCCGGGCCAGACGCGCGCGACAGCCTGCCCGTCACCGTTGCCCGAGATGACGATGTAGTCGCCGTTCTCGAGGTCGAGTTCGTTCATCGAGACGCGGTCGATCGCGGCCAGTCCGCGACCGGCATCCTTCTGCTTGAGTGGCTTGACGGTGAGTTTCATCGTTCGTCCTCCAGTTCGACAGTGAGCACGCCGTTTTTCATAAACGTGTGCGCGTCTTCGACGCTGGCGGGAAGATCGATCTCGTACTGGTCGTCAGCGACGACGATGATGACGGTATCGTCGACGACATCGACCGAGGCGTCAGTCGCCTCGGTGCCGAAGTCGACGGCCATGACCGTCGTATCGTCGTACTCGTACCGACGGGCTAACTGCCCCTCTTCACGGGTGAATTGGTCGAGAGTCATGCTTCAACTAACCCAAGGTAAGCACCAGGAATATATAAATGCTTCGCCGCCAATCGCAAGACGGGAGCGAATCACTCCGAGAGAACTCTGTTTGTGGTTCACAGCGAGGCATAGCGATTTCCGGTCGACTCGAGCTATCTACTGATTACCCAGGCCCAGATAAATCGTCGCTGCTGGCGGTCGCCGGTGTGTGGTGGCTCGAGCCTTTATATCCGTTCCGCTCGTTCATCATGTATGGAAACGGTATCACACAACGATCGGGAGACGGCATACGAGGTCGTCGACCGGGGCGGTGACGGACCGCCGATCTGCTTCGTCCACGGAAGCGGGGGAACACGCGACGTCTGGAACGGCCAGCACGCACTCGCCGATCGCTATCCGATCGTTACGCTCGATTTGAGCGGCCACGGTGACTCGGACGATGTCGACGCGAGTGCCGGCTACACCGCACTGTCGGCGTATACCGATGACGTGCTGGCCGTCGTCGACGACACTGATGCGGCGGTCCTCGTCGGGAACTCGCTTGGCGGCGCTGTCGTGTTACAGATCTTGCTCGAGCGCGACTTCGATCCTGCAGCGGCCGTCCTGGCAGGGACGGGGGCTCGCCTCGGCGTTCTCGAGGATCTGTTGCGGTGGCTCGAGTCCGACTTCGAGCGAGCGGTCGAGTTCCTGCACGGGCCGGATCGGCTCCTTCACGATCCCGACCCGAAACTGCGCGAGCGCTCGATGGCGCAGATGTACGACACTGGGCAGGGGGTCACACAGCGGGACTTCCTTACGAGCCACGAGTTCGACGTTCGTGATCGCCTCGGGGAGATCGACACCCCCTCGCTCGCAGTGTACGGTGAGTACGACCAGTTGACGCCACCGTGGTTCCACGAGTATCTCGCTGACGAGATCGACGAATGCGAGCTGGCCGAACTCGACGACGCGGCACATCTGGCGATGGTCGAACAGCCGGCGGCGTTCAACGAAGCTATCGACGAGTTTCTCACGGCGACCGTCGAGTAGGGCGGTCGGACAGCACACGGGAGAGCGGTGTGTCACATGCGTCGGGACTACCCGTCGACTTGTAGCCCGCGCTGTGATACTCCTGTCAGTCGGTGCTGGCGGGCCCGCGACCTGCCTTGCGGATGCTCGGGATATCGGAACAGCAAACCGTATGAGTTACCGCCGGTCCTCGAGGGAGACGAACGAATCGGCAGTCGCGGTGATCCATTGCGTCGCGGCCGCGTTTTCGTCGGCGTGCTGTGGGAACATCGTACACGCCGCCACGTCGTCCTGTTCGACGGTAATGTGCTGAAGCCGCGACGCGTGTTCGGTGGTCGATTCGGGCGTAACTCCCATCGGTGAATCGTGCATGGGTGCGATCCTCGCGTTGTGGCTGCACCTCCACCGTCCGAATATATAAACACTGGCCCTATATCGACACTACACCTATATGCTATATTACCACATATTATTGGTTATGCGAGAGCAATCCGACCGTGTGGTACTGGCGACCGATTCACGGCTGGCCTGCCGTCAGGAGACCCCGCGCAGTCGGGCAGGCTCGCGGACGACGATCGGCACTCTCAGTAGAGATCTTCGAGATCGGCTTCCTCGTGGCTGTGTTCCTCGGCGGGGAACGCACCGTCTTCGACGGCCGAGACGTAGTCGTCGACGGCCGACTCCATCTCCGCGCGGACGTTGCCGAACTGTTTCGAGAACGAGGGCGACCACTCGCTCAGACCGACGACATCGTCGATGACGAGTACCTGTCCGTCACAGTCCGGCCCGGCACCGATCCCGATCGTCGGGATATCCAGCGCCGTCGTCACGTCCGCTGCGAGATTCGCGGGGACGTGTTCGAGTACGAGCGAGAACGCCCCGGCGTCCGCGTGAGCTTCAGCCAGCTCGAGGATCCGTTCGGCGGCTTCTTGTTCGGTTCCCTGCCGTGGATAGCCGCCGTACTGGTTGACGTGCTGGGGAGTCAGTCCGAGGTGTGCCATCACCGGAATCCCGAGCTGGACCAGTTTCTCGGTCAGTTCGACGGTGTGAGGTCCACACTCGAGTTTGACCGCGTGGGCGTCAGCTTCCTTGAGCATCCGCCCGGCGTGCTCGATGCTGTCCGACTCGTCGACCCCGATCGAGAGGAAGGGCATGTCGGCGACGACGAGGGCGTCGTCTGTCGCGCGCGCGACCGCGGCGGTGTGACGAATCATATCGTCGACGGTCACTGGCAGCGTCGTCTCGTATCCCAGACTCGTGTTCCCGAGACTGTCACCGACGAGGATGATATCGGTGCCGGCCGCGTCGACGATCGCCGCCGTCGGCGCGTCGTAGGCCGTCAACATCGTGATCGGCTCTTCGCCTGCCTTCTCTCGTATATCCCGCACGGTAGGCATACACACAGGTTGGTCGCGCGTGATTAAACGTCGTTGTTCTTCTCGCGCCACCTGCGGCCACACCCGCGGCGCTTAAGAGGGCCGGGTTGCCATACTCGAGCGTGCCTGAACGTGTCGAAACGACCACACCCGACGGCGTCGACTACGGCTGGGTCATGCAGATGACCTTCGTCATCACGATCCTGATCGGCGCGCCGATCGTCGCCATACTGTCGACGGCCGCGACCCTGCCGACGTGGACCGACCGCGCGGAGTTCGCGATCCGCGTCGGTGCGCCCGTCTGGCTGGTCACGTCGCTCATCGTGTTCGCCTACGCGAAACGAAAACAGACGTAGTCGATCCGCGTCCATGATCCGCTGGTCTCATCCGAGCGCCTGTCAGTCCGTTCCGGCGCACCCGCGACTCGCCGTGCGGGGTGCCCCGGTACCAGTGACAACGGACTGCATCACACGCCAGATGGACCCTCGCCGACGTATTCGAAGTCGACACCCGCTCGTTCTGCGGTCCGCTGGTCTCGTGCTGAGTCTCCGATAAACAGCGCCTGCTCTGGATCAGCGTCGAGTTCACGGACGGTCGCGAGCAACGGTTCCGGGTCCGGTTTCCACGTCCCAACCGTGTCGCGGCCGACGACGGCATCGACCGCCGGGGCGAGGGCATGTTCCTCGAGCGCGATCCGACAGGCCCGCTCGCAGTTGAGCGAACAGACGCCCGCCGGCAGCGACCGCTCGAGAAGGTCGTCCGCGTGGGCGAGTCGATTCGATGTCCGCGCCCCGTCGTGCTCGTGGGCTGCGATGGCGGACTCCACGTCCGATGCCAACCCGACGTCACCGGCAGCCTCGAGCATTCCCCAGAGCCCGTCGCCCGGCGGCTCGACGTCTGCACGGTGATAGATCTCGCGAACGTCGACGGCGACGGCGTCCCAGTCGACGTCGAGCTCGACGAGCGTTCCATCCAGATCGTAGACGACGGCGTCGTATCCGGTCACGAGTGCTAGTACGCCTGCGAGAACGTGACGGTTTCGGACCCGGTTCCGAGGTGGCGGATGAGTTCGCCGACCGCTCACGGTTCGGACGGCGAGCGAACACGCCTCGATTCGGGAGATAGCGAGGCAGTTCTTCACGGCAGCCGGAGAACTGATTACTATCACAACACTTTTCGATTTTCAATAATGTGGTGCGATCGATGAAGAACTGTTCGTCACGACGATAATTTATTCGAACTGGCGGGGCTGGACTGACGACGCTCGGAACGATCGGCCTGTGCGGGTGTACGAGCAACCTACCGCTGCTCGGCGATGACGAGGACGAACCGGACCCGTCGATCGAAGCGTGGCTTGCCGATCCGGAGCCGTCGGATCTCGTCCGCGACGCCTACGAGATTCGTGACCGTGAGTTCCGCGAACGGCGATTTCGGTATCAGGAGCCGGCGATCGTGTTCGAACACGACGACCGGCTCTCCTACGAGGACCTCTGGGGACGACTGGTGCGGGACGCGTTCGACGTGCCAGCGATGGACCTCGACTGGCAACTCGTCCAGCACGTCGACTGGTGGCTCGACGTCTACAATCCCGAGGCGGGCGCGGACGTCGAGGAAACGCTCCGTCCCGAGGTCCACGTCCTCGCGGGATCGTTCGACCCCGACGCGGTCGAAGCCCACCTCGAGGACGACTCGAACGGCGACGTGGCTGTCACGGGGACGGCACGCGGGTTCGATCTGTACGAACTCGGAAGCTTCAGGTTTGCCGTTCGGGACGATTACCTGGTGCGAACGGTCGGCGACGTCTGGATCGACCCCGAGAAGATGCTCGAGTACGTCCTCGAGGCCCGCTGGGCACGAGACGGCGAGGGCGGGACCGACGGCGGTCGTCGGTGGGGCAACGACGAACACGCGGCGCCCCTCCTCGCCGAGCGCGGATCGGGCCAGTTCGCGAACGGAACCGTCTTGCCGCCGCGAGATCCAGTCCGGGAACCGGCGTACGACTGGGAGTGGCAGACCGGGCTGGTCGGAACGACGCGATCGCTCACGGTCGACGGTGCAACGACCGAGGTCACCGACGCATTCTGCTACGAGTCGGCTGCCGCCGCCGATCTCGAGGCGCTGCAGGGGTTCGTCGAAACGAATCGTGACGTCGCCGACGACGCGTTTCCCACGCTCGATACGTACACGGTCGAGCGATCGGACGACGCCGAGACCGTCCTCGTGCTCACGGGAACGGCGCGAACGAGCGCGATCACCCGTTCTCGCGGCCCGGTACCGGACGCTTAGTGCCCGTCGAGGTCGACGTCGAGTTCCGCGAGCCGGTCCTTGAGTTCTGCGGTGTGGGCCTCGTCTTTCAGCCGCAGCGGGCTGCGCAACGGGCCGGCGTCGAAGCCACGGAGCCGTAGGGCCGTCTTGACGCCGGACATGTACGCGCCGCCGGCCTTGAACGCATCTCGAATCTGGAAGAGTGTGCTCTGGAGCTCGCGTGCGCGGTCCTCGTCGCCCGCATCGTAGGCCTCGTAGCAGTCGACGACGAGTTCCGGGAAGGCGTTCGCGATGGCACTGACTGCGCCCGAACAGCCCACCTCGAGCCCGGTGAAGACCAGCGAGTCAGAACCCGCAAGGAAGGTCAGGTCGGGATTGGCGTCGATCGCCTGGGCGAGCCACGGCACGTTCTTGCTCGAGTCTTTGACCCCTGCGACGGTATCGAGCTCTGCGAGGGCGGACAGTGTCTCGAGCGAGAGTTCGTTGCCGGTCTTGCTCGGAATGTGGTAGATGTAGACCGGGACGGAGACGGCCTCGGCGACGCGGCGGTAGTGTTCGATGGCTCCCTCGTAGTCCAGCGGGTAGTAGTACGGCGTGACGACGACGATCCCGTCCGCGCCGACGGACTCGGCGTGCTCGGCGTGGGCGACGGTTCGGTAGGTACTCGGTGCGCCGACGCCGGCGATGACCGGTACTTCGTCGCCGACTTCGTCGACGACGGCCTCGACGACCCGGTCGCGTTCCTCGCCCGAGAGTAGCGGAAACTCGCCGTTGGTCCCCAGGGGGAAGACGCCGTGAGCGCCGCGGTCGACGACGAACCTGGCGTGGGCGGCCGTCCCCTCGTAGTCGACGGACTCGTCGTTTTCGAACGCGGTGACGGTCGGCGGCACGACGCCGTGAAGCGATAATGGATCGGCAGCGCCGGGATCGTGATGCGACATATCGCCTTCTCCGTCGAGCATGGCCAAAAAACGCCCGCCGACTATCGTACTCGCCGTCGTACGGACTCCTGTCAGTCGGTTCCGGCGCACCCGCGACCCGTCCTGCCACCGGGACAGCGGGACAGCAGACCGTCTCAGTCCGGCGTTGCGACCTCGCCTGCCGACTCGTCGACCTGTTCGCCCGCGAGGACGCGGTTCGCCCGTCGCAGCCGCTCGGAGAGCGCCTGATGGGAGATGTCGAGCTCGTTCGCGAGTTCCTCGAGCGAGATCTCGCGTGGCACGTCGTAGTAGCCCTGGCGATAGGCCTCGGCGATCGCCTCCTGTTGAGGTTCGGTCAGCGCCGCCGTCGTCTCGAACTGCTCGTCTTGCCCGGCTTCGACCATGCGTCTGACGTCGATACTGACGCCGTGGTCTTCGATCGCTGTGACGGCTGCTGCCAGCTCCTCACGATGGGGAAAGAGCAGCCGGAGCGTCCAGCGCTCGTCGCGGACGTGTGCGTCGAGGACCGTTCCGTCGTGGCTGTAGACACACCGACAGACTGACTCGGCGGTCTCGGCGTACTCGAGCCGATAGAACAGGTTGCCCTCGGCGGTGCGCTCGAGCAACTGTCGATATTCGGCGACGGTCGGGTCCGACTCGAGGGCTGGCTCGAGTTCGTCGGGGTCGACGTTCGAGAACCAGACGAGCGGTGCAGTCCGCGTCGGCCCCTCCGCGACGACGCTTTCGACGCGAACCTCGAGGGTCGGCCGTTGCTCGACTGTCTGTGCGAGTGCGAACTCGGCCACTGAAAGTGAGAGTTCTGCGATCGTCGTCATCAGTAATGCACCTCGTGGTGTCGAAGCCGGTCGCGAACGACGCTCCTGTCGTGGTCGCGCTGGGAATATACAGGACTCGAATCGGATTGATGGGCGGGCCTTTGTGTGCCGGCTGTTTAAAACAGCGCGTCACGGCTCGTGACGGTCTGGAGACCGTTGTAGAACGGGGATGCCGGCGGTTGCGACCTGGGGTGTTGCTTAGCTGAGCCGGGCCAGCCGGTTGAGCGCGTACACCGTCCGGAGCACGTCGACGCTTTTCCCACGATCGAAGACGAGTTCGTCCGTCTCGAGGACGTGTTCCAGGGTGTCCTGGGAGGCGTGTTCGGGGGCAGCCGCGATGCCGGCGTCGTTTTCGGCAACCCATTCCATGACGCGGAGGTCGCTCTTGGAGTCGCCCATCACGAGCGCGAACGGGTCGTCGACCCCGAGGACGTCCAGCGCGCGCTCGACGCCGACCACCTTATTCAGCTCGAGACTGCCGATTTCGGCCGCGTCGGCCTCGTAGTAGGCGACGTCGATCCGCTCTAGGACCGCCGTGAGTGCGTCGGGCACCGCATCGGCGTCGAGGTCGGGGTAAGAACCCTCGCTCTCGAGGACCGCCCTGAGCTCGGGATCCTGTGCGGCGTAGAAGGCGCGAGTCCAGTCGGTGATCGTCTCGTCGTCGAGCGCCGACTCGCCGTTGCCGTTCTCGAGTGTGTCCCCGACGGCGTCGGCCAGCAGATCGATGAGATAGACCAGCGCCTCGTCGATGATCTCGCGGGCGTCCGCCGAGCCGGTCTCGTAGTTGGGCTTCATCGTGACGTTGAACTCGTTGCCCTGCAGGTGACAGCCGCGTCGGAGTTCCTCCGGTGCCTCCGGGAGCACGCGTGAGCGCACGTCGTCGAAGACGGTTCGGATCTCCTCCTCTAGATCCTCGTAGAGCAACTGTTTCGTATCCGCGCCGTGGCCCGGCGTGAACACACCCGTCCCCGCCTCGTAGACGATCGAGAGGTTCCCCGAGTGGACGATCTCGCTGCCCAGCCCCTGGATCGCGAAGCCCTTGACGTTCTCTAGGGTCTGGCCCGTACAGATGACGATCGGGACGCCGGCGTCGTAGAACTCGGTCAGCAGGTGCAGCGTCTCGCGGGGGATCTCGTTGTCGGTCCCGCCCGCAGAACGCAGCGTCTCGTCGACGTCGAGGACGAGGACGTTGACCGCCCGGCCGTACTTCGCCTCGAGGTCAAGCGCAGTGAAGGCCTGGTCGCGGGTCGCCCGTGCGGCGATCTCCGCGAACGTCTCGCCGGCCGCGAACGACGACCGGATCTCGTCTTTGCGTTCCTCGAGTTCCTCGGTTGCCCCCTGCCAGTGCTCGAGGGCGACCCGGGAGTCGACGGCCGGGAAGACGTCGACGAACTCCTGGAACTCTCGTAGCGTCTTCGTGTCGTACTCGTCGTAGAGCTGGTAGACGAGATCGTACCGTTCCATGTGAGCTACAGGCATTGGCAGCCGGATAATCGTTTCCGCTGGCGGTCGGTTCGGGACGCTAGGTCGGCGTTCAAGCGCATCTGACTGTCATAACTGTTCATATGAATCGATTAACTCGGAGAGGAATAAATATTTACCTTCACGGTTCCTACCGGATAGGTATGAAAGCCATCGCAGTCCAGCCCGGAGCGGGCGTCCCAGACGTCGTCGAGCGGCCCGTTCCAGAACCAGCTCCCGGCGAGGCGCTCGTGCGGATCCTCCGCGTGGGCGTCGATGGAACCGATTACGAGGTCATCGAAGGGAGCCACGGCGGACCCCCCAGCGGCGACGACCGGCTCGTCCTCGGCCACGAGGCTGTCGGTGTCGTCGACGACCCAAACGAAACCGGACTCGAGGCGGGCCAGCACGTCGTTCCGACGGTCCGCCGGCCGCCGCCGGGGACCGAGACCAACGAGTACTTCGAGCGCGGCGAGCCCGACATGGCTCCCGAGGGTGCATACGTCGAACGCGGGATCGTCGGCGCACACGGGTTCATGGCCGAGTATATCACGAGTCCGGCCGAGTACCTCGTCCCGATTCCTGCCGACCTCGCCGAGTGGGGTTTTCTCGTCGAGCCGCTCAGTATCACCGAGAAGGCTGTCGAACACGCCCGTGCGACCCGGTCGGCGTTCGACTGGCAACCCGACTCAGCACTCGTTCTCGGCACTGGCTCGCTGGGGCTGTTGACCGCCGCGATGTTCACGGCTACGGACGACTTCGAGCGCGTCTACTGTCTCGGCCGGAAAGATCGGCCACATCCGGTGATCGACGTCATCGAGCGACTCGGCGCGACCTACATCGACTCCCGGGAGACGCCAGTCGCCGAGATCCCAGCCGCCTACGAGCCGATGGATCTCGTCTACGAGGCCACCGGCTACGCCAAACATGCCTTCGAGTCCATCGACGCGCTCGCACCCAACGGCGTCGCTGCTCTCCTCGGCGTCCCGGGCGACTGGGCGTTCGAGGTCGACGGTGGCCACCTCCACCGCGAGCTCGTCCTTTCGAACAAGGCCGTCGTGGGCAGCGTCAACTCCAATCGCGCCCACTTCGAGGCGGCTATCGATACCCTCGAGGACCTTCCCGACTGGCTGCTCGAGGCGATCGTGACCGGGATCTATGGCCTCGAGGCGGTCGACCGGGCGTTCCCCAAGGCAGCTGCGCGTGTTCCGGCCGCCGGCGACGGGTCGGCAGCGATCCCCGATGACGATACGACTATAAAAACGGCGGTCGAATTCACAGCTATATGAAAAACGTCGACGACCTCATCGAGAGCGCGGCCGAGCTCGCATCTCGGGGGCTCTCCAAGGGCGAAATCGCTGACGAGCTGAACGTCTCGCGGGAGACCGCGAGCTGGCTCGTCGAGCGCAGCGGCACGACACCCCAGCAAACCGAGGAACCAACCCAGCCGCCGGCCAACGGCGTGAGCGGCCCACAGGACATCCACGTCGATTGGTCGGCGATCGGCCGGGACAGCAAGCGAATGAACCACATCGCCTCGGCGATGGCCGACATGCTCGCCAAACACGGCGAAGACGTCGATCTGACCATCGGCATCGAAAAAGCCGGCGGTCCCATCGCGACGCTGGTCGCGCGTGAACTCGAGACCGATCTCGGGACCTACACGCCGGCGAAACACCAGTGGGAGGAAGGCGACATCGAGGAACTCGGCGGCACCTTCAGCCGGAATTTTGCCGGTATCCGTGACCGCGAGTGTTACATCGTCGACGACATCGTCACCAGCGGGACCACCATGCGCGAGACCATCGAGGCCATCCGCGCCGAAGGCGGGAAACCGCTCGCGTGCGTCGTCCTCGCCGACAAACAGGGCGTCGAGGAACTCGAGGGCGTCCCCGTCTACTCACTGTTGCAGGTCATCAGCGTCGGAAAAGACGACTAGTCAACCAGGTTCGGCAATCGGCTACTGCGACGGTGCGGTCGCTACGATTGGCGTTGTGCGATAAAATCGGGAGTGAAAACGACGCTCGGCTAGCCGTGAATGCCCATCGCTTCGATCTGTTCCTGATACCGATTCCGGATCGTCACCTCGGTCACCTGTGCGACGTCGGCGACCTCGCGCTGGGTCTTCTTCTCGTTGCAGAGAAGGGAGGCAGCGTAGATCGCAGCCGCAGCGTACCCCGTTGGTGACTTGCCCGACAGCAGCCCTTCCTCGGCTGTCTTCTCGATGATCTCGTTGGCCTTGGTCTGGACCTCTTCGGACAGTTCGAGTTCAGAACAGAAGCGCGGGACGTATTTTTTCGGGTCGACGGGACGCATCTCGAGGCCGAGTTCCTGCGAGATGTATCGATACGTGCGACCGATCTCTTTGCGTTCGACGCGGGAGACTTCCGAGATTTCCTCGAGGCTTCGCGGGATCCCTTCCTTGCGACAGGCGGCATAGAGCGCCGACGTCGCGACGCCTTCGATCGAGCGCCCGCGGATGAGGTCTTCTTTGAGCGCGCGTCGATAGATGACCGACGCGACCTCACGGACCGAGCGTGGGACCCCCAGCGCGGAGGCCATCCGGTCGATCTCACTGAGCGCGAACTGGAGATTGCGCTCGCCGGCGTCTTTGGTTCGAATCCGTTCCTGCCACTTTCGCAGCCGGTGCATCTGACTGCGCTTTTTCGAAGAAATCGAGCGACCGTAGGCGTCCTTGTCTTTCCAGTCGATGGTCGTCGTCAGCCCCTTGTCGTGCATCGTCTGGGTCGTCGGCGCGCCGACGCGGGACTTTTCCTGCCGTTCCTGGTGATTGAACGCCCGCCACTCCGGGCCGGGGTCGATCTGTTCCTCCTCCACGACGAGCCCACAGTCTTCGCAGATGAGCTCTCCCCGGTCGGAGTCCTTGACGAGATTGTCCGATTCACACTCGGGGCAGGCACGTACCCCTTCCTGATCCTCGGTCTCGTCCGTCTCGCGCGTTCGCTCCCGCTGGCGGGTGGACCGTGTCATCGCACTTTTATAGTAGTATCACCACGATATATAAACGTTTGGTAAGCGTTTTGCCGACCTGACCAGTACTGCCCGAAAACGGCACGTACGAGCGTTCAAACCCGAGGTTTACGATTCGGAACCGGAAAACCTTTATCCGATTCCGGTCGATGCCGGACACGAATGCCGGTTATCGAATGCGATGTCGAGACGGCTCGCGAGCGACTCGAGGATGCGGACGTGACGATCGAATCCGGGAACACGGACCACGAGCGCTGGCGGGCCAGCCGTGGTGGGGCGACAGCCGTCGCTTACGACGACAAGATCGTGATCCAGGGTTCGGACCCGCGCGACCTCGAGGCCCTGTTGCGCGAGGACGGCGGCCGCGCCCACGTCTACTTCGACGGCGGCTCTCGCGGGAACCCCGGCCCGGCCGCGATCGGCTGGGTGATCGTCACGGGCGATGGCATCGTCGCCGAGGACGGCGAGACCATCGGGACGGCGACGAACAACCAAGCCGAGTACGAGGCTCTGATCGCGGGACTCGAGGCTGCCCGCGACTACGGCTACGACGAGGTGCACGTCCGCGGCGACTCCGAACTGATCGTCAAACAGGTCCGAGGCGAGTACGACACCAACAACCCCGAACTCCGCGAGAAACGCGTAACCGTCCACGAACTGCTGTCCGGGTTCGACGAGTGGACCCTCGAGTACGTCCCCCGGGAAGTCAACGAGCGCGCGGACGGCCTCGTCAACGAGGCGCTGGATCAGGCCTAGAACCTCGATTGCCCGTTCGGCGGCTATTTATCAGTCGTCCTGAAAGTAAGGACCCAGTATCGATTTAAGCGTCACGCGCGTATGGCACTGCGCACCACGATGGGCGACGGACATGATTCGATTCGGGTTCTCCACGTCGACGACGATTCGAACAGTACCGAGTTGACCGGGACGTTCCTCGAGCGCGCGGACGACCGCTTCGACGTCGAAACGGCTGTGAACGTCAGCGAAGGGCTGACATACCTCGCCGAGAACGACGTAGACTGTATCGTCTCCGCCTACGAGATGCCCGGCCGGGACGGCATCGAATTCCTCGAGGCCGTCCGGAACGAGGACTCGGATCTCCCGTTCATCCTTTACACGGCAACGGGATCCGAAGCGGTCGCCAGCGACGCGATCTCCGCTGGCGTCACCGACTATCTCCAGAAGGAGAGCGGGACCGGACAGTACACCGTCCTCGTGAACCGAATCGAAAACGCCGTCGAGGCCTATCGCTCACAGCAGTTGCTAAGCGAGCGCACGCGCGGACTCGAGACGCTGATACGCAACTTTCCGGGGATGATCTACCGGTGTCGGAACGAATCGGACTGGCCGATGGAGACCGTCGAAGGCGAGGTCGAATCGCTGACCGGCTATGCTGCCCGCACGCTGGAGCAACGTGAGGTAAACTGGGGCGCGGAGGTGGTACATCCTGACGACCGAGAGGAGACGTGGGAGGCCGTACAGGAATCGTTGGCGAGGGATGATACCTTCGAAGTGACGTATCGGATCGTGACGGCTGACAGAACCACGAAGTGGGTGTGGGAACGCGGGCGCGGTCTCTACGCGGGCGACGGGCGGCCCGAGGCACTGGAAGGGGTCATCACGGACATCACCGACCGCAAACGGCGCGAAACACGACTCGAGCAGACCACGGCCCGGCTCGAGGCGCTGTTCGAAAACTCGCCGGATATGATCAACATCCACGATACGGACGGCACTATCATCGATCCGAACCCTCGCCTGTGCGAGCAGACGGGCTACGACGAGTCCGAACTGACCGAGATGAACGTCTGGGACCTCGATCAGGAGGTCGACCCCGAGAAAGCGCGAATGATCTGGGACGCGATGGAACCGGGCGACCGCCATCGAGTGGATGGTGAATACCAGCGGAAGGACGGGTCGACGTTCCCGGTCGAAATCCATCTACGACGGCTCGATCTCGAGGCGAACAACTGGTTCGTCGCCATCAGCCGGGACATCACGGAGCGCACGGCGCGCGAACGCGAGCTCCAGCGGGCCCGCGAGGAGTACGAAGCGCTGATCAATGGGATGAACGATACCGCGTGGGTCATCGACACCGACGAGACGATCCTCGCCGTGAACGACGCCGCCGTGGAGACGATGGGGTACTCACGGGAAGAACTCCGCTCGATGACGCCACACGAGTTCGACGTCGGTCTCGAGGCGGCCGAAATCACAACGCGCATTACGGATATGCCGACGGACGAAATACAGGTCTTCGAAACCGTCCACGAGACCAGCGACGGCGAGCGGATCCCCGTCGAAATCAGTTCCAGTCTGATTCCGTACCGCGGAGACACGGCCGTCTTGAGCATCGCACGGGATATCACCGGCCGGAAGAAGCGAGAGAAGCGCCTGGAGCGATTCGCGTCCATCGCCAGTCACGACCTTCGGAACCCGCTCAACGTCGCTCAGGGTCGACTCGAGCTGGCTCGCGAGGAGTGTGACAGCGAGCACCTCGATCACGTTGGTCGCGCCCACGAGCGGATGACCGTCCTGATCGAGGACCTCCTGACGCTCGCACGCGACGGCGATGGAATCGGCGAACTGGAACCGGTCGATCTCGAAGCGGTGGCCGAGACCTGTTGGCGACACGTCGCCACGGCTGACGCAACCGTGCGTATCGAGACCGATCGAACGATTCGAGCCGACCGAAGCCGCCTGGCGCAGCTGTTCGAGAACCTGTTTCGCAATGCGATCGAACACGGTGGCGACGACGTGTCGGTCAGCGTCGGGGGCCGTCCGGACGGGTTCTACGTCGCGGACGACGGACCGGGAGTACCCGAGGCAGAACGGGAAGACGTGTTCCGCGACGGCTACTCGACGGCGACAGCGGGGACCGGCTACGGTCTCTCGATCGTCGAACAGGTCGCCGATGCACACGGCTGGACGGTCCACCTGACCGACGGGGAGCACGGTGGCGCACGATTCGACATCGTCGGACCCGAACCCACTGACGATTGATACTGCCGGACAGAACGACGTGAAGCCGGTCGCACGTATGCGGCCGTCCCCATAGGTGACGGCCGTGAATTCGCGATCGGCTTCGTATTGACTGCTGTCCAGTAGTATTCGCGAGCCGTTTCGTGTGTTGAACGGCACAGTCGAACGCGACGCGGAAACGCCGAGCCCGGCACGTCGGAACGGATCGGCAAGCGGAAAACGGCCGTGTGCGTAGACGCTCCTATGACCGAGCCGAACGCGATCGACGCCGGTGAGGATGATGATACGAGCGAAAGCGACGACGCTGAGCTCCCCCGCGATGTCGTCGACGAAGTCGAGCGACTGACTCGTCTCGAGCGCACCGCGGTCGACGACAACGAGGCAACGGCTTACGAGCAGCGGCGCGACGACCTCCTCGACGAACACGACTTCACGTCCCGGATCCGCGACGACGAGGGTGACGACGTCCTCGTTCTCCATCCCGAGGAGTGGCACGAGGACGGCGTCATCCGGACCGACCGCATCGAGGACATCGACCGCGCGGTCGAGATCCCCCTCGAGGGTACGGGCGATCCGGACGACTGGGACGACGTCGAGGCGCACAACCGCGACCTGGTCGCGACGGTGCGGGAGGCCCACGGCGAGGTCCACGGCGATAACGCGGCGACTCTGGCCGATTTCGCGGGCAATCACTACGCGAAGCCGATCGAGTCACTGACGGGCGACGAACTCGGCGAGTTTCGGACGGAGTACTTCGTCAGGAACGCCTGGCCGTCAGAAAAACAACAGAAGATGATCGACGAATCGATCGAGCTGGTCTTCGAAGCTGCCGGAGAGCGGGTCCCGGAGCGCAGATTCTAGTAGCTCTCGTCGACGATCTCGCGGATCTCGTCGGCGCGGTCGTCGCCCGTGACGACCTTCGAGAGCGTCCACTGGATGCCGTCGAGGACGGCGTCGTAGCCGTCGTCGGTCAGCGAGTACTGGTTGGTTCGCTTGTCGAGTTCGCTCTTCTCGACCAGCCCCAGCTCGACGAGCTCGTCGAGGTTGGGGTAGAGACGTCCGTGGTTTACTTCCGTCCCATAGTAGTCCTCGAGTTCGCGTTTGATCGCGAGGCCGTACATCGGCTCTTTCGCGAGGATGACGAGGATGTTGTTCTGGAACGCCGTGAGTTCGCGTGCAATACTCTGTTCGCCGGTGATTGATTGTGCCTCTGACATACTTGTGCAATTGTCACCAGACTATTTAAGACTTGTCAACTATCCCTTCGTATCAGCCGGTCGGACACCCGGCGACCGACCGGTACGAGGCCGGAAACGGGTGTAACGGGCCTTCGCGGTGTCTGTCGGGTATCTGGCAACCGTCACTCGAATACTGACAGTCGATTACGAAAGTACTTTTTGATCGACTGCGGATGTTCCGGTACATGGTCAACCTCTGGGAAGACCTCGAGACTGGACCGAACGCACCCGAAGAGATCTACGCTGTCGTCGAGTGTCTCAAAGGCGAGCGAAACAAATACGAGTACGACAAGGACGTGCCGGGCGTCGTCCTCGACCGTGTGCTCCACAGCAACGTCCACTACCCGAGCGACTATGGCTTCATCCCGCAGTCCTATTACGACGACGAGGACCCCTTCGACGTCCTCGTTCTCGTCGAGGATCAGACGTTCCCCGGCTGTGTCATCGAGGCCCGTCCCGTCGCGCTGATGAAGATGGACGACGACGGCGAACAGGACGACAAGGTCATCGCCGTCCCGAGTGAGGACCCACGCTACGACCACATCGAGGACCTCGAAGACATCCCACAGCAGCAACTCGACGAGATCGACGAGTTCTTCGAGACCTACAAGAACCTAGAAGAGGGCAAAGAAGTCGAGACGCAGGGCTGGGAGGACAAGCAGGCCGCCTACGACGCGATCGAGCACGCCCAGGACCTCTACGAAGAGAACTTCCAGTAACGACCGCGAAAGCGGCGTTTCTCGTTTCTGTCGTCGTCTCCACCGGTCGATTCCCCAGAGTTATCTCCGGCCGGTCTCCGGATGCGTTATGAGCATGGGTAATTTTATGGCCACTCCTGCCGTAGTCAGTCCTGTATGGCAGCATCTAACCCCGCCCCACGATCGGGATCGTCGGCCGACGACGCAGCCGAGTCCGCCGTCGGCATGGCCCACCTCACGGTCGTCCCGACCAACTTCGAGCCCGCGGACTCGAGCGACTGCGACGAGTAACCCCGTGAGCGGGTTCGAAGCTGACTCACGGGCCGGTCACGGTGCCCGTCGTCCGCTATTGCCCCCACTGATCGAGCAGTCCTCCCGTCGGCAGTCGGCGACGACTGTCCAACCGGCAGTTGCTGTCGCAGGTATTTGCAAAACACTGTCCGGAAACGAACCTTCTTGTATCCGGTCGAACTACGTCCGTCCATGGGTCTGTTCGACCGATTACGGGGCGACGGCGACCCCCGGGTCGCGTTTATCGGGGTCGACGGCGTGCCGTATAGTCTCCTATCAGAGAACGAGGAACTGTTTCCCAACTTTGCGGCGATCGCCGAGGACGGAACGGCTGGCGAGATCTCGAGTATCGTGCCGCCGGAATCCAGCGCCTGCTGGCCGTCGCTGACGACCGGAAAGAACCCCGGCGAGACCGGTGTCTACGGCTTCCAGGACCGGGAAGTCGGCACCTACGATACCTACGTCCCGATGGGGCGCGACGTCCAGGCCGACCGTGTCTGGGACCAGGTCCAGGAGGCCGGCCGCAAGGCGACAGTCCTGAACGTCCCCGTCACCTTCCCACCCCAGCGCGACGTCCAGCGGATGGTCTCGGGCTTCCTCTCACCCGGCCTCGAGAAGGCCGCCTACCCCGACGACGTTCGTGACTACCTCGAGACGCTCGACTACCGGATCGACGTCAACCCGAAACTCGGCCACCACGACGACAAAGCCGAGTTCATCGAGGACGCCCACGCGACGGTCGACGCCCGCTTCGAGGCGTTCAAACACTACATCGAGGAAGACGACTGGGACCTCTTTTTCGGCGTCTTCATGACGACCGACCGGGTCAACCACTTCCTCTTTAAGGACTACGAGCGCGACGGCGAGTACAAGGACGACTTCATCGAGTTCTACCAGAAGGTCGACGACTACATCGGCCGGCTGCGTGAGGCGCTGCCCGACGACGTCACCATGATCGTCGCCTCCGACCACGGTTTCACCAGTCTCGACTACGAGGTCCACTTCAACGAGTGGCTCCGCGAGGAGGGCTGGCTCTCCTTCCAGACTGACGAGCCCGAGGAACTGGGCGACATCTCGACCGATACGAAAGCCTACTCGTTCATCCCCGGTCGCTTCTACATCAACCTCGAGGGACGAGAGCCCCGCGGCTCCGTTCCCGAATCCGAGTACGACGAGGTCCGCGACCAGCTCAAAGCCGACCTCGAGGCCCTCGAAGGACCCGACGGCAACGAAGTCGTCGACCGCGTCGTCGAGAAGGAAGCGGCCTTCCGTGGCGACCACGACGACATCGCACCCGATCTGGTCGCGATTCCGAACAAGGGCTTCGATCTGAAGTCCGGGTTCAAAGCCGACTCCGAGATCTTCACCACGGGACCGCGCAACGGGATGCACAGCTTCGATAATACGTCGCTGTATATCGACGATCCTGAGGCGGCGATCGAGGACGCTGACCTCTTCGATATCACGCCGACGATCCTCGACTTGCTGGAGATCGACTACAGCCGCGGCGACTTCGACGGCGCGAGTCTCGTCTGAGCGACTCGCAGACTGCGTTCCCATTCCGCGCGAGCCGAGCGCGATCCGATTCCGTTTTCCGCCCGGCACCGAACTCCGTCGCATGGACGAGGTCATCCACGCTCGCGGCCACGAGCACGTCAGTGCCGAACACGCGAGTACCTTCGAAGTGACGACCGACGACTATCTCACGCCCGCAGGCGACTGTATTCTCGCGATCGAAGCCGATCGCGCCCCGGCTGATTTCGATCCCGAGTTCGTCGCGGCCTGTCGGGATTCGGATGCGACGATCACAGTCACCGTCGAGGCCGACGGCTACACGGAGTCGGTCTCCGGACGGGGACACCCCGACCTCGAACTGACGAACGAACGAAGCGCGGTCGGCCGGACGAGCGACTACGTCGACGACCGGACGATCATGGTGGGCGCCGAGTTCGCGGCTGAGGGGTTCGACCGCAACCTTGTCGCGGCGCTGGCCGATGGTGCCGAGGCGACGGTGACGATCACCGTCGAGTGACCGGGTTGGCAGCGCTCGCTCGAGACCCACCGGTTCCGTCGCCGTTTTGTCCTGTCCGCCCCACCGTTTGGGTATGAGCGACGATCCGGAGCCAGCCGTCAACATCAGTGGCGGCGCGGCGGGCGGCGGTGCGGCCGCCGAGTTCGATCCCGCGACGGCCGACACTCACGCAGAGGCGGTCGTCGACCGACTGGGCGAGCTATACTGGCAGAAGACCTACGGCGGCCAGGACGCCTTCACCTGTCTCGTCCGGACGATCCTGAGCCAGAACACCAGCGACAAGGCGAGCCAGCCGGCTCACGATGCACTGCTCGAGCGGTACGATGGCGATGACGTCGACCTCGCCGAATCGCTCGCCAGCGCCGAGCAGTCGACGCTCGCCGAGACTATCAGTTCGGCGGGGCTCTACAATCAGAAGTCCGAGACCATCATCGACACCGCCGAGTGGGTGCTCGAGGCGTTCGGTTCCGCCCCCGCGTTCGACGCCTTCGTCAAGGACGAGGACCCGGCAACGGTCCGTGACACCCTCCTCGAGGTTCGGGGCGTCGGTCCGAAGACTGCCGACTGCGTCCTGCTCTTTGCCGGTGGCCGTGGCGGCGTCTTTCCCGTCGATACCCACGTCCACCGGATCTACCGGCGGCTGGGGATCGCGCCACCGGACGCCGATCACGAAACGGTTCGCGAGGTTCTCGAGCGCGACGTGCCTGCGGCCAAGTGTGGCTTCGGCCACACGGCGACGATTCAGTTCGGCCGCGAGTACTGCACCGCGCGGAAACCAGCCTGTCTGGACGATCCTGAGGCATGCCCGGTGGCCGACAGCTGCGACCAAGTCGGCGTTTATCCTGCGACGGGCGAGGTCGTCGATCCGGCCGACGCCCCCGAGTAAGACATCTCGGAAAACCGACTCACAAGGAGCGCACCCGACCCGAGCGCTCGAGTGGTCTCCTGACTGCTGCCGGACAGTCTGACTGCTCATCGGGGGTAGCGTGTCTTCTAGCCAGTCCCGCTCGAGCCATCTCGTCGGCGGCCAGTCATCGGATTTATACAATATTGGTTTCAGTTGTGAAACAATGGTTGCATTCACGGACGCGGAACGGGATGCGGTGTACAAGACGATCTACGCCCGGCGCGACATCCGCCGGTTTCGTGACGACCCGATTCCTGACGAGATCCTCGAGCGACTGCTACAGGCCGCCCACCACGCGCCGAGCGTCGGCTTCTCACAGCCGTGGGACCTCGTGGTCATCAGCGACGAGGAGACCAAAACCGAGATCGCGTCGATCGCAGAGCGCGCTATCGCGGCCGCCCGCGAGGGCTACGAGGAACCACGCCGAAGCGAGTTCGCGGCGCTGAAACTCGAGGGAATTCGCGAGTCACCGATCAACATCTGCGTGACCTGTGATCCGACTCGTGGCGCGCCACACGTGCTGGGTCGCAGTTCGATGAAGCGCACCGATGTCTACTCGACGTGTCTCGCGGTCCAGAACCTCTGGCTGGCCGCGCGCGCCGAAGGCGTCGGCGTCGGCTGGGTGAGCGTCCTCTACCCCTACGAGGTACAGGAAGTCCTCGACATTCCGCCCCACGTCAAGCCGGTCGCGTACCTCTGTCTGGGGTATCCGGAAGACGGCTTCCCCGAGGAACCGGTCCTTCAGCAAGAAGGGTGGCGCGACCGACTCGATATGGAGACGCTCGTCCACGAAGAACGCTGGGAGGGTGACGGAACGACGATGGCCGATCAGGAGGAAACCGTGTCGTCGGTCGACTCTTCATAACTATGTGGCAGTCGTCACACATCTGAGTAGACCGTCTGTCATCGCAGTTTCAGATACCCGAGCGCTGGCGGCTGTTCCAGTGACCGATCAACCACCATGGCCGTCTCGAGCGCTCGCCTCGAGTAGGAGGCGAGCGCTCGAGTCACGGGGGAGGGCAGGTGGAGGCCTGGTGGACATTGAAAGGGCGAGCGAGCGCTGCCAAGCGCTCGCGAGGGCTTTCAGAGGAAGCGGAAGGTCTCGAGGTTCTTCGGCGCGAAGGTCCGCATGTCGTAGTTGTGATAGAGCGCACTCGAGAGGTCCTGCGTGGAGCGTTCGTCGCCGTGGACACAGAGGACTTTCTCGGGGCGTGGATTCATCGTCTTGACGAAGTTCTCGAGGCCGGCGCGGTCGGCGTGGCCGGAGAAGCCGTCGACGGTTTCGACGTCCATGTTCAACGAGAGGGTGCCGCGGCCGCCACCGTTGCCCATGGCACCGACCTCGCTGGTGGGAATCTCGTCCCAGCCGTTCTGGATGCGCCGGCCGAGGGTACCCTGTGCCTGGTAGCCGACGAAGACGAGCGTCGAGTCCGGGTCGGGACCGATGTGGCTGAGCCAGGACATGATCGGACCGCCAGTGACCATCCCCGAGGTCGAGAGGATGATACAGGAGTCGCCATCGGCGACTTCTTGCCGTTCTTCCTCGCCGGCGTCGATGTGGTTGAACTCCTCGGCGAGGAAGGGGTTCTCGTCCTCGTGGAAGATCCGGTCGCGCAGGTCGTCACGAAGGTACTCGGGATAGGTGGTGTGAATCGCCGTCGCCTCCCAGATCATGCCGTCGAGGTGGACTGGCATCGAGGGGATCTCCCCTTCGCGCATCGCCTCCTCCAAGACGAGCATGATCTCCTGGGAGCGACCCACTGCGAACGCCGGAATGACGACCTTGCCGCCTTTCTCGTAGGTCTCGTTGATGACTCGCTTGAGGTTCTCCTCGGAGTCTTCCTGATCGGTCTGGTAGTCGTTGCGACCGCCGTAGGTCGACTCCATCACGAGCGTTTCGACCCGCGGGAAGTCGTTTGTCGCGCCATTGAACAGGCGGGTGTCCTCGTAGTGGATGTCGCCGGAGAAGGCGACGTTGTAGAGGCCGTCGCCGATGTGGAAGTGCGAGACGGCCGAGCCCAGAATGTGACCGGCGTTGTGGAACGTGAGTTTGACGTCCGGCGCGATGTCGGTGACGTCGCCGTACTCAAGCGGGATAGTGTGTTTGATCGCCTCGCGGACCTGTTCGCTCTCGTACGGTGGCGTGCGGCCTTCCTTGGCCGCGACGTCGAGATAGTCGAGCGTCAGCAGCCCCATCAGGTCCCGTGTGGGCTCGGTACAGTAGATGGGGCCGTCGTAGCCGTACTTGAACAAAAGCGGGATGAGCGCGGAGTGGTCGAGGTGAGCGTGCGTGAGGACGACGGCGTCGATGGTCTGGGGGCCAGCGCCGAGTGCCTCGGGTGCGTGGAGATAGGGCACTTCGCCTTCCGCGCCGGGTTTGTCACCGCAGTCGATGAGAATCCTGGTTTCGGGCGTCGAGAGAATAAAGGAGGCCCGGCCGACTTCACGACAGCACCCCAGCGTGGTGATGCGGACGTACTCGTCGTCGGACATCTCCTCGCGATGGATCTGTCGGCCGACCTTTTCCAAGATGTCTCGGCGCTCGTCGCGTTCCTGTTTGAGGAAGCTCCGGACGTTCGAGACGGTCGAGGATTCGATCGGCGGCGTGCGGACGACTTCGGGCGTCCAGCCGACGTTTTTCGTGATTTCGCGGAGCGTCGACCCGTGGCGGCCGATCACCATACCGGGCTTTTCGGCCTCGATGACGACCTCGCCGGTGTCGGCGTGGAAGTCGAGATCGGTCACCCCTGCTTCGTCGGGGATGACGTCCATGATCTCCTCGCGGGCCTGCTTGGGTCGCGAGAGAACGCTGGGGTCGGGCCGGACGGTGATCCGCTTGCGAAGCTTGCTCGCGAGCTGGCGAATGAGATCGCCCTGCTGGGCAAATTTCTTCGGATCGCGCGTGTAGACCACCAGTTCGGGGCCTTCGTATTTCACCGAGGAGACCGAGATATCGCTCGGTAACTCGCTCGTGATCTGTGCTTTGAGATCGTCGAGTTGCTGCTCTACAGTGCTCATAATCGCCGAATGTGGCTTGCGTGAACTCGCCGTCCGGGATCGAGGACGCTGCCGGGCCGGGCGGAAGCGATCGGAGACGATTGACGGGATTCGGTGTCGTGATGACCGCCACCCGGCGGCCGCCGTGTCGACGCCGATGGTGAGTGTCGTCCAGAGCGGACAACGTAGCTCACACTCCGTCTCGTCTCCTGGATCATCGTATCCTACTCCATGCCTGACGAAGACGCTCCCGGATCGGTTATCCTGGTTCGTGCGGGAAGATTCCAGGGAGAACCCGCTTACTCGAGGCTACTCTTTGCGGAGTATAAAAGCCTTCGCAAGACAGGGTCCGTAGCCGGTCCCCTGATGGCCACCAGGAGCGCTGTAATCGTCCGAATCGACGGTTCGGGTGCGATAGATGTTCAGAGCTTTGATAGCCGTGGTCGTCGTCGATACCCCATGCACGTTACGCCCGCTCGCGTCAGCGAGGAACGAGACTGGATCGCGGCCCGTGCCGATCGAGTCGTCCCGATCATCAACGACGTCCGCGACGAACTCGGGGAGATTTTCGAGACCGACGTCGACGCCGTGACGACGGCACAGTACCGCGCGGCGGTCGACGATGTCTTCGCCGACGGCGGTCTGGCAGTCAACGTCGCTGCCCTGGTCGCCATCCTCAGAGATCTCGATGTCGAGGGCGACTATCCAGGATTCGTCGTCGACGAACTCCTCGGTCGCGAACTGGCCGGGACGATCGCCGGCGACCAACCGCTCCGGACGCTCGGCGAGGCGACGTTCCACTACGCCGACGTTCACGTCCACGGTGACGCGGACGAAAACGCCGGCATCGACGACTGCGAGGCAGCACTGGCCGCCGGCTTTCAGGAACGACTGCCGGGCTGGGACTGGACCGAACGTGAGAGTCCGTTTGCGCTCGAACGACGAGAGCGCTAAGCCGCGAGCGCAATCAACCTGTGAAAATGGAACGTGTCGGAGAAAGCTTCGTACGGGTTTTAAAAACGATCAGTACAGGCGCGGGTGTGATCAATCGGGAACTGTTTTAGCTCCCTGTCAGACTTAAGTAGTCTGGCGGAGTCAGCGATTCTTAACGCATGGGGGAAGATCGAAATCTTCTCGCCATCTGTGACCAATGCGGAAACGCATATGCAGCCATAATCACTGATGATGGAGAAATACTCCCGATTGGGGCTCGAAATGGTTGCAGGTGTGGCGGGAAATCGTTCTCCCAAGTAGACAAAGAAGATTTTGATGAAGCTACTGACGGTGACTGATCAGTTCGCAGATCCACTGACCAGTGTGATGAGTCGATGACACTGAGTAGCTGGATGAAAGACGGCGATCGCGTTCGAGTTACCCGTCCGTCTCGTTCCCTGTCGTCGAATCGTTCGTCTCGTTGCCGGCAGCTTGCTGTTGCTCGAGCAGTGCTCGTTGTTGCTCGCGCTGTTGGGCTCGCTGTTGCTGTTGCTGGACGAGGGCGTCGTACTGCTCGCCGGAATAGATCGCACCGGCGGCCCCATCGCGGAGCGTATCCAGAATCGCCTCGTCAGAGCCGGCGGCGAGAAAGAGGCCGTACGCCGTTTCGGACTCTTCGATCGTGATATCGGTGTCCGCGGTCGACTCCTCGAAATCAGTCGCGGCCGCTTCGACCAACTCGAGTCGCCGTTCCTGATACTCCAGTTGCGCCTCCTGCTGGCTGATGTTCCCGCTGTCGATCTCCTCTTGGATCTCCTCACTCAGACTCGCCTCTTCGTCCTCGTCGGGTCTGATCTGGAGCGTGACGGCGTTTGACGACTCGTCGTCCGACGATCCACTC
This sequence comes from Haloarchaeobius amylolyticus, assembly GCF_042678045.1. Classification (GTDB taxonomy): domain Archaea; phylum Halobacteriota; class Halobacteria; order Halobacteriales; family Natrialbaceae; genus Natrinema; species Natrinema amylolyticus_A. Next base: position 169,606 of record NZ_JBHUDI010000001.1, read on the forward strand.
ATCGAGTCGAGCTGGGAGCAGCCGGCGAGCGACGCGGCGAGGCCGGTTCCGGCAAGCGCGAGGAGGCCACGGCGGCTCGAAAGGTTCGACATTGTGCCTCGAGCGAGTAGTCGATCCATGATATATCTTTTGTGTCGATCCCGGCTCGGAGCCGGTGGCTCGAGAGTGGATCCACCCGACAGCGGGGGGCTTTTATTCGTCCCAACACTACCGCTGCCAGTGACGGAGTCAGAGCACGGCAAGCGAACTGAGACCGTCGAGCGGCCGACGCCGGCGGCGGCCCGCGACGTGATCGCCCGCGGATTCGAGCGCGGCGCCATCGTGACCGTCTTCGGGCGCTGCACCGTCGACTACGACGGTCGAGCAACGAGCTATCTCGAGGCGGGCGACCGCCACGTCATGTTCAAACCCGACGGCGCGGCGCTGGTCCACACCGACGAGGGCCAGCAGCCGGTCAACTGGCAGCCGCCGGGCTGTGACCACGATGTCTTCACGGACGACGGCGCACTCGTCCTCGAGAGCCGTCGATCGACGCCGGACGAACGACTCACCGTCCGATTTCAGGAACTCTTCCAGGTCTCCGCGCTGTCGGGCTCCGACGAGAACGACCTCGCCCTCGTCGGTACCGAGGAAGACCTCCGCCAGCGGATCTTGGAGGAGCCGACCCTGCTTGAGACCGGCTTTACACCGCTGGCGACCGAGCGCGACACGCCGGCAGGTGCGGTCGACATCTACGGCGAGGACGCCGCGGGCCGGGCAGTCGTGGTCGAACTGAAACGTCGCCGGGTCGGCCCCGACGCGGTGAGCCAGCTTCGGCGGTACGTCGATGCGCTCGAGCGGGATTTACACGCCAATGCTGCCGTTCGCGGGATTCTGGTCGCGCCGTCGGTGACCGATCGCGCGAATCGGCTGCTGACCGAACACGGCCTCGAATTCGTCTCGCTCGAGCCACCGGCCGAGTGAGCTGTTGGGTATTCTAGCAGCGATGTGTCAAGCCGGGTACGTCCCCTCGAGGCGCGTCTGCTCGAGGACGTGGCCCTCCATCGCCGACCGGAGGTCGTCCGCGCCGGCGTCGCCGGAGAGTTCGAGCGGCGCGTCCAGTGCGTACAGTTCGAATCGGTAGGTGTGTTCCCTGTCCGGCGGGTTCGGGCCGCCGTAGCCGTGGTCGCCGTAATCGTTCATCCCTTCGGTCGCATCTGCGGCGTCCCAGCCCTCGGGGATCGTCGTCGTTTCTGGGGGAACGTTCCAGACGACCCAGTGGTCCCAGATCTTTCCGGCTGGCTCCCGCGCGTCGGGATCGTCCACGATCAGCGCGAGCGACTCGGCGTCGTCGGGGACGCCATCGATCTCGAGCGGCGGGTTGACGTCGTCGTTCGTGTAGCCGTACTCCGCGGGAATTCGCTCCCCATTGTCGAACGCCGGACTCTCGACTGTAAGTTCTCCCATTTCGATGACCACCTCTCGCGTATCGGCCGTTCACCAGCAGGATAGAAGAACCTTACAGCCGGCTCGAGGACCAGCTGACGTCAACCGGAAGGGCGACCGATCCGGGTCCCGGTCGGGCGGCCGGCTACCGGCGAACCGTGAAGATCGCGATCCCCAGTAGTAGCAGCCCGATTCCCCACCACAACGAGTCACCCGGGAGTGCTTTCAGTAGCAGCGTGACGATTCCCGACGTGATGAGTGACCACCCGACCGTCGTTCGATACGTCATAGGACGATATCGCCGCTGACGCAGTTGTGTGTTGTGCCGGACGCTGCCGTACAGGCGAGTTTTCCGTCGGCGGCACCCGTTGGCGACGCGCCGTCGCGTCACTCCTCGAGCAACTGTTTGAGCCGATCGAGTTCCGTCAGCGCCTCGACGGGGGTGAGGTGCGCGAGATCGAGCGCACGGAGTTCGGCCGCTACGTCCGCCGGCACGTCCCCGCCGTCCGCCGTCGCCGGCGCGGGCGCGTCCTCGTCGGAGTCGGGGGCCGATCCGTCGCTCGAGCCAGTGCCGGTAGTCTCCGCGTCTGCACCGTCGTCCGTCCGGACCTCCTCGGCGGCTGCGTCGGCGACCAGTTCCCGTGCCCGATCGACCACGCCCTCGGGCACGCCGGCCGCAGTCGCGACCTCGACGCCGTACGAGCCCGTCGCCGCGCCGGGCGCGATCTCGTGGTGAAAGACGACCTCGCCGTCGTCCTGGTCGACCTCGAAGTGAAGCGTGAAGGCAGACTCGAGGTCGTCGGCGAGTTCGGTCAGCGGGTGGTGGTGCGTCGCGAAGAGCGTCGTCGCGCCGACCGCGTCGTGGAGGTGTTCCGTGATCGCCTGCGCGATGGCCATCCCGTCTGCGGTCGAGGTGCCCCGCCCGACCTCGTCGAGGAGCACGAGCGAGCCCGCGTCGGCTTCTCGGAGGATGGTCGCGAGTTCGTCCATCTCGACCATGAACGTCGAGCGTCCGCCGGCGATGTCGTCGCTGGCCCCGACGCGGGTGAAGATCCGGTCGACGGGTGTGAGCCTGGCGGCTCGAGCGGGGACGAAACTGCCGACCTGCGCTAGCAGAACGATCTGAGCTACCTGGCGCATGTACGTCGACTTGCCGGACATGTTGGGGCCGGTGATCACCGCCAGCCGTCGGTCGCTCGTCAGGCGAGCGTCGTTAGGGACGAACGACTCCTGGGTGCGCTCGACGACCGGATGGCGGCCGCCCTCGACCTCGATCACGAGTCCGTCCCGTCCCTCGCGCTCGAGCAGCTCCGGCCGGCAGTAGTCGTACTGGGCGGCGACGGTGGCAAGCGAGACGAGCGCGTCCAGGGTCGCCAGCGCGTCGGCCAGGGACTGGACGCGTTCGACTTCGGCGGCGATCTCGTGGCGCACCTCGCAAAAGAGTTCGTACTCGCGGTCGTCCGCGCGTTGTTCGGCGCCGACGATCTCGTCTTCGCGCGATTTCAGTTCCGGAGTGACGAACCGCTCGGAGTTCTTCAGGGTCTGGCGGCGCTGATAGTCCTCGGGGACGGCCTCGAGGTTCGGATTCGTCACCTCGATGTAGTAGCCGTGCACCGAGTTGTGGCCGACCTTCAGCGAGTCGATGCCGGTGCGCTCGCGTTCGCGCTCCTCTAAGTCGTCGATCCACTGTTTGCCGTCCCGGGCGGTTGCGCGCACTTCGTCGAGATCGTCGTCGTACCCCTCCGCGATGATCCCGCCTTCGGTGATCTCGATCGGCGGCTCCGCGACGATCGCGTCCTCGATCAGTCCGCGGACGTCCGCCAGCGGATCGAGGGCCGCGTGGAGGTCCTGCAGGCGCTCGCAGTCGGCGTCCGCGAGTTGGTCACGGATCTCGGGGACGACCGCGAGCGTATCCCGCAGCGAGCGCAAATCCCGCGCGTTGGCCCGCTCGCGAGAGATTCGTCCGATCAGCCGTTCCAGGTCGTAGACCTCTCGCAGGCGGTCGTGGAGCCGTTCGCGCCGCTGGACGGCCGCTTTCAGTTCCGCGACCGCGTCGTGGCGCGCCTCGATTCGGGCGGGCTCGAGCAACGGCCGGCGGAGCCAGTCGCGCAGCCGGCGGCCGCCGAGGGCGCTCGCGGTCTCGTCGAGCACGCCGATCAGCGTCGCGTCGTCGCGGCCGTGAACCGTTCGGGGCTCGAACAGCTCGAGACTACGCAGAGCGACGGCGTCGAGCAAGAGGTACTCGCGAGGATCGTAGCGGGTGAGCTGTGTGATGTACTCGAGGCGCTGCTCCGCGTCGCCCTCGAAAACGGCGTCGACGCGTTCGTCGTCGCCACGCTCGCCCTCGTGTTCGCCGCCGCGGACGTACTCGGCGTAGGCCAACAACGCGCCACAGGCCCGGATCTCGGCGTCGGTTGCCAGCAGGGCGTCGGGGTTCCGGAAGTACGCCGCGAGCTTCTCACCGGCCCGCTCGCGGTCGAAGGCACGCGCGTCGAACGGCGTCACCATACAGTCGTCAGGGACGGGGTCGGCCGGGGTGTCGGGACCGACGACTGCTTCGGAGGGGGCGAAGCGGCTCAGCTCGTCGGCGATTGACTCGCTCGCGGTCGCACTCGTCGCGTAAAAGTCGCCGGTCGAGACGTCGAGTAGTGCCAGGCCGAGACGCTCGTCCTCGCGGGCCAGCGCCGACACGAAGTTGTTGTCGTCGCTGGCGAGCAGTTCGTCCTCGGTGAGCGTCCCCGGCGTGATCACGCGCGTAACCGCCCGCTCGACGACGCCCGAGGTCTCGCCGGGCTCTTCGACCTGATCCGCGACGGCGACACGGTAGCCGGCCTCGAGCAGGTCCTCGATGTACGACTCGGCGTTGTCGATCGGGATACCAGCCATCGGGTACTCGCCGGTGGAGTCCTCGCGGCTGGTCAGGGCGATCTCGAGCAAGCGAGCAGTGCGTTCGGCTGCGCCACAAAACGTTTCATAAAAATCCCCCACCTGGAAGAGGACGATCGCGTCGTCATAGCGCGCACAGAGGTCGTGATACTGACGCATCATCGGCGTCAGCTCGTCGCGTTTCTCGGCCATCGCCGCTGGCGGGCCAAGCGCCGGATCCATACCCGGATTCGACCGTCCGATGCGGAAATAGCTTGCTGGATCCACGCGGTGTAGGTAGTAATCAAATCACGAGACTGTCACGTAACGAGAAAAGCGTATAACGGTCGACCGCAGACAGGTCGACGAGAGCTATGATAGGGGCGTCGTCGATCGCGAGTCGCGTCGTCGCGGTGATCCTCGTCGCCGGATTCCTCAGCGGTGCGATGACGGGCGTCGCAGCCGGCGAGTCGACCACCGGTGTGGGGACTGTCGGATCGACAACCGCACTCGAGCCCGCGCTCAACGAGACGACCGACGAACTCGAGTCCACGACGGAACCAACCACTGAGAGCCTCGAGTCCACGACCACCGAGACGACCGAGACGGTGGAAAACACGACTGAACCCGTCGATGACACCGTCTCGAGCACGACGGAGACGGTCGACGGCACCGTCAACGACACTGCGGAAACCGTGGACGGCACCGTCACCGAAACGACGGAGGCGGTCGACGGCGTCAACGGGACTGTCAACGCCTCTCTCGAGGTGGGATCGGACTCGACGCAGGAGGCGGGGGCCTCGAGCACCGATCCCGACGACCCCGATAACAGGGAGCAGAGAACCAGTGAGACGACCGGCAGTGGTGACGGCGCTGGCGGTCCCGTCGACCCGCCGAGTACGGGCGAAGCGGCGGCGAACGCCGTCCTGGTCGGACTGTTAGGTGCGATTGCGTCCGGCACCGCAGCGAGTGGCGCGGCCGGGGCTGGGACGTCCGGCGCCGCCGGGGGCGCAGGGACCGCGGCAGCCGGCTGGCTGAGCCATCTCCGCGAGGGGGCCCAGCTTCGGCGGCTTGGCACCGACCAGCTGCGACGCGCGGGCGCGGACCTCTGGAAAGTCCTGCCGATCTTTCGTTACAGCCGCTACGACGACTCCGACCCGCTCGAGCACGACCGCCGCCGTGCGATCTACGAAACGATCCGGGACCAGCCCGGGACCTACCTGTCTGCGATCAGCGACCGGACCGACATCCCCCTCTCGACGGTCCGCCATCACGTCCGCGTACTCGAAGACGAGGACCTGATCTCCACGCGCACGATCAACGGGAAGCGCCGCTACGTCCTCGAGGAGGCCGACGCCGAACTGCAGGCGGCCCTCGAAGACCCCGCGAAGCGAGCGGTGCTCGAGACACTGGCCAACCTCGAGCGAGCGCCCAATGGCCGGCTCGCCGAGGTGCTCGACCGGGACCCGAGCACGATCTCACACCACCTCGGCGCGCTCGAGGAGGACGGGCTGGTGATTCGCGAGCGAGACGGCCGCTCGATCGTCAACGAACTCTCGCCCCGGGTCGAAGCGGCTCTCGGCGGACCCGACTCGGAGACCCCGTCGCGGTCCGTGCCGGCCGACGACTGATTCACTCGAGCGCTCGAGGGCGGTTTCTCACGTGCGCGGTTCAGCGCTAACGCTTTCCAGTAGGGAGGAATGTGGCTGCTTTAATCAGAAGATAGTCTGAAATAGCTGCATAGTACAGGAGAAACCGTTACCAGCAGAGCCATCTATATATCTGCTACTTGTCAAGGACTGTGTGCTAAATACGGCGGGTAAATCTATCAGAGAAACCGCTCGTCGGCCTGTTTTGATTGAATTGTCGACTTCGATGCGTTGAGCCACCCCGTGTCCGCATCGGGCGGGACGTCAAAGTTGGGAACAAATGGCTTGATATCCAGCAACGGTGTCCGATCGATCACATCAATACCGCTCACAGTCACTTCGTGGTCTGTGACGGAGACAATCTCGACAACAGAGAGACCGATTGGATTCGGTCGCTGTGGTGCTCGTGTGGCAAAGACACCTCTTTGTTCGTCGTCAAGGAATGGTTCGACCTGCAGGGGAGCAGCATCGCCAGATGCATGAAAATGATACAGCAGGATACAGTGAGTAAACCCGTCGAGATCCCGCAGCCCATCCGTGTACGACTCCTCGATCTCGACAGTCCCCTCTGTGGCAGCTTCCCCGACTGGTTGGATCGGCATTCCATCCGGTGATTCGAACGGGGTTCGGATCATCCCGATTGGCTCATAATTGAACTGATCTTCTGGCACATCTGTAGCTTAGGCTTTGAATGAGAAATCAGTGTCGTAGCCGATACGCGTCCTGTATCAGGCCCCATCCGTGAACACCACCTGTGCCTGATATACCGAACGCCGTTTTGGGTCCGAGACTGAACGGAGGTACCGCACTACCACCTGTTACGGATCGGCCCCCGCCGTCTCGAAGTACAGCGCCGCGTGGTTCGCACAGCCAGGATTGAAGGCCGCATCACAGGCCGGGCAGCGGTAGTCGGCCGCGAGATACTCGGGAACAGTTAATTCAGTCTCGCAGACGCCACACAGGACGGACGGCTCGTCGAATCGGTCGCGCGGCCACGGCACCGTTTCGTGGTCCGCGCGTTCCTCGTGGCATCGAAAACAGGGATAGTAGTGCTCACAACACGCGAATCTGAACGCGACGACGTCGCGGTCGGTGTGGTAGTGGGCACACCGGGTTTCCTGGTCAACGTCAACGCCGCGGACGGGCGAGCTCGACATGGCGTGGTCGGTCGAGTCGACGCGCCGGGGTGCCTTCGTGGTTGTGGTCGAACACCACACCGAGGGAAAAACCATGTCGGTCAGCAGGAGCCAGAAACACGTCGAGAACGGGACGGCGAGAGTGAGCGTGATCGGGAGCGACGCGCTGGACGGCGTCGCGACTCGAGCGCCCTCGAGCGAACCCGACTGGCGTCGAGTCGCTACTCGAACTGGGCGGTGTCGCCGCGCCGGTAGCGGTCAACGCGCCGGTAACCGTGGACGGTCGCGCTGGGATCGAGTTCGATCTCGTAGCGGCCGATGATGTCCTGAGTATCGGGGACGGCCCGTCGCTCGACGACCTCGACGACGGCCCGCCAGCCCTCGTCGGTCGGCGAGATCTCGCTGACGCCGTCGAACTCGTGGCCGATGAGCTGGCCTGCAGTCGACTGGACGGTCTCTCGAACGGCGAGGATCCCTGCGATTTCCTCCTCGGCGTCGACGTCCGCGTCGACTGCGTCGGGATCGGTCTTTTCCTCCGCGGTCATGGTCGTCGTGCCGCGGGATCGGGGCTGCTCGACATCGTCGCTCTCGCCCTGTTCGTCGGCCTGTTCCTCCGCTTCGGCTGTCTGACTGTCGCTCACTGTTGGATCACTCTCGTCGTGTTGATAGCAGAAGCCGTCGTCCTGGGCCGGCCGTGAGCAGCGCTCACCGTCTTCGGTGCGGGCCCTACACTGCTCCTGTGAATGGGTGTCGGCTTCGGCCATTGGTCTGCGTTCGGTGTGCTTTGTACGTCGTTTGATTCGATTCTGCCGTCTGTGGGTTAAATCGTCTCGCTGATCTGCGATCGTAGCTCGTCGATGTCGCCGCCGTCTTCGCCCGCGACCTTCGGTGCGAGCACGTCGGTGAAGACGTTCGCCAGCGTCTCCTCGGCGAACGCGCCGGTGTCGTCGTGCCCGTCGAAGACGGCGAGTCCTTTCGCGGCCGTGATCGCCGCCCGCGTGCCGACGACGACCTCGAGGTCGTCGCGCAGCGTTCGCGTCGTCTCGACGACGGTCGCGATATCGTCGTCCGACAGGTCGACGTGTGCGCGGACGATCTCGCGTTCGGTCTCGGCGTCGTAGTAGTCGGCGTGGACGCCGACGAACCGGTCGAGGAGCGCGTCCTGCTGTTCGTGGACGCCGGCGTACTCCACGTCGTTGGACGTGAGGACCGCCCGGAACTCGGGGTGGACGTCGATCGTCCGGTCCTCGCCACGCTTGCTGGGTCGCTCGAGGACGCCCTCCTCGAAGACCGAGAGCAGGACGTTATGTGCGGCGGGATCGCTGCGCGAGAACTCGTTGTAAACGAGCGTTGCACCCTCGCGAACGGCAACCGAGAGGGGGTTATCGACCCAGCGTTCGCGGACGATCTCGGTCTGCTTGCTGACGCCGCTGACGAACCGGTCGTCCTCCATGTAACGTTCGCCCCCGGCGTGGTCGCCGACGAGCGCTGCGGTATCGACAGCGTCGTCGCCGTTGATCCAGACGACCGGGCGGCCGCGTTCGGCGGCGACCGACAGCGCGAGTGCCGTCTTCCCACAGCCCGTTGGACCGATCAGATGAACAGGCTGCTTCGCCTCGAGCCAGCCCGTGATGCGCTCTTGCAGTGCTTCGACGGCGTCGGTCTCGACGAACGACTCGGGTCGGACCTCCTCGGGATCGGAGAGGGGACTGTCGCCGGTTCGGTCGCCGGCGTTCGATGCCTTGCGCGTGAGCTCCTTCTTCGCTCGCCGGCCTGCCTTCTGTTCGCGACTGGCCCTGATCTTCCGGCCGCGGACCTTGCGCTTGCGCGAGGCGTCACCCACGAGTAATTACTCCGTTGCGGACTTCGGCGATGATTCGGCACGGGGCTCGACCTCGAGCTCCTCGAGTTCCTCGAGATCGCCCTCCGCCGTGGCCTGCTCAATTTTTGCAATCTCCTCCGCGTAGTGCAGGAAGGTGTCGACGGACGCGACCACGACACGGGCTTCGATCGTCAGCAGCTCGATCCCGACGACCGAGATGCGAGCCCAGACGTCGATGACGACGCCCTTGTCGAGCACGCGGTCGAGTACTTCCGCGAGACTCGAGGAGTCGGGTCTTCGTTGTGGTTGTGCCATAGCGACCGAACGTTGACCGCCGGTTCGTAACACGACTTGGACTGCGGTTGCAAGCAAAGGAGTTCCGCCATTCCTTCTCGGTTCGATCCGCCGCTGTGCTCAGCGGCGTCTCCGGCCAATCATGTCGACTGCGATTGCAAGCACCACCGTAACCCCCTGCGACAACGAACCACTCGTGACGATACTCGAGTGCTCGTCGCGGTGTCCGCACAGAGCACGAACTATCGCAGCCACATGTCACCACGCTGTCCCATCTCCGAGCGAAGCGACGTGTTACGGTCGCGTGTCTCCCTCAGCGGCTCTCGACGTGATCGGAACGGGCGACCAGACTCACTGCCGAACCGAGACCGATCTCTGCCCGCTCGGCAGGTGATCCATCGATGACCAACCGATACGTCTACGGCATCGTCGACGGCGACACGGTCGAGTTCGAGACCGAGGCTGTCGCCGGTGCCGAGCGCATCTATACGATCTCTCACCGGCGACTCGGTGCCGTCGTCTCCGACATCGACACGACCGATCCCGAGGAGACCGACGAGGACGCGCAGCTCCACGACGACGTCCTCCGGGAGATCATGAACTACGACGGCGGGACGACGGTCGTTCCCATGCAGTTCGGCATGGCCTTCGAGGGTGATCGAGAACTGAAAAACGTCCTGCGCGGAGCGCGACCGGCGTTCCGACGCGCGATGGCTGATATCGAGGGTCGGTTCGAACTCGGCCTCAAACTCGTCCGCGAAGAGGACGCCGACGTCGACCGCGAGGAGATCGAGGGGGACGTTGCGGACCGCCTCGAGCCGGTCGCCGCACAGTCGGTCGAAAACGACCTGTTCAGCGATCGGCTCGTCCTCAATCGCTCGTATCTCGTCGATCGGGACGAGCGCGAGGCGTTCGACGACGCGATCGCCGACTTCGAGGCCGACCACGACGAGCTCATGGTCCAGTACACGGGGCCGTTCGCGCCGTACAGTTTCGTCGACGTGAAAATCGGAGCCCAGTAATCCATGTTCATTCTCGACGACCTCCTGTTCCGGCCGTTCGTCGGCATCATCGACGCACTCCACTCGATTGCGCTCGACGAACTCTACGACGTGGAGGCCCTCGAGGACGAACTCAAGGAAAACCAGCTGCTGTACGAACTCGGCGAGCGCTCCGAGGCGGAGTACCAGCGCCGCAAAGAGGAACTCGAGGCGGAACTCGAGATCGCCCGCGACGTCCACGAGCGACTCACGAGCGGCCGCGTGGAGGTAAAACGATAATGAGCGACCAGCCCCCGACCGACGACCGCGACGAATCGGACGACAACCACCGAGCCGACGAGAGTCAGATCGACGAGGACGACCACTGGCTCTCGAGCCTGCTCTCGGCGCTCGAATCGCTCGAGAGCGGATCGATGTCGAACTCGGGCCGACGACGGAGCGATCGGGCCGTCTTCGATTACGACATCTCGATCCGCACGGGAGACGATCTCTCGGCGGATGACTCGCCGCACGGACGGCGCCCGTTCGACGACGACAGTCGAACACGGACGCGACGGATTCGATCGTCGGGCCCCTCGAGCGACCACAACGTGGCGACGCGGACCTACGACGACGAACTGCTCGTCACGGCGGACATCGCCGGGGCCGACCCGGACGACGTCACGGTCGGCTTCGACGACTCGACGCTCGTCATCGCCGTCGACGGGCGTGAACTCGATCGCATCGAGGTTCCCTGGCGGGAGACGGACTCACAGGCGACGATCAAGAACGGGGTACTCACTGTCCAGGTCCGGCCGGAAACGAGGGCGGACGAGGGGGCGGAATCGACGGAGACTGAGGACCCGAACGGAACGGAGGGCGACGAATGAGCGACTCCGAATCTTCTGCCGAGCCGTTCGACGACCTCCTCGAGGAGGCGGACGCGAGCCTCGAGCGACTCGAGGACACCCTCGGGGACGTCGACGCGATCGACGAACTCGAGGGTGAGACCGTCGAGACGGTGATCGGCGATGTCGACACCCTCGTCCGGGTCGCCGAGGAGGCCGTCGAGCTGCTCAACGAGCTGGACCTCAGTGAGTTGCCGGATGCGGTCGACGGGGACAAACTCCTGGACGCGATCGACGTCGGCGAGATTCCCGACGCCATGGCAAACGACGACGAAGGCGTGTCCGACGTCGTCGATTTCACGATGGTGTTCGAGGCGATCGATCTGCTGAACGCCTGGAACGCTGCGGATCTGACCGATATCTGGCAGGAGAAAGGCGAACTGGACGACGCCGTCGACGACCTCGCGGACGGCGACGACGCTGGGATGGTCGAAGACGCGGTGTCAGATATCGACGACGACGATGACGGGCAACTGGTCGGCGACGACGACGAAGACCTCATCGAGACGGGCATGGACACGGCGTCCGCGACGAAGGAAGCGCTCGGCGACATCGACGTCGCGGAGGACCCCGAAGCCTACCAGGTCGCCATCCAGCAGCAGGCGATGGCCGGCATCGACGCCTTCCGGACGGCGCTGCTCGAGACCCATGAGACGTTCGAGCAACTCTACGAGTTCAATCGCGAGAAGATGCGCCGCCAGGACACGAGTACGAACTCTCGGAACCCGACGGCGGCAGCGACGATCCCTACCGAACGGCGCGATCTCGGCAGTGGTGCCCGCTATTCGACGGTCCCACAGGACGTCAAGCTCTCGACGGCACCCACCCGGAAACGGATCTACGGCCGCCGCTTCGAACTCGAGCGGGAACGACAGCGGAGAAACAACCATGATTGACCCACCAACGCGACGACTAAACGGCTGCAAGGCACAGTCGATCAACCTGCGGCCCCGGCTCACCGGCGGTGATCACGATGGTCGATGACTTCCAGCCCAGCCGCCAGAAGACCGATCTCGCGGAAGTCGTCGAGATGCTGCTGGACAAGGGGATCGTCATCAACGCCGACATCGCCGTCTCGATCGGTGACACCCAACTGCTCGGCGTCCAGGTCCGGGCCGCGATCGCCTCCTTCGAGACCGCGGCCAAGTACGGCCTCGAGTTCCCCGAAGGGACGGACATGCGCCGGGTCGCGGAGGCGGTCGACGAACCCGAACTCGCAGAGATGGACCGGCCGAATCCGGTGATCGACCCGACTCGAGGCGTCAACGTCACCGCGGACGAGGACGGGACGGACAGCGATGATCGAAACGCCGAACACAGCGCGAGTGACGACGACGAGGCGGAATCGGCCGACGCGGAATCGAAGGCCACACCGGAGGCGGAATCGGAGGGGGACGACACGTGACGGCGATCGACGTCGGCGACGGTGAGGATGCCCGGGACGGACTGATGACGCTAGTCGTCACCGTCGTCGAGATCCTGATCGACGCGCTCGAGCGGGAGGGGGTCCGCCGCATGGAGTCCGGGAACCTCTCGAACGAGGAGATCGAACGGCTCGGCAGCCAGCTCGCGACGATCGAGGCCGAGATCGAACAGCTCAAAAACGACGAGGGGATCGAAGACGGCGTCGACGATCTTCGGGGCGATCTGGACGGGCTGGTCTCCGACGCGATCGAACAATTACACGGCGAACCGACGACCGTCCAGCAACCCGGCTACTCCGTGTTCGGAGGTGAGGGAGAGTGAGCCACGATCGTACTGATGGTCCCGGCTCCGACGAGCAGCTCGAGGCACTCGACGATCGGCCGGCCGGCAAACACGCCGAACTGCCGGATATCGAGGCAGGGCGCTACCTGTACTGTCTCGTCCAGGCAGACGAGGACGCCACCCTCGAGACGACCGGCGTCGACGGCGAATCCGTCTCGATCGTCGTCGCAGACGGTATCGGAGCCGTCGTCCACGCCTGTGACGGGATCTACGACTCGGCGGATCTCGCACAGATCCGGCGCTGGCTCGTTCGCCATCAGACGGTCGTCGACGAGGCAGGACAGGCATTTGGCACGCCGATCCCATTCCAGTTCGATACGATACTCAAGGGTGACGACGACGCCGTCCGCGAGTGGCTTCGCGAGGAGTCCGCGACCCTCGAGCGCGCCCTCACCGGGCTAGCCGACCACTGGGAGTACCGCGTCGAGGTCGTCGAAGTCGATCCGATCGATGACGAGGCGCTGATCGAACGCGACGAGCGACTGCAGGAGCTCGACGAACGGATCGGCGACGCCGAGGAGGGGACGGCGTTCTTGCTCGAGAAACAGTTCGACCAGCGCCTGGCGGAACGCCGGGCGGCGCGACGGGAGTCACTGACTGCCGACCTCGAGAAGCGGCTGGCCGTCGAGGCGCGGGAAGTCCACGCGCTCGAGCGCTCGCCGAGCGCGTCGCTGGCCAACGACGTGGTCGGCGATTCGAGTTCGGACGGCGGTGACACCCTCTGTCGGCTCACACTGTTGGCACACGAGGACGACGAAGGAGCGATTGGATCGATACTCGACGACGTAGCGGCAAACGACGGACTCGAGGTCAGGTTCACGGGGCCGTGGCCGCCGTATACGTTCGCACCGGAACTGGGCGATGAGGGCGACGGAACCGCGACCGCGACCGACCCGGATCCACAGTCATGAGACCGCGAAAGGATGACGACGCGTTCGTCGACGTGCTCGACGTCCTCCTCAGAGACGGTGCGATCCTCCGTGCGGACGTGATCGTCTCGGTCGCGGAGATTCCACTGGTCGGGATCAAACTCACGGCGGCCATCGCTGGCATGGAGACGATGACCGAATACGGTCTCTTCGAGGAGTGGGATACCAGTCGCCGAAACGCCGCCGTCAGTCGCCGCCAGTACAAACGGCCCGATCGAGACCGCTCCACGGTCGACGAACTCGGTGTCGGTCGCTCTCACGAGGGTGTCGACGAGCGGGACGACGCGACGCAGTGATCACGTGGACTCGAGACGACGAAAAAAGCGATGGGACCTGTGTACTCGAAGACGGACTACGAACGAGAGCCAAACGAAAACGACCGGGCGAACCACACCACTGAATGTGTCGTTCCTGTGCCCCCGGACGGGGGCCACCAGTCAGGCGTACTTCGGACGCTCCGTCGTGTGCTCGACGTCGCCGGTGACGGTCTCCTCGTCGCTGTCCTCGTCGTAGACGTACTGCCCGGTCGCACCACAGAGGGTACACTCGTAGGTCTCGGAAATCTCGTTGATCATCTCGCCGTCCTCGAAGTAGACGCGACTCTGCGTGATCTGCAGAAACTGGGCGGTTTCGCAGTTAGTGCAGGTGATCATATCCGTTCGATGGCCTCCACCGGTTGTAGTTATCCGGCTTGTAACCGAAAGGGATGCGAGACTATAGGGTTCTTACCCGGGTCGCAGTTGCCGACGAAGATTCGGATCGCCTCGTCCGGCATGGGGGGTCGCTCGAGCCGGATCGAACGCGAGTAATAACAGCATAATCGCAAGACTGAATCGGGTTTCGTATCGACGATTCGTGAACGGATTACGCTCTCGAAAAACCGTCTTTCGGGACGAAACGAGATCGTTAGATTCCCGATTAGTCAGATTCTCTGGACTAATCCATCCCGACAATGGCTGGTCGATCGGCACTCCTGTGACCGAGTCCACACCGGTGCAGTTCTCGAGTAGCCGTCACCGTTCGACGGCAATCCGATCGCCAGTCCTCGCCGCCTCGTATGCCGCTTCGGTCAGCGCCGTCACCCGGAATGCGTCCCGGACCGTCGCCGGCGGCTCGACACCCTCCCTGACGCTCTCGAGGAACGCGTCCGCCCGGGTCTGCTCGCGGCGAGGATCGATATAGGGGACGTACTCCCCGGCGTCGGCGTCGACTTCGATGACCTCCCGTGGGCCCCACTGGGTTCCCTCGAGGTAGACTGCACCCTCGTCGTCCCAGAGATGGATATGTTCGCGAACCGATGGGGCGTCGCCGTGAAACGAACAGGTTCCGGTCGCACCGTTTTCGAACCTGATATCGAGGTGTGCGCGACGATCGACTCGCCGTTCGTCGTCGTGGAAATCCATGCTCGCGGCGACCGACGCCGGCTCGAGACCAGTGGTCCAGAGAATCCCGTCCAGGACGTGACTACCCGTATCGTAGAGGAACCCGCCACCGGACAGGTCGGGCTCGAGTCGCCAGGTCCCTCGCGCGTCGTCGATCCATCCCTGCGTGATCGAGGCAGTCAGCCACCGCGGGTCGCGGTCGGCGAACCGTTCGCGGGCCGTTCGAAACGCCGTCTGCAGATGGCGCTGGTAGCCGACCATCACGGTTCGGTTGCTTCTGGCGGCTCGTGCCGCGAGGTCGCGCGCCCGTTCTAAATCGGTCGTCAGTGGCTTATCACAGTAGACGTGACAGTCCCGATCGAGGGCAGCGAGGATCTGCTCGTAGTGGAGCGTATGGGGAGTCCCGACGAGCACTGCGTCGAGTGGCGCCTCCGCGAGCATCGCCTCGTACTCGGTGTACTGCCGGCCGGCGGACACGTCGAACTGATGGCCCACCTCGTCGCGAACGGTCTCGTCGAGATCACAGATCGCGGTGACAGTCGCGTCCGAGTGGCGGTGAAACTGTCCGCCGACGGTCGTCCCGATATACCCGAGTCCGACGATACCGATTCGAAGTGGCCGGTATCGACTCTCGTTGCTCATACAGCCTACATGGACCGTAGCATTATCCTTCTGGAGGCGTCGCAAGCAAGCAGTCGCTGGTCGTTCAGGATCGTCTCGTGACTGTCCGGGGAACTCGAGATGCCCGGGATCGGGTCCAACGCCTGCCAGTAGCAAGATGCTATACGCTGTTATACGCTGCCTGCGTGTGGTTTGGTGTCGCTACGGCGTGCCAAGCGGCTGCATAACTATTGGTGAAACGCGCGTCGAAAGACGTGCGGGGTTGCAAACCCCCGCCGGGTACACGCTCGGCCCAATCGACGCGCTGATAGCCGATTGCGTGCGTTCGTGCCCGGATCGCTCGGACGTGGACTCGCCCCCGCTTCGAGTACGCTCATGTCTCTCACGCCCAGGGCGGCCCCCCGCTCCGCCCGGGTTTCCAATACACGAACCGGAGTCTACCGGCTCGCGATCGTGCCGACACCTCGTACAATCTGCTCTAACGAGTGGGCAGACTACTGTCAGTCCGTGCCGGCGGGCCCGCGACACGCTCTGAGGCCCGTCGGGACACAGTGACAGCAGACTGTATGAGCCACGGGCTGGTTGCAGCGAGTTCGGCGGTCAGGAATCGTCGCTCTGGGCGTCGACCGTCGCGACGGCCGCGAGGTTCACGATGTCCTTGACTTCGTCGCCGCGCTGGAGGACGTGTACCGGCCTGTCCATACCGACGAGCATCGGGCCGATCGCTTCGGCTCCGCCGAGCCGCTGGAGGAGCTTGTAGCCGATGTTGCCGGCCTCGAGGTTCGGGAAGACCAATACGTTCGCCGGTTGCTCGAGGTCTGCGAACTCATAGGTTCCAGTCAGCATCTCCTCGACGACGGCGGTGTCGGCCTGCATCTCGCCGTCGACGGGGAAGTCGATCGCCGGGTCCTCGCGCAGTCGGCGGGCTGCCTCACGTGGCTTGCGGGTCCCCTCGTTGTCGACGCTGCCGAAATCGGAGTACGAGAGCAACGCCGCACGTGGCTCGACGTCGAACCGGCGGGCCAGTTCGGCGGTATGGCGGGTGACCTCCGCGAGGACGTCTTCGTCGGGGGCCTGATTGACCGTCGCGTCGGCGACGAAGACGACGCGGTTCTTGAAGGTCAGCATGTAGACGCCGGCCGCGTAGTCGGCGTCGTCAGCCGTGCCGATCACTTGCAGCGGCGGCCGCAGCGCCGACGGGTAGTGGTTCGTTAGCCCCGTCAGCATCGCGTCGGCGTCACCCTGGTCGACCATCACGCTCCCGAAGTAGTTGGTGTCGTCGCGGATCATCGCGTCGGCCTCGCGGCGGGTGATCCCGTTGCGCCGCCGTCGCTCGTAGAGGTGGTCGACGTAGGCCTCGTAGTCGCCGCTCGCGGGGTCGACGACATCGGGGTCGAACTCGAGCCCGAGAGCTGCGACCGTCTCGTGGATCGCGGCTTCGTCACCGATCAGGATCGGCTCCGCGATCCCGCGGTCGACCATCTGAGAGGCCGCGCGAACGATCGTCTCGTCGGTCCCCTCGGCCAGCGCGATCCGTTTGGGATTCGATTTTGCCTTGTTGAGCACGACACGCATCATCTCGCGGGATTTCCCGAGGCGGGCCTCGAGTCGTTCGACGTACGCCTCGAGATCGAGGTCGACGCGGGCGGCACCCGACTCGACCGCTGCGCGGGCTACTGCGGGAGCGACTTCGAAGAGGACGCGCGCGTCGAGTGGCTTCGGAATGATGTAGTCGGGGCCGAACTGCAGCGGCTCGTCGCCGTAGGCCTTGACGACCGCGTCGGGGACGTCCTGCTTCGCGAGGTCGGCCAGCGCCGTCGCCGCCGCGACCTTCATCTCCTCGTTGATCTCGGTGGCGCGGACGTCGAGCGCGCCACGGAAGATGAAGGGAAAGCCGAGGACGTTGTTAACCTGATTGGGGTAATCCGACCGGCCGGTGGCCATGATGACGGTGTCGTCGCGGGCCGCCTTGGCCGCCTCGTAGCCGATTTCGGGCTCGGGGTTGGCCATCGCGAAGACGATCGGATCGTCGGCCATCGAGCGAACCATCTCCTGATCGACGATACCGCCGGCCGACAGGCCGACGAATACGTCCGCGCCGACCATCGCGTCTGTAAGGTCTCCCTCGGGGCGATCCTGTGCGAACATCCGGTTGTACGGGTCGAGATCGCCGGCTTCGGCCCGCGCTGTCGTCAGGATCCCGTCGATGTCGCACATCGTGATGTTCTCTCGGTTGACGCCCAGCGAGACGTAGAACCGTGCCGTCGCGACCGCGGCCGCACCCGCGCCGGCGAACGTCACCTCGAGGTCGGCGAGGTCTTTCCCCGAGATCTCGACGGCGTTGAGCAGCGCCGCGCCGGAGATGATCGCGGTGCCGTGCTGGTCGTCGTGGAAGACGGGAATCGAGAGGCGCTCGCGGAGCCGTTCCTCGATGGCGAAACACTCGGGCGCTTTGATGTCCTCGAGATTGATGCCGCCGAACGTCGGCTCCATGGCGGCGACCGACTCGACGAACGCGTCGGGGTCGTCGTGGTCGAGCTCGATGTCGAAGACGTCGATATCGGCGAACCGCTTGAACAGGACGCCTTTGCCCTCCATGACGGGTTTCGAGGCCTGTGCGCCGATGTCGCCGAGTCCAAGGACGGCCGACCCGTTCGAGACGACACCGACGAGGTTGCTCTTCGTGGTATACTGGTAGGCTGCGTCAGCATCCGCGTCGATCTCCCGACACGGCGCGGCGACACCCGGCGAGTACGCAAGTGAGAGGTCACGCTGCGTGTTCGTCGGCTTGGTCGTCTCGATCTCGATCTTGCCCGGTGGCTCACGCCGGTGGTACTCGAGCGCGTCTTCGTCCATTGATCTATCCGTGTGTCGCCGCTGCACCGGTAAAAGTGCACGGTTGTGGTCGAATTTCCCGCCAATCGAAAATATACGCCAGCGGAATCGTCAGGTACTGTCGAGTATCAGCCGTAGGTAGAGCGCACTCGTCCCATGCGTTACGCGATCGGCTCGGCGGGGACTATCCGGGGACACCACGGGTCTGAGACGGACTCCTGTCAGTGGGTGCCGGCGCGCCCGCGACCCGTCCTGCGGGCCTACCGGTCACTCGGGACAGCAGACCGTATGTACTGCCGGACAGAACGACGTGACGACCGGTCGCTCTGTTGCGGCCGTCACCGGTGGAGACGGCCGCGAATTCGCGACCGACTTCGTATTGACTTCTATCCAACAGTATGAGCCACTGTCGACCGACATTCCGACCACAACATTTGTACGACAGCCGTTACTGCCATTCCGTATGACTGACGACTCGAGGAGCCGCCGTCGTTCCAAAGTCGAGCGCGTGATCGCCGAGTACGGCCTCGAGTCGTGGGGGAACCGTCTCGAGGCAGCGTGGGTCGGCGATGGGACGGAACGGACGAGTCTTCGCGATCTCGCGGCCGAGTTCAACAAGGCCGTCCTTCGAGCAGCGATCCGCGACGCCGGCGGTTCGGTGGTCGACTCCGACGTCGACGTCCTCTATCGGACGCTGACCGACGACGACGTCTCCCGGTCGGACGCGGTCAGAAAACGCCGCGAACTGGAACGATCGGGCGTCGACGTCGATGCCGTGAGTTCGGCCTTCGTCACCCATCAGACGATCTATACGTATTTGACGAACGTCCGCGACGTCTCGCTTCCCGACGAAGACGGCAACGATCGACTCGAGCGAAAGACCGAGACCGTCCAGCGACTCGCCGGCCGCACGCAAGTCATCACCGAATCGACGCTCGAGGAGTTGGGCAAGGCGGGGGAGATCGCGGACCGGGAGTACGAGGTGTTCGTCGACGTTCGGGCGATCTGTGGCAACTGCGGAGCCGATTACCCGATCGCGACGCTTCTCGAAGAGGGCGGCTGTGACTGTGACGTCGTCGACGGCTCGTAGCGTGGGGCGGTCTGCTGTCGCTGTTTATCCGTACATCCCCAGATGTCGCGAGTTCGGTGGACACAGAAGGACGGAAACCGGCTGTCTGAGACACCGCTGACAGCCATTACCAACTAACATTTATATTCGGCGGCGAGAACCACCCATCGTGTCATCTCCAGCGTCAGTTTCCTCCTCGATCACCGTTCTGGCGGAGAATATCGGCGGTATCGACAGGACCGAGGTAACGCTCGAGCCCGGCGTGAACGTGCTGACTGGCCGGAACGCGACGAACCGCACGTCGTTTCTCCAGACGATCATGGCGGCGCTGGGGAGCCGGCAGGCCTCGCTGAAAGGTGACGCGGACACCGGTCGCGTCGAACTGGCAGTCGACGGCAACCAGTACACGCGCGTGCTCGAACGCCGCGACGGCGAGGTCGTCTTCGGCGGCGACCCCTATCTCGACGAGCCGGAGCTGGCCGACCTGTTTGCCTTTCAACTCGAGTCCAACGAAGCGCGCCGCGCCGTCAGGAGCGGTGACGACCTCCGCGAACTCATCATGCGCCCGGTCGATACGGACGAGATCGAGGCCGAAATCGCGTCGCTCGAGGCCGACAAACGTGACCTCGACGACCGCCTCGAACAACTCGAACGGCTCGAGGCCGAACTTCCCGGTCTCGAGGACGAGCGGGCCGCCCTCAACGACGAGCTCGAGTCACTAGCCGAGCGAATCACCGCCCTCGAGGCCGACCTCGACGCGTTCGAACTCGACATCGAGGCGAGCCGTGACCGGAAGGCCGCGATCGAGTCGGGGTTCGCCGACCTGCAGGCGGCACGAACGGAACTCGAGTCCATCGAATACGACCTCGAGACCGAACGAGAGAGCTACGCCGAACTCGAGGCCGAACGCGACGAACTGCAGGCGGAACTGGCCGCCCTCGACGACGATCACGACTCGCCGGATCGGCTCGAGGGACGTATTCAGGAGCTTCGTGCCCGCAAGCGCTCGCTCGATGCCACCGTCAGCGAACTCCAGAGCGTTATCCGGTTCAACGAGGATCGACTCGAAGACGACGGCGTCGAGCTCGAACTTGCGGATTCGGGGACCGATGGTGGCGACATCACCGAACAACTCCTCACCGACGACGTCGTCTGTTGGACCTGTGGCTCGCACGTCGACCGCGGACGGATCGAGTCGACCCTCGAGCGACTTCGGTCCCTTCGGCAGCGAAAAATCGACGAACGGCGCGACTTGCAATCGCAGATCGACGAGCTCGCGACCCGCCGAACGGAGCTTCGCGAGCGGTCGCAGAAACGGGGGGAACTCGAAACACGGCTCTCGGCGATCGAGGACGACCTCGAGCACCGACAGCAACGCATCGCGGACCTCGAGGCCGACCACGACGACCAGCAGGCACGCATCGCGGACCTCGAGGCGGACACCGACGCGTTCGAGCACGCGGCGTACGACGACGTCATCGAGACCCACCGTGAACTGAACCGGCTCGAACTCGAACGCGAGGACTGCGAGGCCGAGCGCGACGAGGTGCAGGCCCGAATCGACGAAATCGAGTCGCAACTCGCGGCCCGAAGCGACCTCGAAGCACAACGCGACACCGTCGAAACGAGGCTCACCGAGTGTCGGACCCGCGTCGACCGACTCGAGGAAACCGCCGTCGACGCGTTCAACGAGCACATGGACTCGATCCTGTCGCTACTCGAGTACCGCAACATAGAGCGAATCTGGATCGAACGCCGCGAGAAGACGGTCCGCGAGGGTCGGCGGACGGTCACGCGGACGGCGTTCGACCTGCATATCGTCCGCTCGACAGCCGACGGGACGACCTACGAGGACACCGTCACACACCTCTCGGAGAGCGAACGAGAGGTCACGGGGCTGGTCGTCGCACTCGCCGGCTATCTGGTCCACGACGTCTACGACGTCGTCCCGTTCATGCTGTTAGATTCGCTCGAGGCGATCGACTCGAACCGGATCGCCGCCCTCGTCGAGTATCTCGCGGAGTACGCCGACTGTCTCGTCGTCGCCTTGCTCCGCGAGGACGCCGAAGCGCTCTCCGACTCGTATTCGTACGTACGAGAGATCTAGAAGCGATACTGTGTTACTCGTCTGCGTCCGTCAGGTTTGCAAGGAAGGTGTCGCCGAGGAGGACCACGAGCCCTGCACCGACGAGATCGAACACGAGGTCGAGGGCGGTATCGACCTTCCCGTAGGACACGAGAAGCGGCTCGTAGCCGAGGTGGTTCGCCGTCCTGTGGATTATGTACTCGACGATTTCCCACAGGACGCCGGCAACGGCGACGACGCCGATGACTCGAGGGCCGGGTTCGCGATCGGTTCGGCGGGCCACAGCGAAGGTGAGGCCGCCGAGAAGCGTCGCCGAGTGGGTGTGTGTCATATGGTCCCACCACCAGACATCGTCGTAGGGACCGAGCATGCCGACGGCGTGGGTGAGCATCGCGGTGTCGAGGTACACGCGCTGCCACGGCCGGAAGGACACGTCGTATCGCTGTTTGATGCGTCCGGGCAGGTACGTCGCCACGAGCGCGATGAGCGCGTTGACGACCGCTCCCGGATCGCGCCGTCGATAGCCGACGAGTGCCACGGCGAGCAGCGCATATCGGATCCCACGTTCGGCCTCCCGCGAGACTGACGTCTGCATGCGTTTGCTCACAGGTTACAGGGAACTCTGATAACGGTACCGACACGAAACGAGTCCGGGCTCACCTCGAGTGCCGATGAGCGCTTACTCGAGGTGTTCGGGGACGTATCGGGTTGGCAGCCGCGCCAGCATGCGGTTCGGAAGCGTCTCGAGCAGGTAGCCCGTGATCAGTACCTCCGCGATCGTCGGGAGCAGCCGCCGCACGGCGGTGTAGACGACCGCGACCAGGACGGCCGCGCCGACGACCGTGCGGAGCACGCCGTCGAGCGTGATCAGGAGCGGGCCGGCGAGGGCGATCGAGAGGGCGAGATCCTCGGGTGCGCCGTCGTATCGGACCCACCGCCGTGGCGCGAGCCACCGATCGTGGTAATGGTTGTAGACAGCTCGGCTCGAGGTGGCTTCCCAGGGCCGGAGCTCGAGCCCGCCGCCGAAGACGTCCATCACGCTGTGGGCGGCCGCGCCGAGTACCGCCACCGCTGCGGCGATCGTCGCCGTCGTCGGGACGAGCACGGCAAGCGGCGCTGCCACGGCAGCGAGTGCCGAATAGTAGACCGGGTAGTGGAGCGTCTTCCGGTGGCCGACGTACATATCCAGGTCCGGAACGAGGCCGCCGAGCAGCCCCGCCACGAGCGCGACGTCGGCGTGCTCGGGAGCGGCGACCGCGACGGGAAGGGCGAGCACCAGCCCGACGAGCACGTGCGTTGGCAGCATCATTGTGTTACATTACAGGCGACACAACCCTTTGAGTATGTCGGTTACCTTGCTATGTCGACACGAACCGTACGGGCGCCCACATCGCTGTCGACATGCCGGCATGGCAGTAATCGTTGGGGCTCGTGAATCGGTCGACCGTAAGCAGCTCAGCAGACCATAATCAATTGGGTTTGGCCCTGTTAGAGGCTCGAGCCACCGGTTTGTGGCTACTGGCGGTCAGCGTAACCTGACAGAACGACTGACGCAGCCTTTATCTGCTTGTATATGGTACTATAGTTACGATAATCGTGGAATCAACTGCACAAACACGAAGAAACCTATACGAATGTATGGTATGTGGGGTACGAACGAAAGCACATAATCAATCCGCCTGTACGAACTGCTCGGGAGAGATGCAGAACCTCAGCAATACGCGGGAGTGAGGTCTGAGCGATCGCTCGTCGTCCGGTGCGTGATCCGCGGTCCCGCGCTTGTTCACTCCAGACATCGTTTTCTCCCGCCGATCGGAGCTCGATGCACTCACGTCACGCCTATGCGCACATGCGGCTCCGTCCGCCCCGTCGGATAGCGATGGACTATTCCGACGGCCAACCGTGTTGTTCCGCCCGGAGCCACGCCTTGACGAGTTCGTTGACGTTGTGGAAGATGATGGCGACAGTGAGCAGTGTCGTCGCCAGGTAGATCACGAAGCCGGGCGGGCCGCCGACCGACGCACCGAGGATCCCGCCCGTGATGCCGACGACCGTGAGCTCGATCCACGTGACCAGGATCCGAGAGCCGAGTCGAGGTGGTGATGGCGCCGACGTATCCTGTTCGGTCGTCGGCTGGTTTGTGGACTGCTCAGCGGCGTCCGCGTCACGGACTGGTGGCCGACCGTCGTCTGTGTGACCGCCGTCGCTGTCGAGTGTCATCAGTACGACTCACCCGCTTCGATCGGTCCGCTGAACGCCGAGTAGAGGACGCCGAAGTAGACGAATATCAGCGGGAGCAAGATCGCTGCCCCAATGGACATGAGATTGAGCGGGAGCGTCGACACGATAGCCGTCTCGACCGTCAGTCCGCTGGCGCGATCGATTTCGGGATACATCAGCCCGGCGACGACGCCGACCAGCGCAAAGACGAGTCCTGCAGCGCTGGCGAACGCCACGTAGTAGCGATCCGCCCGCGTCGCTGCGGCGTAGACGCCGGCGAGAACGATCGTCCCACCGACGAGCGCCATGACGGGGAGGGAACCAAGCGCCGACCGAAGCTCGGGTTCCGTCGCGTAGACGTAGCCAAGCACCACCACGAGCAAACCGAGGTACGCACCGAGGGCACGGTAGCCGGCAGTTCGGAGGTCCGCACGCAGATCGCCCCGCGTTTTCACCCGAAGAAAGGCCACGCCGTCGACGACGGTCAGCGCGACGACGGCCAGTCCGACGACGACGCCGGGCAGCGTCAGGATCGTCGTCGCGCCGAGCAGCCAGTTCGCCGTAAACATCCCCAGGAAGAACGGAGCGGTGAGGCTGCCGACGACGAACGCGCGTCCCCACCAGCGCTGCCACGCCTCGTCGTGACGCTGTTCGTACATCTCGGGTGCGAGCCCCCGAACGATGAGCGCGCCCAGAATCGCGAACATCAGCAGATAGTGCCGGCTGAACAGGTTGGCGTAGACGGACGGAAAGGCCGCGAACATGGCCCCGCCGAAGACGACGAGCCACACCTCGTTGCCGTCCCAGAACGGCCCGATCGCGGCCAGCAACTGTTCGCGCTCGTCGTCGTCGGCCCGCGTCGCGAACAGCGCGCCAACCCCGAAGTCGAACCCGTCGAGAAACAGGAACATGGCGAAGATGAAAAACAGCAGGCCGAACCAGAGCTCGGCCAGCGGCAGTCCGAACAGGGGATCGCTCGCGAGCGCGCCGGCCTCAGTCATCGACGCTCACCTCCGTGGTGGGCGTCTCCGGCCGTTCCTGGGCGACGAGGTCGTCCCCGTCCGGCGGACCGGCCCGAACGAGTCGAACGATGACGTAGGTATACAACACCAGCAGGCCGAAATAGACGACTGCGAACCCGGCGAGCGTCACCGCCGCTTCGCCTCCCGTCAGGCCCGGCGAGACGCCGTCGCTCGTCTGTAACACGCCCTGGATCACCCACGGCTGTCGACCGACCTCCGTGACGACCCAGCCTAACTCGACCGCGAGGATACCGAGCGGCGTCGAGGCCATCAGCGCCTTGTGGAGGAGATCGTCCTCGAGCAACTGACCCCGCCACCAGCGGTAGCCACCCCAGACGGCAAGCAGGATGAACCAGAAGCCGAGCGCGACCATGAGCCGGAACGACCAGAAGACGAGTGCGACAGGCGGCTGGGGGCCGGGGAACTGCTCGAGGCCCTGGATCGTCGCCTGTGGATCACCGCCGCTGGCGAGCCACGACGCGCCGCCGGGAATACCGATGCCGAAGATCTCCTTGGCCCGCGGATCGAGCAGATCCTGGATGCTCGTCGGGAACGCGACGATGTATTCGGGGACGTAGGAATCGGTCTCCCAGACGGCCTCCATCGCGGCGAACTTCTGTGGTTGGGTCTCGAAGACGTGGCGGGCGTACAGGTCGCCGTGGAGCACCTGCAACGGCGCCGTGATGAGCAGTGCGATGAGGCCGAACTTGAGCGTCGTCTCCCAGAAATCGACGTGCTCGACCGAATACCCCCAGACGTGGTGTCTGAAGACGAAGTAGGCGCCGAGGCCGGCCATGACCAGTGCGACGGACTCGACGGCGGCGTTTTGCATGTGGACGAACATCCACGGGAAGCGGGGATTCGCGTAGGCCGCGATCGGATCGACCAGCTGGACGATCGGCTGGCCGTTCTCGGTCGCCAGTTCGTAGCCCCGTGGCGTCTGCATCCACGAGTTGGCGATCAGGATCCAGACCGCCGACAGCCACGTCCCGAGTCCGACAGCGACGGCTGAGATCATATAGAGGACGTTCCCGACGCGCTCGCGGCCGAAGACGAAGATACCCAGAAACGTCGCCTCGAGCATGAACGCCATCATCCCCTCGAGGGCGAGCGGGCCGCCGAACAGTTCACCGGCGGCCGTCGAAAACGCCGCGAAATTGGTGCCGAACTCGAACTCGAGGACGATCCCCGTCACGGTGCCGACGACGAAGCTGACGGCGAAGATCCGAGTCCAGAACCGACGTAACTGCTCGTAGATGGCGTTTCCAGTGCGAATCTCTTTCCACGTGAAGTAGATGAGAAACGGGGCGAGCCCCATACTCATTACGGGAAAGATGATGTGGACGATCGTCGTGAGGGCGAACTGCAGCCGGCTTCCGATAACTGGGTCGATCATGGTGGGACCATCGATAACTGGTTGGTTTCGATACCTCGTCGACCGGCGGCTCGTGTATGGGCGAAAAGAAGGGGCGGACGGAAGTAACAATTTGGGTGCAACTATCGAACGGCAGACCGTCTCTACCGCTCGTCACCGTCCGGCAACTGGTTGCCCGTCTCGCGGGCGACGGAAACCACGAATCCGAGCCCGCGCCGGACGGCCGGGTCACGAAGGGTACGGACCACCTCTCGTGCGCCGAGTGGCTCCGCTGGTTCGGCAGCCACGTCACCGACGGCCTCGAGCAACGACGTGAGCGTACGAGCCACGTCGTCGTCGGCTGCCGTGTCAGCCAGTTCGCCGGGGCTGGTCCCGGTCACCGGTCGGAAGTGTCTCCAGTCGTCGCGTCCGACTGTCTCGTCTCGTGGAGGGCGTGATCCGCTCGGCCCTACCGGGGCGTCTGTCATCCGGCTATCCGTACTGCGTGGCGAGTTCGGTCGCTGACACGCCGACGAGAGATCGGTTCCGATCAGCGTGGCCGGCCCGCTCGTCCGTTCGTGTCGGTTGTATTGCTGTGACATGGCTCGAGTGCAGCGTCTCTACGAGACTGTGTGACACATACGTGGAGTTGGTCGGCCGTGACACGACGGTAGCACTCGCCCAGTGGTCACTGAGCGGTACTGCACAGTAGATCGGAGCCCGCAATCGGCGGGAAACGAGACTCAGAGTTCGATTTCGCGTGCACTCGCCCGCGAGAGGTACGCCGACAGGATTGCGGTATGGATCGTCCGGAGATCCGTCTCCTGAATCGTTGCGGCCGCTTGAAAGCGTTCGCGGGCGTTCGCGACCGTCTGTGGGTCGGCGGCGAGATCCGCGAGGACGAACGCGTCGGACTCGACCTCGCGGGCAGTTTCGAACGCCGCCTCGTCGTACAGGTCGGCGAACTCGGTCACGATGTCTGAGACGAGTTTGTCGGTCGCGTCAGCGCCCGGATCGCCTACGGGGACCGTCGACTCTGCCGGGTCGAAGTAGCTCTCGTAATCGACGACACCGGCCGCCTCGTACAGGTAGTCGGCGAGCGCGTCGAACACGTCCTCGGAGACGTAGACACCGAACAGCTTGTACCGATCGTCGGCGGTCATTACCTCGAGGTTCTGTGCCGAGGCCCATCAAACGTCGCCTTCGGGAACGGTATCCGCCTCTTACGGACGTGCGTAGCCGTCACGCGCTTGCGCATTGAAAATAACAGACTCGTCGTCGCGTCTCTCATACGGACCGCCGTCAGTCAGTACCGGCGCACCTGCAGGACGGTCGCGGGTGCGCCGGTACATCGGTACAGCAGACCGTATGACAGGGGCCGTCTCAGGCCGTCTTCTGGACGTAGTGTTTGTACACGTCGCCGTCCTCGACCTGTTCGAGCAACTCGACGCCGTCGGTCCCGGTTGCCCAGCCATCGAGGTCGCTCATGCTGCCCGAATCCGTGGCGACGACTTCCAGAATCTCGCCTTCGGCGAGGTCGTCGATAGCGGACTTCGTTTTGACGACCGGCATGGGACACGATGCACCTTTCACGTCGAGCGTCTCCGTAATCTCGTATTCCGTACTCATGTTCTATCTATGCTCTGTATTGGAACCATCCTACAATATTATTTCCGATTTCAAAAGCCCATCGGTTCTTGCAGAGTATGCAAACATCTGCACCATCCCATATTCGCAATAGTTAGCTCAAACGCCCGAATAATGGCCTTATCCGCCCTCACGACATAGCTGTATTGTGCAATAGGTGAACGACCATGCAAAGATTTATGTGGTAAGGGCCGGTACTCGTCAGTGTACACAATGGACGACATGGACTTCCCAACGCCAGACGTCGAGGTCGAATCGGTCACCCCAAGCGAGCTCAAAGAACGTATCGACGCGGGCGAGGACGTGACGCTCCTCGACGTGCGCGCAGAATCGGAGTACGAGGAGTGGCACATCGACGGCGACACCGTCGAGTCGATTAACATCCCCTACTTCGAGTTCCTCGAGGACGAACTCGACGAAGACGTTCTTGCACAGATTCCCGACGACCGTGAAGTGACGGTGCTATGTGCCAAAGGTGGCTCGAGCGAGTTCGTTGCGGCCACGCTCAAAGACCGTGGCTACGATGCGAACCAGCTCGAGGACGGGATGAACGGCTGGGCGCGGATTTACGAGCGCGTCGAAGTGTCCGACTACGACGGCGCGGGAACGCTCTACCAGTACCAGCGTCCCTCCTCGGGCTGTCTGGGCTACCTCGTCGTCGACGGCGACGAGGCCGCAGTCATCGATCCGCTCCGAGCCTTCACGGATCGCTATCTCAATGACGCTGACGAACTCGGCGTCGACCTGAAGTATGCGATCGACACGCACATTCACGCCGACCACATCTCGGGTGTGCGTGCACTCGATGCCGTCGGCGTCGAGGGCGTCATCCCCGACGCGTCGGTCCAGCGTGGAGTTACCTACGCCGACGATGTGACGCTGGCCGAGGATGGCGACGAGTTCCATGTCGGCGACGCCACGATCGAGACGGTCTACACGCCCGGACACACCTCCGGGATGACCTCGTACCTGATCGACGACTCGCTGCTGGCCACCGGTGACGGGCTGTTCATCGAGAGCGTCGCCCGCCCCGACCTCGAGGAAGGTGACGACGGCGCACCCGAAGCTGCTGCCCAGCTCTACGAGAGCCTGCAGGAACGCGTGCTGACCCTGCCCGACGAGACGCTGATCGGTGGCGCCCACTTCAGCGACGCGGCCGAACCCGCCGCCGACGGCACCTACACGGCACCGATTGGCCAGCTCGTCGAGGAGATGGACGCGCTGACGATGGACGAGGACGAGTTCGTCGAACTGATCCTCTCGGATATGCCCCCACGGCCGGCCAACTACGAGGACATCATCCCCACCAACCTCGGCCAGCAGGAAGCCGACGACGACGAAGCATTCGAACTCGAGCTCGGCCCGAACAACTGTGCTGCCAGCCAGGAATCGCTCGCCGGCGACTGATCGAGGCTGATAACTCGATCGCCAGTCGGTTCGCAGTGTCGCTAGCCGGCGCAACTCGTCTCGCCTCGAGCGTGTCCGAGGCCAGGTGAGTGCCGACTCATCGCCTCGGTCGTTCGGTGACTGACTGACGAGACGCGGTCGATTCGTGGTCGATCCGTTCTTGCGACCTGTTCTACACAATATCGTTGACGTCGAGGGGATCCTCGAACGAGCCGACCAGCGCCTCGAGAGCGTCCGTTGCCGTCAGTAACCCGACGACGTCGCCGTCGGCTTCGACGAGTGCGAGTTCTTGATTTGCAGCCTGAAGGTCGTCGATCGCGTCGCTGACGTGTGTCTCGGCAGGAAGCGTCATCGGCGGCGTTGCGATGTCCTCGAACGTCACGTCGCCAGCCCGAAGCTCGTCGATCCGGTCGATGACCGTCGGCGCGTAGACGATTCCGACGAACGCCTCGGGCGTGCCGTCGATCAGCGGAAACCGTGTGTGCGGGCTCGTGCCGATCCGATCGATGTTCTCCTCGACCGATGCGTCCGTCGAGAGGAATACCACGTCCTCGACGGGGGGTCATCTCGTCCTCGACCGGGCGGTCACCGAGCATAAACGCGTTGAGGATCTCCTCTCGACGGTCCTCGGGAAGGTCGCCTCGCTCGAGGACCGACGTGAGTCGGTTGCGGAGGTCCGCACGCGTTTCGATGACCTCAGTTTCGGTCTCGAGCCAGGCACCGGTCATCTCGATCCCGAAGCGCCGGAGCGTCCATTTCGCGACGGCGTCGCCGAACCAGATCACAGGTGAGAGCAGCCACGCGAACCAGTACAGCGGCGTCGCCCCGTATCTGGCGACGAACTTCGTTCGCTCGACGCCGAGGTAGGTCGGCGTCTGTTCGCCGTGTGTGAGATGGAGAAGGTTGATGATGACGAACGCGAGGACCGCACCGGCACCCGCAGAGGCGAGTGCAGTGTTCGCGAAGACGGACCCGATAATCGTCGCGAGCGCCGGTTCGGCGACGATACCGACGGCGATGCTCGTCGCGCTGATCCCGACCTGACAGCTCGTGAGATAGATCTCGAGATCGTCGGTCATCTCCCATGCACGGCGAAGGCCCGGCTTGTCGAACGTCGATTCGGGGTACTGTCGGACACGCGTGAGTGCGAATTCGATCGCGACGAAAAAGGCGTTCGCGAGGATGAGTCCGACGCCGGCAATCAAGCGCAGACCGATCTCGATGGCGTCCATTCGTTGTGTGTTCTCAGAGATTAGACATCTGCTTGTCACTACCGGTTCTGCCGTCGAATCGGCTCACAGCTGTCCAGTTTGGCCGTCGCACTGACGATTCCCCCGTCTCCAGGATACGCCTATAGGGGTCGCGCTTGAAGACCGAGGCGATGGCCGATCCGCCTCACGAGCTCCCGTGGTCACGCGTTCTCGAGGCCCTCGAGTCGAGTTCAGACGGGCTGTCGAGCGATGAGGTACGGCGCCGACGCGAGGAGTACGGGGAAAACGATATCGTCGAAGGTGGCGGGCGGTCGACAGTCGACATCTTCGTCGCCCAGTTCGACAGCGTTCTGATCTGGGTGCTGATCGTGGCGGCCGTCCTCTCGATCTGGGCTGGCCACGTCGTCGACGCGGTCCTGATCGGAATCATCGTCGTCGCGAACGGGATCTTCGGGTTCGTCCAGGATTATCGGGCCGAGCGGAGCCTCGAGTCGCTGCGCGAACTGGCCGCACCGACGGCAACCGTCCGGCGAAACGGGGACACGAGCGACGTCGATGCGATAGCACTCGTCCCCGGCGATATCGTCATCCTGCGTGGCGGCGACGTCGTCCCAGCCGACGCCCGGCTGCTCGAGGAGACCGATCTCGAGGTCGACGAGGCGGCGTTAACCGGAGAAAGCGTGCCAGTTTCGAAGTCGACCGAGCCGGTCGAGCCGGAAACGCCGCTTGCGGAGCGAACGAGCATGGTCTACAAGGGGACAAACGTCACCCGCGGGAAGGGCGTCGCCGTCGTCACCGGAACCGGAATGGAGACGGCGGTCGGGTCGATCGCGAGCGAACTCGCGGCGACCGAGGAGACGGAGACGCCGTTGCAGACCGAACTCGATCAACTGGGACGGACGCTCGGTGGCGGCGTCCTCGTTCTCTCTGCGCTGGTCGCGCCGCTGTTGATCCTCCGTGGAACGGACGCTGTCCAGGCCGCGCTCACGGCCGTCTCGCTTGCCGTCGCCGCCATTCCTGAGGGACTGCCGGCGGTGGTCACGCTCACGCTCGCGCTGGGCGTCCGCCGAATGTCCGACGAGAACGCGCTCGTCCGCCGACTTCCGGCAGTGGAGGCGCTTGGTGGCGTCGACGTCATCTGTACGGACAAGACCGGCACGCTCACGAAAGGCCAGATGACCGTCAGCAGGCTCTGGATCAATGACACAATCGTTGACGTCGACAGCGAGCGGATCGACGCCGCCGGCGACCGGGACACAGACCGCGAGGAACTGCTCCTGAAGATCGGCACGCTCTGTAACGACTCGACCCTCGAGGAGGGTGATCCGACCGAGCAGGCGCTGCTCGAGGTGGCCGACCGTCGTGGGCTCGACCTCGAGGCACTCTGTGACGAGTATCCGCGGACTGGCGAAGTACCGTTTTCTTCGGATCGAAAGTGGATGGGGACCGTTCACGACGACGTCGGCTACGTCAAGGGCGCGCCGGAGGTCGTCGTCGACCACTGCGACCGAATTCTGACCGCCGACGGACCGGTAGCGCTGACCGACGACCGTCGCGACCGGATCAAGACGACGGTGCGCGAGTTCGGCGACGACGCGTTACGCGTGCTGGCGATGGCCTACCGCGAGGACCCTGCCGATCCCGACGACCTCGCGGGCGAGTTGACGTTCGTCGGCCTGGCGGGAATGATCGATCCGCCGCGAGAAGAGGTCGCCGACGCGATCGTAGCGACTGAACGCGCCGGCATCGAGGTGAAGATGGTAACCGGCGACAACGTCCGGACGGCCAGCGCGATCGCCGACGAGCTCGGGATCGGGACCGAGGTGCTCGAGGGTCGAGAAATCGAACGGATGGACGACGAGGAGTTGCGCGAGCGCGTCGAGACCGTCGACGTCTTCGCGCGCACGTCGCCGGAGCACAAGGTGCGCATCCTGCAGGCATTGCAGGACCGGGGTCACGACGTGGCGATGACCGGCGACGGGGTCAACGACGCACCGGCGCTGAAAAACGCCGATATCGGCGTTGCGATGGGGATCCGCGGGACGGACGTCGCCAGACAGGCCTCGGATATGGTATTGCTCGACGACAACTACGCGACGATCGAGCAGGCCATCGAGCGCGGGCGAACGATCTTCGACAACATCTGGAAGTTCGTCGCCTATCTCCTCAGTGCGAACGTCGGCGAGGTGGCGCTCGTCTTCATCGCATCGCTGTACGGCTATCTCATCTTGCCCGCAGTCCAGTTGCTGTGGATCAACCTGGTGACCGACGGGCTGCCGGCGCTGGCGCTCGGATCGGATCCGAAAAGTGAGGGCGTGATGGACCGGTCGCCACGCGACCGCGACCAGGGGATCATCGGTCGCGAGATGCTCGTCATGATCGGCGGAATGGGTGCCGTGACCACGATCGTCCTCCTCGCGCTCATGTTCTACACCCTCGAGGGCGCACCCGCCGTCACCCCGCGTACGATGACGCTCGTGTTCACCGGCTTCGTCTTCCTCGAACTCGTCGGGCTCTACGTCATCCGGTGGTTGCGTGAGACGCCGATACTGTCGAACGGCTGGCTCACGGCGTCCGTCGCGGTCTCGATCCTGTTGCACCTCTCGGTGCTGTATACCCCGCTCTCACAGTATTTCGGAACGGTGCCACTCGACGTGACCGACTGGGGCCTCATTGCCGCCGTCCTCGCCGTCTGTCTGCCGGGGTATCTCGGGGTTGCCGTCTTCGCCAAGCGCATGCAGGACTGATACTGACGGGCAACACGGTTTTCACATCGATCGAACGCGAGCCACGATCGCGATCGGCACGCTTCGATCACCATCTCGAGGAGGCGTCCCCTGATGACATCGCCGTTCGGATCGGTCTGAACTCCGACCCGATTCCGCGACGATCGGGTCCTGAAGGCGATCTGTCATGCGACTTCGCTGTCGTTGGGGCAGTCCGTCCCGGTTCCGTCGGCTGGCCGCCGATCGCCTCGGCCCACGTCACTAAGGGCATCGAGCGAGACTGATACAGCATGGCTGCCCCGATCCGACGGCTCGTTCTCGACGTGATGAAGCCACACGACCCCGACATTCTCGAGTTCTCCCAGACCGTCGCCGACCGGGAGGGAATCGCCGGCGTTAACGTCGCGCTGATCGAAACCGATCGCGTCGTTCAAAACCTCAAGGTAACGCTCGAGGGTGAAGACATCGACGCAGACGCTGTCGAGGACGCCATCAGTGACCTCGGTGGCACCGTCCACTCGATCGATGCCGTCGTCTGCGGGACGCGCATGGTCGACGACCACGAGACGCCGCAGGACCCCTGATCTAGCGAGCCGTGACATCTATCCGCACACTGATCGAGGACGAAGACGTCAGATCGATCTCGCGGCGCTACTTCATTTCCAACGGGTTCGACGGCACGCTGACGGCCATCGGTATCGTCGTCGGTGCGTACCTGTCGGGAATCGACGATGGACTGACCGTCGTGACCATTGGACTCGGCGCGGCTGTCGGGCTGGGGACCTCCGGCGTCTGGAGCGTCTGGGAGATCGAACGCGCCGAGAAACAGGCCGAACTGCTGCGGATCGAACGGGCCATGCTGACCGATCTAGAGGATACGACGATCCAGCAACGACGCACGGGTGCCCGAAAGATCAACGCGGTCGCGAGCGGCATCGGCCCGCTGATCGGGATCATCCTGCCGTTGTTGCCGTTTCTCGCACACAACGTCCTCTTTTCGCTGCTCGAGGCGACGCTGGTCGCGGTCGGAATCGGCGTCACCGTCCTGTTTACCTTCGGGGCATACCTCGGTTCGATCTCGAAACAGAACTGGATCGTCGCCGGCGTTCGGATGGGCCTTGCGGGGATCGTAGTTGCGTTTCTCAATCTGTTCCTGCCCGGCTAATCACAACGCGATCCGACAGTTGATCGGACTGCGGTCAGTCCCGATCGTTCTGAGCCGTCCTGTGGGTGCGCCGGGCACTCGAACACGCGAGACGGGCCCGTCTCAGTGATCTCCGTAGTCCTTCTCGCCGGCCTCGATCGGCACCTCGAGCCAGTTGTCCATCGGTGGCAGCGGACACTCGTACTGATCCGAGTAGGCACACGTCGGGTTGTACGCCTCGTTGAAATCGAGGATCCAGTCGCCGTCGCTCGTCCGGTGGCTGTCGACCTCGAGGTCGAGATACCGGCCAGCCCCGTAGGTCTCGTTTCCGCTGGTCGCGTCGCGGAAGGGCACCCACAGCCGGTCGTCGTCGGGTTCGGACTTGTAGGCCTGCAACGTTACGTCCTCGCCGTCGACCGTAAACTGGAACTCACCCCATTCGAGGTACTCCTGTTCGCCGTCCGTACTCGTCCCGACGGTGATCCGCTCTGGGTCGTCGTACTCCTCGAGGGGGAGTTCGAACCGGTAGTCCTCGTCGATGGGATAGTACTCGAGGCCGTCAAACGACTCGCGTTCGTCCGGCGAGAGCGGCGAGTGTGGATGCTCGCCGAAGTACTGATCCTTCTGTTCGCGCTGGGTCTCGATCGCGTCACGCCAGTCGGATGCCATCTGTACTGTTCGGTACGGACTCGACACATATGGTTCATCGGGCGACAGCGTTCGGATCGTCCTCGAATCGTTTCGAGGCCGAACGGCTCACAACGGGTGCTATGCTCGAGTTCCCTCGCCAGTGTTGGTGTTGATGTTGGTTCTCCGGTATTGACCAGCGGTTCATACGGTCTGCCGTAATGGTTTACAACTGACTGTCAGGAGTCCGTATCAGTGACGGGGGGATATGAACCGGCGATTTTGAGGTATCTGCCAGCACCGTCTGTGTCGTCACGGTCCATGCTATTTGAGGCACAAACGTGTTAGACCACTCATGGCTTCAGGCGGCCCTACTTCCAGCGGAAGTACTCGTCTCTCTACGGACGTAAAGACGAGAGTACAGTACTGGGCCCCGGCAATCGCCGTGAGTCTGACGACGTTCATCGTGGTCCTCAATGCATCCCTGATGAACGTGGCGATCCCCACGATGGTGGACGAGTTCGATACCACGGTCACCGTGATTCAAGGGGCGGTTGCACTCTACTCGCTGGTGACAGCTGCGCTGGTTCTCCCAGCCGGGACGCTGCCGTCTCGGCATAGTATTCGGCGTGTACTGACAGTCGCACTGATCGTCTATGCCGGTGGGACGCTGGTGGCGTCGATTAGCTGGAATACGACGATCCTCTATCTCGGCTGGTCGCTCATCCAGGGTTCCGCGGCCGCTGTGATATTTCCTCTGACGTTCACTGTACTGATACTCAGTTACGAAGACGATGACCGGGCGACGGCATTCGGACTGTTGGCTGGCGTGAGCGGGGTTGGCTCAACTATTGGACCGATTATCGGTGGCGCACTCACCACGTACGCGAGTTGGCGGTGGGGATTTACGTTGCAACTCGTCGGTGTGGGAGTCGTTCTCTTCTTCGCGCAGTATGTGAGCACGAACCCACTGTCAGAAACACCCAGTTCACTGGATAAAGGTGGGACAGCACTGTCAATCGTCGGTTCGACGTCGCTCGTCACTGGATTCCTTCTGAGCGGGAAATACGGATGGTTAGTCGAACGGCGGCCGTTTGTCGTCGGCGAGATGCAGTTCAATCCGTTCGGGACGTCGCCGGCGATCTGGTTTCTCGGAGTCGGACTGCTCGGGTTCGCCGCGTTCGTTCAGTACGAACGTCGACTGGAACGGGCTGGGAAGTCGCCGCTCGTTCCGTTGCACGTCCTGACGAACCGCCCGTTTTTGGCCGGCGTTCTCACCTACAACATGCGCTCGATCGTCTCGGCTGGCTTCTTTTTTATCTTCCCGGTCTATCTCCAGGCAGTACTCGGATACACTGCCTTTGAAACTGGGGTCGCGCTGTTACCGTATTCACTCGCGTCGATCCTTTTCTCGACGGTTACGCCCAACTGGAGGAAGTACATCTCGCCAAAGACCCTTATCCAGATCGGTATCGTGTGTATGGGCGTTGCGCTGGTGCTGTTGTACGAACAGACAGGCCCCGGTCAAACGATCGTCAGGATGGCACTCCCGGTGGCGCTTTACGGGGCCGGCGTCGGACTCATACTGGCACAGATCACCAATATGACGATGTCGGCCGTTCCGACCGCGTACTCCGCCGAGGCATCCGGCGTCCTGAACGTCAGCTATTCGATCGGGTTTTCTCTGGGGACCGCAGTGATCGGCTCGTATTTTCTCGGCCGATTCTATGGGAGTGTCGTCGATGGAGTACTCCGAGCGGAACACGAGACCGTTTCGGCCGAGCAACGAAATGATCTGGTGATCGCGCTCGAAGATGCAGCAGAGACGGCGACCGACGCCACACAGCAACAGTTCCTGAACCAGCTCACACCGACGCAACGACAGTTGCTCGAGGGGATCTTTGAGGCTGCGATGTTCGACGCACAACGGGCGGCGCTGCTCCTCCTCGTGCTGGTCGTGTTGTTCCTGCTTCTCGCATCGACGTTCTTGCCACGGCAGATACCGGACGCCGACGATCGAACCGACCTCCCCGAATCATCCCAGGATTCACCACGTGAGACATCTGAAACAGCCGTGGAAGACTAACCGAACACACCACACTGGACACCTCTGATGTAGGCTGTTGCGCGTTGGGCCAGACGGTATCGGAATTCAAGCCACGGACGAATCGAGAGCGAATCCCGATTGCGCACGTTGGAGTGCCGGTTCCGGACATCGATGCCGCGCTCGATT
The DNA here is from genome assembly GCF_042678045.1 of Haloarchaeobius amylolyticus. Classification (GTDB taxonomy): domain Archaea; phylum Halobacteriota; class Halobacteria; order Halobacteriales; family Natrialbaceae; genus Natrinema; species Natrinema amylolyticus_A. The sequence continues at coordinate 206,965 of NZ_JBHUDI010000001.1, forward strand.
GGTACGAGGGGGTTCTGGACTTTCAGCGCCTCCTCGGTCCAGTAGAGGTCGACGGCGACGAAGACTCACAAATGGCAGAACTCTGTCGAGATGTCCTCGGCGAATTCGACACGGTGAGAATCGCACACACAGCGACTGGTAATTCTTCCACGTCTTTGTTGTCGACCCAGATATCGGCGAGTTCGCCGCTGAGATCGAGGATGCGGGAGGCAACCATCATACGGACATCTGGTATCTCTTTCCGGATCAAGAGTACCGGATGACCTACTGCAAGGACCCGCGGGAGAACATCATCGAAATCTACACCCATGGGTACCAGCAGACCTACAGCAATCAGGAGCAACCGCTTGCTTCACCGCTGTCGTTTCTCCGCTTTCTAGTCAGTATCTGGTTCGTGACTGTCACCACTCTCCGAGTCGTTATTCGTTTCTCCCGGCGGTGTGACGACCTTGCTAGAAGTGTGACTGGGTCGATCCGTCACGAGGGGGTAACACGACGGGAAAGACGTTCAGGAGAACCACCACCGACTTCATATCAATATATGTTGTGCATAAATAAATCAGTCATTCGTCTTGCACAGCGAGATTGATGTACGGGAGGACAAATTCGACGAGTTGGCGTTCGGCTTTTCGCAAGTGATTCGAGGCGGTCGTCTTCGTAATCTCCATTTCGTCGGCGATTTCTTCGAGCGTCACCTCGCGGGGGATTTCGAAGTAGCCCAGCTCGGCTGCCTTATTAAGAAATTCACGCTGCCGTGGCGGGATTGAGGCAAGCAGCTCCTGCCACTCGGCGCGGCTTGGCATCACTTCTCGCCGGAAGTCTTGTGTGATTCGCTCAACTGTTACAGCACCAAAGTCGGAGAGAAAGTCGATCGCTTCGGACAGTTCACTCCGATCCCTCAATAACAGGTCAAAGCACTCACACCCGTCGACTAATTCAGTTGGCCCGATCGGAAGGTAGCCTTCGTACATGAGCGCTTGGAGTGGAGTCACCTCGGGAAGTCGTCCGCGAAGTAGTACTGTCGCCGCTGCTCGTCCGTCTCGAGTCTGATAGCGTTCGATGACGTCGAGTGTGTTTACCGAGTCGTGTTCGCGAATTACTTCGAAGACGGCATCGCAGTCACGAGCTTCGATTGCGAGCATCCCGATGTATCGATTGTTGCGGAAGGTCGATGCGATAAACTCGCCGAAGACGTCGTGGTTGGCCAACTCTGCGGTCCAGTCGTTTTCATACTGGACACAAACCTTCGCAGTGAGCATCGTTCACAGTGATTCGCACCTGTCGGTAAAACCCCTCGTATCGGCAATAGAGAGTGTTAGTGTGACCATAGGTTGATGAGCTCTGCGACGGGGGTCGCTGGAGTAGTGAGGTAGTCGGCTCCCTCATCGATAACGGTTGGCGCTACCGTCGGAGTGACGAGGCGACGGGCCTTTTCACGTCGTTCTCGGTCGCTTAGCGGCCGTTCACGGGAGCCACGTGGTCGAGTCAGTGGCGATGCGTACGTCTCCGTGGCAGTTTCAATTTCGACGCGAGCGAGACACTCGTTAGGGAAGCGCTGATCGAGATCGTCGTCGACAACGAGATTGACACATTCTTCGAGAGAACGTATCTCCGCATCAGTTCGTGTCGCCGTTGTATGTTCAGCCTGCGTGAATCGTCCTCGAGAGAGGGCGGCCGCGATTGGATACGGGTAGGAGTACTGCGCTGCTTCGGGACTCTCCGGCTGACGTGTCTGGAGGTGTGTCGCCTCCTCAAACGTCGCTACGTGGATTGCGTTCACCAGATCTGGATCGATGTCGTACTCGTCGGTGAGTGTCAAGACAGCCTCGACACCGGGTTGGGCCCATCGACAGCATGGATAGGGCTTGAGATACCCTCGTGTCACGTGATGTACATCGTCAAGGGTATCGAGGACGTCACTTTCATCGAACACAGTTCCCGAGCCGGTAAAGCCAGACGCAGCGAGATGTGTCGCGACGACCCCCACGTACGCCCCCCACCCGATACCATCTTTGGTCATGCCGGGATTCTCGACGCCGCGCATGATCGGCGTCCGCGGCGCATGGTACTCAGCGACGCTCAGCGCGTGTGCCGTCGCTGTCGGCGAAAGATCAAACAACCGAGCGGTTGCCGCCGCCGCTCCGAGTGCGCCCCACGAGCCAGTTCCGGTGTAGACGTCATCGATGGTGTGGATCGCCAGTCCGGCCCGCACGGCGAGTTCGTAGCCGACGAATATCGCGTCGAGGAGGTCACCGATCGAAGCATCGACGGTTTCTGCGGCAGCGAGCGCCGGTGGTACGACGACGGCGGCGGGATGGCCCTTGACCTCGCGGTGACCGTCGTCAACGTCGAGAGCGTTAGCTGCGATGCCGTTGGCAAGCGCAGCACCTTCTGCTGAGACTGTCCTCGCCGAGTCGTCGAGGAGGGTAGCCTTGGCAGCGACCGCCTGCCCACCGAGGCGCGTCAGTGCGTATTCTCGGGTGATATCAACACCCGCTTGGCGGTAGCCTGCTGTTATCGCGGCGAGGGTATCGAGTGTTCGTACACGAACCTCGTTCGCTACCACCTCGGGAACGTCGTCGAGCCCTGCCGTCTGGACGAAGTCGACAGCCTGCTGTGTACCCATTACAGGTAGACGACGACTTGTTCGTTTTCCACGTCGACTTCGTATGTATCGACCGGCGGTTCGTCACCCTCGATAGATGCACCACAGTCGCAGCCGCCATCGGTGTCCACCGTGGACGCGTCAGTCGACGATGCTTCGACGGCTGTCTCGAACGACCGAGCACGAACCTTGTGGGGATTGAACACCGATTCGCCCGTCTCGATCTCGAACTCCCAGCCGTGCCACGGACACCGCAAGATGTGGCCGGCGTCTTTCCACTCGATATCGCCGGGCTCAGTGGCGGCTGTCGTGCCAGTCACCTTGCCCTCACACAGGGGCGCTCGCTGGTGCGGACAGTCGTTCTTGAGCGCGTAGTACTCTCCGTCAACGTTGAATACACCGACCGAGTGACCATCTAACTCGACGATCATTCGGTCCCCAGGCGGGAGTTCGTCAGTGGTGCAGATTTCAAATCGTTTGTCACTCATCGAATCACGTCCAGTCAGTCGGGAGGCTCTCGGGGTCGTCCGGGAGGTCGTAAAGTTCCTGTGCGTTACCGGCCATTACGGCGTGTTCCATTTCGTCGGGCATCGGTGGCAGTGCGTACAGTGGTGAGTCTGTATCCCAGTGTGGGTAGTCGCTGGCGAACATCACCGTGTCTTCAGCGTGCATCATCTCGAGAATCTGAAGGAGATGTTCGGGGTCGTCCGGTTCTTCAATCGGTTGGGTGGTAAATCGAACCTGGTCACGGACGTACTCACTCGGCGGTTTCTGCAGGTACGGGACCTGTGCCCGAAGCGCCTTCCAATCCTTGTCCATCCGCCACAGGAAGTGCGGAACCCAACTGAGGCCGCCTTCGATGACGACGAATTCGAGGTCTGGGAACTTCGGAAGGACCCCCTCGGCGACGAGACTCACGAGCTGTCCCATCGCGTACGTCCCGAGGAGGACGTGCCATTCGAAGTACGTGTTCGGATGTCCGGCTCCCGTCGCGGGACGCGTCGCGCCGTGGCCCTCCGTGTACGGGTGCATCGCAATTGGCAAGCCCATCTCTTCGGCGGCTTCGTACATGGGCCAGTAGTACTCGTGTCCATAGGGGAGTTGCGCCGCCATCGGCATCACAACCTGAACGATACGCGGATGGTCTCCCAATTCACGAATCATCTCGGCCATTCGCTCGGGTTTCTGTGGGGCTGCCAGGAGTGACCCGACGAATGGACCGCCTTCCGAAAGCCAGGTGTCGATAACCCACTTGTTGTTAGCTACGGCGAGTTCAGCCGCGTAATCGCGATTCGGCAGAGCAGTGAGGTTGAGATAGGAGTTGCCAGTCAGGATCGCGTAGTCGACACCGAACTCCTCGAGATGATGTTCTTTCATCTTCTCGACGCTCGAACCAGCAGGGCCGCCGTCATCAGGCACTGCATCGCGGCGTGAGAACTCTGCGACATTGTCGTAGAGTATCTCGGGCGCTTGGACGCCACGGTCTTTATACTGTTCAGGGAGATACTCGACGATCTCTGCAGGATCTGTCCACTTCTGGTGAATGTCGCAGTCGATAAGTGTCGGACCATTCACATCCGACGACGTCGATTGCGTAGTCTGTCGTCTGCTCATTGCACAAGAACACCAAACACCAACACGAGGGTAAGTTTCCGGGCAAACTTGTATCGTGTATTTAAGTATGGTTGGTAGAGACGAAAATCTAGATAAGCGCTCTCGCGCCCTCCTCACGCAGTTTGTCACGTAAGCAGGGCCAATCACAGTCTTCGTCTGTGGCAGGGCTGTGCAACTCGTCCGCCGAGCACGGGTAAGTTGCTAGTAGCCAAGCTGCGTGTCATGGCGCTTCTCGGTCGGACAGAGAACGTTGATCGTGTTTCCGCGGCCGAACACGTCGCATATCGCTGCGTGCTCTCTCGTTGTGCCGAACTGTGTTGGAGCTGTCTGGGAATTCACCAGTATCAATATAACCCTTGGAATTGTGGGTGTGAAATCTTAGGCCACTTACGTTCCGATCAGTAAGTATGTGCGATTCATCAAATCGGGGCACTATCGATGACTGAGCCACGCATTGCAACCTGTCAGTTTGAACCGGAACTCGGGAATATCGACGCGAATCTCGACCACATCGAACGACTAGCCGCTAGTGTCTGCGACAATACCGCCCTTGCTGTGTTCCCCGAACTCTGTGTCACAGGCTACGATGTTGACCTTGTCCAGTCGACCCAGATAGCCGTTCCAGGACCAATCACTGACCGTCTTCGAACAATCGTTCGTGAAACAGGCGTCGACCTCGTCGTCGGCCTTCCGGAAATTGATGGAGACACCATCTATAATTCGCTGGTGTATCTCTCGGCGGACGGTGTTGAGGGTGTCTATCGAAAACAACGACTGTGGGGCGCTGAAGCCGACTCTTTCAGCGCAGCGGCCGAGCCGACAGTTGTCGAGACGCCGGTTGGACGAGCTGGCTTCCTGTTGTGTTACGACCTGAACTTCCCCGAACTCGCACTCGAGTACAGCAACGCAGATTGTGATATCCTCATCGTGAGTGCAGCGTGGCGTGAATCGTTCGAGCGCGACTGGCGCGTACTCTGTCGTGCTCGCGCACTCGATCAGACGTGTTTCGTCGTCGGCTCGAATCACTGTGGCAGCCAGAGAGGACGTCGACACGCCGGCTCAAGCCTCATTGCAAGTCCCCAGGGAGAGATCGTCGCACAGACCACGACTGGCATCGCGACTGCATCGACGGCAGTTACCCCTGAAACGCTCTCGGTTGCCCGTGAGCGCAATCCAGTCCGCCAGTCCCGACGGAAAAACATGGATTGAGATCGTTCCCGCACTGATACGGTCTGCTGTCCCGTTGTCTCGGCGCACCTGCAGGACTGGTCACGAGTGTGCCAGAACCCGCTGACAGGTGTCCGTATGAAGCGCGAGGATTCTTTTGCAGAATGACGGGACATTCGACGTCTCGAGGCGACTTTTCTACTCCCTGAAAAGCATCGGGTTCATATGCTACGTATCCCTCAAACGGAGGGTGTGTTTTCGGTACGAATTGGCGCGTGTCTCCCGTTCGGAGTTCCGTGACGATCACAGCTACTGTCGATACCAGAATGGCCCGGTGCTGTTGACAACCCCTCATATAAAGGTTGTATTAATATGCGTCAATATACAGGGTCTTTGCTGAAGAACTACTTGCTATGGCAGGTCAACACACACGACGTGCACTTCTCAGAAGAGGAGGTGGTGTCGCCACAACGGCCGGGCTCGTGGGGGCATCGGGGTGCCTCACGCTCGCGACACAGTTTCAAAGTGGCTCGATTAACGTCAGCTCGAAGCGATTTACCGAACAGGAGGTGCTGGGCTATCTCGCATACGAGGTGCTTAACGCGAATACGGATCTCGATGTGGGTGACCAAGTTGGGCTCGGCGGCACAACGACGAACTTCCGTGCCTTAGAGTCCGATGAGGTTCAGTTGTACTGGGAGTATACTGGCACCGTCTGGCAAACGCTCCCACCAAAGCACGACACTGTCATTAGCGACCCAGCGACGCTCGCCGAGAAAGCCAGACAGGAGTTCGAAGCGCGTCACGACCTGACGCTCCTCCAGCTTGCTCCACTCAACAACACCTATGTCATCATGACCAACCCACAGTGGGGCCGCGACACTGGAGTCAAATCACTCTCTGACTTCGCGTCTTTCCTCGCCGACACAGAGGAGACGATCACGGTTGCACTGAACGCAGAGTTCCAAAACCGGTCAGACGGGTGGCCGGGCCTACTCGAGCACTACGGCCTGGATCGATACAAACAACAACTCGATGTCAGGAACATCGATTCTGGTCTCTTGTATCAGGTCGTCGGCAACGGAGAGGCAGATATTGGTGTCGGCTTCAATACCGATCCCCGTATCATCCAGTTCGACCTACGCGTGCTTGAAGACGACGAGCAGTTCTTTCCGGCATACAACGCCGTACCGATGCTCAGCACTGCAACACTCGAGGAGAATCCCTCGCTCCGTGACCCGTTGAATGCGACGAGCGAGACGCTCACCACCGAGCAGATGCGAAAGCTCAACAAGCGGGTCGCGCTCGATAAGGTGAACCCGCAAACTGTCGCGAAAGAGTATCTCTCACAGGAGGGACTCGTGTAATGATGAGAGACGTATTCGTTCCGTTAATCGTTGAGCAATCCATCGACTACTTCAACAAGAACCAGACACTCCTCTGGGAGCTGCTCGTCAACCACGTTATCGTCGTTCTCGATTCCGTGTGGCTTGCACTCCTTGTGGGAGTTCCCCTTGGGATCCTTGCAACCTACAATGACCGTCTCGGGAGCGTCCTCCTCTGGACGGCTGGGATGCTGATGACGATCCCGAGCGTCGCCTTGTTCGGTCTGTTGATTCCGCTCGTCGGTATCGGTGAGATACCGGTCGTTATCGCGCTCGTCCTCTACGCACAGTTGCCCATCATTCGAAACACCTACCTCGGCCTCACGCAGGTCGACGATGCGACTATTGAGGCCGGACGTGGGATGGGTATGACCAAAACGCAGCGCCTCTGGCGGTTGCAACTTCCACAGGCGATTCCGGTTATCATGGCGGGCGTCCGTAACGCCGTCGTCATTCTCGTCGGCATCGCTGCTATCGGCGCATTTATTGGGGCGAACAATCTCGGCAACCCCATCTTCAATGGGATTAGCGAAGCCTACCCAGCTGCGATCGTCGTCTCGACGATCATCGTCTCATTGCTTGCGCTCGCCTTCGATTATGGCTTCCGCGTTCTCGAACAGTTGTTTAGACTGCAAAATGGTGAAGACATCAACCCAACGCTCGGCACGCGACTAATCCAGCAGACCAAAGCATGACTGACACGAACACGACATCCACGACTGAAGAATCGAAGACGATGATCGAATTCGACAGCGTCACGAAGATCTATCCCGACCAGACGGTTGCGATAGAAGACATCAGTTTCGAGGTCGAACGTGGCACAACGACCGTGTTCGTCGGCCCCTCTGGATGTGGGAAAACCACGACGATGACGCTCGTCAATCGAATGCAGGACCCCACCGAGGGCACCGTCTACTACGACGGTACCGACATACAGGACTACGACAAAGTAGATCTCAGACGCGATATCGGCTACGTCATTCAGGAGATCGGACTCTTCGATCACATGACTGTCGGTGAGAACATCGCGACGGTTCCCGAACTCAAAGGATGGGACCGAGATCGGATTGACGAGCGCGTCGACGAGTTACTGGAGCTAATGAATCTTCCCCCGGAAACGTACCGCGACCAGCATCCAACCGCGTTGTCTGGTGGGCAACAACAGCGTGTGGGGGTCGCTCGCGCTCTCGCTGCAGATCCCAACGTTATCCTGATGGACGAACCGTTCGGCGCGCTTGACCCCATCACGCGCGAAGAACTCCAGGACGAGTTCCTCGACATTCAAGAGCGCATCGATACGACGATTCTGTTCGTTACTCACGACATCAACGAGGCGCTGAAGATGGGAGACAAAATTGCCATCTTCGACGTGGGTGAGCTCGTCCAGTACGGAACACCCACCGAGATCATCAGAGAGCCGGCTAACGACTTCGTTGAAGAGTTCATCGGGGCTGACCGGACACTCAAGGAACTGCAGATCACCTCCGTCCGCGACGTGATGCAAGACTGTGCCACCGCGAGAGACGGGCTTCAAGAGTCTGTCTCAGATATAACGGCCGGTGTCAAAACCGACGGCGGTGAACTTGTGCTTGCAGATGGCACAGGTGAGCAGTATGTGACGCCGACGGACTCAGTCGATATCGCGCTGTCGCGGATGATCCAGATCGATGCAACGTCGATCCCAGTCGTTGACGATGGTGAACTCGTCGGTATTATCTCGGAGTCTGATATCCGTGCTCATCAGTCCGCTGGAGGTGATCGTTAACGATGGCCCTTATCGATACGTTCGTGGCATCCTATCAGTATCTTGTCGACAACTTCGACGAGTTCCTTGGCCTGCTGACCGAGCACTTGACCCTCGTTCTTGTAGCAGTCGTACTTGCCATCACCATTGCCGTTCCACTTGGCATTCTCGCTGAACGGCATGACCGGGCAAAAGCGATAATTATGAGTGTTGGTAATATATCTCAAACGGTACCAACGTTGGCCATCATCGCGTTAGTCTTTCCCCTGCTCGGACTGGGATTTCTCCCTTCATTGGTCGGGCTGTTCACGTACGCGCTGTTACCGATTCTGACCAACACGGTCACCGGCCTCGAGAACGTGAACGAGAGCACTGTCGAAGCGGCCCGTGGTATGGGTATGACTGAAGGCCAGATCATGCGGAAAATCAAACTTCCGCTGGCGATACCCGTTATATTCGCCGGGATTCGAACCAGTGCCGTTCTCAGCGTTGGTACCGCCTATCTTGCGTTCTTCATTGGTGGCGGTGGTCTCGGCGTCTGGGTCATCTCTGGAATCTCGCTGTTCAATACACCCCAGTTGCTCGCCGGTGCAGTCCCTGGAGCACTACTGGCAGTTGGCCTCGACTCGCTCTTTGCCTTCATTGAGAGACAGCTCACGGGCGAAACACACGCTACGCAGTCACCTGCGGCCGGGTAGTGGGGGCGGTTTCCCAACTCATCTGGATCATTATGAATACGAGAATTAAACTTCGACGTACTGTTCTTCCCATTCACGTCGTTCTTGGATCTGCTCACGCCCGGCATCCGTGATCGCGTAATAGTTTGTCCGGCGGTCTAACTGGCCTTTTTCCACTAATTCCTTGTTGACAAGTGTATCCAAATTCGGATACAGTCGGCCATGATTGATCTCGGCACTGTAGTACTGCTCGACTTCTTCTTTAACGTCCTGGCCGGACGGCTGGTCAGCACTCGCGATCACATACAAGAGGTCGCGTTGGAAGCCGGTCAAATCGTGCATACACTGTTTTCAAGAAACAGCGTATTTGTTACCCTGCTTGTATATGCAACTCAGATATCTTATATTCCACCAAACACATCCTAAGCGTAGCTCTCATCCCTGTCTCAATTCCAAGTTTCCACAAATTCACCCCATCATGTCTTTTTCCAGATAGGAGGGTCTACACAGAGGTATTCGAATTATCGGGGTATGACACGCACCAACGGCAAACTGCAACCAGTGAGTCAAATACCGAGCAACTTCCGAACTGCATTACTGTTGTCGGACGCGGCGTCCCGTCGAACTTCGAGTTCTCCGTTGCCGGTGACATCGAAATGATGAGCGAAGATCCTGTAGAAGAGGCGACTGTCGTTACGAAGAACGCTGTTGAAGGTGCGATTGATGTCGGTGGCCAACGGTTCCGATTCTCTGACGAGTTAGCAAATGTCCACGTTACCGATTGGAACGGCGTGGAAGGTGGAGAGTCTCCGAGCACACCAACCATTCACATCGATTACGGCGCCCCTGACCGGTAGCAACGCAAATCTATCAGCCGATATTAGGTCGCTTGCGATTGCTGTTACTGCTGTCCGACAACGTCAGCAAAAGCTACGTTCTGCCGGACGTTCTCGATTTCGATCACTACTTGATCACCTGGTTTGGTGTCCGGCACAATGGTCACATAGTCTTCAGTTCTCACACGGGAGGAGGACTCTCGGAACGGTTTGGAGCGGAATCGAGGGGTGGGACCCGAGTCTCGGCCGGAATTACCTCGTCGCTCACACCATGATTCAACCTCTTTATGACTCAATTCCTACCGTCCCTGATTTCCAAAGAGTACTCAACACGCGAACCTGTGGCATGCGCTGGCCTTTCGCTCGGAACCACTTTGCTTACTGGCCTGTCCTGACCTCTAGTATAACTTCGAGAGAACATAGCAGACACTATCCTATCCGTTCTCTCACTCGATTGCTGGTCGAGACCTGAATATCGAGTTTCCCAGTGCTGCGAATCCAGTCGAGATAGCCCTGAAGCTGATCCGCTGCTCGTAATGCGGTGATCGTGTCGTAGTCTTCCCGTAGTTCTTCGTTCGTGAACACTGCGTGGATCTGCTTGTGGCACGGGCGACACAGCATCACTGTCGGACTGTCCGCCCGCTCTTCCGGTCGCAGGTGGTGTTCCTGAACGACTTGTGGATCACTGATGTTTTCATCAGGAATGATGCGCCGACAGAGTGCACATGTGGTCGGCATTACTGGAAGTACGAACGACTCAAGCAAAACAACTCGGGCTCACCACGTTAGGCTGCTGTGTCCACATGTCGGACGGTGTGGAGTTGTTACCGTGACCGCGGATCGGACGGCTGGTGGATAAATGGAGCACTGACATCGTAGCCAGCAACGTGCGCGTTCAGTTTTGCCGCCGCCGGCGACTCCCTAACAGCCACCTCGTCATAGCCCGCCTCGGTGAATACGTCGGTGATCCATCGCTTCCCGCGGAGGTTGAACTTCTGGTGGTACGCCTCTGCCAGATAGAGCCGATCGAGTGATTCGAGACGTGTTTCGATCCGGTCGCGGTTGAGATCACTCTCGTCCAGAACCGTCAGCAACTGGTCGTGTTGGGCAGCCGTCTCGGTGAACACGATATTCTGATACTGGCGTTTCTGGGGCTGCTGATACGGAGTATGTTCCGCAAACGCTCGCTCAAGGAGGTCTGTAAACGAGAGCTGTTCGGGATCGTATTCGACCTGGATAACTTCCGTGTGATCGCCAAGAACCTCATAGGACGGGTCAGATTTCGTCCCACCAGCATACCCGACGCGCGTCCGCACGACACCGTCAATGGCGCCGAACGCCGCATCGGGTCCCCAGAAACAACCGAGGCCGAACGTTGCCGTCTTCGTATCTTCCGGTACCTGGCTATCGAACTCTGTGACGACTGTCGGTGTGAGCATAATCGAGACGTAGTGAGGATTCGGCGCGTACATCGACTCTCGTGTCGCGGTCAATTAACCCTGTCTTCGCTTCACGCCTGCTTCAACAGAGCAGCCAATATGGATAGCTATGTCTCCGTTCCGTGCACGCGGACGGTACGCTGATCTGTGCTGTCCCAGGTTTCGACGCATACGGGAACGAACCGTCCTGAGCTACAGGATACGTCTCGAACACGAGCTCGAATCGTTTCGTTCCACCGGCAGGAACCGTCACAGTACGACTGTCCACGAGCTCTGGATCGTCGCCGACCACCAGAGTGACGTCACGCGTCACTTCTGCAGTCCCCGTGTCGACCTCGACGCCGCGACTCATCTGTGACTACGCTCGTTCCGGGCAGATGACTCATGCAGAGGCGTGAAAGCTGCTGGCAACGATTAGTCCACACCGAAGTTGGAGGAACAGCACCCACGTCACCCAATTGCTAAACTTCCTCGGTCGACGTCGTCCACACGGCTGAAGTCGTGGACTTTCTCCTGTTTCATGTACGTACAAGGGAAGCATCTCCCGTTCGGTGCAGCGGTTATACGGTCCGAAGGTCGTCTGTCGCCTGTGACCGGATGGCAGCTGCCGCAACTTCGTCGGCCCGCCTGATGAGTTCTGCTTCGATCGTCGCCGGCTCGACCGTCGTTCGACTCGTATGGGAGAGCACGATATGTGCCAGTTCGACTGGTAGGTCCACCGCTGCAACGACGTAGACACCGTAGTAGGGATGTCCGAGCAGGTTGTAGACCGGCGTCTCGGTCATCCCGTCGAATTCGGCGAGCTTGCTCACGTCGTGGATGAGTGCACCAGCAACCACCGTATCCACTGAGAGCGTGACCTCACGCCGCTCGAGAAGCGTCTCTGCGAGCGTGACGGCACAGGCAGTTACGTCCCGAACGTGACTTACCAGCCGTTCGTTCTCCAACCCTAACGCACGCTGTGTTGGGGGCAGCCACGGTACCTCGGTGAGGTCGTCGATGTCGTTCTCTTCGATAGCCATCGCCCACGCACTGGCGACGCCCGCTCGAAGGTCGTCGTCTTCGATCACCTCGAGTTCGGGAAACGCGGCCCTGACTACGTCCTCACTCATGCCTCTGGCATCAGTATTGATCAATAAAAATACCCGCTGTGCAGTGATGCTCACTTCGCAGCTTGCGCCCTCACCTGCTGCTTAGTTGGTAATACGATTTCTTTATTCAGAGTGGGTGATGAAACCAGTGCCCTAAGCAGAACGGTTGTGGATAGTCCCACCAAAAGTGGGAATATGGTGAAAGTGGATCAAAATGACAGTTAATCGTCTGGTTGCAGAGAGTGTTGTGAGTTGGTTTCTGTCTTGTACACGTCACCTTGGATGCGGACTTCATCGCGCTCGAGCAACCGATCACGTCCGCTCCTGTTCCAACTGGACCGGGTCAGCCGCCAGAGCGGCCGAATATTGCAAAGCGCAAATCCGATAACGATGAGCGTGAATCCGGCGACGGTCGCCATGGTGATTTGCTCCCCGAGGAATGCCGCACCGAAGATCGTCGCCACAACAGGTGATGCGTAGTTGATGAGGCTGACGTTCGTTGCACCGATTCGATTCAGCAAGGTGAAATACAGGAGGAACCCGCCTGCTGTCGCGACGATACCGAGGTAAATGAGCGCGGCTGCCGCTGACGGCGTCCACGTCACATCTCGGAACGATGCTCCTGAATAGGCGTAGGCTGTCGCGTGGAGAAATATCGCGCCGGTACCCATCGACCACGCGTGGAGGGACATCGTTGGGAGAACCGCCGTCCAGCGTTCTGTCAGCACGGACCCGAGCGCAAAGACGACTGCGGACGCCACGAGAAGTCCAACACCGATGAGTTGCCCGTCAAAGGACCCACCAGCAACTGCAATAGCGATTACCCCCGCGAGTCCAGTACAGAGGCCAATGACGTCAGTGATGTAGATCCGTTCTGTTGAAAGGACACGAATGGCGATGATCGGCGTGATAATCGGTGTGAAACTGATGACGATCGCGGCGATACCACTCGTGACGTAGCTCTGGCCGATGAACGAGAACGCAAAGTGCGCTCCAATGACGAGGATACCGTTCGAGAGAATGAGCGCGAGATCCGCTTTCGTCCGGGGGAGCCACTGGAGTCGGCTGAGTAGCACTGCTCCGATGAAGATAAACGCAGCAACGTCTAATCGGGCCGCTGCGAAGACGAGCGGTGGCAGGGTTTCTAGCCCGATCTCGATTGCTGTGAAGGCTGTTCCCCAGACGAGTGCGAGCGCGCCAAACAACAGCACGTCTTCTACCTTTGTCATGTTATCATTGCGTAATATGTGACTGCTTCAAAGTCGGTGTACTGTCTATCAGCGGCTCAACTAAACGATTTGCGAGGACCGTGATAACACAACTCAACGGCTGTAGAGCCGTGTGAGTCGTTCACCGAACACACTTCTTTTCCCGAATGAGTGATTGCGTTCAACAGTATCGAGCCGTTTGCGACGGCAGAGGTGAAATCCTTAGCCGTTGGCAGTTCTCAGCCCCTTTTGATCAGTATCGGAGAGATACGTTTCACTCACCATAGTAAGGTTCCTCCCGGTGATGCCTCGGTAAAAGTGGTGACTACCGCCGATCAAACTGGGCGGATATGAAGGCCGAGATATTTTGTTAGCAGTCGTTGTAGGCCTGCTATGGCAAACGACAAACAAGAATCCGAAACTGAGGCGGAATCGGCAGCTGATGAGACGGAGCGTGAAGGTGAGCGAGTGATGAGTCGGGCAGACGGTGCGAGGATCATCCGTGAAGTCGCTGATGGTGTCGAGAACGGGACAATCGACATCGAAGGAAAGAACGGCTTCACGGTGGCGGTTCCAGAGCACGTCGAGTTGGAAGTCGAGTACGAGGTTACCGACGACGAGGCCGAGTTCGAAGTTGAACTCGAATGGCAGATGGAAGACGGCGAACCGGTATCGGCGGACGAATGACACGGTTGACGGTGTCTATTGCAGCCAATCGTGGGAAAATCGTATCCGTTTATTCATCGATATGAGTGTTTGACTGACCGGATAACTACCTACCCAGAGAGCACCAGGCTCGGTCAACAGAGAGTTCAACCCAGTCACGGTCACGTGCACCGGCGGTTTTGTTTATTATAACCCAAGGAGAGATTCAAAGAATCGGATACCCTGGTAAGACAAGTGTCGCCGCCTTCACCGTTGCGCCGAAGTGGACCGATTCAGAGCGGGACGACGAACATATCCGCTGGGCGCGTGAGTTCCATCAGTCGTTGGAACCGTAGGCGGCCGACGGTGTCTACGTGAACTATCTCAGTGACGACGAGTCCGAACGAGTTCCCGAAGCGTACGGGGAGCGGTACGAACGCCTCCACGCCCTCAAACGCGAGTGGGACCCCGACAACCTGTTCCAGACGAACCAGAACATCAAGCCCGCCAACTGAACGACTGCTATTCGTAGGCATTCGGTTATTTCGTTTGTTGCTGAATATGCGCTCTGTGTTCAGCACATACTAGATGATCTACCCGATTCTTGTCAAAAACGATGTGACCGACTCTGAGGGAGTATGCACCACGGCGAGTTTGCGTACTTCAGTAAGAGTTGAGCCGAGGCTACTAGCCGCTTGGAGGAGTTGTCGAACAGAGGTCAGCAAAGGAGGAGACCGGGCGCCGAGTCGTTAGTTTGGTTCCCGAATGAATCCGAGGACTTCGTCGAGGAACTGCTCTGGCGCAGTAGCCAACCTGATGTGCCCGCCCCCGTCCATTATAGCGACTTCACTATTCGGGTGCATGTCATCGAGCAGGTCTATTCCCTCTCTGAATGGCTGGGAACTTTCGCTACCACCCAATAATAGGGCCGGCGTGGTCATGTTTTCAAACTGGGCTGGCTCGAACTCGTACCTTGCAACCGCTTGCATCTCTAGCGGCACAGTCTGCATCAGCTTCACCTGATCCTGCCAGTATGGGCTCGCCCGAAGCAAGTCAAATTCTTCAGGCAAGAGGTGAACGACATCCTGTAAGAACAAGACGAGTGCTTCCCCTTCCTTCCCGTTGTCCAGCAGTGCCATCACGTCAGTGAATGACTGTTCAGCCTCCTCGCCTTCATCCATAACCACCATTGGTTCGTATAGAATTAACCTGCGGACGTTGTCGGTTCGTCGAGCCGCCTCTAATGCGTAGAGCCCACCCGTGGAAATCCCAAGAGTGTCACTGGTTCGCCAATCACATCGACGACTGCAACCACGTCTTCGAATACCCGTTCGATTTCATACAGTTCATTATCGCCGCTCTCGCCGTGACCACGACGATCCATCGCGTAGACCGTGAAATGCTCCGCGAGGGGAGAACGGAGTTCCAACGCGTCCCACAATCTGATGATTCACCCTATGTAGTAATGCTATTTAACCACATAGCATTACCGTCTGAAACATTTCCAGGGTCTGGACGGGCCGAGACATCTCCTGGGTCAGTCCACCGAGAAACGATTCGCGCCTTCTATTCAGCAGACCCTGTCCAAACTCCCGAGTCGCTGTCAAGAGAGGAGAGGCGTGCTGGATACAAAGAATGTATGAACCACTTCCCTCCTAGTCCGCTGGCTTCACGTTTTGATTCAGCTGGAAGCGGTTCTCCGGGTCGTACTCGTTTTTCGACTCGACGAGTCGGTCGTAGTTCTCGCCGTATGCGTTCCGCTCACGGCCCTCGCGGTCGCCCTCGAAGTTGACGTACGTCCCGCCCGTCGCACCTTCAGCGAGCACATCGTGACACTCTCGCACCCACGCGATGCACTCGTCGTCTTTCGCTGGATCCTCCCAGCGTGCGCCGACGGTTACGATGTACTCCGTGTCCCGGTGTGGGTATGCGGTCGCATCCGACGCGACATCGTTGACAGCCCCGCCGACCTGATGGATAAGTACCTCGGATTGCGGGGTCGGGGACCGTTCAGCGGAGTCGATTATGGTGTTGATCGTCTCTTCGGTGAGGGCCGTGAAATTGGGCGCCTTCCAGTAGTTTCGGGCACCCTCAGCGTACAGCTCGTCCAGCAGGCTCTGGACCTCGGTATAGCGCATCGGTCCGACGGCGTCGGCGATGGGATCGCCGTACTCGCGGAGCGGTTCGAGCACCGCCTTGCCCTCATCGAGATCACCGGCGTAGAATCCCATCAGTATGAGAACCGTAGTTCCGTGGATCGCTTCAGGAAGGAACGGAAGCGGCGGCGCAGCGACGCTGTTCGCCCAGACAGTGCACTCCCGTGGTGCGCCTCGAGTAAACTCCTCGTAGCGGGCGAGCACGTCAGGTGCGTCCTCGTACGGGTAGACAATCGGCCCGAAGAGCACTTCCGGGCCGACTTCGTGGAGATCGAATTCGAACGACGTGATGATCCCGAAGTTACCGCTTCCGCCGCGGATCGCCCAGAAGAGGTCCGGGTTCTCGTCTTCAGTTGCGGTTACAAGTTCCCCGTCCGCGGTGACGACATCGACTGATCGAAGGTTGTCGATCGAAAGGCCGTATTTACGGCTGAGCCAGCCGATCCCACCGCCGAGTGTAACCCCGGCGACGCCGGTCGTCGAGATGACGCCACCGGGCGTCGCGAGGCCGAACGCCTGCGTCTCGTGGTCGAGGTCAGCCATCGTCGCCCCGGGCCCGACGCGGGCGGTTCGGGATGAGGGATCAACTCGTACTAATGCGATTGAGGATAGATCGATCGTGAGACCGTTGTCACAGATGGCGTTACCAGCGACGTTATGGCCGCCGCCTTTGACGGAGAGCGGGAGATCGCGATCGCGGGCAAACTCCACGGCGGTCATCACATCGGCTGCCCCGGCGGGGCGGACGATGACGGCCGGTTCCCGGTCGATCATCGCATTCCAGATCGATCGGGCCTCGTCGTAGCCGTCGTCTCCAGGCCGGAGCACCTTGCCGTGGGTTTCTTGCGCAAGCGTTTCGTATTCGGGTTCGTCGATCGGAGCGGTGATCGTCATGAGTTACGCCTCAAGCGAGGTACGATCACAGGGAATAGATAGGCATCTAGTGATAATCTGGCAGGCATTGCTGGTCATGCAACTGTTGCAAGAGCACACCACGGTGCACAAGAAAGGCAGTTTTCTTCGGGTCGATGGATCAATAGAGTAAATTTCTGAATTGGGTTATCAAACCACTGCCAAGATTAGTCTGCTGAATACGCACTACGCGAAACGGACAGGCTACACGTTTGAGACGTGAAGACCACACTGCTCATCGATTGCGGAACCAGTTCGATATTACATATACACTGTTCGATGAAACAACCGTACGATACACAGGTCGGCTGGCAGGTGTTAGTCCGGAATCTTAATGATCTGACGGCTGTGGCGGCGGATAAAGGATACGACTGGGAAGCACTTCGGACGAAATTACGTGCCGAAGGTGTCACACCGCTGATTCCGCAACGCGGTCCAGGTTTGCGGGGGTGGGCAAGGAACCTACTCATCTACGATCGGACGTATCACCAGCGCTCGAACGCTGAGTCGGTGTTTTTCGGATTGCGACAGCGATACGGTGAGACGCTGTGGGCGAGAACGTGGTTTGGACAGTTCCGAGAACTCGTCATGAAATCAGCGGTGCGAAACATCGAACACGCAATCGAGGAGTTAAATCGCTGAATTCAGTCGTCTAAACAACGCCCAGAGCATGGATTCAGCACGACAGGAGTGATCGAACTACATCCGTGTGATCATGCTGTGTCCATGTCCAGCGTCTCTTGGAGAGGCTCGACACGAAACACGTAATCCGCGTAACTGCCATCAAGATTCGTGGGACTCTCTTCGTCGGCATGCTCTTGACAGAGAACGGCCTCTGCCTCAACGGCACCGTGCCCGGTTTCTTCCTGATATCGTTCGAGGACGACAAACGTCGCCCTCTCGGTGCAGCCGCGACGGTGGCACTCGGGAAGCGAGTCCGGAACTCTGTCTTCGCGTCGGTTCTCGTCGTCTGTTTGCTTCTCTCGTCCGTTTTCCGTGTCTGCCATCCTTGTCCCCTAGGGAAGCAAGCGAAATAATGCTGTGGTCGTTCGTGATCTCGTGCCGCATTCGCGCTATGGATTCAGCAGCGGCTGAGACTTCTACCAGAATCCTGTCAGGAACTGCGTGCGAGATAAAGAGGATGAGTTCCGCAGTAACACCCATAACTCGTATTCAACTCAACGATATAGCTCGAACCGATGCCAGAGGAAGACCGTTTCGAAGTCGAGGAACAAGAGACGTTGGCCCACATGGAACAGATGCCGTCAGCGGCGGTGCTAGATTCGCTGATTGAAAGCGGGCTGCACGAGATGGAGCGAGAACGGTCGGGGTTGTTGCTCTCCGGGTTTTCGGCCGGACTCGACATTGGCTTCGGGCCCCTTCTCATGGCAGTCGTACTGACTCTGTCGGCGGGAACTTTCGGGGACCTCTCGACGGAAATTCTTCTGGCCAGTGTGTACGCTGTCGGGTTCATGTTCGTCATCCTTGGGCGGTCAGAACTGTTCACCGAGCACACCACCCTCGCTGTGATTCCGGTGCTCGACCGACAGGCTTCTATCGGCCAATTGGGACGACTGTGGGGCCTCGTCTACGTGGGCAATATCGTCGGTGGGGCTGTCTTCACGTTCTTGGCGGTGTTACTCATGCCAGGCCTCGGCGTGGTTTCGCCTGAGGCGTTCGGAACTATCGCACATAAACTCGTCAGCCACGACCTCTCCTGGCTGTTCGTCGCTGGCATCTTCGCGGGATGGTTGATGGGGCTGATGGCCTGGCTGATCACTGCCGCCCAAGAAACGATAAGCCGAATATTTATCATCTGGCTCGTGGCCGCAACGATCGGTATCCTTCATCTCCCTCACGCTATTGCCGGAAATGTGGAAGTCCTTTTCGGCCTCTTCACGTCCTCGGCCGTATCGGTGAGTGATTATCTGGCGTTCCAGGTGCTGGCCACAGCCGGCAACGCTGTAGGCGGCACAATCTTTGTGGCCATATTGAAATACGGACATGTCGTTCGTGGCGCAAAGTAAGAATAAAAGCGGCCGCGCGCACGTGGGGTTGAGTTGAAGCCTCCGCGATTCTGATCAATCGCTCGGTGTTCTGCTGGATATGCGCCCTCGGTCTTGTTTAGACGGTCGATATCATCTGAGTTAGGCCCTGAGAGATTGTTCGATGTTTCTAACGGCGGCCTTAAGAACGAGTTCTCGGAACTGTCCAAACCACGTTCTTGACTTAAGTGTTGAATCAAAACGTTTGCGCAGCGCGAAAAATATCGATTCTGCGATAGACCGTTGATGGTAGGTTTCATCATCAATCCGAGCATTGTGTGCTACATCGAGCGAGTAGAACTCACGATGCTTGATGACCGGTCTAATTCCCTCTTTTCGCAGCATGTGGCGGAGTTCGTCCCAGTCAAACCCTTTATCAGCGACGATAGTTTCCACGGTACTGAGATTTCTTTTCAGAACTTGCCACGCAATCTGCGTGTCGTGTGGTAGGTTCATCGAGCAGTGTACATCGAGAGTAGCCCGCGTAGAACAGTCTACAAGAATAGTGGTTTTGACCGACTCAAACGTCCCTTTGATGCGCTTTGCGTAGTTGTGACTCGACAAGCCATACTAGTCGAGTCGATTGCCTGTGCCTCTCCAGTATCGAATAGTTCCGCAGTCGGCTGCAACAGCATTCGCCAGATAGGCATCTTGAGATCTTGCTTTCGAGCACAAACAGTGGTGAAATCCGGTAGCTCATCTGACGAAAGACCAAGTTTAGCGACAATAGCAGGCATTTCCCGAAGCACATCTAACAGTTGTCGGTAGAAGTGATCGAGGTATTCTCGAAGGCCGTAAATCGCCGCGATCACCCAATCAGCATAGCCATCTTTTCCTTTGCTGAAGGGTTTTCACAGATCGCTTCCGACAGCTTTTGAGATAATTCGACGCATCGTTCGGTGAAGCGGGCCAATTCGGAGTGCACATCCACCTGTGCTCGCTTCATTTCCTAGAAAATCCAGACATAGAGGCAATATTACTAGCGTCTAAACACGGCCCGCGCCATCTATTCAGCAGAGGTTGCAAGAGTAACAAGTGGCCTGTTAGTTAGTGATGATGCGCTTGCCGGAGTGCATCTGCGGTCGCTGTGCCAGAAATCCGGATGTATTTCTGGGCAGTGACTCGGCTGCTTCGTTCACCCGCCTATTGATCGTTGAGCGCGAATGCGGGAACGAATCGTCCTCTGAAGCACGAGACGGCCAATATTGGCCGTCTCAAAACGATGGTTCTGTTAGGGATTGGATACATCCGTGAGGAGCGAACTCGTCACCCAACCCCGCACTCGAACCGTATCTCACCGACCGTCCCTTCTTCGACTCAATCGTCCGGAACGCGATCGACACCTCGGTGATGGTCGTGGACAGATACACGTCCAGTTCCCAACTCCGTCGCTTTATCTCTCAATCGTTCGATGAGATCCTCACGTAGGTGGCCGTACACGTCGATAGATTCGAGGTCGATGAACTCGCCGATCGGGGGGAACTTCGGGCCCGCGACCTCCATATGAAATTCCAACGAGTCCTGGTCAGCGTGCATATGCATCACGGTCATCCGGTCCCCGTCGGCGCTGAAGTAGACGTCGTACGCCAGTATCTCCGGCTCGTTGGCCTCAACGAAGTCCACCAACTCCGCCATCGCCGGTTTGAGTTCGCCAAACTTCCCGTCGCGCACCACAGACCGGTCGATATACACGATGGAGACCGTCATCTCGCTCCCCCGTGTTTGACGCTGTAACCGCGTCGTGTTGCTTCCGTGTTGATCGCTACTGTTGTTTCCATAGAACACCTCTAGTCGTTGCGCCCAACACAGCGAAGTCTCCTTCAGTACCAGGACGCCGAAGCAGGCGCTATTGGCCGTTACGACGCGTATGGCGTTAGCCGTTACCATAGGGCAGACAGTAGTTACTTCAATCCTGATGAAAACACACAGCGATATCGCTGCCGAAACCACGGCAGACCGACGAGCAGCCTGCCGTTTAGACTTCATAGTAGTATCAGTCGAAGTCACACCAGTCGTTAGTGGGTCCGTGGTGACCTCCGTTGGCGATTCTTCCTGAGCGAGTCGATCCACAGATGGACAATCGCACCACTGACCAGAACTGAAGTTCCAAAGATGAGAACTGCACTCACCGTCTCGAACGTCTCGACCCCGTATACGATACTCACCTGCTTACTCGCGGTGGCGACAGCCCCCGCGAGTAGCATCACTGCGAAGTATCCTTTGGTGTCAGCCTCGTTTACGAGACGCGTCGCGCTTGCACCGATGCGAGCGCCGAGAGCGCTCCCGACGAGCAACGCGGCGACGACAGGGATATCGACGGCGTTCGACTGGGCGTAGACGAACGTCCCGAATGCACCCGGAATCATGATCTGGAAGATGCTGGTCCCAGCAGCGATTCCAGTGGGAATGCCGAACCCGTAGACCGTGACGGGGAGCAGAAGGAATCCTCCACCGACGCCGAGACATCCGGAGAGAACGCCGATACCCGACCCGAAAACGAGGATAACCCACGCTGAGACGGTCGCACCGCCGGGTAACGACACCATCGGTGGGAGCTCGATGGCCCGAACTTCGGTAGCGATTCGGCCAGTTCTCACATCGGTACCGTCAGTACGAGCATCTCGGAGGACGAAGAGTCCGGTAAGTCCAAGAAGGCCAACGTACACCGCGCCGATGACGACGTCAGCGCTACCGAGGTCCGCGAGGAGGAATACGACCCGGGTGCCGACCTCGATGCCGAACGTCATCCCGAGGATCATCACCGCCGCCAGCGTGTAGCAGACCTGGCCGTGATCGCGGTGTCTGAGCGCACCGATGACACTGGTGCCGAAGACGAACGCGAGTCCGCTCCCGACAGCCACCGGTGCCGGATATCCGATCACCAGCAGCGCTGGCGTCACGAAGAACGAGCCCCCCATCCCGAAGAACCCGAAGAGGATGCCGACGAGCAGGCCGAATCCGACGAAGAGGCTGACACTCACGATACCAAGGCCGAGGATCTCCACGGTCAAGCACTCACGAGTATTTCGCGGGCGGCCGGACTAGCAACGTGCATCAATATCCCGTATCCGACGTACAGCACGAGCGCCTCTGCCAAGACGAAACCGACCGTGGCAGCAGCCTGTCCAAATTCACCGAATACTGAAGCGACCAGCAGGACGCTCAGCGGCACCACAAATATGCTCGACGGAACGACTCGGGCTGTCGATAACCACCACCCGACCGCCACGAATCCGTCGTTCCGATTACTCATGGCATGCTTCGCCGTCAGTTTGAGCGCTTCCGGACGGCGTGATGTTCTGGTTAAGACTGAACAGGTTCGTCGGGTCGTACTCGTCCTTTAGCGCGACCAACCTCTCGTACGTCGGTCCAAACGTGGTCCGCATCGTGTCCTCGCCCCCTTCGAGGAATCCCGGGAAGTTCAAGTAGACCGACCCGTCCGAGAACTGGCGCATGTCGTCGAGACAGTCGCGTACCCACTCGACGTTGGCGTCGTCGTCTTCCGGGCGCTCCCAGTTCGCTTCGACGCCAAGCAGGAAGGGCGCGTGTCGCCCTGCGAACGCACTCTCCTCGACGTCAACCCATTCGATTGCGCCTCCCAACTGCCAGACATCGATCGTCGAGAGCGGTGACGGTGCCACGTCGGTCCAGTAGGTGATCCGATCGATGGCGGACTCCGACAGGCCGTCGAGGTACAGCGACTTCCAGTAGTAGCGCATCCCGTCGGGGTAGTCCTCGTCGAACAGTTGCTGAAACTCCACGTATGGCATCGTCCCGCTAAAGTCGGCGATCGGTTCGGCGATCTCTCGCATGGGTGCCAGTACCTGTTCGCCGTCCGCGACCGAACCCGCGTAACAGCCCGCGATTGCGATCTTGAGTTCGTCCACAGTATCCACCGCGAAGAGTTCCTCGTCGGGCATCACACCTGACAGGGTGAGCAAGCTGACTTCCGGGGGCGCATCCGCGACGTAGTCGCGGTAGGCTTCCAACACCTCAACCATCCGGTCACCCGAATAGAACACGAGGCAGATCGCCACGTCCTGGCCGATCGGGTGGAGATCGAACTCGAAGCCGGTGACGACCCCGAAGTTGCCGCCGCCACCGCGAAGCCCCCAGAAGAGTTCCTCGTGCCTGTCGGTGCTGGCGGTCAGATAGTCGCCGTCTGCCGTGACCAGATCGATGGATGTGAGGTTGTCACAGGTCAAGCCGTACTTGCAGCGGAGATGACCGATACCACCACCGAGCGTCAGTCCCGCGACTCCCGTCTCCGAGACGGCCCCACCAGGCGTTGCTAGCCCGAAGGCCTGGGTTTCGTGATCCACGTCTGCCCACGTGGCACCCGCCTGGACCCACGCCGTCCGCTCGTCAGGGTCTACCCGCACGCCCCGCATCTCGGAGAGGTCGATGACGAGCCCGTCGTCGCAGACGGCGGTCCCGGCGACGTTGTGGCCGCCGCCACGTACCGCTACCAGCAGGTCGTTCTTGCGGGCGAGGTTCACCGCACTGATGACGTCGCGGACGCCACGGCACCGGGCGATCAGGGCCGGATGCTTGTCGATCATCCCGTTCCACACCGCCCGAGCGTCGTCGTAGTCAGCGTCGTCGGGGCGAATCAAATCGCCGTGGAATCCGGCTTCGAACTGTTCCATCTGGTCGGCTGGGGTGGCGTGTTGTGCCATACAACAGTGGACGACTTCACGGGTGTTGGCCTCACTCATCGAGTAGTGTTCGGCGTCGAGAGTACCGTTTCAGGTGGCGAGACGAATTCCGGGGCGTGTACGGGATAGAGTTACTATCAGTGACGGCCTCTATCGAGTGAGTGAGTCACATGGCGCCTGACCAAGACGACCGATCGGACGGGGATAGTCGTCCACCACCGGGTTCGCCGGTCCTGGAGGCGATTCTGGAAAACGAACGGAACCGTCGCTTCCTGGGCCAGCGTCTTGACGCCGCGGGCGACCGCGTCGATGCGGACCTGCTCGGCGACATCGTCAGACACGGCCCGGTTCTCGAAGTCCTATTGAAAGAACCGCTTGATCGCCGAGAGATCGAACAACGACTCGACGTTTCGCGGGCGACGAGCCACCGCTATACCCAGTGGCTCGACGAGAAGGGCTTCGTCGAGAAGGTCGATGGCCGATTCCAGTTGACCTGGCGCGGCGCAGTCATCGCCGAGGAGGTCCTTCGGTTCGAGGCGAACGTGCGAACCGCACACAGGATGACGCCGCTTCTGGACGCGGTCTGTGAGGATCACCGGGACTTCATCCTCGAACCGTTCGTGGACGCAAGGGTCACCGTCGCCGAACCCGACGACCCCTACAGACCAGTCGAGCGATTCCTCGCGCTCGTCAACGAGTCAGAGACCTTCCGAGGGTTCAACACGACGCACATGGCACCGCTGGTCCTCGGTGAGTTCCACCATCGAGTGTTCGACGAAGCCGACACTGAGATCATCTACCTGCCGCACATCGTCGAGAAACTCTTCGAGACGTACCCCGAACGCGCCCGGGAAGCGATCGATCGTGGGCACCTGGCCCTCCGAACGCGTGATGAACTCCCGTACGGTCTCGCGCTGTTCGACGAACGGGTCGGCATCGGCGGCTACGATGAGACGACTGGTCTTATGCAGGTGTTCGTCGATACGGACGATCCGATCGCGTGTGAGTGGGCCGAGCGCGTCTACGCGTCGGTTAGAGCTGACTCCAATCCTCTCGATACATACGATGGATCTGACTAAGTGATACGCTCTTCGTAGTCAGCGCGGCGCTTCTGACGAAACCCGAAAAATGACCGTCTTGGATCTCGTCTTCATCACAACCGAAGGACTGTACTCAATCACCGCTTGATTTGCTCTATGGTGGCCAGTTTGGCTATACGCGGATTCCCGTGACATCCACTCGCCCGTTCGACTATCGAACGAAAGCAAAATCAGGTCGTTCGACCGATAACTGCCACGCAGTATGGCGATTATCGCCGCACAAATGTATGGGCGCTGCAGGCTCCGGTTCGACTGTCGAACGAATCGACCTTCGAGGCGTGAGACGGCCTAATTCGAGGGTCTGAAAAAGTACGGTTCTAGTTGAAAATACACCGCACTACACGGGAGTTGCAACGGTCTGTAGGTACTGGTTCTCGACGATTGCAGTCCCATCCGTCGCACGGTTATAGCGGTCGAATACTTGCCCGAGGTCAGTTCGGAGGCGCTCTTGCGAGTTAGTATCAAGCATCTTGAACGCCTGGATCGTCGGGCCGAAGTACGTGCTGAACACGTCCACCGCATGGTCGATCGACCGATAGTACTGGAGCGCAGTTCGTCGGTCACTTTCGATCGACCGAGTGCTAGCGCCGAGTAACTGGTCGAGCCCGTCGTCGGTGCCCCAATGGAGGGGCGACGGTACGTCGGGTGATGGAGGGACGTACTCCGCATGAGCAGCGAACCAGTCGCCGCTCCACCCGTCGGGAATCGGACCCGCCAGACCGATCTTGCCGCCCGGTTTGCATACCCGGAGCAGTTCACGTGCCACCCGTTCCTGATCGGGTGCGAACTGTACCTCACCAACCTGGAAGTCGATCTCTTGCCCGTTGGCCCGCGCCCGGGTTTTCGCTCGTTCGATCAATCTCGGCACGTAGTCGAGGGCCGTGACATCACAGTACCGTCGCTCCGCGACCAGTGCCGCTGTGCCGCTTCCACACGCTACGTCCAGAACCCGTGTCCAGGGTGGGGATCGACGGCTTCGCAGAGTGCTTCGGCCATGACGACGTTTTGGCGGGCAATTTCGTTGAAATCGCCGCTAGCCCACGTCTCCCGTTGGCCCTCCGTAATGCCCTCGTAATCAACGGACTGGGTCCCATCGTTCATCTCGGTCGCTTTCTTGTGAGTTCGACGATTTTCATTGATCGGTCTTCCGAGCGCCCAGCGAGATGCTCTTCACGCCGTACTTCTGGCACGCGTTCGTCGCTTGATCCGAGATGAACTCGTACTGTAGATTCTCCCGGACTTCGACGTCTTTGAAGCCGGGCATTTCGATCATGTCGGTATAATCGGTGACCTGTTCGGCACCACCGATGCAGGCCGCCCAGAGATCCGCGTTGGATTTGATGCTCTCGGGCATCCGGGTCTCGCTGATGATGTCGGAGACTGCCAACCGGCCATCTGGCGTGAGTACGCGATTCACCTCCGCGAAGACGTGCTCTTTCTCGGCAGAGAGGTTGATGACGCCGTTGGATACAACGACGTCGAACGACTCGTCGGCGAACGGGAGGTCTTCGATGTACCCCTGTTCGAACGAGACGTTCTCCATCCCGGCCTCGTCGCGGAGCCGCCGTGCCTTCTCCAGTTGCTCGTCGGTCATGTCCAGCCCAGTCACACTCCCGGCGTCACCGACGTGAAGCGCCGCGACGAAAGCGTCCATTCCCGACCCGCTACCGAGATCGAGTACGTCCTTGCCCTCCTGAGGATCGACGAGATCGAAGTGATATCCGACGCCAGCGAAGGAGTCGATAGCCTCTGCTGGCACTCGGTCGAGATCAGATGCCGGATAGCCGAGTCGCTCCGCCAGCGGGCGTCCCATCTCGAAGTGATGCTCGTCGGTCGGCGCCTCTGCGACGTTCCGGTAGACGGTCTTGACTTCTCGCTCTAGCTTATCGACGTCGAGTGATTTCGACATTACTGCTCACCCCTCTGTACGGGAACGATGTCGGTTTCGAGTGGGACGGCATTCGTGATGTTGTCTAGCAGCGGCGAGGTGGTTTCGACCTTTTTCCGGAGTTCGGCGAGTTCCTCCTCCGACGCGTCTGCGTCGATGTAGGCGGTGCAAGTCACCGTGTTGTAACCGGCGCGGACATCCTCGGAGATGCCGAGGAATCCCCGGAGGTCAACATCTCCTTCCAGTTCGAACCGGAGATCGTGGAGTTCGATACCCATGGCGGCGGCGTTGGCCGCGTAGCCGACGCTCAGACACGAGCCGAGGGCGGCGAGCAGAAGCTCAACCGCGTTCGGTGCCGACCGCTTTCCGAGGATCTGTTCCGGTTCGTCGCCCTCGACGTGGAACTCCTGGGTGTGAACTCGTTCGCCGGCCTGATCGAAATCGTCGATCGTAGTCACACATTGCAGGCCGTCGGTCCATTCGGTTTCCGCGCGGAACCGGAATTGGCCGCCTTCTGGTTCCTCCGTGATTGCTTCAACCGCCTGGCTGAGTTGCTCTACATCTACGCCGTGAGTGATGCTCATAAGGTATTCCTCCCGAAGAGGAGAGACGCAGGCGAGAGCTATGTAGGCATCTCGTAACATTCAGTCACCCACTGACCGCCTTGCAGACGATGACCAGAAACAGTCTCACCAGTTTTCACTTCGACATGGAACGGTCAAATTCGGTAGTTCCCAGCGTCGTCCAAGTTACGGCATCGCATCGACGATACCGCGGAACTCGCCCAATCACTGACCGCCGTGCAGGTAGTGCAAGAGCCGCCCTCGGATACAGATGGGCCACTCGATAGGGCGTGCGCCAGCCGATAGTCCGACCGACAATACCGGTACAGTCACTCCGCGACTGATTCGAGGGCGTGTGGTCGCGCCTCGCGTCGGTAGGATTCGTACGTCGATTCTGCCCACTCGCGGACCGCCGGTGCGTCGGTATCGATTACGGCATGTACGGTGCCGCTGCCCTGCTCGTAACAGCTGATCGCAACGCAGTCATCGAGAAGACCGATTCCGTACGGAGGGAAGTCGTCATGCTCGAGAATCGTGAAATTGTCCCGCTGCACCATCGTCGAACTGCGGTTCGGGTACGTCGAAAGAAAGTATGTGTGGCACTCCGGCCGGTCGATCAGCGTCATGTCTACGCCGTCTTCGACCCGTTGGTAGAGAAGGTCGAAACAGAGATCCATCAGCGCAACTTCGGGGCGAAGAAACCGTACCGTAGTGGTGTCCCGGAGAAGCGACTCGAATCGTCGCATCGGGCCATACGGGTCGTCAGCCTCGGCAACCGTCACAACCGCATCGGACGCCATTTCGATGGTGAAGCCGCTTGTCTCGGACGGGAGCCACTGCCAGACGTCCCGAAGCCGTTGCTCCGTTTCGAGCCGGTCGATCAGACCCCGCATGCTCGCCGCGACGAATCCACCCAGTTGTGTGGCCTCGAACTGGTGGCCGTCCTTCTCGATCCACTGTCGTTGTTCGAACTCGCGCAACGTGCGCCCGATCGTAGACCTCGAAGTCCCGGTCATCTCTATGAGGGTGGCTCGGCTCTGGGGCCGCCTGGCCAGTGCTGCGAGCGCGGTAACGCGATGTTCAGACCGCGCGAGAAACTCGATGTCGTCGAGGGGAGTGATCGAGGCCTTTGGTAACATGGGACATGTACGTGTGTCGGAGCTATAACTATTCGTATCTCCGGATACCGGGCCGTTGAGAATCCAGAGAATGACGACGTCAACGTCGAATGGGCACGCGATTGCCTCAGTCGATATGCGCCAGTTCTCCGATCGTTCGGTCTACCTGAACTTCCCGGGATTCCATGAGGGGGTGACGAGGGTAGTATAGAAATATCAGACTGTGAATAACAATAGTAGAACTACTAATAGGCATAGCTGTATGTCAAATAGAACACGTCGAACGTTCCTCAAGGTGAGTGGCAGTCTGCTCGGTGGAATTGCGATGGGAAGTTCGGTTATCATAGCAGCATCAACCGACAGATTCCTTGTTGATACTAAGGCAACCTCTCGAGCAAGAGTCAAAGCGGCAGACCTTGACATTGTTCATAATCTCAACGAGATTGACCTATTGGTCGTAGAGGGAGCTGAGGACGAAGTGAAGTCGCTAAACGCATGGTACGCCCCGGATAGTACTTACTCACTTAATCGTCCTCTCCGCGAACAGACACCGATCACAGCCAGTACAATTGACCAACCCGGATACGGATACCAATGGGATAAGCAGGCCCAGAACATCCCAGAAGCCCACGAGATTACCCGCGGAGAAGGAACTCGAGTGAGCGTTATTGACACAGGAGTCGCCGCTGGTCATCCGGATCTTGAGCATACAGTGAACGAAGACTTGTCTCGGAATTTTACCGATGATGACTATGGTGCTGGTGGTCCGTACGGTGGTTATCACGGTACCCACGTCGCTGGTATTATCGCCGCAAACGACCAGAATGAAGAGGGTGTCGTTGGTACTGCCCCTGGGACGGAGGTCGTCGACTGCCGGGTGTTCTCACCAGACGCACTGGCATCATTCGCGGATATTCTTGCAGCCATCGTCTACAGTGTCCGCATTGATGCCGACGCCGCCAACATGAGTATTGGAGCGTATCCAGTCTCGCGCGAGAGGCTCGGCCAATTCTACGGCATGGCTCTCAACCGGGTCACGACCTACGCCAATAGCCATGGGACGTTGCTCATCGCAGCTGCAGGTAACGACAGTGCGGACCTCCAGCACGACGGGCGTATCTGCGGAGACTTCGATGACGATGGCACGGACGAATGCATCTCAGCTATCAGTCTTCCTAACGAGGCGGCGAACGTCATGTCCATTAGTGCCACTGGACCAATTGGCTATCGGTGGGGAGATGAGGGGCTTGAAGAGGATTTCGCTAGTCCAACGTTCTACACCAATTATGGGACGAACGCCATCAACATCGCTGCGCCCGGCGGCGACGCTGACCTCGGGGCTATTGGTACCGGCGTCCCATGGTACCTTGACCTCGTCTACAACACTATCGCCGAACCTGTGTTCGATGATGATGGCAATTATCAGGGTGCAGACTACGACTATGGGTGGGCTGCCGGGACATCAATGGCTTGTCCACAGGTAGTGGGGGCTGCGGCGCTTGTTAAGAGCCAGAACCCGGAGTTCAACGCGA
Source organism: Haloarchaeobius amylolyticus (assembly GCF_042678045.1). GTDB lineage: Archaea > Halobacteriota > Halobacteria > Halobacteriales > Natrialbaceae > Natrinema > Natrinema amylolyticus_A. The sequence goes on from NZ_JBHUDI010000001.1 coordinate 237,348, forward strand.
ACCAGGTCCGTCAGACGTTGGAAAATACGGCTGAGTCTATCGAGGAGTACAATAAGACGTACTACGGGGCTGGCTTCCTAAATCCAGCAGCAGCTTTTGACCAGTGAAATCTACCTGATTTGATCTCGTTTGCTATTCAACCTTGTCTGAACCGACTCAACGTGTCTTCAACTTCGAACAAATATCACTTATATTTGTTAGTCTAGATCTGATAACAACACACGAAATCGGGTTACGGAGCCGTATGGGATGACCAATGGAAACGATAGTAGTCGTCCTCGTATAAAATATACATCTCATTCTCCCCTGCAATTGGCATATCCATTTCTCTACGTTCCGCTTGGAGTTGCGCAAGAACGGTTTCGCGTTCCTCGAACCCGTCATCTTCGTCCGAAGCGGAGATTGAACCGCCGTTTTCCTGAACTTCGTTGAGCAGTTCCCGTGTATCTTCGTTCAGTGATGTCGCATCAACAGCGTGCCGGTCGAGGAGGTGTTCTGCGAATGCCTTCTCATTCGATGCAATCTGCTCTGCTGAGACACGAACGTGTTCGGCAACTGCTGTTCCTTCCTTCAGTTTTGCAAGTTCGATATATTTGCCGTTGTACTCGAGGAACCGTTGTCGAATACCACCGAAGAGACGTGAATCCGTCTCCCGGTCTGATTCCAAGTATCCAACAGTAGTCGTATTCTCAAAGGAAATCAATCTACCCTCGTAAAATTCAAACGTCTCGTGAATTCGCCATTGGTCATGTGCTGGGAGGTCCGCAAATGGAAGTACCTCGTCTTCCTCTGTTGGCGACACATCGTCTGGAAGCTTCGTTTTCCGAGATGCTCTGTATTCCGGCCCAGTAATTCCCCCCGCTGTGAGCCTCTCTCTGGAGATCTCATAGACTGAACTCTCATCTCGGTAGTAAAACGATCCATCGTTAGAAGAAGGATCAGTGAGGATTTTGAGTTCTGTTATTGTTTCGAGTTCGACTGCATCTCCCTCAAGGATAGTAGCGATAAGATCGTCAATGAGCAGAGATGGGACGAGGTCGGCTGCTGTTTTCGTTGCGTCGTCCGCAATCTCGGCGTGATCTACGGGATCGAGGGAAACTGAGTGATAGGAAGTTGTCCAGTCAGAACAACCGGCAACCGTGGACACTGCTCCGACTTGGAGACTTGCGAGAAGCGTTCGGCGGTACATACCGTCGAGTGTTAGGAGAAATATAAGTGTCTTGTGTAGGTGTCCAGTGGATAGAGTGTTCAACACGCCCAACGGTTTCAATTACGTGTCGATACTCTCGACGAGCCCAAGTATCCACTGACCGTCGTCAACGTGGCGGATGTGGTGTTCACCGTCGATCTCAACCGTCTTCGTCGAGCAGGCCCTCGAGGCAGAGATCGTCTTTCGGCAGTGTGACACCGGCGACTCACCGAGTTGCTGACAGAGTCCCACCAGCTGCTGTCCTTCCGCGAAATGAGCGTCATAACAGAAATAACAGAACTCGTCAGCACTTTCGTGACCGAGCGCTTCCCACGTATGTCCTTTGTCGCTCTCTGTTACGTGATCCGCAACCTCCGAAATTGATCCCTCGAACGAACACATGTCCGCCGTGCAACCAATGATGTCGGTCGTCTCATCCTCCCCATTGATCGCCTCGTCCATCATCACTCTATTCTAACCTATCATGCTTGAAACTAGGTCGTACCGTTAACACGGCGGATTCGGGTCCAGGTCTATACTGATCTGAGTGATATTGTTGCTCCACGATAGATAAAAGTCAGTTAGCCCTAAAACCAGGTTACGGATGTGTTCACAATACGTTGGGGTTGACTGGTCGTCCGGCGAGTGGGTTTCGATAGCGTATACAGACGAGTCGGAGTCTCCATCAGTTGCGGTATTCGAGGAAATCACGGAGGTTTGGGATCACTACAGCACATCCGCACGCCGCATCGTGGTCGATGTCCCGATCGGACTCTGTGAGTCGCTCGAATCAGATGCGTGTTCGTGTGTCGAGGAAGACGGAGAACTTTCTCGACAATGTGATGATCTCGCTAGGAACGTCATTGGATCGCAATACAGGTCGGTGTTTACTGCGCCGGCACGAGAGGCTGCGAAGTTAGCCGCAGCCGGTGCAGATCATAGCGAAATAAGCGACAAGAACGAAGAACTGACTGGGAAACGGCTGACGCAACAGGCAGCCGGTATCGCAGAGGGAATCGTTGAGGTAGACAACCTCCTCCAGAGCGATGGCGACCCGGAGGTTCTGGTTGAGGGACATCCGGAAGTGTGCTTTCGTGCACTGAGCGGAACGCCACTCGAGCACAGCAAACACACGGCAGCTGGAGTTGCGGAGCGATTGGCTGTACTCCGGAACGTCGATGAATACACACATGGCGACTGGCGCACGGTTGCCCAAGAGCTTGGAAGAGAAGAGCACAGAGTCGGTCTCGATGACGTGCTAGATGCGTTTGCACTTGCACTCACAGCCTGTGCGCCGAAAGAAGAACTCCATCGACTCCCTTCGAACTCCCTCTATCGTGATGCGGAGGAGCTACCGATGCAAATGGTCTACCGAAGTGAGAACGAACTCAGTTATAAGTAGACAACGGTTCCGTGTAAGACTGCTTTAGATGCATTGCATTGGACTATGGTCACGATATGAGCCAATCACTCTATATTCCTGTGGACTTTGTCTGATCGGTTCTCTTCAGAGAAATGGTGTTAAGTAGCTGCCTAGGGAGGACGCGGTGAGTCAGCTATCCAGACCCGGTGACTGGACGAACCCGATCTCCGCATCCTCAACAGTATCTACGATGCTCCGCGTTGTCTGTGCGACGGGACGTGTCCGGTCCGTCGTCGACACTTCGTTAGCAGCTGTATCGTACTCGATGACGCCGTAGTCATCGAGCATCGGCAAATGAGTATGATGGAGATCGACTTCCGATGACTGTTTGACGGTGTGGCCGACGGTTGCAGAATCGACGGCTGCTTCGATCGCCGCGACCTGTCGAACCAGGTCCGGCACCTGAACGGTCACCTCGTCACTGTCGTACTCACATTGGATTTCGTGGAGCAGTTCGAGCACGATCCGGCGGCGTTCTGCCTTCAGGAGGTCCAGGAGAGCATCCACATCGCTATTCATTACTGGCACCTCCAGTTGCGGGGCGAATCGTCGACGGGCGAAGCCCGACCGAGATCGTTCCGGAGTTCTGATATGCGAGTCTATCCAGGATCGTCTGTTCGGTTTCATCGAAGCCGAGCGGTAGTCCTCTATCCACCAGTCGGACAGAGTTATCACTCTCGGCTTGTGTAGATTCGATTGCTGTCATGGTTTGGCAGCGCGGCGCTCCGGCGTCCTAAGCGCCGGGCCCGTTTTGGGACGACCGCGCTACCTCTCGATGGGTGACTAATCATAAAAAGCGCTTGTATTTCTAAGTACTAACTAAATGCGAGTGGATTTTACTCGCCGATCGAGATCTTGTCTCGAGTGTTATCTGTGCAAAGGTGACAAAAGAGCATACTCACGACCACCGCTGGCAGAGCACCTTGTCGCAGTCGGTGAATCGGCCACTCTTTCTTCCACCTCTTCGGGCATTACGCCGTCGTAAAGAACGAATGTTGATATGTGAAGCCGTCAGAGTCCAGACAGATGGATTCCGCGACAGTCACCGCCGCCGTCTCCGAATTGTTGGGCGTGGTTGAGGACTTCCTCAACGAGTTGGCCAACCGTGACCTCCCACCAGACCAGCTCGGTGAGATCATCGAGGATGACGGCGAATTCGAGGGTGCCGACCTCCGCCAGTTCCCAGAGCGATTCGTTGAGGACCATCTCATCTGGCCGGTACTCGACGTCCTCGGGTACGCTGTCACGCCGCGACCGGATTCGCCTGGGCGAAGCCGCGAGGAGTACCCGGATTTCCGCGTGGACAACCTTCCGGCCAGCGTCATCGGCGAGAACAAGTCGGTCAACGACATCGAGTCCGCAAAGATCGAACTGCTTGACTATCTCGACAACACTCGACACGAGTATGGTATCGCGACCGACGGCTTCCAATGGGGCGTCTACGAGATCTCCGAGTCCGACGGGCGCGACCTCGCGCTCGAAGCGGTGGTTGAACCGCAGAGTCTGAAGCCGGTTGTCCAGTATCTCGCCCGCGAGGAGCGAATGGTACCCTATGCCGACCTCAACGGGCTCCCCGAACCGGACGGTCCACTTGCCACCTTCTTCCAGAACCTTGGCCATCATCACGTGCGCCGAGCCACCGGTGGCCTATCGGATTTCCACGACCTGTACGTCGAGATATTGGTTGGCGAGGGCGACTACGACCACGAGGGCATCGACACGCCACTCGTCGAAGCTATCGACGCGCCAGCGAATGCGGGCGAGGCTGAGAAGACTGCGTTCGCTGCCCTGCTCCTCGACCGTCTGGCATTCGTGCGACTCATGCGTGACCGTGGGGTGTTAGAGCTCGAGTTACACGAGGTGTGGAGCCACCACAACAGGGGTCTGAATCGGTTCCAAGGTTCGTTCTACGACACGCATCTCAAGCCCCTGTTCTACGATGTGTTGTCGGAGCCGAAGGGGGAACGCGAGGAAGATGGGTTCGGCAGTCCTCCGCACTTCGCTGGCGGTCTGTTCGAGCCCGTTCTTGACGACGAGCAGGAATACGATGTCGATGACGACGTGATGCAAGAGGTTCTGACGGTGTTCATCGAGGGTGAAGCACGGACGGTGATCAACGAGAGCGCTCGCGGCTCTCTTCTGGAGTCGTATCGAGCGACAGACGAAACGGATCTGGCCGGACAGATGGCTGAGTGGTACGCCGACCTGACTCGGGCGTATGTGGCAGAGATCAACTATGTAGAAGAGAACATCGAGCCGACTCTGCGAGGCTTTTCCGGGACGTAGCTATCCCTGAAGTCAGTCGTCGTCAAAGAGCATTCGCTGTTTTTAGCAGTTGTGTTGCTCCGCAAGGCCACCTCTGATCGTCAAGTAGCCGTGTTGTGTGCGGTCTCTTCGATTGATAGTGTATCTCGAAGACATTGGCTTTCTCACTGCCGAGAATGGCATCTGGACACTCGATCCCGAAGGCAAGCGATACGTCACCGACCACTCGACTGAAACCCTCCTCGAAATCATGTGCCGGCGAAACGTCGGCCTGCGCAGCCTGCTCTATGTACTCTCAGTTGGGCCGATGACGGTCGAACAAATCGGCCGCCAGCAACTCGAGACACACCACGAACTCGGCTGGAATCCCGAGAACCCGGATATGGCACTCAAGCGCGTGAATTGGCTGCGTATCCCTTGTGTACCCGAAATTTCTACGGTTCCAGCCCTCACACGGTCATGTGTGGTAAGTAGCGTGCTGAAAGATCAGATCGTGGTTCTTACCGGTGGGACGAGTGGTATTGGGCGGATCGCAGCGAGGGAACTCGCTGAGCAGGGTGCGACGGTCGCAGTCATCGGTCGTGACCAGACTTGTGGTGAGCGACTCACTGCTGAATCGACATCTGTCCCCGGTGAGATCCGGTTCCATCGAACTGATCTTGCAACCCAGGCAGCGGTTCGTGCGCTTGCTGCAGACATCCGCGAGACATACGATCGGATAGATGCGCTTGTTCACAATGCTGGACTGTCAGTGCCGACTCGAACGGAAACTGCAGACGGGATTGAACTCACGCTTGCGGTCAATCATCTAGCCCCGTATTTGTTGACACACGAACTGCTCGACATGGTAACGGCGGCAGCTCCGTCACGGGTCGTCGTCACTGCCTCAGATGTCCATCGCCGCGCGACGCTTAATTTCGATGACCTTCAGTTTACAGCTGATTACGATCCGCTGCAAGCCTATGCACGATCGAAACTGGCAACCATTGCGTTCACGTTCGAACTGGCTGACCGGCTTTCGGAGACGAGTCAGGTGACGGCGAATTGCTTCCATCCAGGGTTTATTCCGTCGACAAACCTGTTCCGCGACGCATCTGTCTGGACGCGTGTCATGGTTCGCATGGCAGCGCTTATCCCTGGCATCGGAACGACACAACAAGATGGCGCACAGCGATTACTTCAACTCGTCACGGATCCCCAGTTTGGTGAACGATCTGGGACATACGTGACTGAGGATGGAATCACGTCTCCGTCAACTGAGGCGTCTGATCCAGCGACTCGGAAACGACTCTGGGGCGTGAGTGCTGAACTCGTTGGGATCGACGCTGACTGGCCGTAGTGATTGTCTCGATCAGGGCTGTTTCAACAGGCTACGTAACGCAGGTGGGTTATCATCGAGAAGTAGATCCAGAGTTCGCAGAGCTACTTGCCCGCGTCCGAGATACAGGCATTGGTGTGCATGCGATCACGACCGCGTTCGATCCACCTCACTACCAGCTACAAAACGACTCGCTGCCAGTTGACCTGGAATAGAAGCGATAGCAGCCAGGACTTGATTACCGGGAGATGCGTATATATCGGTATGGCGAATCGATTTGTGCGCGCTCGGCCGAAGGAGGACCGACTCGTCGAGCTACGCGAACGTCTCGACAACAATGAGATCGCAGCGATGGAACCGTTCGGCCGTGCCATGACACGAGCGCTGGAGAAAGCACGGTTCGATTCAGAGAGCGGAGAGGCGGTCTGGATCGAGGAGGACTACTGTTCGCCACCACTCGCAATGGAACGTGCCGAAGTCTTGGATGACTACTTCGAGGACATCACCATCGTCAAAGAAGACGTGGATGAAGAAGTTGGATGGCAGCGGATTGATGATCTCCCTAGACTGTGGGCGGAGATTCTCGACGAAGCATAACGAGGTGCAACTCGGCTAATATTCACGCTGTAATCTGAAGAAGCGTGTCACTCGGTTCCCCGGTGGGTTCAAACAACCGGAACTGTAGTAAGTAGACGAGTAACGATGGTCTCTCGGTCGGAGATTGAGCGGCTTAAACTGGAAGCAGACACGATTATGACTCGCTACCAGGAGGTCGAGCAGGCGTTGGAACAGGCACGTAACGAGGATGGTGAACACTGGGAGACGGAAGAAATCGAGATGACACTCGAAACGCCGCATGGTGAGGAGATTGATGTCGCGCTTGATCTCCACGCAAATCCAGCGCGGAACGCTCAAGCGCGGTATGACCAAGTCGCCGAACTTGAAGCTGAGCGAGAGCGGCGACAGCAAATCGCCGATCAACTGGATCCACTCCCGGCAGATCCGGTTGCGTATCTTATTTGCTACCACCTCGATGCTGTCGAAGGAAACTACCCAAAATCGATCGCTGGACACCTTGACGCGGAGCGGAGTCAAGTAAGAGCTCTGTGTAAAGAGATGGAACAGTCGGGGTTGCTCGAACGCGTTGAATCTGGAACTGTCAAGCAACGTCGAGTCAAAGCGAAGATGGCTGACGAGGTCCGCCAGCATCACACCTACTACCGGCTGTCACGGGACGGAGATCATCTTCTTCGATTTCTCTCTGAGCGCGAAGGAAAGGTGAACGTCTTACGTCATCTCCCGGATGGAAAAGCAATCGTCCAGCGACTTTCCCGTACCGGCTCGGACTCTCCTCGCACGACTGCTGCAGAGTGGGAGATGGAGTTCGAGTACGTCAGACACCTCTACCGAGCACTTCGACACGTGGGACTCCTCATGCAGTGCGATAGCGAGACCCAATCAGCGACAGACCGTACGTACTATGCGACAACAGAGACCGGTGACGATGTGCTCGAAGCGGTTGAAGACCGTCCTTGAGTTTAAATCTGAATCTCCCACACTGTATTCGAAATGAAATCTGGCCGTTAAACACAGATTCAGTGTCTCCTCCGCGCTACTGCTAATGAATCTTGATCCTATATGCCTCTTCTTGAATTCATTTCGATCACGGTGACCTCATCTCGATACTGCACCTATTACTTCGATTCCGATAGCGCCCTGAGTCATTTCGATCATGGTGCCTTCATTTCGAAAAGGTATTGCAGCTCAATGTTCATCACCGATAATGAACCAAATTACAACTAGTTGTCAATAAATCCGTCCAAGAGTTCTAGTCGCTTTCCACTACTCAACCTGCCATGAGAGTGTTCCTGTTTAATCCAGAAGCACTTCCCCGCTCTCGGCGTTATGGCGAGTACGAGTAGAATGGAACAGGAAATTCCTCAGGCAGTGTTGGCCGTAGGTGTCCTGTGTGGTACTGAACCTCAGTACTTCACGAAGCTGGTTAGTTGAAAAGTCTGCTTGCATGGAGTGTGCCTAGTACCCAGCAAGCAGACAATTCAATCCACGAGGACCAACTCCTTAACTTCCTCGTCAACACGATTGACGAGGAAGTCGATCTTGACTTCGCTCCAAACGCCGAAGCGACGTCTGAAGACATTTACGAGGTCCTCGTCGGCGCATGCGCCGACGGGACCTCGGTCTCGACACTCTGCGAGAAGAGCGACGACTCACTTCACCAAAACACAGTTCTGTACCACCTCCGCAAGAAGTTCGATCTAGAATCGGTTGAGCAAGCCGGCAATACGCTGCTTCAGAAGGACGTTCTCGGCATTCTGCCTGAGCAGGTGGAGGTCGTGGCTGACCTCCACCTGCGACCCTACTATGGTGACGAAGACGAGACGAACGGCCTCTATCACTCGGAAGCAAAACGTGGAACGACTGCCTTCCACGCCTATGCCACACTCTACGCGCGTGTGAAGAACAAGCGGTTCACGCTGGCAGTGCGCCGTCTCAAAGACGGCGACACTGCCAGCAGCGTCCTTGCAGCGTTTCTTGGTGTTCTCGACGGCCTTGACTTCCGCGTCAAGGCCGTCTATCTTGACCGAGAATTCTACGACAGCAAGTGTCTCAGGTTGCTTCAGGCACACAATCACGCCTACGTCATGCCGATCGTCCGGTGGGGAAAGACGATCAAGCAAGAACTCTCGACTGGATGGAGCCGAATAATCCAGCACGATCTGACGGGGAAACTCAACGGACACAGCTGGACCGTCGAGTTTCCCGTCTACATCGACTGTACCTACCAGAACGGACGATACGACGAACATGGAGTGGCGCGTCACGGCTACGCCGCTGACGCGCCGTTCATTGAGACGCCACGAGACGCTCGATACCACTACGCGAAACGCTTCGGTATCGAGGCCAGCTATCGCCTCTCTGAACAGAGTATTGCGACAACGTCGACACAAGATCCGGTGATTCGGCTGTTGTACGTCGTGGTGAGTCTGCTGCTACAGAACGTTTGGCGGTATCTGCACTGGGAATATGTGGCGACGCCCCGCCGTGGCGGGCGTCGCCTCTGGTCCTGGTCATTCAAGGAATTCATCAACATGATTCGACGGGCAGCGTGGACGGCCCTCGCAGTGCGTCGGGCCGTCCCCGCAAATCGACCACCGGACGACCGGTTCCACCGCTAACCACCGACCGAGCATGCCCTCCCCCAAGTGGCAACGCTGTCGCGTCAGCGGCTGATCGCCGCCGACAGCGACAGCTTCTCACCGATCGTCGAAGAGAATCAAACCGGT
>NZ_JBHUDI010000001.1:246920-524936 GCF_042678045.1 Haloarchaeobius amylolyticus
TCAAACTGATCACTGAGACCGACAACGGAACTCAGACTGCAGACCGGCTCAGCGGAGGATGCCTTGTGAGGTACTGAACCTATATATCCCCTGACGTAATTCATATATCCGGATTCCCAGACGGAGACGACCCGCGTGCAATGGCTGTGTGGATTCACCGATCCCGAACCCCTACCCAAAATGCCGATCCAGCCGGTACAAGGCTTGAAACGCCAGAAGAAGAACGGTTACAATCCGTACGTAGTTCGTATGGGTTGGGCGCGATTTGAACCTCGTCGAGACGTTCCTGCTCTTCGGTTCTCCCCTAAATTCCATCACCGAGAGTCTACGACTATCTCTGCTGATTACTATCAGTCAGTCGATTTCTCAGAACATAACCTAAACCACCGAGACTCGCAAGTGCGGTTCCAATACCGAAACCAGGGCTACCGTCCTCACTAGTCTCTTCCTTGTTATCCGCTTTAGATTCCTCATCACTACCCTCTTCCTTGTTATCGGTTTTAAATTCCCCATCCGTGGTTGCACGAGCAACTGGGACGTCATCAACAATGGCAACAACAGGATCGTCAACGTCTGCACCACTGTCTTCTCCGATAGTAAACGTGGCTGTTCCTGTGTCACCCGGAGAGAGTAGTTTGATTGCATCAACCGCGTCTCCACCGTAGAGTGTTCCATCATAGACGCGGAGCGTAAGCGCGTTTTTGACCTCGTATGACTCGTCGATGCTGTATTTCACAGTTGCACTCGGGTCATCGCTTGTGGGTGGACTCGTATATTCGACAGTTACAGCACTGACCGTGTCTCTGAGGATCATCGTTCGGTCAGTGGCGAGCACTTGCTCATCAACTGCTTTGATCAGGATGTCGTCTCCAGCAGCCTTTGGAATCTGTTCAAGGGAGAACGTCTCTGTGGTCTCCTCACCAGCGGCCAATGTGCCCAAGAGTACGGTCGTGTTTCTACCAATCTTCGCTTGGAGAGTCAGTCCGTTGGTCGGCTCATATTCCTCAGAAACCCTATATGTGACATCAAGACTATTCCGAGTATTTGTCGGCTGAGTTGCAAACGTCATAGACTCAATACCCGAAGCTGTGTCGGTATTGTCCCCCGCTTTACCAACGACGACCGACGTTTCGGAGATAGTTCTGTCGTCGTCAACATCGACAAGTGAGACTGTTAATTCAGTCCCTTCTTCCACACTCACATCGCTGTCTTCGCCTGTGAGATCGAATGTCCTACTCTCTTTTGTTCCGGGCCCAAAAGTCGTGAGCAGTGCTCTCCCACCACTACTATCCAGCACAAACAGGTGGATTGGCGAGCTGGACTGGTAACTACTTTCGACGCCGTACTCAACCGTCATGGTGGGACGAGAGCTAGTCGGCGTATCGACAACGCTAACCAGAGGCAGTTGGTTTACCTCCGCACTCACGGACGCAACAGCATCGTTGAGTGTCGTTACATCCTTGGGAAGTGCAGCGCCAATGATTTCCTCTTGTTCAATCGCTGACCTGAGTTGGACCTCAACTGAGTCCTCTTTATTGGTTGCCACCGAAGCCGGCGTCTCCGTGAGATCACCGCGGTCCGCACTCCAGACACGAAGTTGGAAATCCTGATCGTCGAAGAGGAACGTATTGAGCTGCACGCTTGTGTCACCAGATGTCGGCTGTTCGGTGAAGGTCACTTGTTTAAGTTCGCCGTTCCTCCGGTGGAAATTTGCGACATCTCGCTGGATCTGAAGTGGGGTGTTCGTATGACCCACTCCGTCATACACTTTGAATGTGGCATTTGCACCGGCTTCCTCATATATTGTTTCCGAATACGGCATCCTATCCTCCTGCATATCTTCACCATACACATCGACAGCGACCCGCTGGTGTCTCTCGCTCCACGCATCATCGAATGGGATCGTATCATTCTCGTCTTCACCTCCTAAGTAAAGGTACTGTGCGACATCTCGCCAGCTTGCAGCATTGAACCGTTCTCCAGTCAACTCTTCGAGGTTTTTGATCCCGATCGGGTAGTCGAGTTCGTGTCCCTTCGCGCGTTCTAGTGGCAAAATCGGTGTCCCATTGATACCTCCTGCTGAGAGCGACCGGACTTTCTCCGGATGGAGGGCCGCAAATCGATTGACAAAGTTTCCAGATGCAGAAAATCCGTTCATCAAGATATCATCTGCGACGGGATACGACAGATCTTCAAGTAGCTCCTGTGCGTGTTCGATCATATTGAGCAACTGAAGGTCAATACGATCAATCTCTGTTCCCTCTATTTTCAGTGTATTCTCATCTAATGCGTGCGTGTATGTTCTAACAGATGCGATCTCTCCTGCTGGTCGAGGGAACACAGGAACAAGAAGCGGGACAGCAAGAGCTTTGCTGTAGAGTTGCGGTCCAAGCCCATCTGCCAACCGCTCTTGCACGACTGCTCTATGTTCTTCTAAATCATCACTTGGGAACCCAGAATTATTCGGTTCGACAAGCATCGGCACGGGTTCTCGTTGAGTCGTCTCTGGGAGATACAGATAGTATGGATAATTGAATCCCGCATCGCTATTTGCTGGAACTTGGATCGGCCCAAGAAGGTCTGTAGCTGGTCTATCGATTTTCTCGTGGGCTACGGCTGACATACTGCTGACGGAGATCCCTGCCAGACCGAGTAATCCTACACCTGCTCCTTTCAGTAAGTCGCGTCGGCTACCCCTAAGCTCCATCATTAATTTCGTCTAACCGATTGCAATCACAGTATATGATACTGTTGGCTATTTGAGATGGGGGTGTACAGTGGGTGTAAAACGGAGTGAATTGTAGATACGACCTCGGACACAGTATGGGGTGACAAAAGAAATGATCATGGATCTGATACCCACGCGGTGGTGTATTAGCGGAATCTACTGGAATTCGTTTAGTGGAATATTCGTCTCTGTTGAAACCCTATTGTTCAGGCATAAAATTGTGTGAAACAGCCGGTCACTGAAGAGTGCGTACTTACTGCATTTCCCCGTAGAGATTGATGAGTGTGACAATGAGAATCACCCATCCAATGAAGGTGAGAGAAATTCCTTGACTCTGGTAAAGACTGTGACGACAGCAATAGTATCCGCCTCCTGAAGCCCGGAGGAACTCTCTTAGCCCATATGCGATGAAGAGACTACCGAGTGTTCCTCCAGCAGAATACTTTAGAACAGTAGTAAGAATCCTCATTCCACTCATAATTCTTTCACCTCACCTCATGTGTAAAGTCTTTCTCCTGTATTGAACACAACCGGGTTAGAATTTATTATCTATTGGGTATTTCAACAGAGGCGAATATTCAGGTATCGCTGGCTATCCACACACAAGGCTTGGGATTGAGATCGTGAAGGATAAGGTGTCAATTGGACGCTGTTGGCTCTCGTTCGACTGTCGAACAAATCGATGCCTGAGGTCCGAGGGGACCGGATTCGAGAGTTTCAAGATGAGGAATAGGAATGATTTGAGGATCGTTTACCGTCATGCATATTCAATACTCACCCCACTGTTTTTGAGCGTCATGAAGTAACGTACCACATGAAGAATTCGAACGTAACCGAGTCACCACTCGAAGCGGTTGCTGGAGCCGCTGGTCCTCATGCGGTGGATGCGTTTAAACTGTTGAGCGACGAGACGCGTTTGGCTATCTTACTGGCCCTCTGGGAAGCCTACGACCCTCACGCCGAGGATAACTCTGTCCCGTTCTCGAAGTTGTACGATCGCGTCAGCGTACGCGATAGCGCCAACTTCACGTACCACCTCAACAAGCTGGTTGGGCAGTTCGTCGAGGAAACCGACGACGGCTATCAACTCCGAAACTCCGGGATGCAAATCGTCCGGACAGTCATCGCCGGGTCGGGCCTCGGAGAGCGTCGGCTCCCTCGAACGGAGATCCCTAGATCATGTGACCATTGTGGTGCCTCGGTAGAACTCAGCTACGAGGACGAGCGTCTCTATCAGATCTGCACAGAGTGTGAAGGAAACATCGGCCCTCAGTCAACCGAACGAGCGCCTGAGGGAACACTCGTGGTGTACGACAATTTCAATCCTGCTGGCCTGGCCCACCGGTCACCTGAGGAGGTCTTCGTTGCGGGAACGATCGAGTACATGAGAGCCGTCACGTTACTGATCAGGGGCGTCTGTCCGGAATGTTCGGGCCAGGTTGAGAAATCACTGCACATCTGCGAGTCCCACGAGGCTCCACCAGGGGAACTCTGTTCGACCTGTGGCACATCAATGCGTGGCGGGTGGAACGAGGCCCGGGTCAGTTACGCCTGCTCAGTCTGTAAGCATAACGGGTCCTATCCAGCGTGGGTCGCCGTCTACGACCATCCCGCGATCATCGCGTTCTACTATGACCACGGGCTCGAAACGACGTACGGCCTCGATGATCCGGAAACCTGCGGCCAGATCTGGCACCACCTACGGATGGAGCAAACACTCGTATCCGAGGATCCGATTCGAATTCGCGTCACGGTATCGCACGAGGGGGATTACCTACACCTGACTCTCGATGACGATCTCGAAGTGGCTAATATGGTCTTGGAAACCGAGGAAACGACCCAAAGCCGGTCAGAAGACGCAGCTCGGTCTGGTTCGAGTAGTGTTCGGGCCATAAACAGTAGAGATACAATGGCGGATGTTGAGTTGCCTGACAACGAAGAGTGTTTGGCGCAGATCCGTCGTCGGTGGTCTAACGAGGTGATGTGCCCTCACTGCGACAGCGCAGACACACTCAAGAAGGGAACGACAAGCAAAGACGCGCAACGCTACAAATGTCGTAACTGCGGCGGCACGTTCAACGATTTGACCGGGACGGTTTTCGCCGGCCATCGTCTTTCCCTTCCAGAGATGTTCTACATCGTCCGGCAAATGGACGAGATGAAGACGACAGAGCTTGCGCAGCGACTCGACCGTTCTTACAAATCAGTGCTGGACTTCGTTCACAAAGCCCGAACCGCCCGTGATGAGGGTCTCGTATCGATCGTTTCTCCGGCCGTGATGGAATCGGAATCGACGTGAACGGAATCAACCAAGAGTAGGGTTCGAACGGACTCCAAAGTGACCTCCTCCTTCGCCGTAAACGACGAGGCTTCCCACGGCACCGCACCGCTGAGTTGGGATATTTACTGGTTTACGACCTGTCGGCATGACAGGCCGATGGCGGGGCCACACCGCCGTTACTCCTATCCCGGCATGGGACTCGGAGTTATCTTGCTGGCCGAGACACCACAGCGGTTCGAGAGGGTGTCTCGAACATTCTGGTTCTCGGAGTCCCCGATATTGTGCATTTGAGTGGGCGGTGTAACCGCCTCGATGTACGTCATGCTACGTTTCGTTTCTACTTAAATATCAGTATTACCGTTAGACAGTGTTTGTGTCGGCAGTGTCGGATTCACGCCCGCCGTAAACGACGGGATTCTCTCCCCGAAGTAAGATAGCAATTTGTCGAGAGAGCCCGACACCCAAAGCACGATTCCGATCCGTTTGGACAACCGAGAGCAACGTCTGTGAAGCCCCTACACGGGCATCAAATCGATTACCTCAGTCGAATGGGAGGAGAGGCTCGATCAGAGTACAAGCACACGTTTCTACACATAAGCTAAGAGTGCCCACAGAATTGATCTAATGGCCCTGTGACCGAACCTTCGCTGCCACCGTTTATGGGGAAGTGCCCTGCCCCATGGTGTGGAGTAGCATAGAAGGATTTACTAAAATCTCATACAGATTAAGTCTTTGATTCGGTGGCACGGATTTCTGCACGGGCCATGTACGAGGACAATGTAGTGGTAGAAGGGACCTGCCACACGTACCACGTATCGGAAGAGAACGCCCTGAACCCGCAGGCCGTCGGCACCGGCAACGGGCTCTTCGAAATCATCAACGCACTACACCCGGACGGGTACGAGATGCCACCGGAGAAGTGGTTCAAAGATGACACAGCAGAAGAACTCGCCGAGCTCATGTGGCTTGAGACCGACATCGACATCGCCCGGTTCTTCTCCACCAAACTTACTGACTATTTCGCGGACGGAATGAACAGGCTAGATACCGGGGTCGAGCTTCGAGAAGAGTACGGTGACTTCCGGGTTCCGACGGTGATGGGTAGCGTCAACCCGATCGCAGACGACGCCATCAAGGAGATGGAACGACAGGTCGAAGAGGAGAACGTAGACGGATTCAAACTCTACCCCGCGTTCTTCGAGGACGGACAGACGCTCGACATGCGGCTGGACAATCCCGATGTCGGAGTACCGATCATCGAGAAGGCCGTCGAACTCGGCGTTCCCCATATCGCAGTCCACAAGTCGGTCCCGTACGGACAGACCAATTTCGAAACCTACGACGTGGGCGACATGGAGGAGGCAGCGTCGATGTTTCCCGAAGTCACGTTCGAAGTCGTCCACGCTGGCCTGTCGTTCCTCGATGAGACGAAGTTCCTCCTTCAGCGATACCCGAACGTCTGGGCGAACCTCGAAATCACGGCGTTCCTGGTGGCCGAGAGTCCAATGAACTTCGCCGAAGTCCTGGCTGAGCTCCTCGTGTGGGGCGGGCCAGAACGAATCATCTGGTCAACCGGTCCCACCGCCGTCCATCCTCAGCCACTGATCGAGGCGTTCTGGGAGTTCCAGTTCCCGGAGATGCTCCTTGAGAACGGCGTTCCACCACTAACTGACGAAATAAAGCGCATGATCCTCGGGGAGAACGCGCTCCGCATGATGGGCAAAGATCCCGACGAGGTCAGGTCGAAGCTGGAAGATATCAACGACGAGGTCGCTCAACTCCGTGCAGAACAGGATGAACGACCAGAGCCGTGGGCTTCGATCAAACCCACTGGTGCATCGGAACCGATGCAGCAACCCAGGGCTCGACAAAAAGCAGCCAGTGATGACTAATGCCGATGAGTAGCGATACCATTAACCTCGAAGATCGTGTCCGGGAGCGACTAGACGAGGTTCTCGATCCCTGTAGTACGTTCACCGAGAGACCCCAGAGTATCGTCGAACTCGGACTGGTGGACGGCGTCTCTGTCGATGATGGCGACGTAACGGTCGCTCTGTTACCAACCAATCAACTCTGTCTGTACATTCCGCACATGACAGAAGATATCGAAAACAGAGTTGGGGACGTTCCTGGAGTTGACGCGGTCTCCGTCGAGACGGTCGCAGACAAGATCTGGACACAGGACCGGATGACAGAAGAGGCGTATGCAGAACGACAGGAGTACTTCCGAGAGCGAGTTTCGGAGCACGGACTCTCTCCGGCCTACGACGGAGAGGAATGGGTTGACGATGTCGGAACTGCCGGCTCAACAGGTGATAATGAAATGCGGAGCCATACTCCGCAGTCTGCACCGGATACGAGGAACGAACGATGACATGCAAGATGATAATCCTCTCTCCCCGAAAAGAGGGTCTGACTCACGAGGAGTGCATCGAGTACCTGGAACAAGAACACGTCTCGTTGGTCGAGGAACTTCCGGGGCTCAAACGGTTCACGACCTCGATCCCGTTCGATCCGGAGCGGATCGGATACCCGCTCGATCCGGACGGAACGAGATTCGACGTGATGGCGAAATTGCAGTTCGAGAGCCTCGACGATTTACAGGCAGCATTCGATTCCGAGCCCGGACAAGCCGTCCTTCGGGACGCACAGAACTTCGTCGATGTCGATGGGGGCGTAATGATCGCTATCGACGATGAAACCTTGCGACATCAGACGATCCCAGCGGATCTCTAGCGGCGACAGGATAATGACACCCGACCCAGATACCCACGAACGGCGGCCCGTGTTGAAAGCAATCGGAGCGGCCTCGGCGGTTTCCCTCATTAGCGGCGTCGGTGTAGTTGCGGAGGATAAAGAACAGGACGAACAACGAGGAACTGAACAGACAGACGACGCCCGACCACCAATCATTCACTCGCATTTCGGCTACTCCGGAACGAGCGACGACGACATCCCCGAGCGGCTGACACCGGACGAGACCGTCGAACTCCACGTCGACGAGGGGCAGATCACTCAGCCCGAACCGCCGGATTTCGACCTCACGGTCGAGTTCGGCGCGTTTCATTTCGCCCCCGTAGGACTCCAGGTAGAACCTGGGTCGATCGTCGAATTCGATTTCCACACACCGGAGCACACAGCAACGGCGTACCACCCTGGCCAGGAGCGCCAGCAACGCGTCCCCGACGGCGTTCCGGCGTTCTCATCGACGGTCAACGAGCATCATGGGTTCTGGCTGTATCGCTTTGAGGAGGAAGGCGTGTATGACCTGTTCTGTTCCCCGCATGAATGGAGCGGAATGGGAATGCGAATCGTCGTCGGGGACGATCCAGGTCCCGTAGTCCGGGAGGACGGACGGCCACCGCTCCCGCTAACCGCGGCGCTACTCGGATCGGGCCTCCCACCAGAAGAAGGAGGAGACCCGGATATCGGGCACGAGAAACTCGCTCCCCAGTACATTATTGATAATGGTCCGATCTCACTCTTTCACCCCGAGAACGAGAACGACGAACCGGAGGACGACGAACTGAAGATCGATCTCGAAGTGACACTAACCGGGCCAAGTCCTCCCGAGTCCTGAGATTGCCTCTCTCGATTCTTACGCCCTCTCTGCTTCTAGGACACTCAACGGCCCCTCCTCAGGGACCCACGTCTCGACGAATTTCCATCCCGTCTGTTCTAACAACTCCACGTACTCGTCTTTGGTACGTTCGCGTCCACCCGTCTGTACCATCATGGTGATATCTAATCGCTTCGCATAGTGGGGTGTTCCCGGATCCGGAACGACGGTTTCGATGATAAACAAACGGCCATCAGATGGTGCCGACTCGTGAATGGTCGAGAGTATCTGCTGGCACTCTTCGTCGTCGAAGTTGTGCAAAATCCACTTCAGGAAGTAGACGTCTGCTTCGGGAACTCCCTCAAACATATCTCCACCGACATACGTACATCGCTCAGTCACGTTCAGCTGTGGTGCCCAGAATCGATCCTCCTCGGCAACTACGTCGGGTAGTTCGAGGACCGTCCCCTGGAGTCGGGGATTCGCCTTCAAAATATGGCTCAGTAGACGGCCGCGCCCACCACCGACGTCACAAACGTGCGAAAATTGCGAAAAGTCGTGCGTGTCGAGCGCATCGAGAATCTGGTCCGGATGATTTCGTGAGGCGAACTCCATCAGTGCGTTGTAGCGATCACCGAACTCGGGATTCTTTTCGAGGTACTCGAAGAAGTCACACCCGAATTCACGGACGAATCCAGTTGGACCGCCTTCGTTGACGATATCAGACATGTGTAACATCGTCTTCGACCACTCGGGGCTGCGGTTGAACAGGAGGTTACCTTGTACCGAATGGGGATGATCCGCCTGGAAGAGTTCGCCTACGGGAGTGAGTGAGAAACGCCGGTTCTCGTCTTCATCGAGTACCCCAAAATGTGTCATCGCGCGGAGCAGTCGATAGGTGTTACCCGAATCTAGGTCCAGTTGAGTGGCAAGCTCAGATGCGGACGTAGGATCATCGTCGAGGATTTTGAATAGCCCCAGTTCTACACCAGTGTAGAGAATCCGGCCGCTCCACACTCCTTCGGTCCCAATGAGGTCATTGGCTTCTTCGACGCGAGCATCTATTTCTGATTGTGTCGTGGAAGTCTCAGTATCATCAGCCATTGTTGGTATAGACGTTCCCGGACTCAGTATTAGGAATTCGCCCGGACCGGCGTGGTAGAATCTAAGGTATCTGGTCCCGAGAACTGCTATTTATCGTACACGGGGAACTGTCCATCAATCGGCGATTGATTTTCTCCGTGGCAACCTGGTCACCTGTACGCGAATTCCTCGATGAACACCATCTCGTTCGACCATCGAACGGAAGCAACGGCCTTGCATTCGTACGGCGATTCACCCCGGCGCTGTACTGCGGTTTCGACCCCGAAAATCGGCTATGGGCGCTGCAGGCTCTAGTTCGAGTGTCGACTATATCTTCTTCCTTGCGAGATAGATCTCACTGCTCCATCTGACTGTTGAGTGGCGTAGAATCCGCCTTGATCGACGCGTAGACTCGTTCGGCCCACTCGCGTGCCATGGGCGAGTCCGTATCGACGAACACCTACATCAGCCCTGTGTCATCGTCGTAGCCTCCGAGCCTGACGCGCTCGTCGAAGATTGCGAGTCCGTAGGGGGAGTTTCTCACGGGTTCGGAGGGTCAACTGGCCGCGATCGACCGCCTCAGTCACACGGATCGGATACGTTTCACGCCACTTCTCGACGATGTTCAGTGGGTAAATGAGTTCGGCTTCGGTACCATCGAGCACTCGCTGGTAGAGCTCACAATCATTAATGGAGCCGGATGTGTCGTATTGAACCCTCGAAGCAAACTGATAGCAGAATCTGTTGGGGTTCGCTTAGGGCAGAGAAGTCACGTACTATGGAAAATCACAACGATATCTGATGCCGAGTTATCTATGCGGTAAGCAGATCACAACGGCCTGCAGAGCCGCTAGTCGCCCCTTTTTAACTCAAGAAACCAGCTCAACGAAATCGAATTCCTCAACGCGCTAATCACGATCATCGGCTACAAAATAGACGAAACGTTCGACGAGCGTGAGCTCTTCTGAACCGGCACGGGAGCGGATTCGAACCGGGGGACCCCTACGGGACAGCGGCACTCAACGACTGTATCGCAGAACGCTGTGCCGCGAATTACTTTTAAGTAACACGGGTGATACGCGATACAAGCAAAGCCGCGCGACGCTGAAAGCTACGTCTGCCTGCGATTAGCTCGTACTCTAAAACGCGAGCGCAGAAAGCGGGCCGGGCGCGAATCTGCTACCTGAGATTCTGCTAAGGGTTTTGGTCTGTTGACCAGTGGTGCGAGAGTCGTTCTCACGGCATGTGGGTTTAAGTGCTCCTTCAACCTAATGCGCAGACGTGCCTGGGGTGCGGGACAGAATCGCTATGTTCGTTAACGAATTCAAAATCGGCCTTCGCTCAATGAGAGCGAAAAATACCGATACAGTAGGCTCAGGATGCGGATCTTGGTCCTTCAAAATCGCGGGCGCAAGAGTGGGTTGGGGCAGATTTGAACTGCCGACTTCCTCCGTGTGAAGGAGGTATCATAACCGGACTAGATCACCAACCCGCACGAAGACGTTTCCGTCCGTTCGACTTAAGACTTCCTTTCATCGGTCGTTGTCGTACGTCTCGAGCGTCACCGCATCACACGGTCGCGTGCGTCCCGAACCGTTTTCCGGGCGCGCCTTTCGGCGCGGTGCTCGAGTTCGCGGACACGGTCGACGCGGCTGGGTTCGTGATCGGGCTCCCGACCGAGCCGAGTGCGAACCCAGTTCGTGAGCCGTGCTCGGTACTCGGCCGCGCCGAGTCGGGCGTGCGTGGCGGCTCGCCGCAGGTAATACAGGCTGTCGTGGAGGTGTTTGTTCATGTGTTGCTCTCCCGTATAGAGGTCGAATGAGGATATAGTGCTTTCGCGGACAACAGAATTAACAGGAAGACGAACTACCCATTTCCTCAAGAACGTGCAACTGCTGGGCGCGTCCCTGTTCGTGCTGGTTCTCGCCGGCGAACCGTGGGGCTACGCGCTGAGCCTCGGTCTCTTCTAAAATCGGCAGCGAATCGCTGTTCCCAGCGCTGTACCTCCAGCCGGACGACGTCTAGTAGTCCGGTGCGTCTTCCGGTTCGCCGTCGCGTGCGTTGACGACTCGAGCCAGGGTAAACAACCCGTCCGAGAGCCGATTGAGGTACTGGATTGCATCCTCGTTGATCTTCTCTTCGATGGCGAGCGAGACTGCTCGTCGCTCCGCGCGTCGACAGACGGTGCGGGCGTGGTGGAGCGCCGCGCCGTGGTCGCTGCCGGTCGGCAGGATAAAGGAGGTCAGCGGCTCGAGTTCCTCGTCGTACTCGTCGATCCAGTCCTCAACGGTCTCGACGTGGGTGGGACGGATCACGGGGTCGTCCTCGTCGGGATCGGGGTTCGCGAAGTCCGCCTGCACGACGTGGAGGTGGTTCTGGATCGTCGCCAGTCGCTCGTTGATGTCGTCGTGGTCGGTCGGCCGGATCGTCCCGATCAGTGCGTTGAGTTCGTCGACAGTGCCGTACGCTTCGATGCGGGCGCTGGCCTTCGAGACGCGAGTCATATCTCGGAGGTCGGTTTCCCCTTCGTCGCCGCGACCGGTGTAGATCGACATGGCTGGACCGACGGATGGCGACCACTTAATTCTCGTGTCACCGGCACTACCGTCGGTTCGGCCGTTTCAAGTGCCGTGCGCGAACCCCGCCGGAACCAGTACGTTAAACTCGCTTCGCCGGCAACCACCGGCCATGGCTCTGGAACTCGACCACGAGTGTCCCAACTGCGGGGAGGAAAAGACGTTTTACCGCGCCGCCAGCACGACGCTGCACCTCGGCGAGAAAGTCAAGTGGCACTGCCCGGACTGTGACTACGGCTTCGTCCGGATCGGCGACAACGGCACTGCCGTCGACTCGAGTACGGCATAATTCGCCTTCTGCCTGCTTTCGTTCTCGCGCCGAGAGCCGTCTTTCTCGTTCCCGAATCGATTCGCGTTCGGGTTCCCTCCCGCGGTTCCAAAACCGTCTCCACGTAGCGACCGCCGTAAAGTCAGTGCGGGAACAGGCTATGAATCGTCAGCGAGTGCCTGCCACGACAGCCGCGGATTTCGCGCCGCGCTGGTCTGGTCGATCCGGCGTGCGGTAGTCCGTTCCGGCGCGGCCTCGAGCGTGTCGGCGTCCTCGTCGGCGACAGCGTTGAACGCGGCGGCGAGGCGATCCAGGGTATCCTTGCTCTCGATCTCGGTGGGTTCGGTCATCAGGGCCTCGGGGACGATCTCGGGCCACTTGGTCGTCGGTGGGTGGACGCCGTAGTCGAGCATTCGTTTCGCCACGTCGGCGGCGTCTTGCTCGCCGGCGCTGGCGACGAACTCGTGGTGGAACGGCCCGTAAGGGATCTCGTAGTCGATCTGCTCGGCGAGGTAGTTCGCGTTGAGTACTGCGGAGGCGCTCGCGTCCGCGAGGCCCTCGTCGCCGAGACGGGCGATGTAGGCGAAGGTCTTGACGAGCACCAGCCAGTTGCCGTCGAATCCGTGGACCTTGCCGATGGTGTGCTCGGGCTCGAAGCGCTCGTAGACCGGCTTGCCCGTCTTCGAGTTCGCGTCACGCTTGCGAACGCGGGGCGAAGGGAGGAACGGGGCCAGCTCGTCGACGACGCCGACCGGACCAGCACCCGGCCCGCCACCGCCGTGGGGTGTCGCGAACGTCTTGTGGACGTTGTAGTGCATCACGTCGAAGCCCATGTCGCCCGGTCGTGCGCGGCCAAGCAGCGCGTTCAGATTCGCCCCGTCGTAGTAGAGCAGCCCGCCGACGTCGTGGACCATCTCGGCGATTTCCGCGATATCGCGCTCGAATAAGCCGAGCGTGTTCGGATTGGTCAACATGAGCGCCGCGGTGTTCTCCGAGAGCGCGGCCTCGAGCGCCTCGAGATCAACCCGGCCCTCGTCGTCGCTGGGCAGGGAGACGACGTCGTAGCCGCCGAGGGCGGCGCTCGCGAAGTTAGTGCCGTGGGCGCTCTCGGGGACGATGACCTCGTTGCGGTGGCCCTCGCCGTTGTGTTCGTGGTAGGCCGCGGCGACGCGGATGCCGACGAACTCCCCTGCTGCACCGGCCGGCGGCTGGAGCGTCACCGCGTCCATGCCGCCGATCCGGCCCAGGTAGTCCTGCAGTCGGTACAGCAACTCGAGAGTGCCCTGAACCGATGCTTCGGACCGGTCGGGGTGGACGGCTGCCGACGGCAGCGCGGCCACGTCCTCCGTGAACTTGGGATTGTACTTCATCGTACACGACCCCAGTGGATAGGGGCCGCTGTCGATCCCGTAGATCATCTGCGAGAGGCGTGTGTAGTGGCGGGCCAGTTCTGGTTCGGAGAGTTCCGGGAGCTCGAGGGAGTCCCGCGTGAGGTCGTCAGGTAGCGGCGAGTCGGTCGACTCCCCACCGTCACCGTTGTCCCCGTCGCCGATATCGACCCGCGTCAGGTCCTTCTCCGAGAGCAGCGGTTCGTACTCGCCGTTCTCGACGTATCGGGCCTGATCGTAGCGCGACTGGGCGGCGTCGCGTTCACCGGTCATCGGATCACCCCCTCGAGCGCGGCGACGAACCGGTCGAGTTGCACGTCGGGTACGCCGGTGACACAGACCTGAATCTCGTGGTTGCCAACGACGTGGACCGCAAAGCCCAGTTGCTCGAGGTCGTCGGCGACGGCGCTCGCGGGCTGGTCGACGCGGGCGACGAACTCCCGGAAGTGTCGGCGGTCGTGGACCGGCGCTTGCACACCGACGATGTCGTCGACGCGCTCCGCGAGGTCCTCCGCACGCGTGACGGCGCGCTTGGCGAGCTCGACCATCCCGCTCGGGCCGAGGACGGCAGCGTGGATTGCCGTTCGAAGCGCGACCCAGGCCTGGTTCGTACAGATGTTACTCGTCGCGCGCTCCCGGCGGATGTGCTGTTCGCGCGTCTGCAGCGTGAGCGTAAACGCCCGGCGGTCGGTCGCGTCCTCGCTGACCCCGACCAGCCTGCCGGGAACCTGCCGAAGGTAGTCCTCGCTGGTGGCAAACAGCCCCAGTCCCATCCCGTAGCTCGTCGGGAGGCCCAGCACGCTCGCGTCGCCGACGACGACGTCCGCACCGACGTCGGCGGGGCGCTCGAGCAACGAGAGCGCGATCGGGTCCGAACCGAGCACGAAGAAGGCGTCGGCGTCCGCGGCGAGGTCGCCGATCGCGCCCAGCCGTTCTTCGATCGTTCCGCGGACGGTCGGGGTCTCGGCGTAGATCATCACGACCTCCTCGTCGACGGTTTCCTCGAGTCCCGCGAGATCGACGTTGCCGTCGTCGACCGGGTACTCCTCGACGGCGAGGTCGGTGCCGGCGACGTAGTTTGCGAGCGTGCTCTTTCGTTCCTCGCGCAGCAGTTCGGGCACGAGCACACGGTGACCAGTGGTGTCGCGGACGCGATCGGCGAGCGTCGCAGCCTCGCCGAGTGCCGTCGCCGCGTCGTAGATCGAGCAGTTCGCGATCTCGAGGCCGGTCAACTCGACCAGCAGCGATTGATACTCGAATAAGGCCTGCAGGAATCCCTGCGAGATTTCGGGCTGATACTGCGTGTACGAAGTGAGAAACTCCGAGCGATCCGCGAGGTGATCGACCAGCGACGGGATGTAGTAGCCGTAGTGGCCGCGCCCGAGTAATTCGGTGCGGTCGTCGTTGCGACCCAGCACCGAGCGAACCAGCCGTCGCGTCTCCCGTTCCGTTCGCGCGTCGATATCGAACTGGCCGTCGAACCTGATATCGTCCGGAATGTCGAAGAGATCCTCGACCGTCTCCGCGTCGACCGCCTCGAGCATCGCCGTGCGGTCCTCCGCCGTGTGGGGAGCGTACGGACTCCCCGAGGTGTGTGATCCGTGCATGACTAGGGGTGGTCTCGGTCGATCGAGCAGGTCGTCCCTTCCTGCTGTCGAGTGTGGCATTCGATCCGAAACACGATACGCACCTCTAGCGGACAGGGGGTAATGAACGCACTCGTTTGGACGTCCCTCGTGTCGGCGACGAACGCCGGGCCGCCGCTCGTGGTGAGGGGTCGGCCGACCGGATGTACAGCAAGCGGTCACCCATCAGCGCCGGTGTCGACGTCCGTATCGGTTCCGCTGTGCTCGAGTGTATCGTTGGCGATCGGTTCCCCGGTGTGCACTCGAGCGAACGAATCGAGGACGAGTTTCGCGCCGCCGAGGACGACAGGACCGATAAAGAGGCCCACAGCGCCGAAGACGACGAGGCCGCCGAAGATGCCGACGACGATGATCGCGGAGTTGAAGGCACCGGTTCGACCGATCAGCGCGGGCCGAAGGTACGAATCCGAGAACGTGACGATCAGTCCGTAGACGGCGATCGCCACGCTGGCGGTCGGTCGTCCTATCGCGACCAGATAGGCCGCGACCGGGATCCAGATCCCGAACGCGCCGACCAGCGGGAGCAGCGTCAGGACGAACGTCGCGACGGTCAGAAAGACGACAGCGGGGACACCCGCGATCGCCAGCCCGACGCCGAGCATCACCGCCTGAATAGCCGCGACAGCGACGTTCCCGACGACCGAGGCCCACATGAGTCGATCCAGTCCGATACGCAACTCCGCGAGCACCGCGTCGTCGACGGGTAACACCCATTCGAGCCATGCGACGAACTGGTCCCCGTCTCGCAACAGCGCGAAGAGGACGAACAGCGTGATCGTGATGCCGATGAAGATGCCGGGCAGGCTCCCGGCGAGGTCGATCGCCCCCGTCGTAACTTCCTGGATGGCCGTCGCGATCCGTTCCTGGTTCGATTCATACAGGGCGACGAGATCGACTGCGTACCCGTTGGTCTCGAGAGCCGACTCGATCGTCGCGACGTCGATCTCACCCTGTCTGATCGAGCGGACGAGCCTGAGTGATTGTTGGACCGCGACCGAGACGACGTAAATCAGCGGCAACAATACGACGACCAGGGTCGCTGCCACGACCGCGATCGCCGCGATCGTCGGCCTGACGTGTTCTTCGAGCCGGCGCTGGACGGGCTGCAAGATGTAGGCGAGCACGACACCGAAGAGGACGTACTGCAGATACGGCAGGAGAACGAATAGCACGAGGAGAACGCTTCCCAGTGCGAGCGCGGTCATGGCGGGCTGCTCGACGACCCAGTCCGGTGGCTCGGGTCTGTCTGACATGGCCCGAGATACAACAGCCCGACATATTACTCCGATGATAGAACTTGCCGGCTGTGTCGAAGTTTCACGGTGCCGGCCACGTCCGCACCGGTACGGTGTGCGAATTGCCCTCGTGATTCACATAGCTCCAGCACGAACGTCGAAGCATGAAGGCCCTCGTAGCCGTCGACGGCTCTGAAGAGTCCGAAAACGCCCTCGCCTACGCCACCGACATCATCGACGCGATGGATGGCTCGATCACGGTGGTCCACGCGATCGATCCCACCGCATACGACGAGGGCGGCAGCGAACCGACCGCGTCGCTCTGGGAGGACCAGCGACTGATCATCGAAAGCGTCGAAGACGCCGAGCAGCGGGGGATAGACATTACTGACGACGCGGCAGACCTCGCCGCGGACCTCGGTCATGACGTCGAGGTCGAACTCCTCTATGGCAATCCGATCAGGGAGATCACCAACTACGCCGAGGACGAGGGGTTCGACACGATCTTCGTCGGCCACCGTGGTCGATCGGAACGTGCAGGGCTGATGCTCGGCAGCGTCGCGAAGTCGCTCGTCGAACGCGCGACCGTTCCGGTGACCGTCGTGCGCTGAGACTGTCGGTGGCGGTCACTCCTCGAGCAACTCGCCGAAGCGTTTCTCCCAGAACTCCTCGTCTGGGGGTTTCTTGCTCCGGCCGTAGGTCTTCTCGTCGCGGATCTGGCGCTCGAGGATGTCGCTCGCTTCGTTGATCGCGTGGCTTGCGCCGTACCCTTCGCCGGAGGCGATGTACAGTCCCCGATCGGTGTAGAGCCGGATGCGAGCGAGCAAGAGCGGGCGTCCACGGCGCGTCTCGTCGTGCTCGTGAAGATGGACTTTCGCGTCCAGGACGTTCATCCCGTGGTCCCTGTCGTCGAACTTCTCGACCTGTGCGACGATCTCGTCGTAGGTTATGTCGTCTATCAGGTCGGTCCCGTAGATCTGGACTCCGCGGTTCCCGCCGGCCTCCCAGGTGAGCGAGTCGAGAACGTCGGTCTTCGTTACGATTCCGTAGGGAGAGCCGTTCTCGGTGACGACCAGCGACGACGCGTCGGCCGCGACCATCTCCTCGACGGCCACCTCGAGCGTCTCGTCGGGTCGGATCGTCCGCACCGGTGATGCCATGACGTCCCGGATCGGCAGGTCGAGCATCCGATCGGACTCGCCCTCCCGGGCACCGAACCCGCCGCGTCCAGCGCGGCCGGTACTGGATGAGATTTCACCGCCGAAAGAGTCCGTTCCACCCGCGTCGCCGCCCTGACTCTGGATCTCGGCACGGACTGTCAGGCCGACCACGTCGTAGAGACTGAGGATGCCGACCGCCGTGTCGTCCTCGATGATCGGCAGGTGGGTGATTTGATGGTCCCGGAACGTGTGGAGCGCCTTCCCCAGCGTCGCTGTCGGGTCCAGCGAGACGAGTTCTCCGGAGTAGGCCTCGGCGACGGTCGCCGCGTCGAGATACGGCTCGACTTTCTCCAAGATCCCATCGACGGTGACGACACCGAGCAGCTCGTGGCCCTCGAAGACCGGGAGCAGGTGTGAGTCGCTGTCGATCATCAGCTGTGCCACCTTCCGGATGTCCTCGTCGGGCGCGAGGTGTGGCACGTGCCAGACCAGCGAGCCGAGCTTTTCGTTGGGCTTGTGATGCGAAGAGGCAAGCTGTTTTCGCGTCACGACGCCCTCGAACTCGTCGTCGCGTATGACGACGCCTTTGACCTCAGAATCTGCGAACGTCCCGACGAGCTTCGAGACGGGTGTCTCCGGTGTGAATTCGACGTACTCCTCTGAGACGATATCGGAAATATCCATTGTTTCGTATGTTTCCGCGCTGTTTGTCCCGCTCCGATACGGTGGCCGCATGCCGCAGGGACCTCCTTCGTTACAGAGTACCAAATGTTCGAGGGTCGTTCTCGCCACCGTCGGTCTCGGTATCTATCAAGTCACGCAAACCCGACACTCAGCCGTTGCCGACGGTCCTTTTTTCACGCTCGCAAAAATCTCCTGCGAGAGCGTCGCTCTCGCCAGTCCTTCGCTCGCTACACTCGCGAAGACACCAAAAACGCCGTTACTCCACGTATCGGTACTTCCGCTCGCCCATGCGGCCCCAGCCGTCGAAGACGAACTCCTCGCTTGGCGTCGTAAACTCCTCGACGTCGACGTCCATCTCGTGGTTGTGGACGTCGTGGATCTCCTCGTAGTCTTCCCACGCCATCTCGTAACGGTCAGCGAGTTGCTCGTCGACGTTCAGGGCCTCGAGTTCTTCTTCCCAGCCGTCCTGAATCGTCTCGGCGTGGATCTCCGCCTGTGCGCCGCTACCGTAGGAGCCCACGAGTAGTTTCTCGCCGGTCAGGTCGCGGCCCGCCTCGAGTGCCTGTTTGAGCGCGCTCACGCGGGCGACGTGGACGGAGCCGGTATACCAGTTGCCGACCTCGCGGGAGATCGTCAGCGTCGGGTCGATCGTTGCGTCGTACCACTCGGCGTAGCGATCGGTACCCTTGAGCGCGTCCATGTACTCCCGAAGTGCATCGCGGTACTCCTCGTCGGAGTCGAACGCTTCGGGACGGGGCTGGCGACCGATCTCGTCGGCGAGTTCGTCTTCGATGCTCGTATCGCGGATGACGTGTCGATAGGCCAGCAGCGCGGCCTTCCGAACCATGCCCGGGAACGGCGTGTGGAACGGTGCATAGACGAAATCGTCCTCGTGAACTTCGCCGGCGACGCTCTCGAAGTCCTCGAGCGCTTCGCGCATCCGCGCGAGGTAGACCTGCACGGAGCGTTTGCCGTCGACCGAGGGGAACTGCTGGTTGGGTTTGAGGAAGTCGGTCTCGTCGGCCGAACCATACCCCTGCTCGGTCGAGAGTTCGACGAGACTCGGGTCCTCGCTGATGAGCATCGCGACGGCCCCGGCACCCTGGGTCGCCTCGCCGGCGTCACCGCGGGCGTAGAGTGCCGTGTCGGTCGCGATGACCAGCGCCGAACGGCCGCGGTTGCGGCCTGCACGGATCCAGTTACAGGCGTCGTCCAGACTCTGGGTCCCCGCGATACAGGCGAACTTCCGCTCGCCCTTGTTCGCGTGGTGGAAGTCGCCGTCGTAGACCTGTTCGAGGCAGCCAGCGACGTACGTCGAAACCGGCTTCGAATTGTCGAAGGCGCTCTCGGTCGCGACGTCGATACGGCCGATATCGTCGGGCTCGAGGCCTTTCCGCTCCATCAGTCGGTGGGCGGCGTTCGCCCCCATCGTGACGATGTCTTCGTAGCTGTCGGGGAACGAACTGGCGTTGAGTCCCAGCCCCTTCGTGTATTTTTCCGGGTCTTCGCCCT
Source organism: Haloarchaeobius amylolyticus (assembly GCF_042678045.1). Lineage (GTDB taxonomy): Archaea > Halobacteriota > Halobacteria > Halobacteriales > Natrialbaceae > Natrinema > Natrinema amylolyticus_A. The sequence goes on from NZ_JBHUDI010000001.1 coordinate 267,041, forward strand.
TCTCCGGGGCGAACGTGCCAGGAAGGTCAAGTTTGAGGTTCCCAGTCCAGATCTCGACGGCGTCGATGCCGACTGCTGTCATACCTATCCAATGGATGTGATAGTACAAGGTATTGTCGTTCCCCGTTTCGACGATAGTCGAAATCAGTCCGCGCAGGGACCCATCAGCAGTCCTCGAGGATCGGCTATCTGTCGCGTGATCGCCGAGGCTCGTCGCTCGAGCGTCCTGTGACGACACGCACCAAAAAAGAGACTGCCGGATAGCAGCCGATCACTACGACGGTCCGGATTACCTAGACCGACCCCTGGTGTCCGTAGCCATTCGATTGGTCGGTCACGTCCGTGTCTCCGATAGGATACGTCCGCACCCGCGGCCGCGGACTATTCGTCTTCTTCGACGACTTCCGGATCGCTCATCGCGCTCTGGAGGCTGTCGAGGCCGTTGATCCATTCGGTGACCAGCCCGTACTCGAGGTCTTCGGCGACGGTCATGTCGAGTTCTTGCCCGTCGATAATGAGCGTGCCAGCCTGGGCCGCATAGCCGAGTGCGGCATCGAGGTCTTCCTCAGCTTCGGCGTCGGCCGCGGCGCTGAGATAGTCGCCGACGGTGCCGTCCTCGGCCGGGCCGTTAGCGACGTACTCTTCGGCCGCAAAGAAGACACAGACCAGACTCGTCTGGACGCCGTCGACGAGGATCAGTTTCTCCTCGTCGTCGATGTCGACTTCGCTGAGGACGATCTCGCGGACGTCTCCGATCTCCGCGAGCGTCTCCTCCTCGTCGAGTTCCCCGTCGTCGTAGGCGGCGACGATCTTCGCAATCGCGATCGCCGTGTCGTCTTGCAGGTTCAACAGGAGTCGGGCCGAGTCTTCGTCTTCCGGATCGATGTCTTCGTCTTTGATGCGATCGATCCAGTTCTGCCAGCGTTCCTCCGAGTAGAACTCGGTCGGGGGATTGCTCATACAGACACCTACACCGGCCGCTTGAAATGCCTTTCTCTACATTAGCCGAACGTAGCGACTGTTAGAATCCGGTGAACAAGCACAACAGCCGCTCAGGCAGCCGTCTCGGTGTTTCACTGCGTGCAGTTGCTGGCGCTGGTCCAAACCTGTCCGAACGTAGTGCACTCCAGCGCGTCGGCATCGACACAGCCACGTCCGGTCACGCCTCTGACTCGAGCGTCGTTTCCGTGTCGATCCCGTACACTCGCTTCGGCGTCTCGACGTGGGCGTTGCGAACCGCCTCGTCGTAGCCGTTCTCGAGCAGCCACTTGACCCGCCGGGGGACCGTCTTGGGGCCGAGCACTGCTCCCGGGCGGTCGGGATCATCGATGTAGTCGGTCTCCATCAGGAACGGTTCGCCGCGCTCGGCGGCGCGCTCGAGTTCGTCCTTGTCACAGATCACGCTCGGCGTCGGCCCCGCGAGGCGGCCACCCGCGTAGTGTTTGACGACCTTGTGGGCCGGCATCCCGGCCTCGACGGCCCAATCGGCCACGTCGGTCATGTCCTCGGTGGCCTCGGCGTGGAGTTGGACGGCACACTCGAGGTCCGCGCCGTGTTCGAACGCCCGGCGCATGACCGCGTTCGAGGCATCCCAGACGGCGTCGTCGACCTCGTAGTGGGGGCGGCCGGATTTCAGCGCCAGTGCCTTTCCAGATTCGACGTACTCCGCGGCGACGTCGATTCCAGCCTGCATGATGTCGCGGGCCTCCGCGGGCGCAAAGCCGCGCTCGTCGACCAGCCGCGAGATCAACCCCGGATGGACGCCCAGCACTGGCCAGGCCCGGCCTGCGAGTTCGCTCGAGGCCTCGTTGACGACTTCGATCGTGCGCTCGAAGACCGTTCGGAAGTCCTCACCGGTCTCGGCCTCGACGCCGAGGTGCCAGGAGGGTTTGTTCACCACGAGCAGGTGGGTGCCGCCGACGCGAGCGAAGTCTTTGACGGCGTCGATACCCCGGTGGTTGTCCGGATCGAGGTGGAGGTGGTTGTCCAGTACCGGCATCCCGTCGATCATGTGCCTCACTGGGAACCCGACGCTGGAATATTCACCGACTCCGAGCGACCGGCAAGCGGGCCAGACGGGTGGTACAGACTTTTGTCAGTCAGTGCCGGCACACCCGCGTGGCGGGTCCGCCGGGAACCAGTGACAGCAGACCGTATGAATCGAACGCTTCCGGTCAGGTGTTTTCCGACGCACCGTCGTTTACATCGCCAGCCAGGCCAACAATTCGCAGGCCGATTGCGATGACAACCAGTCCAGCAACAATTCCGAGCAGACGTGTCCAGATCGTGAGCGGATCGATGAACGATGCAGCAATGGGCCCAGCGGTTCGTGGGCCGAAGAAAGCGGCACTGACTGCGAGCCCGACCAGTGCGGTCATACCACCGAAACAGCGTCCGAACTGGAGCGTCGTCACGGTTCGGACAACTCTGACTGGTATTAAAAATGTTACCGGTGTGGAGAGTACAGGCCTCGATGCTGCGCTCGAGGGGGACTCACATCTCGAACCGAAGCGACGGTCGACGGTGGGGGTCACCACAGCATGTCGACAGGTCGCAGTGACATGTCTGGAATGAGTATCGGTACCGATACTGTCACAGGTGTCCGTTTTGCCAACAACGATTATTATGGGCCATCGGTATGGAATGACTGTGTGTCAATATGAGTGATTACGTATGAGCGAGAACGGAGAGACCTCGCCCGGTGACGACCCGTCCGACCAGTTCGTCGGCGGGGAGACTGAGGGCAGTCCCCACGTCGAGTTTTACGGCGGTCGGGGAATGAGCGCGTTCCCGATCGCGTTTTTCATCGTGTGGGCGATCGTCCAGACCGCCCTCTGGCGGATCGGCGACACGGGCGGGCTCATCGTCGGCATCCTGATCGGACTCATCGTCGGCATGTTCTTCGTCCGGGGCAACTGGCAGTCCTACGCCAACACGATCTTCGAAGGGATGACCCAGCCGGTTGCGGTGACGGCCATCGTGGCGTGGATCTGGGCCGGGATGTTCGCCCAGCTCCTGCAGGACGGCGGCTTCGTCGGCGGCCTCGTCTGGCTGGCGGACACTGCCGGCATCGGCGCGGCGCTGTTCCCAGCGATCACGTTCGTCCTCGCCGCCGTCTTCACGACGGGGATCGGGACCGGCTACGGCGCGACCGTCGCCTTCGTCGGCCTGTTCTTTCCCGCGGGCGTGTTGCTCGGTGCGAACCCCGTCTTGCTGTTCGGCGCGATTCTCTCGGGGGCGATCTTCGGCGACAACTTGGCACCCGTCAGCGACACGACGATCGTCAGCGCCGTCACCCAGGACGCCGACATCGGCGGCGTCGTCGCCTCGCGGTTCAAGTACGTGATCATCGCCGCAGCTATCGCCTTCGTCGGCTACGTCATCGCCGGCGGCGCGATGAGCGGCCTCGAGATCGGTGCCGAAGCTCAGGCGATCTTCCTCGAGAGCAGCGAGGCGATCGGACTCGTCCACGTGATCTCGATGCTCGCCGTCATCGGTGCGGCGATCGCCGGCCGCCACATCGTCGAGGCCATCTCGTGGGGGATCGTCATCGCGGTCGTCTTCAACCTCGGCTTTGGCCTGACGACCCTCGGCGACATCGTCATGTTCAACGCACCACCGGACGCACCGCTGTCCGAACCGCTTGCTGGCCTGCCGATCCTCACCGTCGTCGAGGACCCCGACGCGGTCGGCGTTACCGGGAGTCTGATGACCGGCGTCGCGGGCTTCCTCGAGCTGTCGATCCTCGTCTTGCTGATCATCGGCGCGGCCCAGATCATGATCCGCGGCGGCGCGTTCGAGGTGTTGCTCGAGTGGTCGATCGAGAACCTCGCGACCAACGTCCGCAACGCCGAACTCACGATGGTGGGATCGGCGGCGCTGATCAACGCGATCATCACGATCAACACCGCAGCCGAGGTCGCGATCGGCCCCTACATCTCGAAGATCGGCGAGCGGTTCAACCTCAACGGCTACCGGCGCGCGAACATCTTGGACGGCCAGACCGCCGCGCTGGGCTACATCTTCCCGTGGTCGGGTGGGGTGCTGGCTGGCTACAGCGCGATGCAGAACCTGCCCGGCGAGTACGACTGGTTAGACCAGTCGATGCTCGTCACGCCGATCGACGTCGTGCCGTTCGTCTTCCAGGGCTGGCTGCTCGTCGCGGTGTTCGTCGTCGCGGCGCTGACCGGCTTCGGCCGCGAGTACGTCATCGACCGCGAGAGCGAGGAGGTGGCTCGCGTATGAGCCTCTTCGACAAGTACCTCAAAGGCTGGACGTTCCGCGCGAACCGGCCGACGCTCGAGCCCGGTTCCGAGATCGACGTCTTCGTCGCCGAAACCAACGGCACCAGTGGCCGCGCGTACATCGGCGATACGGAACTGATCGTCGACGGTGCCGGCCCGGAGACGGTCGAAAAACAGGTGCGCGTGCGCGTGACCGACTTCGACGAGACCACGGCGACGGGACAGGGCGAACTGCTCGAGATCGTCGGCGAAAGCTCCTATAGCGGCTAGAACAACTCTTTTCCCGGCGCGCTCGCGTTACGATTCTGGCTCGAGCGTTACCGCCTCGTCGGCGGCGTTTCGCAGTGCGTCCGAGCGGCCATACGAGCCCGGTGCGATCGCGATCGTCTCGACGCCGACGGTGCCCGCGTGCTCGAGGACGGGTTTGAAATCGGTATCTCTCGAGGCGATCGCGAGCCGGTCGATGGTGCCGTCGCCCGCGAACGCGGTCGCATCGACGGCGAGTTTGACGTCGACGTCGCCGCTGGTGACGATCACCTCGAAACCACGCGCTTCGGCAGCCTGAATGAGGCCTGGTGTGGCGTGTTCGTCGAGATAGAGTCGGATAACGCCGATCCGGCCGAGATCGCGCGCTGCATCGCGCAGGTCGTCGAGGTCGACGTCGAACTCGTCGCGAAAGACGTTCGGCCCGTCGACGAACAGGCCCACTGACGGCTCGGCGGCGTGCTGTGGGTCGACCAGGTGGGCGAGACGGGCGCGAACGCGGTCGAACATACTCGGTGTTCCCGTGGCCCCGAGATAGATGTGACGAAACGATCCGGCTGGTCGTCAGTCGGGTCCTGCGCAGATTGCCACCGGCCGGCCGACGAAAAGACATTACTACTCCGCGGATGACGGTTCGAGTATGCCGCTTCAGACGCCGCCGTTACGTGGGTTACACGACGAGCGCGGAGCGAAGTTTACGGAGTTTGGCGGCTGGGACATGCCGGTCGAGTTCGATTCGATCCAGACCGAGCACGCGGCCGTCCGGGACGATGCCGGAATCTTCGACGTCTCGCATATGGGCCAGATTCACGTCACCGGCCCGGACGCGACGGAGCTGATGCAACGGCTGACGTCGAACGACGTCTCCCGGCTCGCGGTCGGCGACTCCCAGTACGCCGCGATCACCGACGAGGACGGGATCATCATCGACGACACCGTCGTCTACCGGCTCCCAAACGAGGACGGCGAGGCGACATACCTGTTCGTTCCCAACGCCGGCACCGACGAGTCGACCCACGAACGGTGGCTCAGCTACCGCAACGAGTGGGAGCTCGAGGCGACCGTCGACAACCGGACCGACGAGTACGCGATGTTCGCCGTCCAGGGACCGAACGCGCCCGGGCTGGTCGAGGACGTCACCGACGAGTCGGTCACCGATCTCGCCCGCTTCGAGGCCCAGTACGCGACGGTCGACGGCATCGACTGCTGGACTGCCCGGACGGGCTACACCGGCGAAGACGGCTTCGAGCTGATCGTTCCTTCGACCGCAGCCGAAGAGATCTGGACGGCGTTCGACTGCCAGCCCTGCGGGCTCGGCGCCCGCGATACGCTACGCATCGAGGCCGGCCTGTTGCTCGCCGGGCAGGACTTCGATCACGAGACCGATCCGCGGACGCCCTACGAGGCCGGCATCGGCTTTACCGTCGCGCTCGAGACCGAGTTCGTCGGCCGCGATGCCTTGGCCGAGCTCGACGAGGCGGGCGTCAACGAACGGCTCGTCGGCTTCCAACTGATCGACCGCGGCGTCCCCCGCCACGGCTACGACATCACGACCACCGAGAGCCGGGTCATCGGGACCGTCACCAGCGGGACGATGAGCCCGACGTTAGCGCAGCCGATCGGTCTTGGCTACGTGCCTGTCGAGTACGCCGAACCCGGCACGACGCTGCAGGTCGTCGTCCGCGGCCAGTCGAAAAAAGCAAGAGTTGAGACCACCCCCTTCATTGACACAGTATAACATGAGCTTCGACACTCCCGACGATAGACGGTATCTGGAATCGCACGAATGGGCACACGAGACCGACGGCGTCGTTCGCGTGGGCATCTCCGATTTCGCCCAGGACGAGCTCGGCGACGTGGTCTTCGTCGAACTCCCCGACGAAGGCGAGGAACTCGAGCAGGAAGGCGAGTTCGGCGTCGTCGAATCGATCAAGGCCGTCTCCGACCTCTACGCACCAGTCAGTGGCGAGGTCGTCGCGGTCAACGAGGAGCTGTTCGACGCCCCCGAACTCGTCAACGACGACCCGTTCGGCGACGGTTGGATGCTCGAGATCGACCCTGACGATACAGACGAACTCGAGGAGCTGCTGACGGCCGACGAGTACGAAGACCAGATCGCATAAACGAGTTAGTTCTGTTCTTGGTGCTGGGCGATCCGGCAGAGCACATCCGCGATGCCCTCCACGGCAGCGACGAACTGCCACGAGAGATAGCGCACTCCGAGCAGTATGCTCGGCCAGAAATGAGGAGATAGACTCGATTCGTAACGGAGGCGCTTAATTCGTGCTCACGATCTTGATTACTGATACTGAGTCCACACAGTGTACACAACGTATAAGCGAGCCTCAAAATAATCCAGTAAGAAAAATAACTCCTCAGTAGAGTGCCAACGGTATGGACAAACGACAGGACGGTCCCCGTTCTAATCCGGCTATAAAAAATGCCTTCGTCGTGACTGCAGCTATTCTCGGTTCAACGTTCATCGGAGTGTGGGGCTTTATCGAAGTAACAGACAGCCTTGGAACTGTAGCAACGTGGATTTGGATCGGAATTGGACTTGCTGCGGTCTATCTTCTCTACGACATCGCTAACAGCGTGAAGGAACTTGGGTACGAATCTTAATCGCTCAGCACAGTCCTTGTTGCGCCCGTAAATATTATATAAATATAATAAATCAATTGGTGCTTACGATCTTGATCACGTCCCCTTCCTCGAGTTCGTAATCTTCCCCCACTTCCCGATTCGACTTGGCGTTGACGGCGTGCAGGTAGCCGTCGCCGATGTCGGAGTGGACTGCGTAGGCGAGATCGACCGGCGTCGAGCCGTCGGGGAGCAAGAACGCGTCGGGTAGAATGTTGCCGCTGCCGTCGGACCACTTCGCGGCGTCCTCGACCGGATAGGCGGTGATGTGCTCGAGCAAGTCGTAGACCGCGTAGTCGAGTGCCGCCTGGACGCCTGTACCACCCCACTCGGCCATCGTGTCCGCGAGGTCCTCGAGGGCCTCGCGCTGGGCGTCGTTGACCTCGTCGCCGATCGCGATCGTCTCGTCGCCGGGATCGTAGTCGACGAGGCCGTTATCGGCGGCCCGGCGGAGCGCGAGTTCGCCCTCGGCGGTGGTCGGAATGACGGGTTTGTCCAACTCGAGCAGGCGTTCGACGTTCTCCTCGGGCGCGATGTCGATCTTGTTCGCCGCGACGACGATCGGCTTGGTGCGCTGGCGCACGTCACGCGCGAGGGCCTCGCGGTGGTCGTCTTCCCACTGGATCGGGTCGTCGGGGTAATCCAGATCGCGGAGGACGATCGCGATCTGTTTCGGCGAGGCACCAAAGCCCGAGAGCATGTCCGCCAGCGCGTCGTCGATGTCGAAGTCGGGCGAGCGGGACTTGCGCTCGACGGACTCCCAGTTGCGCTCGACGATCCCTGCCAGCCAGAGGTCCATCTCCTCCTCGATGAAGTCGATGTCCTCGAGCGGGTCGTGCTCGCCGATGTCGACCGGTTCGCCCTTCTCGTTCGTGCCGCCGGAGGCGTCGACGACGTTGACGATGACGTCGGCGTTCGTCAGTTCGTCCAGGAACTGATTGCCCAGCCCCTTTCCTTCGTGGGCACCCGGGACGAGCCCCGCCACGTCCAAGAGTTCGATCGGGACGTAGCGCTTGCCGTCCCTGCAGTTGTCGGCGTTACAGCGCTCGTCGCGCTCGAGGCAGGGACACTCGGTCCGGACGTAGCTGACGCCGCGGTTGGCGTCGATCGTCGTGAAGGGATAGTTGGCGACGTCTACATCCGCCATCGTCGCCGCCGTGTAGAACGTGGACTTGCCGGCGTTTGGCTTCCCGGCAAGCGCGATCGAAAGCATGGCTCAGCGTAGCAGGGTCCGGGAAAACTACCTTTCGATTCCGACGATGGCGGCCGGCTCGAGCGAGCGGGCCGCGCGCTCGGTGCGCTTCGCCTAGAGCTCGACGGCCATCATCACTTCGTCGACGTACTCGCCGGCGAGTTTGTAGTGATCCTCGCGGACCGCTTCAGTCTCCCAGCCGTGGCTCTCGAGGAATTCGATCGCCTCCTCGTTGGAGGAGGGCACGCTCTGGTAGACTTTCTCGTAGCCGTTGGTGGCGGCCCACTCGAGGCCGCGCGAAAGGAGGTGTGAGCCAACACCGTGACCGCGGTACTCCTCGATGACGCCTACAGTGAGTTCGGCGGTGTGGCTCAGTTTTTCGAGTTCCGGCGCGTGGAGGTGGACCCAGCCGACAACGTCATCGTCGACGGTCGCGACGAAGAACATCCGCGACTCGATCTCGTTGTGTCGGAGTAAGGCGCTCTCGTGGTCGATTTCGTCGGCGACGGTCTCGGCGACGATGTAGGTTTTCTCCTCGGCGACCTGTCTGATCGCCCCGACGATCCCTGTCAGATCCTCCTGACGCGCCGGCCGAATGTGGAACTCGAGGTCCTCGTCGACGTACTCCTCCTCCGTGCCCGCCTCGAGCGCGACCCTGAGCGTTCCCTCTTCCTCCTCGAGTCGCCCGTCTCGCTTGAGGATCGCGATGTGATGGCGGAAACCGCCGGGATCGAGGCCGAGTTGTTTTCGCGTCTCTTCCGGATCGACTGCCCCGCGCCGTTCGACGTACTCGTAGATCTGTTTCCGGTCTACGTGACCGAACTCGAGTGTCTCTGTCGTGTCCATGAGGGGCGGTACCACAACCCAATACTTAACGCTTGGCCGAATCGATCCCGTCCACGCCACGACGGACAGAGAACGCTCCGGTACCGGATCGTGGGGCATCGACCCGACACTGCCCTTAAGACGACAACTGGTACAGCCCAGCGGCCTTCCACCGGCAGGTCATCGGCTAAAATGCGCGAGATGTCGCTCTCAGGATTTGAGGCGTGCATCTCGCGGTCCCTATGATCGGCTCGAACCTGGTTGGTGCTGGCTGTGCGCTCGCCCTCGCCCTCGCGGTCGGCTTGGTGGCCCACGAGTGGGCACACGCGACGGTCCTTCGGCTCGCCGGGGTCGACTACGCCATCTCTTATCTTCCCGGCCGATCAGACGGGCTCGTAGCGCTGATGGCGACCCACCCGTGGGCCGTCGTCTTCCCCCAACCGACCGGGGACGAACCCGCCTGGATCCTCCGCCTCGCTGCGCTCGCACCCGCTGTGCTCGCTATCCCCGTCTTCGGACTTGGGTTGGCCGGCTACGTGACGACCGACACGCCGGTCGTCGCTGCCGCGGCCATCGGCTGGCTCGCCTGTGCGCTCCCCAGTCCACAGGACTTTTCGGTCGTGTTCTACGCCGGCCGGCTCCTCGAGCGCACCCGTGACTCGAACACGGAGATCCTCTCCCGCGCCGACTGACGGTCGTCGTTCGGTCGCCGTGTTCGACACGAATGCGCGTCGCTCGTACGAACTCCTGACAATCCGTGCCGGCGTGACTACCGGGCGGCTCGCGGTCGCGCCGATACCTCGAGATATCGGCCCGTATCAGTCGCTCCGATCGCGATCGAGCGTGCCAGTCGACCACACGTGAGCGCCCGTAACGATCGCGAACGCGACGAGGACGACCCACGCGCCGACGCGTTCGGAGATCGGAACGATCCCTGCAGCAATCGCCGCGAGACCCAGCCCGCAGCAGACGATCGTTCCTGCGTAGCGCCGTGGCCACCGGTCGCGCGACGGTGATCGAGACGGTGGCTCGAGATACGGATACAGCCGTTCGGCACGCGGCGTTGGCTCGACCCAGCCACGGTCCTTGTCGTAGTCGACGACGCCGTGGTTGTCGAGTTTCGGGAGATGTGACTGATACAGCGAGATGTAGACCCGCTGGCGTTCGTCGGAACGCAGCTCGTCGATGGTCGTCTCCTGTTCCCAGGCGGCGACCTGTTCGGCGAGTTCGCGTAACCGAACGCGGCCGTCAGCGGTCTGAAGGTATCGAAGCACGTCCCGCCGGCGCTGTGTCTGAAGCAGATGGTAAATCTCATCGAGAGAAAGCGTCGACGCACGGTCGATCGTCTCGGACGCTCGCGACGATTCACCGACGGCATCCGTCCGACTACGTCCGATCACGTGGATTCCCGGCCGACAGTATTCTCGGTCAACAAATAAAACTACGCACTCGGTCGATCGTGAGTCCGGATTTCCGGTGAAAACGCTGGAGACGGGCCGTAAGACGACCCGTGATGCGTCCAACAGCGACGCGATCACACAGCCACGAGTGATCGCGGATCGTGATTGAGCATGGGATGATCCACCGATACGCACCGCGATCGTCGGTGTCCGAGCGGTCGGCACCACGCCGACATCCGATTATGGATTCGTCCAGTAATAAATTTACTCACTAGGGCAATTATGCCGTTTCGCCCATAGTATAGAACGTACGTGCGAATTGAACACTAATAAGTGTGTGAAGATCAGAATCTCTTCGAGAGCAGATTCAGCAATGTCGATACGCGACTGCGACGGGGATCAGGGCGTCCAATCTCGCGCAGCGACACCACACGCCGGCTACGATCACCGATCGATCTCTATCGGTGCCGTTCGCTCGGACAGTTCGGCGCTGACGAGGGCGGCGTGACTTCGCCGGAGCCGTTCGGAGAGCGCCTGATGTGAAATGTCCAGTTCCGCGGCTAACTCCTTGAGTGTCACTCCCCTCGGGACGTCGAAATAGCCGAGTTCGTGGGCCTTGCAGATCGTCTCGTACTGGGTCTCTGTCAGGGGCGTCTGTGCCCGCGCGAGGTCGTCGACGCCGCTAATCCGGACGACGGCGGCCTGGAAGTCGTACTGCTCGAGTAACCCGTGGCACGCCGACACCGATTCACGGTCGTGAAAGAGTAACTTCACTACCCATCGCCCGTCGGCCCCGCGAGCCGTCAGGATCGCGCCATCGTTCTCGGTGACGATCTGTTCGAAGAGTTTCACGCCGTCCCCAAACTCGAGTCGAAACAGCCAGCGATCGTTCTGGCCGGCTACCGCGCTCTCATCCGTCGTGGAGCGCTCATCGTCGTCGGCGACGCTCGCGACGACCTCGACCGAGGGATCCGCCTCGAGCTCCTGTTTGACCGTCTCGTGATCCGGCCCGTTCGTCCAGACGAGCGGTGCCGATCCGCCGATCATTCCACCGACCTGAAACTCGAACGTCGACACTCGATCGAACGCCCGGGCGAAGCCGAGTCGCGCAGCCGGAATCTCGAGTTCGACGACTGTGGTCATCACCGAAGCCCACCACGAAGACGTATAGACGGATTTGGTTTCCGGTAGCCTTTCCCGCCACCCAATTCCGACGACTATCAATTCAGCGTGATTCTTCACTAGAGTAATTACTTCCAGTTGAAGTTTCCGCGGCGACAGTTCACCGGGGATACCCGGCAGTGGCGCGTATCCGGCAGCGAACTGGATCTGACGCTATCAGCCCCGAGACGACACAAGTGGGCAGCGTCTCGACAACTATTTTCACATCCTGTAATTATCGGTCACTTACAAGTAGCCCCGTATCCTTGGACTAGATGGCCAACGAAAAAATTTGGCTGACAGGGAATACAGGCCGTGCGGCGTTTCTTCTTCGCGACCGATCTTATCGGTGCAGCCGTGCGACGAGAGCACCCCCATCGTGGTCGAGTTCGACCAGCCCATCCGACTCGAGATCAGTGAGCAGTCCCTCGAGCCACTCGCGGCCGTACTCGCCGTTGGGGGTGTAGTCGACACGGATGCGATGGCCCAGCGCGTCGAGTTCGAGTTCATCGTACTCCCGGAGCGTGGCGATCACGCGGCCCCGAAACTGTCGACGGCTCCCTTCGAAACTCGGCTGCGTGGGGACGTCGGGAGCGGTGAAATCACCGCTTGCGTAGGCACTGCACCACTCGCGCCACGGACAGCCCGCCTCGTCGCATTTGGGGGTCTGCTCGCAGGCGACCCCACCGAGTTCCATGATCGCGTTGTTCCAGACCCGCGAGCGCCCAGTGGGCATGAGGCCGCTCGCGGCGTCCTCGAAGGTTGCGTCGTCGTCCGGAACATCGAAGGCGCGGTAGAGCACGCGTTTCACGTTCGTGTCGACGACCGCGTCGCCGTTGTTGAACGCGAAACTCGCCACCGCGTTGGCGGTGTAGGGCCCAACGCCCATCAGCTCCTGAAGCTCGTCGGGCGTGGCCGGGAACTCCCCGCGGTACTCCTCTTCGACCTGACGGGCCGCCTCGTGGAGGTACTTCGCCCGGTTGTTGTAGCCCAGACTGTGGGCCGTCCAGAAGCTCACGACGTCCGCTCGATCTGCGTCGGCCAGGTCGGCGGTCGTCGGCCAGCGCTCGAGAAACGCTTCCCAGGCCTCGACGACGCGGCCGAGCTGGGTCTGTTGGCTCATGACCTCGCTGACGAGGATCGCGTAGGGATTGTCGATCCGCCGCCACGGAAAGTCGCGGTGGTCGGCCTCGTACCACGCGATCAGCGTCTCACGAACGGCCTCGAGATCATCGGGCAACGACCACTCCTGAGCCTCTGCTGTCATCGACGGGGGTTGGGTTGTCGGCTGTAAGTGGGTGTCGCAATGCGTCGACCCGGATTCGACGCTTCCCCGTGATTTTTCTATCGAACGTCATATATCACGACCATGTCCTCGCGATCGCTCGGTCCGACGCTGATCGCCGTCGGCTTCGGGATCATCGTCATCCCGTTTCTCGTCATGTTCGTCCTGGCGATCGGTCCCCTCGGGTGGGCCCTCCTCGGCGGCGCCGTCATTGTTCTCGGGATCGTCGTCTCGCTACGGGAATCGACCGGATACGGGGACGTCAACCGCACCAATCGAACGAACTGCGACGACTGTGGTGCACGGATCGACGCTGACGCCGACACCTGCGAGTACTGCGGAGCTGCGCGCTGAGCCGGCATACGGATTACAACACTGGTTCCGTTTGGCTCCACCACGAAAGGTCTATCCGGCCCGCTCGAGTCCCCTCCCGTATGAGTCTCGACGACCTGACCGACGACGTGACGGACTCGTATTCGAGTATCAGCGACGAACTGGCCGTCTCGCTCGACCGCGAGACGCGCAACGAACTCGCCTTGCTCGAGACGGCCCTCGAGCCCGAGGAGACCGACGAACTCGTCCGTCGGGCGATCCACATGCTCTTTCAGTCGACCGTCGACACCGGCAAACTCGATTTCCAGCTACGGACGGCCTACGACGTAACGTACGACGAATATCTGTCCGGAATGACCTTCGAAGAGATGACCGGCGCGGACCAGTATCCGTCGATGGACGACGAGCGACGCTACCAGTTCTGATACGGACTCCTGTCAGTGGGTACCGGTGGGCCCGCGACCCATCCTGCGGGCCCGCCGGGACAGCGGGAGAGCAGACCGTATGACACGGTCGCGGCTACTCACGAGCGGGACGCGATCGGTGTGACTATGTCACCACGTCACACCCCCCTATGTGTTCTAGGCACAATATATACTTTGGCCAACATAAGAGGTGCGCTTATCAGTGCGCGATTCCTCGCGTCGCATATGGCAATCAGTCAACGCTCACCCGACGCCGACTACCGCTGTCCCGACTGTTCGGGCGTACTCACGGCCCGATACGACTCGCTCGTCTGTGACGACTGCGGCTACACGCCGCGCCACGGCGCCGACTGAGTGAGAGACGACTCGAGAGAACCGCACAGTTACGAAGCCGAAAACAGACTTTTATCGGTCCCGTCCGACCGACCTTCTACTGCCGGACAGAACGACGTGAAGGTCGGTCGCGAATTCGTATTGACTTCTATCTGACAGTATTAGTCGTCGATCGGGGCCGCACTCGAGAGTGCTTCGTCGATATCAGCCTCGGCCATCTTCTCGACCAGGGCGTCGATTACCTCTTCGCGCTTGCCGGAGACGAACTTGATCGAGCCGACGACGAGGTGACCGCCGCCGGAGACGCCGCCGCCCGCGATCTCGGCCTCGAGTTCCGAGACCATGTTGGGGATGTCGAGTCGGACGCCGTCACTGCGGAGCACGGCGAAGTCTGGACCGTAGCCGACCGTGATCACCGGGTCGCCGGTCTCCTCGATCTTGCGGTCGTGGATCTCGCCGGTAGTCTTGCCCGGCGCGGGGTAGGTAAAGCGATGGGCGTAGTTCTCGACGTCGATCCGGTAGAGGTGCGCGCCGTTCTCGAGCGTCTCGTGCTCGAGATGGGGCATCGCGGCCTCGAGCTGCTCGTCGACTTCCTCGCGGCCGCGCTCGGCGAAGAACTCGACGAGTTCGCGGTGGCGATCTTCGTCGTCGCTGGCGATCTGGAGCAGGTCTTGGATCAGCTGGTCGCCGGAGTTGTAGCGCAGCCAGAAGGCGGCGTAGTCGAGTGCCTCGCTGACGTCCTGTAGACGGTCCTCGTCGTAGCCCTCCTCGGCGGCGAGTTCGAGGTAGTCGTCCATCGCGTCGGCCTTCGAGCGGTCCGAAATGCCGGCGACGGCGGGAACGTGGCGAAGCTCGTCGGTGAGGTCGGGGTAGATCATCCGCGCGAGTTCGACACAGAGCATGCCCGTCGTGATCCGGTAGTCCTCGTCGTGGAGGTACGGGTTCACGTGGGCGTCGAGCAGGTCCTCGACGGCCTCGGGGTCGGGGTGGTGGTGGTCGACGACCGCGATCGGGATGTCGTAGTGGGCCAGCGTCTCGTAGGCCGGGACGTCCTCGGCCGTCGAGCCGTTGTCGAGCATGAGCAGGAGCGGCAGTTGCTGGCCGTGTTTCTCGCGGTCCTCGAGCGCGAAGTTGAGGTCGCGCGTCGCGTCTTCCATCTCGTAGAACGGCGCTTTCGCGGGCAGCCGCTTGATGAGGTGACGTGGCGCGTCTTCGTCCTCGTGAACGTCGGCAATGAAGCGCTCGAGGGCGATCTGGACCGGCACAGCCGCACACATCCCGTCGCCGTCGGCGTGGTGGCGCACGCGAATCGGGCGGCCCTCGAGGACCGTCCGGCGGAGCAGCCGGGCGACTTCCTCCAGGCTCGGTCGCAGCTTTTCGAAGGCCGGCCAGTCGATCAGCGGTGCGACGTCGTGGGGTTCAGCACGGGCTTCGAGGGCGTCCTCGAGCCGTTCGCGAGCCTCGTCGGCGTCCTCGCCCTCGAGTTTCGAGAGGCCGTCGACTTCGACCTGGACCGAGTCTTCGCGGTGTTCGGGCGTCCCAGTGACGCGAACGACGTCGCCGATCTCGATAGCGGGATAGGCACGAACGCCAGCCTCCTCGAAGGCCGCACAGGGAACGACGCCGTTCTCGTCGGCGACGTGGAAGATCGTCGGACCGCCGGTCTGTTTGACCTGTGTCACCTCGCCCTCGAGGTGAATCTGTTCGCCGAGGTTGTCCTCGAGGCGGTGGGTGCCGGTCAGCGAGTAGTCGTGGCCGACTTCCTCGACAGTGTAGTCGTCGATCTCGACGGGTTCGAACGCCATATCGCCGTTTTCGCGGACGCTCTCGAGTTCGACGACGAGTTCGTCGCCGACGGCGTAGGTGCCCTCGAGGACGGACTCGTGGACGAGTCCGGAGACGGAGTCAGAGAGGTCGACGAAGACGCCGTAGTCGACGATGCCGTTGATTTCGGCGAGGTATGGACGGCCTTGCTCGACATCGTCGGCGGTACAGTCAGGAGCGAGATCGTAGACGACGGAATCCCCGTCGTCTGCGCCGGGTTCCCCGGCGGAGTCACGTGTCATCTTGGTCTGCTGGTTGGAGGCGGTCGCGTATAACCCTTGTCAAGAAGGGATGTAGCTCGCGGCACCGATCTTCGATTGGTGTGAACAGTAGCTACAAGGAATCTCGTCGGGACCATCCGTGCATGGACATCTCACACCCGCCTGTGGAGGGCGACGAGTACACGTTCGAACGAACCTTCGACCACGAGGACGTCCGCGAGTTCGGCGAACTCTCGGGCGACCAGCAGCCGATTCACACCGAGCCCGACGAACTGGGTCGACTGACCGTCCAGGGGTTGCTCACAGCGACGCTGCCGACGAAGATCGGCGGCGACCTCCGCTATATCGCTCGCAGCATGACCTTCGAGTTCGTCCAGCCGGTCTACACCGGCGACCGGATCACCTGTACGGTTCGCCTCGAGTCGGTGACCGAACACGACGGCTACTACGACGTGGAGAGTTCGGCGGTCTGTACCGACGAGGACGACGAGGTGGTGTTGCGAGGCGAGATCGACGGTATCATCCCGATGAACGCCTCCCCTGACGGGACGTAGGCCCCGGCTCCGCGCGATGGTAGCGAACGGAGCCAGCGGCATCGGAACGTTTAGCACTCGCAAAGCCTCAGGCAGAGACATGGGGCTGTTCGACGCGCTGTTTCGCTCGAGCGAGATCCTCGGCATCGCCGAGGAAACCCTCGAGTTCGCCCTCGAGTCCTCCGAGGAGACCCATCCGAACGAGTACATGGGCTTTCTCCGGGGGACCGAGGCCGAGCGCCTGGATCTGGACCGGGACGGCCTGGTCATTACGGATATTCTCGTGGTGCCGGGCACCGAGACCAACAGCGTCAGTGCGACCGTCAAGACGAACCAGATACCAAACGATGTGAAGGCACTGGGTAGCATTCATTCCCATCCCAACGGCGTGATCAGCCCGAGTAGCGCGGATCTGGACACGTTCGGCCGCGGGAGCGTCCACATCATCATCGGTGCACCCTACCGCCGGACGGACTGGAAGGCCTTCGACTCGCAGGGGAAACCGACCCAGTTGAACGTTCTCGACGTCGACCTGCCGGAGACCGAGGACTTCTTCGATTTCACGCAGGCGGACATCGACGAGGAACTGCGACGATGAGACCGTGTATGCTCGAGACGATGTTCTCAGGACTCAGACTACCGATGGAACCGACACAGAACCCGCACCCGGCCGGCACGACACCGGCGTTCGGACCGGAGGCGAGCCAGCCATGACGCGGACGGTCATCGCACAGGGGACCTTCGACATCCTCCACCCCGGTCACGTTCATTATCTGGAGGAGGCGGCCGCGATGGGCGACGAACTGTACGTCATCGTCGCTCGCAAGGCCAACGTCGATCACAAGGCGAAACCCATCTGTCCCGCGACCCAGCGCCGCGACGTCGTCGACGCGCTCGAGGCCGTCGACGAGGCCATCCTCGGCCACGAAGAGGACATCTTCGTCCCGATCGAGGAGCTCGACCCCGACGTGATCGCGCTCGGCCACGACCAGCACCACGACGACGAGGCGATCCGATCAGAACTCGAGCGGCGCGGAATCGACTGCGAGGTTCGCAGAGCGAGTGCCGGAGAGCCGACCGACGGCGACCAACTGCTCTCGACCCGGTTGATTATCGATCGAATCCTCGAGCGGCGCGGATAAAAACCGGTTCGTCCGACAGTATCAATTCTCGAGGACGAACGGCGGCGGCAACCGAAGCGACTCGACTGTGTGTCCCGTTTCGACGAAGTGTTCGATTGCCTTCTCGGAGACCTCTTTCTCGGTGTAGCCGTCGGCGGTGCTGAGCTGCCAGTCACACTCGAGACAGTACTTACACATGTGTCGATCTACTTGGCAATCCTTCACATAGACGGGAAAGACTCGTGCAGGAAATGGAAGGGAACGGTTTCGACCGTATCGAGCGCGCTCGTACGCTTAGTCGTTTTTGACGCCGGGGTTGGTCACGGCACCGTTTTCCGCCGAGCCGAAGTCACGGCCGAACTTCGCCAGAACGCCGGTCTCGTAGTTGGGCTCGGGCTGGTCCCACTCCTCGCGGCGGGCCGCGAGCTCCTCGTCCGTGAGGTCGACCTCGAGCGTGCGGTCTTCGATGTCGATCGTGATCACGTCGCCGTCCTCGATGAGGCCGATGGGGCCGCCGACGAACGCCTCGGGGGCGACGTGGCCGATCGAGAATCCCCGCGTCGCGCCGGAGAAGCGCCCGTCGGTGATGAGCGCGACGTCCTCGGCGTGGCCCTGGCCGGCGACCGCGCTCGTGACGCCCAGCATCTCTCGCATGCCGGGCCCGCCCTGTGGACCCTCGTTACGGATAACGATCACGTCACCCGTTTCGACGTGGCCCTCCTGGACGTACTTCATGGCGTTTTCTTCGTCCTCGAAGACGCGAACGGGGCCTTCGTGGTGGAGGTCGTCGTCGCCGGTCACCTTGAGGACGGAGCCACCGGGCGCGAGGTTGCCCGTCAGGATGCGGATGGCTCCCTGCTCGTTTTTCGGCTCGTCGACAGTGTAGAGGAAGTCGACGTCGAGCTCTTCGATCGATGGCGGGTCGAGGCGCTCGAGTTCCTCGCCGATCGTGTTGCCCGTGACCGTCAGCGCGTCGCCGTGGAGCAGGTCGGCCTCGTAGAGGGCATTCAGGACGACCGGGACGCCACCGACTTCGTGGAGGTCCTGCATCACCCGCGTGCCGCCGGGCTGGAGATCAGCGATCTTCGGGGTGCGCTGGCTGACCTCGTCGAACTCCTCGATCTCGAGATCGACGCCGGCTTCGGCAGCCATCGCCAGCAGGTGGAGGACGGCGTTGGTCGAGCCGCCGACGGCGACCTGCAGCGCGATGGCGTTCTCGAAGGACTCCTTGGTGAGGAAGTCGGAGGGCTTGCGCTGTTCTTCGACGACCTCGACGGCCAGTTCGCCGGCCTCGCGGGCGACCTCGTAGCGTGACTCGGCCTCGGCGGGTGGGCTGGCGCTGCCAAGCGGGGCAAAGCCGAGCGCTTCCGAGATCGAGGCCATCGTGTTCGCGGTGAACATGCCACCACACGACCCCGCGCCGGGGCAGGCGTGGCGCTCCATCTCGTCGAGTTCTTCGTTGGACATCTCGCCGTCGGCAACGGCCCCGACGCCCTCGAAAACGTTCTGGACGGTAACCTCACGACCCTCGTGCTCGCCGGGCATGATCGACCCGCCGTAGAGGAAGACGCTGGGGAGATCCGTCCGGATCGAGGCCATCATCATTCCGGGCATGTTCTTGTCACAGCCGCCGATGGTGACCAGCCCGTCCATGCGCTCGCCAAAGGAGACCAGTTCGACGGAGTCGGCGATCATTTCCCGGGAGATCAGCGAGGCTTTCATTCCTTCCGTCCCCATCGAAATTGCGTCCGAGATCGTGATCGTCCCGAACTCGATGGGCATCCCGCCAGCCTCGTCGATCCCGTCGAGCGCGGACTCGGCGACATCGTCCAGGTGAACGTTACACGGCGTAATGTCGGCCGCCGGATTCGGAACGCCGATCATCGGCGCGCCGAAATCCTCGTCGTCGAAACCCATTGCGCGGAACATCGCGCGGTGTGGGGCTTTCTCTGCGCCCTCGGTCACCTCGCGGCTCCGCAACGCCTCGTCCTTTCCGTAGTCAAATTCGCTATCGCCGCTCATGGTCGGACCTCGCATCGAAGGGCCATAAGTCGTCCTTTCTCGCACAAGCGTTGCTGGGACTTCCTGCAGAGGGGAACTGGTTCGGTCCGGGACAACAGGTAGTCGATCGGCGAGTACGTACGGCGACGACTTCTCGTCCCCCTGGACCGACGATGCGGGTTGTCCTGAATATACTGCGAGAATTCGTGTGAGTGCTATACGTGTACTACCTTCGAGGGGCGGCGAACCGTCAACGGTGTGTGTCCGACCGCCACTGGATCCTCCGATTGAATCACTGGCTCTCACCGGGACCAATCAACAACAGCGTCTTTCTGGCCAATTCGGAACGCCGATCGATGGGGCTTCGTTCCTGACTGGATCTCTATCAAAATAATTGGCTATTGCCGCCTTAGAGCTCACAGCAAGCTTTAACCCGACTATCGTGGTCCGATCCAGTGGTGTGATAACCAATGTCTATGAACGCAGTCGTGTATCAAGGACCACACGACGTCGCAGTCGAAGAAGTAGACGAACCCGAAATCCAACATCCGAACGACGTTCTCGTCGATATCACGACGACGGCGATCTGTGGCTCGGACCTCCATATGTACGAGGGCCGAACCGCTGCGGACCCGGGTATCGTCTTCGGACACGAGAACATGGGGATCATCAGCGAGGTCGGTGACGCTGTCACCTCGCTCGAGGAGGGCGATCGCGTCGTCATGCCGTTCAACGTCGCCTGTGGCTTCTGTCAGAACTGTGAAAACGGATACACCGGGTTCTGTACCAACGTCAACCCTGGTTTCGCCGGCGGTGCGTATGGGTACGTCGCGATGGGGCCGTACAAAGGCGGACAGGCCGAAAAGCTCCGCGTTCCCTACGCCGACTTCAACGCGCTCAAACTCCCAGAGGGTGACGAACACGAGGACGCGTTCTCGCTGCTCGCAGATATCTTCCCGACGGGGTGGCACGGGACGCGACTGGCGAACCTCCAGCCCGGCGAGTCGATCGCGATCTATGGTGCCGGGCCGGTCGGGCTGATGGCAGCGTACAGCGCGAAGATTCAGGGTGCATCGGAGATCTACGTGGTCGACCGGGTTCCGAGCCGACTCGAACTCGCCGAAGACCACTGCGACGCATACGCGATCAACTTCGAGGAGGGCGACCCGGTCGAGCAGATCGTCGAGAAACATGGCGACGAAGTCGACAAAGGCGTCGACGCCGTCGGCTACCAGGCGATCGATCCCGAGACGGACCCGGGTGACGACGCATACGACCCCGCTCGTGAGAATCCGGCGGTCGTGCTCAACCAGCTGATCCAGACGGTCCGTCCAACCGGTGAAATCGGCGTGCCGGGCCTGTACGTGCCGTCCGATCCAGGGGCCCCCGACGAGATGGCAGCCCAGGGCCGACTCGGCATCGACTTCGGGAAGCTCTTCGAGAAAGGCCAGAAGTTCGGCACCGGCCAGTGTAACGTCAAGGAGTACAACCGGCAGCTCCGCGACATGATCATCGAAGGGCGCGCCGATCCGAGCTGGGTCGTCTCACATCGCGTCGATCTCGAGAAGGCACCCGAGATGTACCAGAAGTTCGACGAACGCGAGGAAGGCGTCACCAAAGTGCTGCTCGAGCCCTGATACGGACAACTGTCAGTCACTTCCGGCGCACCCGCAACCTGTCATGCGGGTGCGCCGGGACACAGTGACAGCAGACCGTATGACGGTTCGGCTGACGGGCCTGTTTTTAACCGGTTACGAGCTGCCACGCCGGGCGAGTCGAGCGTCCGGGTCAGCGTCGGAGCCAAGCCGTCGGATGTTCGTCACGAAGGTGGTCCTGGTAGCGCTTGATCAGTGCCGGATACGAGCCGTCGACCGCATGCCACGAACAGTACTCACAGCCGCGTTCGACCGTCTCGCTCGGGTGTCGAACGTATCCGCCAGTGCGATCCATGTGGCTGGTTTCGATCGATCCGATATCACCCTTCTGGTCCATCGCGTCCTGGTCCTCAGCACGTGAGGTGTATCTTGCTGCCCCTTGCAGCGGTCCCGTCCGAACTCGAGTCCCGGCTGCAGGCAGGGAAACGAGTATGCCACCCGCCGGCATAGCTGCGTGTATGTGCCAGTACTGTAACTACTCGTTCCACGATGGCTGGGGGCGACTCCTCGAGTACGACGAGGTATACCAGTCGGCGCTCCTCGACTCGACGATGCAGTCGACCCACGGCTTTCACGAGTCATGGGACGACCTTCGGAACGAACTCGACCTGTGAGGTCCTGACCGCCGCGACCGGCGAGGACGTCGACACACTTACAGCGGAAACGGGTCGGCGTCACGATCGGATCTCGGCCCCGTCGCCTCGGGTTCGTCCGCCTCGAGCAGGCAGGCATCGAGTTCGTGCCTGATCCGGTCTTCGTCCATCTCGCTTCCGATAAACACCAGTTGCGTCGTTCTGTCGTCGTCGGGGCCCCATTCACCGATCGGTCCCGCCTGCACTGCTGGGCCGGCCTGACTGAGGCCGATTACGTCGTCCCGGCCAGCGACGTGACAGACGCCTTTGGCCCGAACAATCGACCCGTCCCACGTCTCGAACCAGTCCGCGAGCCGGTGTGGGTCGAAGGGGCGTGTCTCGCGGTAGACGAACGACGAAACGCCGTGTCTGTCGGCGGCCGTCGTCTGCTGGCGACTCTCAGACGTGCTCTCGGCGTCGCTCTCGTGGTCGTCACCGTCGCTCCCGTGACCGCGTTCGTGATGATCGCGCTCGTCTCTATGCCCATGGACGTCACCGCGCAGGTGTTGTTTCCAGCCCTGTGATCGTTGCACCTCCTCGAAGTCGAAGCGGCCGGTATCGAGGACTAGTCCAGGATCGACCTCGCAGTACGTGGTTCGGACGCGTTTCGCTTGCGGCTGGAGTCGTGCCACCACGGTTTCGATCTCGTCGAGGACGTCGTCCGGAATCATATCGGTCTTGTTCAGGAGGAGGATGTCACAGAACTCGATCCCCTCCACGAGTACTTCACTCAGCGGTCTCCGCTCGTCCGGCCGAGCGTGCTCGGGGAGCGTTTCGCCGGCGTCGAACTCCTTCCAGAAGCCGTACGTGTCGAGTACGGTCACCATAGTATCCAGTCGGAACAGCTCCGTCGGATCGATCTCGCTTGCGTCCGTTCCCTCGGTAAAAACCTGTGCCACAGGAATCGGTTCGCTGATCCC
The DNA here is from genome assembly GCF_042678045.1 of Haloarchaeobius amylolyticus. GTDB lineage: Archaea > Halobacteriota > Halobacteria > Halobacteriales > Natrialbaceae > Natrinema > Natrinema amylolyticus_A. The sequence goes on from NZ_JBHUDI010000001.1 coordinate 290,050, forward strand.
GGAGGACTCGACGAGCAAGTAATCGAACTCTCGGCGCTGAGCGAGCCGACGGGCTTCCGAGAGCAGATCGCCCTGTAATCGACAGCAGATACAGCCGTTCGAAAGATCGATGATTCCCTCATCGTCGTTCTCTCGAGCGATCAGGTTCGCATCGACGTTCACTTCCCCCATGTCGTTGACGATGACGGCGACCTCGTGTCCGGCAGGGTTCGACAGCACGCGATTGACGAGCGTGGTTTTGCCGGCCCCGAGGTAGCCGCTGACGACCGTGACCGGAATACGATCGGAAGACATTGGTATGTGTTACCAGTGATGTCGACAGGGACGGTAGTAAAGTGCCGGGTCGGGTGCTCGAGTCCACCGTTGCATCGCTGTCGTCACTCGGCGCTCACCGTCACTGCTGCCAGTGATTGCCAGCGTCGAAACCCCCTTCCCGAGGGCCTCCATAGCCGGGAACACGATCATGACGACCGCGACCGTCAGCGCGGGTGCGCGACTCCACGTTGGCTTTCAGAATCTCTCTCTCGCTCGCGAACGCCTCTACGGCGGCATCGGCGTCGGGCTCGCCGAGCCGCGGGTGACCGTCACCGCCGAACCGGCTGCCGACATCACAACCGACGATCCGCTGGTCGACAGATACGCGCGCCGGGCTATCGACGTTCTCGAGGTTTCCGGCGTCGCGGTCACGCTCGAGGAATCCCTGCCCCGCCACGTCGGCCTGGGCAGCGGCACTCAGCTGGCACTGACCGTGTTGATGGCGACGGCGCGAGCCCACGGTCTCGAGCCGCGCGTCCGTGAGCACGCCCCAGCGATGGGGCGGGGCGGTCGCAGCGGCGGCGGCGTCGCGACCTTCGAGGACGGCGGGTTCGTCGTCGACGCCGGCCACCCGACGAACCGGTTTACCACCGAGCCCCCGGCAGAGGGCGACTGGACCGTCCCACCGGTCGTCGCCCGCCACGACCTGCCCGCGGAGTGGCGATTCCTCGTCGTCGTCCCCGACGCCGACCCCGGCCGCAGCGGCGACGACGAGGATGAGAGTATGCGCGCGGTCGTCGAACGTGCCGACCCCGCCGTCGCCGACGAGATCGCCGGCGTCGTCACCCGAAAGCTGTTGCCGGCCGCTGCGGCGGGCCGGCTCGAGGCCTTCGGCGAGGCGATCGCCGAAATCGGCCGCAAGAACGGCGTCTGGTACGCCGACGCGCAGGGTGGCGTCTTCCGACCGCCCGCGGGCGCGCTCGTCGAATCGCTCGAGGACTGTCCGGTACTGTCGGGCGTCGGCCAGTCGTCGTGGGGACCGGCCGTCTACGGCGTCACCGACGTCGACCACGCCGCGGAAGCCGAGGCTGCGGCGCGAGACGCACTCGCCGAGCGCGGGCTCGAGGGACGGGTCGTTCTCGCGGAGCCGGCACAGCGTGGGGCTCGCGTTCGGACGGCCGACGATCGAACGCAGGCGTGACCGACACGAGACGCGCGGGGACGGTGCTGACGCGATAAGGCTCGAGGGCTCCGTTCAAGTTCTCAACAGTCTATAAGAATAACGTGCTGAATACGGCGGATGTGTCTTTCAGGAGTACTCAGAACGATTCGTCCGATACCTCGCTTTGCTCACCGAGCGCTGGCGGCGTGCGATCACTGTAGCCTTTTCGTCCGATGGCGCCTTCGGGGACGTTACTGAAGATGGCTGCACGGGCTTCCATAGCCGAATTGAACTGTTCTTCAGGCACCGGGCTCAGCACCTCCGCAAGCGTCTGTTCACCGTTTTGGAACCCGAGGACCGCACTCCCGTATGCCTCGACCAGTTCTTCGCACGTCGCCGGATACTCGTGCTGATCGAGCTGGTGGGCGAGGGGGCCGAATTCGACCCCGAGTTCTCTGACGCGTTCGCGATCGGTTGGGTCGGACATTACGGAGAATCCTTCATCATCGATCATAATAAACACTGCACGTGATTTCTCGACCCGTTTAGTTCGTCATAGATGATAATTACGCGCCCTGCTGCCGAAACCGATAGTAGCTACTGAACGTCACTGCACACCCGATCGCACGACTGCCGTGCGATCGGTGTGTCAATCGTTTCAGTTGTTTCGATATCACCAGCAAGGGATTTCAACAAGGCCAGCTCGGGCGAAGTGGAGTCTTTTTGCGTGCCGAGTTCGTAGACACCCGGTATGCAGTTTTGCGACGATTGCGGCTCGATGATGAAAGCCCAGGGCGACCGCATGGTCTGTACGAACGACGAGTGTGGCGCCTCGAGCGAACGGGACCGCGAGCAGGAAGATGCGTTCGTCACGACCGAGTCACAGACCGACGACGACGTGATCGAATCCGACGAGAACGCGAACTTCGAGGGGAAGCCGAAGGCGACCGACGTGATCTGCGACGAGTGTGGCAACGAAGAAGCGTGGTACACGCTCAAGCAGACCGCCTCCGCGGACGAGCCGCCGACGCGGTTCTTCAAGTGTACTGCGTGTAAAAATAAATGGCGCGAATACAATTAAACTAATAAATCTGGCCGCCAATAATTGTAATGCGGGGCGGGGGCCGGAGGATTCGAGACCTGGTTTTTACTCGGAAACGTGTTCCTCTCCCGATTCGGATAGGTGACACTGAAAAATGAAACGTGACCAGGACTTAGTGCAGATAACGCCAAGCCAGGCAAAGAAACAGTACTTCGAATCACGGAGAGGCGAAGTACGGGAAACCACGCTCAAAAGCCAGAGCACCGGCGTCAAACGGTTCGCGAAATGGTGCGAAGACCATCAAAAAGAACTGTCCGGTCTAACAGGGATGGACGTACAGAAGTTCTACAACGAACTGAAAAAAGAGGACTACGCCAAGGCCACACTCCGAAACTACATGACCGCCGTACGCCAGTTCCTCCTCTACCTCGAACGGGTCGAAGCAGCACCACCCGACATCGCCGACAAGGTTCACAGACCGGTCCTCGAGAAAAGCGAACGGAGACGGGACACCGAGATCGACCCCGAACGAGTCAAAGAAGTGGTTGACTGGCTCTCACGGTTCAAGTACGCCTCACGAGACCACATCATAATGCTGCTGCTCTGGCACTGCGGTATCAGAACCGGAAGCCTCCGAGCACTCGACCTCGAAGACTTCACCCACCTCGACAAAGACCCGGTCCTCCAGGTCAAACACCGACCCGACAAAGGAACACCGTTGAAGAACGGACTCGACGGAGAACGACCCATCAACATCTCCGACGAAGTAGCCACCGCACTCAAAGACTACATCGAACACAACCGGTTCGACAACACGGACGAACACGGGAGAAAACCCTTGATACCATCGTACAACAGGTACAGCCAGGACCAGATACGGAAAACCTGCCTCTACTACACCTGCCCAAAAACCACAGGAATCGGCACCTGCAACTGCGAAGAACAACGCACCAGACAGACAGCCACCGACTGCGAAAAAAGCGTCTCACCCCACGTCATCCGCTCCGCATCAATCACATACTGGCGACAGAAAGACGTACCTGTTGAAGCCGTAAGCGACCGGATGAACGTCTCACGCGACGTAATCGAACAACACTACGACCGGAGAACAGAAGAAGGCAAAGCACAACAACGAAGAAAATACCTCAACCAACTCTAAAAAACCCAGTCTCCTCTCTCTGTTGAATCGATATACAGTGTATAGTCGTTCCTTGTTTCGGGGCTGATTCAGGGCTGTCTTTCAAGGCTGAATCGGTACTTTCTAACCTGGTTTCGGGGCTGTTTCGAGGCTGGGGACTCCACTTCTCATCTCCTTGGACGATCCGGACGGTTACGGTAAAGAATAAAAAGACTTGATACGTCATTCTTCAGTAACAACTATGACACGTGACCGGGGAGAAGACAATTACTCAGCCTCGAGAAGAGGATTTCTCACAACCACAGCAGCGGCAATGGGAGCAGCCGCAGGATGCACAGAAGACAAGCAAAACGACGACAGTTCTGACGTCAAACCGACAACCTCTGACACCGACTACAACCAGCCAGAAGAGAACACGACCGAAGAACAAGAACAGGAGCCCGAGGAAGAGATCACGGAGGAGGCGGAGTACTGGATCGATCAGTCGTTCGAGGAAATGTTCAGTGAAAAGCTGATGCCGAACATGGACAAGTTCACCCAGGGAGTGGACGCGTTCAGAGAAGCATACCCGAAAGAAAAAGTACAGGAACAGCTCCGGAATAATCCGGATGAGTTCTACGGCGAGATCGTCATGGGCGGTTTCTCAGACATGGGTGTAGGCGAAGACCACACATACAGGGGAGCTACCAACCTCGCCCACTCAACCAACTTCGTGATGCACGAAGTCCTCGACGAAGAGTTCCAGAAAGACATCAGTCCAGACTCCTCGGATAGAGGTTACGCCATACCCACATCGATGGTAATCGACGGAGGAATACTCCATGGAGTGGACATCCACACAGAAGACAACCTCACAGTAGGACTTCCATCATTCGAACGGATAAACAAAGGTCAGATACTGTCTCCAAAAGACAAAGAAGACGCATTCACCGGCAACGGCAGAAGACTGAGCATGACAGAAACCAAACTCGCAGACGCATTCGCAGAAAGAGAAGACAATCACTTAAATTACCGACTTGAGAACCTTACAAGACTTGCCTCCGACCTAAAAGCGGTAAGAGAAAAAGGCAACCTCGGTCAGAGCGGAGTAGACGCCACACACATGGAGTACGGTAAGCTTGTGCCAGGTCTGTATCCTCCAGGAATGATCCCTGGAAACCCGCCGATGTGGATGGCGGAATCCGGAGCAGAAAGACTCAGACAACAAATAGGAACCAACGGATACGACGGAACCACAGACTCCTATTACAACGGGCCCGACCACGTAATAGAACTATTCAACGGGTTCAACGGAGAAGTGACAAAGGAGCAGAAAGGGATTGTCTACAACGACAACGGAAGCCTCGCAGTGGAACCCGTACCAGAGGAAGACTACGAAGAATGGCTGGAACAGGACCCCGTACCGATGTGGGCGCCGGAACCCTGACTCAAGCACTGGAATACATACTGAACTAACTGAATTTCGGTACTTCCCGACTGAAGACCCGTGTCATGCCTGATTCACGGTGATATAGACTGACTCCTTGCTACGATACCCAGGGGTCGAAGAGTTCGGGCCCGGCCAACACCTCCACGAAAAGACAGGCGAAATCACGGATATCGAGTTCGACGACGCCGCTGCCGTTACAGGAAACCCTGAAGACAACTTCATCTACACAGTCAAACTCGACAACGGCGAAACACCCAGCCTCAACTTCCGAAGACACGACCTCAAAAAAGTCGACTAACACGCACGGCAGAGAACTGTTGGATATTCTCAACAGCTATAAAATTCAGGTATGTCATCTATGGTGTAGAATGAGGATCCTCGTCAAAGGCGATAGTCTGCCGAATATCGACTGTGATGAGTCTGACTGGAACGAGTCAGCTAATATCAAAGACTACGACACCGTTTTCGTAAATCTCAATACGTTAATTCAGCAGGCAGGAACCCTTGTTCATCCTGACAGCAGTGTCCCGCAGTCTGTGGAGTTTCCGGATGCAGAAGATATTGTAAAGCTGCTTGAATCGGGGAACAAGATGTATGTCGTTCTTCCCGATACAAGATGTACTGATCTGCTAATGGTAGAGGATGGCGGTGAGACCAGCGAAGAGGAACTGGATCTACTTTCATGGCTTCCATTCAGTGTTAAAACATTTGAGGAGTCTGGCGTGTCGGTTAAAAACGGCTCTGTATCAAAGCGGTGGAGCTGGTACTTTGACAGGGATTTCGACTGGCCGATGTACCTCAAAACAGTCTCGTTGAAAGAAGACGACTTATACGTAGGTCAAACACCTCTTGACTCCGCAACCCAATATACAGTTGCTGAAACAACTTTTGAGGAAAACATCGCATCCCGTGTCTCTATCAAGCATGTCTCAGATATTGTGGAAGTTCTTGATGGAGGTACGGAACGAAAGTTCTCGGGCTCAGTCTATCTTCTGCCGTTGAAGCCAGGATACAGTTTCAGTGAACTGGCGTCTGAAGTCCTTTCAAACATTCATGGCCTATCTGTTGAACCACAGGAGAGCGTTCCGGACTGGACGGAGAACTACCGTTTGCCTCGGCAGAAGAAGATCGTTGAGGAGTACCGTGAGCTCCAGGATGAGTATGAGCAACTGGAGCGGTATCAGAAACTTCTGTATTCTACCGGTGAGGAGTTGGAGCAGGTAGTCTTAGAAGCGTTTGAAGAGCTCGGCTTTGAAACAGAACCGGAGATCTCCGGTAGACGAGACGGATTAGTCCGAGTCGACGATACCGTATTTGTGTTGGAGACCCATGGAACGAAGAACGCGATAGGGATCAACAAAGTGGATCAGTTGAACAGATGGGTTCGGGAAGCTGAAGACGAATTTTCCGATGATACTCGGGTAGAAGGTCTCTTAGTCGCGAATGCGTACCGTCAAAAGCCGCCAGAAGCACGAGACGAAGGCATCGTCGGCGATCCAGAAGACCACCTGAAAAGTTATGGACACAAGGTCTTGGACACTACGGATATCTATGATGCGATCGCTGGAAAACAGCGCGGGAACTCGAGTCATGGAGAGATCCGTGAAGAACTTTTGAAGTCTGAGTTCAAAGTCGATTTCTAAAAAGAGAGTTTTGAATAACGGTCCTCAAATCGCCGGATGGCGGTACGACCGGGCAGTAGTTATTTATGGTTAGTAGATAAGACTGTTCAATAGTTTATGGGAAGTGCTACTGCTACGTCCTCGGCTGCCTCCAGTATCGGATACGAGGACGCTAAACGGGGGATGAACCAGGCACTTGAATCAGATAGGACGAAGATGGCCGTTGATATCGCTGTCACCGGCGCGTTAGCAGTCCAGCCTAACGGACCGGCCAAGGTCACGACATACTCCTACCTCAAACACACGAACACGTTTATCCAGACGGCCAGCCAGGACGGAGTCCAAGCAGGCATCGAAGCCACCGGTAAAAGCGCGGTACAAGCCGAGATCGCCAACCAGGTCTCCGGAGGGATCGTCCACACATCCCAGCAAGCCGTATCAGCAGCTTCTGAAAACGAGGCCGTGAGTAAAGGTGTCGACAAGGTGAACAACAACTTTGGAACCCCTTCAGAAGAAGCCGCAAAAGCCACCCTAGGATCGGTTATCTCGAACGGAGCCGACGCAATGATGACAGACAGTTCAAAGGACAATGAGTGAAGACGCATTCATCGACGAGGAAGAAGCAGAACAAAACCTTGAGCAGTTCCTCGAGGAGCACGGCAACGAAGGACTGTTCGTAGTCTACTTCCGCCAGTTCATCTTCAGCTTCATAATGCAGGAGCTGAAGTCCAGCGACGAAGAGGTCAACGACATCGGAACCCAGCTCCACTTCGATGCAGAGGGCGACGAACTCCTCAAAGACAACCGTGAACAGATGCTGGAACGGTGCGAGCACTGGGCACAGGACCTAGTAGACCATTTGAAGAAGGACGAGGTGGTGGCCGAGGTCATCGAGTCCGGAGATCTCGGACGTCTTGAAGACGAAAACGTGGAAGAACGTGTCGAACAAGCTCTCGACACCAAATTCAACGAGTGGAGCGGACAGCTCGAAACCTTCCTTGAGGAGTTAGAATGACCACTGAGAAATACTATGTTCTGCGGCACCCCGAGTTCCATCGACGGACGGATACAGAGCTCAAACGGTATGATGAGACGGACTACAAAGAGATCATCGCCGTCACCCCTTACAAGTACGCAGAAGTACCCGGTGGAGGGGATTACCGTAAGAGGAAGCCACCACAGGCAGACGAACGTATCAAATACGACCACTCTATCGTAAACAGTCTGTTCCCGGAAAGGGTTCCCGACGTCGTCTTAGACATACTGGAAATCGCGGTAGCTACGTTCGCTGCTGACAAAGCCGTAGAACGAGGCATACAGATCGCGGACGACTTCGATGAAAGCCGTCTCAACACCCGGAACATCAAGCTGCAGATCCCTGTCCTCTCACCTGAGATCGCGGACGAGGAGGTCGAACAGCTCTACTCCGAGATGGTGTCCCATATCACCCGGGACATCATAGAGTACGACTTCCAGCTTGTCGAAGGCAACGGACCCGTCAAGACGTACACCGAGACAAACGACTTGGATGCGGTCAGCCTTCTCTCAGACGGGTTAGACAGCACAGCCGGTATCTACCACAACCAACGACAGGGAACCGACTCGAAATACGTTACAGCGAACTACGGAAGCGGTGCGGGATCCAAAGCAGAAGAAATAGCTGAACAAGCCGGAGTCCGGTCACGGACCTTCCGGACACGGTACAAAGGCCGCAGTGAACCAACACAGTTCTCTCGAGGACTCCTACACCTAAGCTTCGGTGCTGCAGCCGCTATCGCCAACGATGCTGAAGAGGTTCGGTGTTTCGAGAACGGTGTCATGGCCCGTTTCCTGATCCTCTCCGAAGGATGGATGACCACACGGACCGTTTCACCGCTCTTCCTCACATACTTCAACAAGATACTGGAAGACACGGTCTCCCCATCTGTAGAGGTCAAGAACCCGTTCGTCGACCTGACCAAGTCCGAGATCATAGACAAGATTCCCAGCACGGAGATCGTACAGGAAACGGTCTCCTGCCCACATAAAGCACGTTTCGGAAACCAGAACTGCGGGCTCTGTGTACCCTGCCTCATACGGAACATCGGCATAATAACAAGCAGCCACGAACTCCCCTTGGAAGACCTGTCCAAGTACAACCCCCTGGTTTCAGCAGACTTCGAAAACCAGGTCTACGACATAGAAATCAAAGAAAGTCTGAATCAGTCCGCGAACTCCTCGGAGATCTTCCTCAAAGGGATCACGGAGATAGCGTACTTCTGCCGACGACTACTCGAGGACAGTCCACGAGAACTGGCAACAGAGTACCCGGAACTCACAGACGAAACAATATACAGACAACACCACAGGTTCGCAGAGAACTTCACAGAAGCACTTGACCGTATCTCGGATGAGAACCAGACGATCTCAACTCTACTCCCTTAACCGATAGGGAGACTTCGATAGAAGCGATTTACGACCACCCACAATTAATCCGGAATCAGAAGAGGACAGGCTGCCACCATTACGGTTAAAACGTTGGCTTAGAATATGTTAGTTAACATAGGTGGTCAACCGAATGAAGCCATTCCTCCTACAGCACGCCCAAGACGCTGAATCCAATGCCCGAGCAGATCCTGCGTCTAACTACTACTTCGACCCAGAAGACGACCTCCTCCATTGGAAAGAACACCCCGACAAACCACCTGCCATCGAAATGGCAGGCGAAAACGGACCGCAAACCAAAAAGAAAGATGTTGAAAAGTCGGACGACAGCAAGGACCGAGGCATCTGGATGTAGAACAGATTGATGATCCTAATCCTCTCTAACAAATGGGACGTCACGGTCGACTTTGTCGTGAGGGAACTCCAAGAACGGGAGCACCCCTATCTCCGGTTGAACACTGAGGACATCTCCGAATTAGATATCTCGACGGAGCTTCCGGATCTATCCGTAACCGTCGAGAATCACGGTAGATCTGTGGATCTAGTCAAAGAGGTTGGAGCAGTCTGGTATCGACGTCCTGGGAAGCCATTTGAGTTCACTGATGATGAGAAGCCAAGCCAGGGAACTGTTGAGTATATACGAGAGCAGTGGGGTGCATGGATAGAGTCCCTACAGGCAGTCCCGAATATCTCGTGGATGAATGACCCGCTTCTCAACCATAAGATGGAGTCCAAGATACGACAACTCAACCTAGCTGACGAAATCGGCTTCAAGATTCCTCAGACGAAGGTGACGAACCGTCGTCCGGATATCGATGAAATGTTTGAGAGGCATGGGTCGGTAATCTCGAAGGCCTTGTCGTCGCCTCTGGTCACGGAGAATGAAGAGGACGAGTTTGTATACACCGTCTGTCTAGATGAACCTCCTGCAGATAACCAGAGTGTACAGGTGTCTCCGACCATATTTCAGGAGCCTATGCTTCCCAAGACCGATTACCGAGTAACGGTTATCGGCGACACGGTATTCCCTGTGAAAATCAGGGCTGATGACGACGAGGGGGTTCCTGTGGACTGGAGAACTAAGAAGGAGGATGTAGAGTTTGTCCAACAGGAGTTACCCGAAAGGATAGAAGATTTGTGCCGGAGGTACGTCAACGAGGCCGGTTTGGTTTTCGGAGCGATTGATCTTGTCGAAACTGACGGTAATTTCGTGTTTTTAGAGATCAATCCGAACGGCGAATGGGGATGGCTTCAGAAACCGTGGGGCGTCCCTATCGCTGAAAGTCTTACTGAAAAGCTGATACAGCTCGACAGGGAGGCGGACAGAAATTGACGGTGAAAAGCGGGATCAAGGGTTTGCTATCTGAAACAGTCTCTATCTTCAAGTCAGTTGTCTATGAAGTGTTTCCACCGATCGAGCACTGCTGGGAAACCCGGAAAATAGATTATAGTCAGAGAGTGTCTGAGAATCAAGAACAAAAAGAAGAGTTCCAGAACCGTATCTGGAATGCATTACCCGGCCTCTCAGGGGATATCGACGATGTGCGGGCGGCAGCCGATAATGCCCATCAACTGGAGCTTGATCGGAGTTCCGAAATAGACTCGAAAGCCGCAACCTATCTAGGGAACGTCGGCGTAGTTCTAAGCCTTCTAAGCCTTCTACCGGTTCTTGCAGTAGTTCTACGACCCAGCGAAGAAACCTTAATTACTGGGACCTGGCCTGATTCAGCCGTTCTGGTCTTCTTCGGATATGCCGTTGTCTCATTCCTTCTATCTGCGGTCTACTCAACCAAGACGATGGAGATTGCAGCCTTCGACTCCTACTACTCCGCATCAAGCCTCAAGAGTCAGATAGAAGACGACGAGTTCGGGAAAGAGGATCAGGTTGTTGCTCTACTGACCTGCCGGAAGAAGAACGAGGAGTATACTATCGACAAACTGAACACTCTGTCAACGGCTGAAGCTCTCAACCGTAACGGACTCATCGGATTAGGGTTCGGGATAACCACAGCCGTACTGCTGAATATCCTATAACAGTATCTCAGAACGTATATTTAGACGATACTGAGCTGGATAGTCTACGGACAGGGAGAGTTACCTGAGGAGTTGTTTTCCTTGGTCGGTTAGGGCGGCTTGTTTCGGTGCTTCGAACACCCGTTTCTGTCCATCGATAACGCGTTCAACCGTTCCCTCCGGTTTTTCTACTGTTATCAGGTCGAGTTTCTCGAGTTTTCGGAAGCAGTAGTTGACCTCGTGGTTCTCCAACGAGGTGGCTTCCGTGATCTTCTGTACATCATCCTCACCGTTCTGGATACAGTTCAAAACCGTACGGTCCTTTTCACGTAACTCGTCTATAGAGGATTCCTCATCTTCGGATTCACCGGGTTCGTGGACCGCGAGACTGTCTTCCCCGACTTCGATGATACGGTACTCCCCGTCCAGGACTTGTTCTATATCGGTGAACTCGTCTCCGTCAGTGGTGTAGTAGCTGTAGGTTCCGTACTCGTCCATGTGTTCGTCTCCGTTACGGTTGACAGGGTCCTCGACGATGTTCTCGAGTTTGGCGGCGTTGCCCTGTTCGACGACGAAGATACACTCCACATCGTTGTTGACTGCTCTCCGAAGGTTTTGAAGGACTTTGGCTGGTTTCGTCAGGGTAGTGTGTTCTGCCTCGAGGTAGGCAGTTCCGTTTGGCAGGTGTACGTGGCCGTCAGGCTTGCTCTCCCCTTCAGTTTGGTAGAGTAGGTTAACCTGGAGTCCTCGTTCCTCGAGTCGTTCTTTCGCTTTTTCCAGGAGTTCTGCATGTTTCTTGCCTCCTGCGTTTGTTCCCTGTCCGAGTGACGGGGTGAGGCCTATATCTGTATCTGTGTCTGTCCTTGGTGTCTGTCTCTTTTTGATTTGGTCGACGTGGTCTCTGTCGACGTTCCAGGGAGGGTACGTGCTGAAGAAGGTAGCGGAGCTGTAGCTTCTTTCAGAGGGTTTCTGGACTGCGGCCCTGTACTTTCCCAGTGCTTTCAACTGTTGTTTCTCGACGCCTTGGAGCATTCCGGCGATACGGTGTTCGTCTTCTGATCCGCTGGGGTTGAAGCAGATCTTGGTCCGGCAGTTGTTGGTGACCGATCGCCGCATCTTCACCGGTAGATGTTCAAGGTACTGGGTGCTAAGCCAACATCCCAACCGGTATTCACGTGATTCTGAAAGTATTTTGACAAAGTTGCTTTCTTCCCCCACAAAGTTCTGGAGCTCGTCGATGAATAGGTAGAAGGGCTGCCGTTCCTCGACGGGCTGGGTGACACGGCTCTGGACCGCAGACCACACCTCGGTGATGACTATGCTGCCGACGATTTCGGAGACGGTGCCGCCGACCTCGCCCTTCTGGACGTCCACTAAGATGATCTTTCCCTGGTTGACCGCTTCACGGAAGTCGATGACCGAGCCTTTCCCGTCGATGAACCGGCGGATAACAGAGTTCATCATGAAGTCGTTGAGACGTCGGCGTAACGGCCCCATCTCGTAACTCGTGATATCTTCTCTAATACGGACCAGCTGCTCCCGTGTAACCAGGTCATCGGTCCGGTCAATCAAATCATCTAACGCATCCGGATTAATAACACATCGGTAAACATCAACCAATGTATTACTTTCATTATTTTTAATGTTTAGGTCGATGTGGGCTCGAAGAAGGATTTCTAAGATACGGCCGAACTGGTCTCCCCAGTTCTCGCTTCGGCGTTTGAACAGGTCGATGAGGTCGGAGACGATGATCTCCTTCTGATTCTCCTTCTGCACAGGTGTCATGCCCTCTGTGTACGGTTCAAGGACGTTGACCGAGGCCACTTCCTCCTGCCCGGGGTTGATGTAGATGATGTCTTCCCACCGTTCCTCAGGGAGTTTCGCGATGAACTCGTCGATCAGGTCGCCTTTGGGGTTGACGATGCAGAGGCCGTGTCCCTTGTAGCCGTCCTGAAGCGCGGTGTGAGCCAGTGACTGGGTCTTCCCATACCCTGTCGGTCCCAGGTTCAGGACGTGTGTCAGTCGTTTCTCATCACTGATTTCGATGTCTCTCTCGACACCCAGGGTCGACTTCCTGCTTCCGAGAAAGGTCTTACCTGAACGGTTCTGTATACGGCTGCGTGCGTCTTCCGGGTTCATGGCTGTGCGTACTGAATGTTTTCTTGGAGGCGGTCCGGGACGGATACCAAAGCGGCGAGCTCATCCGTTGAAGCTTGGAATGTATGGCTCAGCCTTCTATCCCTTATATTTTTCACGTGTTTGAGTATGGAAGAGTTCCGTATGCCTCGAACCGTTGTGGTGGTAAACGACTGACCTGTTTCCGGCTCTGCGTAAAGGTTGAAGCCGCCGGATACCTCTTTTACACGGCTGGCGGTGTACTTCCCTGCGCTGATCACGAGGATCCGTACCGTTACCTGGAAACGTGACGTACCTGCCTTCTCATCGATCCGGCGGGCCTGCTGTTTCTCACGTGGCGTTGCATCCCTGTCATGCCATGGAACGACGCCGACCTTCTCGCTTCGAAGGCCTTGGCTCTCTCGAGATGCTTGGTGGTGCCACAGCCGTTTCCGTACCGGGCCGCCGGTAGTCGGTTTGAACAACAACTGTATGATGATACGGCTGTCACGCATCGCGTCACGGTGTAACGACGTGGCAACGGAGTTCATAGGCGGCTTTTCGAACTCGGTCCTCAACGGGTACACATCGTCTCGACGTGGCGTGAGTATGCCTACACCGACCGTATCACTCGCTGTTACAGGGAGGCCGTTTACGCCTTCACTGAAGCCGACCTCGGGGAGTTCCTCGTCTAGATGTGTCCGGATCTTCCTCTCCATCCTGGCGGTGGGAACAGCGAACTGGAAACGGACTCGGGAAGGCTTGTACCGCCAGATCTCGTAGGCGATGGTAGGCGACGTGTTTTGAACGCCCAGAAGCTGCGTCTGGTACTCCGTTATCGCTCTCACGAACCGATCGAGTGTGGATGGGAGCTCAGCGTCGAACGGCGGATGGATCTCCACAGTCCGAAACCGTTTCGAAGGCCGGGAAAGCCTTTCTGCCGTTCGTTCATCCAGTGTCACATAGCTGCTTCCGAAACGGGAAAGGAACCCCATCTGGGAATCACCATCTATGGCTGTGTCATCCATCTATATAGGCTCAGACCCAGCACCCAGAGAATTTCAGCAGACACTACAGATAATGCGGCATCGAGGCCTACGGAGTCCTTCGGAGTGAAAGGCCCTATCGGGTGGAACGGCTGTAGACCCGTAACGAAAGAGAGCAGCAAGGCGGCGAAGAACGTGGGATACAGTACGTATTCGAAGAGTCCGAGGGGTCCTGCGAACGTGAGGTTGAAGACTTCTGCCAGTCCATACCGTTCGCTGTCGGAATCTGAAGTGTTTGTTTCAGTGTCTTTGGACTGGTGACCGCCGTCTGTCTCCACACCGGACGACGCCTGTCCTGGTGTGTTAGACGGTTGAACACGGTTGTTGTTTCCGCCGGATCTGAGTCCTTCGATCCCGTTTTCGAAGAGGGTGTGTTCGGGCCTGGTTGATTCGATCCGGAGCCGTGTGTTCACCGGTCCGCGGACGAGTGCTTCGCTGAACGGAAGCTTGGTACCGGAACGCAGCTTCCGGAGTTCGCTTGACTCCTTCTCGGAGAGGTGGAAGAAGTCAGTCACCTCGCTGTCGACGTCCCTCTGTCTGAAGAACAGGTTGCAGTCGATGTTACGGAGTATGTTTTCACCTTCGGTCGACCGTACGAACTCATCGGCGTTCTGCGTAACGAGGGTGGCCGCGATGTCCTTGTCTCTGCTCTCTCTGACCAGTGTGGAGACCGCCTGTAACCCATCACGGTAGATCTCGTCGGCCCGGGTGATGATACGGTGGACCTCGTCGATAACGACTAAGGATTTCGAGTCGGTCTTCGATGCCTCCCTGTAGACATGCCGGACCGTTTCCGCCAGCCTGGCCGTATTGTCTCTCGAAGGGTCTTGGACCGTGTACCGCGTTATGTTACTGCTGCGGCTTCTGCTTAGGCCGTTGTCGATAACCACCGTTTCGCCCTTCAACGCTTCGACTATACCGCCGTAGTCCCGTTTCTTCGGGTCGATGACGTAGATCTCGAGGTCGTCGTACTCCTGAACGGAGCGGACTAAGGTTAAGCCGGTCCAGTAAGTCTTACCCGACCCAATCTTCCCCATCACAGCGGTATGGCCGGCCTCCCACGAAAAGCGGTCAAGGACCACGGGCATGTTGTTCCGGTGGTCCTCGCCCACTACGATCCCGCCGGGCTCGACCGTGTCGTACGCAGCGAAGGCGAAGCCTGCTGCAGCGGAGCTTCCGGGAACTATCTCTTTCTTCTTAAGTCGGTCACGGTGGAAGGCGGATACGGATTTAACGCCTCGGTTGAAATACAGTCCTGGCTCTCCTGTGTCTACACCGGATCGGTTTAGGACCGACTGAACGGTTTCAAGGGTTTCCTCGGCTTCAACCCTGTTTTCGCCCCGGGCGACGAAGTACACACCGTAGTTCACAAGAGGCTCACCGCTGGCATCCGCCTCGATCAAGTCCTCCAGGTCCTGTTTCTGCCGTTGAAGCCCTGCTTGACGGAACGGTTTCCATGAGGCAGAGAGCTCTGCGTCCGTCCTGGCAAGTATACGGTCCATCCAGTCCCGTTGCCTGTCGGAGACCGGCTCTACGACCTGGACGACATCGACGAGCCCCGGCGACTCGGCGTTCAGTACGTCTGCGATCCAGCCGAGAGACATCTGCTCAGGGTATTCAGAGACGTACGTCATACGGCGAACCGGCTTACGGCCTTGTGCCACCACGTAGCCTCCCTGGGAGACCTTCGCCTTCCTGAAGTACAGCTGGTTCAATACGGCTTTAAGACGCTGCCCTGTCAGCCGTTCAGCGCGTAGATCCGCCGCTGTCAACGTGTTACGGATCTCGGTACACCGATCCTTTACCTCGTGGTGTCCTTTCGCCACGGTCGAGGCCGACACCCTCACCACAACGTAATGGTCGGTGGCGGTAGCGGTATCTCCCGGACCATTACACTCCGAGAGGTCTACATGTCGTTGACGGGAATGGATCTCGAACCTGTAATCGAGTCCGGAAAGCAGCTCGGCTACCACGTCCCGGTTCGCACGTTTATCGGGTTCGGGCAGATGTTCGATGTCACAGGAAGACACCTCTACAACACCCATGACGTAGCCGTCATCAAACACGGCTGAACCATCACCCATCTTCGAAAGCTTCGGACACACAACCTTCGGGGAGCTCAGAACGTATCTGAGTTCGTCGACGACTTTCTTGTCGATACGTTCCCCGTTCGGTGTAACCTCCGCGAGGACGACTCCGAGGGCAGCACCTACGAACGGTCCTAGAGGCCGTGCCACAGCCCAGCCAGCCAGTACGAGAGCGACGGTGCAGAGAGCGTCCCAGACTGTGTACCTGTCTATGAACCTGACGCTGCCGTCGATCGAGCCAGGGAACTCAGCCTTCATCAGTCATCACCCCTCATAAACCGGTTTTCGTCGTCTTTCTGTCTGTCCCTCTCCTGGGGTTCCGGCTCCCTGTTGGACTTGTACCGGTTGACGACAGCACCACCGGTATACCGCCAACCGGTTCTGGCCGCCTTACTTGCCACACGGGTCATTGGGGCGAACATCATCGACCCTGACTGTAGAAGGATCAATGGCAGAACAAACATGAGGCTCAACCCGCCTAATGCCCAGATCCAGTGCGGGACCTCTCCATTGTTCCATTTCAACAGCGACAGGGTCAGATCGAGCACGACCGCGTTCAACGGACCGATTAGGAGGCATGCCACCCAGATGCTTGACAGTTTTGAGGCGAACCCGCGGAGTCTGGGAGTCGCCGCCATCAATCCGATTAGCGGGGCTAGAGACACCCCGAGCATCAGAAACACATCCCGGGCTGCGAAGATCATGACAACTCCTAGTAACAGGAACGCTTCGAGGAATGCGACGAGGATCAGCTCCAACGAGAACCGGGTGATTGCTAACAGGCCCGGGTTGGTGGGTGCCAACGCTTCTGTGGTCAGACGTGACAACTCAATTGGATACTGGAGCAGGGTGGGTGCGACCGCTCCGAGTGCGACTGAGCTGAGTACGTACACCACCTGTCGCACGCCACCGCTCCTTCCGCCCATACTTAGGAAGCCGATCCAGACCAACGCGGCCACCGCCAACGCCGTCGACACCGGGAACACCTTCCTGTGGATCTCGAGCACGTACGGCTTCGTGACGTCAGGATAGCTCACGAGTATCCGTGTCAGCACAGCGGTCAAAGTCTCGGTAAGGCCTTGCACCGAGTCCAGAAGCACCGAGACCAATGCTTCCCTGAACCCTTCGGCCAGACCACCACCTCCTTCTGAAGCACCGGTCTGGTTTCCGGACGGTTCCTGACCTGCAACCGTACCAACCAGAACCGTCTGGGCGAGAACCGTGGTGATGGCAGCGGTCTTACGCAACGTCATCAGCTCCCACCCTCACAGATAGCCGTAGTGACCATTTCGACGAACGAGCCGGCGAGCAATACGATGATAAGCCCGGCGGTGACGTTGAAGAACAGTCGGCGGGCGGTCCGCTGCCACGGAGGGTACCCGGACAGCCACAGTAGCCCCGAGATCGTGTAACCCAGCGCCGCGGCCGGTAACGCAAGAGTGACTCCATCCGCCTGAAGCTGGTCAATCAAACGAATTAAGTCGGCTACGGGCGGTGAACCCTCTCCACCACAAGGCTCAACACCCTGGGACAGTACTACTATGTTCCATGGGATCTGTATCTCGTGAAGCCATGACACTCTCTCTATTTTTGAGATTCGCATGACAGGTTAAGGCGATGTCGGGTGAGGTGATACATGTTTGAAGAAAATTCGTGAGTAAAAATGACAGACGGATTAGAAGACACGACGCAGCCACCGACCGCGTACATCACGGAACTGAACTCCTACGATGACAAACGCGACGAATACCTCGAGATCCCGCTACCGGGAGAGATAGAAGAACTGGATGAGTTGGAGTCGGAACTAAGGAAGATACAAGATTTTTACAGCGACGACGATGATGACGACGAGGACGATGATGATGATGAACTGGAAAAAGAGGATGTCTTGTTCCCGAAACTGGTGAAAAACAAGGCGGATAGGTCAGCTGAAGGAAAGGAGGATGATAAGGGCCTGGAATACATCCGTATCGGTCTTGAAGAACAGGGCCGACATGGACGCGTTATAAAAGCCGACGAAAGTTCGGATAGCTTTTCCAAGGAAGAAAGAAAGGAGAGGGAGGTGAACGATTCTTGGCGTACAAAGAAACTTGATTACTCAATGAATATCCCTGTTGAGTTCACGAAACATAATGACAGCAGTCCTCTCCACGGATATGAAGATGGCGGCTCCGCTACCCTCGAAGTCGACCAAGAAAACAATGAGATGAGGATCTACAGTCCGGAGGGGTACCGGTACCGGGACCGAGACCTATCTGAGGAAGGCCGAAAACCGGTCTACAAGAAGCTGTCTCTCTCCGGCCTCTCGCTTAGCTTGGTGAATATCTACGCAGATCTGGCAGGGATCGGCACGCAGAAGTTCCGTGTTATCCCTTTCAACGCCCAACACAGTCTATTCAGGGAGAGCGGTGAAGGGTTTGATTCTGAGGCAGGTCAGCCCGATCCTGATCTTTTTCAGGAGGTGGCTGAAAAGAACCGCGTCCCACGGTACAAGGCGCAGACGCTGAAGATCTACTGGGACCCTGACGGACTGGGATACGGTATGCATTCAAGAAACAAGGTAGTTCATAAGGACATACTTGTTGAAGAAGCAGAAATCACTCTTCCAGCCAAAGGATCGTTTGAAATCGTCACAGAGACCTGGTACGGCGAGCAGTATACAGTGCTCTACCACGGAGAAGGCTTCCATAGTCGGAAATCCTGGGTAGCACCCGAAGTCGGAGACTGGACAGGGAAATACATAGAGGACAACGGCCGTGAAGACTGTATAACTGTCTACGCCCCCTGCCAAACCACCTCACGAATTCTCTCTAAACTCCGTGAATACTTCTCCATGTGAAACGGGGTGTTCCGTCGTGTATAACCGGTTTCCCTGAACCCCGTTTCAGGAAGGGTGGTACATTATTTCGGAAGAACTCTACAGTTTCGATAGTTTGGACGAGCTCTACAAAACCAGTGAACAACTTCCTGAGGTGGATCGCCACGAGGTCTACGCACACCATGTGGAGGAAGATGAGTGGGAGGAGGTCCCGTACAGAGATAGTCTGTGGACGGATGACATGCGGGCGACCGGCGTGGTCTCCTCCTCGAAGGACTTCTACAACATCATCCAGTACGGCGAAATCTTGGAGACGGTGGGGGAAGCCATAGAACAGAACGGTTTGGACGTAGAGGGAACGGTCTCTCTTTCACCGACAGCCCATAAGATGAACGCCAGTATCGAGTTTGAGGGGAACACTGTCTACGCCAACAGGGATGACCCGGTCACTCTCGGACTCCAGGTCCAGAGCGGGCACTCAGGATACCACCGGTTGAAGTACGACGTCGGCGCGGAACGACTGGTGTGCAGCAACGGGATGACCGCCTTCATCTCCGAACTAAGCTTCGATCAAACCCATCAGGACCCGTTCCAACCCCGTCTTGCGTACAACGCGGTGGACGCAGTGGCCACAAGCCCGGAAATGGTTGAAAGACGACTGGAAAAAGCGCAGGAACACGTGTTGATGAACCAGGATGAAGCATTGCTCGTGCTCCTCGAGACAGGGATCGACTCCTACCTCGAGCAGCCGGTACCCGACCTACTGAACGCGTTACACGACGAAGTCAAGGACCCGGAAAACCCGTCGCTCTGGGAGACCTACAACGCGGCCACACGCGCACTGACACACTACACCGAAAACACCCCGAGATACGAACTCTCCAAAGGATACGAAAACGCGGCCAAGCTCCTGGAGAACGGAGACAACCAGATACCGGAACCAGAAATACTGGGTAGTCAGGCGGTCGAGGACAGGACACGGCAACTGATCGAACAGGACGACACCGAACCCTACTGGGAAGACGAACCAGACGCACTACGACAGCTACGGGAACTCCACGAAATCCAAGCATAGAACACGGCCCTCCAATCTTTTTCCTTATTTCGCTGCTCGGACAGATTTCACAGACCTCATTTGAAATGTTTAGGAGCTACCTCTACGCCGTACAACGCTTTTCAAAGTCTTTCAAATGAAACGGGGTGTCCCGGTGCGTATTTTTGAGTCGGTTCCACCTGGTGTTGGCACGAGGTGTACTCAGAATGATCGATGTCGACTTGACTACGGGCTATTTCGAACTGCCTCTGGACATGGGTGACTCCGTGTTGGAGGGGAAAACCGTTGATGCTACTGTCGAGGTCAGGCTCTACGAGGTGGAGCTCGCTGCCCGTTCCGGAGCGACCTGGTAACAGAATCGGTGAGGGAAGTTCTATGGCTGATGGGTTCCGGTTCTACTACGGCTGTGCCTCGGGCAGCGCACGGAAAGCCCTTCGGAAGATGGAGGAGCCCAACGTGATGATCAGCTATGCGACCGCCAACAGTACACCGTTCGAGACCATCGAACACCTGTTCACTGACTCAGGCGGTTACAGCCAGTTGTACAACCACCACGAGTACCCGTCTTCGGACAAACAGTATCTCTCGTACCTCGAGGAACATGGGCCGGAGCTGTTCGCGCTAAGGGACTACCCATGCAGCCCGGAACTCCTGTCCAAGGTTGACAGTACTGTCGAGGAACATCAGTGGAGGACGACACACCACCACAGCAAACTCCTCGACACATACGACGACACCGACCTATCTTCCGAGCCGGTGGCTGTCCTCCAGGGCTGGTCACCACACCAGTACCTCACCCATCTCGACGATCTACGGACAGAAGGAGCATTAACACGGTACGTGGCGATCGGCTCACTCAACAAACGTGACCCGGAAACGGTGGCCAGGATCATCCACAGGGTCCGTGACGAACTCCCCTCCAAACACCGGCTGCATGCCTTCGGAGTCAAGACCAACGTTCTTCGACGTCCTCGAGTCATCCAATCCCTGGACTCAGCCGACTCAACAGCCTACGACATACGGACACGGATGCAAGAAAGGCGGCAGACTTGGCAGAACCAGGTCTACCACTACCTCAATATGAAACAGCGGATCGAAGAATGCATACAGGGTTCAGGAAGCCAACAGTCGCTCCACCAAACACTCCAATAAACCTGGCATCTTCTCAAGGATAAGGGAAACGCGGTGTCTACAACGGTATTCGAACCTGCACCTCGAGGATGAAGGTATGTCTTCTCGTCCTATAGACCGGACCTCTCTTCTCCAACTGCTTGAGGAGGAAGAGCTACAGGATCCGCGTATCCGGCGGCTGTTGCTGTACAACACTTTTGCACCGGAGCCGGTCCAGGAGAAGGGGCGTCAAGCGCTCGCAGCCAGTTTAGCACACAGACGGATACACCCGTTCAAAAAACCGACACGTAGTTCTCTTTCCTCCGGTGGTATACGTCTCGGGTCGACCGTCTCCGGACAGAAGTTTGGTCTCGGTGAGTCGGTGCTCTCGAAACATTTCTTGGTGATCGGGCAGTCAGGCTCCGGGAAGACCACGTTGTTCTACAACGTTCTGTCCCAGTTGGATGTCCCGTTCTGGTGTTTCGATCTCAAGCAGGACTACCGCCATCTCGTCCAGGACAGAAGCGAGTTGCTGGTTTTGCCGTGGACCGAGTTAAAGTATAATCCGTTGGCTCCACCACCGGGGGTCAAACTTCGTCGGTGGGCACAGGTCGTCAGCGAGATCTTCGGCCACGCCACAGCATTACTGTCCGGGTCGAAGAACCATCTCTTGAAATCGATCCTCGAACTCTACCGGTTATACGGTCTTTTCGAGGAACGTTCTCCACCGTACCCCAGCTTCCATGATCTTGAACGGTTCCTTGTCTCCGACCCGATCAACTACATGCGGAAGACTTCGAACTACCGTGACACGGTCCTCAACCGTGTGGAGGCGATGAACCTTGGAGCCGGAACCGTCTTCGACTGCAGCACGGGTTACATGTTCGAGGATCTTCTCGAGCGGGACGTCGTCTTCGAGTTCGACGGGTTAAGCCGTGACACACAGAATTTCCTGATGGAGATCCTGCTCGCTGCTGTCTACGAGTACCGACTCGCCAAGACACATCGTTCAGAGGATCTCAACCATGTGTTCGTCCTCGACGAGGCGAAGCAAGTTTTCAGCGTCTACAAAGAACGTCAATCGGAGTCCGGTATCCCGGCGGTCGACGAACTGACGGCGAAGATGAGGGAGTTCGGTGAAGGACTGATCGTGGCGGATCAGGAAGCGTCGAAGCTGACCGATTCCATCAAGGCCAACACGTACACCAAAGCCTTGCTCCCCACGGGCGACCGGAAGCAGTTCACAGCGGTGACGGAGTCGATGAACCTCACTGAGAGGCAGACAAACGCTGCTAAAGACCTCGATACTGGGGAGGCAGTTGTCCAGACAGGGAACAGTGATCCGGCCCGTGTAACGCTTGACACGTACCGGTTGTCGAAGACGGTTACAGACTCGGACCTACAGAAAAGACAGGGACAGCTCTGGAACTCACTGACAGCGGAGCCACGTGAACAGCCAGATAGGTTTGTAGAATCTGTACAGCATGGAAACACTGATTCTGAGGAGACGGAGGTACTCGATGAAAACAAGTCCGAGGTCACGGTCTCCGACGACGCGGAACACTTACTGAAGGGATTGGTTGAGGAGCCGTTCGTCCCGTTGACGGAGCGGTACGAAGAGTTTTCCAGCCGGTACAAGGGCAACAAAGCCAAGACAGAGTTAGTGGAGTCGGGCTTGGTCACAGAACAGTCCACACGGACGGAGACAGGCGCACGAAAACTACTGGAATTAACGGACAGAGGACGCAGCTACGTCGAAAAACACCTCGGCCTCGATCCGAGCCAGGAGGGGCGCGGTGGTATCGTCCACAGGTACTGGCAGCACCAAGTAAAGAAGATGTTTGAGGAGGCGGGCTGGGCCGTGAAACTCGAACTGTTCGACGCAGACGTCTACGTGAATACGGGCAAGCTCGAGCTCGCTATCGAAGTCGCAATGGAAAACACTCAACGCGAACGGGAACACGTGGAGAAACACCTCGAGTACGGGTTCGACGTGATCTGGATCGTATGCCGCACAGAAAAAGTAAAGAATGGACTGAAACAACGGCTCGAAGAATCCGGCATCGACACGGACCAGGTCGTCTTTCACTTGGCACAGGACGTTTCCGATGCACTCACCGACTGGCCGTAGAACCCCAAGTGTTACGAGGCATTTCGACCCTGTCCTCTTGAACAGATCTACCACCTAGCACATCAGCAGAGGATCGAACAAGAAGAAGGGCGGAAAAGCGGCGTAGTTCGACTACTTCGGCAGAAAACCAACCCAGATAGTGCTGGTCGGAGGGGTGTTAGGGGTGTTCGGCAAAACGGAACATAGTGTCTGGTAACTCGCTTGCCGAAGAGGGATACCAATCTCGAGGAAGAGCAGGCATCCAGACCCGTTAGTTCTGATGCGGTCAGAGAGCACATGAAACAGGGTATCCTCCTGTACGATGGCTGCGCGAGTTACCAGACTGGGTCGACAGCACCGTTGACACATACAGATCCTCACAATTTTCCATAAAAAGCTTGACTGTGAATCTATCTTGAAAACCAACCGAAACACGGAGAAGGAAAAGAGACGACTTAGAGACGCTCCTTACGGTTAATTTGACGGACGGAGAGTCCAACCAACCAACCGTTCAGTGGGCACCAACCGAACACCGGTTCTGAACTACATATGAAAGTCGGTCTCTCACCTCCTTCTTCTACAACCAAAATGTGAACCACTACCATGTCCACGACCAACTACGTCGACGTCAACCATAGCCTCCAAAATCTCAGAGACGCCGTCCACCGCGAAAACTACCAAGCGATCCAGGAGTTTATCGACCATCAAGCAGCAGAAGGCATCAGCGAAGTCCAACAGGAACGACAGATACAGGCGTTCAAAACACTCCTCACAAAACTCGCCTCGTCCGACTTCCGACTTCGCGGTGCCACCGAAGCCGAACTCAAAGAGCTGCTTGCCAACGTCAACCGAAGTAGCTACGCTGACGCGACCAAACACAAGTTCAAGAGCACAATCAAGAAGTTCTACAAGGTCGAGAACGGCGGACACGAACATCCAGACAAGGTCCAGTTCTTCACGGTCACACAAAAGAAAGCAACACCGGTCACACGGGACGACCTCTTTACCGAAGAAGAACTGACCCGCCTATTCCAAGGGTTCCAGTCAACGCGAGATCGAGCATTCGTGAAGGTCCTGTATGAATCAGCAGCGCGACCAGGCGAAATCCTCTCCCGGAATATCAGCGACTTCATCACGAACGGAAAAGGAGATTTCATCTCACTTGAGGGACTCAAGAACACGCCAGACCGTACGAATCAGTTAATACGTGCTGGTCGAACTGTCCGGGAATGGCTCACGGCCCATCCCCTCGGCGGAAAAATCGGGGATATCAGCGATCCCAGTGCACCGCTCTGGGTAAAAACAGAACAACAGCGTTGCCAGCAGTGTGGGGAGATCCCACACCACCACGATGACTCGGAGTGTGGGTATGAGCCAGACCTCCGCGACCGGGTCAAGTACGACGGATTTCTCCGCCGGTTCAAACAAGCATGCGAACGGGCCGAGATACCGGAGAACAAACGCCGTCCGTACAACCTCCGCCACACACGATTAACGGAGGTGGCGACGTTCATGGGTTACGAGCAGTTGAACAAGTTCGCAGGATGGAAACCTGGGAGTGATCGTGCGAAGGTCTATGTCCATCTCAACAACGACGACGTCAACCAAGCCATCAGAGAAGAATACGGACTCAATAACGGGGAAGACAAGACTCAACCCGTCAACTGCAGCTTCTGTGGGACCGAGAACCAGCCGGAAGAGACGGAGTGCAGGACATGCGGAAGACCACTATCCCTCGAGAAGGAGACAAAGAAGGAGGAGAAACAGGCAGTCCTGGAACGCTTGGCGGAGCTCGAGAAGAAGGGTGTCCTCGAACAGCTTGACGCGTTCACACAGTCAGACAGAGGAAATGTAGAGGCCGGATCATCCGAAACCTAACTGTATAGGTCTGGTATGTCAACCTCTCTCACTTAGAGTTATGTACCACGCTGTATCAGACCCATCCATGTCACAGAAGGGGGAGCGGATCAGTCTCAAAGTTGTTGAGAAAGTCGCCGACCTGGAGGGCGTTGACCCCTTGGAGCTTCACCCGCCGCTTCACACGGTCATCGATACAGAAGCCCTGGACTCACTTTTCCAGTCCACTCCAAGCGCAGATAGAACAACTGGGATGGTTGAGTTCCGGTACCGCGGCTACAAGGTTCAACTCAGCAGCTCCGGGGAAGTCGAGATAGGTGAAACAGTCTCTTTCACCGAACAAAGCACGCAGCCGGTTGAAGACGTGGCGGGCGACTAAAACCACACCCTCTCATTTTTTGTTTCCCGTTGTCAGTGACGGTGGAACCGTGTTGATCGATCTTCCAGATAACGTCTCCGCTGCTCCATCTTCGTCTCCTCACTCCTCTTGTCGTAATGGATATCCAAGACTCTGGGGCTTACATTCATACGGTTGCTGACAACCTCGGTTGGAACGTTCTTGGTAAGGTGGTATGTGATGGACCCACGTCGGATCGCATGGGGTGCGACCGAGGATGGGCAGACGCTTGCCGTCTTCCGGTTGTCGTGCAACGCCTCACACCTGGCGAGGTCTCTTCCATGCGGGCAGGAACCGGTGTAGGTGCATGGCCGTGTCCAACGGTATACCGTCATCCGGAGAGTGTTTTTGTGGGCGCGTCCATGGACTGTTGATAGCAAGGGTTCTCGTCCGTAGTCGTCCCGTGTCTCCGGCCGTTGAATCCGGATCCAGTCATGGAGGACTTCACAGCTCTCCGGATCCAGTGCGACTAAACGCTCACCTTCCTCCTTGTTCTTCAACGGGGTTGATTCCCTGTGACGTATCTCGAGGTACCGGTCGTCCGGGTGGTAGTCCTCTCCTCCGCTGCGTTCAAAACTATCCGTCGGACGACGAGAGAACGTGATTTCAAACCGAATTTTGGTAATGTGGAAGGCGCGAAACTGATAGATAAAGAAACAGATGAGGAGACGCTTGTGTTGAAGGTGCCTTGTGATTATGTCGGAGATGCCGATGACGACAAGACTCGCGGTGCCGTCTTGTTTGGTCATAAATCCGATGATGAAATTCTTGCACGCTGTGTTTCCCAGTGTGAAGGAGATCCAATCTATGTTGACGATTGTCTCACAGGAGTGGATGATAAATCCGGGGCAATGGACGAAAACGAAGTAAATGTACTGGAGATTCAAACGTCTTCAGGTGGTGAATAAAAATGCCTGAGTTTGACGCACCTGAGGGATGGGAGTATGTTTCCACAGTAGATCTAAACGAGTTGTGTAATGATGTCTATGGGTCTGACAACCCAGTAACTGAAAAGCTGAACGAATTAGGTGCACCAACCGGAGGAGCGGGAGTTACTTGTGCTGGAGTCGCTGTCGCTGGCGGTGCTGCTAGTGCATTTGGTGGCCCTGTTAGTGTTGTCGGTGGTGCTTCAATTTTTGGTGGGCTTTGTACTGGTGGCGTCATTGGGTGTACTGTTGAAGGGGTGTTCTCTGAACAGACTAGTTGTAATGGAGTTGAATTTGAGGTGTTCGTCACCTATGAGACAGAGCCGCAGGTGATCATCGTCCCGGTTTGTGATGGGGATCTCTTTGATGATGAACTGGTATCGGATCTTGAAAATACGGCTGATGATGCGTGGAATACTGCAACAGATATCGCAGACGATCTCGCTGATGGGATTGGGAGTCTTGCTGAGGAGGGGTGGGATATTATAAATATCTGAACACAATAAATATATCACTGAGGAGATTGTATTAGTAGCATGGTCGGACTAAAACGAATATACTTTTTCTTCGGTGTGCTGTGCGTAATTACAGCGATTGTTGCAGTCACAGATACGACACAGTATCTTAAGCCACTTGATGCAATAGTGTTTTTCATACTCACAGGTATTTCATTACTTGCATGGAGTCAAGCAGGTTAAGATCAGTTACTTGCCTACTCGGAACGCTCTTGTGGTAGTAATTGTTGGTGAACGGCTCTGTTGAAATCCTCTTCTTCAGACATATTCTCGCCCGAAATAGCCGGTCGATGAGAACTACATATTTATTAGCAACATTTATATGTGAACTAATGATCACATGCCGGTATGGAATCTGAGTGGGACAGTTTTTGGACAGGGCTCAAAGAACGGCTACTGTTAATCACAGTACAACTGCTGGTTCTGATCGTTCTGGCCGGTATTTTCGCATATATTGCTACAAATACTTAATTTATCAGATACGTCTGAATGCTGCATCACATCGGGCAATCATCTACTCAGAATCAGTCAGGAACGAGGTGCTGAACACCTCCTCTGTATTGACCGCAACCGAGTCAAGATATATCACTTGATGAGGATTCAACAGGGCCAAAAGATAGAAAATACGCGTATATACTTTACGCCCATCGTATTAAGAAACCGTACTCGCTTACAAACTAACTCGCCATGGATAATGTCTGTTGGAGCAGCTTTTCATGAGCTTGTCATAAAAAGACTCACAGGCAATTTGTTTCGACCCTCTTTGATTGAATCAACCGGTAAGTAGATGTGCGTATTGATTGTTTGCCGTTCCACGAACTTCCTTGAAAACCATACCACACTTATATGAATATGTAACTTAAATAAGTAAATGATGATCGCGATATCTCCGTTCGGTATTGTATTGTTTGTCCTCCAAGCTGGTGTTGGATACCATCTCTATCGTTCACTTGCTAGTAGTGGAAACGGCTCTGGGATGCTGATTGGGGCTATGGTCACAGGTGTGGGGTTCGCATCCCTGTTTATATTTGGTATGATTCCGACTCTTGCGCTTGATTTCGTGCTTTTATTGATATCTGCGTTAGTATCTCGTCAATCAAATAACGTTACGTCCTGAATTTATCCTTATCTGGCTCTGTTGAAAACCTATTCTTTAGAGATATATTCACGTGAATCTACTGCACACTACACCTGTGAACTTACCGTTGCGATAGCGACCTCATCCCAAAGAGGACAAGAAGGCGACTGAGCGTATAGGCTGTGGCATAGACGAGTGCAGCTTCCGGATGATTGGGGAGTAACAGAAAGTACGTGCCAAACGTAACGGAGAAGCCGACCATTCGGAACGGAACTGACTGGCTCGCATCTTGGACTCGCTCCCATCGAATGGTGAGATAGGCCGCTCCTCCACCGAGGGCGAGTCCGATGACAGAACCGATATATACCGGCGCGGTCGGCGGTTGAAGGTCTGTCCGAACTGCCTCTATGATTAGTTCGAGGTCACTGAAGGCGTAAGTGACGAGAGCGAAACCAAGGAGGACTAGCCCGAGTTGCAGGAGATTGACGGTCAATACTTGAGTGTCTGTAGGGTTGAACGTGACGGAGGCCGTATCAAATAACTGGTCGAATAGTCGGTAACACGTTACTCCTGCAAACACGACCAACACGCCAAACATGGCACCGATTGGTCGGCCACTGCCAATACTGAGGATGAAGAAAATACCGCCGAGTCCGAGAAGGGCCAGTAAGAGACCGCGGCCGAGGCGTTCTCGTTCCATTATGTAAGTAGCTACAAGAATCACACATACTGTTTGTGGTTTGCAAACCCTCGCGTGTCTCTCGACAACTACCTCTGCTGTACTGACCGTACACTACGAAGTCGAATTGGCCTGTGACCGATTCTATGACACACTCTTTCATAGGAAGGTTCGCCACGAACTTCGGAGGGGTTGGAGGAGTTACCGCTCGAGAAAGTGTTAACACCCATACTATTTAGATTTCGGGCGAGAATACCCTCTTGATGCCCTCCAGTATCAACGAAGTCGTGTTTAGTAAACCGTCTGGCCGCCCTACGGCGTTAGTTCAGTTCGGTGGATCGATTATCTTCCTAGGGCTTTACGTATACTCTTGGATTGAGGGTAACGCTGACTCAAGCAGCTGGTTGCTTATTATGGTGGTCGGGTCCGCGTTGGCTGGTATTGCCGAGTCCCTTCCAGAGAACCGGCGACAGGCAGCCGGCGCATTACGTCTAGCAGCAATCCTCGTATTACTGTATCTCCCCGCTGCTGTTATCTTCACTCCAGGAGCCATTGGATAAAGGAAATATTATTTCCTACAACACTATTCGATGGTTAAAGGTTCAACCAGAAGCCCTACCGACAGCCACGAACGGATCTATGACACAGCGTCTGTAAGGTTGTCGAGGTCCTTGAAGACGATCTTGGTGTAGAGACCGGTCGGGATACGGACGGATACTCGTACATACTTCGGGACGTGGAGACTGAGAGAGGAACTCCCTGTTTCGTTTCGTCAGTGACCTTGGTGCCTGTCGATGGACCGTAGCTTCTATATCAACCGTAGACAGGGGTTCTGAAAGATAGACAAGGCTGCCCCTGTCCTACTGACTACGTGATACGGAATGGGTTTCTACGAACTTGCGGAGGCGGAACGGTTGCTTGGAAAAGTTGAGGACTGGTCGGAGAAAGAGGTCAAGGAGCTACCTCGGTTCTACCGTGAAAAGGCGGAACAGTACCGAGAGCTACGGAAACACGGCGATACCTAACACCTGTAGCACTGGAACCCGTTATTCTGTAGGGAATGGTCTACGAAGAGTACGTCGAGCTGCTGGAACCTCACACCGCTGCTGATGAGATACTCGGACGTGGCGGGGAAACCTACGGTGAAGAGAGAATCGAACAGTTGCTGACCGAAGCACACAGAGAGGAACGTAGACGTGTTGAAACCTTGCTCGAGGAGATCGAGGAACAGATCCAGGAACGAACCGGTCTACACGAAGAACTGGTCCACGAACTGGAGAGGGAGGTACAGCGGTACGAGGAAAACCTGAAACAGCTGCTCAGACGGTTCGGAAGCGGCAGCCGAGACAGGAAAGAACATAATAAAAGCCGTATACGGGAGCTCAGACAGGAACTCAGGGAGGAACGTCGACGGCACTGGAGTGACCGACAGAGACTCGAACAGGAACGTCGCGAGGTCCGCCGTGAGTTAGACGCACTCGACGACGACCTCTTACTCGGTCTCCTCTGAACCGTGGGAGTTCCAGTCAACCAACTGTATCTCACGTGTCTTCCCCATCGGTCCTCCGTAGTGGTAGGATGCCTCGATCAGGTCAAGCAGTTCCAGATGGGTCAGGAAGTCGCTTATACGGCGTTCGCTCAATGGTGCGACACCCGCGGATTCACAACGTCCGCTGTACTCTCTGTAGACGGTTCCTGTCGTAAGCGGCGCATCTCGTTCTTGTTCGAGACGGGCGATAGTGTTGTACAGACGGCGGTGGTGCGTGGTAAACCGGTTGAGAAGCATTCTCACATACTTGTGGTAAGCCGCAACCTCGACCTCCTGTACCAGTTCGGTGTTGATCTGTTCTTCAGCGGTTTCGACCGCCTCCCGCAGCCAGGTGAGCCCGATGGAGATGTTCTGGGTTGTCGTTGTGATGTACGTCAGTGCGTCTCTCTGCAGTGACTCTGGTTGAAGTGCTTTCCGTGCGCGGTCAGCAAGGATCTGACGTGCCGCGTTGGGTGTGTACCTGTTCAGTGTCAGGTGCTGTGGCTGGAACGAGCTGTACGTCCTGTCATCCATTTCGTCCTTGATCGTTGGCTGGTTGGCTGAGACCGTGATGACCGCGGTGTTCTCGAGACGTGTGAGGAAGTAGAGGAGGTCGTCCCCATCGTCCAAGAGAAGGAAGTCGACTTCGTCAACCACGATCACCGTCGGCAGAGTAACCTGTTCTTCCACCTTTCGTTGGATGTCGGCGATGTGGTGTCCTGTGCCGAGCTTTGTACCGGTCAGTAATTGGTAGAGACGTTCCAATGCTTTGTACTGTGTGTCTTGGTGGATGCCGGAGATGTAGCAGGTGGTGAACGTCGGTGGAAACGTCGTCAGGAACCTTTGGAGGAGATGTGTCTTTCCTGTGCCGCGCGGCCCGTACACATGGAAGTTGGGGAGACAGCTCTCGTCTTCAACGCTGAAAGCATCGTTGAGAGCGTCCTGTTCGGCCTCTCTCCCCACGAACTGTGCCGGGAGATGCGTGGTTTCCAAAGGTGTCCGCGTATCAATAAGGTTTGACATAACATAGATGGTTTCTGGAGTACCTCTACACAGGTTTTGACACACCCGTATTCGCTTGGACGACTTCCCCACGAATCGAGCGTCATACCATTGTTCGACGTTGAACCTTTTCGAGGATGAATGCAGTCTTCCACATACGAAACAGAGTCCGCGGCCCCGCTTTTCAATGAGGACAGACAGGTGTGAGAAGTACAGAGGTGAGATACTGGAATGTTCGAAACTACATCCAACGATGGCATTATCCGGTCTGAAAAACTCCTTAACGCGGAGTCTGCTCCTCCGGACATAGTGGATCGAGAGCGTGAGATCCACGGTATACGGGACGCGGTCCGGCCGCTTACAGAACAGAAGGCTCCGGAAAACCTTCTGGTGTACGGTCCGCCGGGAAGCGGGAAAACCGTCTGTGTCGACCATGTCTTCGACGCACTGGAGAACGAGACAAGGGTGAGAACGGTCCGTATCAACTGCTGGCAGTACAGGACACGGCCTTCACTCCTGACAGAACTCTTGATCCAGCTGGGCTATCCTGCTCCACGGAAAGGGAAACCCGTTGACTCGCTCCTCAAGATCATCGGTTCATGGCTCGACAAGAACCGTTGTATCGCGGTCGCCCTCGACGAGTTCGACCAGCTCGAGGACAAGGCCGAGATTATATACGATTTCCACATGCTGAGCCAAAGTTCTGAAAACAAGGTTGGGCAGGTACTGATCTCGAACCGGCCGCCCGGAAAGATCTTCCTCGACTCACGGAGCAGAAGCCGACTGAACTGCCGGTCCATAGAGTTCAAACCCTACACCGTTGAGGAGCTACGTGAAATCCTCGGTGACCGTGTTGAGAAGGCGTTCCTTCCGGGAGCGGTACAGCCCGAGGCAGTAGAACAGATCGCTGAAGAGGTGGCTGAGTCAGGCGGTGACTGCCGGGACGCACTCGAACGGTTGCTTCAGGCAGGACGCCAGGCATCCAAGGAAGACGTCCAAGAAGTCACTCCACGGTTCCTGGAAAAAATCGAAGGGTGATCAACAGTCGAAAGGACAGAGTACGACCCGGTCCGGCATATCGAGGAGTACCTGGATCTCTGCGGCCTCGAGAAAAACCAGATCGGGATTGTGATTGGACCACGACTCTACGAGGAACCTCCCGAAATCGAGTTGGAGGTGAACGTCCGTGTCCTCGACGACGAGGAAGGCGACTACGAGATCGACGGCGTCTACACCTACAGCGAACTCACACCCGAAGAGTTCCTGGAAGAGGTCTACCCGGTCCACATCACACGGTTCGAGGAAAAGTTCGAAGACGCAGAACTACAGTACTACCGGCCGTGGCCCTGATCACTCTCCTCGGACGTTTGATCGGTATATCTACCTTTGCAGGATTACGGGCTTTGCAGAAACAGTGTTGTGTTCACTCGCCGGTAATTATTTGAAAGATAGGTTCAAGTAGAGAAAATAACCGGTATGACCGACCAAAGCATCTACTCTCGACGCAACCTTCTCGCAGCAACAGGAACAGCCGCAGCAACAGTAGTAGCAGGCTGCAACAGCTCAAATAACAGCGAGAATAGAGAACCAAACAGCAGTTCGAAGCCAGAGGAAGATGACCTGGAGCCGGATTACCAGGCCGCCATAGGTTTCAAGGACGGTGCGACAGATCTTGAAGGGGAAGACCGGTTCGAGATGGGTATAGACATACAGAGAACCCTTGACGGAGAGACCGAGACACTGTCACAGGAGAACATCGCCGAGGTCACGGGATACACCGTCAGGAACCACCCCGACTACAGCGAAGAACTTCTCGAAGAAGCAGGACTTTTCACAGAGATCGACGGCATGGAATACACCGAGGGAAACATCTGGCAAGCAGCGAAAGAAGAAGTCCTCCCCGGAAACACCACACTCCACCTCGAAATAACCGCCGAAGACCCAGAATACGGAAGAGAAATCACCAAAACAGTAGAAACAGAACTAACCATAAACAAAAACCCGGAAGAAATATACGAAGAAACCCTCGTCGACGACAAAGAAATACACGGAAAGCTTAGAGAAGACTACCTGGAAGAAGAACTGGAACGCAGCACACCCAGAGCACGAAAAACCTGGAAAGAAGTAGGAGAAAACGCCATAGAAAACGCCCACAATGAATGGGACATAGAAAACCTATCCAGAAAAGACCAACTCCAAAGATACGCAATGGAATGGATACAGGAAGCCGGACCAGCAATCGGCGGAAGCGGACAACCCAGCGGACAAGCCAACTTCCTTGCAGCCACACTCGAAACAGAACTCGACAACGTAACAACCGGAACAATGTACAACACCGGACATAAAACAGTCCTACTCCACGACCACGACACCGACCAAACATACCACGTAGAAACAGGAAGAGGCGGACTAACACACCAACCACCAAGCGAAGCAGGATATCCAGAAGCCCACAGAAACCAAACACCGCTCTGGACAACAGAAAACAACCTAGACCAAGCAGAAGGAACACTACAACAACTAACAGCACTATCCAGCAACAGAGAATACATGGAAGAAGTAGAACACGCCTTCGGACACAACATGAACTGGGAAAACGACCTCCTCATCAACGCAATGACCCGACTAAGAAAAGGAAAAGGAGGAGAACTCATCGAATCACTCCAAGACTTCGGACTCACCGCCGAACTCAGCCCCGAAATCGATTACCAGGCAGAGGGAACAGCTACCGATATGGAAGTAGCTGCCCTATAAAATCTCTTCCCTTCTTCTACTGTATCTCCACAAGATTCCATTCTGAAGTGTTGCCTCTGAGGTCTGATAGACTGCTGTAAGTTGTTTCGAGGCCGTTGATATTTGTGAGATGGTCACTCTTCCAGTCAACAAAGTCTTGGTCCATGTTCTCAAGCGTCGTGTCACCTTCCTGCATAGGGACAGGAGTACCGACGTTAGAGATAACCTCTCCTGTAGTTGTAACGTACTCCCAGTTACAGCTGTACTCGGAGTTCGGTGCTTTGTCGACCTCCCCATAAATCCCGAATGGACTACCACTATCTGAAATATCTACGTTATCACTGATTACCTTACTGTCAGGCAGTTCCTGAGGGTCATCATTTAGGTCTCCAACCCAGCACGTAGCCTTCAGAGTTTTAAGAGAACCTAATTCATCTCTGTTGGAAGACGCCTGAGGATAAGACTCGAATATTGACCAACCTTGAGAAACTAATTCATCCCCCGTCATCAGGTTTGTGTGAGGTATTATAAGAGCTATGAAACCTCCGTTGGTCTCCGGAAGCATCACGGGCTGATCCCATGGAATATCTCCCGAACACATCCACTGAGGATCACCGCTGCCGTCTGGATTGTCATACTGCCACATCTGTCCTTCGCTGCATTTACCCGCAAAACCACCGGGAAAGATTGGTTTCGTGGTTTCGGGATCTAAGGGCGAAAGGATGTCTGCCTCACTGATACCAGCGTTCTCTACACGCCATGCTTTTTCGTTGTCGCTTGAATCGGTGTCGTCGTAAGCTTTCTCGACCTCCGGCATCTTGATGTTCACTGTATTGTTCCAGAGTGAGAAGCTCTGGCAGCTGTCGCAGGATGTTTCGTCCTTTCCGTCGTACTTTTTCTCTGCCTGGTGGATTGTCTGCCACTGTGTTGTCCAGCCGTTGTTATCGACGAACTTGGTTGCGACACCGTTGGAAGGATCCACGCCTTCCGCGTTCGCCAGTGCCTGGAAGTAGCTCTGGTTAGCGTAGTACTCCACTACCTCCATCTTGTCGGCTCCGAACCCGGAGTAATCGGCGTTCTGACATACAGCCGGGGAGCTGTCGCCGTTAGAGGTCTACCCTCTCTGTGTCCGCGGCATGGTTTCGGTTATGGCTGTGCTTGCCGCTGTTCAACCTCAATTCCTGTCTACGTGCGGTCAAAGGGCAGTGTTCAAATAAGGATTGAAAGGTGAGGCGTCGCGTTTTGTGAGTGTCCATGTCAGAAAACGCGTGCCTCAGCCGTAGTATCGGCCAGATCGACTTGGATTTTGTGGAGCGAGAAGCAACACCGCGGCTGTTGATGAAGCTCAGTATTCAGATCCATCTTGCTGGACTCTCGCTTTCGAATACTGTTCGAGTTCTCGAGATATTCGGTGTTGAACGGGCTCGCTCGACTGTTCATAACTGGGTTCACAAGGCAGATCTACAGCCAACTTCCTGTCGGAGTCCGGATCACGTTGCAGTCGATGAGACAGTGATCCGACTCGATGATGAGCAGTATTGGCTGTACGCAGCCGTCGATCCAGCATCTAATGAATTACTCCATACAAAGCTTGAACCGACGAGAAACAAGGTTATCGCTAGTGCGTTCTTCACGGAATTACGCGAGAAACATGATGTCGATGATGCTGTGTTTCTCGTTGATGGAGATAAATCACTGAACTATGCCTGTCAGCGACATAGCCTCGATTTCAGACATGAACGACATGGAAATCGGAACAGCGTCGAACGTGTCTTTAGAGAGATAAAACGAAGAACGTCATCGTTCTCAAACTGCTTTAGCAACGCTTCCGCAGAAACTGCTAATCAGTGGCTCAGATCGTTCGCCTTCGCATGGAATCAGCTAATCTGAACACGACCGGTCAAAGCCACTCAAGAATTAATACATCCTCTTCGAAATCAGATACTGCTTATACAGTTTTTTACAGGGTTATAGTGGTGTGAGGACCGAAAAACCTAGGTTGCTTCCCGTATTACCTTATTATGGAGAGGGCATGACGGCGATGACCCGGATGCGGCAGACGCGGTTTTATCCGGCCTCCGCCAGCAACCGCCAAAACCGATTATGCCGAAAGTACGAGTTAAACCGAGTTTATTCCGCTATATTTGATTGTTTCTCGCCACGCTGCCAGTACAGGCCTTCAAGTGTACCGAGTGCGGGAAGAAGTGGCGCGGATATAATTAACACCGCCTTTTCAGCGGCTGCGGCTACTTGTGGGGAGATAGCAACAACTGAAACGATTGACACACCGATCGCACAGTCCGCCGTTCTCGCTCCCGGTGCTCGCTCCGAACCGCGCTCCCATCATGCGATCGGGTGTGCAGTGACGTTCAGTAGCTACTATAGCGGGTCGCTCGACGACTTATTAGGCGTGTGGTACCAATACACAAGGGATAAGCGGTGGGTCTCCATACAGTGCGTATGGACGCGATAGATCGGCCGACGTTTGCGTCTGAAGCCAGCAGACGAATCTACGAGTACGTCGAACGGCACGGGACCGTCGAGCGGCACAAGCTCCGGGATGTCGTCTCGCTCCCGGCCGAGGAGTTTCAGGACCGGCTCGAGACGCTGAAAACGGACGGCTACCTCGAAGAGGATGGCGGGACGCTCCGGATCGCACTCGAGTTCGGGGCCATCGAAAAGCACGACCTGGGCGAGTTTACCGTCACCGTCCGGCCAGCGCGCCAGCAGGACTTCGACGGGCTCATCGAGACGATCCGCGACGTCACCGCAGAGGAGACCTACGTCGTCGCCGAGACGATCGCCGAGCAGCTCCTGTACGACGACACCGTCAGCAGACACAACGCAGTGGAGTCCCGGGTGTTCTTCGTCGCGACCGTCGACGGCGACGTCATCGGCTGGACCCACCTCGATCTCCACCAGGTTGACCCGGTTCGGGAAGTCGCCCAGCAGACCGTCGGCGTCCGCAAAGCCTACCGGGGCCACGGCATCGGGAGCACGCTCTTACAGCGGGGGATCGAGTGGGCCGAAGCGAACGGCTACCGCAAAGTCTACAACAGCGTGCCGGTCGTCAACGATGGCGCGCTCGAGTTCCTGACCGCACACGGGTGGAACACCGAGGCGATCCGCAAGGACCACTACACGATCGACGACGAGTACGTCGACGAAGTGATGATGGCCTACGAACTCTAG
Organism: Haloarchaeobius amylolyticus; assembly: GCF_042678045.1. Lineage (GTDB taxonomy): Archaea > Halobacteriota > Halobacteria > Halobacteriales > Natrialbaceae > Natrinema > Natrinema amylolyticus_A. The sequence continues at coordinate 327,382 of NZ_JBHUDI010000001.1, forward strand.
CCGCCGCGCGAACCTCACCGTCCGCTGGTCGCTCCCTGCTCGGGGCGCAACGTTCACGTCCGTCCGGACGAATCGACTGGTAGACGAATGTCCGATGGCCCGCGGCTGCCGGGCGTCGAACGCGAGGACGACGAGGACCGCATCGTCTGTCACGTCGACGCCGACTGCTTCTATGCGTCCTGTGAGCGACTGCGCGAGCCCGACCTCCGTGGCGAGCCCCTCGTCGTCGGCATGGGGTACGAGCCGGGCGAGACCGTCGGCGCGGTCGCCACCGCCAGCTACGAGGCCCGCGAGTTCGGTGTCGAGAGCGCCCAGGCCATCTCGACGGCCCTCGAGCGACTGCCCAGACGCACAGCGTACGAGGCCGGCAAGCTGGACGACGACAGAGAGCGCGCAGAAACCGGTTACTACCGGCCCGTCGACATGGACTACTACGAGTTGGTCGCGGCCGACGTCCGCGAGATCCTCCACGACTGTGCCAACGTAGTCCGCGAGGTCAGCATCGACGAGGCCTACCTCGACGTGACCGATCGTACGGCCTGGGAGGTCGCGGACGGCTTCGCCCGTCACATCAAGGATCGCATCCGCCGGGAGGTCGGCGTGACCGTCAGCGTCGGCGTCGCCCCGACGATGAGCGCGGCCAAGATCGCCAGCGACTTCGACAAACCCGACGGCCTGACGGTCGTCCAGCCGGGCAAAATTCGGGACTTTCTCGCACCGCTCGAGGTCGACTTACTCCACGGCGTCGGCCCTGTGACCGCCCGCGAGCTTCGGGAGATGGGCCTCGAGACGGCCGGCGACGTCGCCGCAGCCGATCCGGAGCCGTTGGTCGAGCGCTTCGGCGAGCGCGGCCGGGAGCTGTACGACCGCGCTCGCGGCGAGGACGACCGCCGCGTGGAGCCGAAAGGCGATCCCAAGAGCTTCTCCCGGGAGTCGGCGTTCGCCGAGCCGGTCACGGAGCCGAGTCCGAAGTACGAGCAGATCGAGACCCTCGCGGCGGCCGTCGCGGATCGCGCTCAGCGCGAGGGTGCGCTGTACCGGACGATCGGCGTCAAGGCCGTTACGCCACCATACGATGTCAATACACGCGAGCGATCGCTGCCCGGGCCGGTCGACGAACCGGACCTCGTCGACCGGATCGCTCGTGACCTATTCACCGAGTTCGAAACCGACCCCGTCCGCAAAGTCGGCGTTCGGGTGGCCAACCTCGAGTTCGCGGCCGCCGATCAGGCCAGCCTCGAGAGCTGGGAACGAAGCGGGGACGATCCCGAGCCGAGCAGTGAGTCGCCGACGGGGACCGCGGCCAGCGACGACCGCACGGCCGGGCAGTCGTCGCTGACCGATTTTTCGTGAGCCAGCCACCGCGATGACGCCTGAAGCTCGATCTCGAGCGATGTGATCAGGAATCCGAACCGGAAAGAACATTGAAATTATAACCCCTCCCCAACAATCAGAGGACAGACCACATCGTCTCCACGCTCACATGACAGAGGACTTTTACGACCTGCTCGAGATTTCCCCCGACGCCTCCCAGGACGAGGTCAAGGAGGCCTACCGCGAGCAGGTCCGGGTCTATCACCCGGACGTAAACGACGACGACCGCGCACAGGCCCAGTTCACCGCGGTCAAGACTGCCTACGATATCCTCGGCGATCCGGTCGAACGACAGGCCTACGACCGACTCGGCCACGAAGATTACGTCGCCAAACGGACAAGCGGCCTGCCCTCGCCCGACGTCTGGAAAAGCGACGACGGAGACGACGAGGAAACCGACGGAACGGAACTGAACTATTCGGAGTCGAAGACGAAATCGTCCTCATCGACGACAGCTAGCTCCGGAACGGCTAGCGCGAGCGCGTCGAATCGCTCGTCGACGGCAACCGCTGGTGCGACCGGTTCGACGACGGGATCGACGGCGACCGGCACTGCACAGCGTACCGCGAGCGCAACCGGAGCAGGGACCGCCGGTGGGAGCAACCCGGGGACAGCCGGGCAGACCACGAGTTCCGCAGGCGAGACGGCTCGCGGAACCGGTCAGTCGAGCGAGACGGACACACAGGTCGAGTCCGATTCGGCAACGGCGACCGGCAATCCAATCGCTCGCTGGTGGCGTCGCCAGAACTTCTCGCTGCCGCTGCTCTGGCTGTCACTGTTCGTCTACGTCGCTGGCCTCGCTCACTTCGCGCTCGCAAACGAATCGTCGCTGCGGTCGCTCTGGGCCGACGTGCGTGCGACCGGGGCGGATCCAGCAGGGATCTGGACGCTGCTGTCGGCGAGTCGCCACGGGCTCGAGACCACCGTCGGATTCGTCCAGGGTGTCGAGATCGTGACGCCGTCGCTGGAGCCGACACTGTGGTACGCTGCGTTAGCGGGTGTCGTCGCACTCGCACTGGCCGTCCTGCTCGTGACGCGTCTCGTCCGTCGAGAGGACACGTGGGGAGCAGTGACGATCGACGAGACGATCGTCATCGCGCTCGCGCTGGGGGCGACGACGACGCTGGTCGGCGGGCCACTGCTCGCGGGGGCGGTCCTGATGCCGCTGCTGTTCGGCGTGATCGTCCGCCACACGCGGCGGCTGCCTGGCTGGACGCCATCGTACCTGTACGTGGTGCCCGTCCTCGCTCCGGCGGCTGGCTTCGTCGCTGCTGTGGCCGGCGCGGCCTCGCTGCCAGTCGATCTCGCGACGTTCGTCCTCGTCCCGCTGCTCGGCGGGCTGGCGCTGCCGGTCCGGGCGACCATCCGGAAACATCTCGGTCGTTGATTTTCGCAGTTCGGAGCGACGCTCATGGGCCGAGACCGTCGGTCAGGTTCCCCGTACCGAACGGTTAAAATGCGACAGGGGACAATGTGTCGCATGGCCAAATATTCGACCGGTTCGTCCGGCGGCGGTGGCGGGACGAACTGCGAACTCTGTGGTGCCGAGAGCGACTCGCTTCGGCTCGCGTCGGTCGCGGGAGCCGAACTCGAGGTCTGTCCGGACTGTGCACCACACGACGATTCGCAGACTCACGGCCGGGACCGAAACCGAAGCGGGGGGAACGCGAGCAGTGGCGGCAGCTCGAGCGACGAGCCCAGTCGAAAACAGAAGGCAGCCCAGAACGTCGCGAAAGCGAACCCGGTCTGGGACGGCGACTCCAAACACTGGGAGAGCGAGGGCACCAACTACGACGACGATCCGCTCCCGTATCTCGTCTCGGACTACGGTGAGGCACTCGTCGCGGCCCGCCGGGAAGCCGGCCTTCAGCGTGAGGAACTCGCCGAAGAACTCGGCGCACCGGAGACGGACATCCTCGCCGTCGAACAGGGCCGTGCGACCCAGGCCGGCATCGGCGGCGGACTGATCGAGGCGCTCGAGGAGCGCCTCGACGTGACGCTGTCCGAGTGAGCGGGAGCCGATTATTTTTCGGATTCTGTGACAGTCAGAGCGGGCAAACTTTTGGTTGCGGCCGACAGACTGTGACCGATGACCGGGCAACGGGCGGCAGCGGAGCCGTACGCCACGCGGTTCGAGACTGAAGTGACGTCGATCGACGGCCGGCGCGTCTGGCTCGAGCGCAGTCACTTCTATGGTGCGAGCAGCGGCCAGCCGGCCGATCGCGGGACGATCGGTGATATCGACGTCACCGACGTCGAACTGGTCGGCGGCGAGCCGGTCCACGTCTTGGCCGCGGAGCCGTCGTTCAGGGTGGGTCATCGCGTGCTGTGTTCAGTCGACTGGGCGTTTCGGATGTACTGCATGCGGGCCCACACCGCCAGTCACGTCCTCGCGGGGGCCGCACGGCGGCTGCTCGCGGACTGCTCGTATGCCGGCCTCGAGATCGGCCCGGAGACGGTCCGGGTCGACCTCGAGACGGACGCGACCGTCGACGACGGGACGCTGATCGAACTCGATGGAACGGTCAACCGCGTGATCTGGGAGTCTCGACCGGTTTCGTGGGACGACATGCCGATCGCGGCGGCACGCGAGCGCGACGAGCTCGCGTTCGACGCCTGTGCCGACGAGGGTGCCATCGAGAACGGGCGGGTTCGCATCGTCACGATCGAAGACCAGACCGACGCACAGAACAAAACCCGCCTATCCGGTCCGACCAGGCCGACGAACCCGTGGGACGTGACGGCCTGTGGGGGGACCCACGTCCGTAACACCCGCGAAATCGGCCCCGTCACCGTACTCGGCTGCTCGCGTCCCGCTGAGGGCGTGATCCGGATCAAATTCGCCGTCGGCCCGCGGGCGATCAGCCGTCGGCTCGCCGAGAAGCGAGCCGCGTTCGCCGCGACATCGGCGTTAGACGTCGAACTCGAGGCAGTCGGTGACGAACTCGAGCACATGTGAGTGCCGACGGAGCCAGGATGCGAACCCGGTTCGCTCGAGAGACACGGTCACTCGAGACTCTGTAACCGGTCGCCGCTATCAGCTCTCTGCACTGATGTGTTCCCAGATGCCACACCAGTCTTCGACTGCGATGTAGCCTTCGACTTTTGCACAGGCACCCCACGTATCCCCGTTCTGATCGGGAATGAACTCCGCACAGTTTCCACAGGACTGACCTGGGAGTGCCACTTCCTCCGCGATCGCCTCGACGGACTCCATCAGGTTCACGTCCGCTTGCGTCCGCAGGTCATCGGGGTCCCGTTCCTCACCAGCCTGCGAGGTCGCCGTTCGGTACTCGTCCGGAACTGCAGCCGTGGCCAATTCGTCTTCGGACAGCCCGTCTGGAACCGACGGTTCGGGCAGTTCCTCGTAGATCGTACACCAATCCGCGCCGTCGATGTAGCCTTCGACCTCCGCGCAGGCGCCGAACGTGTCGCCGTTCTTGTCGGGGATGTAGTCGGCACAGTTCGCACAGCACATGCCCGGTTCGTGTGACGAGTATTCGTCGGCCTCGTCGTACTCCGAGAAGCCGACGTCCGCTTTCGCGGTCAGATCGTCGGGGTCTCGTTCTTCCCGACCGAGTGACAGCGCCGTCCGATACTCTTCCGGCACGGGGCCGCGTTCGAACTCCTCCTCTGAGACGCCCTCCGGTAGCTCTTCGTCGTCATCACCGTTTGCATCCCCGTTTTCGTCCGACGCGTCCTCACCGTTGCCACCGTCTCCTGTGTCATCGACACATCCGCTCAACCACACGATCCCTGCCGTACTGCCAGCAGTGGCGGCGAGATACGCCCGTCGATGCCACTCATCGACGTTGTCAGGACGGGATTTTGGTATGTCATCACCCACCATATCCGTCCCACATCACCTGCAAAGATAAATGAGAGGGGTCGCACACCCGCTCGCACGAGGACGCCGCTGTGATCGATAGCGGCCCGTGATATCGGACAGTGTCTCACCGGGTCCGAGTTGACCACCTTGCTCACGGAGGGTGGAAACTATTACTATCTTAGGAGTGAACGAGCCCCTATGGGCATCGACTACTCTCAGTTACGCGACCCGAACGCCGAGTACACGATGCGTGACCTCTCGAGCGAGACGATGGGAGTCACGCGCGAACGCGGCCAGGGGCGGGACGTCGAGATCACCGACGTGCAGACGACGATGGTCGACGGCAACTTCCCGTGGACGCTCGTACGGATCTACACCGACGCGGGCATCGTCGGCACGGGCGAGGCCTATTGGGGGGCCGGCGCGCCGGAACTGATCGAGCGGATGACTCCCTTCCTGGAAGGGGAGAACCCCCTCGACATCGATCGGCTGACCGAACACCTCGTCCAGAAGATGTCCGGCGAGGGCTCGATCGGCGGCGTCACCGTGACTGCGATCGCGGGCATCGAAGTCGCGCTGCACGATCTGGCCGGGAAGATCCTCGAGGTGCCGGCCTATCAGTTACTCGGGGGCAAGTACCGCGACGAGGTGCGGGTGTACTGCGACTGTCACACCGAGGAGGAAGCCGATCCGATCGCCTGCGCGGACGAGGCCGAACGCGTCGTCGAGGAACTGGGCTACGACGCCCTGAAGTTCGATCTGGACGTCCCGAGCGGCCACGAGAAGGACCGCGCCAACCGCCACCTTCGTCCCCCCGAGATCGAACACAAGGCGTCGATCGTCGAGGCAGTCACCGAACGCGTCGGCCACCGGGCCGACGTGGCCTTCGACTGCCACTGGACGTTCTCGGCGGACAGCGCCAAACGGCTCGCGAAGCGCCTAGAGGAGTACGACGTCTGGTGGCTCGAGGACCCGGTGCCGCCGGAGAACCACGACGTGCAACGCGAGGTCACCCAATCGACGACGACGCCGATCACGGTCGGCGAGAACGTCTACCGTACGCACGGCCAGCGCCGACTCATCGAGGAGCAGGCCATCGACATCATCGCGCCGGATATGCCCAAGGTCGGCGGGATGCGTGAGACCCGGAAGATCGCCGATCTGGCGGACCTCTACTACGTCCCGGTCGCGATGCACAACGTCGCCTCGCCGGTCGCGACGGTCGCCAGCGCCCACGTCGGTGCGGCGATCTCGAACTCGCTTGCAGTCGAGTACCACTCCTACGAACTCGGGTGGTGGGAGGACCTGGTCGAGGAAGACGTCATCGAGGACGGCTATATCGAGATCCCCGAGGAACCTGGGCTGGGTGTCACGCTCGATATGGACGCCGTCGAATCACATATGGTCGACGGCGAGGAGCTCTTCGACGAGGCGTAGCGCCCCGTTGTGAGTACGGGCAAACGTGCTCGCATCGAACCTCGCGGCAGCGCTGTGGCGGATCCGTCACAGTCGGCGTCGAACGACCTGCAGGGCGCCCGACCAGCCGACCGGCTGAGTGTGCTGGTTGCCCTTTTATGCCGTTCGTTGGGGTGGCTACGGGCGTGTCTTCAGAGAACCCTACTCGCAGACGAGTACTGCGAACGGTCGGAACCGTTGCTGCGATCGGTGGAATCGGGGTCGGCGCGAGCGTCGCACAGGACGGTCAAGACGAGGATGGCGAGTCGAACGGGCAGGGCGAGGGTGACGCGACCGGAGAGTACACCGCAGTGTATCGCGACACGATCGGCTCCGTCGTCCTGGTTACCGTCACCGGTCCGCGCGGCGGTGGCGGCCTCGGTTCGGGGTTCGTCATCGACGACCAACACGTCGTGACCAACGACCACGTCGTCTCGAACGCGACCGACGACGGGGTCGAACTGCAGTTTAATACCGAAGAGTGGCGCACCGCGTCGATCGTCGGCACCGATCCCTACAGCGATCTCGCCGTCCTGCGTGTCGAAAACATGCCCGACGCCGCGTCCGAACTGTCGATCGTCGATCGTGAACCCGCCATCGGACAGGAGGTGCTTGCCCTCGGCAATCCACTCGGCCTCGACGCCTCGATTTCCCAGGGGATCGTCAGCGGTGTCGATCGGGTCTTACCCAGCCCATCCGGGTTCTCGATCCCGGCCGCGATCCAGACCGATGCACCGGTCAACCCCGGCAACAGCGGCGGCCCGCTCGTGAGTCTCGAGGGCGAGGTGTTCGGGGTCGTCTTCGCCGGTGCCGGGCAAGCGATCGGCTTTGCGATCTCGCCGCGACTCGCCAATCGGGTCGTCCCAGCGCTCATCGAAGACGACACGTACGAGCATCCATACATGGGCGTCGCCGTCCAGCCCGTCGGACCGGAGATCGCCGACGCGGTCGGCCTCGAGGACGCCACTGGTGTCCTCGTCACGGAGGTCGTCCCGGACGCACCCGCCGACGGCGTCCTCGAGCCGGCGGTTCCCGCCCGTCGTGGTAGCGGCGACGTGATCGTCGCCATCGATGGCGAGCAGATTCAAAATCAGGCACAGTTGTTGTCGTATCTCGCGCTCGAGACCGCCCCCGACGACACGGTCGAACTCACCGTCGTTCGAAACGGCGACCAGCAATCGGTCGAGGTGACGTTGGAAGCGCGGCCGGAACCTCGACTGCCGCAAACGCCGATCGAGCCCGCTCCGTGAGGGTGGGTTGCGGACGTGCCGAAACCCAGTTACGGGAGACCATCGCTGGGGACGAGCGCGTCAGCCGCTTCGTCCTCGTTTGCTCTATCGGCGTCGTCTTCAGCCATCTCTCGAGGTTGGTCGCCGAGTCGGTTGGACGCGGGGCTGTCACGTGCAACGTCGGCACCCGTATCCGAACGCCGTAGTCAGTTCGGTGTCACGTCAGCGTACTCTTTTTGCTGATCCACCGCGTACCCTGTGTGATGTTACCACGACAACGCAGAAACGAACCGAGCCGTGAACAGCAGCTGTCTGCAGAACTCACGCGTCTGAAACGACAAGTAGCGAAGACTGAAGCCGAACAACGCCGGCTGCGAAACACGATCCGCGGACTCGCCCGTGAGACGGGTGTCTCACTCGGCTGTTCGTGTCCACACTGTGAGCAGTCGTATATGCTCGTTCGAGACGGAGTGATGTACTGTCCATCGTGTTCGAATCGACTCTCGGTGTAGGTACCGAGAGCAGTTGTTAGAATCGGTAGACTGTCACTTCGATCACCACGAACAACTATGTCACTCGTTGTGGGATGGACGATGGAGGAAACCCATGCCTATCGATAACCTCGCACGAAGCGATGTCGTTACAGCCTCGACTGACGAAGCCGTTCACGAACTCGCAGCGACGATGCAAGACGAAAACGTCGGGTGCATCGTCATTGCCGACGACGGGCCAGTTGGGGTCGTCACAGATCGCGATCTCACGATGCAGGTGCTCGCTGACCAGGCCGATCCGGACGAGATGGTGGCTGAAGACGTGATGTCGGACGACCTCCACACGATCGAGCACGACGCCGGATTCTACGAAGCCACCGAGTTGATGAGCGAGCACGGTATCCGACGGCTTCCCGTCACCGGCGCAGACGGTGCCCTGGAGGGCATTATCACGGCCGACGACCTCAACGAACTCCTCGCCGACGAACAACAGGAGCTCGCGGAAGTCATCCGGGCACAACGGCCGCCGTACTGACCGGCCATCCCAGCCTCTCGTCCGAGATGTAGGGACACCACCAGCCGTAGCCACGGGTGGTGCGACACACCGACGTCACAGATTCGATCGACCAGCACCACTGCCGGAATCACTACGGCCACAGGATACCACGCCAACCGGTTTTGCTCGAACGTCGCTCGTCTCGGGCGAGTCTCCGGCGAAACGTGCTCTTCTAGGCGCCTTCTTGAAGAAAACGTCCCTCCTGCTCGTAGATCGTGACCAGCTCTGCGATGAACTCTTCGAGGGTTTCGTCCTCCTCGAGGTAGCTATTCATGCGTTCTACGAGGTCGTCCTCGAGTTCGATCGTTTCGACCATCACAAAAGCTAACGTTCGCCAAATGAATAAATCACTCCCCGTCACGACAGCAGTTCGACCGGCGAACGACTGGACTGGTCAAACGTTTGCCGGTCCGAATCGGTCCATATAGGGACGAGCGGGATAGGTTGAACGCGATCCGAGTCTAGCGGCATCGAGCGCGTAGCTGACAAATGCGTTTAATATTTACCGCTAGAATGTCGTTGTTTGATTACTAACGTCCGTACTGCTGATAATTCTTTAGTTGGCTTGGCGCATCGCTGTGGACAGGTGGAGGGATTGTCTAACCAATCATCGTTGTCGCTCTCATTTCAGGTCATCATAACAGTTGCTCTGTTCCTCTTTGCAATCCAACTGCTGGGGTCGGCAGTTGAGACACTCTCTCCGTTTCTCAGACGAAATCTCAACCGAATCATCGTCGGTGATCGCTCGGCACTCGGTGTCAGTTGGATTGCATCGTACGTGTTGGCAAACGGCTCGATCGTTGCTGCCCTTTCGCTTACCTTGTTCAACTCGGATCTCGTCGTCACATCACAGCTATTTCTCATGCTCGTTGGCTCGCGGCTCGGTGGTGCTGCGATCGTTCTCTTCATCGGCGCATTCGATTATCTGAACGAAGAACTCGAGTCCCTGAGCGAGTCGGTGGAGCTCGGGCTATTGGCGTTTTTGCTCACCCACTCGGTCTATCTGCCGGTACTGGTGGTCGGATACGTCTTGCTCCCAGTCGTTGAATCGGCGGGGGTCGGAAAGTACGTGCTGATCGACGGGACAGGTATCGCCGATCAGCTGGTTCCCGAATCGAATCTGCACGCTCCGGCTGTGATCCCGGTAGTCACCGAGGGAATCATCAGATCCGTTGGGGCAGCACTCGCGTTTCTCGTGGCACTTGGACTGATTTTCCTGAGTATGAAACTGTTCGATCGAACACTCGACGGCGTTGACAAACAGCGATTGCGTCAACGGTATGTGACCAAACTGAACGATAAGTGGACGTCGTTTACGATCGGACTCGTCTTTACCGCACTCACCACGAGTGTTGCGTTCTCCCTCGGTGTGATCGTGCCACTCTATAACCGGGGCCACATCAAACGACACGAGATCATCTCGTATATCCTGGGGGCAAATATCGGAACGCTGGTCGACACGCTCATTATCGCTGTTGCACTCGACATCCCCCTCGGCGTCATGACAGTCGCTCTATTGCTAGCTCTCGGTTTTGTTATCTCGTTGCTGCTGTTGCTATTCTATAAGACATACGTTAGCGGCATCACCGTGCTGTATGAGGAAATCGTCGATACTCGTAGCTACTTTCTTGGCTTTCTCGTCTCACTGTTGCTCGTCCCGCTCTTGCTTATCGTTCTTCGGTGAGACACAGTCCTGATGGGGCGACAACGGGCGAACCGGCACCTGTTGCCAGATCACGACGGGTCGTCCATATAAGGCTCGAGTCGTCGTTCGCTATGACGTGACAAGCGCCGACCCATCCCCGATCGAAACCGACGGGCTGACGAAGTACTACGGGGACGTCCGCGGGCTCGAGGACCTCTCGATCGCCGTCGAACGCGGGGAAATCTTCGGTTTTCTCGGCCCGAACGGCGCGGGAAAATCGACGGCGATTCGACTGCTACTCGGGCTGTTGAAACCCACTGACGGCGAGGCCCGGCTGCTGGGACGGGACGTCACGGACCGAACCGAGCTGTGCGAGGCGAAACGGCAGCTCGGCTACCTGCCAAGCGACGTGACCTTTTACAACCGCGTGACGGGAGCGGACGTCCTCGACTACTTCGGCCGACTCCGTGGCGACCAGCGGCGGGCGGAACTGCTCGAGCGGTTTCCCGTTCCACTCGAGCGCAACGTCAAGGCCTACTCGAGCGGCAATCGCCAGAAGCTCGCCATCGTCGCAGCGTTCATGCACGATCCCGACCTGGTCATCATGGACGAGCCGACGTCGGGACTCGATCCACTCGTCCAAAACGAGTTTTACGCCCTGCTCGAGGAACGACAGGAGCGGGGTGGCACGAGCTTTTTTTCCTCGCACATCCTGAGCGAGGTGCGCCGCGTCTGCGATCGCGTCGGGATCATCAGGAAGGGCCGGTTGATCGAACTCGATACCGTCGACAACATTCTCGCAGAGGGAGGGACGGTCGTCACCGTCCAACTCGCCGAGGAGCCGCCGGTGTCGGCACTCGAGTTCCCGGGCACGGCACACGTCGAACGGCAGGACGATACGTACCGGCTCGTCCTCGCACAGGAGTTCGACGCACTGATCGACCGCCTGCACGAGTACACGGTCCTCGATCTGACCGTCCGCGAAGCGTCTATCGAGGACGTGTTCATGCATTTCTACGGCGAGACGGACGACGAAGACGATGGAGAGCGCGCGGCGCAATCGGAGCCCGACGCCTGATACGGATTGCTCCCCTGTATTCCCGGCGAGCCCGCATGGCGGTCGCAGGCCCGCCGGCACTGAGTGTCAGCCGTCCGTACGAACGCGCCATCGCGGCCCTCGGATCGTTCATCGCCGTCGAAGCCACCAGATCGCCGCGAGCAGGAACACGACCGCGACGGCAGCGAACGGAACGACCGAGTCGACATCGGTCGGCTCGTCGGTGTCAGCGATCGTGACCGGCGTCGTCACCGGATCCGTCCGCGTGCGATCGCCGGTCCCGGTGTCGTAAATGAGCGTGACCTCGACGCCGGTCGTCGTCTCGATCGCGTCCGTGGACGACTCGAGGGCGAACCGAACCGTTTCCGACTCGCCGGCCTCGAGCCGCCCGACGTACGCCGTCGGCGATTCGCTCGAGAGTGGCGGTGTCACGTTCAGCGCGGCGACGATGTCGGTCACCGTCTCGGAGCCGTCGTTCGTCACCCGAACCGTATAGACCCCAGACCCGTCGACTGGAATCCGGTCACGGACCAGCGTGATGTCGAACGAGCGGGCATCGTCGACCGGGATCGGAACTGGCGAGGGACCGCCAGTCACGACTGTTTCGTCGGTGTCGTCGTCATCGTCTTCGTCCTCATCGATGGTGTACTGGACGGTCGCAAACACCGGATATGTCCCCGACTCGACTCTGGCTGCACTGACGTCGATGGTGACGGTCTCGGTCTCGTCGTCGTCGAGTTCCTCGAGGGAGAGCGATTGGCTCGGCTGGGGTGCAGTCGGCGGGCCGAACGTCACCGTCCCTGTCGTCTGTAGCGTGACGACGACGTCCGTCACGTCCTCATCACCGTCGTTTGTCACCTCGAACGTCATCGTCGTCGGTTCACCCGCACGGACGGACTCGTTGTCCGCGACGGCAACCGTGACGTTGTCATCGACCGGTCGTAGTACGGGGATGCCTGCCGTTTCCGCCGTCGATGGTCCCGTCTCCGAGGTGGCGATCGTCTCGTTACCTGCGGGCGCAGGCGGACCGGGTTGAGGGCGGACGGCCGCCCCATCGGCAGTGCCGTCTCCGTCGACCGTCGTGGCCGACTCGTTGCGCGCCGTGGCGTTGTCTGGCGCGCTGACTTGCGGCGCGACACTGCTGCCATCGGGGAGCGAAGCGACACTGCCGACGCCGCTGGCGACCACCACTGCGGCGAGCAAGAGGGTGACAATGTGGCGACGTCGCCGTGTCGGCTCACGCTCCGCGCCTGTCATATCCAACCCGAAACGAGCTATTACAGAATAAACCACGAGGCCCGTTCCAGCCGCGAACAACTGACTTACTCGAGCGCTCGCCGGCCAACAACGTGTTACGTCGCGCCGTCTCATCCGACGGTCCTGCACCTATAAGCCGCTGTCACGCATCTATACCCGACGGTTCGACGCCGCATGCTCGAGATGACCTCGTTCGAGGCCGGCCGTCGGCTCCGCGGATCGCTGTTGCTCGCCGGTGCGCTGATCGCGTTGATCGTCCTCACGGTCGCGCTCTTTCCGTCGATCGAGGAGACGGGTGTCGATTTCGACGCTTATCTCGAGTCGTTGCCGCCGGAAGCGACGCGGGCGTTCGTGGGGAGCGTGACGACGCTGACGACGATCGAGGGGTATCTCGTTTCGCAGCTCTATCAGTTCGGCTGGGTGTTGCTGCTCGCGATTTATTATGCGTACGCCGCCGCATCGACGGTCGCCAGTGAAGTCGAACGCGGCACGGCAGAGATGACGCTGTCGCTACCAGTCTCGCGCACACGGTTCGTCGTCGCGAAGCTTCTGTCACTCATCCCGGGACTGCTCCTCGTCAACGCGATTACTTTCCTGGCGGTCTATCTCGGCGTGGAACTCATCGACGAATCGATTTCTGCGCCCCGTCTGTTTGCCGTCCACGCGTACTCGATTGCGTACTTGCTCGCCTGTGCCGGCGTCGGACTGGTCGCCTCGGTCGCGTTCGATTCCGTCCGTCGGGCACAGACCGTGGGAGCAGGAGCCGTCTTCGGGCTGTTCTTGCTCGATACGTTTACGTTCGACACCGAGTATGAGTGGCTCGGCGACATCGCCTTCTCACGCTACTTCGATCCGGGCGCGATTCTCGTCGACGGCGAGATTGCGTGGCCGGATCTATCACTCCTCGTGATCGCCGTCGTCGTCCTCGTCGTTGCGAGTAGCGAATTCTTCGAGCGACGCGATCTTTCCGGCTGACAGACCACATCCGGCGACTCGGAATACTCTTTTGAGACTGGGGGTAGCACGGAGTGACGATGCCACAGAATCTCCTCGTCCCGTTCGACGGCTCACCGCTGTCCAAACGTGCACTCGAATACGCGTTCGACGAATACGACGACGTCTCCGTCGTCGTGCTACACGTGATCGACCCGACCGATCCCGGCTACAGTTCCGTCATCGATGTCGACGTGCGAAACGAACCACTCCACGGGTCCAAAGACTGGTACGACCGTGCCCACGAGGTCGAAGCACAGCTCTTCGACGAGGCACGCGAGCTGGCCGCCGACGCCGACGGCGAGATCACGACTGAATCGGCAGTCGGCGACCCGGCACGCGAAATCGTCGACTACGCTGAAGCGAACGACATCGACGAGATCGTCATCGGGAGCCACGGCCGCTCCGAGACGAGCCGAACCTTGCTCGGGAGCGTCGCCGAACTGGTCGTCCGCCGTTCGCCGGTGAGCGTCAGCGTGGTTCGCGGGCCAGAGACCTGATGACCATCGTGGAGTAGCTCACCGCTGTTCGACGAGCGCGTCAGTCTTGCTCCGGACCCGGATCGGCTCGAGTCGCTCGGCTAGCGACTCCGCCGCGGAGCGTTTGCTCGCCGTCTCGGCGTAGATCGTATAGAGATCGTCGCCAGTGTCGACCGGATCGGTCGTCGATTTGTGGATCACGAGGCCGGCGCGCGTATCCTTCGGTGCCCCTGCTCGCCGCGCGAGCTCACAGAGTCCTCTGTTGTCGACGCTCGTCACGACGCCCGACCGGTCGGCCTGTACGGTAGTCGATTCGGACCCCGGCTCCAAATCGGCGGGTTCGACGTCCGGATCGCCACCCTGTGCCGCGACGATGCGCCGGAATCGATCGAGCGCCTGCCCCGACTCGAGGATGTCGGCAGCCGACGCGTCGACGCCGCAATGTGCGAGGAGCATCTCGGCCAGCCGGACCGACTTGAGACGGAGCGACTCCGGTCCGTTTCCGTGCAGGACGGCGAGGACATCCCGGGCCTCGAGGAGAGGGCCGATACCGCGCCCGATCGGCTCCGTGCCGTGGGTGATCGCACAGGTGACCGCCACGTCGAGGTGAGCGCCGACGCGCTTGACGTCGTCGGCGAGTTCGCGAGCGTCGGCGAGGCTCTCGACTTTCGCGCCCTCGCCGTAGGGGATGTCGATCACGACGTGCGTCGAGCCGGCGCTGCGCTTTTTCGAGAGCACCGATGCCATGAGTTGCCCCGGTGGGTCGATCGACAGCGGGTTCTCGGCGCGGATGATCGCGTCGTCGACCGGCGAGAGGTCGACGCCGCCGCCCCACACGAGACAGCCGTTCGTCTCCGCCACGATCGACTCGATCTCGTCCATGGTAAACTCCACGTCACAAAAGACCTCCACGACATCTGCGGTCCCGGCCGGCGAGGTGACGGCACGCGAGGAGGTCTTGGGCATCGTCAGGCCGGCCGCCGCGACGATCGAGACGACGATCGGCGTGACGCAGTTGCCCGCCACACCGCCGATCGAGTGTTTGTCGGCGACGACCGGCGTCTCCCACGAGAGTTGCTGGCCGATGTCGGTCATCGCCCGCGTGAGGTGTTTGGTCTCCTGGAGAGAGAGTCCATTCGCGTAAACCCCCGAGACGTACGCGCTCAACTCGATGTCCGACAGCCGGTTCTCGTGGATGTCCTGGACGATCGCCTTGAGTTCGTGGCTCTCGAGTTCGATGTCGTTCAACTTCTTGCGGACGTACTGGACCGATCGGGGCGTTCCGGCAAGGGTCACGTCGACGGGACCGCGAACGTAGTGTAGCGGCTCGGTCACGCCGAGGACGCCCTGTTCGACCAGTTCGTCGGTCACTTTGACGATCCCCGTCGTCGTCGTGCCGTTTTCGTCGATCCGGAGCCGATCGAGCGGGTGTGCACCGAGTTCGTTCGCATCGGCAGTGTTCAACAGAACGAGCGGGCGACTCGTTCCGATGTCGATCGGAGTAGTCTCGAGACGCATTCGTCCGTATCGCACGCTCCGTGCTGGCAAAACGATAGGGGCCGGTTCTCGAGCGCCTGCACGTGGCGGGTCGCCGTCAATGATCGACGGTAACACGACACAGTCCTGTCGAGTGATCAGTGGGTGGCGCTACTAAGACAGCGGGCGTCGATTCTCGAGGTATGTCCGAATCGAACCTCGTGTCCATTCCGGTCGACGATGTCGAACTCGAGGGGGAACTCATCGTCCCCGAGGGGGCGAGCGGACTCGTGGTCTTCGCCCACGGGAGCGGGAGCAGCCGGAAGAGCCCGCGCAACAACTACGTCGCCGACGTGATCCGAGAACGGGGACTGGGGACGCTGCTGTTCGACCTGCTCACCGAAGCCGAGGATCAGACGCGCGAAAACCGGTTCGACATTCCGCTGTTGACCGACCGACTCGTCGCGGTCACCGAGTGGCTGCGGGACCGCCCCGAGACTGCATCGCTCCGGTACGGCTACTTCGGCTCGAGTACCGGTGCCGCGTCGGCCTTGCGAGGGGCCGCCTGCGACACGACCGACATCGACGCCGTCGTCTCCCGCGGTGGCCGCGTCGACCTCGCGTCGCCGGTCCTCGAGGACGTGACGGCCCCCGTGTTGCTCATCGTCGGCGGCAACGACACGCAGGTACTCGACCTGAATCGCGACGCCGCCGACGCGCTCACCTGCGAAACCGAACTGCACGTCGTCGAGGGTGCAGGCCACCTCTTCGAGGGGCCGGGCCAACTCGAGGAAGTCGCCGAGGTAGCGGCCGACTGGTTCGAGACACACCTGCAAGCGCCACACAGCGGCTGACGACCGGTCGTCGAGGGACTGCCTCGTGTACGATCTCGCGTCCGCCCGGCTATCGGACTCCTTTCGATAGTCGTGCCACTGTTTTCATTACCGTAGTCGAATAATATATTCTGTGGGTCGATCCCACGCGCTGTCGCCTGCGAAACCAACCCGCGGTGGCGGGACAGACACCCCCCACCGCACTTGTGCCATCGATATCGGATACTGACGTGGTCTCGAGTGGCGATGCTCGAGTCGTCCTAACCGACTGTTCACGGAACAGGTCGCTGTAACGATCTATTTCGAATACTATTCAGCTTTCTGTGAAGAATGAATGATTCGGTCCTCGAGCGTCGAAATATGGTTTCGAAGTCGTCCGCTATTCAACGCGGTCCGGAAGCTAGTAGTTACAAGCGGCGTTTTAGAGCATATACCCGGGAAGTCACGAGTTTCAGAACGTCACTGCGGACTTGACGCCCGAAGATGGTCGCCGATGGACCCAACCATCCATATAAAAACATATTTGATAAACGACGTATCTCCATATATCACTGTCTTCTGGTAGGTTTCGGAAGTCATAGACTTCCCATTATTTCACGATCGACCGATAGTCGCGCTTATCGGTCGGGAACGTTCTCGCGGACGAACTCGATCGTCTCCTCGATCGACGTTCCGGGACCGAAGATCGCCGCCGCACCTGCTTCTTTGAGATCGTCGCGGTCTTCCTCTGGGATGACGCCCCCGACGAGCACGAGTGTGTCGTCTTTCGCGCCGTACTCTTCTAAGCCGTCCATGATTTTCGGTACGAGCGTGTTGTGGGCCCCGGACAGAATCGAGATGCCGAGGACGTCGATGTCCTCCTGGACTGCGGCCTGAACGATGTCGTCGGGTGCCTTGTGCAGCCCGGAGTAGATGACTTCGAAGCCGGCGTCACGGAACGCTCGAGAGATGACGTGTGCGCCACGGTCGTGGCCGTCGAGACCGACTTTCGCTACCATACACCGAATCGTCCGCTCATCGTTCTCGGTACTCATGGACCGCGGTTCGAAGAGGAGAAGTATGATTCTATCGGAGTCAGACAGTTTCGGCCGTCGAAACCGCGGTCCCGTCCGGGGAAAGAATTAATCTCGGATAGATGGATGACACCATATGTCAATCCGCGACGCGACGACCGACGACGTCGACGCGATCCAACGCGTAGCCCACACCTCATGGGAAGCAGACTATCCAGATATTCTGAGTCGTGAATCGATTCAGGAAGGGGTCGACGACTGGTACACCGAGGCGTTGATTCGCGACTCGATCATCTGGTCGCAGGCGCTCATGCTGGTCGCCGAGCGAGACGGCTCGGTCGTCGGGTTCGCCCACGCTACGTTCGAGCCGGACGAACACACAGGGACGATCCTCCGACTGTACGTCGACCCCGACCATCGCGGTGAGGGGATCGGGAGCGACCTCCTGACAGCGACCCGTGACCGACTGTTCGAACAGGGCGTCGAGCGAATCAGGGCGATGGTCCTCGCGGCAAACGACGTCGGCAACGAGTTCTACCGGAGCTTTGGCTTCGAACACACGGCAACCGAGTCGGTCCAGATCGGCGCGGAGAGCTACGAAGAACGCACGTACGTCCTCGAGCGCGAATTCAAGACACAGTGACGGAAGGCTGTATCAGACTGGGCTGATCTCCTCTCGATAGGCGCCGTGGTGGTCTTCGAAGACCTGCATGATCTCGCCCATCGTCGCGTAGGCCTTGACGGCGTCGACGATGGAGGGCATGACGTTCTCGTCGCGTTCGATCGCGTCCGACAGGGCCTCGAGCGTGGCGTCGACTTCTTCGTCGTCGCGATCGGCTTTGACCTGTTCCAAGCGCTCGAGTTGGCGGTCGCGCGTCGTCTCGTCGACGTGTAATAGCTCCGGCGAGGTGTCTTCCTCGATGGTGTACTCGTTGACGCCGACGACGACTTCCTCGCCGCGTTCGACGCGTTGCTGGTACTCGTAGCTCGCTTCCTGGATTTCACGGTGATAGTAGCCCTGATCGATGCCGTTGAGCACGCCGTCG
Organism: Haloarchaeobius amylolyticus; assembly: GCF_042678045.1. Taxonomy (GTDB): domain Archaea; phylum Halobacteriota; class Halobacteria; order Halobacteriales; family Natrialbaceae; genus Natrinema; species Natrinema amylolyticus_A. The sequence goes on from NZ_JBHUDI010000001.1 coordinate 346,115, forward strand.
CGGATCGAGCCGTCGCCCATCTCCTTGATCTCCTCGAGATAGTCCATGATCTCGGCTTCCATCTCGTTGGTGAGTTTCTCGATGGCAAAGGAGCCGCCCAGTGGATCGACGATGTCTGCCGCGCCGGATTCCTCGGCGATGATCTGCTGGGTACGCAGGGCGACGCGGACGGCCTTTTCGCTTGGCAGCGCCAGCGCCTCGTCGAAGCTGTTGGTGTGTAGCGACTGGGTGCCGCCGAAGACGCCGGCCAGTGCCTGGATCGTCACCCGGACGATGTTGTTCAAGGGCTGCTGGGCCGTCAGCGACTGGCCCGCCGTCTGGGTGTGGAACTTCATGCGCTTCGATTCGGGCTGTTCTGCGCCGTACCAGTCTTCCATCACGCGAGCGTAGACGCGACGCGAGGCCCGGAACTTCGCGACCTCCTCGAAGATCGAGTTGTGTGAGTTGAAGAAAAACGACAGCAGTGGGCCGAACTCGTCGACGTCGAGCCCACGATCCAGACAGTCCTCGACGTAGGCGAAGCCGTCGGCGAGCGTGAACGCGGCCTCCTGGGCCGCGGTTGAACCGGCCTCGCGGATGTGATAGCCCGAAATCGAAACCGGGTGGAACTTCGGCGTCTCCTCGACGGCGAACTCGATCGTATCGGTGACGATCTCGAGGGAGGGTTCCGGGGGAATCACCCACTCCTTCTGCGCGATGAACTCCTTGAGCATGTCGTTCTGGAGCGTTCCCCTGACTTCGTTACGGGGGACACCCTGCTGATCGGCCAGCGCGATGTACATCGCGTAGATGACCGCCGCGGAGGGGTTGATCGTAAACGAGGTCGAGACCTCGCCGATGTCGATCCCGTCGAACAGTACCTCCATGTCCCGGAGCGTGTCGACGGCGACACCCTCCTTGCCGACTTCGCCCTCGCTCATCGGGTGGTCAGAATCGATCCCCATCAGCGACGGCATATCGAAGGCCGTCGAGAGGCCGGTCTGGCCCTCGTCGATCAGGTAGTGAAACCGTTCGTTGGTCTCCTCGGCGGTCCCGAAGCCGGCGAACTGACGCATCGTCCACGTGCGCCCGCGATACATCGTCGGGTACGGCCCCCGCGTATACGGCGGCTCGCCGGGGAAGCCGAGGTCCTCGTCGAAGTCGAGATCGGCGATGTCCTCAGGCGTGTAGAGGCGGTCGACCTCGTGGTTCGAAACCGTCGCGAACTGCTCTTTGCGTTCCCCGTGCTCCAAAAACGGCTCGAGCGTCTCGTCTTCCCACGACTCCCGTTGCTGGGAGATCTCTGCCAGCTCTTGCTCGTCGAACATTGTCTAGCGTATAGATGCAACTCTTCTAAAGTTTTGCCCCCGTCAGCATACGGCAGGCCGCCGCAGAATCGATAGTCGGCAACAACGTATGTTGGATGGGGTCACTCCTCGTGAGAAGAATTAACAATAGTAACAAAAGATTCAAGATGGAGAGTTCTGATTACCAGGGTATGGGTGTCAATTACACCACAGAAGTGGCGGACTTCGAGTGGGCAATCCCGGACTCGTACGCGATCACGTCGGTCGTCGCGGACCACGCCGAGTCGGTCGGCGATCGCGTCGCCGTCCGATTCCTCGACGATGAAGGGACCCGCGAGGAACGGACGTACGCCGACATCCGGGACGACATGAACCGGTTTGCCAACGGACTCGAGTCCCTCGGCGTCGGCGAGGGCGACCGGATCATGCACCTGTTCCCGCGCCACCCCGACGCCTTCGCGGTGCAACTCGGGGCGCTGGCGACCGGCTCGCTGTTGGTTCCCTGCTCGTCGATGCTGCGCTCGAAGGACATCGAGTTCCGGGCGAACGACTGCAACGCGACGAGCATCGTCGTCCACGAATCGCTGACCGACATGGTCGAGCCGATTCTCGAGGAGACGCCACTCGAGCGGGTCATCGTCCTCGACGGTTCCGAAGACGACCTGCAGGGCGACGGGTGGACGACGGTCGCGGCCGTCATGGCCGACGGGTCGACCGACTACGATGGCCCCGAGCTGACGGCCGAGGACTCGATGACGATCAACTACACCAGCGGGACGACCGGCCAGCCCAAGCCGGTCCTGCACAAACACCGCTGGCAGTACTGCTTCAACCGGATCAACGCCCCCTACTGGTGGGGCGTCGACGAGGAGACGGATCTCGATGACGAACTGCTGTGGGCCACCACGGGGACGGGCTGGGCGAAGTGGTTCTGGAGCCCGGTCGGGGTCGGCCTGACAACAGGGGCGACCCAACTCATCTACGACGGCGAGTTCGAACCCGACGCCTTCCTCGAGATCCTCGAAGCCGAGGGCGTCACCAAGCTCTGTGCCGTCCCGACCCAGTACCGGATGTTCGCCAACGCCGATCTCGAGGAATACGACGTCCAGCTGAACGACGCGCTTTCGGCGGGCGAACCGCTCAACCGCGAGCCGATCGATCGCATTCAGGACGCCTGGGGGGTAACTCCGCGTGACGGCTACGGCCAGACCGAGACCGTCGCGCTCGTGACGAACTACCCCGGCATCGACGTCAAGCCCGGCAGCATGGGCAAGCCGACGCCCGGCGTCGGCACGACGATCATCGACGTCGACGACGAGGAAGAGGTCGAGGCCGGCGAGATCGGCGAGATCGCCGTCCCGGTCGACTCGCCGGCGATCTTCGACGGCTACTACGAGAAACCGGAGCTCGACGAAGCGAAACTCTCCGGGGAGTACTACCGCACGGGCGACCTCGCCTCCCGCGACGAGGACGGCTACTTCTTCTTCGAGGGTCGAGCCGACGACATCATCATCTCCTCGGGCTACCGGATCGGCCCCTTCGAGGTCGAGGACGCGCTCGTCAGCCACGACGCCGTCGCCGAGGCCGCCGTCGTCGACAGCCCACACGAGGAACGCGGCAGCGTCGTCAAAGCCTACGTGATCCTCGCCGATGGCTACGAGGGCAGTGACAACCTAAAAGACGAGCTACAGGACTTCATGAAAGAGGAGACGGCTCCCTACAAGTATCCCCGTCGGATCGAGTTCACCGACGAACTCCCCAAGACCTCGAGTGGGAAGATCCGCCGCGTCGAACTCCGGCAAGAAGAGCAACAGAAACACGGCCTGTAGCCGGGCCGTCGGCCGCTCGAGTGCAGTTTTTGCTGCAGTTCTGTCCCGTTATTCTGCCGGGTGGAAGACGATGGTCCGCTCGCCGTCCGTCTCGTTGGGTTCGACAGTCGGGGTGACGCGGTCACCGATTTCGACATCGTTCTGATCGATGCCCCGCACGATCCCCGTGAGCCGGACACCGTCGAAGTCGACGACGGCGGTGACGTAGGGCGCGTCGTCCTCGAACTGTGGCGTCGGGACGAACACGGTCGTGTGCGTAACGATCTCGCCGGACGCTGGCAGGTCACGCTGTGCGAGGTCGCGGTCGCCACAGTGGGGACAGGAACGCCGTGGCGGGAGCAGGCCGTGTTCGTTCTCGCAGGCGAGGTAGTAGCCCTCGCCGTCCGCAAGCGCCTCGAGGAACGCGTCGTACTCGCCGTTGGTCACGTCGCTCATTGTTCGATCACCTCCAGCGCGTGCGCTGGCGTCATCGCACTCACAGCACTTCGTTCGTTCATGCGATCACCTCCAGAACGTGAACAGTCGCACTGGCGACCGTGCCACCCGCGTTCTGGGCGACGCCGACCGTCGCGTCGTCGTCGACGGCGTCGGCACGCGGATGGGTTCCGTCGAGCAGCGTGGCCACGGCCGCTACCTGTGCGGCCCCGGTCGCGCCCACGGGATGGCCCTTCGCTTTCAAGCCGCCGGAGAGGTTCACCGGCAGGTCACCATCGCGGCGCGTCTCGCCGCGGCGGGCGGCCCCGATCGCCTCGCCATAGCTGTAGAGCCCGAGCGCCTCGAGTGCGAGGACCTCGGCGATGGTAAAGCAGTCGTGGACCTCAACGAGGGAGATGTCGCTGGGCTCGATATCGGCGTCGTCGTAGGCCGCCTCGGCGGCCTCCCGGGTCGCGGGCGTCCGCGAGAGCGACTGTCGGTCGTGCAGCGCCATCGTATCGCCGCCGTGGCCGGCTCCCGTGATTGCGACGTTGGCCTCGAGGTCGTGTTCCTCGGCATAGGCCGGGGACGTCAACACGAGCGCGGACGCACCGTCGCTGATCGGACAGGCGTCGTACAGGGTAAACGGGGACGCGATCTCGGGCGCACCGAGTGCCTCCTCGACCGTGATCTCCTGCTGGAGGTGGGCGTGGTCGTTGACGAGCGCGTTGTCGTGGTTTTTGACCGCGATGTGGGCTAGATCCTCGTGGGTCCCGCCATACTCGTCGAAGTAGGCCCGTGCCATCAGCGCGTACGCGCCGGGGAAGGTAACGCCCGACCGGACCTCGTAGAGGTCGTCGGCCGCGCCGGCCAGTCCTTTCGTCGCTCCGGCCGTGCCCATGTTCGTCATCCGCTCCATGCCGCCAGCGACGACGACGTCGGCCTCGCCGCTTCTGATCGCGCGAACGGCGTCACGAACCGCGACCCCGCTCGAGGCACAGGCGCTTTCGACCCGTCGGGAAGGGGCGGTCGTGCCGAGTGCCTCCGCCATGAGTGGCCCCTGATGGCCCTGCTCTTCGGAGAGGGTGCCGACGAAGTTGCCATAGAAGAGTTCGTCGACGTCCGCAGCTGGGACTCCCGCGTCCTCGAGGGCGGCGAGGCCGGCCTCCGCGAACATGTCCCTGCCCGTCCGATCGGGATGCGATCCAAACGAAGTCATGCCTGTTCCGGCGAGACGTACCTGCGACATTAGCTACCAGCACTACATATCAGTCGACACGGTATAGCTGTGTCGGACGGCGACCGACGCTGCACATGTCGTCTCGACGACTGACGAGAGTCGGGACATTTACTACGACAGTCCGACCACCACCGAGTGATGGTAGCAAACGTAGAGACGATCGACCGTGTCGGCGTCGTCGGCGCCGGCACGATGGGCAGTGGTATCGCACAGGTCGCCGCGACGGCCGGATACGACGTCGTGATGCGCGACATCGAACAGGAGTTCGTCGACAGCGGCTTCGAAACGATCGACGACAGTCTCGGCCGACTCGTCAACAGGGACGCACTCACCGAAGACGAGGCCGACGCGGCTCGCGACCGGATCACCGGCACGACCGCCCTCGACGACCTCGCGGACTGTGACATCGTCGTCGAGGCCGCGCTCGAGGACCTCGAGGTCAAACGCGACATCTTCGCCGACCTCGATGAAATCTGTCGGGACGACGCCGTCCTCGCGACGAACACGAGCACGCTCTCGATCACCTCGATCGCGAGCGCGACCGAGCGGGCCGCGGATGTCATCGGCCTGCACTTCATGAACCCGGTGCCCGTGATGGAGGGCGTCGAAATCGTCACCGGCGAGAAGACGGCCGACGAGGTCACCGAGCTGGCCCATGCCTTCGCCGAAGACCTGGGGAAGACGACCTGGGAGTCCGACGACAAGCCGGGCTTCGTCACCAACCGCATCCTGATGCCCTGGATCAACGAGGGCATCCGGGCCTACGACGAAGGCGTCGCGACGAAAGAGGACATCGACGCGGGGATGGAACTGGGCACGAACGTTCCGATGGGGCCGCTGACGCTGGCCGACCACATCGGTCTCGACATCTGTCTGCACGCCTCCGAGACGCTCCACGAGGAGTTAGGCGACCGCTACAAGCCGGCCTACCTCCTCAAACGCAAAGTTGAGGCCGGCGAACTCGGCAAGAAGACGGGGAAAGGCTTCTACGACTACGAGTAACGACTCGTCCTACTCGCCTAAGTGCCGTGAGATAACCTCCTTCTGTATTTCAGAGGTTCCCTCGTAGATCGTGGTGATCTTGGCGTCGCGGTAGTAGCGCTCGACGTCGAAGTCCTTGGTGTAGCCGTAGCCGCCGTGGACCTGCACCGCCTCGTCAGCAACGTCGACGGCCGTCTCGCTGGCGAAGTACTTCGCCATGCTCGCCGCCTGCGGATCGAGCCCGTCGTCATTTTTGCGAGCAGCGTCGCGGGTCAGCAGGCGTGCGGCCTGGACGTTCGTCTGCATGTCCGCGAGCTTGTGGGCAATCGCCTGATGGTTTATGATCGGCTCGCCGAACTGCTCGCGCTCGTTGGCGTAGCTCACGGCAGCGTCGAGGGCCGCCTGGGCGACGCCGACCGCCTGGCTGGCGATCGCGATCCGGCCACCGGTCAGGATCGAGAACGCGGCTTTGAGCCCGTCACCGACCTCCGTCAGGCGGTTCTCTTCGGGGATCCGCACGTCGTCGAAGATGAGCGTCGTGGTGTCGCTGGCGCGCAGCCCGAGCTTGTCCTCTTTTTTGCCGACCTCGAGTCCCGGCGTGTCCTTGGGAACCAAAAACTGCGTCACGGTATCGGGGTCGTCGCGGTCGGTCTTCGCGAATAGGATGACGACGCCCGCGCGCTTGCCGTTCGTGATCCACTGTTTCTTCCCGTTGATGACGTACTCGCCGTCCTCGAGCCGTGCTTCAGTACTCATCTCTGCCGGATTCGAACCGGCGTCGGGTTCCGAGAGCGCGAAGGCACCGACCGGCCGGCCGTCGACCATCTCCGGCAGCCACTCGTCTCTGTGCTCGTCGGTGCCGAACTGACGGATACACGACGTAGCCAGGCAGTGCACCGACAGTGCCGTCGCGACCGCCAGGTGGCCCCGCGCCAGTTCCTCGTTGACGATGCTGTAAGTCACTTCGTCGGCGTCGAACCCGCCATACTCCTCAGGGACCGTGAGGCCGGTCAGGTCGAGCTCCGCGAGTCCATCCCAGACGTCCTCCGGAAACGTCTGGGCCTCGTCGTGCTCGTCGACCGTCTCGGCGACTTCTTTCTCGACGAAATCGCGGACGGTGTCCTGTATCAGTTGCTGCTCGGCTGTCAGCTCCATACCGGAGTGTTCGAGAGCGGGGTAGTAAAGCGTGCGATTCCGTTATGCAACCGCCGCCGATGCCGGCGTTACCGCTCGAGACCGCGGTGTGTCACAGATAGATAGCTAAAAATAGCGCCTCTCGAGAAGGGTACATATGACAGTTCGGCAGTCAAGAGAGGCAGCAGTCGAGCGTATCGACGACGGCGATACGGTTGGCGTCGGCGGCTTCGTCGCCGTCGGGATTCCGGAGTACGTACTCGAGGCACTCGGCGAACGCTACGCCGACACGGGCCATCCTCGCGATCTCACGCTCTATCATCCCGCTGCAGAGGGGGACCGACAGGGCAGTGGACTCTCGCATCTGGTCCAGGACGGGATGCTCGAGTGCACGATCGCGAGCCACTGGGGCTTTACGCCCGACCTGATGGAGAAAATCGTCGACAACGAAATCAAAGCCTACAACCTGCCTTTCGGCGCGATGGACCACATGCTCCGGGACACTGCTGCGGGCAAGCCCGGCACGATCAGCCACGTCGGGCTGGGGACGTTCGTCGATCCGCGTCAGGACGGCGCGAAGGCCAACGACGTCACCGACGAGGACATCGTCGAGCTCATGACCGTCGACGGCGAGGAGTACCTCTTCTATCACTCGGTACCGATCGACGTGGCGATCATCCGGGGGACGACGGCCGACGAGAACGGTAACATCACCATGGAGCGGGAAGCCCTCGACTCGAACGTGCTAGCGATGGCCCAGGCCGCCCACAACTCCGGCGGCACCGTGATCGCCCAGGTCGAGCGCGTCACGGAGTCGGGCACGCTCACCGCGCGCGACGTGGCCGTCCCCGGCGTGCTGGTCGATTCCGTCGTCGAAGCGCCGCCGAGTCACCACCAGCAGACGTACGCGGAAGACTACAATCCTGCCTACAGCGGCGAGATCAAACAGCCGACCGACGACGAGCGCGAGCCGCTCCCACTCGACGTGCGAACCATCATCGCCCGGCGTGCCGCGATGGAACTCGAGCCGGATTCGGTCATCAACCTCGGCGTTGGTGTCCCGGAACTCGTCCCGGTCGTCGCGGCCGAGGGCGGCGTCGACGACGAGATCACCCAGACCGTCGAGTCGGGGCCGGTCGGCGGCGCTGCCTCCGGCGACATCAGCTTCGGGACCGCGGTCAACCACGAAGCGCTGGTCTCCTCGACCCAGCAGTTCGACTTTTACGACGGCGGCGGCCTCGACATGGGCTTTCTGGGGATGGCACAGGCCGACGCGATGGGCAACATCAACGTCAGCCGATTCGGCTCGCAGCTGCCCGGCTGTGGTGGCTTCATCAACATCACCCAGAACGCCGAGAAGGTCGTCTTCTGTGGCACCTTGACGACCGACGGCCTCGAGATCGAGGCCGGCGACGGCGAACTCTCGATCGAGAGTGAGGGGACGAGCTCGAAGTTCGTCGACTCGGTCGAGCAGATCACCTTCAGCGGCGAGTACGCCGTCGAAATCGACCAGCCGATCGTCTACGTGACCGAACGCGCCGTCTTTGAGCTCACTCCGGACGGACTCGAGCTCACGGAAGTCGCACCCGGCATTGACGTCGAGGACGACGTCATCGACCCGATGGGTTTCGAGCCGCTCGTGGCCGAGGACCTCGCGGAGATGTCCCCTGCACTCTTTGCCGACGAGCCGCTCGACCTGACCGACGCGGTCTAAGCTGTGCCCTGCGGGGCTGTCGCCCCTGGAGCGCCGGAGCAGGAACGATTAAGCAACCGCACCGAAAACCGGTTTTCCATGGTTGCGTACGACAACCTCTCGATCGATCACGACGACGGCGTCGCGACTGTCACGCTCGAGAGCACGGCCGGGCGAAACGCACTCTCCCTCGAGATGGCAAACGAACTGGTGTCGGCGGCGACGACCCTCGGCGAGGACCCCGACACGCGCTGTATCGTCCTCACGCACGCGGGCGATTTCTTCGGTTCTGGCGCGGATCTCACCGCCCTCTCCGGCGACGGCTCCGATGCAGCACACATCCGGGAGCTGGCCGGCCGGGCCCACGAAGCGATCGTGCAGTTCCATCGGGCGGAGACACCAGTTGTCGGTGGCGTCAACGGCATCGCTGCCGGGCTCGGCTTCAGCCTGACGCTGTTCCCGGACCTGCTGGTGCTCGGCGAGGACACGACGCTCAAGTTCGCGTATCCGGGGATCGGACTGACCGGCGACGGCGGCGCGACGTTTTTCCTGCCGCGGCTCGTCGGTCTCCGGACCGCCAAGGAGCTCGTCCTGAAAGACGAGCCCATCGGTCCCGAGGAAGCCCGCGAGCTGGGACTGGCCAACGAGGTCGTCCCCGCCGACGAGTTCGACGACCGGCTGGCCGAACTCGCTGCCGAGCTTGCGGCAGGGCCGACCCAGGCGTTCGGGACGACGACCCGCCTGCTGACAGACAGCTACGACCGGTCGCTCGAGCGACAGCTCGCAGCGGAGACCGATGGCATCGCAGCCGCGACGCGAACGGAGGATTACGAGCGCGGCCTCGAGGCCTTTTTCGGCGACGACGAGCCAGACTTCGTCGGCCGCTAAGGGTGTAGGCCGAGTATAAACAGGAGATGTTTCCCCTTCGATAACCTGTGACACTGAACGTGATCATTTATCACACTGTGTGTCGAACCGAGCGGATATGCATCTCGGAGTAGTCATCCCGCGGACCGGCACGCACGACCCGACCGACCTCGCGATCAGCGCCGAAGCACAGGGGTACGACTCCGTCTGGATGGGCGAGCTGTGGGGCTCGAGCTCGGTCGTGAAACTCAGCGAGATCGCCGCGCTGACCGACGAAGTCGAACTCGGCACCGCGATCGTCAACGTGTTCTCGCGGACGCCGGCCGTTCTCGCGATGACCGCCGCGACGCTCGACCGCGTTGCCGACGGCCGTGCATCGCTGGGCGTCGGCACGAGCACGCCCACTGCCGTTGAGACGATTCACGGGAAGTCGTTCGAACGACCAGTGCGGCGCTCTCACGAGACCATCGAGATCATCCAGCACATCTTGACCGACGACGAGCCGGTCGACTACGACGGCGAGCTCGTCAGCGTCTCAGGTGTCCCGCCGCTGGATCGGGACGTGCCGGTCTACCACGCGGCGCTTGGTCCCGCGAACCGCCGGGTCGTCGGCCGCCTCTGTGACGGGTGGCTGCCACACAACATCCCCTTTTCCCAACTGGACGAGGCGTTCGAGGTCGTCGAAACGAGCGCTCGAGAACGGGATCGCGATCCCGAGGAGATCACGATCGCTCCATACGTCCCGTCGGCCGTCAGCGAGGACCCCGAAGAGGCCTACGACGCCGTTCGCGGTCACATCGCCTACTACGCGGGCAGTGCCGAGGGCTACCGGAACGCGATCGCCACCGCGTTTCCCGACCGGGTCGAGCGTGTCGCCGAGGCCTGGCAGGCGGGCGACCGCGCCGACGCGACGGCGCTGGTCACCGACGAAATGGTCGACGACCTCGGCGTCGCCGGAACGCCATCCGAAGCTCGACAGCGGCTCCGCGAGCTGGTCAACGAGACGATCGTCGACCGGCCGCTCGTGACGATTCCGGAGCAAGCCGCCGACGACGTGGCCGAAGACACGATCGAGGCGCTGGCACCGGTCGCCGACGACTGATCGCTGTTCCAGCGGATGAGGTTCAGACGTAGTCCAGGTTGACCTGCGTCACGTTCGCCGACCGCTTGACGATATCGGCGATCTCCTCGCGGCGCGCCTCGTCGATTCGGCTCTGTGGGCCACAGACACAGATCGCCCCGCGGATCTCGCCGCTCTTGTCCAGCACCGGTGCGGAGATACAGACCATGCCTGCGATGCGTTCGCCCTCGTCGATGGCGTACCCCTGTTCGCGGATCTCCTCGAGTTGGTCGAAGAGCACGTCGGGATCCGTGACGGTCCGGTTGGTCATCTCGACGAGCCCCTGTCGATCGATGATCTCTTCGACGCGCTCGTCGGACATGTGTGCCAAGATCGCTTTTCCGGGAGCCGCTGCGTGCAGCGGCATGCGCGCGCCGGGATACGCGAACAGATTGACAGCATCGGGACCTTCCTGCACCGCGACGATCACACACTGGTCGTTTTCCTCGACCATCAGCGTCACGTGCTCGCCGGTCTCCGCCGCGATGTCCTGGAGTTCGTCGCTGACGGCCTGAAACACTTCGAGGCGGTGGCGCTGTCGATGACCAACCTCGAGAAACCGGGTCGTCGTCGAATACTCCTTGTCTTCGACCGTGACGTAGCCCGTCTCGACGAGCGCCTGCAGATAGTTGTGAACGGTGCTGACGGGCATCTCGAGGCGATCCGCGAGTTCCGAGACCCGCCCGCCGCCGTTTTCCGCGAGTTCGTCGACGATCCTGAACGCCCGTTCGACCGATCGGTTTGACGCGCCCGTCATCACTCTGTGCATGCCACCGAACTCATAGAAGTCTTTCGGCTCTCCCGAATGAAGTTTCGGGCAGTTCGTGTCGATTTCGGTCGAGGAGACGGAAGACACCCGGTCGGCAGCAGCAGTGTGGACTCGAGAAGGCACGCGTTGCCGGACTCAATGGCGGCTATCTGGCAAAAACGTCTCTGAGCTGGTGCGAAACGAGAGGCAATTCCGTTTCGGACGTCCCGAAACGCATTTCTCTCGATATCACGGCCTATTTGTCGTGTTCTGGCTGCTCGAACTCCCACACTACCGAATAGGAAACATTCGGTTCAACCGAAATCGAATAGCGGCCGAATACGGTCGTGCAACTGCACCGGATCGATCGTCCGACGACCATACCATGTTCGTTGCCCCGAACATTACAATCATATGGTTGTAACGCAGAGACCAAGGACTGGCTTACACAAACAATTATATTATACACTGGTCAGATACCAATAGTATTCGGAAGACATATATTATTAAGCAGACATCGTAGCAGTACTGCCAGATGAGAATACATTTGTACTGAATCTAATCATAACTACCGACAAATGAACAGAACTTAGGGGAGAATACAGCTAACAGAGCTGTGGTGTATGCTGAACCGGCTGTTGTGGTGGAGGGGAATTTATTATAAGAAATATGTTGTTCACACATATTCATAATTCTAACGACTATTAGTGTGAGGTGGTTCTATATCCCGGGCATTCGGCTGACAACACGACGCCCACGTTACCTGTGCTCCGAGTCCATTCAGCGTGGAAACCCATACGATTTAGTCATATACCGTACTTGTCCGTGGTATGGTTCGACGAAGCGTTTTGTTCTCCCCCGGCGATAAGCCCGAGCTCATGCGGAAGGCGGCGATGGGAGACGCAGACGTCGTCGTGTTCGACCTCGAGGACGCCGTCGCGCCGGGTGACAAGGGCCAGGCACGTGAGGCCGTCCGCGAGGTCCTCGACGAGACCGATCCGGACTGCGAGGTCGCCGTTCGCGTGAATCCGATCGGCCTGGGAGCGATGGCCGACCTCGAGGCGATCCTCGAGGGGCCACGCCCGGACAGTGTGATGGTGCCGAAAACGGAAGCTGAGACGGATATCCAGCGAGTTCAGGCGCGCCTCGAGGAAGCCGACGCGTCCTGCCCGGTACTGGCACTGATCGAATCCGCGGCGGGCGTCCTTCGGGCCGACGAGATCGCCGCGGTCGACGCGACTGACGCGCTGCTGTTCGGGGCCGAAGACCTCGCGGCCGATATCGGTGCGACGCGCACGGGCGAGGGTATAGAAGTGTTGTACGCGCGCGAACGAACGGTGATCGCGGCCAGCGCTGCCAGTATCGACGCGATCGACATCGTCTTTACCGACTACGGGGATACGGACGGCCTCCGCGAAGAAACGGCGTTCGCCAGACAGCTCGGCTACGACGGGAAAATGGCGATTCACCCCGACCAAGTGCCGGTTATCAACGATGCATTCACACCCAGCGACGACGACATCGAGTGGGCAGAACGCGTTCTCGCGGCCCGTGACAGCGCGGACACGGGTGTGTTCGAAGTCGACGGAGAGATGATCGACGCACCACTCATCGCACAGGCCGAACGGATCCTCGAGCGCGCCGACGAGACTGACAACTGAAACGGTCTGCTGTCCCGGGTTCCCGGGACAACCGCAGGTCTGATCGCGGTTGGACCGGCACTGACTAACAGGAGCCCGTATGAGACGGCCCCGGGCGCTTATCGCGCCTGTTCGATTCCTTCGAGTGCCTCGGGATTCTCGATGCTGCTCATATCACCGAGATCCTCGCCGGTGTAGGTCGCTTCGACCGCCCGGCGGATGATCTTGCCCGACTGCGTTTTGGGGAACACATCGACGAATAGCACCTCGCGTGGGCGGAACGGTTTGCCCAGTTCCTCGCCGACCTGTGCGCGCAGTTCATCGCGTAACTCGTCGGTTTCCGCGCCCCCGTCCTCGAGGACGACGTAGGTGACGACGGCGGTGCCGGTCGTTTCATCGGGCGCGCCGATGGCGGCGGCCTGGTTGACTGCTTCGTGGTCGATGAGCGCCCCCTCGACTTCGGCGGGGCCGACCTTCCGCCCAGCCACGTTCAGTGCGTCGTCGGCGCGGCCGTGGAGGAACCAGAAGCCGTCTTCGTCCTTCTGCGCCCAATCGCCGTGGTCCCACAGCGGCGGATCCTCGAACGTCGACCAGTACTCCTCGAGATAGCGGTCGTCGCCCGACCACAGCGACTTGGTCATCGAGGGACAGGAGTCCCTGGCGACGAGGTAGCCGCGTTCGTGATCCTCCTTGACGGAGTTGCCCGCGCTGTCGACGATGTCGATATCCATCCCCAGTCCGGGACCGCCCAACGTACAGGGTTTCAGCGGCTGCGTCGGTAACGGCATCAGGAAACAGCCCATGATTTCGGTCCCGCCGGAGATGTTGATGATCGGGCACTCGCCGCCGCCGACGTGTTCGTAGAACCATTGCCAGGATTCGGGGTCCCACGGCTCGCCAGTCGACCCCAGGATGCGGAGCGAGGAGAGGTCGTGGCTCTCGAGCCACTGATCGCCGTGCTTGCGCAGCGTGCGAATCGCGGTCGGCGAGATGCCGAACTGCGTGACGCTGTGGCGGTCGATCAGATCCCAGAACCGATCGGGCTCGGGGTAGTCGGGTGCGCCCTCGTACATGACGACGGTCCCACCGAAGGCGTGCGTGCCGATCAACGTCCACGGGCCCATCATCCAGCCGATATCGGAGACCCAGAAGAACCGATCCGTGGGTTTGAGGTCGAACCCGAAGTGTAGTTCCTTGGCCGGCTGGACGAGCGCGCCGGCGTGGGTGTGGACGATCCCCTTCGGTTTCCCCGTCGTCCCCGACGAGTACAGCAGCATCGATTCCTGGCTCGAGCCGAGCGATTTCGTCTCGTACGCGTCGTCCTGGGAGGTGACGGCGTCGGTCCAGCTCTCGTCCCGGCCGTCGACCCAGGGAATCTCGTCGGTCCCGACGTGGCCCAGGCGGTCGTAGACGATGGTATGCTCGACGTAGCCCGCGTCCGCGATCGCCTCGTCGGCACTCGCTTTGAGGCGAACCTCGCTGCCGCGCCGCTGGAAGCCGTCGCCGGTAAACAGGACCGAACACTCCGCGTCCGCGATCCGCGTCGCCGTCGCGTCGACGCCGAAGCCCGAGAAGATCGGGACTGCGATCGCGCCGACCTTGAAACAGCCATAGAGGATCGCGATGACTTCGGGCACCATCGGCATGTAGAGCCCCACGGTGTCACCAGCCTCGATGCCGCGTTCCTCGAGCGCGTTGGCCACCTGATTGGTCTGCCGGTGGAGGTCCTGATACGTGATCTCCCGTACTTCGCCGTCTTCGCCCTCCCAGAGACAGGCGACCGCGTTCCGCGTCTCACTGTCGGCGGCCGCGTGGCGGTCGACGGTGTTGTGGGCGATGTTGAGCTCGCCGCTGGGGTACCAGTCGGTGAACTGCGGGCCCTCGCTATCGTCTCGCACCTCGTCGTAGTCCTCGTAAAACTCGAGGCCCAGATAGTCGACCACTTCGTCCCAGAACCACTCGAGGCCCGACTCCGGGACACCGTCGACCTCGGTGGTCGTGCGCTCGATGAGCGCATCGTAGTCGTCGATGCCGTACGTCTGCATGAACTGCCGGACGTTCGTCGATTCGACGAACGCCTGACTCGGTTCGTGTGCGATCTCGTCTATTTGTGTTAACTCTTTCATGTATATTGTTTCCCTCTGTGAACGGCTGGTTGGCTGTCGATACGTCGTGCGATGGCAGCAACCGATGGGAACACATATTCCGTCATCGGTCGTTGCGGCCCGTATGAAGGCCGTCGTCCGGACGAATTTCGACGACAGCGTCTCCGCCTACGATGCCTACGAGCAGCGAACCGGCCGGTTCACCGCACTCGCCAAACTGTTAGCCGCCGAACTGTCGGCGCGAGCCGACGGTCCCTTCGACACCGTCCTCGACGCCGGTGCCGGCACGGGCGTGAGCACACGCGTCTTCGCCCAGCGGGCACAGCGAACGGTCGCACTGGACATCAGCCGCGAGATGCTACGCGAACTCGAGGCCGCGCCGCGAGTCGAGGCTGACTTCGATCACCTGCCGTTCGTCGATGGCGCGTTCGACGGCGTTGCGTTTACCGCGTCGCTCTTTCTCGTGCCCGATCCGGCGGTCGCGACGCGAGAGGCCGCCCGCGTCCTGCGGCCGGGCGGGGTCGTCGGTGCCGTCGCGCCGCTTGGCTGGGTCGACGCCGACGGCACGGACGTCTTCGCCGACCTCGAGCGCGACTCGCGGTCGCCGACGGGTGCCGACGCGATCGAAGCGGCGCTGGCCGACGAATTCACCGTCACCACGGGCACCTGGCGGTTCGCGACGACGGCCGAGGACGTTCGGCGCTTCCACGCGATTCCGGCGATGGCGGCGCGGCTCTATCCGCGACTCGCCGCCGACGAACGCGTCGCGAAGGCGCGGGAATTGCTCGCGGACCTCGAGGGGACCGTCGAACAGCGGTGGCGATGGATCGTCGGCGTCGCGGAGTGACCCGGTTCGACCGCGACCAGTCAGCATCGCTACGTCGCGTGTTCGCGTTTCAGTGAGAGCGCCGTTCGGTCGAATTCACAGACCAGCAACTCCTCGTCAGTGTTTATTTTGAACACTTCGACGTGCATGGTGACGATGCCGCGCTCGCCGTCGCTGGTCTCGCGTTTGTCGGTGACCGTCGACTGGATCCGAATCGTGTCCCCGTGGTAGACGGGGTTCGGGTGTTCGACGTTGTCGTACGAGAGGTTCGCGACGATCGTCCCGTCGGTGGTGTCGGGGATCGTAAGCCCGACGGCCAGGCTCATCGTGTAGAGCCCGTTGACCAGCCGCCCGTCGAACTGCGTCTCCGCAGCGAACTCGGCGTCGAGATGCAGGGGCTGCTGGTTCATCGTCATGTCACAGAACTGTTGGTTGTCGCGTTCGCTAATCGTCCGTCGCTTCTCGTGTTCGATGGTCTCGCCGACCTCGAAGTCCTCGTAGTAACGTCCTGTCATGGCTGTCGTAGGTAGTAAACGGGTAGCGGGTGATCAGAGGACCGTCCCGTGTTTCTTGTCGGGCAGGTCCTTGTCGATGTCCTCGTAGAACGCAAAGCGGTTCGTGAGTTCCTCCCGCAGACTGCTCGGCGGGACGATCTCGTCGATGACGACTTCGCTCGCCATCCGGTGGATGTCGATGTCCTCGCGGTACTCCTCGCGGAGTTCCTGTTCTTTGCGCTCACGCTCGTCCTCGTCGTCGATCTCGGCGAGCTTGCGCGCGTAGACGGCGTTGATCGCCGCTTCGGGCCCCATGATGGCGATCTCGCCAGAGGGAAGGCCGATGACGCTCTCGGGATCGTAGGCCGGGCCGGACATCGCGTAGATGCCCGCGCCGTATGCCTTCCGGACGACGACCGACTGTTTGGGCACCGTCGCCGAGGACGTCGCGTAGATCATCTTCTTGCCCTGCTCTAAGATGCCGTCTTTCTCGACCTGCGAACCGGCCATGAAGCCCGGCGTATCACAGAGGTACAGCAGGGGGACGTCGTAGGCGTCGCAGGTCCAGATGAACTGCGCTGCCTTCTCGGCGGCGTCCGGGAAGATCGCACCCGCGCGGTGGGCGGGTTGGTTGGCGACGATCCCGACCGGCCGGCCGTCGATCCTCGCGAAGGCAGTGATGATCTCCTTGCCGAACTCCGGCCGGAGCTCGAGCGTCGAGCCGGCGTCGACCACCCGGTCGATGACGTCGAACATGTCGTAGCCCTTGTTGGGCTCCTGAGGAACGACGGCGTCGATGCCCTCGGGCGAGGCGACCGGTGCCTGACCGTCCGTCTGGGGTGGTTTCTCGTCCGCATTGTTCGGCAGGTAACTGATGAGTTGGGCGACCAGCTCCCGGGCATGTTCCTCGTCGTCGGCGACGAGGTCCGCACTCCCCGAGTATTGGGCGTGGACGTCCGGGCCACCGAGTTCTTGCAGATCGATCTGTTCGCCGGTGACCATCTCGACCATGCGTGGACTGGCGATGGCCATCGCCGACATGTCCCGGACCATGACCGTGAAGTCGGCGAACACGGGCGTGTAGGCCGCGCCGGCGATACAGGGGCCATAGAGGATGCAGATCTGTGGCACGCGTCCGGAGAGCATCGAGTGGTTGTAGTAGTACTTCCCGATGCCCTCGCGGTTCGCGAAGAAGCCGGTCTGCTGATCGATCCGGCCACCCGAGGAGTCCATCAGGTACAACACCGGCTTGCCCGTCTTCAGCGCGCGCTGTTGCATCCGCAGGAACTTCTCGACGCCCTTCGCGGCCATGCTGCCGCGTTTGACCGTGTAGTCGTTGGCCATGAAGTGGACGTCCCGGCCCTCGAACTCGGCGGCGCCCGTAATTAGGCCATCGGCCGGCAACTGGTCGTCGGCGTCGAACTCCGCGAACCGGCCGTCCTCGAAGAGGAAGTCGTCGCCGAACCAGAGGTCGATCCGGTCGCGGACGAACAGCTTGCCTTCTTCGGGCAGTTGTTCCTTGTACTTCTCTGGGCCACCCTCGAGGATCTCGTCGATCTCCTCGAGCAGCGCCTCCTCGCGGGCGGTCGGCCCGAGGTCTGCCTCTGGCTGGGCCTCGGCTTCGGCCGCAGCCGTGGTGTCGCCGTCGCCGTCGTAGGACGCGCTGCTGATCTCGTCACCGCCGTCGGTGACGACGGTGACGTCCTCACGGTACTGCGACGCCACGGCTTCGGCGATCGCCCGTGCCTCCGTTTCGGTCGTATCGTCTGAAATCTTGATTTGCATGACTGATCACTCAAGTCGGACGAGGGTATCGCCCATATCGACGGAGTCACCCTCGGAAATCGGGACCGATTCGACCGTCCCGCCGCTTGCGGCGACGACGTCGTTTTCCATCTTCATCGCCTCGAGCACGCAGACGACGTCGCCGGCGGCGACCTCGTCGCCCTCCTCGACGGCGACCGAGAGGATGGTTCCCTGCATCTCCGCGGTGATGGCGTCGGCGGTGGCGACCTCGGCAGCGCCCTCAGTTGCGGATCCGCCGCTCGAGCCGCTAGCACTGCCGCCGTCGGCGGGCTCGGCCGTCATCCGTGCGCTCGCGTCTTCGATGACGACGTCGAATCGCTTGCCGTCGACTTCGACGGCGACCTCTGCGGTCGATGGCTGGGTGCCGTCGCCGCCGGCCGCCTCCGCGGGCCCCCAGCGGTCGACGGCCGTCTCGAGCGCGTCGTCGTCGAGCTCCCGATCGAGGTACTTCGTGGTGTGATCGCCGGCGACGAATGCGTCGTCGTCGAGCATCAGCCGGTGGAACGGGATCGTCGTGTGGACGCCCTCGACGTCGAAGTGCTCGAGCGCGCGCTTCGAACGCTCGAGACAGTGTTCGCGGTCCTCGCCGCTGACGATCAGTTTCCCGATCATCGAGTCGTAGTCGCCACCGATCTCGTCGCCCTGTGCGACCGCGTGGTCGAGGCGAACCCCGATGCTCGTCGGCGGCCGGTAAGTCGTCAATTGTCCAGGGGTGGGCGCGAAGTCAGCGGCCGGGTTCTCGGCGTTGATGCGGTACTCGACCGCGTGGCCGTCGATTTCGACGTCGTCCTGGGCGAAGGCGAGGTCCTCGCCGGCGGCGACCCGTAGCTGCCAGCGGACGATGTCGATCCCGGTCACTTCCTCGCTGACGGTGTGTTCGACCTGGATGCGGGTGTTCACTTCCATGAAGTAGAACTCCCCGTCCTCCACGAGGAACTCCACCGTGCCGGCGTTCGTGTATCCGGCTTCGCGGACGCCCTGCCGGGCGGCCTCGCCGATCTCGTCGCGCAGGTCGGCGTCGAGTGCCGGGCTCGGGGCCTCCTCGATGACTTTCTGATGGCGACGCTGCAGCGAGCAGTCGCGCTCGCCGAGGTGACGGACGTTGCCGTGCTGGTCCGCGAGCACCTGCACCTCGATGTGTTTGGGTGCCTCGAGGTACTTCTCGACGTAGACCGAGTCGTTGCCGAAGTAGGCCTCGCCCTCGCGTTTGGCGCTCTCGAGGGCGTCGTCGACCTCGGCCTCGCTGCGGACGATCTTCATGCCGCGGCCGCCACCGCCGCCTTCGGCCTTGATAGCGATCGGGTAGCCGAACTCCTCGCCGAGCGCTCGCACCTCGTCGGCGTCGTCGACCGGTTCGGTCGTCCCGGGGACGACCGGGACGCCAGCCTCCTGCATGACGGTTCGGGCCTTCGTCTTCTCACCGAGCGTCTCCATGGCGTCGCTCGGCGGGCCGACCCACGTAATATCTGGTGTCTCCTCGACGCGGCGGGCGAAGTCGGCGTTTTCCGCGAGGAAGCCGTAGCCGGGGTGGATCGCGTCCGCGCCGGTTCGCTGGGCGACGTCGATGATTGCCTCCTGGTCGAGATACGACTCGCTGGCCGGTGCTGGGCCGACGTTGTACGCCTCGTCGGCGTAGTCGACGTGGCCGCCGTTGCGGTCGGCGTCGCTGTAGACGGCGACTGTCTCACAGCCGAGTTCTTCGGCCGCTGCCATCACGCGCACCGCGATTTCGCCGCGGTTCGCGACGAGCACTTTGTCGAACATGGTTAGTAGGATTTGGGGAAGCCAAGTTGCTGGCCGATGTGATTGTACGCCATCTGCTGGGAGACCGGGGCCAGCCGCGTGAGGTTGATCTCACGCCACCAGCGCTCGACGTCGTACTCCGTGGCGTAGCCCCAGCCGCCGAAGGCCTGCATCGACTGTTTGACCGCCTCGATGCCGGCCTCGACGGCCGTCGCCTTCGCGACGTTGGTCTCGTAGCCACACTCCTCGCCTTGATCGTAGAGCCAGGCAGCCTTCTCGCGCATGAGCGCGGCCGTCTCCATCCGCGCGTAGGCCTTCGTGATCGGGAACGAGACGGCCTGGTGGCTCCCGATCGGCGCATCGAACACCTCGCGCTCGTTGGCGTACTCGATCGCCGTATTCGCGGCGAGCTTGCCGATCCCCGTGCCGGCCGCGGCGAAGCCGATGCGCTCGGGGTTGAGCATGTCGACCAGCGCCCACCAGCCCTCGTCTTCCTCACCGAGCAGATCCTCCTCGGGGACGCGGACGTCCTCGAGGAACACCTCACACGACTTCGAGTAGTTGATGGCGTGTTTGGAGATCGGCGAGACGTCGATCCCGGGGGAGTCCATGTCGACGATGAACAGGCTGATGCCGTCAGTGCCGCGATCGACCTCCTCGAGCGGGGTCGTCCGGGTGACGATGATCATGTTCTCCGCCCGGTCGGAGAAGGTGATCCAGGCTTTCTGTCCGTTGAGGACGTACTCGTCGCCGTCTTTCTCGGCACGCGTGGCGACGTTCAGCGTGTTCGTCCCCGCTTCTGGTTCGGTGATGCCGATCGAGAAGTTCCGCTCACCGGTCGCGATGTCGGTGAGGTACTTCTCCTTCTGAGCCTCCGTGCCGTTCTCGCGGATGCCGACGGCGGCCATGCCCGCGGTGAGCACCAGGTACCAGGTGCCGGCCATGCCACAACCCTCGGCACAGAGGGTCTCCATCGCCAGCCCCATCTCCTGCATCCCCATGCCGGCACCGCCGTACTCTTCGGGGACCAGCAGGCCGTGGAAGCCGGCCTCCCCGAGTTCGTCCCAGAACCCCTGGGCGAACTCGCCGTTTTCTTCTTTCTCGCGCCAGTACTCCGGTCCGTACTCGGCCGCGACCGCTTCCGCGGTCGAGCGAATCATCGACCGTTCTTCCGTAGACTCGAAATTCATGGTATAGTATATCGTATGTGGGAGTGACTCTAATAAGTCGTCCTTCGAGGCGGTCGCTTACGTCGCCGCCTCGGCTTCGTCTTCCGCCTCGTCTTGCAGTTCGGTCCGACGGATCTTCCCGGTGACCGTCTTCGGCAGTTCGTCGCGGAACTCGAGCTCACGAGGGTACTCGTGAGCCGACAACTCCTCTTTGACGTGGGTCTTGATGTCCTCTTTGAGGTCCTCGGACGGCGTCGCGCCCTCGCTGGGAACGATGTAGGCCTTCACGATGT
This sequence comes from Haloarchaeobius amylolyticus, assembly GCF_042678045.1. Classification (GTDB taxonomy): domain Archaea; phylum Halobacteriota; class Halobacteria; order Halobacteriales; family Natrialbaceae; genus Natrinema; species Natrinema amylolyticus_A. Next base: position 367,503 of record NZ_JBHUDI010000001.1, read on the forward strand.
TGCCACGCTCTCTGTGTGGTTTGGGCACGACGGCCGCCTCGGCGACGGCGTCGTGTTCGCCCAGCGAACTCTCGACCTCGAAGGGGCCGATCCGGTAGCCCGACGAGAGGATGACGTCGTCGGCCCGCCCCTCGAACCAGAAGTAGCCGTCCTCATCCTTGTGAGCGAGGTCCCCCGAAAGGTACCACTCGCCGTCGGGACCGTCGACGAAACACGAGGCGGTCTTTTCGGGTTTGTTCCAGTACTCGGCGAAGAAGCAGGGATAGTCCCCGCGTTCGGCGATCTCTCCGGTTTCGCCGGGCTCGAGTACTTCACCCGTTTCAGGGTCGACGATGTCGGCCTCGATACCCGGCAACGGCTTGCCCATCGAACCGGGCCGGAGCTCCATCGTCGGGTAGTTGTTGATGATCATGTTGCCCGTCTCCGTCTGGCCGTAGGTATCGAGGATGGTAACGCCGAGTTCGTCCTCGCCCCACTCGACGACGCCTGCCGACAGCGGCTCGCCGATCGAGAGCGCGTGGCGCAGGTCGAGGTCGACGTCCGCGAGGAGCGCTTCGTTCTCGCGGAGCATCCGGTAGGCCGTCGGCACCGAGAACAACACGTTGATCGGGTACTCGTCGAGGAGTTCCGCCCACGTCTCCGGATCGAACTCGCCTTCGTAGGTGAACAGCGAGGCCCCCCAGAACCAGGCCCCGAGGGTGTTGATCGCGCCGGTCAGCCAGCCCAGGTCACCGGTACTCCAGTAGAGGTCGCCGGGCTGGAGGTCGACGGCGTACTTCTGGGTCGCCGCGACGCCGGCAACCCAGCGCTGTTTGTGGAGGACGCCTTTCGCCAGCCCGGTCGTCCCCGAGGTGTAGTAGAGCAACGCGTCGTCTTCGCCGCCGGTGTCGGCGGCCTCGTACTCGGTGTTCGCGCCGTCGAGTGCCGTATTGAAGACGACGTCGTCGGCCGGTGCACCGTCGCCGCGGTCGACGGTGATGACGTGCTCGACCGTCGGCGCGTCCTCGAGTGCGGCTGTGACCGTCTCGCGATTGTCGGTCGTCGTTACGAGAACCTTCGCGTCGCAGTCGTCGAGCCGATAGGAGATGCCGTCCGGCCCGAAGCGCTCGTTGACGCTGCCCCAGACGGCGCCCCGCTTGAGCGTCCCGATCATCGCCACGTAGTGTTCCGGAATCCGTGGCATATACGAGAACACGCGGTCGCCCTGTTCGACGCCCAACTGCTCGAGGACGTTCGCGAACTGGCTCGATCGATCGGCCAGCTCCCAGAACGTCGTCTTCGTGAGCTCGCCGTCGGTATCGACCTGATAGAGCGCGACCTTCTCCCGGTCGGTCGCGTGTCGATCGACGGTCTCGTGTGCGATGTTCAGTTCCGCCGGTGCATCCCAATCCGCCTCCGCGTAGATGTCGTCCCACGAGAACTGCTCCCGTTCAGTCTCGTAGTCCGAGAGGTTGTGGCTGGACACCATACACCAACCCGGATATCGTTCCCCTATATAATGCCACTGGTAAATTCTGTGTGTTGAATAGACGAATTCTATATACTACTGTAGAATATGACCAACATATCCATATACCGTATTGCGTAAACGCATTTGTTTACGTATAGTCGGATAGCAAATGTATATATCTCAACCAATATATCTGATACTGTCGGCACCTACTCGTCAGAGTCGGTCCCGTCAGTGGAGTCATCGTGGCGTGCCTGCCACGCCGTCCGTGCGGCCTCGCGAACGGCCGGCGGGAACGACGTTTCGAACGTGACCCGCGGTGCGATATAGGAGTCCTCCCAGCGAGGGTCCCAGGCAGCGTTGACGTACAGTTGCGAGCCGGTTTGCCCGTCCTGTCGGTATCGGGGCCGTCGTGGTGCCGGTGCCGACGGTTCGCTGAAGATCCAGTCTCGAGAGGGGTGTGCTTTCACCCAGATGTCCCCGAGGACGCGGCCGAGATCCGTCGGTGGGACATCCTCGTCGACGATGATGACGGTATCGAACAGCGACGAGAACGTAAAGAGGATGTTCGCGAGTTGCCACTCGAAGCCGGCATACAGAACGTCGGTGGCGACGACGCAGATGCCGAGTTCAGCCTCTGCCGGTAACAGGACCCACTCGACTGGCGAGATCCCCCAGTAGTTGTTGACACGGTGGTACAACGTCGCCGCCGTCGTCACGCCCGTCAGCTGGAGGTCGTCCGCGAGCGGTCGGCCAACGGGTGAGAACGGCACCACCGGCTCGTCGGTCGCAATCACTCGCTCGACTGACAGCGCCAGCGGCGTGCTCTCGAGGCAGTGTTCCCACGCTTCGCGCCGGTCGGACTGGAAATCGGGGTGGCGATCGGCGACCGTCGTCTCGATGGCGACCTCCGTCGCACTCGGCACGAGGCCGCCGTTCGTGGGGACGAGCGGCACGTCGTCGGCGACGCCACAGGCCTGGATCGGGACTGCAACTTGCTCGGTCACGGCGAGCAGGTAGGCGGCCGTAACCGCAGCGGGTGGCACGCCGAGGGCGATCGAGATCGTCTCGTCGCCGTCAAGGAGTGCGGTCAGCGCAGCGGGCGTCCGCACTCTGAGCGTCTCTTCGCCGACGATCGAGCCGTGGATCGGCGCCCAGTGTGTGCCATCCGACGTCGCGACCGATGCCACGCCCAGCGTCAGCGCGGGCCAGACGTCGTCAGCCCCCTGTGGCAGGTCAAGCGTCTGCACACCGCCGAGAGTCCGTGACGCTGCTTGCGTGTCGTATGTCGGGCCGTCTGTCTCGCCGGCCGGTCCGAGGTTCGTGATCGTTTCGAGCACGGTGACGAACGAGCCGTCGGGATCTAACCCGAGCCCGAGCGCCAGCCGCGACCACGGCTGTGCGTCCCGTCGCTGCATCCCATCGGGACCGCTGAACGTGCCGCTCGCGAGATCAGCGCCGTCGGCCCGGTCGTACCGGATCGCCGGCCCGCTCGCACGGAGCGCTTCGGCTGCGACGACGTCGGGCGGAACGTCGGCGAGGTCGTCGCCATCGAGCGTCACCAGGTCGTCGTCGCCGTCGAGGCCACGTAGGTACTGTGCAAAGGGAATCATGGGTGCTCACCTGGCCGGTACTCGCGCCGCTCGAGGAGGTCGAACGGCTCCGGCGAGATGCCCGCGTCGACGAGGAGTTGTTGTGCGCGTGCGCGCAGCGACTCCGCTTCCGTTTCGGCGTCGGCTGCCAGGTGGTCGCTGGTCGCATCGATATAGGCCTTCGCGGTCTTGGCTTTCGAGGTGCCGACGTCGGCGCTGCCCTTCTCGTCGGGGGTCTGGTAGATGTTGAGCGGGACTTTCGGCATACGCTCGACGCCGAACTGGTGGAAGTCCGTGTCCGGATCGGCGTTCAGCGCGATCGCCGACAGGACGGCCCGGGGATCGTGTGCGTCGACCGTCGCATCGACGAACACGAAGAAATCGATGTGCAACATCCCCCAGGTAGTAAAGATGAAGTTCGCCAGTTCGTGGAGGACGCCGGGATAGGACCGCTCCGTCGCGATCACCCAGACGGTCCGGGAGGTAAAGCGCCACGGCACGGCGGCCTCGACGTCGAAGCCGGCTGCCCGCAGGCCAAGCGTCGCGTCGGGGCCGGCAGCGGCGGTCTGGAGCGTACTGCTCGAGTTCTGTCCGTAGCCGACGCCGGTCCCCTCGACGCAAAACGGGACCCGCGGCTCGGCTCGGTGAGTGATCGCGTCGACGGCGAACACGGGCATCGATCGCCGCGGGCCGTTCATGTAACCGAAATAGTCGCCGAACGGCCCCTCGTCGAGGCGTTCGTTCGGGAGGACGTGGCCCTCGATGACCAGCTCGGCCGTCGCCGGGACGAACAGCTCGTTCGTCTCGCACGGGACGAGGTCGACAGGCCGGTCTTTCAGGCCACCAGCGAAGGCCGCTTCGCTTCGGCCCGTCGGAATCCACATCTCCGTACTGCACTGGACGGCCGGTTCCGCACCGACGACGGCCGCCACCGGCATCGGCTCGTCGCGGGGTTCGTACTCGTAATAATAGCGGTTCGGGACCTGTTCACCCGCCAGAAACAGCAGGCTGGCCAGCGCGTCGTCGTGGAGCATCATCCGGTGGCTCGACCACCGGCCCCACTCCGTCTCCGGGTCCGGCGCGACGATGGTGTGGAGGTTCGAGTACCGGCCGCCGTCGCTTTGGTGCACGTAGGGCCAGGGAAACGACAGGAGGTCGACGTCGGCCCCGGTGTGGACGACGTCCTTGCAGGGTGCACGCTCGGGTCCGACGAGCCGTGGCTCGCGGGGCGAGCGAAGGCGATCGATGACCGCATCGTAGTAGGCGGCCCCTGACAGGCTGGCCGACAGCCCGAACGACTGCGCGAGGTGATCCCACGGACGACTCCGTGGGCCGCGATAGGGGTCACCGACGAGCGCTGCATCGACTGCGGTCTCCTCGACCGACTCGAATAGCGGCACTTCACTGTCGGTCTGATTAGCGAGCATCGTGATCGCGCTCGCCTCGAGGTCCCACGAGACCGGCTCGTCGAACGGGACGAGCGCGTCGTCGCCGGCAAGCAGTCGGAGATAGTCTCGAAACGAATCGGCTGTCATGACTACTCCTGGCCCATCAGCGCACGCCGAAGCGGGTCGGCCTCGAACTCGGTGCGGACGGTGTCGTACGCCTCGAGCAGCGCAGGACGGTCCTCGGCGAGCTGCTCGAAGGCGAGTTCGCGGAGCGCCTCGGCAGTCGACTCGTACTGGCCGGATTCGACGAGGTAGGTGAGTACCACCTTGAGGTCGTCGGAGCGGGTGTTGACGATGTTCGAGGTCGTTTCCTGCTCGCGTGCGAGTCGCCGCAGGAGGTCCTCGTTGATCCCCGCCGCGTCGATCTCGTCGAGAAGTTCGACGTACCACTCCTTGCTGACGGTCTCGTGTGGGCCGGTCACGACCGTCAGCCGCTGTGGGTCGGTCAGTTCGTCGGGTTCGCGAGCGATCCGGACGCGCGCCTCGAAGATCCGCTTGGTCTCAGCGTCGGTGATCTGCAGCGTCGTCTCCGTACACTCCTCGTCGGGCAGATGCTCCTCTGCGGTGATATAGTGGTCCAACGTGGCCTCTTCGCTCCGGTCATGTGTCCCGTGTCTCATACTCTCATGCACCACTGGATCACCGTTACTCGTCACCTCCCTAAAGAGACGTGGTTCCGCGCCTCGGATTCACAATCCGTCGGCCGCCACAGTACGAAAGCGCGTATGAAAACCTGAAACAGTCAGCAAGTACTGGCACCTGCAGCCGGCTTTCGGTTGTGCCGGTCAATCGTGGCCGGAGACCGGATCAGTCGCCTTCGGCCGACGAGTGCTCGTTGGCCTGCTGGCGCAGGTCGGGCGCGATCCCGGGAACGTCCTGTGGCGCGACTGCTCCCTCGGCCTCGAGTTCCGCGACCGATTTCGGGAACTCGCGCAAGCTCATGTGGATCGCAATACCGGCCTGTGCCCCCTGTCCCATCGCGACGGGGACCTGGTTGTGGCCCGGTGTCAGATCGCCGACGGCGTACAGGCCATCGACCGACGTCCGGCCGTGATCGTCGACGGCAACCGTCCCGTCGTCGTTGAGTTCCGCGCCGAGCGACGTTGCCAGCTCGTTGTTGTACTCGGAGCCGTACATCGCGAACCCGCCTCTGTACTCGCGGACGGTGCCGTCGTCGAACTCGAGGGCCTCGAGCCAGCCGTCCTCGCCGTTTCGAACGCCGGTGACCTCCGCCTCGACGATGTCGACGGGGTGGCCCTCGAGCTGGGTGGCCGTCTCGTCGCTCCAGGCGGGGTCCTCGCCGCGCAACAGGATGTCGACGTCGTCGGTGTAGTTGAGCATGATCATGGCGACGATGGCGGCGCTGTCGTCGTGGCCCATCACGTACACCGGTTCATCGACGAACATGTACGCATCGCAGTGCAGACAGTAGTGAAGGCCGCGGCCAGTCCGGGGCAGCGGTGGCTCTGGTCGACCGTCGGAAAAGCCCGTCGCGAGCACGACGGCCTCGGCGGTGACGGTTTCGTCGCCGACCTCGAGTTCGAACGCGCCGTCGTCGCGGCGGTCGATGCTGGTGACGAACTCCGTGCGGTAGTCCGCGCCGTAGGACTGGATCTGCTCGATGGCAGTCTGGAGGAACTCGTTGCCCGAGACCGATTCGGGGACGCCGATGACGTTGTGGGTCTCTTGCATCATCGCGGCACGGCCGCCACCGCGGTCGAAGACGGCGGTTTCGTGTCCGAGTCGTGTCGTATACAGTGCGCTCGTCAGGCCGGCGGGACCACCGCCGACGACGGCGACCTCGTAGTCGTGGGATGTGGATGGATCAGTAGACATCGTCACGGTTGAATTCTCTTCTGTCCCCCCGTTACCAGCGGGTGCTTATAAACACAAGCCAACGCGTTCGTCACCGGGTTACCAGTTGGTAACCGCCGGTAGCGAAAAGAGATAGAACTGTTCACACACCCCGATCGGTAACGCAGACGAGTGGGGTCCAGGGGAACGGTTTAGCGTCACAAATAAAGATTGTGACTGAATCCCATCAAGGATTAGAAGTGGAATACGAGCAAGTGAAAGGCAAACGGCCTTTCCGATACGGCTGCGAGACCCAAACGTATGTCACTTACCACCGCGGTTCGGCGGTGGCTGGTTGATGATGACGTCGTCTACGAGTGCCGAGATTGCGGGACAACGCTCAAACCGACCGCCTGGAGGTGTTCTTCCTGTGGGTCGGTTGAAATCGCAGAATATGATATCTCCGCTTTCAAATAATCGAGTACTCGACTGCAGGATCGCCGCAACTTAAAGTCCGAATCCTACGGGTATATACGTTCTCTACAACACCACTTGACGAACAATACTGTATCCAGAACGGTGACTGATACCGCCGAACGGCCTACTCGAGCGTCGCGACCAGCAAAAACGTCTCCGGGCGGACGGCTTCGTGCTCGAGGTGGAAGCCATGCTCGCGGAGCGCCGTTGCTGCTTCGTCGGCGGTGTAGCGCTCGTCGACCGGCGGGCCGTGTTCGCCGGTGCCGGTTCCCGACCAGTCGAGGATGACGAGCCGGCCGCCGGGTGCGAGGACCCGGCGGATCTCGGCAAGGGCGTCGTCGCTGGCGAACTCGTGATAGGTCATCGTCGAGAAGGCGGCATCGATGGCGTCGGTCTCGAACGGCAGGTCGCCAACACCAGTCGTGACGAGATCGACGTTCTCGGGCGTGCCTTTGTCCCGATAGTAGTCGTGCATCTCCTCTTGGAGATCGACCGCGTACACGTCGCCCGCGTGTGGGGCGACAACATCGGTGTAGAATCCGGTACCGCTGCCGAGGTCGACGACGGTGTCGGTCGCGGCGGGCTCGAGCGCCCACAGCAGTTCTTCGGCCGAGAGGAATCGATACCTGCGGTCGGCCTGCTCTAGCTTGTCGGCCCGCGATGAGTCGAACGTATGGTGTCCCATGATCAGAGGTTTGCGAAGGTTTCCTCGACGATCTCGCCGGTCTCCTCGATGATCGCTGCCATTTCGTCGTCGTCCGGTGCCATGCCGACGAGCCGTGCGATCCGCATGATCGAGACGTGGTAGACACACTGCTGGCCGGGTGCTTCCTCCCAGACGACGATATTACACGGCATCAGCGCGCCGAGCTTCCCGTCGCTAGCGTCGAGCGCGCGATCCGCGACGGACGGATTGCACGCGCCGAGGACGTGGTAGGGGTCGCGATCGGCGTCGACTTTCTCGTTGAGCAGCTCCGAGACGGAGAACTCGACGGGGACCCCGAATCCGGCATCGGTACACACAGACCGGACGTGCTCGATGGCTTCCTCGTGGTCCATCTCGAGAGTCGTCTGCTTCGCACCGATGTCGTCCGGATCTATCCGGGTCGGATCAATAGGCAGCGTCATTCGTGTGAGATATTGGGCTGTCCAAGAAAAATCCTTTCGACACACAGGCTCCACTGGAGGAGTCGCCGTCACGCTGTGAAACGAGCGGATACGGTGAAAACGGAATTTCAGCCCAGTAGACTATATTCTGCGGACAGTATTGCTCAACTGGACATGGTCGATACGACACTCTCGTTCCGACCCGGCGCACACAGTATTGTGTGCTTCGGGAACAACCTTATTGGTGACCGGGTCGTACAACCGACTACGATGACCGATTCGGTGAGCGAATACCTGGACCGAGAGCTGCAGTGTCTCGACCTCCTCGAGTGCGTCCACGGGCTCAAGGAGCTGGATCGAACCGTGTTCAGGCTGTTGCTCGACGCGGACGAGCCACAGACAGTCGACGACGTCGCCGACGGTATCGGTCGTGATCGGTCGACTGCCTATCGGTCGATTTCCCGGCTGCTCGATACCGGTTTCGTGACCCAAGAACAGCAGAATTACGATACTGGTGGCTACTATTACGTCTACCGGGTGCGGGAACCGGACGCGCTCGCAGCCGACATGCAACGGCTTCTCAACGACTGGTATGCCCGTATGGGCGTCCTGATCCAGGAGTTCGAGGACACCTACGATTCGGTCCTTCACGATGACTCGCCGACCCAACGCGACGAGTAGGTCGGTCCCGCCATCGATCGTCGCCCGGCTCGAGGCAACAGTCACCCGTCGCCCCCAACGTGCGCTGTATTGTGCCGACCACACAAAACAACTAAGGCGATGGATCCCGTACCGGCGGGTATGACCGACGATCAGACGCTCGAGGAGATTCGACAACGAAAGCTCGAGGAACTTCGCGACCGCGCTGCCGGCGAAGAGCCCGCGGACCCGGCTCGAGAGAGTCCGGCGGAGCCGATCCACGTCAACGGATCGACGGAACTCGACGACACCGTCGCGGAACACGACGTCGTGCTCGTCGACTTCTACGCCGACTGGTGTGGGCCGTGTCAGATGCTCGAGCCGGTCGTCGAGACGATCGCCGCCGAGACCGACGCGGCGGTTGCGAAAGTCGACATCGACGCCAACCAGCAACTCGCTGCCCAGTACAACGTCCGTGGCGTCCCGACGCTCGTACTGTTTTCCGACGGGCAGCCCGCCGAACAGCTCGTCGGCATGCAACAGGAAGGACAGCTTCGCAGCCTCGTCGGGAAGTACACCTGATCGAGCGCGGCTGTCCGACGACCCCTGTCTCCGTCGTCTGTAGTCGCTGCGTCGGCAAATCGCCATAACACGTTTTTATCCGCGCAACGGAACGCCGAGCATGGACTCAGACGCTGCTTCTCGACGATCGCTCTGGGGACTTGCGACGCTGGCGAGTTTCTGTTGTGTCGGCTCCGGAACCGTCGCCGTCGCCGGTGGGACCGCCGTTGCTGGCGGTGCCGCCGTCGGTGGCCTGAGTAGCGGGGTCGTCCAGCTGGTGGTCTCGATCGTCACCCTCGGTCTCATTGGATTGGTGCTTCGCGTACGCTCCGGCTGTTCGGACTGTGAGGCGTGAGCGCTGCCGGCCACAGGAGCGCCGCCTCGAGCGCTGCCCAAGGCTGCCGGGAACCGTGTCCGGGGGTATCAGACGACCCCGGCGAGGGGCTCGAACTGGACGGCTGCGACGAGCACGGCGAGGAAGACGTACGACCCCCGAATGAGTAACATAGTGGCAAGCTCGGGGCCGGCCCGTCGTGCGACGCCCGCGACCGCTGCGAACGCAAGCGCTGCGAGCAACGCTGTAACCGGGAAGAGCCGGACGATGGCGAGCCCGACGACGGCCCCCAGGGCCACGGCCATCAGCCCATAGGCGACGTCGTAGGCCCGGTCAGGCCCGACCGCGACCGCGACAGTTCGTTTCTCGATCGAGCGGTCGTACGCGTAGTCCTGCGCGTCGTCGATCACCTTGATGCCCGACAGGAGGACGAGGAAGACGACGGCGAACGCGAGCGGAACAGCGGCGATCGTCGTCGCCTGCACGTAGTAGCCACCGAGCAGCGAGAGGGCGATTCCGAGCGGATAACCGGTGGTCGCCGTCACGGGGTTCGTATCGAGCTGTGGCGCGTGGTGGTAGGCGATCAGCCACGTCGGAACGACTAGTGCGGCCGCAATGGCGTCAACGAGGACCGCGAGGGCGACACAACACAGCGCGACAATCGCCGTCGACAGTCCGAGTGCGAGTCGACAACCACGTTCTGTCAACGGATGGTCGTCGTCCTCGCCCCGAACGTAGAAATCGACGTAGCCGTCCTTGACGTGGGCCGTATAGACCGCCGCGAACATCGCGACAACGTGCATCGCTGCGGGCAGCGGCTCGACGGTGCCGGCGAGGATCGCCCCGAACAGCGACGCGGCAAGCGGCGGCGTCATGAAAACGGGATGAACCTGCGACCAGAGCGCTCGAGCCGTCACGCCCATCCCTGACCCGTCCCTCGCGATGGTCATACCTGAGCGACAACGAACTGTCGTATAATACCCAGGCCGGGGCCGCACATACTGGAACCGATCAGTCGAAACGCATAGCTTGATGTGAACTGCCGTGCCACGAAACGGCATGACGGACGGCTACACGGGCGCGACGCTCATCACCGATGCCCTCGAGTCCTACGGCGTCGACTACGTCTTCGGCAATCCGGGAACGACCGAGTTGCCGATCATGGAGGCGATCGCGGAGAGCGACCTCGAGTACCGACTCGGACTCCACGAGGACATCGCGGTCGGGATGGCCGGTGGCTACGCCCAGCGCCGTCGCTACCACGCCCATCACGACGACTCGATCACGCCCGTCGGCGTGGTGAACCTCCATATCACGCCCGGGCTGGCTCACGGGCTGGGCAACCTCTATGCGGCCAAGATCGCCGGCGCGCCGCTGGTCGTGACCGCGGGCAACCACAGCACCGACTTCCGGCACGAAGAGCCGATCCTCTCGGGCCGGCTGGCCGACATGGCCCGGCAGTTCTGCAAGTGGTCCGACGAGGTCCTCGATGTCGCGGCGCTGCCGACGATGCTCCGGCGGGCGTTCCGAGTCGCGATGACGCCGCCGACGGGGCCCGTCTTCCTCGCCCTGCCGCTTGACGTGACGATGGCCGAAACCGACGCCGAGCCCGAGCGGCTCGGCCCGATTCCGAACGCCGGTCGGGGCGATCCGACACAGCTCGAGCGCGCCGCCGATCTGCTGGCCGAGGCTGACGAACCGGTGCTGGTCGTCGGCGACGGCATCGCTCGGTCGGGTGCCGACGCCGTCGCCGCGGCGGTCGACCTCGCGGAGGCGACGGGGGCGCGCGTCCACGGCGAAATCCTCTCGAGCGAAGCCGACTTCCCGACCGGCCACGAGCAGTGGGTCTCGTATCTGCCGACGAGCGAGGAACTCACCACGATGTTGCTGGACACCGATACGATCTGCTTCGTCGGCATCTCGACGAACACGACGCTGACCCGCCACGACGAGGCGCTGGTCGATCCCGACACGACCTGCATCCACATCAGCGACGACGCCTGGCAGGTCGGCAAGAACCAGCCCGCCGACGCGGCCGTCGTCGGCGACCCCGGACTCGTCCTGCAGGACCTCACCGAGCGCGTTCAGGGGCGACTCTCCGAGGACGTCGTTACCGAGCGACTCGAGGCGATCACCGACGTCGACGAGACGATCACGGCGAAACTGGCCAGCGTCGGCGAGGGCGACGGCGACGACCCGCGCGCGTCGAAGGCCCAACTAGTCGACGCCATGGAACGCGTCGCGGGCGACGCCGCCATCGTCGACGAGGGCGTCACCTCGAAGTTCGTCATGCTCAACCGATGGGACCTCGAGCCCGAGCAGTACATCTCGAACAAGGGTGGTGGCCTCGGCTACGGGCTGCCGGCGGCGGTCGGCGCTGCCGTCGCGGAGGAACAACGCGACGACCCCCGTGACGTGGTCGGCTTCGTCGGCGACGGCTCCTACCAGTACTACCCCCACTCGATCTACAGCGCCGCTCGCTACGACCTCGATCTGACGGTCGTCATCTCGGACAACCGCAACTACCGCATCCTCAAGGACAACGCGCTCGACCTCATGGGTGGCGCGGAAGAGGACTACGAGTTCGTCGGCATGGACTTCGAGCCGGCGGTCGACCTCGTGACAAACGCCGAGAGCCACGGTGCGCGCGCCGAACGCGTCGAGACGCCCGACGGGATCGAGGGTGCACTCGAGGACGCGCTGGCCCGCGACGGGCCGGACGTGCTCGACGTGTTGGTCCACGATTGATACGGTCTGCTGTAACGATTTACCGGAGCAACTGCAGGACGGCTCGCGGGTGCTCCGGAAATGACTTACAGAAATTCGTATGATGCAGTCTGGAGGATGTCTGAGAACGGTTGGCATGGAATTTCTTTCACCCCAGCCGAGCTGAACGATCCGTTCACTACACCTGCGTATTGTGCAGTTTCTTAGAACACACTCGGATCACGCGTGCTCAGACTCGGGGCATCACGTGGCAATGAGGAAGACCGCAACAGCACCAAACGCGATGCCGAGGGCCTTCTTCGCCGTGACTCCCTCGCCCAACACGACGATTCCGAGGAGTGCTCCACCGACGAGGAACATCCCAAAGATCGGCACGACGACGCTAACAGGGCCAGTTGAGAGTGCGCGGAAATACCCGATGACAGCACCGGCGAGACAGATTCCTGCTGCGAGTGCGAACCCGACAGGTCGGCTCGTCACCGACGGAACCGACCACTCACCGAACAGGGCTGCCACAGTCGTCGCTCCCATGGCCAGTGTGCCGACCGCAATCGGCATGACGGTGAATGTCGGCAGATCTTGGAGTGCAATTTTCATAAACAGGAACGCGAACGAATAACAGCCCATCGCCAGCAGTGCCCATAACACGTAGTTCACAGAACCATCCCCTCTAGATCAACTATTACTCGCCCCTGTTTGTGTGTCATATGTTCACGTAGGTGTGAAGAACCCGAAGAGAAAAACCTTACTGACCGAGCGATAGCCGACTTCGGTGTCAGCGTTCAGTCAGTCTACTGTACTTACCGTTGTCGGGTAGTCACAGGGTGGGTGTACGAACTATTCTATGACACTCACACAGTCTGCTGTACCGATTTCCCAGTGCACCCGCAGGACGGGTCGCGGGTGCACCGGCACCCACTGACAGGAGTTCGTCTGACTACGAGCGCCAGTACGCCGGCGTCAGGATGACCAGCACGGAGAGGATCTCGAGTCGGCCGATCCACATCAAGAAGACCATGTAGAGCTTCGCGGCGTTGGAGAAGGGCTCGTAGCTGTTCATCGGCCCGACGACACCGACGCCTGGACCGACGTTCCCCAGCGTCGCGATCACGGCACTCGTCGCCTCGAGCGCCGACAGCGAGAGCCCGGGCGTGCGATAGGAATCGAGGAACAACAGGACGCTCGAGACGACGAACAGCGTCAGGAACAGTGCCATGAAGACGAAGATGCTGTGGATCGTCTCTTCGTCGATGACGTCACCGGTGCCGCCCATCCGCACCGGCCGAACCACCTTCGGGTGGACGACCCTGAAGAGTTCGCGTCGCATGGACTTCCCGACGACGTACCAGCGAACGATCTTGATCGAGCCGGCCGCCGAGCCCGCCGAGCCACCCAGAAACATCGCGAAGAGGAGGATCACCTGCGTCGACTCGCTCCACGTGTTGAAGTCCATGCTGGCGTAGCCGGTCGTCGTCACGATCGCGAGCGTCTGGAAGAGCCCGTGTCGCAGCGACCGCTCGAGGCTGCCCGGAATCGTCGCGACTCCCTCGGGAACGGTCGCGAGGCCGACGCCGAGAAAGAGCAGCGCCGAGAGGAGGCCGCCGACGATCCCCATCGACAGCAGATAGGACCGGAACTCGGCGTTGCCGGTCAGCCGCTCGAGGCGGCCACGCCAGGCGTACCAGTAGAGCGCGAAGTTCGTCCCGGCGACGATCATGAAGATCATGATTGCCCACTGGACGACCGGCGCGAACGCTTCGGCGCTGCGGGCCTCCGGCGAGAAGCCGCCGGTCGGCAGCGACGTGAGCGCGTGTGCGACGGCGTTGTAGAAGGTCATGTTCGGGGCCAGCCCCGCGAGGTGGAGCCCGTAGTAGACGAGCACGGCGGCGAGGGTAAACCAGGCGTAAATCAGCCACAGCGCTCGCGCGGTCTCCCTGATCCGCGGCGTCAACTTCTCGACTTGAATGCCCGGTGCTTCCTCCCGGATGAGTTGGGTCCCACCGACGGAGAGCTCCGAGAGGATCGCGACCATGAGCACGAGAATCCCCATCCCACCGAGCCACTGCGTGAGCTGTCGCCACAGCATGATCGACCGCGAGTGGGTCTCGACGGAGATGCTGCCCATAACCGTCGCGCCCGTGGTCGTAAACCCGCTCATACTCTCGAACAGCGCGTTGACGGGATCCGCGATCGTCCCCGTCCCCGCGACGAGATACGGGATCGTCCCTACCAGCGGGACGACGAACCACGTCAGCGCGACGAGTAAGAACGCCTCGCGGTGTTCGAGGGTGGGGTCGGGCTCGAGGCGCTCGAGGCCCGTCCCCACGGCGACGGCGACGACCAGCGCAACGAGGAAAGGCAGCGGGGTCTCCCGATAGTACAGCGCGACGACGGTCGGAAACAGGAGCGTCAGCGAGAGGTATTTCAGTACTGTTCCGACGAGACTGCAACTGGATCGAACGTCGACGTGAAGTCTCCGAGCCATATTTGAGATGTCAGGTACCGTACCACAGGTCACTCACCGGTAACAGACTGCAGTATCTGCGACAGACTCACGGTCTTGCAATAAATACTGCGTCTCGGTTCCCGGTCCGACGGAACCGACGGCAGTGGGACCGTCCCGGAATATACGGACTACTGTCCGTCAGTGCCGGTGCCCGAGCGGCCGTCCTGCGGGTGCACCGAACACTCGGTACAGCAGCCCGTATCACTCACGAGACGAACTGCCGGTAGTGTTCGCCCATCGCCGCTCGAGCCGTCTGCGAGAACGCGGGGACGTAGTCCATATTGACATAGGACCACGAGTCGTCGACGGGGGCGACGGCCTCGCCCACCGCTCCCTGTTCCGTTGCGAACTGGTGGTTTCGTGGGGTGTTCCGGCTCTCCCGTGCCGAGTAGCCGGTCGCCATCACGGTGATCCCGTGGTGGACGAACCAGCCGCTGGCCGCGGGATGATCCTGTGCGCCACAACTGTGGGCGCGCACTCCCGGCGACGGGTCACGAATGGTCGCGTCCGCCGGATAGTGTGGGAACTCGGCCCAGCCCAGCACCGCGTGACCACACTCGTGGGCCGCGAAGTTCCGAATCAGTGGACGCGGCATCCCGACACCCGCTCCGAACAGGCCGCCGAGCGCGGCGTTGACGTAGCCGTACGCGCCCGGCGCTCCGTTCTCACCGCCGTCGTCGCCAGCGTACGACCGCATCGCCCCCGCAGTGGCTCTCCTGTCGTCGATGACGAACAGCGTCACCGTCTCGGGCGTCCGGTCGGCTCCGAGCGCGTCGTCGGCTTCGATCGCGTCGAGCGTCGCCTCGTACGACGGCTCGATGTCGAAGTCCGCGACCGATATCACGTCGAGGTCCACCGCGGCCGATCTCGGCGTCGCGTCCGTCCACGTCCGGGCAAACAGTCGGACGCCCTCGAGCACGAACGGGATCGCGTTGCTGATGGGCTCGACGGATGCGTGGCGGACGACTTCGATCGTGAGCGGGCCGTCGTCGTCGTCGCTGGCCGAGACGGACCCGGAGGTGCCAACGGTCCCGGCGACAGCGGCAGACGCACACGCGAGAAATCGACGCCGTTCCATTGCGATCGTGATCCCACGAGAACATGATAAGCGTTCCGACAGTCCGCCTGACGGATCGGTACAGATCGCTTCGCGGTCCAGTGACGGACGGCACCATGCAGAATACGACGGAAACGCGACCGTTTTATGTGAGTTCGTGCCGCGGTGTGCGATGATGAGACTGCGAGCTGTGACTCGAGGACTGACGTGGAGGGGGATGCCGTGACTGTCGACCTGGACCTGCTGGTGCAACTCGGCGACTACGACCGGCCACAGGGGGTCGCCGAGCGGGCCGTCCAGGCCGAAGAACTGGGATTCGATCGAATCACTGTCGGCGAGACGACGGGCTGGAACATCGTTCCGCCGCTGACGCTGGCGGCCGACCGCACCGAGGAGTTGGGCATCTCAAACGACGTCATCTCGCCGTATGGGCGGACGCCCGCGATGCTCGCCCAGACGGCGCTGACGATGCAAGACGCCGCCGATGGTCGGTTCCGGTTCGGGATCGGCCCGAGTTCGCCGGCGATCACCGAGCGCTGGCACGGCAAAGAATTCGATCGGCCGCTACGCCGGACCCGCGAAGTGATCGAGATCATGCGCGGGGTCTCCGAGGAGGGCACCCCTGCCTATGAGGGCGAGATTTTCGAGATTCCCGGCCTGAAATACGAGCGCGGCCCTCACGAGAACCCGCCGCCGATCGACCTCGGCACGCTCGGCCCCAAGGCTACCGAGATGGCCGGCCGCTTCGGCGACGGCTGGACGCCACAGCTGTTCACGAAAGACGGGCTCCGGGAGCGACTCGAGGACCTCGAACGCGGTGCCGACCTCGCGGACAAGGACCTCTCGGACTTGCGGGTGGCCCCGATCGTCCGCGGGATGGCTGCCGAGGACCGCGGGAAAGCACGCGAAAAAGCCCGCAGCACGATCGCGTTCATGCTCGGGGCGTACGGTCCCTACTACGGGAACTCCGTCGCAGAGCAGGGCTACCCGGATGTCGTCGAGGAAATTCGGGCCGCGTGGGACGAGCGAGATACCGACGCGATGGCCGCAGCCTTACCCGACGAGGTCCTCGACGAACTGGCCCCTGCGGGCACTCCCGAAGAGGTCCGCGAGTGGGTTGCGGACTACGCCGCGATCGACGGCGTCGACGCCGTCCGAGTCGGGTTCGTCGACGGACTGTCCGAGGAGGACAAGCGGACGACGATGGAAGCTGTCGCTGACATCGCGTAGCTGCACAGCCATCGGCATCCGCTCGAGTGCGAGCGATGCCCGAAGTGCTTCGGCCGGGAATATAAGTACAGTCCGATACCTACGAGTGGTATGATTCCACTCCTCCGTTCCCCCGAGACCCTCTCTGCGTTCGGCGAATCGGCGTCCGACGGCGTCGATACGGCGATGGAGCTGTTGGCACATCGCCACCGTCGCTCGGTATTGCAGTATCTCGAGGACGGAGACGGCTCGGCCACGCTGACGGAACTCGCCGTCGAAATCGCTGCCCGGGAAGCGGCGACAGATCCGAACGCGATTTCGGATCACGGGGATGTCTCTGCGCGGGATCGACGGAGCGCCCGCATCTCCTTGCACCACACCCACATTCCGAAGTTGGCCGCTGCAGACGTAATCGACTACGAGTCCGAAACCGAGACGGTTACGCTCGCCGAGCGCGGCCGGAC
Organism: Haloarchaeobius amylolyticus; assembly: GCF_042678045.1. Lineage (GTDB taxonomy): Archaea > Halobacteriota > Halobacteria > Halobacteriales > Natrialbaceae > Natrinema > Natrinema amylolyticus_A. The sequence goes on from NZ_JBHUDI010000001.1 coordinate 384,868, forward strand.
GCTGCTCGAGCGGGACGACGCCATCCGCGGACTGGGGAACGTCGAGTAGCAGGTCGTTCGCTACGGCTCGACGACGAGTTTCCCCAGGAAACTCTCGTTCATGACGGCGCGTTGTGCGTCGGCGGCCTCCTCGAGGTCGTAGGTTCGTGCCACGTCGATCGACAGCGCACCTGTGTTCATGAGGTGGGCGACGCCCCGCAGCGGGACGCGCAGGTCCGGCGTGTTGAACATACTCATGAACTGGTAGGAAACGTCCTTCGAGCGGGCGGCACCGTCGTTCGTAAAGCCCGGATCGGGGCTATTCTCGCCGATGCCGACGACGCGGGCACCCGTCGCAGCCACGTCCGCGTCGAACTGCAGGTAGTCGTCGAGTCGGTGATCGAGGATCACATCGACGCCGCCGTCGGAGGCCTCGAGGACCGCGTCCGCGAGATCGTCGCGGCCGTAGTCCAGGACCGTCTCGGCGCCGGAGTCGGCGAGCGCGTCGTGGTACTCCTCGGACGCCGTCGTAATCACCCGCGCGCTCACGGCAGCAGCGATCTGGACGGCAGCGTGGCCGACACCACCTGAACCGCCGTGGACCAGACAGTACTCGGCGGGATCTAAGTCGGCGTGATCGATCAGCGCGCGCCAGGCGGTGACGGCGACGACGCCCGCCCCGCCGGCTTCGGTCAGGTCCGCACCGTCGGGGAGGTGGACGACGCGATCGGTCGGGATCGTCGCGTACTCGGCGTACGAGCCCTGAAAGCCGCCGTTTCCGATCCCAGTGCCGTAGACGCGGTCGCCCGCTTCGAAATTGTCGACGGCGTCGCCGACCGCGGCGACGACGCCCGAGACGTCGACACCGGGCGTGAAGGGGACGCCGACCGGCTCGTACGAGCCGTCCCGGAAGTAGGTGTCGACGGGGTTGACGCCCGCGGCAGCGACCTCGACGAGAAGTTCGTCCGCGGCCGGTTCGGGCCGGTCGATTTCGTCTACCTGCAGTACGTCCGCGTCACCGTGTTCGTGAAGGCGTACAGCGCGCATGTCGTGTCAACTCACGCAGCGCGCCCGTAAAATGGTATATGTGACGGCAGCACGGGTACCGGTCGGCGGCTCGAGCGGGCCATCCGACACGCCGCTCGAGGCGAGTTGTTGCACCAGCAAGTCCAACCCTTGTCCGCGTGCCGGTCCTCCTCGCGGTATGAGCGAATCCGACAGCCAGCCGCTCGCGGACACCGTCGTCGGGATCTTCCTCGCCCCAGCGGGCAGCGAAGAGGTCGAGTTTACCCAACCGAAGGCGGCCGTCGCCGACGCCGGCGCGACCGTCGACGTCCTCGGCAGCGAGACCGGGGAGGCCCGGACCGTGAACAACGACTTGGAAGAGAGCGACGCCTACGAGGTCGAGAAGACGTTCGACGAGGTGTCCGCGGATGACTACGACGCACTGATCGTACCAGGTGGGACCGTCGGTGCAGACACGCTTCGCACCGACGAGGACGGCGTGGAACTCCTTCGACAACACGTAGCGGACGGCAAACCGGCGGGCGTGATCTGCCACGGACCATGGACGCTGATCGAGGCGGATGTCGTCGACGGCCGGACGCTGACCTCGTATCACAGCCTTCAGACCGACGTGCGCAACGCCGGCGGCGAGTGGGTCGACGAGGAGGTCGTCGTCGACGACGGCCTGGTAACGAGCCGGAACCCGGACGACCTCGAGGCGTTCTGCGAGACGATCGTCGACGAGTTCGGGTCGGGTTAACACTACCGAGACAGCAGTCGGTACTCAGTCCCGCATTCATCCGTTCGCATGATATCGCTTCGTGTTCGAACGGCCACCACTGACCTTACAGACGAGAACGGGCTATCGGTCCTTCTTGGACGCTTCGACCAATTTCGCGATCGTGACAAAGGTGTCGAACGTCGCCGGCGTTCCCTGCATCTGGATGACTCCCTGTTCCGAATCGTACTGGACGAACTCGACTTCAGCGGATTTCGGAAGATGTGTATGTTTGAGATCGGCAGCGATAGTGTCGAATCTGTTTCTCAGCTCGTCACATGGCGGCTCGTCTTCCCAGGTATCGATCGTTTCGACGAGTTCTCTGACAGCCACCGGGCCGTCCGCCTCGTACAGGTAATATAGCACGTACCGTCGGCGTTCGTCCTCAAGCAGTTCGAATATCGTATCCAATGTTACCATGAATTATGTTCGCTCAGAACACATATAGATATTCTCTCAGAATACGCATACTGTCCGGCGATCGGTTAAACCGCCGCGTTGGGCGCCCTGCGTGTGGGAGACGGGACGTCACCCTTATATTACAACTGAACGTCACTGCGCGCCCGATTGCACGACGGCCCTGCGATCAGTGTGTAAACCGTTTCAGCTGATACTCTCGAGCAGTGCCGACCGAGCGCTACCGGACTGCTCGAGTCGCGTCGTCGATGATCTCGAGCGCCTCTTTGAGCTCCTCAGTCCCGGTCGCATAGGAGAGTCGCGCGTAGCCCGCGCCGTTCGCGCCGAAAGCGTCGCCAGGGACGACGACGACGCCCCGATCGAGCACTTCCTCACACCAGCCTTCGGGCACCTTCGGCATCGCATAGAAGGCCCCTTCCGGAGTGGGCACCTCGAGACCGGCGTCTGTGAGCCCATCCAGCACGAGATCGCGGCGTTGCTCGAAGGTTTCGACCATCTCCTGAACCGGCTCCTGGGGCCCCGTCAGGGCGGCTTCGGCGGCGTACTGGGCCGGCGCGGAGGCACAGGCCTGGCCGTACTGGTGGACCCGGAGCATGCGCTCGATGCGACGATTGGAAGCGACGACCCAGCCGAGCCGCCAGCCGGTCATCGAGTACGTCTTCGAGCAGGCGCTGATCGTGACGACGTTGTCCGTCTCGGCGAATTTCAACGGCGAGTGGTGTTCGCCGTCGAAGACGATGTGTTCGTAGACCTCGTCGGAGATACAGAGCACGTCGTGTTCGTCGGCGATGCGGGCGAACTCGCGCATGTCGTCCTCGCTCTGGACGGCTCCCGTCGGATTCGCGGGGCTGTTGACGACGAAGGCCGCCGTCTCGTCGGTGATCGCCGCTTCGACCGTCGCGGGATCGAGGGTGAGGTCGTCGCGCAGTCCGACCGGCTTCGGCGTGCCGTCGGCGATGTGGGTCAGGGCGTCGTAGGAGACGAAGCCGGGATCGGGGAAGATCACTTCCTCGCCGGGATCGACGTGGGCCTGCAGCGTAATATGGAGCGCCTCGCTGCCGCCCGCGGTCGCGATCACGTCGTTGGGGTCGATCTCGAGGCCGTAGTCGCGGTCGTACTTCGCCGCGATCGCCTCCCGGAGCTGTCGCGTGCCCTTGTTCGATGTGTAGGCGTCGGCCCGTCCGGATTCGATCGCCTCGATCGCCCCGCGGCGAGCGTGGGCCGGCGTCGGGAAGTCCGGCTGGCCGAGGCCGAGATTGATCGCGTCCTCGCCGGCGGCCTCGAACACTTTGCGAATGCCGCTGATCGACACCTGCTCGACTCGATCTGCGAAGTCGGTCATGGCTTAACCGGGGGTGTCGACCCCGATAACTCTTGATGTCTCGTCAACGTCGAGTGGGGCGATCAGTACTGGTGCTCTGGCGACGACTGATACGGACTCCTCTCAGTGAGTGCCGGCGCACCCGTGACCCGTCATGCGGGTACGCCAGGACCCAGTGATAGCAGACCGTATGAATCGGCTGCGATAGCGTGTTGGTCGACTGCCGACGCGCCGCTGCGATCAGTTGTTTCGCGTTGCAACGTTCTTGTCTGTGTGATAGAAGACACCACAAGGAATATGCCAGTCGTAGCGAATCACTGGGACAATGACTCTCTCTCGACGATCGTTGCTCGCTGCGGGGGCGACGGGGACGGTCGCATTGACGGCTGGCTGTGTCGACGCTGTGTTCGGGAACGGACCGCTCGAGTTCGATGCCGACCGCGTCGCACCGAGCGATGACGCACTGGCAGCGGCCGGCTATCAGGAAAGCGACGTTTCCGACGAGACGATCGAGCGAACGGTCGAACTCCCCGGCGGCGTCGAACGCGAGGTCCGCGCGACGATCTGGCAATCGATCTATACGAAAAACGTCGACTACGCCGGGCAGACACGTGAGGGGGCTGCGTTCGCCGGCGTCTCGATCCCCGGGATGGAAGTCGCGGGCCGCTCGCTCAACCCGCTCAGCGAGTTGTCGAACGAAGAGCTCCTCGAGCGATTCCTCGCGGAGATTCCCAGCGATCACGGCGAGATCACCGATCTCACGCACGAGGAGTCGTTCGGACTCGAGATCCTCAGCGACGGCCGCACTGTCGACCTGTTCGTCGGCGAAAGCGATCTCGAGGGCGAAACGATCGAGATCGAACTCAAGCTCACGTCGTTCGACCACGAGGGAGACCTGCTCGTCTTGCTCGGTACCTATCCGAAGGTGCTCACGGCCGAGTCGGCGAACGCCGAGGAACTCATGGAGTCGGTCGAACACCCGGTTTCGAACTGACGGCAGCCGGGATTCCGACTCGAGATCGACCAGGGACTGATACGGACTCCTGTCAGTCAGTGCCGGTGCACCCGCGACCCGTACTGCGGTCCCATTGGTAACTCGTGACAGCAGACCGTATGACTGCCGGGGTTGCCGGCCTAGGAAAGCTATTTGACACTCATTGTCGTTCCATCACACGTGCGGAGACTACCGAGCGTGGTGCTATCCGAGAGCTGACGGACTACCATCGTGGCCGGTCAGCGTCATTGCACAATATTGGGAATTTCCAGAAATAGTTTAGGCGCTGCCGATCCAATCCTCAACCATGACAGACACGTTCGTCGTCATCGGCGGTGACGCGGCGGGAATGAGCGCTGCGAGCAAGGCGAAACGCGAGAACCCGGACCTGGACGTGATCGTCTTCGAGAAAGGTGACTGGGTCTCGTATGCCGCCTGCGGGATGCCCTACTACGTCAAAGGGGACGTCGACGACCTGGACGACCTCGTCACGATAACGGCCGACGAGTTCCGCGACGAGCGGGACGTCGACCTGCGGACGGGAGCGGAAGTCGTCGACATCGATCCCGAAGCACAGACGGTGACGGTCGAGACCGACACCGAAACGTACGAGCAGCCCTATGACGACCTCCTCGTCGCGACCGGCGCGAGCGCGATCGAACCCCCCTTCGAAGGGCTCGACCTCGAGGGCGTCTTCACCATCCACGACATGGACGAGGCCGACGCCATCGAGGAGTACGTCAGCGAACGCGACCTCGAGACGGCCGCGATCGTCGGCGGCGGCTACGTCGGGATCGAGATGGCCGAGGCGCTGTCGGCCCGCGGAATCGACGTCGATCTCTACGAGATGTTGCCCCATGTCCTCCAGCCCTTCGGCGAGCCCGTCGCCGAGGTCGTCGAAGACCATCTGCGCGAGCAGGACGTCAATCTCCACCTCGAGACCGCCGTCTCGGGCTTCGTCGGCGACGAGCGCGTCGACGGCGTTCGGCTCGAGGAGGAGACCGTCCCCGCCGACGTCGTGATCGTCGGCGTCGGCGTCGCGCCGAACGTCGACCTCGCCGAGGCGGCCGGCATCGAACTCGGACCGACCGGTGCCGTCGCGACCGACGAGTACGGCCGGACGAACTACGAGAACGTCTTCGCGGCGGGCGACTGCGCCGAGGCGCGCCACGTCGTGACCGGCGAGCCGGATCACGTCCCACTGGCGTTGACCGCGAACCGCGCGGGCCGAGCGATCGGCCAGACGATTACCGGCGACCCGACGCCGACCGGCGACATCGCGGGCACGGCCATCGTAAAGGCGTTCGAACTCGGGGCCGCCCGGACGGGACTGACCGACGAGGAACGGGCCCGCGAGGCCGGGTTCGAACCGATCTCGGTCACGATCTCGGCCGAGACGCGTGCCCACTACTACCCAGAGGGCGAGGAGCTGACCGTCACGCTGTTAGCCGACCGAGAGAGCGGGACGCTACTGGGCGGTAGCGTCGTCGGCCGCGAGGGCGCAAAACGGATCGACACGGTCGCGACGGCACTCCACGCCGGCATGACTGTCACCGAACTCCAGAACGCAGATCTGGCGTACGCACCGCCGTTTAGTCCCGTCTGGGACCCGGTTCTCACGGCGGCGAAGGTTCTCTCCGGGAAGCTCGAGTAACGGCAGCCGACCGCCTCGCGCCGCCGCAGACCGACAGCCACCGTCGGCCCTTGTCGGCAGCGTTCTGAGGGTGTCGGAATCCAAGAAACGTTTAACTTCGGGCTGTTCAAAGCAGTGACTATGCAAAACAATGTCGGCTCGGTAGACCGGCTCGTACGGCTCGTCGGTGGTGCGGTCCTCGTCGCAATCGGCATTGCGTCGATTGTGCATATCCTCCCTGCCGGGACGATCGTGGGCGCGATCGCGACGCTGGTCGGCGTCGTCTTCTTCGCGACCGGGCTGACCCGGTTCTGTCTCCTGTACCAGCTGTTGGGCGTCGATACGTGCAAGGCACCCTGACCGGCGGTCGGATCGAACTGAGCCGTTCGATTCACGTCGTCAGTCGTCGCCCCCAGTATTTCATAATTAGCCCAAGATTATTGTCCACTGATTACGTAGACGCTCTCAATGGAATCGAACGATCCAGTGGAATCAGTGTCGAGTAGTGCAGTCTCTCGTTGTCCGACAGTCTCGCAGAGACGACGGAGGTCGACCGATGTCTGAGAACGTGACGATGACACCGACCGAACTCCGGACCGACATCCCCGCCCTGCAGGACGGCGTCTACCTCAACTACGGCGCACACGGCCCGAGCCCGCGGTACGTCGTCGACGCTGCCGACGAGTTCGTTCGGACACACGAGTACGAGTCGCCGATCGCGGACGATCCGTACGAGACCGCCTTCGAGGCGTTCGACCGCACGCGGGAGACGGTCGCGTCGTTCATCGGCGCCGAACCCGACGAGATCGCGCTCACGGAGAGCACGACCGCCGGCATCAACGCCATCGCGAACGCGATCGACTGGCAGCCCGGCGACGTCGTCGTTCGTACCGACCTCGAGCACCCCGCCGGCATCCTCCCCTGGCAGCGCCTCGAGCGAGAGGGTGTCGAGGTTCGCGTCGTCGAAACCGAGGCCGGACGGATCGATATCGAACAGTTCGCCGAGGCCGTTTCGGATGCCAGACTCGCCTGTTTCAGCGCGCTCACGTGGACCCATGGGACGCAACTCCCGGTTTCGGAGCTTGTCGACATCGCTCACGACGCCGGCGCGCTCGCGCTCGTGGATGCGGTTCAGGTCCCCGGACAGCTACCGATGGACGTCGGGGAGTGGGGGGCCGACGCCGTCGCCGCTGCGGGCCACAAGTGGCTGCTCGGACTCTGGGGCGGTGGCTTTCTATACGTCGACCGAGTCGTCGCCGAGGGCCTCGAGCCCCGTGCCGTCGGCTATCGAAGCGTCGAAGACGCGAACGCCGACCCCTACGAGTACGCGGCCGGTGCGCGTCGACTCGAGGTCGGCTCGGCGAACCCAGCACCTCACGTCGCGCTCGGCGAGGCGATCGCCGCCATCTCCGAAGTCGGAATCAGCAATATTGAAGACCGGATTTACCGTCTCGCGGGCCGGCTCGCCGACGGCGTTCCCGACGACCGACTCTGTAGTCCGTCGACGCCGGAGTCGGGCCTGGTGACGATCGACGTCGCGGACCCGACGGCGACGGTCGAGCGGCTGGCTGCGGCGGGAATCATCGTTCGCGAACTGCCGTCACCGGACGCGATCCGGGCGTCCGTTCACGCTGTCAACACCGCTGCTGAGGTCGATCAACTGCTCGAGGCGCTGGACGAAGAATGGTGATCACTCGAGGGAGACGTCACCGTCGTCGGTGACGACGACCTCGTGGCCGCGGTAGTGAAAGCGCACTTCGAGCGTCCGGTCGGACCCGTCCGACCCGTGGTCGACCAGGTCGTTCAACGCGTCGGGATCGACGACGTCCGCTAACGGTGGTGCCATCGAAACGGGATCGACATCGTCGGCTTCAGCGACCGTCTCGATGACGCGCGGTACTACCGTCGACGAGCGATGGGGTATGTAGTGGGTCATTGGGGGGCGGAACGCAGTAACGGGAGCGTCGTCTGGGGGCTCAGACCAGCAACTGAACGTCCGATTCGGCCATGTGCTGGAGGGCGGTGGCCGCGCCGACACCGGTGGTGACACCGTCGTAGAAGTCGTCCTCGTCGTACTCCATCAGTTCGATGGTCATCTGACAGGCCTGCAGATCGACGCCCTGGTCGAGGGACAGTTCGATCAGTTCCTCGATTGTCGCGGTGCCGTTCTCGTCGATCTTCTTCTCCATCATCCGCGTTGCCATCCGGTCCATTCCGGGGAGCGCAGCGAGGGCGTTCGGCATCGGCATGTTGGGGTTGCCGACCGCACTGAGTTTGAGATCCGAGGACTTCTCCTCGTGGAGGATGTCGAGTCCCCAGAACGTGTGGAAGACGACGACGTCCCAGCCGAATGCGGCCGCGGTGCTCGCGAGGATCAACGGTGGGTACGCCATGTCGAACGTCCCCTGAGTCGCGACGATCGTCATCTTCTTCTGATCGTCGCCGACCGCGGTCTCGAGACTGGCGACTTGCTCCTCGAGCTCTTCGATCCGCGCCTGGAGGGCTTCCTCGCTCATCGGCTCGCCGTCAGCTCCCGCCGAGGGTGTATCCGTACTCATGTTATGCCGTCTTCTGGACGTAGTGTTTGTACACGTCGCCGTCCTCGACCTGCTCGAGGAGTTCGACGCCGTCTGTTCCGGTTGCCCAGCCGTCCAGGTCGCTCATGCTACCCGAGTCCGTCGCGATTACCTCGAGGATCTCGCCTTCGGCGAGGTCGTCGATAGCGGACTTCGTTTTGACGACTGGCATTGGACACGATGCACCTTTCACGTCGAGCGTCTCCGTAATATCGAATGCTTCACTCATGGTGGATTACTCCGTGATCTGTATTGGAGTTACTCCACAATATTGGTTCGGGGGTTAAAAGAATATCGGTTCTTGCACCTCTAGCAAACAACTGTTGGCCGCGAAATGGCACAAATATCCGTTGAAGCGGCCTTTTCGCTGACTTCAGGCGGTAGTTTTCGATCGAAGACCATTCAATATTGTGCAAACAGGGAACTACTATGCAAACCCTTATATGGCATCGGCCGATAGTCGTGAGTACACGATATGAACGCCGACGACTTCCCTACTCCGGACGCCGATGTCGAGACGGTGGCGCCGGAGACGTTGAAAAGTCGCATCGACGCGGGCGAGGAGGTGACCCTCCTCGACGCGCGCATGCAATCGGATTACGAGGAGTGGCACATCGACGGTGACAACGTCGAGTCGATCAACGTCCCCTACTTCGAGTTCCTCGAGGACGAACTCGACGAGGACGTCCTCGCATCGATCCCCGACGACCGCGAGGTAACGGTCCTCTGTGCCAAAGGTGGCGCCAGCGAGTTCGTCGCGGGCACGCTCGCGGAAGAAGGGTACGATGTCGACCATCTCGAGGACGGGATGAACGGCTGGGCGCGGATTTACGAGCGCGTCGAAGTGTCCGACTACGACGGCGCGGGGACGCTCTACCAGTACCAGCGTCCCTCCTCGGGTTGCCTTGGCTACCTCGTCGTCGACGGCGACGAGGCCGCAGTCATCGATCCGCTCCGAGCCTTCACGGATCGCTATCTCAATGACGCTGACGAGCTCGGCGTCGACCTGAAATACGCGATCGATACGCACATTCACGCCGACCACATCTCGGGTGTGCGTGCACTCGACGCCGTCGGCGTCGAGGGCGTCATTCCCGAGGCATCCGTCGACCGTGGAGTCACCTACGCTGACGAGATGACCCTGGCCGAGGACGGCGACGAGTTCCAGGTCGGCGACGCCACGATCGAGACAGTTTACACGCCCGGACACACCTCCGGGATGACCTCGTACCTGGTCGACGACTCGCTGCTCGCGACCGGTGACGGCCTCTTCATCGAGAGCGTCGCACGTCCCGACTTAGAAGAGGGCGACGACGGCGCACCCGAGGCCGCAGCCCAACTCTACGAGAGCCTGCAGGAGCGCGTGCTCACGCTGCCAGACGACACCCTCATCGGTGGCGCTCATTTCAGCGACGCCGCCGAACCTGCCGCCGACGGCACCTACACGGCACCGATCGGCCAGCTCGTCGAGGAGATGGATGCGCTCACCATGGACGAAGACGACTTCGTCGAGCTCATCCTCTCGGACATGCCCCCACGGCCGGCCAACTACGAGGACATCATCCCCACCAACCTCGGCCAGCAGGAAGCCGACGACGACGAAGCATTCGAACTCGAGCTCGGCCCGAATAACTGTGCTGCCAGCCAGGAATCGCTCGCGGGTGACTAATAATATATATGGTAGCTGATCCAGTCCCCCTACAGCTGGCCGCCGAGCTGTTCCCCAACGGGATCAGTCGCTACGCCATCGGCGGGCTCCTCGTCGGTCTCGGGACGGTCGTAATCTATCTCGGGACCGGCATCCCCGCCGGTGCGAGTACGTTCCTCGAGTCGACGCTGTCGTACGTCTCCGGACAGTCCCGCTTCCAGCGGTACGTCTCGTCCCGTGACTGGCGGCTCGTGTTCACGCTCGGTATCATTCTAGGTGCCGCGGTGTATGCGGTCGCCTTCCAGGGCGGTGCGTGGACCACTGATGTCCAGTGGTGGCGGCTGCTCATCGGCGGCGTCTTCGTCGGCGTCGGGACGCGTATCGGCAAGGGCTGTACGTCCGGACACGGCGTCTGTGGCGTCGGCTCCGCATCGAAGACCTCGATCACGGGTGTGATTACGTTCATGATCGTCGCAATCTTGACTGCACAGATCGTCGCCGCACTGGGGGTGAGTCCGTAATGTCGGACCGTCATCCCCTCTTCATGCCGCTGATCCTGGTCGGCGGCCTGATCTTCGGTTTCGGGCTCGGATACAGCCACATGGCCCGTCCGGAAGTGGTGCTGAACTTCCTCCAGTTCGAGGACTTTGGGCTGGTGTTCGTGATGTTCGGCGCTGCGATCGTCACGGGCGTGACGTTCTTCCTCGCCCCGCGGCTGCTCGGTCGGGCACCGCTGACCGGCGACCAGTTCGAACGCCGGCTGAAGCCGTTCGATCGCAACGTCCTGATCGGCGGTGCGATCTTCGGCGTCGGCTGGGGGCTCTCGGGTATCTGTCCGGGTGCCGCCTACGCCAGCCTCGGTATCGGCAACGTCACCATCCTCTGGGCACTCGCCGGGATGTTCCTCGGCGCGTACCTCCAGGGCCGGTGGCGCAGCCGTACCGCCAGTGCTGACTCCGTGACTGCGGGTGCGGACTAAGCCGCTCTTTTTGATCCGCTAATGGAACTCACTCTCGTTTTGCTGTTCGTCACCGCCGGGTTCGCGAGTCTGTTTATGGCATGGGTCATCGGTGCCGGCTCGAGCGGCGCGACACCGTTTGCGCCCGCGGTCGGTGCCAACGCCATCTCGACGATGCGGGCTGCGTTCGTCGTCGGGATCTTCGGCTTCGCCGGGGCCGTTACCCAGGGGGCGAACGTTTCGGAGGCGATCGGTCGCGGACTGGTCGGCGGCGTGAGTCTCCCGGCCGTCGGCGTTATCACCGTCTTACTGATCGGTGCTGGCCTGATGGCCGTCGGCATTCGGACTGGCTACCCGATCGCGACGGCGTTTACTGTCACTGGCGCTGTCATCGGCGTCGGGCTCGCACTCGGCGGGACGCCGGTCTGGTCGAAGTACCAGCAGATCGGGACCGTCTGGGTGCTGACACCGTTCGTCGGCGGCTTCACGGCGTACGGGATCGCGAGCGTGCTCCCCCGGGCCGACGTGCCGGAACGGTTCAGCATCGCACTGCTCGCGGGCCTCGTCGGTGGCGTCCTCGCGAACGTCGAGTTCTCGTTTCTCGGCCCCGCCGACTCGGCCGGCACCGTTTCCGGTTCCCTCCAGGAACTCGTCGGGCTCGAGTCCGTCAGTGCCACGATCGGCGTCTCGCTTGCAGTGGCGCTCGCGGTTGCAGCGCTCGTCTACTGGGACGTCCAGCGAGACATGACCGGCGGGCTCAGGCGAGTGTTGCTGGCGCTCGGATCGCTCGTCGCGTTCTCGGCTGGCGGCAGTCAGGTCGGACTCGCTGTCGGGCCGTTACTGCCCTTGCTCGACGGCCTCGAGGCCGTCTCGACGGTAGCCATTCTCGTCGGTGGCGGAGCTGGGATCCTTGTCGGCTCGTGGACCGGTGCGCCACGCATGATCAAGTCGCTCGCACAGGACTACTCGTCGCTGGGGCCGCGTCGCTCGATCGCGGCGCTCGTCCCGTCGTTTCTCATCGCCCAACTTGCGATCCTGCTAGGTGTGCCCGTCTCGTTCAACGAAATCGTCGTCAGCGCAATCATCGGCAGCGGTGCAGCGGTCGGCGGCAGGGACGCGATTAGCCCGCGGAAGATCCTGCTGACGATCGGCGCGTGGATCGCGTCGTTCGTCCTCGCGTTCGTGCTCGGCTATGGCGCTGTCCTCGTGTTTCCGATGGTGTAACTGGGACCACCTTTTGTACACGCGTCGCTGGTAATCGCGATACGACTTGTGATCGGTTCGAAACATTCGGTTCGGTAACTCCAGATACGTCTCTAACGCTGGCGGTTTTGTCAGCCGTCGATAATTTTGGTAGGCCCAATGCTGAATGCAATGTGCGTATGCAGCGCTTGTCTTTGCGCCTTCAGCAGCGGGTAGTCAGTCCAGGGACCACGGGTCAGGGTTCGTCCGGAGACATCTGACGCGGAAAGACTTGGCCCCAGACGTGCTTGTCTAGGAGCCTGACCGTCATCGGCTGCTCAACCGTGATGCAACAGGAGAGTCGCGGATAGCCGAACCGAACTGCTGCGGCATCGTGCCAGTGGGTTGGCTCTGGCGCGGGATCGACTTCGACGGTACAGGTCGAACACAAACCCCGCCCACCGCAGTTTGCATACTGGGAAAGTGTGCCATAGACCGGCAAGTCGTGGTCGAGCAACGAATCTCGGAGGTTTGCACCGGGTTCGACCTGAATAGTGGTTTCCCCGCTTCCGGTGATGACCCGCACCGGAATTCCCTCAGCCATAGATTTCGGTACGTTCTCACACCACGTGATTCTACCGGGGACGCCAGCGGTAAGCCCCCGACACAGAGTCTGCCGCGGCTACAGTACCAACTGAAACGGTTCACACACCGATCGCACAGTCCGCGGTTCTCACTTCCGTCGTGCGATCGGGTGTGAAGTGGCGGTCAGTGGCTCCGATAGCTACCGTTACGCCGACCGCGACGGTGGCACGAGGTAAACGTTCCCCGCCGCGCGCGCGATGACCGTCTCGGAGACGCTCCCGAGCAACAGCCGCCGGAGACGGCTCCGGCCACGAGAGCCGAGCAGGGTCGTCGTCGCGTCGAACTCGTCTTCGGCCGCGAGGATCTCATCGGCCGGATCGCCCTGCCGAACGTCGATCTCTGTTTCGATGTCCCACTCCTCGAGCTGGGCTGTGAGCTCCTCCAGCCGCGTGGCCGGGTCGTCGCCCTCATCTCCCGTCGCACCGGCGTCTTTCGGCGACTCGACGTGGACGAGCCGCGCCGACTCGGTCGCGTGACGAAGCGTCGAGAACGCCTCGAACGCGCGCTCGGCGTTTTCGGAGAAGTCGGTCGCATAGAGCATGCGCTGGAAGAGCTGTTCGCGGCGAACCTCGGGCTCGGCGGTCTCGCGTTCGATCCGCGTAATGAGCAGCGGCACCACGGTCGTCCGCGAGAGGTTCCGTGCTGTCGATCCGATGACGCGGTTCTCGAGTGGGCTCTTCCCGCGTGAGCCGACGACCGTCAGATCGGCTCCGATAGTGCCGGCGATCCCGTTGATGCGGCGATGGGGTGTCCCACGGACGACGTGCGTGTCGACCTCGAAGCCGGCGTCTTCCATCACCGACTGGTATCGATCGAGCGCACGCTCGCGACGGCCCTCGAGATCCATCCCCGGCATCCCTGCGTGGACGTTCGAGGGGACGACGGTGACGAGATCGATCGTGTCGACGCCGATCTGCTGGAGCGTCTCGAGACTGGTTTCGTTCTGGATCGCCGCTTCACTGGCTGCCGATAGATCGGTTGCGAAGAGTGCTCGCATATCTCGAACGGAGGGCATCGATCCATAATATTGTTCGTATCGTTCCAAGCTGCTGAACATCAGCAGAACCCAATTCGGATCGATAGCAGCTCATATTCGCTATCAATCGTCACCGATATTTGAATTTCTCCAGCGCGATAAAATCCGCGCGCGACCGATTGGAGGCGGTCAATCGCGGTCATACGGTGAACTGCTCCGCATCAGTATATCTCCATAACGTATGCATATATTTCGGTTGGATAGCCGTGTGATCAGTTGCAGTAATATTGTGCACCATATCCAAAACTGTTAATACCGCCATCCGATTAGGGACGGTTGAAGAGAAAGCCATGATACGCACACAACTGTACACGATGGTTGGTGAGAATCGATGATCGGGGGCGGCAGTCTCGCCGCATCGGTCGATGCCGGCCTACTCATCGGGATCGTCCTCCTCGAGGCCATCGTCCTGTACATCGGCTACGGCGCAGCAGAACAGATGCTCGGAGAATCGCTAGTCGAACGGATCAAGAACGTCTAACATGGAAATACTTGGAATCAGCCTGGCACTGATCGTCATGTTCGTCGGGTTCGGCCTGCTCATCGGGATCCTCTTTGGATTCTTCGGGATGGGCGGGTCGTTCCTGGTGACGCCCGCACTGCTGGTGATGGGGTACGACGCGAACGTGGCGGTCGGATCCGGTCTGGCGTTCGTCTTCGGGACCTCCGTGATCGCGACGCTCAAACACCGTGACCTCGGGCAGGTCGACTACAAACTCGGCATCCTGATGATCGCCGGCACCACTGCCGGCATCGAAGTCGGCAAGATTGGCCTCGAGCACTTACAAGAGCTCGGGCTGGCCGGGTCGGTGGTCAGCGTCGCGTACGTCCTGCTGCTGGGTGGGATCGGCGTCTTCGTCACCTACGAAGCGCTGAAAGGCGGCGGTGGCGGCCTGGAACACGACGTCGACGAGGACGCCGATCTCGAGGACGAGGAGATCCCCGAGATCGCCCAGAAGATCCAGTCGTACAACGTGCCGCCGATGATCTCGATCCGCGGCGGCTTCCGGGTCTCGCTGTGGATGGTGCTGGCCGTGGCGTTCGCGACGGGGGTGCTCTCGGGGTTCCTTGGCGTCGGCGGCGGATTCATCCGCATGCCCGCGCTGTTCTACCTGATCGGCGTGCCCGTTCCGGTCGCAGTCGGGACTGACCTGTTCGAGATCGTCTTCTCGGGCGGGATCGGTAGCTTCCTCTACGCCCAGTCCGGCGCCGTCGACCTGAGCATCGTCGCGCCGCTGCTGGCCGGCAGCGCCCTCGGCGCCCGCGTCGGCGCCGCCGCGACCAACCTCGTCAACGAAGAGGACATCAAGGTCTACTTCGGCGTCATGCTGTTGCTCGGCGCCATCGCCGTCGCGGTCCGCGAACTCGGCGGCGTCCTGGGAATGCCCGTCCTCGACGTTGTGAGCCTGGCGATCATCCTCGGCGCGGCGCTGCTCGTCAGCGGGGCCGTCGTCTACAGCAGTATCACCATGCTTCGCGAGAACGCGGGTACCCCACCATCAGCCGCCGACTAGGCTGATACAGGATTGTACAATCTCTACACAAGTCTTTTAACCGCGCGGTGTCTACCTAGCAGTGATTCCAATGCCGGATTCGATGTCCGAACAACTCCAGCAAGATATGCAGTGTGAAGGACTCCTCGAGTGCTTCCACGGTCTCAAGCAACTCGATAAGGAGTGCTTCCGGGCGCTCGTCGCTGCCGAGGAGCCGATGACCGTCGACGAGATCGCCGACGCCGTCGATCGCGAGCGTTCGACTGCCTACCGGGCCGTCCAGCGACTGCTCCAGACGGGATTCATCCAGAAAGATCAGGTCAACTACGACCAGGGCGGGTACTACCACGTGTACTTCCCGACCGACCCGTCGAAGATCGCCGACAGCATGCAGCGGATGCTAAACGACTGGTACGCAAAGATGGGCCAGCTCATCCAGGAGTTCGAGAACAAATACGAGCAGCAGGCCGAAACGACTGCGCCCGCCGAGATCGAAGGCTAGCGACGGCTCCCGTCGAACTTCTCTCGTTGCCACATCTCCTCTCCGTTCTCCCCGTTGATCGTTTCTACCGGAAAATATCTCCACAACCTATGACAGCGCTGCTTCGGGGGAACGGCGCGTATCAACGCTCGAGCGACGTCTCGCAGTGACTTCGCTGTGTTCGCGGTAACTCGGGCCGCTGTAGATCTCGCCGAGGCGGACAGTCAAATACAGGTCGGGGCTGTATGGCTCAGATACGACGTCTCTCCGTCGACTTGACTATCCACCTGCCATGAGTGCACCCGAATCTACGAGCAACCTCGAACAGTTCCTCACGAACGTCTCCCAGTTTCGGTATCGGGAGGTGATGATGGTCGCCGCGACGCTTGCCGTCATCGTCGCGTCGATCGTCTTCTTCCCGGGCCTCGAGAACATCGGCAAAGGCGTCCAGTCCGACCTCTCGGTCGAATTGCTCGCCCTGTTCGTCCTGGTCGCGATCGTCGCCGGCATCATCAAGGGCATGATCGGATTCGGCTACTCGCTGATCACGACGCCGATCTTCGCGTCGGTGATCGATCCGACGTTCGCTGTCGTCGTCCTCGCGATTCCGCCGTGGATGATCAACATGTTCCAGGTCGGAGAAACGGACACGGGGCGGGCGTTCATCCGCGAGGAGTGGCCGCTGCTGGCGCTCGCTATCGTCGGGACCGTCATCGGCGTCGCGGCGCTTGCGGCGTTCAGCGCCGGTCCGATCGTTCCCTTCGTCATCGGCCTGGTTATCCTCGGTTACGTCGCCTTTCAGGTCGCCCAGAACTTCGTGACGGTCGAGGAGGCCCACCACCCGGTCGCGCTCGGTTCCGCGGGCTTCCTCGAGGGATTCTTGCTCGCCATCGCGAACCTCGGCCCGCTGCTGCCGGCGTACTTCCACACCTTCGAGCGTGACACCGAACGATACATCGGCGGGCTGTCGATGGTGCTGGGAACGATCTTCACCGTCCGGATCATCCAGATGGCGCTCTTTACCGACCTCATGACGACCTACCGGCTCTGGCTCGGTTCGGTGATCGCGGTCGTCACCATCGTCGGCCTGCTGATGGGAACGTATCTCCGGCGGCTCGAGATCGACGAGGAACGGTTCAACTGGTTCGTCGTCGGACTTCTGTTCGTCATCTCGCTCAACATCTTCCGGAACTCCGTGCCGGCGCTGTTCTTCTAGCTCACTTCGTCAGCGAGACGAGGATGAGCACCATTCCACTCGAGACGACGGCCGCCTGAACGAGGGCAGCGGACACGATCGTCGTCCGAAACATGAGGTAGATCAGGCCCTCACAGATCGCCCCCGCACCGATAAACACGAAGCCTGCGGCAACGTATAGCATCGGCGTTTGGCCGTTTCGCCGGTAGCCGTGATACGCCAGATACGCGACGACGAGGCTCAACACGAGCGTGATCAGTTTGGCGATGACGAACGAGGCTTCCATCAGTCGTCACCCCGGAGGTCGTCCCAGAGCGACGTGAAATTGTCAGCGAGTTCGTCACGCGTCTCGAGCGTCAGCGACAGTTCGCCATCGGTGAGATCGACGTGGAGCCCCTCGAGTGCCGTTTCGAACTCGCTTCGGTGGGCACCGTCCGCGTCGACTGTATTCCGTTCTTCGATGAGCTCGAGGTCCTGAAGCGTCGAGACGCGTCGATAGATCGTCGTGAGAGAGGCGTCACACTCCTCGCTCAGGGCCTTCGCGGTCATCGGACCCTGGTCGGCCGCGACGAGTATCTTTCGTGCGTATTCGTCCGCGAGGATCTGAAATATCTCCGACGTGTTCGGGGAGCCACCGTGCTGCACACGATACACCCCGACGTTCGCTGCCAAATAGGCCACGATTTGCTGGTTCAGCAAATCGCCGCGGCTGCCTTGAAGCCACTCGGTGTCGATCTAGGACAGCGTCACAATCACGGAACCATGACGGACTACCTCCTCTCATTTAAACCCGCGATCGGACTGTACGGCCAACACGATCCGAGCGCCGTCCTCTTCGAAGACGGAACACCCGTGTTCGGCGTCGAAGAGGAACGATACACGCGGGACAAACACGCCACTGAGACGTTCCCCGATCGTGCGATTCAAGCCTGCCTCGACCATCGCGAACTGGAGATCACGGATCTCGATCGCATCCTGCTCCCCTATGATCCGACGCTCCGCAGTGAGATCGCCGCTCACTACCTGACTGACGCGATTCGAGCGCCCGGACTCGGCCGAAAACTCTCGGCGCTCGAACACACGCTCACCACCCAGCTCCGCAGCCGATTCGTCCCAACGCGACAGATCGAGACCCGCCTCGAGTCGTTCGGAACGCCGCTGCCGCCGATCGAAACGATCCCGCATCACCGCTGTCACGCCGCGAGTGCGTTCCACCCTTCGGGCTTCGACGAGGGGATCGTCCTTACCGTCGACGCAAAGGGTGAGTACGACGCGACGGTCGTCTGGTACGCCGATAGCATCGGGCTGCAGCGCGTGCGCACGTACGAACACCCCAACAGTCTCGGCCTCTTCTTTGCGGCCGTGACGGAGTTCCTCGGCTATCGCATGTTCAACGGCGAAGGGAAGGTGATGGGACTCGCGCCGTACGGAGACGACAACCCCGAGATCGAATCCGTCCTCCGGAGCCTGATCGACACGGGCGTCGACTACGACGTCACCGACCTGACGAAGCGATGGGGGACCGGCCACGGCGTCGAGACGCTCGAGAACGCTTTCGGCCGACCCCGGAAGGAGTCGCCCGGATCGTTCGACCAGTGGGAGAAAGACCTCGCGTACACGGCCCAGAAACTGCTCGAGGAGACGGTCGTCGACATCGCGGAGTCGGCAGTCGAGCGATTCGATACCGCCACCGTCGCGCTCGCAGGCGGGGTCGCGCTCAACTGCAAGCTGAACCAACGCGTCCGAGAATCACCGGCCATCGATGAGGTCTTCGTCCAACCTGTCGCTCACGATGCCGGCCTCGCACTCGGTGCGGGCTGGTCGCAGCAGCGTCCGGCAGACGTCGACCGCCAGACCGACGTCTACCTCGGCCCCGAGTACGCAACCGACGAGATCCGGTCGACCCTCGAGACGAACAAAATCGAGTACACGGAGCCGGACGACCTCGAGCGGTACGTCGCCGAACGGCTCGCGGACGGTGACCTCGTCGGCTGGTTCCAGGGTCGGATGGAGATGGGGCCCCGGGCGCTCGGCGCCAGAAGCATCCTCGCCGATCCCCGAACTGCTGCGTCCCGCGATCGGGTCAACCGCTTCGTCAAACATCGCGAGGAGTGGCGCCCGTTCGCGCCGTCGATGCTCGAGTCGGCCGCCGAGGAATACCTCGTCGACGGGCGTCCCTCGCCGTTTATGATCGACGCCGACGACGTCCGGCCGTCGAAGACCGACGAGCTCGAGGCCGTCTTGCACCCGGCCGACGACTCGACGCGGCCCCAGACCGTCCGCGAGGACCAGCACCCGCGCTATCACCGACTCATTTCCGAATTCGC
Source organism: Haloarchaeobius amylolyticus (assembly GCF_042678045.1). Classification (GTDB taxonomy): domain Archaea; phylum Halobacteriota; class Halobacteria; order Halobacteriales; family Natrialbaceae; genus Natrinema; species Natrinema amylolyticus_A. Next base: position 404,536 of record NZ_JBHUDI010000001.1, read on the forward strand.
CGACATCACCGGCGTCCCGGTCGTCCTCAATACGTCGTTCAACGACCACGCAGAGCCGATCGTACGGACACCGACGCAGGCGATCAAGGACTTCTACGGGATGGGGCTGGACGTGCTCGTCCTCGAGGACATCGTCGTCGAAAAAGACGTCTCGGCGGAAAAGACACCCGTCGAACGACTCGCAGTCACGAACTGATCTCGACTCGAGCAATCACACGCTCGTTTCGGGCGTTTGGCGAGCGCTCTGACCGGCTGTGAATCGAGGTATGCTGGCCGAGCGATCGGTGCTGACTCGAGTCAGTACCATAACGATATTGTATTATAAGAGCACTGCTGGACGCTGCGTTCGACCAAATCCCGTTATGCTGCTGCGTGCGCCTCGAGCAGTTCGACGACTGTCTCCGCGCTCTGGAAGCCGTCGTCGAGGCGCGCGACCTCCTCGCCGTCTCGCAGGACGACGAGCGTCGGCACGCTCCGAATACTGTATTCGTCGGCGACGTCCGGAACGAGGCCGGCGTTTACCGTCGCGACGGCACCCGGTGCGCTGCGAGCGACCGCGCTGAGTACCGGCTCCATCGACGCACAGATCCCACAGCCCGACGTGATGAACTCGAGCAACACGAGGTCGTGTGCCGAGAGCAACTCGTCGTAGTCGGCGGCACTGTCCAGTTGGACGGGTTTCTGGGGGCCGGTTCCATCGCCGACCGTCTCCGAAGGCGCTGTTTCAGTCATTACCGAAACAACGGGTCACCAGTACTTGAGTGTTTTGTGCATCTTGTGCAATATTGCCGTAGTCGAATCGTGGTCATCGCTCGGGTTGTCCGTGCTGGGTCGCTCGATATCGTTGCTTGGCCGCGTCCTCGACTGGCGTTATTTCTCGCTGGCCGTCGAACGAGTGAGAAACCGATGACCGACACCACGACGACGAGTCCACGCAGGCCGAACCGGGACGGGAGTTGGGTCACGATTTCTCGGAGCTGAATGCGGTTCTCGGCCACGCCTCTCGCGGGTGAGTTCGCCGCGAGACGACCTGACGTTCGCGGCTCGACCAGACGACGTGAAGCATCACGGTGATAGCTACGAGGTCTATCGCGCTTGCGTGCGACTGCTCCAGCAGAACTTCTTCGCGACGACGCTGGACCCATCCCAAAACGTCGAACTCGGTGGCGACTACCGGCGACCGACGCTGAAGATCACGCTGCTCGAGGCGATCGCGAACCAGCTGTGGCGAATCTACTTTGCACTGCTGACTGTACTCTGTCTCGCATGGCTCTTTCGCGTCACCGCCTTCGCGCCGGGCGAGAGCCTTCCCGATGCCGCGGCCATCGCGTCTGTCCCCGGCGTCGTCGTCGCAGGGCTCGTCGGAACGTTCTACGTCGGCCATCTCGTGCTCGCGTTCTGGCCACTCGAGCGCGAGGCAAAGAGTAGTTTCGCGAGACCGAGGCTAGCGACTGGAAGGATTCCGAGTGAGCGCCTGCGATCACGTGGCGCAGGTCGGACACGTGCGTTTGTGGCGCGTGTAGATCAGCCCTGCCAACAGCGCCACGGAAACCACGCCGAGCAGCGGCCGGAGCGGATCGAAGTATGTCATGAGCGCGGACGAACTGAAGAGCGCGAGCAGGAAGACGTTACAGATCGGACAGCCGACGGCCAGAAAGCCACCGACCAGCCCGCCTATCGCCCACCGATCCTCGCTGCTCGTGTCCCCGTCTTCGCCCTCGAGTCCGGCCTGGGGAACGTCGGTCGCCACCCGCTGTGCGGTGTAGACGCCCGCCAGTAGCGCAGTCAGCGTCAGGAACAGGTAATCGACCGGGGTCCGCGGGACCATCCGGACGTACAGCGGGTTCGGAACGAGGCCGGTAACGAGTCCGAACAACACGAAGACGCCGATCCCGGCTGCGATTCCCAAGCCGATCGCTCGCCGATCGGTTCGGATCGATCGGACGAATCGGCGTCCCGTCATTGCGTCGCCTCCGTCGTGAACGCACATCGTTCGGGATGGCCCGCCCGCCCTAGGAAGAACAGCAACAACGCGAGTCCACCGACGCGAAGCAGTGCGCCGTCGTACGGGAGTACTGCCAACCCGCCGGCGAACCCGAGAAAGCCGAGGAGTCCGGCGCCGCAACTCGCACAGCCCGACGCGAGGAGTCCCGGCACCACGCCGGAGAGATCGGTGAGACTCGAGAGGCCGACGACCCGCAGTTGCGCGACGGCGTTGACGACTGCGACGCCCGAGAGCAGGGCATAGAGGACGATGACCCCGAGCCCGGTCCAACCGTCGGTTCGGTAGACCGTCTCCGTAAGCGAGACAACGACGTACTCGAACCAGTGAAGGCCATCGCCGAGCATCTGGAGCGAGAATTCGGGCATCGTGCTCAGGATCAACAACACGTACGTCGCGACCGTCACGAGTACCAGCCCGATCGTTCCCCGCCACGTCTCGAACGGGTACGAGACCGCTTCGGAGAGGTTCGTCAGGTATCCCCTGATCGAATCGCGCGATAACATCTAGATGAACCGATGTAGTGATGGTTGAAATGTCCGACTCCGATTTGCTGAGTCAGCAAATCTCTTCCCCAGTTTATCCAGACAATAATGACGGTCCCGACGCGGCACCGCCTGGGTAATGGTATCCGAACGCGATTCGGACGACGGCTCGTCTCGCCGACGACTACTGGCCTCACTCGGTGGTGGCGCTATATCGACGACGCTCGCGGGCTGTGCGGACGTACTTCCGGACGGCGCCACCGGCGGGGACGAAACCGGTGCCGTCAAGGGCGACATGGCCACCGGTCCCACGAACTGGCCAGCCATCGAGACGGGCGAGGTCCTCTCCGACTTCGAGACGCTCGAGGAGTGGACCGCCCGAACCGGCGAGCTCTCGGCCGCCCCCGACGAGGCGCGACTCGGATCGCAGGCGGCGGTCGTCGAGAGCGACGAGGGAACCGCCGGCATGGAGCTCCGCTTCCCTGACGGCATCGATCTCGAGGGGTGGGACGTCTCGTTGGCGGTCAAACCGGAGTCCGCCGATCGCATCATCGTCGAGTTCCTCGCGCCGACGCGGCGCGAGCGCCTCTCGAGCATTCGCGTGGTGCCGGATGGGTACGACGGCTGGTTCCGAATGGACTGTGGCTATCAGCAAAAACCCGGTGACGATCCGGATCTCTCGAATGTCACCGGCATCAATATCATCGCGGACGGGCCCGAGGGTGGGCCGAGCAAACTGCTGGTCGACGACCTCCGGCGAACCGAATCGGCAAGCAACGGCGCGGTGGTCCTCGCGTTCCACGGCGGTCACGACTCACACTACGAGATCGGCGCCGAGCTGCTCGCGGAGCGCGACTGGCGTGGGGCGGTTCCGGTCACACCCGAGCAGATCGGCGACAGCGGTCGCATGGGTCTCGATGAACTCCGAGAGCTCAGCGACCGCGGCTGGGACGTCTGTTCGCTCCCAGCGGTGTCGACACCCTTGCCGGACCAGCCCGCAGACCGGCAGCGATCGGTCCTCGAGACCGCTCGCGACGCGCTCGCGAGCGACGGCTTCGAGGATGGGTCGCGCCACCTGTTCGTCCCTGACGGACGAATGGATTCGACGACCTACGACGTCGCCAGGGACGTCCACGAGTCGACGTTCCTCTACAGCGCCGGAACGACCAGCGTGCCGCCGACCGAGAAGCACATGATCCCGTTCATTTGGGGGCCCGCGCTTCACACCGGCGTTCGCCGCCACCTCAACATCTCCGACCAGTACGACCTGCTCACCGTGGTGCGGATTCCGCGGCTCGTCGACGCGGACGACGTGGGCGTCGACGAGAACAGGATGTCGCTCGACGACTTCGGATTGTTGCTCGATCACATCGAACACCGCGGCCTCGACGTCGTCACCCCATCCGATCTCGTCGACGGGACGCTTGACCTCGACGGCGACGAACCCTCGATCGGAACGCGGCCGAGCGGGACCGTCCTCGAGGCGGGCCAGTCCCACACGTTCGAAGGAACCGGCTCGGGCGAGTCGCCGACGTTCGAGCTCGACGACGGCGTCGTCGTCGCGACCGTCACCCACGACGGCGGGGCGATCACCGTCGACGTGACGAAACCCGATGGGCTCGGACGGAGCGAGAACCTGCTGACCACGTCCGGAAAGGCGACCGGCGAATCGATCATGGCCGTCGACGACGACACCTACAGGCTCGAGGTCGACGCCGACGGCGCGTGGTCGATCGACCTCTCCCAGCCCGCGGTCGATGCGGCCGACCTCGAGGACCTCCCCGTCGAGGCGTCCGGCACCGGCTCGGCGTTCGTCGGCCCGCTGTGGACGGATCGTGACGTCAGGGTCGTCGCGACACACGACGGCGACGGCACGTTCATCATCGACGGCTACGGTTCGGACGGCAGTCGCGAGGTTCTCGTCCATCGCACCGGCGAGTTCTCGAACTCGCGGTCGTACAAGGCCGGCGGCCCCGTCTGGCTCAACGTCGAGGCTGACGGCAACTGGACGCTCGAGATCAGCCATCCGTAACCCGTTAGCTCCGATATATGTCACACGGGCTGCTGTCACTGGTTAATTCACCCGCAACCAGTCATGTGGATGCGCCGGCATCCACTGACAGGAGTTCGTCTCAGCCGCTGCGCGGTCAGGGACAGCCGGTTTCGCCGATCGCGTGCGGCTCCGATCCCTGATCGACGGATCGTGACGCACCCGACTCGAGGGTCACGACCATCGCCCGGCCGCCGTAGCCATGGACCTGATCGTGGCCGCGGACGACGACACACGTCACGTCGTCGGGAATTTCGATCGTCGCCGAGCGCGTGAACGGCTGCTGGGAGTGGGCGTGGCGCAGGTCGCGCCGTCCGAGTTGTACACCCTCGAGGCGCTCGACTTGCCACCAGTTCGCGTAGCCGTCCTCGCCGTCGTCGTCGTGATGAAGCATCACGTCGAACGTATACGTGCCGTCCCCGCCGTCGACGGCGACGTCGACGACGTTCGCTTCCCGCAGGTCGAGGTCGGCGCCACCGTGCTCAGCGTCGTCGGCGTCACCGTCCGGATCCCCACCATCGTTCCGGTCGCTACAGCCGGCCAGTATCGTGAGTGCAACCGCACCGGTGGCGTTCCGGAGCAATCGGCGGCGTGAGAGACTGGTCCCGAGCACGGCTCTTCGGTCGGCATCCGCTGGTAAATTATGATCGACGATTCTCCGAACTGGCAACCGGCCTCGAGTGGCGACAGCGAGAGAGCAGCCCCAGTCACGATTTGCTGAGCGAGCAAATCGCCGATTCCATTACGGTTCGATGGTGAGAACGGACGCGAGTACAAACCATGTCGCTCGATCAGCCATCCCGTCGTGCTCTCGTGACCGGTCTCGTGGGCGCTCTCGGCGGGGGTGCCTATTTTCTCACCCGCTCCGGCGACACCGCGACGAAGGAACAGGTCTCGTCGTTTCACTCGAGCGACGAGACGTCGGCGTTCGGCATCGACCTCACCGGGAAGCCGATCATGGGCTCGCCCGATGCCCCGATTCAGATCTACTACTGGACGGACTTCCAGTGTCCGTTCTGTGAGCAGTTCGAACGGGAGACGCTCCCCGAACTCGTGCCCGAATACGTCGAGTCCGGCGACGTTCGCATCGTGTTCATCTCGCTGCCGTACTTCGGCGAGGACTCGATGACCGCCGCGGTCGCCAGCAAGTGCGTGTGGAACCAGGTCCGTGACTCGGACCCATCGGCGTACTGGAACTGGCACACGGCGATCTTCGAGGAACAAGGCGAGAAAAATTCGGGATGGGCCTCGAGCGAGAACCTCCTCGAGTATACCCGTTCGGTCGACGGTATCGATGCCGATGCGCTCGAGACCTGTCTCGACGAGCGTCGATCGACGCTCGAGACTCAGGTCGATACGGACGCCGAGCAAGCGCGTTCGAACGGGATTTCGGGGACACCGACGTTCGCCATCATCGATCGTGGCTCCGGATCGTTCGAAACGCTCGTCGGTGCCCAACCGAAAGACCGGTTCGACGAGGCGATCGAGTGGGTTCAAAAGGAGTGAGACGGACCCCTGTCAGTGGGTTCGTGTGAGCCGTGTCGTCGAACAGACTGCGCTTTTCCGTTGGATCAGGCCATCCTCGGGCAGTCGCTCGCTCGTGGTGAGCGGAACGGTCGACGAGGGAGCGCCGAGAGGGGGGACGTGTCTCACTCGTATTCGAAAACGCGTGCCATTCCTCGCTCCAGGTGATAGACGTTGTGGCAATGAAACAGCCAGTCCCCGGGGTTGTCAGCCAGGAACTCGAACGTAACCGCTCCACCGTGGGGTGGCACGAGGACGGTGTCCTTGACGGCGTCACCGACCTGAAAGAAGTGACCGTGGAGGTGCATCGGATGGATCGCCGGGCTACGGTTCAGCATCTGCACCCGAACGTGTTCCCCCTCGCTGATCACGATCGGATCAGCGTCCGGATACACCTGTCCATCGATGGTCCACGCATCGGGCGCTTGCATCATCCCACCCGAGAGGGTGACGTCGATCGTTCGATCCGGCGAGCCGCCGAGATCGAGCGGCTCAAGCGCCTCGAGATCGCTGTACCCCAGTCGCCGCCCGTCGAATTGCGGACGGTCGATCGAATCGGTGGTAGTCGCGCCATCGGACCGCAGTATCGCTTCCGCGGGTTGCTCGTCCCCGACGATGGGGGCCGCGACGATGGCCCACTCGCCAGGTGAGTCAGCCTCGACGAGTACGTCGTAGCGTTCGCCCATACTGATATCGAGGGAGTCGACTGTCACCGGTTCGACCGGTCGTCCGTCGGCATGCGTGACGGTCAGCGAGTGCCCGCCGATACCGACGCGGTACGTTGTGGCGCCGCTGGGGTTGATAAGCCGCAACCGAACGCGCTCACCCGCCTCGACGTCGAACACTGGTGGGTCGGAGGGAAGGCGTCCGTTGATGACGAGTCCCCCGTACGGAGGGCGTTGCACTTGTTGCCCTTGCAGTGGGCCGCGACCCCCGAGTCTTCTGACTTCGCTCCGTCTACTGGGCCCGCCACCAGGACCGCCGCCAGGGCCACCACCAGGACCGCCACCACCGGGGCCGCCTCCACCTGGTCCACCACCCGGTCCACCTCCCGGTCCGCCGCCGGGGCCGCCACCTGGACCATCACCTGGTCGGCCTCCACCGGGTCCATCTCCGCCACCACCAGGGCCGCCATCGCCGGGTCCACCGCCACCCGGGACACCTCCGTCGTCAGGACCGCCGGGCCCACCATCGCCGCCAGGACCGTCACCGGGACCTCCGTCGCCGGGGCCACCACCGTCGCCAGCCCCTCTACCGGGCGGTGCTTCGATCGAATCGAGCGTGGGACTCCCCGAGAGGTAGTCGTCGATCAGCAGCGTGTACTCCCGGTCGTACTCGACGTGAGGGGACTCCTCCTCGACGATCAGTGGCCCGTTGAGTGCCCTGTCGAGTTGCAGCCCGACGTGGCTATGATAGACGTACGTACCCGCCGGCGATGCCTCGAACTCGTAGGTAAATGTCTCGCCCGACGGGATAGGATCCTGCGTGACGTTCGGTACACCGTCCATTGGGTTCGGGACGGGAACGCCATGCCAGTGCACGGTCGTCCCCTCGGGCAACTGGTTCTCGACCGAGACACGGAGCGTCTCCCCTTCGCTCACGCGGAGTTCCGGACCCGGAAACTGGTCGTCGTACAGCCAGGCCTCGTCGCCATCGTCCAGCGCCCCCTCAAGTTGTCCCTCCGTGGCGACGAGGGTTCCGTCCCGGACGCTCGCATCGCCGTCCTGTCGGGCCTGCTCGAGCGCGGTCCCGCTCCGACTCCCCGTGAGTGCCATTAGCATTGTGGCGCCGCCGACGCGTAATACGTTGCGCCGTCCGACGTTCCGTTTGGGACTGACCATCACGGTCCCTCCCACAGGCACGAAGAAAAAGGAGGGGTGAACGGAATCAGGGATCGTCGAGTCTCCAGATTCGGTTATCTGCCATACGAATAATGCAGGGATGATCACTCCCCTCGCAGCCCCGTACCGACATGCGACCCACATGCGAATCGACACGGAATACACGAGCGAGTGGCAGAGACTCGACGGGTCGCAGTCCGCCGAGTGGGATCGAGAACCGAGCGTCGTGTGTTTCCACGTGAGCGATCTCCACGGGCAACTCGTCCCGCAACACCACGTTTACTACGACAATCCCGACTCGCGTCCCGATTTCGACTTCGGCGAGGACGACCGGGTCCTCGAGCGCGCCGGTGGTGTCCCGCTGTTGACTGCCAAACTCGAGTGCATCGCTCTCCCGACCTCGGTTCCCACGCTCACCTCGTGTCAGTGTCTGACACTAACCGCGCTCGAGCGACGCCAGCGTGCTCGTCGGCGAACCACCTGATGACGCTCCCCTCCGCACGGTGGAGGATTTCGCTACACGTCGCTTTCGAGATGTCGAGGTCGCTTGCGACGTCGGTGAGCGTCGCTTCACGCGGCGTCGCGTAGTAGCCGCGCTCGAGCGCCGCCAGCAACACCTCGCGTTGTCGCTCGGTCAAGAGGTCGTCGGCACGGGTGTGACCGATCTCGTGAACGTACTCGAGGGTGTACTCGATGCCGAGTTCGTCGAGCAGCCGACCGAACTCGGAAAACCGGGCTGACGCTGCGGTCACTGTCCACGTCGCCTCGCCGTTTCGGACGGTAAACGGCATCTCGATGGGGATACCGGACTGCAAGACCGGCTGGAGGATCGAAGGGCTGGTCGTTTCGACGTGGAGCAACGCACTCGACTCCCCTTTCCAGAGGAGATCGAAGTCGACGATGTCCGCCCGATCGGCCATGTCGGTGATCACCGGGAGCGGATCCGCCGTCTGTAACTCGATGAGGGCGATTCCCGTCCGTTCACCGGCCAGTGCCGAGACGACCTCGAACGTCGTCTCGGGGTGGGACTGGGACACGTCGTTGATCCACATCGTTTCGGGGATCGAGATCGCGAGCTTCGCTCGAGGCACGTGACTGACTCTGTGTGACAGTACCGTTCCATTGACTCCTAATATGTTCGGTCTTGCCTGATTTATTCGGCCACTCCTCGCGTGTTCGGATCAACCGATACCTGCATTGCGTGGCTACGATCGCGTAGAGAACCAGTGTCATCGATGCAAACGCGCACGAATCCGTTCATCGTCATGGCCGGACTGTACCTGACGGTCGGCTTGGCCGCCGTGGTGGGAGCCCTCGCCGTCGAGTCCGGTCTCGTCGAATCGCTGCCCCGCCTTCGGTGGGTGCTGATCCATCTCGTGACGATCGGCGGGCTGACCCAGGCCGTCTTCGGCGTGCTGCCGTCGCTGGTGACCGCAACCGACGCGTCGGCGCGACGGCCGGCCGACAGCCACCGGTGGCTGCAGTGGCTCGCGCTGAACGCCGGCTACCCGTTGCTCCTCCTCGGGATGGCGACCGGTACGACGCTCGTCTCGATCACCGGTGCGACGATCGTCCTCGGTGCGCTCGGACTCCTGGTCTCGACCGTCTTGCGAACGACTGGGAGGGCGACTCCCCGCGGACTCAGTCGCTACTACCGACTCGCACCGTGGTTTCTCGTCGTCGGGATTCTGGCGGCGTTCGGGATGCTACTCGGAATCCACGGGCCCGGCGGCTATCTCGGCTCGCTAGAGGCCCACGTGCACGCGAACGTCTGGGGCTTTCTGGCGCTTATCGTCGCTGGGGCCCTGTTGACGCTCCTGCCGGCACTTCTCGAGGCGGAGCTTCGGTATCCTCGACTCGTGTCGGTCACGTTCTGGGGGCTGACGATCGGCGTCGTCGGCCTCGTCGCTGGCCCGTGGCTCGCACGGCACGAGGTGACGATCCTCGGGCTCGCCAGCTACGTCGTCGGGACGGGCGCGCTGTTGGCGAACGTCGTCGGCACGTACCGTCGCAGCGACCGCAACCACACCCGTCGCATCGCGCTCGTGCTCGGGGCGTACCTGTGGCTCGCCTTCCCCGTGCCCTGGGCACCGTTCGTCTTGCTCGTTCCGGATGCCGTCCCCGCCGGTGCGATCGAAATTGCGGCCATCAACGGCCTGATCTTCGGCTGGATGCTCCAGCTCGCGATGGCGTTTCTCCCCGTCGTGGCGGCGGCGTTCGCACAACCCGTCGCGGACCGTGGCGTCGTCGAGGCAGTGGCAGCGGTCGCTGCCGAGCACCCGCAGCCGTCCTGGATTCAGGTGGGAAGTGTGAACCTCGGCATGCTCGCACTCTGGCTGACGGCAGTTCCCGTCCTCGGCGAGCTCGCAGCAAGCGCGACGCTCGCAGGGTTCGCGCTGATCGCCGTCGCCTGGGCGCTGTTCGTGGTCTCGCTCTGGCGGTCGATCGCGTCACCGACGAGCGAGGGTGCGGGCCGGCGTGGCGCAACACGCGATGCGGCATAAGCCATCATGCCGGGATACTGACACGCACGCCCTCACGCGCGGCGCATGCATGATGCCGCGTCAGTACACCCGCTGTATTTCGGGCTTTGTTCAATACTATCCCTGCGAGGGACAACCGGCCGGACACCAAGCCTTTGTCCGGGCGTGACAAACGGCCGCGCGATGGTCACGCGTCGAACGATCCGATCGCTCGCCCTCGCGGGCGCCCTCACCGCCGTCGCTGGCGTCGCGTACGCGCTCCGCTGGCGGCGAAACCCGTCGCCGTGTCCGTACTCCCAGCGCGTCTGGATCGATCTCCCCCGGCCGGTCATCTCCCGGTCCGGATTGTGCGAACTCCTCGAGCCACAGCCCGGCGAGCGACTCCTCGAGCTCGGGCCAGGAACCGGTTACTACACGGGCACGGTCGCGGAGGCGGTCGAACCGACCGGAGAGGTTCACGCCGTCGACGTCCAGCGGCCAATGGTCGCGGACCTCCGGACGCGGCTGCGCGAGCGCGGCGACGACAACGTCGTGCCGATCCACGGTGACGGCCGGGCACTTCCGTACCCGGACGATAGCTTCGACGCCGCCTATCTGGTCCTCGTCCTCGGCGAGATCCCCGACCCGGAGCGGGCGCTCGCCGAACTCGAGCGGGTGCTAAAACCCGGTGGCCGGCTCGTCGTCGGGGAGTCGCTTCCCGATCCCCACTTCGTCACGCGCGAGACGCTTCGGGAACGCGCCGAGGAACAGGGGTTCCAGTTCGAAAACGACGTCGGCACGCGGGGCAGCTACTTCGCACGGATGACCGTTCCGCCGTCGAACGGTGACTGATACGGACTCCCGTCAGTCAGTTGCAGTGCATCCACAGGACGGTCGCGGTCCCACCGGCAGATCGTGTGACTGCGCTTCGAGCCGGCGATCGCCTCACTCGATCGTTGATGGTCCTTACACGATTGCTCAGGGAGATCGACATCCGAAGCAGACCAGTAGCTGCCGTAAAGTCCGTTTTCGACGTCATGCCACGATAGTTTCCGTCACCCGACACCGACGTATGACGGTATTGTGCAATACATACAAAACCTTTAAACGTGGCCGGTGTGTAGGGAGTCGTGATGGCAACTGATGCACCTAGCGGCTCCGGACAGTCACTCGACGAACCACTCCACGTCGAAAGCGCTGATCACTTCGAAGCGGTCACCAGCGACTACGACGTCGTGCTCGTCGACTTCTACGCCGACTGGTGTGGGCCTTGTAAGATGCTCGAGCCCGTCCTCGAAGGACTGGCTGGCGAGACCGACGCCGTAATCGCGAAGGTCGACGTCGATCAGCACCAACAACTCGCTGGCTCGTTCGGCGTCCGCGGCGTCCCGACGCTCGTGCTCTTCGCGGACGGCGAGCAGGTCGAACAGCACACCGGCGTCTTGCCGGCTGACCGACTCCGCAACCTGATCGAAGGCTATACCGAATGAGCGAGGACATGACTGAGACCGTCCACGACGTGATCGTCGTCGGCTCCGGCGTTTCCGGACTCTCGGCGGCTGTCTACGCTGCGCGAGCCGACCTCGAGCCGCTGGTTCTCGAGGGGCCAGAACCGGGTGGCCAGCTCACCCTGACGACCGACGTCGAGAACTACCTGGGCTTCCCCGAGGGTGTCGGCGGCATGGAGCTGATCCAGAACGGCAAGGAACAGGCCAAACGCTTCGGCGCCGAGTTCGCCCACGGCACGGTCGAGCGCGCGACGCTCGAGGAGCGCCCGTTCGAACTCGAACTCTCGAACGGTGACGTCCTCCGCACACGCGCGCTGATCGTCGCCAGTGGTGCGAGCGCCCGCTGGGTCGGCGCGGAAAACGAGGACGAACTCATGGGCTACGGCCTCTCGACGTGTGCCACCTGTGACGGCGCGTTCCACCGCGGCGACGACGTCCTCGTGATCGGCGGCGGCGACAGCGCGATGGAAGAGGCGCTCTTCCTCGCAAAGTTCGCCGAGAGTGTGACGATCGTCCACCGCCGCGACGAACTGCGCGCCTCCGAGATCATGGCCGACCGTGCCCGCGAGCACGAGGACATCGAGTTCCGCTGGAACACGGAACTCGAGGCCCTCCACGGCTCGCAAGAGGAGGGCGTCACCGGCGCGACGCTGATCTCCCATCCCGACGGTCACCCCAAGGAAAAGGCCGACGATGGGATCGACGTCGACCGGGAGACCGTCGACGTCGGTGGCGTCTTCTACGGGATCGGCCACACGCCGAACACCGAGTTCCTCGAGGGTACCGGCGTCGAACGCGACGCGGACGGCTACCTCCAGACCGAATCGGACGACGAAGGTCGAGCGACGACCCACACGGCTGTCGACGGCGTCTTCGCCGCCGGCGACGTGGCCGACTCGCGCTACCGCCAGGCGATCACCGCCGCCGGCACCGGCAGCATGGCGGCCCTTGACGCAGAGGACTACCTCGAGACGCTCGAGCACGAACAGCGCGCACCGGCGATGGCACCGGAACAGTAGGCGCGACAATAGCGCTCGCGATCAGAGGCACGCAGCGTTCACCCACTTCACTATTCACTGACTGCGTTCGTTGACTCCTGAATCCTTACGCGCGACCATCTCCAGACCGATCCAAGAGATGACGACCTCGTCGTTTTGATTGATTCCCTCGAGTTTTGTATTCACGTAGCCGCGCGTGGGGTCGCTCTCGGAGACGCGCTTGTCGAGTACTTCGGTCCGAATCGAGAGCGTATCTCCCGGTGTTACGGGCTGGTGCCACCGGAGTTCGTCGACCCCGCGAGCCCCCATGGCAGCCCGGTCCTGGATCGGGCCATCGACGAGCAGCCGCATGCAGATCGACGCGGTATGCCAGCCCGATGCGACCAGCTGGCCGAACGCCGAGTCCTCTGCGGCCGCCTCGTCGGTATGGAACGGCTGGGGGTCGTACTGTTCGGCGAACTCGAGGAGTTCCGCTTTCGTCACGTGATACTCGCCGAATTCCTCGGTGTCGCCGATCTCGATGTCCTCGTAGTATCGCATTAGGGTGGCATCGGAGATGTGTCGCCAAGAACCTGTGGGCCGAGGCAGTATCGTGCCAGTTGAACTTCCAAACATCTATGCGCTGCCGCCGTGGCGATTTCAGTATGACACTCGAGGGACACGCCGTTCTCGTGACCGGCGGGGCGGGCTTTATCGGATCGAATCTCGCGAACCACCTGTCGGAGTCGAACGACGTCACCGTCGTCGACGACTGCTATCTCGGCACGCCGGCGAACCTCGCGGACGACGTCGAATTCGTCGAGGCAAGCGTTCTCGAGGACGAGCTGCCGACGGACGTCGACGTCGTCTTCCACCTCGCGGCGCTGTCGTCGTACGCGATGCACGAGGACGATCCGACGACGGGTGCCAGAGTCAACGTCGAAGGCTTCGTCAACGTGGTCGAACAGGCCCGACAGGACGGCTGCGAGACGGTCGTCTACGCCTCGACGTCGTCGATCTACGGCAGTCGAACGGAGCCGTCGCCAGAGGACATGGCCGTCAGCGTCAACACCGGCTACGAGGCGTCGAAGCTCGCCCGGGAGCGCTACGGCGAGTACTTCTCGAACCACTACGAGATGTCGATGGCCGGCATGCGCTTTTTCTCGGTGTATCAGGGCTACGGCGGTGCCGAGGAACACAAAGGCGAGTACGCCAACGTGATCGCACAGTTCGCCGACGACATCGCCAACGGGGAGTCGCCGGTGCTGTACGGCGACGGCACCCAGACGCGGGACTTCACGCACGTTTCCGACATCGTCCGCGGCCTCGAGCTGGCTGCCGTCCACGACCTCGACGGTATCTACAACCTGGGAACCGGCGAGGCATACGATTTCAACACCGTCGTCGAGATGATAAACGACGAACTCGGGACCGACGTCGAGCCAGAGTACGTCGAGAACCCGATTCCCGAGTCGGTGTACGTCCACGATACCTGTGCCGACGCCTCGAAGATCCGCGACGAGACGAACTGGGAACCCCAGATCGACTTCGAGGAGGGGATTCGACGGGTCTGTGCGCAGTACACGGACGGGTAGCGGTTCGTTCCGCACCGCCGACTTCCGTGCGAAGGAACGACGGGTGAGATAATCGAACTCGTCGGACGGCTCCCGATCGAAAGTGAATGCCGCAGGCGTGTGTACATCACACACCTCAGTATACTATTGACGTGTGTAGTAAATAATCCTGGATTGGTTGTCGTTCCGATACCGAACGGGTCGCTGTCCGGACACGTCGTCACCGCGTCCGATCGATGCGTTTCACCACCAGTAACTATCAGGAAAAACGATGGACGTGAGGGCGATATCCCTGCGAGGGGTTTTTAACACGGCACGCACATCCACATGATATGCGACTCCATAACAGGGGCGTCCGGCAGGACGTCCGCGAACTCGGTGCGTTGCTCGGCGACGTCCTCGAGGGCCAGACCTCCCGCGGGGCGTTCGAGACGGTCGAATCGTGTCGACGGGCCGCGATCGACTACCGTTCCGGCGAACTCGAGTCACGCGAGCCGCTCGTCACGGAACTCGAGGGGCTCTCGTCACACCGACAGCGAACCGTCGCGCGTGCGTTCGCGACCTACTTCGAGTTGATCAACCTCGCCGAAGAGCGCGAGCGGGTCCGAACCATCCGAACGGAATCCCAGGAGGGCACGCTCGAGGACAGCCTCGAGACCGCGGCCGAAGAACTCGGCGAGGCCGACGTCGAGACCGTCCGACAGATCCTCGACGACGTCTTGATCGAGCCGACCTTCACCGCCCATCCGACCGAGGCTCGGCGCAAGACCGTCAAGTCCAAACTCCGCGAGATCTCGACGTCGCTCGAGACCCTGGACGAGCGACTCCTGACCGACAAGGAGGAGCGCCAGCTCTGGCAGGACGTCGACGCCGAGGTGACGAGTCTCTGGCAGACGCCTCAGGTGCGCAACCGCCAGCCCGAGCCCGAAGACGAGGCCCGCAACGTCCAGTGGTACCTCGAGAACACGCTGTTCGACGTCGTCGGCGAGATCTACGACGAACTCGACGAGGCGATCGACGCGGAAGTCCCTGGCGACCTCGAGATTCCGAAACTCTTCGAGTTCCGCTCGTGGGCGGGCAGCGACCGCGACGGCAACCCATACGTCACCCCCGAGGTCACCGCGAACACCCTCGAGCGCCAGCGCTCGGTGATCCTCGATCGCTATCAGGAGGAGCTCAAGCGCCTCTCCGGTGTCTTGAGTCAGGACGGGAGCCGGATCGACGCCGGCTCCGAATTTCAGGCCTCCCTCGAGCGTGACCGTGAGCGCCTGCCCGGCAGCGCACGCACGGCCGAGGAACGCTACCCCGACGAACCCTACCGGCAGAAACTCAAACTCATGCGCGAGCGGCTCCGCCGCGTCGGCGACGTTCGGCCGGGCGGCTACGAGAACGCCGCCGACCTCCGCGACGATCTCAGAGTCATCGCCGAAAGCCTGCGGACCAACGACGCCGACAGCGTCGCCGACGCTCACGTCGATCCGATCCGCCGGCAGGTCGCCACGTTCGGCTTCTCACTGGCGAGTCTCGACCTGCGCGACCACCAGCAGAAACACACCGACGCCATCGCCGAGACCCTCGAGCGCGAGGGGATCGACTACCGCGCCCTCTCGGAGGACGAGCGCGTCGAGTTCCTGACCGACGCCGTCTTACAGGACGAACCAGTGATCGATCTGAGTGAGACCGCCGACCTCTCGGACGACTCGGCGCGCGTCCTCGAGCTGTTCGACAGTCTCGCCGACTGGCAGACCGAGTACGGGGTCAACGCCATCGACACCTACTGCATCTCGATGACCGAGGAACCCAGCCACGTCCTCGAGGTGCTCTTTTTGGCCGACCAGGCCGGCGTTATTTCCCTGCCCGAACATTCGGGAATCGACATCGTTCCGCTACTCGAGACCGAGTACGCCCTCTCGGGAGCCCGGCGGATCATGGGCACGCTGTTCGAAAACGAGGCCTACGCCCAGGCGCTCGAGGCTCGTGGGCGGACCCAGGAGATCATGCTGGGGTACTCGGACTCGAACAAGGAGAACGGGTTTCTGGCGGCGAACTGGTCGCTGTACAAAAACCAGCGCCGGCTGGGGGAGATCTGTGACGACCACGACGTGACGATGCGGCTGTTCCACGGCCGCGGCGGCTCGATCTCGCGGGGTGGTGGGCCGATGAACGAGGCGCTGCTCGCGCTGCCGAACTCGACGGTCACGGGCCAGGTCAAGTTCACCGAACAGGGTGAAGCCATCGCCGAGAAGTACGCTAACCCGCGCATCGCCGAGCGCAACATCGAACAGATGCTCAACGCCCAGCTCCGGGCGCGCAAGCAAGCACTCGACCAGCCCGAAGAGGAGGTCCGCGAGGAGTGGCTCGCGGCCATGGAGACGATGGCCGACGCCGCCCGCAAGGAGTACCGCGACCTCCTCGAGAGCGACGGGTTCGTCCAGTACTTCGAGCAGGCGACGCCGATCCCCGTCATCGAGAACCTCGATCTGGGATCGCGACCGGCCTCCCGGTCGGGCGAGCGCACCGTCGAGGACCTCCGGGCGATCCCGTGGGTGTTCTCCTGGACCCAGTCGCGGTGTATCCTCCCGGGCTGGTACGCCCTCGCGACCGGCATCGAAGCCTACCTCGAGGACGGCGGGTCGATAGAGACCCTCCAGACGATGTACGAGGAGTGGCCGTTCTTCCGGACGACGCTCGACAACGCCGCGCTCTCGCTGTCGCGGACCGAACTCGAGATCGCCGAGCGCTACGCCGACCTCGCGGAGCCGGATCTGCGCGAACGGTTCTTCCCGCGCGTGACCGACGAGTACGAGCGAGCGACGGACCTGATCACCGAGATCGGCCAGCGCGAGCGCCTGCATACCCGTGACTGGCTCGGCGAGAACTTAGAGCGGCGGAACCCGTACGTCGATCCCCTGAACATGTTGCAGGTCTACTTGCTCGGTCGAACTGATCGGACCGACATCGAGGAGCGGACGCTTCGGCTGACGGTCAAAGGGATCGCGGCCGGCATGAAGAACACGGGGTAATCGGATCATATGCCGGTCTAGACACGATCTGCGTCGCTGGATAGTTGCTCGTCGGAATCGGCGTTGGCCAGTGGACGGCACGCAGTCACAGAGAGCGAGAAAATCGAAACGGGTAAAAACGTCTCTCGAGTAGAAGTGAGTGAGCCGAGATAGCCTAGCCCGGCCAAGGCGGCAGATTCGAAATCTGCTGTCCTCACGGACTCGGGAGTTCAAATCTCCCTCTCGGCGCTTCTCAGCGACACAAGACGACGAGCGGTGCCGTTGTGCGACGCACCACGAAAAGCGAACGGTGACACCGTGAGCGACGCGTAGCGGCGCGAGTCTTTCATACGGCCTACTGGAAGTCATTCGGTTCAGTTGGTACTGTAGTGGGACGTGACCGGTGCCAACCGCAGGAGTCCGGTACTGTCCCGTCGTATGCAAGGCCGACCACTATGCTAACTCTTGACGTAGATTCGCTGTCACGAGGAACCAATGTATCCGACGTTAGTATCTTCCCGATTAGTGACTGGAGGGTGGAATCGACGGCGACCGGCTGGGACGCCACTCGAGCCGGCGACTTCGACAGGGAGGGAACGATGAGTTCCGACGACCCGGCGGAGGAAGGATCCGACGCGACCGACGAGACGTTTCATCCGCTCGGTGAATCCTGGCAGGACGAACTCGAGGACCTGCTCGACGACACCGAGTACGACACCGAACTCGGGATGGAGATGGGGAAAGACGCGATGCGGGTCACGAAGGGAGAACTCTCGGAAGAGGAGTTCCACGAGCGGTATCACGACGACGTGATGGAGGAGTTCGGCGAGGACGAGCGGCCGATCGCCAGCCCGGACGACGGGGACGGCGAGGGAGGGGTCGGTGCGATGCTCTCGAAGGTCGTCGCCGGCGAGGAGTCCCGCCGGGAGATGCTCAAGAAGGCCGGTGCCGGCGTCGGATTCGCTAGCCTCGGTTGGGGGGCGGTCGACCAGCAAGAGCCCGAGGAGGAGGAAGCCGTCGAAGAGCCGGGTGAGGTCCAGCCCGACGAGGACGCGACGCAGTGGGGGATGACGATCGACCTCGAGTACTGCGACGGTTGTCTCTCCTGTGTGACTGCCTGCAACGCGGAGCACAACTGGGATCTGGGGGCCAACTGGATGTACGTCCTCGCGTTCGAGGACGGCGATGTCGAGTCGCCCGAACCCGACAACTTCGAGAGCGAACACGACTTCAACTACCTCGTCCGGCCGTGTCAGCACTGTACTGACGCACCGTGCGAGAAAGTGTGTCCGACGACGGCCCGCCACACTCGCGAGGAGGGTGGGATGGTACTGACCGACTACGACGTCTGTATCGGGTGTCGCTACTGTCAGGTCGCCTGTCCGTACGGCGTCAACTACTTCCAGTGGGAAGAGCCGAACGTCGACGAAGAGGAACTCAGTCCGGACATGGTCTACGACTATCGCGATCGGCGCGTCAGCAGTCGGGCTCCCCGCGGTGTCATGTCGAAGTGCATCTTCGATCCAGCGCGCCAGGACGGCAACTTCGGCGAAAGCAACGTCGGCACCGTGGCCTGCGAAGTGGCCTGTCCGCCGAGTGTCATCCAGTTCGGCGACAAGAACAACCCGAACAGCGACCCGTCGCGATATCAGGAGAATCCGGCCAGAGCGCGAGCCCTCATCCGACTGAGTACGAGTTTGCCCTCGCCCGACGAACTCCCGTCGATGCTCGAGGGCGTCGGTACCGATCTGGCGTCGATCACCGAGGCCGTCGACGGCCTCGACGAGCAGTCAATCATGCTCGCGACGGCGGTCCGGCTCACGAACGTCGAGTACGATCAGGAGGCACCGCCGGGCGATACCCTCCCGAGCCAGGAAGAGACGGTTCTCGGGGTCGTGTCGGCCCTTCAGGAGCACGGGCTCGACCTCGAGAGCGAGGAGGTGCTCAGTGAACTCGGCCTCACGGTCGACCAGTTCCAGGGACCGAGCGAGGACATCGCGGTGAACGATCGGGAAGGCGTCGCCCAGCAACGACTCGAAGAGTTCATCCCGCCCTCTGAGAACGAGTTCGAACTCCTCGAAGATATCGGAACGAACCCGAACGTCACCTATCTCGGCCAGGAACCGGGCCCGAACGCTCATCAGGTCCCCGGGCCGACCTCCTACGAAGATGTCGGCATGCTCAATAGACGCCAGGACGCCCTCGAAGAGGAAACCGTCGGTCTGGGCCCGATCGACTCGTCGTAACTGCATCTGCGACTCGTCACCGCCAGGCCCGGTTCAGACCTCGAATCCGAAGTTGAAGTCGCCCTGCCACTGTGACCGTTCGCCGCGGAAAACCGTCTCGCTGCGGTGACGATTACCGACCCAGAGGACCGTCGAGAGTGTCGTCTCGGGGTCGCTCATGACGAGCCCCTCGAAGAACGAGCGCTCGACGGTGTGGTCTACCCCGCTCTCGGCGAAGCGGAGGCTTGCACCGTCGGAATCGATCGCGCACGCATCGAGCGTGAGCCGGTCGATCTCGTCGCCACCGTTCGTGACGAAGACGCCGTGTCGATCCGTCGCGGACTGCGGAGCGATGTCGAATTCGCAGTCGTTGAACGTGACGTTCGACGACCTGACGTAGACGGCGTAATCGGACGTCGACGGACTCGAGCGATCGGTGATCGTACACCCGTCGAATACGGTTGGCGCGTCGTCGTTGTCGTCGACCCGGATCGCCCGGCCATCGGTTCCCTCGTCAGCGATGTGGACGTCGGTCAGCCGGGCCGGCCCGTCCTGAGTCAGGCGGACGATTTCGGTATTTTTCTCGACTTGGTTGTTCACCAGTAGCTGGGAAACCAGCTGCCCGCCGCCGTTCTCGAGCCAGAGTCCGGACCACGGATAGCCGGGCCGTTCGGTCATCGTTATCTGACAGTCCTGCACGTAGTCGTTGGGGCCGATTCGGATGCCCGCTCCGGCGCAGTTGCGGACGTGACAGCCGGTGACGATGTTTCGGCCGTCGTCTCCCGAGACGTAGATCCCGTTATCGATGTAGTCGGACACCTGACACCCCTCCCAGTAGTTCGTCCCGTGGTTGTAGACGTCCGAACTGAACGGGATCGCGTGGCCGACGTGGGTCGATCGGTCGTACTTCGTATCGCCGTTGTTCAGATGACAGCAACTGATGACGTTCGTCGTCGAGGACCGAACCCCATCGACGAGGATCGTATGCCGATCCCCGCCGTATCGGTCGTTGAGCTTATTCCGTCTCCCGCGCATCGAGACGTTCTCCATGTGTCCGTACCGGTAGGTGTACCAGCGGCCGATACCGGTGTCGTAGTCGCCGCGGATATCGATCTGCAGGTTTCGCATGACGGTCCGCTGGGCGTGTGGAAGCGACGCATCCAACGAACCGACGGTCATCAGGCGATCGACGTTCTGATCAGTGACCTCGAGAACGGCGAACGGGTCACCGACGATGCCGAGGTACTCGTGGGCGTCGAAGTGGACGTTGTCGGTCGCGACGGACCACGTTCCGGCGGGGATCCTGTAGCAGTGATTCCGGTCCGTCGGTTCGAAGGAGTCGTAGTGGGCCTCGATCGCGGCCCACAGGTCGTCGTCCCCGGGTTCGACGCCGAGGTCGTCGCGCACGTCGACGACGTTCGGGTTCGTATCGCCCTGAACGCGAACGGTGTCCGCATCGGATTGTGTCGCGGAAAGCGACGTCCCGAAATCGAGATGTGACACGTCGTCGTCGATCGTCGTTCCCGAGTTGCTGACAGCTATCCCACCTGCTGCACCTCGGGATTGCGCCGCAGCGACGCCGACGCCCTGCGAACTCGACGCGGCGGCACTGGCGAGTGCGCCACCGAGACCCAGCGCACCGAGTCGTTTGATGTACGAACGACGCGTCGTCTTTCCTGTTTCCCTTGCCGATGGTTCTTGCTGATGGTTGTCTTCCATCTCGAGCGGACAGTCATGAATTCGATGATTTGTTATCGGTGATCTACTGACAATTTCAGTGTTGCAAACGGTCGACGGGCCGTTGTCTGCCTGCAACTGTCGCGGAGACGGTTAGTAGGAACTGATATCTCTCGAGGGTGCAATCCCGTCCCCTCGCGGAGAAACCGCCGACTAGATCCGTCTCGAATCGTGACCCATTCCTCCCACCTCCTCGAGACGACATACCGGATCCGATCTGTCCGAAACCACACGTATTCAAGCGACTCGAGTCGAACGAACGACTATGGACCGTCGAAAGCGACTGGTCGTCGGGGGCCTCTGGATCGCGGTCGCGCTCGTGATGGCCACGACCCTCGACCTCGGAGTTCCGTCGTCGGTGAGCGGAGCGGCTCGCCTGTTCGTCGTCGTACTCGCGCTGTTTCTCGCGAGCGTGTACCTGCTCGATCCGTGGAACGTCGTCAGTGACCCGTTCCGACAGGAGTAGGAAGACACAGGGTCGGAGAGTCGACACTGCCAACGCTGTCGGATCGAATCGCAGAAAGCGACCTGTCCCGGTCAGCGACCGAAGCCGATTGCCAGTAACGACTATCGTCAGTCGTCAGCCGGCGCGAGCGGTTGCTGATCGGCTGCCAGCAGACGATCGAGCGCGTCGACCATCGCCGTGACGCTGGCGCGGGTAATATCGGCCTCGCTGCGGGCGACCGTCACCGAGCGGTCGTTGCGGGCCATCGTCACCTCGACGGTGACGACGGCGTCGGTGCCCCCCGTCACTGCGTCGACGTGATAGGACTCGAGTTCGGCGTCGGCCATCGAGCCAAGCGCCTCGCGGACGGCCGAGACGGCGGCGTCGACGGGGCCGGAGCCGGTCCCGCTGGCGACGCGTTCCTCACCGTCGACGTCGAGTCGGATGCTGGCCGTCGGGACGGCCCCGCCGCTGGTGGCGGTGAGATCGAGCAGGTCGACGACCCGATCGCGGTCCTCGCCGGTGACGTCCTCGGCGATCGCCAGCAGATCGGCGTCGGTCACGCGGCGGCCGCGGTCGCCGAGTTCGGTGACGCGCGTGGCGATCTCGGCGATCTCGTCGTCGTCGGCCTCGACGTCGTGTTCCTCGAGCGTGGCCTTGACGCCCGCGCGGCCAGTGTGTTTCCCGAGTGCGAGCCGGCGTTCGCGCCCGACAGTCTCGGGCGGATAGGGCTCGTACATCTTGTCGTCTTTGAGCGTGCCGTCGGTGTGGATGCCGCTCTCGTGGGTGAAGGCGTTCTCGCCGATGACGGCCTTGTTCGGCGGGAGCTGGACGCCGGTCGCCCGCGAGACGATCTGTGCGAGGTCGTACAGTTCCTCGAGATCGAGCGTTTCGACGTCGTAGACGTGGTCGAGCGCGATCGCGACCTCTTCTAAAGCGACGTTGCCGGCGCGTTCGCCGAGGCCGTTGACCGTACAGTGGACGAGATCCGCACCCGCCGAGATGGCCGCGAGCGCGTTGGCCACGCCCAGTCCGAGGTCGTCGTGGGTGTGGGCACTGACCGGCCCCAGCTCGGCGAGCCGGGCGACGGCCTCGTAGGTGTGTTCCGGTCCCGTGTGGCCGACGGTGTCGGCGAAACAGAAGCGATCAGCGCCCGCATCGAGCGACGCCTCGGCGAGCTCCTCGAGGTAGTCGAGGTCGGCCCGCGAGCCGTCCTCGCCGATGACCTCGACCCAGAGGTCGTGGTCTTTCGCGTAGGCGACGAGTTCGGCTGTTTTCTCGAGGTTGTCCTCGTGGGAGGTACCGACCTTGCCCTCGACGTGGCGGTCGCTTGCGGGAACGACGATGTGGACGCCGTCGACGTCACACTCCAGCGCGAGGTCGATGTCGCCTTTGATGCCGCGACAGAAGCTCGTGATACGGGCGTCGAGATCGAGGTCAGTGACCCGCGAGATGGCCTGTCGCTCACCCGCGCCGGTACAGGCGCTGCCGGCTTCGATGGTCGAGACGCCGGCCCGCTCAAGGGCTCGAGCGATTTCGACTTTTTCGTCCGGCGACAGCGAGACGCCAGGGGCTTGCTCGCCGTCGCGAAGCGTCGTGTCGAGAAGGCGCACTGTACGGTCCGATGCGATCGTCTCTTCGGGTGAGTGACTTACAGGCAAGAGTGGTGAGTTGGAAGTACTGCGGTTACGTTCGTCGGAGAATTTCACGCCCAGCCGGGTTGCCCCGACTTCCTCTATCCTCGTCAGATGGCGTATGGCGTGCCATTGTACTGCAGGCTAACGGATCATGCTGACTTAAATCCGCCGGTCATCGGCTGGCGTTGCCACGGCATCGAGGGGTTACCGCTCGTCCTCGAGGACCAGCCGATCGCCGGGTTCGACGTCGGCAGCGCTACCGGCCGGCAGTTCGACGATCAGATCGGCTCGGTCGCGAGCGAAGCTACGCCACGGCCGCAGCCGTTCGACGCGCTGGACGACGCCGTCGACGACCCAGACGGCGTCGAGGGGGACGAAGACGAACAGCATGTGGAGGTCGCGGGTCCTGGTCGAGTCGAACCGAAAGACGAGCGCGTAGTCGTCGGGCAAGGAGCGGCGAAACATCAGCCCGCGGGTCTGGCTGACGAGTGAGTCCGCGAGGTCGACCGTCGTCGCCAGCACGGCGCGGTCGGTGCCGTCGGCGGATGGATCGCCGACGGTCGGCCCGTCGGCAGTCGATTCGTGGACGAGGCGCACGCCCTCGAGTCTGCGTGGCGACGAGAAAAAGGTCCCGACAGCGCCGTGGGACCAGCAGTGCCGTGCCTACAGCTCGCTGACCGCCGACGCGGCATCGAACAGCGACAGAACGCCCTCCTCGAAGAGCAGGCGGCCGAACTCGGTGAGTTCGTACTGCGGGCCGTCGATCGAACAGTCGACCAGACAGGCCATCCGTTCGGTGACGACGCCGCCATCGACCAGCGCGTCGATCCGGGCATCGATTTCGTCTTCCGGCACCTCCAGCTCGGCTGCGATCTCCGGGGCAGTGACGCCCTCGTCCGGATGGTCGTACACCGTATACGCGACCTCGAGTCGGTCGCGATCCCCGATCGCGTCGATGGCGTCGACCACGTCCTCGGCCGAGAGGAGCGTCTCGGTGTCGTCGATCGGTAGCATATTCGATACGATGCAGGCCGGCGGCAAAATCCCATCGGCAATCCCGACCCTCCGGGACGACACGCCGATCGGGCCGGGCGATTCAACATCCCTCGAGCCCTACCCACGCCGACGATGGAAAAAACGCCGCAGGGTACCTCCGTCGGCGTCGACGATCCCTACGAGTTCGCGGGCGTCTGCGACTACCTTACCGGCGACGGGAACTGCCGGTACGCCTTCGATCACTACGAGCACGACCCCGCGTTTGCCCGCGAGCGTGCGAACGAGGAGTACGCGTGTCCCGTCGTCGATCCCGAGTCCGGCTGGTCGTGGGCCGACTGTCCGCACTTCCGTTCGCGGAACCGCGACCGCGAGTGCGTCCGCTGTGGCCTCGAGGAAAAGCGGCTGGCCCACGACGACGAGCGTCCGCTGCTCGAGGAACACCACCTCTCCTATTCGCGCGACGGCGACACCCTCTCCCACGAGATCACGGTCTATCTCTGCCGATGGTGCCACTCGAAAGTTCACGATTCGTGGGCACGGATCACCGACGACGCTGCAGTGGATCCCGAGGCGATCGCAGCCCTCGAGGAGCGGCGCAGCCGCGAGCAGTCGGAACTGGGCTTCGAGTCGGCGGCGGAGCGATACGATCGAGACGAGTAGCGTGTCGCTGTCTCGAGAGAAAACAGAATCCCAAGAGAGAACGGAGCCTACGCGAGTTTTCTGAGGAGGCCGTAGACTGCATCACGCAGTCGGTCCGGGAGATAGCGCGCGTAGCTACCGTACTGGGCGAGCGGACCGACCGGATACCGGGCCGGCGGATCGGGGCTGGTCGCAGCCTCGAGAATCGCCTCGGCCACGTCGTCGGGATCGGAGGCGAAGGGACCGCCGCTGCCGCCACCGATCAGTTGCGCCTCGTCGTACAGGTCGTACAGCCCCTCGTAGGCCGGCGTCCGCTCGTCTTCGGGGAGTTCCTCGTCGACGCGATCACTGAAGTTCGTCTCGACCGGCCCGGGTTCGACCACGACGACGTCGATCCCGAACTCCTCGGCTTCACCGCGTAAGGCGTCGCTCATCGCCTCGAGGGCGTGTTTCGAGCCGGCGTAGGCACCCGCGCCGGGCAGCGAGATCCGGCCGATGATACTCGAGACGTTGATGATCCGTCCCTCGCCCTGGGCGCGCATGTGTGGCAAGGCGGCCCGCGTGAGCCGGTGGGGGCCGTAGACGTTGACGTCGAACTGCCGGTGGAGATCGACCGTGGCGACGTCCTCGAGCGGACCCATCTGGGCGTAGCCAGCGTTGTTGACGACACAGTCGATCGAGCCGGCGACGTCGACGGTTTCCTCGACAGCCGTCGCGACTGCCTCGGGATCGGTGACGTCGAGGGCACGCGTCTCACAGCCCGCCTCCTCGAGGTCGGCAAGGTCGTCGACGTTCCGCGCCGTCGCGAAGACCTGCCAGTCCGCAGCGAGGAAGGCTCGAGCGGTCGCGCGGCCGATACCGGACGAGCAGCCGGTGATCAGCACTGATTTCTTGCGCGTGTAGCGGTCTGTCTCGGCCGTGGCGGTCTCGCGGTCGTCCTCGACGACGGTGCCGTCCGGTCCGTCGTCGGCTGTCCCCTCGACGTCCTCAGCGGTAGCCATACGTGACCGGTTCGGGAGACGATACCTAAGTATCGACGGTTTGTCGCGCTAGTCGTTAGTTCCGGATGAGAATCAGGTCGAGATGGGGTAGCTGCCTGTTCGGCGACAGCAACGCCCCCGAAAGCCCCCGGATCGCTGAGCGCTCACTATGTTCGCGCTCAGCGATCCGTCCCCTTTCAGTCCCATCCGCCGCAGCGGTTGATCGGGTAGCGGTCGCCAGTGACTGGTCCGCAAGCCTACTCTCCGAATTCCTGCTTGGCTTCGTCGGCGTACTTGTCGGCGAGTCGCACTGGTTCGGGGAGTTTGTACGACGTGGCTAACTCGAGGACGATATCGGCCGCCGTCTCGGGGCCGACACGATGGCCAGAGCTGACGTACAGCGGATTGATGTGGCGATTCGGCGAGTCGTACTGGCGGGTCTGGACGGCGTAGCCGAGCAGGGTGCCGTCGGGGGCGTCAACTCGTGCGTTCGCCTCGATGGCAACTCTCGAGCCCACCGGGAGGCCGTCAGTGTCCTCACGCGGGCGGCCACAGAGCAGGCTCTTCGCGACGCCGATACTGGGCACGTCACGGACCACGCCCATGTGTGTCGCGATGCCGGCCTGCCGGAAGTGGATGCGGCCGCTGCCGTCGAACAAGAGGAGGTCGGGATCGACGGACAGTTCCTCGAGGGCAGCGAGGATCGGTCCGCCTTCGCGAAAGGACAGGAGGCCGGGAATGTAGGGAATCTCGAGGCCGGTGACGGCGTGGACCCGCTCGATTACCTCGCCGCCGCGGGTGGCGACGACGGCGCTTAAGCCGCGATCCTGCTCGCCGGCCGCGTTCGTGAGAAACGACTGGTCGACGCCGACGACGACCGGTGGCTCGCCGCCGCTGGCGGTCGTAGCGAGTGGATTCGAGAGTGTGGCGGGATCGAACGCGAAGTCGTCCTCGAAGACCGCGACGTCGGCGACCTCGCGCTGGAGGGCTTCCATCTCCGCACGCGAGAGGCCGGGATCGGGCGCGAGGTCTGGCCGGGGCTGACTCATCGGGTTGCGATAGCGGCCGGACGAAAATCAGTTGCGTGGGTGTGGCAGTGCGAACGCGAAACGTGGAGCGGTCAGAACCGGCGGCGACCGCCGGGACCACCCGGGCCGCCGGGGCCGCCACCGCCGAACTCGAGGCGACTCGGCGCGCTGAGGTTCCGGTTTCGCTTGACGTACTGTCCGTAGGCGAGGCCGATCACGAGGCCGATGAGGTGGGCCCCGTGAGCGATCGGGCCGCCGCCACCGACCGAAAGGAAGAACACGCTGAAGAGGGCGTAACCGGCAGTCAGCAGCCAGATCGGCACCGGGAGGATGAAGTAGAGGTACACCTTGAGGTCGGGGTTCAGAACCGTCAAGACGCCCATGATCGCGAGCGCCGCGCCGCTGGCCCCGAGGACGGCGGTCGGCGCGCCCTGTGCGGCCGAAATCGCGACCTGTCCGAGGCCGGCGATCGCACCGCTGACGAGAAACAGGATCGCGAAGTCACGCGAGCCGATGTAGCGCTCGACGAGCGGCCCGAAGAAGAACAGCACGATGCTGTTCCCGACGATGTGCATGAAGTTCCCCGGACTATGAGCGAAGACCGACGTAACCCACGTCCAGACGTACGCGACGTTCCACGACGTCAGCATGAACAGCGACTGGTGGAGCGCCGAGCCGGCGACCAACAGCACGAGCCACTGTGCGAGAAACGTCAGCCACATCAACGCGAGGAACGTGTAGGTCGCGTTCCCGCGGAAGTACGCCAGCGGCCCGCCCGGGCCGGTATCGATCGGGAGTTTGTCTGTGAGACGCGAGGCCCGTGACGTGTCCCCACCTGAGCTGACGCTCTCGTCGAAGCCGCTGTCGAAGACACCCTGCGGATCGTTCCAGTTTTCGAGCCCCGTACAATTGTGATTCTCCGGGAGCCGATGGTCGGCACAGTACGTGCCACCACAGTGCCGACAGTTGTACGGCATGTTTTCGTCTTTCCCACACACGTCGCACTTGGCCATTGACCAGAGGTATGTGCGGCGTCGCTAAGGGATTTGGGGTTTTGCCCGGATTATTTCACAGTGACCGACGCGATCAGTAGGTGTGGCGAACGGACCCCCCTCGTTTTTGTCACTGTCCGTACGGGGTGCCTACCCGACAGGATTGCTGTGTCACCCCGCGTGCATTCTCTGATCTTTTTGAGAGATCAGTTCCAAGATACCTAGAATCGATACGGCTGCTATTTCAAAGACGGTCGGCACGGACATCGGAGCGCTGTCGAACGTATTTCCGCCGAACTATTGCCTTCTCAACCCGTTTCAGCAACACTAAAGCCGGAACAGCTGACGATTGGCTCAAATCGTTCAGCTTCCCACAGGATCAGCGTATCTGAACACCATATGCGCCGCGGACTGTACATTTTTGCCTCCCCGCCGCCCATATTCGGTCGTGCAAGAGTACGAGCGCAAGCAACTGCTCGAGCGTGTCGAGCGCGAGGGTGCGACCGTCGGCGCGGACATCCCCGAGACGATCACGGTCCAGGGGGAGGAGATCGACCTCCGGACGTTCGTCTTCGAGATCAAGCGCCGTGAAACGATTCCCTCGGGTGAGCGCGAACGCGTCGAGCAGGCGAAGAAGAACCTGCGCCGCGAGCGCCTCGAGCGCCTCGAGCAGATCGAGGAAGGCGACATCACCCGCGAGGAGGGCGAGGAACTCGCCCAGAGCATCATCGGCATCGATCGGGCACTCAACGCCCTCGAGAGTCTCGGGCCGACGGATCTCGAGCGCGAGCAGAAAGTCCAGCAAGCACAGGACCGCAAGCGCTGGATGTCGTTCCTGAAGAAGGCACTTGGCCAGGACGACGACGCCAGCGTGCGGAGGGGCCGATGACGACCAACGCCGAACTTGCCGCCCGCTTCGAGGAGTTCGCCGACTTGCTCGAGGCCGACGGCGTCGAGTACAAACCCCGGGCGTACCGCCGGGCGGCCGAGAACGTCCGCGCCCACCCGTCGCCGATCGCCGACCGCGTGGACACCGGCGACCGCGCGGCCATCGAGAACATCGACGGCGTCGGCGACGCGATCGCCTCGAAGATCGTCGAGTACGTCGAGACCGGCTCGATCGAGGAACTCGAGGAACTCCGCGCCGAGTTGCCGATCGACATGGCCGACATCACCCGAATCGAGGGCGTCGGCCCCAAAACGGCCGGCAAACTCTATCGCGAACTCGGGGTCGAGACGTTAGACGACCTCGAGGCGGCCGCCGAGGCCGGTGAGATCCAGGAAGTCAAAGGCTTCGGCCCGAAAACCGAGCAGAACATCCTCGACAACCTCGAGTTCGCCCGCACCGTCGGCCAGCGCCAGTTGCTCGGCGAGGCGCGGCCGCTGGCCGACGATGTCCTCGCCTTCCTCGAGTCGCTCGAGGCTGTCGAGCGGTGTGAGGTGGCGGGGTCGATTCGCCGGTGGCGTGCGACGATCGGCGACGTCGACGCGCTCGTGGCGACTGACGCACGCGAGGACGTAATCGACCAGTTCGTCGCGTGGGACTCGGTCGACGACGAGATCGAGTCAGGTCCGGAGAAGGCAAGCGTCCGCGTCGGTGAGATTCGGGTGGATCTTCGTGTCGTCGTCCCCGAGGAGTTCGGCTCCGCATTGCAGTACTTCACGGGCAGCAAGGACCACAACGTCAGCCTGCGCAACTACGCGATCGAGCGCGGAATGAAGTTGAACGAGTACGGCGCGTTCGACGTAAGCGAGATCGACGATCCGGATGCGGGACAGCGTGTCGGCGAGCGTGTCGCCGGCGAGACCGAAGCGGGAATGTACGATGCACTCGGGCTCCCGTCGATCCCACCGGAACTGCGGGAAGACCGTGGCGAGATCGAGGCTGCCGAGAACGGCGAGCTCCCGGCCCTCGTCACCCGTGACGATATCCGCGGCGACTTTCACACCCACACCGAGTGGTCCGACGGCAACACCACCATCGAAACGATGGTCGAGGCCGCCGCCGAGCGGGGCTACGACTACTTCGGGATCGCCGACCACGCCGAGGGCCCCGGGATCGTCGGCGAGATGGGCCTCTCAGATACCGAGATCTTAGAGCAGGTCGAGGAAATCCGCGCGGTCGGTGACGACGCCGAGCTCGAAGTCTTGGCAGGAATCGAGGCCAACGTCGATGCCGACGGCGAGATCGACCTCTCCGACGAAGTGATCGACGAACTGGACGTGATCGTCGCCTCGACACACAGCGCGCTCGACCAGGACGCCGAGACGGCGACAGACCGACTCGTCCGCGCGGCCGAGAACCCCGCGATCGACGTGCTGGGACATCCCAGTGGCCGCCTGCTCAACCAGCGGTCGGGACTCGACTACGACGTGACGGCAGTCGGCCGGGCCGCCGCCGAGCACGACACCGCCCTCGAGGTCAACAGCGATCCCCGTCGACTCGACCTCTGGGGGAGCGCCGTCCAGGCGGTTCTCGAGGAGGGCGCGCCGATCGCGATCGACACCGATTCCCACCAGCCCGCGACGCTCGAGTACATGCGCTGGGGCGTCCACACCGCGCGCCGCGGGTGGGCCGAGCCGGCCGACGTGGTCAACACCTGGGACCTCGCGGCCGTCCGCGAGTTCCTCCACTGACACCATGCGCTCGCTCGTCGACGTCATGTGCGGTGGGATCGTTACCTATCTGCGGATGTGCAACCACGACACCGTCTACGCCGGTGATCGGGGCCTCGAGGCCGACGACGACCTCCTCGCGGTCGCTCGAGACGAAGCGCGGACGCTCATCACGCGAGACGTCGCCCTCGCGAACCGGGCCGACGACTCGATCCTTCTCGAGTCTCGCGGCGTCGAAGAACAACTCGGAGAACTCGCCGCCGCGGGTGTCGACCTCTCGCTGGCCGACGAGCCCGCGTTCTGTGGCCGGTGTAACGGCCCGCTCGGGCGCGTCGAATCGACGGCGTCGACACCCGAGTACGCGCCCGATCCAGCCGACGTCGCGGTCTGGCGCTGTCGCGACTGTGGGCAGTATTTCTGGCGCGGCAGTCACTGGGACCGCGTCGCGGAGACGCTCGCGAAAATTCAGTAGACGGCCTCGTCGTCGAACCGCCCGTCGTAGGCGATGTGCTCGGGATGGGTCGGTTCGGTACCCGACAGAAACAGCCGATCGACCTTCTCCCACGTGTTCTCGTAGACGAGGTGGCCGAGTTCCGTTGCCGTCGTCGCCCATCGATTGAGTCCGCTTTTATAAACGACGCGGCGAGCGACCCCATCGCGCAGCGCTGTCACGAGGTCGGCTTCGCTTTCGATTGGCGTCTCGAAGGCGGTGTGGGCGACCCCAACCGTTCGCGGGAGGTGTGCATACGAGGAGGTAATCGGCGGGAGCGAAAACGCCTCCCCGAGAGTCCGTGCGCGGCGATTGTGCATCGGGAAATGTTTCGGGTTGAAAATCTCGAGGGCGTCGATCGTCTTCGCGTACGCTTCGAGATCGGACCGCTCGAGACTGACGTTCGCGAACGTCGGATGCGGAACGAGCACCGTCGCGTCCTGGCGTTCGAATTCGGCCATCGCCGTCTCGAGTGGGATGAAATCCGGGACCGGTTCCTCGAGACCGAGTGCGAGGACGTGCTTGCGATTGCGCCAGGTGCCGGTAAACACCTCGCGGGCGGGGATCACCAGCAGCTCGTCGTCGGAGTAGGCCGCGGTGCGCTCGCGGATCTCCGGGAGGCGGGTGAAGTGGGGTGCGTAGACGAGTGCGTCGAGGCCGGCCTGTTTGGCCCGCTCGACCACGCGGTCGTCAAGCACCTTCACGTGACAGTCTACTCGGAACGTCACTCCGTCGGTCACGACGGTCACTTCTGGCACAATTGAGTTATGAATTCTGATTTTGTGGTGGCGCGAGCGATGACGAGCATCACCCCTCAGTCATCGGTCAGCGTCAACATCGACGGTTGGAATCGTCTGGGACACGCTCCTTCTGGCCAATGCGTTTCGCTGCGAAAAGATCATTAGGACGGCCGTTCGAGTGGGCGTATCGAATGGCCTGGGAATGCGGAATCGATGACTGCGGTGCAGGGTTCGAGGACGTCGAGTCTGCCGTCGTCCATCAGGCAACAGAGCACGAGCGCCGCGAGTGTCAGGTCTGTGGCACCATCGTGCCGGACGGCTACCTCGCGATCCGCCACACGTTTACCGAACACAGCCGCGCCGAATACGTCCGCGCCTACGGCGCCAGTTCCGAAGCAGTCCGGGAACGGGAGGAGTTGCTCGAGGAGGTCGAATCCGTCGCGGATATGCAAGCGATCGCGACGGAACTGAAACGATAGTCCTCGAGGGGATACTCCACGCTTGTGGTGGCTGCATAGAACCCGATACCGAGCAGTGTCGGCTCGACGAAACAGAATCAGTTCCGGCGTTTAGCGCTCGTCGCTGTCGAGTACGCGAATCAGGTCGCCACGCACCGTCACCGGAATCGGAACCGTCGCGCTCCTAAATTTTACGTCGTCGGGTGACCTCGCTCCGCGTCGGTCACCGCTCCTCGCAAAATTTAGTATAAAACGTCCCGACTCGCTATCGCTCGTCGGAATCCAGTACGCGAATCTGGTCGCCACGTACCGTCACCGGAATCGGAACCGTCGCCTCGTACAGTTCGACCGTCACCTGATCTTTGCCTTCGTCGATGCGCTGGACTTGCGCCTTCTCGCCTTTGAACGGGCCGGCGATGAGTTCGACGATGTCGCCCTCGGCGATGCCCTCGACGTCCGGTTTGGGCGAGAGGAAGTGTTCGACCTCCGAGATATCCGATTCGCCGGGGACGATGCTCCGGGCGTGGGGGATGTCCTCGAGAACGCGATTGAGGACGGCGTCGCCGTCGGCTTCGACCATCACGTAGGAGGTCAGCGAGTCGGGCGCGAGCGCGGCGTGGATCTCGGGCTCCTCGCGGTTGATGATCATGTCCGCGACGGTGCGCTCCTGGCTCGCCGTCGTTTTGACAGCGAAGATCCCCATTAGATGCCACCACCGGTCAGAAGCACCATGATCGTGCCGATGAGGAACCCGACGAGACCGACCAGCAAGATCCCTGCACCGGCGATTTTCGATACCTGAAGGAACTCCTCGGTAGTGGGTGTCGTCGCCATTTTCAACACCCGAACGTACGAGGTGAGGTCGTACGGAACGTCCATATTTGTCTATTCACAGCGTGGGGTCTTTTATCTGTCTTTCGTGTCTACTGACTATGGGCGACGTCGTTCTGGTCGCGCTGGCGAGACTCGTGTCCAGCAGTCGCCACCGCACGTAGCTTTTTGCGTATGGGTGTCTTTTCCACGGCAGACAGCGATGTTTACGGCGACGGTTCACTTCACCCAACACCGGGAATGTATCCTCCGGCGGCTCACAGCGGATGTCGCCGAACCGATCCCAATCGAGATCGAGGAGATCCAAAACGGGTTCGTGACCTTCGTTCTCCGAGCTGGTCCCCATACGGATCCCTTTCAGGCCGAACTCGAGGCCGCCGATCACGTCGAACACGTCAAGCGCCTCGACGATGGCAATCTGCTCGTCACCAAACCCTCGTGTGGCGCGTATTCGGCGATCTACCAGAATCACGGCACGCTCCGCCGGTCGAATACGGTCTCAGGTCGCCAGCGAGAGTACAACATCCTCGTGTTTCAGCGCGAGGACCTCAAACACATTATCGACGATCTGGAAGGCTTTGGAACGGTCACGCTCGGCAAGCTCGAGGAGTTTCGCGTGAGCACGGACTCGACGCTGACCGAGCGCCAGCGCGAAGTGGTCGCCGAGGCACTGTCACGTGGGTACTACGACTGGCCAAGGGGGATCACGAACGAGGAGCTGGCGGCGGAACTCGAGATCAGTCGCGCGACGCTCCACGAGCACCTTCGAAAAGCCGAACGCGCGGTGTTGTCGTCGGCGATGGCAGACGGCCACAAACGGACCGGCCGGCGGCAGTTCGAACGGATCGGGATGGGAGACGAGTGAAGCGCGAGGTCACGAATCCGTAGCCGGCAGCGTAAATGAAACCGTCGTCCCCTCGCCGGGCTCGGAATCGATCCAGATCTCGCCGTCGTGGCGCTCGACGATCCGCCGACAGAGCGCGAGCCCGATCCCGGTGCCGGCGTGTTCCTCACGCGTGTGCAGTCGCTGGAACACGTCGAAGACGCGTTCGCTGTCGTCGGGATCGAGCCCGATCCCTTCATCGTGGACCGAGATCGTCCACTCGTCTCCCGTCCGCTCGGCGCTAATATGGACTCGTGGTGGCTCGTCGCCGCTGTACTCGATGGCGTTGTCGAGCAGGTTCTGAAACACCTGCCGGAGCTGGCTAGCATCACCCACGACGGTCGGCAGCGACTCGGCCGTGATCTCGGCGTCGTGTTCCTCGATCGAGAGCTGCAGATCTTCGAGGACGTCCGACAGCACTGCGTCGAGCTCGATCTGTTCGAAGGGATCACCGCGGGTTTCGACGCGAGAGTACTCGAGCAGGCCATCGATCATCTCGCGCATGCGCTCGGCGCCGTCGATGGCGTAGGCGAGAAACTCCTCGCCGTCCTCGTCGAGAGCGTCGCCGTAGCGGCCTTCGATCAGCTGTAAGTAGCTGGTGATCATCCGGAGTGGTTCCTGCAGGTCATGTGAGACAGCGTACGCAAACTGCTCTAAGCGCTCGTTCGAGGCCTGTAACTCCTCGATGTACTCGCGGCGGTCGAAGTGGAGCTTCAGCAGCGTCGCGAGTGTCTCGAGCAGTTCCGCTTCCTCGTCGGAAAAGTTGGCCGTGTCGGCATCCGGAGACGCGTGGCTTTCGGGAAGGGCGATCTCGATCGTAATCGGTGTGCCGGTGACCGTACTGGTGGACGCGGTGATCCGGCGATCGAGCGAGTCGGTAGCCTTCGTGGTCGCTTCGGTGTCGCCGACCGAGACGCGCGCAGCGGCTCGCTCCGGATAGTGGAAAAACTGTGGGAGGTGTGTTACGAACTCCGCTAACAACTCTTCGGACGACTGCTCGCCGGTCTCGAGGAGATTCGTCGCGAGCTGGACGGCGGCCAGTTCCTCCTCGCGTTCCTCGAGTTCCCGTTTGCGCCGCTGTGCTAGCTCTTTGAGATCGGTGATGTCGGTCGCCGTCTCGACGACTTGCTCGGGTTCACCCTGCTCGTCGGTGATCGGTCTGGCGTTTATCGAGAGCCACTGCTGTCCCTCCGGTCGATCCAGACGGATCTCTCGGTCGGTCACGGGGTCTCCCGTTTCGAAGACGTGGGGGACGGGTCGTTCCTCGATCGGGATGAACTCGCCGTTCGTGTCGTACATGTCTCGTTGGGCGGTGGTATAGGTCGACTCGTCGTCGCTCGGGAGGTCGAGCAGTTCTGCCATCCGTTCGTTGGCCCGGGGCGTCGATCCGTCTCGATTCACGACCGCGATGCCAACGGGGCTCGTTTCCAGAATCTGCTCGCTGAGTTCGTGCTCGCGGCGCAGTCGCTGCTCCCGTTCACGGCGGTCGGTCATATCACGGGTTACCTTCGCATAGCCTTGCAACTCGCCCTCGTCGTAGATGGCCGTTATCGTCACGTTCGCCCAGAATCGCGACCCGTCCGACCGAACGCGCCAGCCTTCGTCCTCGGTCGACCCCGCCTCTCGTGCGTACGCTAGATTAGCTTCCGGCACGCTGGCGGCCCGATCCTCGTCAGTGTAGAACGTCGAAAAGTGCTCGCCGATGATCTCCGCCGCCCCGTAGCCTTTGATCCGTTCGGCCCCTTCGTTCCAGCTCCGGACGTATCCGTCGGGGTCGAGCATGAAGATCGCGTACTCGTCGACGGCGTCGACGAGCGACTGAAACCGCTGTTCGCTCTCCTCTCTGGCTCGTTGCGCTTCTTTCCGGTCGGTGATGTCGTAGTACAGTTCGATGCGTCCACCGGCGTACGGCCCTGACTCGATCGGTCTGCTGCGGTGTTCGAGCCAGCGCTCCTCGCGATCCGTGCCGGCCGTCACCCGACACTCGAACTGCTCGACGGAGGTGTTGCTCTCGTAGGTAGCCAGTACCGTCTCCGCGAACGTCTCGGAGTCGGCGAGACGATCACGGATCGTCTCCTGAATCAGCGTCGGCTTGTCCCGGCCGATGATCTCGTCCCGTACGAGGCCGAAGTACTCCTCGATCGTTTCGTCGGCCCACACGACGTCGAACGCGTCATCGAGGACGAACACGCCGACGTCGGCCTCGTCGATGACGGACGCGATCGAGTCGGACGCCATCCAGGTCGACGGCAGTTGCACGTTCGTCGGGTCGCGGTCGTCGACTGCCCGAACGACGCCGACAGTCCCCTCGAGTTCCCCGTCGGCCACGAGCAGGCTCACCCGGAGTTCACAGGAAACCCGCTCGCCAGCAGCGGTCTCGACAGCGAGATTGAACGTCGTGTCGGGATCGACGCCCTGCTCGAGGTGCGTCTGGATCGCGTTCTCCAGCCGCTTTGCGTCTAGCGCCGAAATGACGGTCGAGACGTGCTCGCCGAGGAGGTCCGCTCGCGGATACCCCGTCATCGACACGATAGCGTCGTTGATGGCGACGAACCGGCCCTCGGCGTTCAGCTGGAAAATCCCGTCGTCGATGGCGTTGACGAGCGTGCGACAGCGTCGAAGCGAGTCGGAAACGCTCTCCTCGCTTCGAAAGAGGTCGTTCGAGATGCCGGCCACGTCGCTCATAGAGGTAATTAAACCCGAACCGATTTACATGGTGTGGTGGCCCACACTCGAGTGGCAGTCGAATTGCCGATACGGGACGGCTCGAGCGACGGCGACGATCGTTCGTGTGGCCACGGTATAAACCACCAACAGCTGTTGGGGGAACCCTTACTCTCCCAACGTGGAATGTGCCATACGACACGATACCACATGACACATAATCTCGGCGTCGACGTCGGTGGGACGTTCACGGACGTCATCGTCTTCGACGAATCGACGCACGAACTCACGATAGACAAGGTGCTCTCCACGCCCGGGAATCCATCGGAAGGCGTTCTCCGCGGCGTCGAAGAGGCAACGGCGAAGGCGGGGACCGACGTCTCCGAACTCGACCTGCTGTTCCACGGCACGACGGTCGTGACGAACATGCTCTTGGAGGAGACGGGGGCTCGCGTCGGACTCATCACGACTGCCGGCCACGAGGACATCCTCCATCTGGCACGGGCGTGGACGCCCGGCCCACTTTATGGATGGATGGACATGGAGAAACCGGAGCCGCTTGCCGATCTGGTCGACACGCGCGGCGTCGCCGGGACGATCAGTTCGCCGACGGGTGAGGAGACCGAACCGCTCGACGAGGCAGCGGTCAGAGACGCCGTCCGCGATCTCGAGGCTGCCGGCGTCGAGTCGCTGACCGTCGCGTTACTGAATTCGTATCTCAACCCCGCCCACGAAGAGCGCGTCCGCGAGATCGTCGCCGAGGAGGCCCCAGAGCTGCCGGTGTCGATCTCCGCCGACATCGTCCCGGAGTACGGCGAGTACGAACGGACGCTGACGACCGTCATCAACGACTACGCGCGGCCGACGGTGATCGACTATCTCGAGGACTTAGACGAGTCGCTGACGGACGCTGGCTCGTCGGCCACGATGAACGTCGTTCGGTCCGACGGCGGCCTGATGAGTTCGGCGGCCGCAAA
Source organism: Haloarchaeobius amylolyticus (assembly GCF_042678045.1). GTDB lineage: Archaea > Halobacteriota > Halobacteria > Halobacteriales > Natrialbaceae > Natrinema > Natrinema amylolyticus_A. Next base: position 442,299 of record NZ_JBHUDI010000001.1, read on the forward strand.
GGAGCGGCCGGTCGAACTCGCCCTCTCGGGACCGAGCGGTGGCGTCGTCGGTGCGGCGACGATCGCGTCGAAGAAGGGCGTCCCGGACGTGTTGACGCTCGATATGGGTGGCACCTCGACCGACGTCTCGCTCGTCGAGGGTGGGACGCCCGAGACGACCCGGCAGACGAAGGTCGGCTATCGGGAGTTCAAATCCCGCTCGGTCGACGTGAACACGGTCGGGGCCGGCGGCGGCTCGATCGCTCGCGTGCAGTTGAACGGCTCGCTGCAGGTCGGTCCGGAGAGCGCCGGCGCAGACCCAGGGCCTGCGTGTTACGGGCAGGGCGGCGACGCGCCGACCGTCACGGACGCCAACGTCGTGCTCGGTCGCATCCCGGAGACGGTCCAACTCGGCGGCCGAATGGACCTCGACCGGGAGGCAGCCCGCGACGCCGTGGCGACGATCGCCGACGAGCGTGACAGCACGGTCGAAGAGGCCGCACAGGCGGTTCTCGACATCGTCAACGAGAACATGCACGGCGCGCTGCGCGTCGTCTCCGTCGAGCGTGGCTACGACCCGCGGGAGTTCGGGCTCGTCGCCTTCGGCGGGGCCGGCCCGATGCACGCGAACGCGCTCGCGGACGTGATGGACGCCTATCCGCTACTCATTCCCCCGGGACCGGGCGTGATGTCGGCCTTCGGCTTCCTCACCTCGGATATCCAAAACGAATTCTCGGAGACTTACTTAGAGACCGAGACCGACGTCGACGGCGAGGACGTCTACGAGGAACTGCGCGCGCTCGAGGACGAAGCGAGCGAGTGGCTCGTCTCCGAAGGCGTCGACGAGGCCGATCACGAATTCGAGTACTTCGCCGAGTGTCGCTACTTCCGCCAGGACATCCAGATGTCGATCCCGGTCGACATCGAGAACCTCCACGAAACCGGACTCGCGGAGATCAAAAACGACTTCGAGGCGCGCCACGACCGCCAGTTCGGCTTCTCGCTCGATGCGCCACTCGAGATCGCGAACCTCCGTGTCATCGGGAACGGGACGCTGCAGGGCGTTACCATCGAAGAACGAGCGCTAGCCGGTTCGGACCCGAGCGACGCCGAAATCGACGTCAGCGACGTGTACTTCGACGGCGACTACCACGAGACGCCGATCTACGACAGGGCCGAGTTGCAGTCGGGTAACGAACTCGACGGGCCAGCCATCGTCACCGACGACGACTCGACGGTCGTCGTCCAGCCGGATCACACCGCGACCATCGACCGCTATGCCAACATCGAAATCAACAGAGGTGAGAGCCAATGAGCGACACGACGCCTGAGTTCGTCGGCGAGCACGACATCGACCAGACCACCCTGGACATCATCGAGAGCACGCTCTCGAACACCCGCCACGAGATGGACCGGGTCGTCGAAACGACGGCGATCAGCCCCGTCATCCGCGAACAGTCCGACCAGTTCCCGCTCATCGCCGACGCCGAAGGACGAATGGTCATGGGCCAGTTCGGCTCTGCGATCGACACTATCCTCGAGAACTCGCCGTTCGACCGCGCGGACTTGGCGGACGGCGACGTGATCGCGACCAACGACCCCTACATGTGCGCCGGGGCTGTCTCGCACACCCCCGACATGCTCCTGTTGCGTCCCATCTTCTACGAGGACGACCTCGTGGGCTTTTCGAGCCAGTGGGGCAACCTGATGGACGTCGGCGGGAAGACGCCCGGCAGTATGCCCGTCCAGGCCAGTACGATCTTCGAAGAGGGAATGCGGCTACCGCCGGTCAAACTCTACAAGGAAGGCGAGTTCGACAGCGAGCTACTCGAGACGTTCGCCCACAACACGCGCCTGCCAGAACACGCCGAGGCCGACATCAAGGCACTGGCGGCGGGGACGAAAGCCGCCGAAACACGCGTTCACGAACTCTGTGACCGCTTCGGCAAGGAGACGTACGTCGAGGCCTGCGACGCCATCCTCGACCGTACCCGCGACGGGATGATCGATCTGATCCACGAGTTCATCCCGGAGGGTGAACGCTACACGTTCGAGGACTACGTCGACGACGACGGCATGGGCAACGGCCCGATCAAACTCCACCTCGAGATCTACCGGGAGGGAGAGACGGTCTACCTCGACTGGACTGGCACGGACGAGCAGGTGCCGGGGACGGTGAACTTCCTGTTGAACGAACAGATGTTCAAGATGTTCACCGGGGTCTTCCTCATCATGGCCTTCGACCCACTGCTGACGTTCAACGACGGCTACTACGACCTCTTCGAGGTGACGCTGCCCGAAGGCACCGTGGTCCAGCCGGAGTTCCCGGCGGCGCTCGGCAACCGCCTGCCGATGATGGCCCGCCAGTTCGACGTGCTGCAGGCGACGTTCTCGAAGCTCATCGACGGCTTCTCGGTGGCGGGCAGCTACGGCACGTCCCCGAACCTCGTCTACGCCGGCACGGACTCGGAAGGCAACGACTTCCAGATGCTCGAGATCCTCTACGGCGGCATCCCGGCACGGCCGGGCGGCGACGGGCTCGACGGCCACTCGTGGTGGCCGCTGTTTCGAACTGTGCCCGCGGAGTACCAGGAGGCCTACTACCCATTGACCATCGACGAGTACAGCACCCGCGCCGACACCGGCGGTGCCGGCGAGTTCCGCGGCGGCCACGGCATCACCAAGGTATACACCTTCGAGGAACCGGGCGCGATCACGTTCCAGGACGACCGCGCGCACACGTACCCGTGGGGTGTCGACGGTGGCTCCCACGCCCAGACGAGCGAGAAGAAACTGATCCGCACCGACGGCACCGAGGAGGAACTCCCCTCGAAGGTCGAAAACGTCGCCGTGGAGGCGGGCGACAAACTCGTCTTCAGCACTGCCGGCGGCGGCGGGCTGGGCGATCCGCTCGAGCGCGACCCCGACGTCGTCGCCGCGGAAGTCGAGCGCGGACTCGTCTCCGAGTCGGCCGCGCGCACGGAGTACGGTATCGTCCTCGCCGACGACGGCACTGTCGACGAGTCAGCCACCGCCGAGCGACGCGAGGAAGTTCGGGAGACGCGTGACAACCTCGAGCCGTTCGACTACGGGCCGCTGCCGGACGACGAGACGCTCGAAGAACGCATCGCCGCCGAGCGCCGGGAGTTCGCCGAGCGACACGACTGACCCACACCCGACTCTCATCCATAGCACACCATGGACTGGCCACACGACATCGACGCCCACTACGACGCGGACGACTTCGGGACGAGCGTTGGCCTCGGCGACCGGCCCGCGTTGCTGGTCGTCGATCTGATAAACGCCTTCACCGATCCCGAGACAAGTCTCGGCTCGGACGTGACTGGCGTGCTCGAGCAGACCGAGCGACTGCTCGCGGCCTTTCGCGAACACGATCTACCGCGATACTTCACGACCGTCGCCTACGAGGAATCGTACGGCGACGCCGGTCGGTTCGTCGAGAAAGTGCCCGCGTTACGCGAACTTCGGCTCGGAACCGACGCGGTCGAGGTCGACGACCGGGTCGCGCCTATCGACGACGAGCGCGTCATCCTGAAAAAGTACGCGAGCGCCTTCTTCGGGACCGACCTGCAGACGGAGCTGACGACACACCGCGTCGATATGCTCGTCCTCGCCGGCGTCACGACGAGCGGTTGTATCCGTGCGACGGCCGTCGATAGCCTCCAGCACGGCTATCGAACGATCGTCCCGGCCGACGCGGTCGGTGACCGCGCCGAGGGACCACACCGAGCGAACCTCTTCGACATCGACGCGAAGTACGGCGATGTCGTCACGACCGACAGCGTCCTCGATCACCTCTCTGCCAATGACTAACGACCCCATCGAACGACCCGCATCGACACCGACTTCGCCACGACAATCGTGTGATCGGCCATGACCGACTCCGGTGCCACGCTCCGAACGTACCTCGAGCGCGACGAACTCCTGGTCTGTCCCGGCGTCCACGATCCGCTTACTGCCAGAGTTGCCGACGCCGTCGGCTTCGACGCGATCTACATGACGGGCTACGGGACGTCGCTGTCGAAGACCGGCTATCCCGACGCCGGCTTCATCACGATGCCCGAGATGATCGAAAACGCCGGCAACATCCAGGAGCGGATCGACGTGCCGCTGATCGCCGACGCCGACAACGGCTACGGGAACGCGACGAACGTCATCCGAACCGTTCGAGAGTACATCAAAGCCGGCGTGGGTGCAATCCACATCGAAGACCAGACGTTCCCGAAACGCTGTGGCCATACGAAGGGCCGACAGGTCATCCCGCGCGAGGAAGCGGTCGGCAAGATCGAAGCCGCAGCCGACGTTCGGGACGACCGCGCCGAAGACTTCGTCCTCATCGCCCGCACCGACGCCCGCGGTACGGGTGACGGCTCGCTCGACGAGGCGATCGGCCGCGCCAACGACTTCCTCGCGGCCGGCGCTGACGTCGCGTTCGTCGAGGGCCCGACCGACGACACGGAACTCGAGCGCATCGGCCGGGAGGTCGACGGACCGCTCGTCTACAATTTCGTCGGCGATCTCGGCTCCTCGCCGTACGTCGACCTCGCGTCGCTCGAGGAGTGGGGCTTCGACGTCGTGTTGTTCCCCATCACGTCGACGCTGTCGACGATCGCGAACGTCTACGCGGACCTCAGCACCTTCGCGGACGACCCCGTGGCGGCGATGCGAGATATCGACGACGCGTTCAATTCCCAGCCAGTCGGAAGCCTCCACGAGTTTTCGGGCTTCCCCGAGGTCGTCGAGTGGGAACGACAGTACCTCCCCGACCAGGAACAGGACAAATACGAGGACTCGCTTGGGGACGACCTCGAGTCCGAATAGCCGCGTTCTCGAGGGGGATATAGTAGCCACTGAAAGTCAGTGCACACCTGATCGCACGAAGGCTATGCGATCAGTGTGTAAACAGTTTCAGTTGTTACTATAGAAGAATCCGGATCGGCGACCGGCACCTGCGAGCCGCGACCTTCAACTACCCGATTGGCATCTGTTTACACGTGACGCACGACCGAATTCACGCCCGGAAACCGACCCACGACATCGAGCGGTGGTCCGTCGGAACGATCGAACGCATCAGCGAGCGGGACGGACACTGCGTCTTCGAGGTCCGAACCGACGGGTGCGACACGATCGAACTCGTCGTCACGACCGCTATTCGTGAGTTGGTCCTGCGCCGGCTGGATCTCGACGACGGAGAGTCGCCGATCGGGGCTCGAGTCTGGTATCGGAAACACGGCGGGTAGCCGTCCTACGGGTGTACCGGGACATCGGTACAGCAGACCGTATCACTGGAAACGCGGAAATGGCGGCGTTAAGACTAAATAATCGTATCGATTGACTTTCACTGTATTCGAAAGAAAGTGTTGGCTTCGAAACGGACGGCCTGCGAGACACGCAGGACGGAAAGCAGCCGGCTTTGATCGGCCAGCTATCGTATCGATGATAGCTGCGACGGTCTCGAGCCAGTGGTGAGCCGATAGCCACGTCGAAGCCGGCGGGCAAGGATCGAAGCGTTCGTTCTTTCGAAGGGGACCAGCTTAGAGACCGATGACGCAGAAATCACGCAGAACGTCGGATTCGGCGAATTGGAATCGGGAGTTCAGCCGCACGAACAGCACAGTCACGGGTGGATACTGATGGTCGCAGTATCGACGATCGTACTCGGGCTGATCGCCGCCGGAGCCGTCGTGATGTTCGGCTCGATTCTGTATACTCGGCGGCTGTTCCTGCGACTCAACGAGGAGAGCTACCGGCGACGATGGCGAGGGCTCCTCGCGCTGATGGTGTTCTTCCTGCTGGGCTACGTCGCCGCCCTCTGGGTCGTCTTCGACGGTCAGGAGCTCCTCTTTCAGGTGCTGGCGGGGTTCGTCTTCCTGTTCGGTGCCGTATTCGTCTTGCTCGTGGTCAACGTGGGGCTGGTGACGGTCAACGACCTCCAGGACAAAAACGACTCCCTCCAGACGAAAATGGAGGAAGTCGAGCAAGCGCGTCAAGAGGCGGTCACGCTCCGCGAAGAAACCGACCAGCTCAACCAGCACTTGGAGCGGAAAGCCGACGAGTACGCGGCCGTCATGCAGGCGTGTGCGGCCGGCGATCTGACACAGCGGATGGACCCCGACGGCGAGAACGAGGCGATGGCCGAGATCGCACGCGAGTTCAACGACATGGTCGCCACACTCGAGTCGACCACCGAGGATCTCACGGCGTTCGCACAGAACGTGGCTGCCGCGTCCGAATCGGTCACGTCCGGTTCCGAGGAAGTCCATGCGGCCTCCGAACAGGTCTCCGAGTCGATTCAGGAAATCGCCGACGGTGCCGACCGACAACACGAGTACCTCCGTTCGGTCACCGGGGAACTCGACTCGCTGTCGACGACGACCGAAGAGATCGCCGTCTCCTCGAACGAGGTCGCCGAGATCGCCGAACGAACCGTCGAAACCGGCCAGGACGGCCAAGCAGCCGCAGAGACCGCGATCACTGCGATGACCGAGATCGAAGCCGAGGCCGCCGACGCCGTCGCCGAGATACACCGCCTCGAGGAAGAGGTCCAGCAGATCGACGAGTTGATCAATACGATCTCCGAGATCGCACGCCAGACCAACATGCTGGCACTGAATGCGAACATCGAGGTGTCCCGTTCCGCGGGTGCAAGCGGCGACGACGGGTTCTCCGCCGTCGCGACGGAGGTCAAAGCGCTCTCCGAAGACGTCGCAGAGGCGGCTGAGGAGGCCGAAGCACGCCTCGAGGCGATCCGCGACCGGACCGAGGAATCCGCCGCCGAGGTCGAGCGCACGAACGACGGTATCCAGGACGCCAACGAGCAGGTCCAGGAGGCCGTCGACGCGCTCGCAGAGATTACCACGCTCGCACAGGAGACCAACGTCGGGGTGCAGGAGATCTCGGCGGCCAGCGAAGCGCAGGCGGCCTCGACCCAGGAGGTCGTCGCGATGGTCGACGACATCGCGGCGATCTCCGAATCGACGAGCACAGGGGCCGAGAGCGTCGCCGCCGCGGCCGAAGAACAGACGACAGCGCTGACCGAGGTCTCGACGAGTGCCGAACGGCTCAGCAATCAGGCTGCACGGCTCTCGCAGGCACTCCGCTATTTCGAAACGGACGCAGCCGCCGTCAGCGCTTCGCCGACCGACGACTGATACTGTCTGCTCACGGTCTCTCGGAGAAACGAGATCTGACGTAGTTTGACAGCTTCGGTGAAGCGAGAAGCCCCTGCTCGATGGGCCTGACGGCGAGGAGGCAGGGGCCGTTCACGAGTAGAAGACGACTGGCTGGCGGTCACCGCCGTGGTCTTCTGGGCGGTATTCTGACAGGTCGTCCCGGTCGTCGTCGCCGAGGAGTTGATTGAGAACGTCGATAGCCGAGGCTCTCAGGAGCGGTTTGTTGTCGTTCCCGCAATTTTCGTCGAACGTACAGGCGGGGCACCCATTGGGCTGCCCGCAGTTACAGTCGCGGAGTTGATCACGTGCGCGTTCCGCGAGCGCTTCGAAATCGTCGTAGATAGCGCGTGCGAAGCCGAGGCCGCCATCGACGCCGTCGTAGATGAACCAGCCCGAGGCGGTGTGACCGGACAAGTCGCTCGTTCGTCGTTCAAGGGCGTGGGTTGCGGCTTCGAACGAGCCCCTGATGGAATCGGCGATGTCGTCGTACTCGGGATGCGTGTAATGAGTATCCATCACGAGCGTGGCGAGGCCGCCGAGGTCGTTCTTGTCGACACGGAGCTCGAGCGGCGCGGTCTGAATGGTGGCGTGTTCTGCAGCGTGCAACCCGGCGATGTACCCGAGATGGGCGAGGCCGGTCTGATCCGGATCGACGCCGGTTTCGACGCCGTACTCCTGGTATTTCCGCACGAGCGGCAGTTCGACGTCTTCGGGGACTTCCACCCAGCAGAGGTGCGTGTCCATGAGGATCGGCGGGGTTTCGGTCGGGATCAGCTGTTGCTTCGGCTCGCTGTTGCCGATGTACATCTGGTCGTAGGCGTGGTGATGGACGACCACCGTTCCGCGCCCGAAATGGAGCGTGAACCCGTTGATATCACGGGACTGTTCGGAGTCGGCATCGAGGACGGTGACCTTGTTGCGTGATCGCGTATAGTACTCGCGATCGACTGGCTCGAGTTCGATGACCGGTTGGGGTCGGTCTTCGTCGACGGAGACGACTTCGAACTGCTGGCCGTTCTGGAGCCTGACAGCGCCTTCGTGGTAGTCCCTGTACGCGCGGTTTCGGTCGATCGGCTCGAGATCGAGGCCGTCGGAGAGCCCCCATCGCTCGCGATCGACACCGTCTGCGAGGCGCAGGTGATAATCAGTGTCGTCGGTCCCGTAGAGGTTGACGCGCGTCTGTGGGCGACCAGGGCCACTGTAGTGGACGGCGGCATCGAGATAGCCGTCGACGAAACCGGCTTCGCGCCACATTTTAACGGCCGCACGCAAGCGGTCTTCGTCAGCGAACGTACCGATATCGGCCTCGTCGAGTGCGATTTCGTCACAGGCACAGCGGACGTGGGTCGCGAAGACGGAGTTGTTCGAGGTGTCGACGACGGCGTCTTCGACGTCGGTCTCGAGTACGTAGTTGGGGTTGTTGAGGACGTACTGGTCGAGGGTTCGGTGATCTCCGACCAGCACTGCGAGGCTTCGGCTCGCTTCACGACCGGCACGGCCGATCCGCTGCCAGAACGCCTGGCGTTGGCCGGGATATCCCATCAGGACTGTCGCGTCGAGGCTCCCGATGTCGATGCCCAGTTCCAGTGCGGAGGTCGTTGCGAGACCGGTGAGGGCGCCGGTTTTGAACTGGTGTTCGCGGGAATGGCGTGTGCGGCGGCCGAGCCCGGCGTTGTACGCATCTCGGTCGACGGTCGTCGACCGATCGTACGCTCGAGGGTTGGCTCGCCGGTGGTCGTCCGCACGTTGAATGCCGAGCTCAGTGAGTTTGCGACTCGGGCAGAACAGCAGCGTTCGGACATCGTGCGAGGTGAGGTGGTTGAACACTTTCGGCGCTTCGACGCTCGCCGGGACTCGTTGCGCGACGAACTCGTCGTCGAACGCCTCCTCGGTATCGTCCTCGGATTCGAGGGAGAACGAGTCGCCAGGGGTCGTCTCGCGAGTTTTGTCTCGCGGTGGTGGGTTCCACAGGACGATGTCACGTGGCCCATGTGGTGAGCCATCGTCGTCGACGACGGTCACGGGAGCGTTGATCAGTTCCGTAGAGTGGTCGTGTGGATTGCCGATCGTGGCCGACGTGAGGACGTACTGTGGGTCGCCGCCCCAGTAGTCAGCGACGCGTTGCATCCGGCGAATGATCCACGCGACGTGCATCCCTTCGATGCCGGTGTACGTGTGTGACTCGTCGACTGCGACGAGGTCGAGCGCGCTGTAGAACCGACTCCACTTGTCGTGGTGCTCGAGGTAGACGTTGAGACCGGCGAAGTTCGTCAGGATGACGTCTGCCTGTTCACGGATCGCACGTCGATCACCCGTCGTGTCACCGTCGTAGATTCGAACTCGAACGTCGAGTCCGAGCTGCTCGTACAGGTCCTCGAGCGCCTCTTTTTGATCTTTCGTCAGTGCCTTCATCGGGTACACACACAGCGCGGTCGAGGCGCTGTTCCGGTCGGACGGCCTGGTCCCATCCGCGTTGAGAACGCCCGCCTCGAGGAGGTTACGCGCGATTTGCAGGCCGTAGATGTGGGTTTTGCCGCTGGACGTGGACGTCGTCACCGCAACGTTCTCACCGTCGCCGAGCGCGTCGAGTGCGTCGGCCTGATGACTGAACAGGTCGTACGGATACGGGTCACTGAGCGCGGGTCGCAGCACGTCGCCTGCCGAGACGGTGTCGGCTGGTTTCGCGGGAAGTTCGATGATGTCGATGTACTCTGACTCGGGGGAGAGACCCGGCCGGGGAAACGTTTCGACGAGGTCTCGTCCCGAGACGTCGATTCGAGAGGTCGTATCGCTCGAGGAATCGTGTGCACACATCGTTAGAAGTCGGTAAGGCCTGCCTGGTGTCCATCAGCACCACCAGTACCGCTGTCAGTCGTCTCGCGCCGTGTCGCGTCAGTAATGGCCTGGTAGACGTGCCAGAGCGCTCGGCAATCGTCTTCACAGTACGCCTCGTGTCGGTCCCAGTCGGGTTCTCGCTCCGGGGAGTCGGGATCCCGCATGAACTCCTGATATGCGGCTGCAGTCTGTGCACCGGTCAGCCCGGTTCCTGCGGAGTCGTAGCCCAGAGCACGAGCGACGTGAGCGAGCTTGTTCGTTCGGCCGGGAAGCAGCGCGTTCCCGTCACGGACCGCCCATTTGTACAGGTCGTACGTCCAGACGTCGTCCCACGCGTCGACGTATTCGGGGAGGTACTGGTGAAGGAATTGCGTGATGTGTCGATAATCGAACCCGTGTCCGTTCCAGGTCAACACGGTTCGGTCACCGTGAGTCGCGAGGAACCAGGTGATGAACGCTTCGAGCACCGGCTTCGGGTTCGTCGGGTGTTGCTTCTCGGTGAACGCCTGATAACTGTCGGTCGCCGGGTCGTACACCCCGAATTGCCAGATAATGGTCGGGGAGAGCCCGTCGGTTTCGATGTCGAGGCAGACGGGTGGACGATCGTCACGCGTCTTGACCGGCGTTTTGTTCGTCAGGAGGAGTGGCTCGCCCGAGTCGATGACGTCGGCGTGAGCGTGTATCGTCTCGGCGGTCGTCCGCCCGATCCCCGGGAGGTCGGTGAGATCGTCGAGTGCGAGGTCGCGGACGTCACGTGTCGTTTGACATCCGCGTTGCTGTAACCGATCAGCGGTCGCGTGACCGACACCGTTCAACGCTGTGAGTCCGAACTGATCGATATCGACAGCTTCTGCCGCGACGGTCCCGTGTGGCGTGCAGGTGTACTGCGCGATCTTCGATCCGTCTCGAGTCGTTGCGCCGAGTCCCGCAATCGGCACCCGCACGGACGAGCGGTCGTGTAGCAGTGTCCACTCGTGGGAGTACTCAGCTGGTTGCCCACCCGCGAGGACGGTGACTGGCTCGGGAAGCGTGGCGCTAATCGCCGCAAACTGTTCGGCGTTCGGAAGGGTCGTCGAGAGCGTAGTCGTCTCCCAGTCGACGGTGAGTTGCGGGACGAACAGGAACGTCGCGGCGTCGGTGCCCGTCCGTCGCTCGCCTGTGGCGAGTTGGGAGTGGAGGTCGGGGAGCACGTCACGGCTCTGAACGGCGATAATGTCTATCGTCTCGGCTGGCGGGGCCGAGTCGGATGCGTCGTGGACACCCGCTTCGGGAGTGTATCGATAGTGATCGATGTGTTCACCACCGTGGCCGAGTTGTGGATGAACGACGGGGAGCGTTGGATCGGTATCGCGAACCATTGCGTACGCTTTGGCGGCCCGGGATCCGGGGATTGTGATACACTCTGGAGTAAAGTACTGAACGGCATCCCGAACCGTGGCTCGTGACACATGGTCGAGCGTCGACGCCGGAAGCGCAAGCACTACCACGGACTCGTCGGCCGCCATACGACAACGCAGTTCGAACCCGCGTTCTATAAGTGTGACTCGAGCGGGGTGAAAGTGAAGTCGACCGGAGAAGCCCCGGAGGAGAGAGCAGATGCCGTGATTTCACCGCGGACGAGTCCGGTTCGAGACGGTACAGTGGGTCCAGATCGCTCTCCGGTGTGGGTTTGACGGCTCCCGGGACTCACCAGACGTGAACAGAACGGAACGCACGGCAGGGCTAACAGCTGCAACCGCTTGCCCTCCGCCTGAAGACGGGGTATGCGCTATCGGTCTGTATCAGGGCCAGAGACCGCGATTAGCGTGGGCGTCGACCAACCGCGAAAGTGCGACGATGTATGCCGCATCTCGCCACGTCACCCCTCGCGTTTCGACCTCGGCTCGGACGTCGTCCCATGCGGAGAGCATTTCCTTGTCGAGTTCGTCCTGGACTTCCTCGAGCGACCACGACCGGCGGTTGATATCCTGGAGCCACTCGAAGTAGGAGACGGTGACCCCGCCAGCGTTGGCGAGAATGTCCGGTACGACCGGAATGTCGCGTTCGGCCAGGATCGTATCCGCCGCGAACGTCGTCGGGCCGTTCGCACCTTCGACGATGAGGTCGGCACGAATACTGTCAGCGTTGGCTTCCGTGATCACGTCGCCGATGGCTGCGGGAATGAGGAGATCGACGTCCAACGTGAGCAGTTCGTCGTTTCCGATCGTCTCGTCGGCGTAGTCGGTGACGGCCTCGGGTTCTTCATCGTGTGACGGGATCGCATGCGGATCGAGCCCCGTCGGATCGTAGGCCGCGCCGTTGACGTCGCTGACTGCAACGACAGTTGCGCCCCACTCATCGAGCAGGCGGGCCGCGTTCGCACCGACGCTGCCGAACCCCTGGACGGCGACGGTCGTCTCCTCGAGCGGATAGTCGTAGTAGTTGCAGGCCTCGCGAGCGATGAGTGCGACGCTCCGTCCCGGAGCCTCCTCGCGGCCGTAACTGCCGCCGATGACGGGCGGCTTGCCAGTGACGACGCCGGGGAGCGTCTCCGCCTCCTGCATGCTGTAGGCGTCCATAATCCACGACATCGTCTGTGGATCGGTCCCCATGTCGGGCGCAGGAATGTCCTTGTTCGGCCCGATTATGTCCCGGATTTCGTCCGTGAATCGCCGAGTCAGGCGCTCCTTTTCCGCCTGGCTCAGTTCCTTCGGGTCGACGACGATCCCGCCTTTCGCGCCGCCAAAGGGCAGGTCCATCACGGCACACTTCCAGGTCATCCACATCGAGAGGCCGATACACTCCTCGCGAGTGACGCCCGGATGATATCGCAAGCCGCCCTTGAACGGACCGCGAACGCTGTCGTGGTGTGCCCGATAGCCAGTGAACACATCGATGGAGCCGTCATCGCGTTCGACTGGTACTGTTACCTCGTGGACGGCTGCCGGGTGTTTGAGGCGTTCGACGATGTTCGGATCGATATCGAGGTGCGTTGCAGCGTGCTCGAGTTGTCGTCGAGCCGTTGCAACTGCCGACGTGGCTTCCGCATCGTCGTCTGGCTGAGAAACTGCACTTTCGACTGTCGTTGGTGAGGTATTGGATGACATCGCTTGTAGTGGAGGAAAATCCGGTTATTCGAGCGACAGCGCCCGATTTTGGAGGGTGTTCGCACGCCCACAGCGGGTGCATTTCTCGGCCCGGGTGTCGGCAGTGATAATCTCACCACAAACCAGGCACTCGTATGTCGATGTAGCATCGGGGCTGCCCGTAAGATCGTACATGCATACTACTGGTCGTTCGAGAGACGCATAAATATTAGGAATTAATGTAATATAAACACGTATAATCGCAATATAGGGCCATTAAGGCAAATGTCGGTGTGGTGATCGCGCCTCTCTCAGTTCCAGTAGGTCCGCCTCCATGCTGCTGACAGGACACACGCTGGAGCGCTAGCCGAGACATCGCCGCCGACAGGATAGTATCGGCGCTCCAGGGTCGTGAATTCTCACGGCGTCGGAGAAGAACGAGTTATTCATTGATACGGGCTCCGATCAGTCAGTTCCGGCGTATCAACGGACCGCCCTGCGGATACGCCGGTAACTCGGTACAGCAGACCGTATGAGTGGTCCAACGGCGGCGCGTACGGGACCGGCGAATTGGCCGCGGTCGCTCAGTGGACGGCGTCGACCTGCTCAAGGTCCGCCAGCACCTCGTCAGCGTGACCCTCGGGCGAGACGTCCTCGTAGACCGCTTCGATGGTGCCGTCGGGACCGACGACGTAGGTGTTGCGGAAGACACCATCGAACGTCTTGCCGAACAGCTGTTTCTCACCGTAGGAATCGTACAGCGTCGCGACCTCGCCGAGTTCGTCCGCGAGGAGATCGAACTCGAGGTCGTAATCGGCCGCGAAGTCGGCGAGATCGGCGACGGAATCGTCGCTGATACCGATGACGGCAGCGTCGCGGGCCGCAAACTGCGAGCGAGCGTCGTTGAACTCACAGGCTTCGGTGGTACACCCGTCCGTGTTGGCGCGGGGATAGAAGTAGATGATGAGCCGTTGCCCCTCGAAATCCGAGCGGCTGACCTGCTCGCCGTGCTGGTTTGGCAGTTCAAACACCGGTGCGTCGTCGCCGACATCAAGCATGCATCCGAGTTAGCGACTGCGATTGTATGCGTTATGGTTCACTACCGGAAAATATGTCGCAGACAGGGGGACAACCGGAGTCATACGCCCAGTACACGCGATCGCGGTGGCGGCCCGTCGCCGACACGCGTCCGCGTCGTCACTATCAGGTATTCTACACTCTCGGTGGCGTTCGGCGGCCGTCACTCGAGGCGTTCGGCCGCCTCCCGTTCGACGAGCGGCGCGGCGTTTTGCTCCGGTAGCGTGACGACATCGTCGCTGGTCAGCGTGTACTCGCGGTCGTCGACGCCGAGGATCTCGCCGATGTCGCGGGTGATCCTGACAGTCGTGCGATCGACGTCGGCAACTGCCTCTGCAGCCGTCACGTCGCCAGAGTCCGAGTCCGTATCAGTGCTCGCGTCCGCGCCATCGCGAGTCCCCTCACGTCGGTCTCCTGACGCTGGACCCGCCGGCGAATCGATCCTGGCCTCCTCACCGGCCTCATCCGTGTCACCGATCGGCGGACCGTCGCCCATGACGTCCGCGGGCGAGACACCGCTCGAGGCGTCCGTGACCGCCCCCTCATCGGCGGCGACGCTGGTGTCAGTTGGCGGCTCTTCCGGCGGTACCGGGGGTTCGTCCGGTGGTGCCGGAGGGGTGTCGGCCGCAGGTGCTCGATCGGATGCGGGCGCGTCCGGATGCGCGTCGGAACTGGAACTGCCGGACTCGTCGCCCAACTGGGGCGTGTCGGCCGTCGCAGTCGCGTCGGGTCCGGTATCGGAGGTGGGCTGCTCGACGCCCTCGAGAACGTCCAGCACCCGGCTCTTGTTCGCGCTGATGCGGTCGACGAGGTCGTCGAAGAGGTCCACCTCCTCGGCGGTCAAGCCCTCGTCGTCGGCCGCCATCCCGGCCGCAGCGAGGCTGGCCTGTTTGACGAGTTTGCCCATCCGGCGCTCGTAGATGGCCTCGACGACGTCTTTGGCAGTCTCGATTTCGTCGGTCAGTCGGCCGACCTCGGGCGATGAAAAGGGGTCGTCGGCCTGCTCGGCGACGCGGTCGCGTTCGTCCTCCAGGTCGGCGATGTACTCGCCGACCTCCTGGTAGAACGAGGGGCGGAGATTCTGGAGGCTGTCCTTCTTTCGCTCCTTGCTCTGGACCGAACGCAACTCGTCTAAATTCATTCTTTCTCCTTCTCTGCGCGGCCGCGTGCCATCAGGAACACGGCGACGTACTCGGGTAGTGACTGGTCTCCCTCCTGGACCGTAAAGCTATCTCCACCGAGTTCTACCTCGCCGCCCTCGGTAACGTCGACGGTGATCTCGTGGCCGCGGAACGTCTCGGGGACGGCATCGACGAGCGGCTCGAAGTCGGCGATCTCGTCGCGTGCGAGGCGTACCGTTTTCAGCCCGCTACCGCCGTGGAGGCTCCCAGGCAGCCGGATGAGCCGGTTCGTGTCGGTCGTGACCGGCTCGTCGATGGGCGCGTTGTCTCGTTCGACAGCTTTGCTCGCGAACCGCTCAGCCAGTTGAGCGACTGCGGTGTGGACGGTCACGTTGCCTGCCTCGAGTCCCTCGCGGTTGTTTCGGGCGGCGTTCAGCGTGGCTTTCGCTTTCCCCTCGCCGATCCCGTCGAACGACTGGAGGCGCTCGAGGGCCGCGTCCTCTTCCATCTCGAGCAGCTCGTCCACGAAGGCCATGAAGTGGTCGTGGATGCGGGCCCCCCAGCCGCCCTCGATCCGGAGTGTGCGTCGTTCGGTCGGGGTCTTTCGCCCCAGGCCGGCGACGGTCTCGGTCTCGATCAGTTCGTCGTACTCGAGGCCGATGCCCCGAACGTAGTCGACGATCTCGCGGCGGTGTTCCCGCTCTAGGTGCAAGACGTTCTCGTCGCGAACGTGGACGTGATAGCCACGCCCGCCAGAGAAGACGATCTCGAGATCCTCGAAGGCGAAGTCGTCCTCGAGGAACTCGAGCAGGCGAATGAGGGCGTCCTTACACTTGGCGAGCATCTCGGCGTAGCTGTCCTCGCCGAGCGTGACCGACGGCAGGTGGTCGGCGTCCAAATCGAAGACGAGATCCGCGGCCTGCCAGTCCTTGTCGTGCATCGAACTCGCGCCGGGGTCGCGAAAGCGCCCCGCCGAGAAGTAGACGTGGCGCGGGCGCTTGCGGACGAGAAACTCCGAGAGTTCGCCTAACTCGAGCAGCGAACGGTGGCGGACCATCGTCGTATCCGGGCCGTCTGTCCAGGGGATGTAGCCCCACTCGCGTTCGTTGGCCGCGGGCGGCGGCGTGATCTCAGTTCGTCGGTAGTGATCGCGAAATCGCCCGCGAAGATAGGCCCTCGTTCGCTCTTCCATACGCTTCGCCTACTCATCGTGGGTCGGGTATAACTGTATTGGACTGTTCCTGCGAGCCGTCGCACAGGGGACGTATCAGCGCCGAATGAGATCGGAGATGCGATCGGCGAGTCCGGCGTCCGAGCCGAGTTTCAGGTAGTAGGCGTCGCCGCCGTCCTCGTAGTAGTTGTCGATCCGTCGTTTGATCTCGAAGCCGAGGTGTTCGTAGAACTGCAACGCGTTCTCGTTGCTCGTTCGGGCGTGACACGTGATCGTGTCGTGGTCCTCCGCGACGTGGGCGATGAGTCGTTTCCCGATGCCTTCACCGCGATGGTCCGGAGACACTGCCAGAAAGAGAATATAGCCGTCGCGTCGAACGGCGGCGAACCCGATGAGTTCCTCGTCCTGTACGTAACAGTGGACTGTCGACCGGCGATACGCGTCGGTAAAGAAGTCATATCGCTGCTTGAGCACGTCTTCCTGACGGTTGATCTCCTCCTTTAGCTGCCAGGCTTCGTCGACGAATTCGTCGCTCCCCGGGGCGACGACCCGACTGTCGATGTTGACGCTCACTATCCTACTCTACCACTGTAATCAATATAATTCCACCGGCAGTCGATGCTGGAGACCGCTACACGGAGCCATCACGCACGGTGACGTTCAGCCAGCGTTCAGCGTTCACATTCACCATCGACGAACACTCACCGCTGGCGACGCGTCGAAACGACGGGCATAGAAGGTCGGCCGCCGAAACGAGGCCATGGGATTCGAACTGCGCGACCACACGGCCGACGTCGCCGTCTCGGCGACCGGCGACTCGCTCGAGGCGACCTTCGCGGCGGTGGCAGACGGCCTCGCGGCCGCCTCCTGTGACGAGATTCCATCCGACGGCGGCGAGCGGTTTTCGCTATCCGTGACGGCCGAAGGTCGCGAGGCGCTGCTGTTCGACTATCTCGACGAACTGATCTACCTGCGCGACGTCCGGGCGGCACTCCCCGTCGACCACCGCGTCGACTCGATCGACGTCGTCGAATCGGCCGACGGCACCGAGGAGTGGTCCCTCGAGGCCAGCGCCCGCGGCGTCCCGCTTTCCGCAATCGACGCCCGCGAGGTGAAGGCCGTGACTTACTCCGAAATGTCCCTCGAGCAGACTCCCGACGGCGGGTGGGAAGCGTACGTCGTTTTCGACGTCTAAGCGACAGCCTATCGGCGACACGAGAGACGAACATCTTTCTTCGCGGCGGTCGGACGGTCACGTATGACCACCTTCGACGCAAACGGCATCACGCTCGAGCGGGTGCGCGAGTACGTCTGGGAGATCCCACGGGAGGGCGATATGCGTGTCCCCGCGCGGGTGCTCGCAAGCGAAGCGCTGCTCGAGGAAATCAAGGAGGACAAGACCTTAGAGCAGATCAAAAACACGACTCACCTGCCCGGCATCACCAACCACGCGATCTGTATGCCCGACGGGCACCAGGGCTATGGCTTCCCGGTCGGTGGGGTCGGTGCGCTCGACGCCGAAAACGGTTGTATTTCGCCGGGTGCAGTCGGCTACGACATCAACTGCGGCGTCCGCATGATGCGGACGAACCTGACTTACGACGACCTCAAAGGCCACGAGGAGGAACTCGTCGACTCCCTCTTTGCCAACATCCCGTCGGGACTCGGCGGCGGCGGAGTCGTCGAAGCCGGCGTCGACACCGTCGACGAGATCCTCGCCCGCGGCGTCGACTGGGCCCTCGAGAACGGCTACGCCGTCGAGGACGACCTGCTTCACTGTGAAGACGAAGGGATGCGCGAGGGCGCAGCCCCCGAGAAGATCAGCCAGAAGGCCAAAGACCGCGGGAAAAACCAGATCGGCTCGCTCGGATCGGGGAATCACTTCCTCGAGGTCCAGCGCGTGACCGACGTCTTCGACGACGCGGTCGGCGAGGCGTTCGGACTCGAGGAAGACCAGATCGTCGTCCTCATCCACTGTGGCTCGCGTGGCCTGGGCCATCAGACCTGCAACGACTACCTGCGGAAGATCGAGCAGCAACACCAGGGGCTGTTGAACCAGCTGCCGGACAAGGAACTCGCGGCCGCGCCCGCGGGCTCACAGCTGGCCGAGGACTACTACGGCGCGATGAACGCGGCGATCAACTTCGCGTGGGTCAACCGTCAGTTGATCATGCACCGCACGCGCGAGGTCTTCGAGGGTGTCTTCGACCGCTCGTGGGAGGACATGGAGATGGACCTGTTGTACGACGTGGCCCACAACATCGCCAAAAAGGAGACACATACGGTCGACGGTGAGGAGCGCGAGCTCTATGTCCACCGGAAGGGCGCGACGCGGGCGTTCCCCGCCGGCCATCCGGACGTCCCGAAAGCCTACCGGGACGTGGGCCAGCCCATCATCATCCCCGGAAGCATGGGCGCGGGTAGCTACGTCCTCCGCGGTGGCGAGAACTCGCTGGACCTCACGTTCGGGTCGACCGCCCACGGCGCGGGCCGGCTGATGAGCCGCACGCAGGCCAAAAACGAGTACTGGGGCGGCGACGTCCAGCAGGAACTCGAGGAACAGGATCAGATCTACGTCAAGGCTCAATCAGGCGCGACGGTCGCCGAGGAAGCACCGGGCGTCTACAAGGACGTCGACGAGGTCGTCCGCGTCTCCGACGAACTGGGCATCGGCGACAAGGTCGCACGGACGTTCCCCGTCTGTAACATCAAGGGCTAAGCGTCGGCGAGCGCCTCGAGCAGCATGTCAGCGAGCGGCTCCTTGGCCGCCTCGTTCTGGACGTTGAGCGCCGAACAGTCGACGAGTTCCTCGACGAGGTCGACGCCCGCGGTCGTGTTCGTCGTGATCCCCGCGACCAGGTCGGGTGAATGTCCGAACGCCTCCTCGATCCCGACGACTGCGTAGGGGTCGGACGCACAGAGGACGGTAAACGCGACGTGCTCCTCGAGCATGTCGACCACGGCTTCCCCATTGTACGGCTCGAGTGGGCTGGCACCGACCTCGGCGACGATGACGTCCGCCTCCTGCAGTCGGGCGAAGACCGGCCGGACGGCCTCCCGGAAGGTGTCTTCGGGGACGATCGTCGTCGGCAACCCTGCGTCGACGAAGTCGTAGATGGGGTCTGCGCCTGCCACCTCCATCGATAGCACGTCGCCGTAGGTGCCCGCGCCCGTCAATTTGCAGGCGGCGACGTCGTACTCGTTTTCGACCAGGACGCGGGTGATTACCCGGCCAGTCATCGTCTTGCCGGCCGACATGCTCGTGCCGAGGACGAGGACGACCGGGGGCTCGGGCGTGGCAGGTGCATCCGTCAAGCCGTACTCTGACATTCGGGCGACATCGCCGTCAACGACGACGTGACCCTCGTATTCAACCTCGACCGGCGTCTGGCTGAACGGCGAGGCCGAGGTAACCCGGCCGAGAACGCCGCCGCCGGTCATAATGTTCAGCAGTCCGTCGTCGTCGACGTCCCGCCAACTGCCGACCAGTTCACGGGTCGCGCGACGGGTGCCCAGCGCGCCGACGATCGTCTCACCTTCCATCAATTCGACGCGTCTCCCCTGCGGGTTCTCGACCCTGACACCGGGAGCCGGTCGTTGGGTAACGCGTGCGAACACGTAATCTCCCGTCTCCCACTCCGTCTTGGGCCGAGATTCGACGTCGTACGAGCGCTGCTCGAGATCGGCGATTCGCGTAACTGAGGTATGAACGTCTGCGTGCATGTCTGAAATTCAGGGTTGTGAGTCAGTCGACAACGGTTCGTCGTGCAAACAGGCGGCGAGCAGTGCGACCCGGTCGACGAGTGCATCGAGTTGGACGTACTCGTAGGTCTGGTGGGCTCCGTCGCCGACCGCGCCGAACCCGTCGATCGTGGGGGCGTGCCGGCTGGCGTCGTTCCCGTCGCTTGCGCCACCCGAGCGCGTGCCCTCGAGCGTGAGTCCGAGGCGGTCTCCGAGTGTCTGGACACGCTCCCAGAGCAGGCGATTGCCCGCCGTCGGCTCCATCGGTGGCCGTCCGAACCCGCCGTCGATCGTCAGTTCGGTGCCCGGCGTCGTCGCCTCGAGCGAGCGGATCTCTTCTGCGACGGCCTCGGCTGCGTCGTCGGTGGGTGCGCGGACGTCGACCTCGGCTCGCGCATCCGGTGCGACGACGTTCGACCGAAGCCCCGCTTCCACCTGGCCGACGTTGACGGTGATACCCGAGTCGATGTCGGTGAGTTCGTGGAGTCGGTGAATGACAGTGCCCAGTTCCTCCGTCGCGCTGGCTCCCTCTTCGGGCTCGAGCCCGGCGTGGGCGGCCTTCCCCTCGATCGTGACTGTGAAGTGGCCGACCGCTTTCCGTGCGGTCTTGATCTTGCCCTCGGGACCGCTGGCGGGCTCGAGCACGAATACCCGGTTCGCCTGCTTGGCGAGCTCGATGATCCGCGGTTTGGATTCGGGACTGCCGATCTCTTCGTCGCTCGAGATGAGGACGTGAACCGGCAGCGACGGCTCGAGCGAGAGCTCGTCGAGGGCACGGAGCGCGAAGGCGGCCTGGGTCAGGCCGCCTTTCATGTCGAGCGCACCCGGCCCCTCGAGGACGCCGTCTCGAATTTCGGGCGGGTTCTCGTCGACGGTGCCGAGCGGCCAGACGGTGTCCGCGTGGCCGATCACGAGCTGGATTTCGTCGGCGTCGTCCCGACCCGGTGTCCACGCCTCGAGCCGGCCGCCGGTCTCCTCGCCCGGAACGCGCTCGGTCTCCAGCCCGCTGTCGCGGAGGTCACTCGCCAGCCGCTCGAAGAAGTCGTCGAACGTCTCGGGGTTCTCCGTAGGCGTCTCCAGCTCGACCAGCTCGAGGAGGTACTGCGCGAGGGGTTCACGATGCGCGTGTGCCCACTCCCGAATCCGCTGTTCGGCGGCGGATTCTGGTTCCGATTCCGAGGCAGTCATCGCTCGAAGCCCTCCGGAAACGGGAACGCCTGGCTCTCGCTGATCGCGGCAAAGCGGTCGGGATAGAGGTGTGCCAACACCGGGGCCTGCTCGAGCAGTGTCTCGGGCTCGATGTCGTCGCTGTGGTAAGCGTCGGTATGGACGTGTTTGCCGACGACGGTCCCCGCGATGAGTTCGCCATCGGCGAAATCGACGATCCGGTCGAGTTCGCACTCGAGGACGCCGTAGGCGCCGGCCACGGCGGGCGCGTCGACGGCGTCGGCGTCGACCGTGTCGATTTCCGTCAACGAGGGCTTGTCGCCCTCGGCGTTCCGGGGTGCTGCGGCGAGGCTGGCGTCGAGGATGTCGTCGGGCCGGGGATAGCTGACGGTAAACGCGCCCGTGCGCTCGACGTTCCCGTAGGTCCCGTGTTCGGGCGTACAGATGAACCCGAACTGGTCCGACCAGCCCAGCGGGATCGCCATGTGTTTCGGCGCCAGGTTTTCCGACCCGTCTTCGTCACGCGTCCCGACGATCACCAGCGGCGCCGCCGTATACAGCGTCTCGAAGAACGATTGATCCGGCTGCAGCGTGATGAGGTCGGGATCGTTCGAAAGAGTCATTCAGTTGTCCGTGGCTCACATAGACTCCCACGGACCATACTGGTTGTGTTAGTTATCCAAAACCTGGAATAACGCAGCCGTTTGAAGTCCGGTCGGTCCGCCGATCGCCGTCGGCGGCCACGGATTCGATCGAGCGAGGCCCAATGACACCGATCCCGCGCAGCTATTTCAACCGAAACGGGTTCTCGTCGTCGCCGTCGTCTTCAGCCGACTCGCTCTCGTAGGGTTTTCGCGCCGTGACCGTCACCGTCGCCTCGGGGTCGTCTTCGTCGGCCCACGGGCTGTCATATGCCGAGAGCTCGAGATCGGTGACCTCCCAGCCCTCGGCCTCGATGAGCTCGACGAGGCGACGCTGGTCTGTGAGCATGTCGTCGTCCATACGTCGGCCTGGAACGTGCGGACATATAGTAACACTTGAACCGAGTTAACCCACCACACGTGACTCGAGGGTGCCGATGACGACGCACCGAGTGAGGGGAACGGTTCCGAACAGACACATGTCCGACACTATTCTAGAGCTCACCGATATCGACGAGTTCCTCGACGAGCGTCCGATGGGCGCGACGAAGCCGTTCGGAGAGCGCCTGATGGGAGATGTCGAGTTCGTCCGAGAGTTCGTCCATGTCCCGCTCGCGGGGAATCTCGTAGTAGCCGGCCTCGAGGGCCGCGACCAGCGATTCGTACTGGGCGTCGGTGAGCCCGTACCGGCCGTGGCGACGCTCCTCGAGCCGGTGGATGCGCAGGATCTTGACCGGGAGTCCCTGCTCGGTCGCGAACTCGTAGGTGCGCGAGAGCGCCTCGCGGTCCGGGAAGAGCACCCGGAACTGCCACTGCGTGTTCTCGACAGCCGCATCGAGAACGGTCGCGTGCGCGTCGGTCAGCACGTGAACCGTGACAGCGACGTCGTCGACCCAGTCGACCTGGTAC
The DNA here is from genome assembly GCF_042678045.1 of Haloarchaeobius amylolyticus. Lineage (GTDB taxonomy): Archaea > Halobacteriota > Halobacteria > Halobacteriales > Natrialbaceae > Natrinema > Natrinema amylolyticus_A. The sequence continues at coordinate 465,198 of NZ_JBHUDI010000001.1, forward strand.
AGGACGTCGCCGTCACGAGCGACGAGTCGGGTGGCGTCTTCGACGGTCGAATCAGCTGCCAGTGCGTCGTCGACGGCTGCCAGCGCCGATGAAGTGCCGGAAAACCAGACGTACGGCATGACGCAGCCCGGATCAGCGGCGACGACGCGTTCGACCTCGACGTCGAGGTCGGGCACCGCCTCGAGCGTCCCCCGGAGTGCGAACTCGGCGGTGGGGACGGCGAGTTCCGCGATGGTACTCATGTGGGTGGACACGACACGGAGCGACATGATACTGAGGACGTGACTGCACCGCGACCTGTAGAGACTGGCGTGTGCAAGTGACGAAACTGAAATCGGTTACGGGACTGCGAAATGCCCGGCGCACTTAAGCGGATTCGAATGTAACCGAGTAGCATGCTCACCGACGAGTTCGGGCGGGAGGTTACCGGCGTTCGCGTCTCTCTCACCGACCGGTGTAATTTCGACTGTGTCTACTGTCACAACGAAGGATTGGGCGACACTCGCGGGCCGATGGAGCCAGCGGACAACGAGATGGATACCGACGACGTCGTCCGCTTTCTCGAGGTCGCCGCCGAGTTCGACGTCGACGCGGTCAAGTTCACCGGCGGCGAGCCGCTGCTCCGACAGGACCTCGAGGAGATCATCGCACGCACACCGGATCAGATGGAGGTCTCGCTGACCACGAACGGCTCCTTTCTCCCTGATCGTGCCGAGGGCCTCGTCGACGCCGGCTTAGAACGGGTCAACGTCTCCCAGGACGCGCTCGATCCGGCGGACTTCGCCGAGATCACGAAAAGCGGGGCTTACGAGAAGGTCATCGAGGGTGTCGAGGCGGCGCTCGAGGCGGGACTGGACCCGGTCAAACTCAACATGGTCGTCTTCGAACACACCGCAGGCTACGTGCCGGAGATGGTCGACCACGTCGCCGAAAACGACGGGCTCCAGTTGCAGTTGATCGAGTACATGCCCGAGTTGACTGGCAAGCCGGAGTGGAACATCGACATCGAGCGGGTCCACGACTGGCTGGCCGAGCGGGCCGACGAGATCGAACACCGAGAGATGCACAATCGCAAGCGCTACTGGGTCGGCGGCGGTGAACGAACCGATGACGGTTCATGGTCCGGCGGTGGGATGGTCGAGATCGTCGACCCCGTCGAGAACCCGACGTTCTGTGCGAACTGCCATCGGGTTCGGGTCACCCACGAGGGCTATCTCAAGGGCTGTCTCAACCGCAACGACGACCTCAGATCGATGGGCGAGCTGACCAAACCCGAAATACGAGCAGCGTTCCGCGAGGTCGTCGCCAACCGGGTCCCCTACTACGGCGAGTACATGGTTCGAAACGACGAGGGGGAGTGGGAGCTAAACGAGAAGTACATCGAGGAGTACGCTGGAGCCTGATTTCTCTCACGACAGTTGTCGAAATCGGAGCCAGTAGAGTGTCGACTCGAGCGTGAGGGGTTCTGTGAGGGACTCACATAACCCGCCGCCGTCTTTCGTTGCGCTTAAGTAGTCGACGGGGGTAGGACCGAGTGCGTTACGTGTAGGGGAGCGATCCCCGAGTCCGAGAGGGCGATGATAGACCGACAGTGTTGTGGTAGCCAAGCGGCCCAAGGCGCATGGTTGCTAACCATGTGGCGTCAAGCCTCCGGGGTTCGAATCCCCGCCACAACGTCGGAACCTTCGCTGGCGTTTTCCCGCCAGTCGATTTGCACCGCACGCAGACTAGAGACAGATACACGACATCATGAGCGCGGAAGAACCTCAAGAACAAGAAGACGACGAAGATCTCCGCTACTTCGTCCGCATCGGGCAAACCGACCTCGATGGGACGAAGTCCGTCGAGCGCTCGCTCACGGAGATGAACGGGATCGGTCGCCGGACCGCCCGACTCATCGCCGAGGAAGCGGGCGTCGACCGAACGGCAACGTTCGGCCGACTCGACGACGACGTCATCGACGAGGTCGTCGAGGTCGTCGAGAACTACGCCAACGAAGTCCCCGACTGGCTCAACAACCGCCAGGCGGACTTCTACACCGGCGAGACGACTCACGAGATCGGCAACGATCTCCAGCTGACTCGACAGCACGACATCAACCGGATGAAGATGATCGACTCCTACAAGGGCGTTCGCCACAAGCGCGGCCAAAAGGTCCGTGGGCAGCGCACCAAGTCCACCGGTCGTACGGAGGGCACCATCGGAGTCAACGTCGAAGAGATCCGCGAAGAACAGGCCGAAGAAGGCGGCGAAGAGGGTGAGGGCGAATAATGCCACTCGGCACCGATACCAAGCAGTACGAGACGCCGAATCACCCCTACCAGGGTGAACGCATCGCCTCCGAACACTCTCTCGTCGACCGCTACGGCCTCAAGAACAAGGAAGAACTCTGGCGTGCCCAGTCCGAGCTTCGCTCCTACCGGCGCGAGGCTCGTGACCTGCTCGGCCAGGCTCAGGACGACGAAACCGTCATCCGCCGCTCCGAGGAGTTCCTCGGCCGGCTCAAGCGCGTCGGCATCCTCAACGAAACCGACGAACTCGGCGACGTCCTGTCGCTCGAGATCGAGGACGTCTTAGAGCGCCGACTGCAGACGGTCGTCTACCGATCCGGACTGGCGAACACGACCCAGCAGGCCCGTCAGTTCATCACTCACGGCCACATCGTGGTCGACGGTCAGCGCCACAGCGTACCCTCTTACGTCGTCGACATCGACGAGGAGGACCTCGTGGCCTTCGACGAGAACAGTCCGCTCGCGGACGAACTTCACCCCGAACGCGCGGAGGGTCAGTAAACCATGAGCCAGGACGACGACAAGTGGGGCATCGCCCACGTGCACGCATCGTTTAACAACACCGTCATGACCGTGACCGACCTCACGGGCGCGGAAACGATCGCCAAGTCCTCCGGTGGGACGGCGGTCAAACAGAACCGCGACGAGGCGTCGCCGTACGCGGCCATGCAGATGGCCGAGTCCATCGCCGAAGAGGTCAAAGCGGCCGGCATCACGGGTCTGCACGTTCGCGTGCGTGGCCCCGGCGGCAACCTCCAGAAGTCCCCCGGTCCCGGCGCGCAGGCGACGATCCGCGCGCTCGCTCGCTCGGGCATCGAAATCGGGCGCATCGAGGACGTCACGCCGATCCCCCACGACGGATCGCGCGCACCCAAAGGCAAGGGCGGCTACTAGATCATGACAGAGGAGTACGACGTCGAGTTCGTCGAACGCGAGGATCGTGAGGCACGGTTCCTCGTTCGCGGCGTGACGCCCGCGTTCGCCAACGGCATCCGTCGCGCGATGATCGCCGACGTGCCGACGATGGCGATCGACACCGTCCGGTTCGTCGAGAACTCGTCGGTCATGTTCGACGAGCAACTCGCGCTCCGACTCGGGCTCGTCCCACTGACGACGCCGCCGGTCGGCGAGTTCGCCGAGGACGACACCGTCACGCTCTCGATCGACGTCGAAGGGCCGGCCACCGCCTACTCCGGCGACCTCGTCTCGAGCGACGAGCTCGTCCAGCCAGCCGACGAAAACGTTCCGATCATCGAACTCAAAGACGGCCAGCGCCTCGAGGCCGAGGCCGACGCCGTCATCGACCGCGGGAAAGACCACGCCAAACATCAGGGCGGGGTCGCGGTCGGCTACCGACACCTCCAGCGCGTGGAGGTCGACGGTGATCTCCCCGAGTTCGAAGAGCAAGAGAGCCGGATCATCCGCGGTGTGATCGAAGACGACGGCGAACTCGTGTCGACAAGCGAGTTCGATCACGACCTCTCGAACCGATACCCTGGCAAGCAGGTCCGGGTCGAGGACGTCCCCAACGCCTTCGTCTTCCACGTGGAAACGGACGGCTCCTTTACCGTCGACGAACTGGTCACGCGAGCCGCGGAGACGCTCGAGGCACGCGCGACCGAACTCGAAGACGCAGTACAGCTATAGAACATGAACCGACGCCCCCGACCCGATCAGGACGCGCCGTTCGCCGACGCCGTGAGCGACGAGATCGGCGATCGCTCGTCCACTGGAATCGAAAGGGGTTTGAAGGGGCGACGGGTACGTGGAAGTGCGAGCAGGGATAGCCAAGTCAGGCCAACGGCGCAGCGTTCAGGGCGCTGTCTCGTAGGAGTCCGCAGGTTCAAATCCTGCTCCCTGCATCACTTCTCACGAATCGATTCCACCGTCGACGACGCAGTCTCCCGTGTCGTCGACGCACCAGCAGTTGCAGATTTGGAGGAAACCAATGAGTAGCAAGACTAATCCGAGGCTCACCGATCTCATCGCCGAGCTGAAGTCGACGTCCCGCGAAGAGGACGCCGACGTCTGGCGAGACGTTGCGGATCGACTCGAGAAGCCCCGGCGCACCCACGCTGAGGTGAACCTGGGCCGCATCGAGCGGTACGCACGCGAAGAAGAGACTGTCGTCGTTCCCGGCAAAGTGCTGGGATCCGGCGCACTACAGAAAAACGTCACCGTCGCCGCCGTCAACTTCTCTTCGTCCGCAGAGACGAAGATCGAACAGGTCGGCGAGCCAGTACCGCTCGAGCAAGCGCTCGAAGAGAACCCAGAAGGCTCCGACGTCCGGGTGATTCGATGAGTCTCGCAGAGTTCGACGCCGATACCGTCGTCGACGCCAGTGACTGCATCCTCGGTCGCGTCGCCAGCGAAGTCGCCCAGCGCGCGCTGGACGGCGAACGCGTCGCGATCGTCAACGCCGAGGACGCGGTTATCACCGGCGACAAAGAAGACATCTTCGAGACGTACCGTACGCGACTGCAGCTCGGCTCGGACAGCGGGCCGTACTACCCGCGACGACCGGACACGATCTTCAAGCGGTCCGTCCGCGGCATGCTGCCGTACAAGAAACCGCGCGGCCGCGAAGCGCTCGACAGCGTCCGCGTCTACGTCGGCAACCCCTACGAGAACGACGACGACCGCGACTCGGAAGTGCTCGAGGGAACGTCGCTGGATCGCCTGTCGAACATCCGCTTCGTCCACCTACACGAAGTGTCCGAACAGTTAGGTGCTAACGTCACATGGTAACCAACACGAGTGGCAAGAAAAAGACGGACGTCGCGCGAGCGACGGTCCACGAGGGCGAGGGTCGCGTTCGAATCAACTCCCAGCCCGTCGAACTGGTCGAACCCGAGATGTCCCGGCTCAAGATGCTCGAGCCGTTCCGCATCGTCGGCGAGGACCTGCGTAGTGAGATGGACATCGACGTTCGCGTCGAGGGTGGCGGCATCAGCGGGCAGGCAGACGCCGTCCGCACCGCCATCGCACGCGGCATCGTCCAGCACACGAACGACGCCGAACTCCGTGACGCGTTCATGGAGTTCGACCGGTCGTTGCTGGTCAACGACGTTCGCCAGTCCGAACCCAAGAAATGGGGCGGCCCGGGCGCTCGGGCGCGCTACCAGAAGTCCTACCGCTAAGGTGATTCAGGCATGATGGTACCGGTCCGGTGTTTCACCTGTGGTAACGTCGTCGGCGAACACTGGGAGGAGTTCGACGAACGAGCCAACGAGGGCGACGAGGACCCCGAAAAGGTCCTCGACGAACTCGGCGTCGACCGCTACTGCTGTCGGCGGATGCTCGTCAGTCACAAAGACCTGGTCGACATCGTCTCCCCGTACCAGTAACAATGCAACAACAACAGCACAACCGCTACGAGAAAGCACGCATCCTCGGCGCGCGAGCGCTGCAGGTCTCCTACGGCGCACCGGTGTTGATCGAGACCGAGCAGACGGAACCGATCCTCATCGCCGCCGAGGAGTACGACGCTGGCGTGCTACCGTTTACCGTCAAGCGGGGGTACGATCGAAAATGACGCTCATCACGGACATCCGACTGCGACGCATCCTCGACTCGCGAGGCAACCCGACGGTCGAAGCCGACGTCGTGACCGAAAGCGGCGGGTTCGGCCGTGCTGCAGCACCTAGCGGGGCCAGTACCGGCGAGTACGAAGCCGTCGAGCGACCGCCGAGCGAGGCGATCGCCGCGGCTCGAGAACACGCCGTCCCCCGACTCGTCGGCGAGGTCTACGCGGGCAACCAGCGTGACGTCGACGCCGCACTGCACGCCGCAGACGGCACCGACGACTTCTCGGAGATCGGTGCCAACAGCGCGGTCGCCATCTCGATGGCCGGCGCGAAGGCCGGTGCCGACGTGCTCGGTGCCCCACTGTTCCAGCACCTCGGTGGCACGTTCCGTGGCGCGAACTTCCCGATTCCGCTCGGCAACGTCGTTGGCGGTGGCGAACACGCCGCCGACGCGACCGATATCCAGGAGTTCCTGGCAGCACCCGTCGGTGCACCGAGCGTCGAAGACGCCGTCTTCGCCAACGCCGCCGTCCACGCCGCCGTCTCGGACCTGCTGTCCGAACGCGGCGTCCCCTGTGGCAAGGGCGACGAGGGCGCGTGGGCACCGTCGATCGACGACGGCGAGGCGTTCGAGATCGTCGACGAGGCGGTTTCGCTGGTCGAAGACGAGGTCGGCTTCGAGATCAAGTTCGGCCTCGACGTCGCCGGCGCGGAGCTGTACGACGCCGACTCGGGTACCTACGAGTACAGCGACGGGAGCCGCGACACCGACGAGCAGATCGAATACATCGCCGACCTCGTCGAAGAGTACGACCTCGTCTACGTCGAGGACCCGCTCGACGAGGACGACTACGACGCCTTCGCCGACCTCACCGACAAAGTCGGCGATCGGACGTTGATCTGCGGTGACGACCTGTTCGTCACGAACACCGACCGTCTCGTCGAGGGAATCGATCGCGACGCGGCCAACAGCATCCTGATCAAGCCAAACCAGATCGGGACGCTGACGGACGCCTTCGACGCGATCGAACTCGCGACCGAGAGCGGCTACGACTCGGTCGTCTCCCACCGGTCGGGCGAGACCGAAGACGCGACGATCGCACACCTCGCCGTCGCGACCGACGCCCCCTACATCAAGACGGGTGCCGTCGGCGGCGAGCGAACCGCAAAGCTCAACGAGCTCATTCGAATCGCAGACGACGCGACATGACAGAAAACGACGCAACTCAGGAAGGGCTCGACGCCGCCGAGGAGGACATCGACGAGGAGCCAGCCGAAGGGGCTGGCCCCGCCGCCGAGGAGGACGTCGAGCCAGTAGACGAACAGCCCGCCGACGCCGAGGGAGCACCCGCGGCCGACGCCGAAGAAGCCGACGACGCCGCCGAGGAAGAAGACGCCGGTCCGACCCTCGACGACGACGTCATGTCCGACGAGGAAGCGGACCTGCTGATCCCCGTCGAGGACTACCTCGGCGCCGGTGTTCACATCGGGACCCAGCAGAAGACCGACGACATGGAGCGGTTCATCCACCGCGTCCGGACCGACGGTCTCTACGTGCTGGACGTCTCGAAGACCGACGGCCGTATCCGCACGGCCGCGGACTTCCTCGCCAACTACGACCCCGAACAGATCCTGGTCACATCCTCGCGCCAGTACGGTCGCTTCCCCGCGGAGAAGTTCGCCGAGGCCGTGGGCGCACGCGCCCGCACCGGCCGCTTCATCCCGGGCACGCTGACGAACCCGAAGTACGACGGCTACATCGAGCCGGACGTGCTCGTCGTCACGGACCCGATCGGCGACGCCCAGGCCGTCAAGGAGGCCATCACAGTGGGCATCCCGGTCATCGCGATGTGTGACTCGAACAACCAGGTCAGTAACGTCGATCTCGTCGTTCCGACGAACAACAAGGGTCGCAAGGCCCTCTCGGTCGTCTACTGGCTGCTCGCAAACGAGGTCCTCGACCGCCGCGGCGCAGAGCCGTCCTACTCGCTCGAGGACTTCGAGAGCACGGTCTAAGGCGTTCGATATCGGCGCTGTTCGTTTTCTCGCCGCTGTGCAGTCCCCTGACAGCGATCGGGCTCGGATCGGACAACGGACACCGATAAATCGATCTGTTTTGCTGACACATGTGCCGTCAACTGCTACACGCCCACAAGGTTTACTATAGCGTAGGCAAATCAACGGCAGTATGGTCAGTTCACCGTCGCGAACGCAAGCGGACGCGACCCGCCGATGGGATCGAGTGTTCGCCGTCCTTTCCGCTGAACCGCGGCGGCGGATCGTCGACGAACTCATCGACGTTCCTGCAGGCGAATCGATCCCACTCCCGGAAGCGGTGGCGGACAGGAGCGCTTCGAGTGCGGCCGACCGAGTGCGGGTCCAATTGTGCCACCACCATCTCCCACTGCTGGAAGCGGAGGGTGTCGTCCACTGGGAATCCGATCCGCTACGAGCGTATCGTGGCCCCGATTTCGAGCAGGTGAGTGTCGTGCTCGAAAGCCTCCATGCAAACGCCACGGAGATTCCGGACCGACTGGTCATCGGCTGTGACTCGCTCGAGCAGGAGCGAGCGGGCGATCATTCAGAACCCGGCGGCAACGAGTGAGCCAGACCCGAAATCGACGGTGAACGATAGTAGTCACTGGCAGTCACTACACACCTGATCGCACGACAGCTGTGCGATCAGTGTGTGAATCGTTTCAGTTGTTTCTAGAGCGGTTTCTCACGACGAGTTGTCCTCGAGCAGCCGCGCGACCAGTTCGGCGGCGTCGACGGCCGTCGCGCCGAAGACGTAGGTCGCGGGTTCGATCCCGAACGCGCCGCGGTGGTAGGCGACGCGAGGGACCGTCCCGCGGTCCTCGAATCGCTGTCTGAGATGTTCGCCGCGATCCTCGTAGTCCGCGTCGAACTCGAGCGGGTCGATGCCCAGTTCCCTGGCAGCCGCGAGCAGGTCGTCGTCGGTGGCGACGTTGGTCGCGCCGCGGATACTCGGTTCGACCGCGTTGGCGGCCAGAATCGCCGTTGCAACGTGTTTCGAGGCACCGAACTCGGGGTTGGCCGGAATCTCGATCCGGCCGCCCATGGCGTAGATCCGGCCCGGAATCGCGGCGACGTCGGTTTCATCGCCGGGATCGGGGAGACTCATGCCGACGTTCGTTCCGACGTTCGGGATCGAGTCGGCCATGCCGGGAATCGAGGCGAGCGTCCGCGCGGCGGTGCGGACGTTCGCGAGCACGTCCCGCTCGGCACGCACGTCGGGATCGAGCCCACGAACGCAGAGATCACAGCCCAGTCCCTGTAGCTCGGGCATCGCTTCTTCGTGGAGTTCGCAGATGGGGCCGCGATCCTCGAGGCTGCGAACCAACGCGAGGAGTTCGGCGAGCGCGTCGTAGCCATCCATCTCGCCGCTTGCCAGGCCATCGGCGATCCGATCGACGGTCGCGACGGTTTCGGGATCGTCGCGAAACCGATCGTCGCCGCCGCTCTCGCCGCCGACGTACTTGCTGACGGCGGCCTGGGTCACGCCGAGTTCGGTGGCGATCTCCCGCTGGGTGAGCCCGCGGTCGGCGAGTCGGGTGGCCAGCATCGCCCGTACGGTCGGCAGGAACCGATCGACGACGAGCTCACTCGGTAAGACGAGCGACATACGACCGACGTTCGAGCGCAACGACATAAGTCCGACTACCGCACGTCCTCACAGTTGGTCCACCACCGGTTTCAGACGGCAGATGCATCGATGATGCGGAGGGCGTGTGTCGCCAGGTGTCTCAGACAAGACGTGCGGTCACGTCCGAGACGTCCGGCGGTCCGCATCGAGATAGTCTCGAAGGGCATTTGCTACCGTCTCCACACCCACGATGAGGACCAGGATCGCGACGATGGCCGCCATCACCCGAGTGTAGTTGCGGGCACGAAACGCCATGATCAACGGATAGCCGATTCCGCCTGCGCCGACGATACCGAGCACCGAACTCTTCCGCGCGTTGAGTTCGAGGTAGAACAGCGTCCAGGCCACGTACGCCGTCATCACCTGGGGCAGCCGCGCGGCGGACGTCGTAGCAACGATGCCCGCCCCGCTCGAGACGACGGCGTCGACGGGATCGCGGTCGATCTCTTCCATCTCGTCGGCGAACAGCCGGCCGAGATCACCGATCGTCCCCATCGCGATCGCAAGGGTCCCGGCGACGGGGCCTAGCCCTGCGAGGATCACGAACAACAGTGCATACACCATGCTCGGGACCGCGCGGATTCCGCCGAGGAAGAGCCGCGTCGGGCCGTAGACGAGCCGCGGCGTGACGTTGCTCGCCGCGAGCACGCCGAAACACAGCGCCAGCGGCAAGCCGATCGCGGTCCCGACGGCGGCGATCGCGAGCGTCTCGATCGCTGCCGGAACCAACGTCGGCGCATCACCACGTAACTGCTCCCAGAGCTGGGTCGGGGCCAGCATCTCCTCGAGGAGGACCGATGCGAAGTTGTGTCGGTGTGCATAGAGGTAGGTGAGATCGAAGCCGAGCCAACGGGCAGTTACGACGACACCGAGGAGCAGTCCAGCGACGAGGAGGAGGCGAACCCCCATTCGACGCCGCCACTGCTCCTGGATCCGATCGAATTCGGCGTCGATCTCGGCTGTCATCCCGGTTCCGGTCGCTCGGCCGGCGTTCGGGTCCCCCACTGTCTCCCTTCGGCCCACGTTTGCGGTGCCGTCTGCCGATTCCGTGGGATCGCCAGCGTCGTGATCAGCCATCGTATACCTCCGCGATGCGCGCGTCGTCGACGTCGCTACTGGGAGCGTCTAGCACTACGCGGCCGTCGGATAGGCCCAGATACCGGTCGGCGACGTCATCGGCGAGCCGAGGCTGGTGGAGACTGACGAATCCGACGAGGTGACGGTCACGAACGACGGTGGCGAGCCGCTTGAGGACTGACCGGGCCGTTGCGGGATCGAGAGACGCGACCGGCTCGTCCGCGAGCAACACGCGAGGCTCCTGCTGAAGCGCGCGAGCGATGCCGACGCGCTGGCGCTCCCCACCGGAGAGGTCGCCGACGCGCCGATCCGCGTCGCCGGCCAGTCCAACGGCGTGCAGTCGCTCGATCGCCGCCCGCTTTTCGCCGGCCGCGTGCCAGCCGAGCACTTCCCGCCAGACCGGCTCGCGGCCGAGTGCGCCATCGAGGACGTTCTCGAGTGCAGACTTGCCGTCGATCAACGCTCCCGCCTGAAAGACGAGCGCAACGTCCGTCGGATCGATCCGGTCACCGTCGAGTCGGATCGTCCCCGACTCGGGCTCCGCGAGCCCGTCCAGACAGCGCAACAGCGTCGTTTTGCCGGCACCCGAGCGTCCGATCAGGACGGTCAGTTCGCCGGGCTCGAGATCGAAATCGACACCGCTCACCGCGACCTCGTCCCCGTAGCGTTTCTCGAGGGCGGTAACGCTGAGCATCGGCGCGTGGCTTATGCGGATTCGTTGTCGTCGTCTTCTCCGTCCGAGTCCTCCTCGAGGTCCGCGATCTCGATGCCCATCTCTTCGGCGACGTTCCGAACCGGGTCGTACGTCCCGGCCTCGACGGGACCGTACCGATCGACACGATGGTCTTCGAGCGCGTCGTCGGGCGTCTCGAGCAGCCGATCACTCAACTGCTCGCGGACAGACTCGGGGGTCTCCGGTTTGGCAACGATCGGATCGAACGGGATGGGATCGCTCTCGGCGAGTTTGACGATCGCGTCGTCGTCCGGATGCTGGAAGTCGCCGTAGGCTGCCGCGTCGACGTGGCCGTTCTCGAGCGCCTGGAGCGCGGCGTCGTGGCCGAACGACCACTCGATGTCGAAGTCAGCCGGCTCGGTGTCGATGTCGCCTGCGTCGAGACCGGCTTCGGCGAGCATGTACCGCGGGAACATCCCGCCGCTCGAGCTCAGGGGGTCGACCATCGCGATCGTCGCCCCCTCCAAGTCGGCGAGCGTCTCGACATCCGTCTCGGCCCGCGTAGCGATATACGAGTGGTACGCGTCGCTGCCGTGGGACCAGTTGATCGCCAGCGGGTGGATCCCCTCGTCCCGTGCGAGGACGTAGATGATCGGCGAGAGGTTCGCCAGCTCCGTATGGCCCTGGACGACGCTCTCGACGACCGCGCTGTAACTGGTCGTCGGCGTTCCCTCGACCGAGTCGACTTCCTCGAACCCGTCGGCGAGCCACTCGAACGTCCCCGCGTACTGTTGCTCGAGTTCCTCTGCGTCCTGAAACGGTGGGAGGGCGAACTCGATCGTCCCGTTCGCCCATGCGCCGACCGGGTGTTCGTCGCTGTCGATCTCCGTGTCGCCGAGACACCCCGCAGCGCCGATGGTAGCGCTACCTGCAATGAGTCCGAGATACGTTCGTCGGTTCATAGCTCCAGTCGCCACCACTGACTGATAACACTCACGAATACCGTCGCATCTCACTCGATCGCGTCCCGTTCGAGCCCGGCGTCGATCCCTTCGTTCGCGGAGTACAGATAGCTATTAACCATCGACGTACGAACGGCCGGGCATGACACTCTCGAGCGCTCCCGGCAAGGTGTATTTGTTCGGGGAGCACGCGGTCGTCTACGGCGAGCCCGCCGTCCCGTGTGCGATCGAGCGGCGAGCGCGGGTCGAGGTACAGCGTCGCGACGACGGCAAACTCCGCGTCCACGCCGAAGACCTCAGTCTAAACGGCTTTACCGTCGAATACGACGGCACGCCGGGGAACGGGCCGGACGTCGACGTCTCCGAATCGCTGATCAGCGCCGCGATGGGCTACGTCGACGAGGCGATCGAACAGGTTCGCGACGTGACCGGCGAGGACGACGTCGGCTTCGACGTGACGATCGAGAGCGACATCCCGCTGGGAGCGGGGCTTGGTTCCTCCGCAGCGGTCGTCGTCGCAGCCATCGACGCCGCGGCACGCGAACTCGGCGTCACCTTATCGTCCGACGAACTCGCTGAGCGGGCCTACCGAACCGAACACCAGGTCCAGGACGGGCAGGCCTCGCGGGCGGACACGTTCTGTTCGGCGACGGGCGGCGCGGTCCGCGTCGAAGGCGACGACTGTCGATCGCTCGCGGCGCCTGACCTGCCGATCGTGATCGGATTCGACGGCGGCGCGGGTGATACCGGTCAGCTGGTCGCGGGCGTGCGCGACCTGCGCGAGGAGTACGACTTCGCGGCCGACACTGTCGCGGCGATCGGTGACATCGTCCGCAACGGCGAACAGGCGCTCGCCGACGGCGATCTCGAAGAGCTTGGCCGGCTGATGGACTTCAATCACGGCCTCCTCTCTGCGCTGGGTGTTTCATCGCGCTCGCTCGATACGATGGTCTGGGCGGCCCGCGACGCGGGTGCCTACGGTGCGAAGCTTACCGGTGCTGGCGGTGGTGGCTGTATCGTCGCACTGGACCCAACACCGGAGACCGAGACGGCGCTGTCCTTTACCCCGGGCTGTGAGGACGCGTTCCGTGCCGAACTCGCCGAAGAAGGGGTGAAACGGCTCGAATGATCGTCCTGAAACTCGGCGGCAGCGTCATTACCGAGAAGGACCGCCCGGAGACGCTCGACGGCGACGCACTCGAGCGGGCTGCCGACGCGATCGCTGCGGCACTCGAAGGCGGACTCGAGGATCTCGTCGTCGTCCACGGCGGCGGGAGCTTCGGACACCACAACGCCAGCGAGCACGGTGTCAGTACCACCGAGGGAACCCACGACGCGAACGCAGCCCTCGACATCCACGGTGCGATGAAGACCTTGAATCAGTTCGTCCTGCGTTGGCTGCTCGAGCGCGACGTGCAAGCGGTGCCGGTCCATCCGTTCTCGGCGGGCCACCGCGATCGCGATGGGGCGCTCGAGTTCCCGACAGGACAGGTCGAGACAATGCTCGGCGAAGGGTTCGTCCCCGTTCTCCACGGCGACGTGATCGCCCACGGGGGCGCGGGTGCGACCGTCATCAGTGGCGACGAACTCGTGGCCGAACTCGCTGCAGCTCTCGACGCCGATCGGATCGGACTCTGCTCGACGGTGCCCGGCGTGTTAGACGACTCGGACACGGTCGTCGACCGGATCGACGACTTCGACGCCGTCGCCGACGTCCTCGGGGCCAGCGAGGCCACCGACGTGACCGGCGGGATGGCCGGCAAAGTGCGGACATTACTGGCGCTCGAGGCGGAGGCGTCGATCTTCGGACTCGAGACGCTGGATGCGTTCCTCGCGGGCGACAACCCAGGGACGACGATCGACTGACTGGGACGACGAACCGGAATAGAGACGACTGTTTTCAGCGGGTCCAGAACCCACCGGTGAACAGCACGAGGACGGGGATGATCTCGAGGCGGCCGATCCACATGAGAAAGACCATCAGGAGCTTCGAGCTGTCCGGGAACGCCAGATAGCTTCCGAAGGGGCCAACCGAGCCGAATCCGGGGCCGATGTTGCCGATCGTCGCGAGGCTGGCGCTGAACGCCTCGAGCGGCGTCAACGTGTAGCCGATGCGGCTGGCATCGAGCGCGATGAACAGCGTCGCGACGGCGAAGATGAGGAGATACATGAAGGTGAAGCCGAGGACGCCGCGGATCGCGTCCTCGTCGACGACGTTACCGCCGAGCCGGACCGGCCGAACGACTTCGGGGTGAGAGGCTGTAAACAGTTCCCGCCGGAGGACTTTGAAGATGATCACCCAGCGAACTACCTTGACGCCACCGCCGGTCGAGCCGGCGGAGCCACCGACGAGCATGGCAAACAGAAGGACGATCTTCCCCGTCGAGGTCCACTCGACGAAGTCGCTGGTCGCGTAGCCAGTCGAGGTCAACAGCGATGCGATCTGGAAGGCGCTCTGTCGCAGCGAGTTCCCGAGGACGCCCTCGGTCACGCCGCCGAGACCCGAAAGCGCCGGCGCGGCACCGGAATAGAGCATTCCAGCGAGGAGGACGGTCAGCCCGGCGATCGCGGCGATATAGGCGCGAAACTCGGTGTTTCGAACGAAGCGATGGCCGTCACCGCTGAAGACGTGCCAGAACAGGGCGAAGTTCGTCCCGGCGATGATCATGAAGGGGATCGCCGTCCACTGGACGATAGCGGAAAACGCCGCGACGCTGTCGGCTTCGGGCGAGAACCCGCCGGTCGGGAGCGTCGTGAACCCGTGTGCGATCGCGTTGTACAGTCCCATGTTGGGTGCCATCCCCGCGAGATGAAAGCCGTAGAGCAACGCGATGTAGACGGCAGTAAAGGCGAAGTAGACGAGCCAGAGGATCCGTGCCGTCTCGGCGATCCGCGGCGTCAGTTTCTGTAGCTCCGGGCCCGGCGCTTCCGACTCGATGAGCTGGGCACCGCTGACGGCGACCTCCGGCAGGATCGCGACCATCAACACGATGATCCCCATCCCGCCGAGCCACTGGGTGAGCTGTCGCCACATCATCACGGCGTGGGAGTGGCGCTCGACCGAGATCTCCCCGAGGACGGTCGCCCCAGTCGTCGTAAAGCCGGACATCGACTCGAAGACGGCGTTGACGGGATCGGCGAGTGTCGACTCGGTCCCCCAGCCCGCGAGCACGTACGGGACCGCGCCCACGACGGCGACGGCAAGCCACGAGATCGCGACGAACAGCATCGCTTCTCGAATCTGCAGGTCCGGCTCGGGGCTGAGTTGCTCGAGGCCGTAGCCGACGGCGATCGTCAGCGCGATCGTCGCCAGCCACGGGAACGTGGACTCGCCGTAGACGAGCGCCACGGCGAGGGGAACCACGAGCGGAACGGAGAGGTAGGTGAGAACAGTCCCGACGAGTGCGACGCTGTCGCGCCACTCAGTGCGAAGTCGCATAACACACCTCACTCGCGCAATCACGCCTGTACACGATATCTAACGGCATTTCAGCTAGCATATATTAATCCATCGTAACGGGTACAGCGGACGCTCGTGGCGGATACCGGAGTCGGGACGGGACGCTAGATCAGGTCGACGACCTCGTCGAGCACAGCCGCGTCGACGAAGACGATGACGTGATCGCCGGGCTCGACGGCAGTCGAACCTCGTGGCGTGATGTGCTCGCCGCCCCGAGAGATCGCACCGATGACGACGCCGTCCGGGAGGTCGTTGGTCGCTGTCGCGATGTCCTGTCCGACGAGAACGCTGTCGGGCCCGACCTCGATCTCGATGACCTCCGCGCGGTCGTGCTCGAGCATCGCTATTTTCTCGGTGTGGTCGGTCCGGGTAAAGCGAATGATCTCCTCGGCAGTCTCCTCGCGGGGGTTGACCGCGACGTCGACGCCGACGGTCTCGAAGAGGTCGGCGTACTCGGGTGTTTCGATGATGGCGACGGTGCGGTCGACGCCGAGTCTGTCGGCTAGCAGTGAGACGAGCAGGTTCTTCTCGTCGCTATCTAAGGCTGCGACCACGACGTCGGCCTCGCCGACGTGTTCGCGGGCGAGGAACTCGGAATTGGTCGCGTCGCTTTCCATGACCATGGTGTTCGGCAGCGCCTCGGCAACCTCGCGGGCCCGCTCGTGGTCCTGTTCGATCAATCGCGGCCGGAAGCCGTGGTCCTCGAACTCGCGGGCGGCCTGAAACCCGATCTCGCTCGCGCCGACGATGACGACCTCCTCGGTGTCGTCCGGCGTCGTCGCGACTTCGTCGGCGAAATCACGCATCGAGTCCGGACTTCCGATGACGACGACCCGATCGCCCGCCCGGATGACGGTATCGCCGCGCGTGACGATCATCTCGTCGTCCCGGAAGATCGCGGCGAACGTCAGCGAATCGTAACAGTCAGCCTCGCTGACCGTCCGGTCGACGATCGGGCTGCCTTCCGGGATGTCGAACTCGGCCATGCGGACGAGCCCGCCGGCGAACGTATCGACGTCGTGGGCGCTGGGAAGCCCCGAGATCCGGAAGATCGTCTGTGCAGTCAGCAGGTCGGTACAGACCATGAAATCGACGCCGAAGGCTCCCTGCGAGCCCTGCCAGGTCTCGAGGAGCGTCCGCCGGCGGACACGGGCGATCGTGAAGACCTCGGACGTGGCTTTCGCCGCGCCACAGACGACCGCGTTGGTCTCGTCGTTGTCGGTACAGGCGATGACGAGCCCGGCTTGCTCGAGACCGGCCTCGCGCAGTACCTCGAGGTCGGTCCCGTCGCCACGGATCGTGAGGACGTCGAGCTCGTAGGTGAGTTGCTCGGTCACGTCACCGTCGCGGTCGACGACGACGACATCGTGGGTGTCCTCGAGGTTCGCGGCGATCGAGCGGCCGACTTCACCGGCACCGACGATAATCACGTACACGACGATCCCTCCGAAAGCATGCGTACTGAAACCGTGTTTCGGGGCAACCGGGAAATGGATTACGATGCGTGATACGGTCTGCTGTCACGATGTCCCGGTGCACCCACAGGACGGGTCGCGGGTACACCGGACATGACTGACAGGAGTCCGTATGAAGCCGGGCCGGTTACTTCCCCGGTACCCGATCAACGAGCCGGACACGGACCGATAGGCTAACCCACTGTGTTTTTAACACCTGGGCGTGTACGAGCACATAGCGAAACCCGCGGGCAAGTGCGTTCGGGGCTCACGATGTCGTGAGCCGGCTGGAGACTGGTTGTCTCCGCGGACGCATAGCGGGATGGCCGACGCGCTGCAAGACGCCGGGGCCGAACAACCGGGAGTCCGCGGACCGTTTCGATGAGAGTCCACCACGCGGCTTTCAGTGCTACGAACCATGGAAATCGAAATTGCAACGATTGGCGGCTACGAAGCGGTTGGGCGGCAGATGACTGCCGTCCGCGCCGGCGACGACGTCGTCATCTTCGACATGGGTCTGAACCTCTCGAAGGTACTGATCCACGATAACGTCGAAACCGAACGGATGCACAGTCTCGACCTGATCGACATGGGTGCGATCCCTGACGACCGGGTCATGAGCGACTTGGAGGGCGACGTTCAGGCGATCGTCCCCACCCACGGCCACCTGGACCACATCGGTGCCATCTCGAAGCTGGCCCACCGGTACAACGCACCGGTCGTCGCCACGCCGTTTACGATCGAACTGGTCAAACAGCAGATCGAGGGCGAACAGAAGTTCGGCGTCGAGAACGACCTGATCAAGATGGAGGCCGGCGAGACGATGTCGATCGGCGACAGCGGAAAGGTCGACCTCGAGTTCGTCAACGTCACCCACTCGATCATCGACGCCATCAACCCAGTCCTCCACACGCCCGAGGGCGCGATCGTCTACGGACTGGACAAACGGATGGACCACACGCCGGTCATCGGCGACCCGATCGACATGGAGCGGTTCCGTGAGATCGGCCGCGAGGGCAACGGCGTCCTCTGTTACATCGAGGACTGTACCAACGCAAACAAAAAAGGCCGAACGCCCTCCGAAAACGTCGCACGCGAACACCTCCGGGACGTCCTCTACAGCATGGAGGACTACGACGGCGGGATCGTCGCGACGACGTTCTCGAGTCACATCGCTCGCGTGAAATCGCTCGTCGAGTTCGCCGACGACATCGGTCGTCAGCCCGTCTTGCTGGGCCGGTCGATGGAGAAGTATTCGGGCACCGCCGAACGACTCGACTTCGTCGACTTCCCGTCCGATCTGGGAATGTTCGGCCACCGCAAGTCCGTCGACCGGACGTTCAAGCGGATCATGAACGAGGGGAAAGAGGACTATCTGCCCGTCGTCACTGGCCACCAGGGCGAGCCCCGCGCGATGCTCACCCGGATGGCCCGCGGCGAAACTCCCTACGAGCTCGACGACGGCGACAAGGTCGTTTTCTCCGCCCGCGTGATTCCGGAGCCGACCAACGAGGGCCAGCGCTATCAGGCCGAGAAACTGCTCGGCATGCAGGGCGCGCGCATCTACGACGACATTCACGTTTCGGGCCACCTCAATCAGGAGGGCCACTACGAGATGTTAGACGCGCTCCAGCCCCAGCACGTCATCCCTGCCCACCAAGACATGAAAGGGTTCTCGGGCTACGTCGACCTCGCCTCGAACGAGGGATACACGCTCGGACGGGATCTCCACGTCACGCGCAACGGGAACCTCATCCAGCTTGTCGACTGATATGACGAGTCCCGAGGCACGCGAAGAGGCGGTGCTCGAAGCGGTGCGGAAGCGTCGTGAGCTCGTCAACGACGCGATTCCCGAGGAGCTGCCGATCCAGCGACCCGAGCGGCTCTACGAAGCCGCTCGGTACCTGCTGGACGCGGGCGGCAAGCGGCTCCGGCCGACTGTCTTCCTGACAGCGGCAGAGGCACTGGCCGACGTCGACTCGCTCTCCACGGAGTACCGGTCGTTTCCCCCACTCGACGACAGCGGCCCGGTCGACGTGATGGCTGGCGCCGTCAGCGTCGAGGTCATCCAGTCGTTTACCCTGATCCACGACGATATCATGGACGACGACGACCTCCGGCGTGGCGTCCCCGCCGTCCACAAAGAGTACGACCTCGAGACGGCCATTCTGGCCGGCGACACGCTCTATTCGAAGGCGTTCGAGATCATGCTCGAAACGGGCGCAGAGTCCGGTCGCATCGTCGACGCGCTCGACGTCCTCGCGACCACCTGTACGGACATCTGCGAGGGGCAGTCACTCGACGTCACCTTCGAGGAGCGCACCGACGTCTCGCCCGACGAGTATCTGGAGATGGTCGAACAGAAAACGGCCGTCCTCTACGCAGCGTCGGCGTGTCTGCCGGCAATCTTGCTCGGCGCTGACGACGAGACGGTCGACGAACTCTACGGCTACGGCCTCGACGTCGGCCGCGCGTTCCAGATCCAGGACGACGTCCTCGACCTGACGGTCCCCAGCGAACAACTCGGCAAACAGCGGGGCAGCGACCTCGTCGAGAACAAACAGACGTTGATCACCGTCCACGCCCGCGAGCAGGGCGTCGACGTCGACAATCTGGTCGACACCGACGATGTCGACGCGGTCACCGAAGCCGAGATCGACGACGCAGTCGCCGAACTCGAGGCGGCCGGCTCGATCTCGTATGCGAACCAGACCGCCCGCGACTTAGTCGAGCGTGGCAAGGGCCGACTCGAAGTCTTGCCGGACAACGAGGCGCGTGACCTCCTCTGTGAACTCGCGGATTACCTGATCGAACGCGGCTACTGACGCTTCCGCGCCGGTCGTTTTTCGGACGGAGTGACTCTCGAGCGGTTGCACCCGACTGCTATCAGTCCGGTGACGATCAGGATCCCGCCGGGGCCGATCGTGGCGACGATCACGCCGCCGAGAAAGGAGCGCGCGAGCAGGGCGACCCGTCTCTCGAGGGTAACGACCACGAGTCTCGAGGCCGGGTAGCTGGCTCGGTCGGTTAACGGCTTTCCTTGCTGCTGTGGGCGGGTTCGTTCCGTTCCTCCAGCTCGGTTCTACGGCCAGTTCCGTGCTCTCGAACGGCGAAATTACGCCCGGATCGACCGTGGATCGTCGGAGGTGAACCGACCATCCACGTGACCCCGGCGCTGTACGGCGGTTCGGAACTGACCGGTTGAACATTCCGGGCGTGAACACTCCCCTCTGCGACTGTTTACTGCAAGTGTACTACACTCAGCGACACCCGCACTCGTTCGCTTTTCGAGGTCGGGCGTTACGACACAACCATGATGCGAACACACCCACAGTCCGACGAGCCACAGCGTATCGAATCCCCACAGGAGCAGTTCGTCAGCGTCCGGCACCTACGGCGAATCGACCGTCGAACGCAAAGCACCAACGAATGAGCATCCGCAACTTTTCTTCAGTCGACTACGTGGCCGGACAGGTACAACAGTACGGACTGGCGTTCGTGATGGTCGCCAGCTACTTCGGCTCCGGATCGGTGTTCATCGCCAGCCAGGCCGGCGTGATGCACGGCTACACGCTGTTGTGGGCCGTCGTCGGCGCCGCCTTGCTCGGGTTCATGGCCCAGGACATGAGCGCCCGATTAGGGATCCACGGAGAGCCCTTGATGATGTTCGTTCGGAAGAAGCTCGGCCGGCCGGGGGCGACGGCGATCGCGATATTCCTGTCGATCGGCTGCGTCGCGTGGACCCTCGGCCTCGTCGCCGCCGTCGGCGCAGGTATCTCGTTCCTGCTCGGCGGCGCGATCGGCTGGCAACCGATCGCCGTCGTGACGACGTTCGCGGCGATCGGCGTCGGCGTCCTGAACTACGACACCGTCGAGAACGTGATGATCGGGATGATGCTGTCACTGATGGTCATCTACGTGATCGTCGCGCTCCCGAGCGGCGCGAACCTGGGTGACGTCGCGCTCGGGTTCGTCCCGACGACGGACACGTTCGGCGCGCTGGCGATGGCCGCCGCGCTGCTCGGGACGACCGCGTTGTGGCCGAACTTCTTCCTCGAGTCGATCCTCGTCCACCAGAAGGGCTGGACGGACCAGAGCGACCTGCCCGACGCACGGGAGGACCTGGCGATCGGCTACGCGGTCGGCGGCGTGACGACGATCGCGATCCTGATCGCCGCCGCGGCGCTGCTGCGCCCAATGGGCTTTACGCAACTCGAGACGTTCATCACGCCCGGCGAAGCGCTGGTCGAGGTGCTGGGCGTATGGGCGATGGTACTGTTCGTCGGCGGCGTGATCGCGGCCGCGTTCAACAGCATCATCCCGATCATGTGGGCGCCCGCGTACATGATCCCGCAGGCGGCCGGAGTGGACGTCCAGAAGGGCGATCGGCTGTTCACAATCGTCTTCGCGGGACTGACCGGCGTCGGCGTTCTCTCGCCGGTGATCAGCCGGGTCATGGACCTCTCGGTCGTCGACATGGTAATCCTGTTCCCGATGTACAACGGCATCTTCGGGCTGCCGGTCGCGGCCGTCCTGTTGTTCTGGGCGGTCAACGACCGCGAAACGATGGGCGAGTACTGCAACTCTCGGAAACTGAACGTCGTCAACGCGTTGCTGGTGCTGCTGGCCATCGTGTTGGCCGCACTGTCGATGCAGGACTTCCTGGACCTGCTCACCGGGGGCGGGTTCTGACCGCGCCTGAACCCGTCGTCGCCAGTTTGTGGCGGGCCGCGTGACCGGCGCTCGCCGAGCCGACACCGCGGGGGTTTTGGTCCGGGCACGAATACCGCTCGATAATGAACGACGAGTTACGCGAGCGCGTCGAACGCGAGGTCGAAAAGCACGCGCTGTTGAACGCCGTCAAACACGAGAGCGACGCCGACGTCGGTGCGATCATGGGGCCGCTGATGGGCGACAACCCCGACTTCCGCGAGCACGGCGACGAGATTCCAGGAATCGCCGGCGGCGTCGTCGGACGGGTCAACGACCTCGATTACGAGGCCAAACGTGCCCGCCTCGAGGAACTCGCACCCGAGGAACTCGCAGAGATCGAAGCCGAGGAGGAGGAAGACGAACACGACCTTCCAGCGCTTCCGAACGCCGAGGAGTACGACGAGATCCGGATGCGGTGTGCGCCAAACCCCAACGGTCCGTGGCACGTCGGCCACGCCCGGATGCCCGCCGTCATCGGCACCTACCGCGACCGATACGACGGCTGGTTCTGCGTGCGCTTCGACGACACCGATCCCGAGACCAAGCGGCCCGATCTCGACGCCTACGACGATATCCTCGAGGATCTCGACTATCTCGGCTTCGAGCCCGACGCGACGTACAAGGCGAGCGGTCGCCTCGAGACCTACTACGACCACGCCCGCGAGCTGATCGAACTGGGCGGCGCCTACACCTGCTCGTGTTCGGGCGAGGACTTCTCCGAGCTGAAGAACTCGGGCGAGCCGTGTCCCCACCGCGACAAGGACGTCGACACAGTCCTCGAGGAGTTCGAGGCCATGATCGACGGCGAGTACGACAGCGGCGAGATGGTCCTGCGGGTCAAGACCGACATCGAACACAAGAACCCCGCGCTACGCGACTGGGTGGCCTTCCGAATGATCGATACGCCACACCCACGCGAGGAGGCCAGCGAGTACCGGTGCTGGCCAATGTTGGACTTCCAGTCGGGCGTCGACGATCACCTCATCGGGATCACGCACATCATCCGCGGGATCGACCTGCAGGACTCCGCGAAACGCCAGCAGTTCGTCTACGACTACTTCGACTGGGAATATCCCGAAGTCATCCACTGGGGCCACGTCCAACTCGACGACTACGACGTCAAGATGAGTACGTCGACCATTTCGGAACTGATCGAGCAGGGCGAACTCGACGGCTGGGACGACCCGCGTGCGCCGACGCTCAAGAGCCTGCGCCGACGCGGCATCCGTGGCGAGGCCATCGTCGACGCGATGACCAAGTTGGGCACCTCGACCACCGACGTCGACCTCGCGATGAGTTCGATCTACGCGAACAACCGCGACCTGATCGACGAGGAGAGCGATCGCCGATTCCTCGTCCGTGACGGCATCCAGCTCCCCCTCGGCGGCAGCCCACCAGACGAAGCGAATCCGCCGCTGCATCCCAACCACGAGGACCGCGGCGTTCGAGAGATTCCGGTCAGTGATGCCGTCTTACTCGAGGAGGGAGACCTCCCCGATCGCGAAGAACGGATCTGGCTCAAGGGACTTGGCTGTTTCCAGTATACGCGTGACACACTCCAGTACACCGGCGACGACATCGACGTCGTCCGCGAGGGGGACGTGGATGTCGTCCACTGGGTCCCGGCCGACGAGGGCGTGCCGGTCCGCATGCGAACGATGGAGGGCGACGTCTCTGGCCACGCGGAACCGGGCGTCGGTGGACTCGAGCCCGACGACGTCGTCCAGTTCGAGCGCGTCGGCTTCGCGCGAATCGACCGCCACGACGCGGACGAGACGGTCGTCTACTACACCCATCCCTGACACGCTACTCGAGTAAGTCGCCGGCTCGATCCGGGTCGGGGTCGGCGACGACGCCGTCCTGGCGACCCAGCACGCGGGCGTGAGCGGCACAGACGAGCCGGTTCTCGTCCCAGGGGATATGCAACTCGACCGCGGCGGGGCGCTCGCAGTCGGCCTCGGAACACTCTGTCTCCATTCGTCAGTGTGAACGATAGCCACAGCTTCAGTGTTTGCCCGCGATCACAGCACGAACACGACGACGACGAACCCAAAGAGGATCGCCGCCGTCAGCAGGACCTGCACCGCCGTCGAGGCGAGCACGCCGATCGTCGTGTAGACCGCCGAGCGCGTACTGCCCTCGAGTTCGCCGTCGCGGACGAACTCGAGGACGAAGACGGTCCCGAAGAGGCCGACGAGTAGCCCAATCGGACCGGTGACGACCATGAGGACGATACCCACGACGGCGGCGGCCGCGGTCGTGATCCACGACGCGCCGCCTGCTCGCGCGGCGATCGAGCCGCCGAAGAACTCGATAAGTGCCGTGACGAGGGCAAGGAAAGCGAGCACGACGAACGTGAGGACGCTCAGCTCGGCGGTTCCGGCCCCCCACCAGTAGACGCCGAGGCCGGCAAGCGAGAGGAGCCCGCTGGGAACCATCGGCACGGCTGCGCCGACGATGGCACCGACGAGCAACACGATCGCGACGAGCGTCACCGCATCGACCATACCGGCTGGAAGGGCCCGATCGTCAAAGCCGTACTGCCGGCTGTCTCGAGGCGCTCCGTTCAGAGGTCGCGCGCTACAGCCCCCAGAAGGCCACGATGCCGACGGTCGTGACGATCGCGAGGAGCAACTGGAGCGGGCCGCCAACACGGATGAAATCCGAGAACTGGTACTTCCCCGGGCCGTAGACGAAGAGATTGGTCTGGTAGCCGACGGGCGTCATAAACGCCGTACTGGCGGCGAAGGTCACGGCGAGGACGAACGCGAAGGCGTTCGCGTTCAGCCGTGCGGCCACGTCGACGGCCACCGGAACGAGCAAGACGACGCTCGCCTGGTTGCTGACGACGTTGGTCATCAGCGCCGTCAACAGGTAGAACAGGCCGAGGACAGCAACTGCCGGCAGGAAATCCGCACTCGAGACGACGAGCGCGCCGAGGATGTCCGCGCCGCCGGTTTCGGCCATCGCACTCCCTAGCGGGATGACGCCCGCGAGCAGGAAGATGACGTCCCACTGAACGGCATCGTAGGCCTCGGCTGGCTTGACGATGCCGGCAGCGAGCATCACGACGACGCCACCAAGCGCCGAGACCATGATCGGAAGCAGATCGAGCGCGGCCACGACGACGACGACGAGAATGACGGCGACCGCGATCGGCAGTTTTGACCGCCGAAACTGCTGGAGCGCGAGGTCACCGGCGACGATGACGTTCGGGTTGTCGGCAAGCCGGTCGACCGTCTCCGCTTCGGACTCGATAAGCAGCGCGTCGCCCGGCCGGAACGTAAACTCGGAGAGGCGTTCGTGGGAGATCTGGCCGCCTCGTCGAACCGCGAGCACGCGCGCCTGGTAGGTGTCGGAAAAATTGGCCGAGTCGATCGTCTCGCCGATCAGATCCGAGCCCGCCGTGAGGACGATTTCGACGAGCGTCTGTTCTGGGGCAAGCGTCTCGAGATCGGCTTCGGTCGTTGCGCCGGGAACGAGATCGACGCCGTCGACCTCGAGGAGCGACTGGAGCGCGTCGTCGGTGAGCCGAACCGTATAGACGTCGTCGCTCTCGACGGTCGTCGACAGCGGGGGATTAGCGACGTACCGATCGTCCCGGATGAGCTGGGTGACCTCAGCCTCGAAACCGACCTCCTCGAGGGCGTCCTGGAGCGTCAAGCCGACCACTGGCGAGTGTTCGTGGACGACGAGTTCCGTGAGGTACTCCTCTTTCGCGGTCGTCTCACGGATGCTTCGTGGCGTCACGTGCGACGGGGTGAGCCAGTAGCCGACCGTCAGCAGGTACGCCGAGCCGACGACGAACACGATGACGCCGAGGTGCGTAAACTCGAACATCGAGAAGGGGCGATCGAGGTACCGCGCGGAGAGACTGCTCGCGACGAGATTGGTGGAGGTCCCGATGAGTGTGAGCATGCCACCGAACATCGACGCGTACGACAGCGGCAAGAGGAGCTTCGATGGGGATGTCCCGTTCTCGTGAGCGAGGTCGTTGACCATCGGGACCAGCACGGCGACGGCTGCAGTGTTGTTGATCAGTCCCGACAGCGGCCCGACGATGCCGATCGTCGCACCGAGTTGCTTGTGTTCGCTCTCACCTGTGTACGAGGCGACGTTCTCCTGGAGACGCTGAATGAGCCCGGTTCGACGCACCCCCTCGCTCAGGATCATCATCGCGAGGATCGTGATCGTCGCTGGGTTCGAGAAGCCGGCGACGCCATCACGCGGTGAGACACCCGTCCACGGACCGAGCATCATCAGACTCACCATGATCCCGAGTGCCGTCACGTCGATCGGCACCGGCTCGGTGACGAACAACACGAGCGCGACGGCGATGATCAGAAAGACCAGCAACGCACCAGTCGTCAACTGAGCCATCCAGTTTTGAAGTCTTCCAGCGCGAACAGTAAATAACAGCGGCTGAATCACCGCAGGCTGAAGACCGGGCCAGGTTCGAGCTACGGCGTGCCGACGTACCGGTGTCTATTGACGAGATACACGAGTGACGAACCCCAAAGCGCGACGACAAACCCGTACATGGCATCCCCGGGCGGGTGTATTGACTGTCGGAGTGTTGCGACCAGATAGACAAGCGCGTATGCGCCGATCGGAACGGCGACGTATATCACTGAGAGCTGCTGCCAGGCCACCCTCGCATCCGCGATCGAGCCAGCATCCTTGACGAGCGACACGACCGTGGCGAGTGCAGCGAAAACCAGACAGACCAGCAACAACGCGACGACGATCACTCCCGTACCGTCGGGATCGACCCCGAACACGGAGAGCAACACCAGTGGGGTCGCGAGCACGTACACGAAGTATTCAGCATATTGAAATAATGCCCGGTTTTCGCGGTGCGACTCATCGAACTCAGCGCTCGGCGAATCGCTCGCGCACCTCGAGCGCAGGGGCATCCCCGTAGTGATCGACCAGCGGACAGACGGCGTCGCCGAGTGCTCGCATACACTGTCCTGTCGAGTGATACCCGAGCCGATCGGCGACGGACTCCCAGTCGCGGCTCTGGAGGACGCGCAGGACGAACAGTCGTTCCTCGCGGTCGCTCAAGTCGACGGCGTCGGGGTCGTCGGCAAAGTACCGGACGACGAGCTCCCGGAACGGCCCCGGATCGACGTCGAACAGGCCCGGCCCGTAGGCTGCTCCCGCGACGACCCGCCACTCGTGGTCAGTCAACGCGAGTGGCGGTCCCGCCCTATCGACGACGCTGCGGAGCACCGCGCGGGCGACATCGGGCTCGAGGTCGTCAAGCGCATCGGAACAGAGGGCGGCGAACCGGCGGACGAACCAGTCTGCGTGACGATCGTGGAGCGCCCGACCCGCGTCGCTCGTCGGCGCGAGCATGAGCGCCGAGTACTCGCCGCTGGCGTCGTTGCGCGTCGTCGAGATGTGGACTGCCCGGTAGTCGTTCTCGCGCCAGAACGCCAGCAGGCCGGGCGTCGCGCCGAAGCCGGTGCCAAGCCAGTCGACGGCGGATTCGAACTCCTCGCGGATGCACTCGAGCAGACGTGACCCCAGTCCCCGCGAGCGGGCGGCGTGGTGGGTCGCGATGCGGACGACGCGCAGCCCGGCCGTCTCGGCTGCCGCTTCGTCTCGCAACTGGCTGGTCAGCACGTCCGGGAGCATGTTGCCGCGGACGCGGCCGCCCTCGTACATCATAGAGCGGGTTTCCGGCGAGAGGTTTCCTTCACGAGCGAGCAGCGCCACGCTGACGACGTGGCCGTCGTGGACGAGCGCGCGAGCCTCGAGATTGGGCGCGTCGAGCAATCGCGCGAGATCGGCGGGCTCGGTTCGGTAGTGGGCGAGCACGAGCAGGCCGAATGCTTCCCGGAGCAGACGCTCGTCGGCCAGCAGGTCGTCGGGCTCGAGTCGCCGGTAGTCGACCGTCTGGGGTGTGGCGTCGGCCACGAGCGAGTCGACCGGCGGGCGGGCGTCGAGCAGCAGGGCGCGGAAGGCCCACACTTCGACGGGATCCCCCGCCGCGTATCGGATGGGCTCGACGAGCTGGCAGTCGAGTACCTCGTGGTCGCTCTCGGCGAGTCGGTCGCGGAATCGAACCGAGAAGCCCCGCCCTGCACCTTCGTAGCCGTGGATCGTCGTCGCGAAGGCGACGCGATCGGCCGCCAGCAGCGACTCGAGCGTGGCGACCGGCAGTGCAGCGGCCTCGTCGACGACGACGATATCGGCCGACTCGAGGTCGTCGACGGCCGTGGCTGGTTCGCGAAAGCGGATCGAGCCGCCGGCAGCCGTCTCGATCCGGCGAGGTTCGACGACGGCGTCGGTGCCGAGTGCCTCGACGAGTTCACTGGCGCGCTCGAACAGTTCCGCCGCGTTCCGGGCAGCGGGTGCGGTCACGAGCACGTCCTCGCCGGCGGCGACGTACGCGCCCGCGGCCAGCCCCGCGGCGCTCGATTTGCCCCGGCCACGGTCGGCCTCGAGGACGACAGCCTGCTCGCGCTCGGCAAGTGACTCGAGGGCGGCGACAGCGTCGACCTGGTCGGCCGTCAGGCAGGCCTCGTAGGTCGCGGTCGGAAACCGGTGATCCGCGGGTGGCGTCGGCGGCTCCGACGGCATCCGCGGGGCCGGGTGGGTCAGCCCGTCGGCGTCGAGTCGGCCGCTCTCGAGGTCGACGATCGTGATCCCGCGGTGGGCTCGCAGCGTCTCGACGAGCCGGCGTTTGAACCGGCCGGTAACGTCGTCTACGGAGAACGGTGGGACAGCCAGCGAGGCGTCGAACCCGTCGTGGCGGTCCGGCCAGGACTCGAGCGGCGGGGTCAACAGGACGAGGAGACCGCCGCCGTCGACTGCTCCGACGACTTTGCCGAGCGCGTTAGGCCGGAGTTCGTCGTGGGCGTCGACGGCGATCACGTCCCTGGTCGTTCCCAGCAGTTCGCTCGCGTTGGCCTGCGGGAGCTGTTCACAGCGGAGCCGGTCGTCAGGGCCGACGAGGGTCGTCTCGGTGATCGGCACGGGGAGCGTATCGAGGATCGACTCGAGGGTATCGTACCCCCGTTTACGGTCGCCTGCGAGTACCAGCAGCCGGCGTTCGTTCGCGTACTCGGCTTCCTCGCGAAGCGATTCGGCGAGACCGACGGCGTCGACGTCCATGTGCCAGGTGTGGAAGGCTCGAGAGTAATAGCCACCGGACCGCGACGGGTGGCGCGAACGCACACGACCAGCCAATCGTCGGACATGGGTCGGCGGGAAATCGTGACCCGTCACCGAGATCGAACGGTCCGTGCGGAGGGGTCTCACGCACTCGCTCGTTTGAACACGCTTTTAAGGAGGGCAACGCTACTCAGGTGTACACCCTACGCGGGGTTGATGATGCTCCTAGCCCTACAGGACTTCCGCCGGAGTCGTTCCGGCACGGGTGCCCAGCGCCCGGACGGCAGGGGAGCGCGAGCCCACGTGTAGGAGAGGTGAACAACCAATGTCAGTCTACGTAACCACCGACATCCCAGCCGACCTCGCAGACGACGCCCTCGAGGCGCTCGAGGTCGCACGAGACACCGGACGAGTAAAGAAAGGAACCAACGAAACGACGAAGGCCATCGAGCGCGGCAACGCCGAGCTCGTCTACGTCGCCGAAGACGTCTCCCCTGAAGAGATCGTCATGCACCTGCCGGAGCTCGCCGACGAGAAGGGCATCCCGGTCGTCTTCATCGAGACGCAGGACGACGTCGGCCACGCCGCCGGCCTCGAGGTCGGCTCGGCCGCGGCGGCGATCGTCGACGCTGGCGAGGCCGACGGCGACGTCGAGGACATCGCCGGCAAGGTCGAGGACCTCGACTGAGGTGATCAGAGATGAGTGCTGAAGAGGAAGAAACCGGATCTACGCCCGCCGAGGTCATCGAGATCGTCGGCAAGACCGGCATGCACGGTGAAGCCATGCAGGTCAAATGCCGGATCAAGGAGGGCGAGAACCAGGGACGCATCATCACCCGTAACTGCCTCGGGCCGGTCCGCGAAGGGGACGTACTCCAGCTTCGCGAGACCGCCCGCGAGGCCGACTCCATCGGAGGACAATAATGGTCGAGAAACGCACCTGCGACTACACGGGCGAAGAGATCGAACCCGGCACGGGCATCATGTACGTCAAAAACGACGGCACCGTGCTCCACTTCGTCGACTCCAAAGCGGAGAAAAACTACAAGCTCGGACGCGAACCCCGAGATCTGGAGTGGACCGAAGAGGGTCGTCGCGCCAAGGGGCCCGCTCAGGAGCAGACGCCCGCCCCAGAGGTCGACGAAGACGAAGCTGAGACCGAAGACGAAGCTGACGTGTCCACCGAGGACGAGAGCGACGACGTCGAGGCGGAAGAAGCATGAGCGATCACGAGCGCACTTTCGTGATGGTCAAGCCCGACGCCTTCGCGCGCGGTCTCGTGGGCGAGGTCGTCTCCCGACTCGAGGACCGCGGGCTCAAGCTCGTCGGCATCAAAGTCGAGAACATGCCCCGCGAACGGGCAGAAGAACACTACAGCGAACACGAGGACAAGCCGTTCTACGACGACCTCGTGGACTTCATCACCTCGGGGCCGGTCGTGCCGATGGTCTGGGAGGGCCAGGACGCGACCCGGCAGGTCCGCCAGATGATCGGCGAGACCGATCCGCTCGAGGCCGAACCCGGCACGATCCGGGGCGACTACGCGCTCGACCTCGGTCGGAACGTCGTCCACGCCGCCGACCACGAGGACGAGGGCGCAAACGAACGCGAGATCGCGATCCACTTCGACGAGGACGAGCTGATCGACTACGATCAGCACGACGCCGAGTGGCTCTACGAGTAGTCGATCTCGAGTCGACAGCTGTTTTCGATTTTCTGGTGGTCGACGATCAGTTGCAGCTCTACGACGCCTTCCAGTTGGCACACAGCAGTACCTGACTGGCTGATACGGTCTGCTGTCACGAGTGACCGGTGGGCCCGCAGGACGGTCGCGGGTGCGCCGGCACCCACTGACAGGAGTCCGTATGAGTGTCCCGTCACGAATGCAACACCGATCGGACCTACACCGGATTATACAACCCGAAAATATTCTAGAGTAAAATACACGTATTCATCTAGGGAGACGTAACATCTAATGTCTCGGCTCGAGAACAGGCGCTTGGTGGTTTCGAATGGTAACACACAGGAGGTGGGCCGTGAATGCGTGAACGAGAGGGACAAGTGAGTACGTTGATGGCGGATACGACGCCGTCGTTGGACCTCGTTTTCGACTTGCTCTCGAACAGCCGACGACGGTACGCACTCTACTATCTGAACGAGCAACCCGACGGCGTCGCAACGCTCGAGACGCTCACCGAGAACGTCGTCAGCCTCGAGCAACTGACGGGCGCGGCTGACGGAGACACAGACGCGAACGCACGAGTGCAGACCGATTGCGACTATGGGGGAGACACGACAGCCCAGCACCCACGCATTCGGCTCGAACTGACACACACCCACCTCCCAAAACTCGAGGACGCGGGAGTTCTCGAATACGACCAGCGAAGCGAGATGGTACGTTACTGGGGCCAGCCGTCGATCGAGGAGTGGCTCGAACACGCCCGACACAAGGAGATCACGTAACACCGGCGAGTTACGGCGATCGGCAGCGACGAGTAGGATATCAGCAACCGCTGAAACCTTTAATAGCCAGCCTGTGGTGGAACTCCGTGAGGTATCGGAAAACCGCACGACGGGACGGCCGTGAGTTTATTCGGGGTGATAACGTCCCACTCCTCAAAACTTAACAGGCGAGGAACCGATACAGAACATGAGACGAATACTATGACTGATCACGAACTTCCACCGCTTCCGTACGATTACGACGCGCTCGAACCGGCACTGTCCGAACAGGTCCTGACCTGGCATCACGACACGCACCATCAGGGCTACGTCAATGGCCTCAACGCCGCCGAAGAAACCCTCGCAGAAAATCGCGAGGAGGGTGACTTCAGTTCGACGCCCGGTGCCCTCAGCAACGTCACCCACAACGGCTGTGGACACTATCTCCACACGCTGTTCTGGGAGAACATGTCCCCCGACGGCGGCGGCGAACCCGAGGGCGACCTCGCCGACCGCATCGAGGAGGACTTCGGCTCCTACGAGGGCTGGAAAGGCGAGTTCGAGGCCGCTGCCGGTGCCGCCGGTGGCTGGGCACTGCTGGTATACGACCCGGTCGCGAAGCAACTGCGCAACGTCGCAGTCGACAAGCACGACCAGGGCGCGCTCTGGGGCTCCCATCCCGTGCTCGCGCTGGACGTCTGGGAACACTCCTACTACTACGACTACGGTCCGGACCGTGGGAGCTTCATCGACGCCTTCTTCGACGTCGTCAACTGGGAGAAGGCCGAAGAAGAGTACCAGAAGTGCCTCGACCACTTCGAGTAAGCGACGAGCCCGTCACGATCCCCTGTTTTTTGGTAGGAAGCAACCGACAGCGACGGCCATCGCTGCCGTTGTGGCTAACCGATCCCCAATACCATGCGTCTTGTGAGTGACGCCCATAGTTTAACGTCATGCGGGACGATGTCTTACCGCATATGGCCGCCGAGGACAGCGTCGAGACGAGGGTCGAGAAGCGGGACCGGCAGCGACACCAGCCACGGCTCGAGACGGATCGGAACGAGACGAGCGGGACGCTCGCGGCCGCCCTTCGGGCCGCCTGTAACGGTGACGTGCGCTTCGACGAGTACACGCGTGTGCTCTACGCGACCGACGGCAGCATCTACAGCGCACAGCCCGCCGGCGTCGTCTTCCCGCGGGACGTCGACGACGTCCGCACGGCGGTCCGCGTCGCGGCCGACCACGACGCGCCGGTGCTCCCGCGGGGTGCCGGCACCTCGCTCGCCGGGCAGACCGTCGGCCCGGGCTGTGTCGTCCTCGACCTCTCGCGGCACATGGACGGGATCAAAGCCGTCGATCCAGACGAACGGACCGCCGTGGTCCAGCCGGGCGTCGTGCAGGACGATCTGGACGACGCGCTCGAGCCGTACGGCCTCCGCTTTGCGCCGGATCCAGCCTCGTCGAATCGTGCGACGATCGGCGGCGGGATCGGAAACAACTCGACGGGCGCACACTCGGTGCGATACGGCATCACGGACGCCTACGTCGAGGAGTGCGAGGTCGTTCTCGCCGACGGCTCACTGATCCACACGCGGGACATCGTCCTCGACAGTCCGGAGTGGGATCGCATCGTTTCGAAAGACGACCGCGAAGCCGAACTATACCGGACGGTTCGGGCGCTCGTCGAGAACAATGCCGACGAAATCGAGTCACGCTATCCCGAACTCAAACGGAGCGTTAGCGGCTATAACCTGCAAAAGGTAATTCGGGAAGATGAGGAGGGGGAGCGAATCATCAATCTCTCGAAACTGCTCGTCGGTGCCGAAGGCACGCTCGGCATCGTCGTCGAGGCCACCCTCTCGCTCGTGACCCGGCCCGACGAGACCGCGCTCGCGGTCTGTTGTTACGACGACCTGCTCGAGGCGCTTGCCGCCGTCCCCGAGGCACTCGCACGCGAGGCCAGCGCGGTCGAACTCATGGACGATGAGGTGTTCCGGCTGGCCGCCGACTCGGCGGAGTACGCCGAGTACGCGGAGCCGATCCCCGAGGGGACCGAGGCGGCGTTGATGCTCGAGTTCGATTCGGAAGTCGTCGACGACCTGTCGGCGGCGGTCGACGCGGCGACGACCTACCTCGTCGACGAGGGCGCGGCGTTCGGATCGCTCGAGGCGTTTTCGCCGGCGAAACAGGACCGGCTCTGGAAACTTCGAAAAGCCGCCATCCCGCTGTTGATGAGCATGGAGGGTGATCCGAAACCGTACCCCTTCGTCGAGGATGCCTCCGTCCCACCCGAAGAGCTCGCGGAGTACGTCGCGGGCTTCCAGGAAATCCTCGAGCGCCACGACACGACGGCGGCCTACTTCGCCCACGCGGGCGTCGGCACGCTGCACATTCGGCCGGTCCTCAATTTGAAAGACGGCGACGACGTCGAGAAAATGCGTGCCATCGCCGACGACGTCACCGATCTCGTCGCCGAACACAACGGCTCGTTTTCGGGCGAGCACGGCGACGGCCTCGCGCGGACGGAGTTCAATCCAAAGCTGTACGGTCCCCAGCTCTGGAGTGCGTTCAAAGACCTCAAATCGGCGTTCGATCCGGACTGGCGGCTGAATCCGGGGAAGGTTGTCTACCGCGACGACGAGCCGACCGACATCCGCGACCACCTCCGATACGGCCCGGACTACGCCACCCTCGAGCCACGAACGACGCTCGACTTCGACGACGAAGGCAGCTTCTCACAGCTCGTCGAACTCTGTAACGGCTGTGGGACCTGCCGGCAGACCGGCAGCGACGTGATGTGTCCCACGTATCGAGCGACCGAAGAGGAGATCGCGACCACGCGGGGCCGTGCGAACCTGCTGCGGGCGGCGATCAGCGGCGAGATCGACCCCGACGAACTCTACGGCGAGCGGTTCCAGTCTGAGGTGCTCGACCTCTGTATCGGCTGCAAGGGCTGTCAGAGCGACTGTCCCACCGGGGTCGACCTCGCGAAGCTCAAGGCCGAAGTCAAACACCAGTACCACGACCGCGAGGGGACGAGTCTCCGGGAGCGGCTGTTCGCGAACGTCGATCGGCTGGCGGCACTGGGCAGTACGGTCGCGCCGCTTGCAAACCATGCAACTGACCTGCCGGGGGCGCGGACCGCCCTCGAGAAAACAGTTGGAATCGCGGCCGAGCGGACGCTGCCGACGTTCCAGCGGGAGACGCTGGTCGAGTGGTACGGGGAACGTGGACCCCAGATCGATGCGGAAACGGCAACCGCGGGGGTCGTCCTCTACCCCGACACGGACACCAACTATTCGAATCCGGCAGTCGGGAAGGCAGCCGTCGAGGTCCTCGAGACTGCGGGGATCCGCGTCGCGATTCCCGATCTCGGTCCGACCGGTCGCGCGGCCTACTCTCAGGGACTGCTCGAGGTCGCTGCCGACCAGGGTCGAGCGCTACTCGACGACCTCGAGCCGTATCTCGAGCGCGGCTGGTCGGTCCTGTTCGTCGAGCCATCGGACGCGGCGATGGTCGTCGACGAGTACCGCTCGCTGCTCGACGACGAGCGCGTCGAACCGCTCGCCGCGAACGCGTTCGACGTCTGTGAGTATATCGACGACCGCCGACTGGACGAGGAGCTGTCGTTCGACGACGCCGCAACAGCGGACACCGCGCTCACGTTTCACGGCCACTGCCACCAGAAGGCCCGCGGGGCCGACCACCACGCAGTCGGCGTGCTCCGACGAGCGGGCTACGCCGTCGAACCCGTCGATTCGGGCTGCTGTGGCATGGCCGGCAGTTTCGGCTACGAAGCCGACCACTACGAGCTCTCGCGGGCGATCGGCTCGATACTACGAGACCAGCTGGAGGAACATCGGCACGCTGATCGTACCGAAACGACGGTCGTCGCCCCCGGCACCTCCTGTCAGACACAAATCGGGGACTTCGAGGGCTATGATCGGCCCACCCACCCCGTCGAGGTGCTCGCCAGCGCCCTCGAGACGTAGCGATCCAGCGATCCCGAGCAGCTGCTGATTCGCGTTCGAGTACCTGGCCGTGCCGTCCGACAGTATGAAGGATCACCCTCGCCAGCACCCGACATGGACAAACGCGAGCGCCTCGAGGCACACCTCGAGTCTCACGACCTCGATTCGGTCTGGTTCGCCCGGCCGAACTCGTTTGCATGGCTGACCGGCGGGAACAACGTCGTCGACCGCGAGGGCGATATCGGCGTCGCTGCGGTCGGCTACGATGGGGCTGACGTGACCATCGTGGCGAACAACATCGAAGCCGATCGCATCGTGAGTGAGGAAGTTCCTGATCTAGACGTCGACGAACTCGTGGTCGAAGACTTCCCCTGGCACGCGTCGTCGCTGGGCGCAGCCGTCGACGAACACGTCGGGGACGACGAGCGGGCCGCGATCGACATCAACCACCCTGGATTCGAGCGGGTCGATCCGACACCGCTGCGACAGCCGCTGACCGACCGCGATTGCGAACGATACCGCGAGCTTGGCAGGCAGACGGCCGCGGCCGTCGAAGCCGTCTGTCGCGAACTCCAGCCCGGTGACACGGAACACGAGGTAGCCTCGGCCCTGCGAGTCGCGCTGTCGGCCCGCGACATCGAGGCCCCGGTCGTCCTCGTCGGCGGCGCAACCCGGGCCCAGCAGTATCGCCACTACACGCCGACCGAGGCCGAACTGGGCGAGTACGCGCTCGTCTCCGTCACCGCCGAACGGGCCGGCCTCCACGCGAGCTGTACCCGTACCGTCGCGTTCGACCCGCCCGCGTGGCTCGAGGAACGCCACGAGGCCGCGGCCCGCGTAGAGGCGACGGCGCTTGCAGCGACACAGGATGCTGCAAATAATAGTGGCACGGCTAGCGACGTCTTCGCTGCCATCCAGGAGGCCTACGACGCGGTGGGCTACGACGGCGAGTGGGAGCATCACCATCAGGGCGGGGCCGCCGGCTTCGCGGGCCGCGAGTGGATCGCGACGCCGGACCACGAAGCGTCGGTCGAAGCGCCGATGGCGTACGCGTGGAACCCGACAGTACAGGGCGCAAAAAGCGAGGGTACTGCACTCGTTACCGACGACGATATCGAGGTGCTAACGGCGACCGGACGATGGCCGACGACGACCATCTCTGCGATCGACCGAGACCTCGAGCTCGAGCGACCCGCGATTCTCGAACCCGAGGCGTAGCGTTCGGACGGCGATTCGAACGACTAGACGTCGTCTTCGTTGGTGTCGTCCTCATCGAGGTCCGTGTCGACGGATTCGACCGCGACCTCGTCGTCGGATTCGGGACTATCGATCGCAGCGCTCGGGTCCTCGCCGAGCGTCGGTGTGCTGTCGTCGACGGTGATCGTCACTGGCTCGGTCTCCTCGAGGGTCTCCGGCTCGTGTGTGTGCTCCCGGTCGAGGACGCGGTCGAGCCTGAAGATCGTGTTTAGCTCCTGTTGAACCTGATCGACGACCTCACCGACGAGCTCGCTGGGCTGGATCGCGGTGTACTCGTAGGGGTTGTTTCCGGCCCCCTCGCTGGCACGCTTTTCGCGCGTGACGTGGGCTTCCTCGTGGAGTTCCGCGAGCGCCTCGCGGACCGTACTCGGGTAGAGCCCGGTCCCCTTCGCGACCTCCTCGGAGGTACTGCCCGGATTCGCCAGCAGATACACGTAGATCTTCGCCCGGGTTTCCGTGTCCAGAATCCACGAGAGCAGATCGACGATCCGCTGGTCGAGTTCCTCGACGGCCGGGTTGCGGCCGGTCTCGGTCTCGACGACGTCGTCCGGTCCCTCGAGCGATTCCTCTCTCTCGTTTGCGTCGTCGACCGGATGCTCGTCTGCGTCGTCGGAACTCATGTGGCGTCTCGTACAGGACGAGGCTTCGCGCGGAGTTAAACCTTTGTGGGGGCAGACGGACTGCTGTCAGTCAGTTCCGGTGCGACCACCGATCCACCTGTGGTCGCACGGGAACTAGTGACAGGGGACCGTCTCACTCGGTTTGCAAGAACAGCGACTCACACAGCGCGTCCGGTCCCTCCTCTTCGAACAGCCGCCGCTGTCGTTGCGCACCGCTTTCGCGCTCGTAGACCCGTTTGATCCCGTCGATACCGAGGCGCTCGCACTCGCGGTCGACGAGTTCACCCAGATCGACCGTGCCATCGAGGTCGCGGTCGATAAACGACGCGCCGTGACCGTAGCGGATGGCCCGCCACTTGTTCTCGTCGAGCAGTTCCCGGCGGTGCTCGTGGCCGCTGGCCCCGTCCTCGTACTCCTCGGCCAGCGCGCAGACGAGCGCGTGGGCGTACTCGACGAACGCCATGACGACGTCTGGATCGGCCTGTCCGTCTGGCGTGCGTAGTTCGACGGTGCCGTGGGCCGTGTGTGGCCGCACGTCGTACCAGAGTTCGCCCCGATCGTTGATCGAGTCGGTCTCGAGCATCAGCCGTTCGAACCGGTCGAACGCCTCGAAATCCTCGAAGTGAGTCGGCATCCCCGTGTTCGGCAGTGCCTCGAAGATCTTCGCACGGGCCGACTGAAGTCCGGTGTCGAACCCGTTCCAGTAGGGCGAATTTGCAGAGAGCGCGAGCATGATCGGGACGTACCACCGCAGTTCGTTGGCGATCCAGACCGCCTTGTCGGCGTCGTCGACGCCGACGTGGACGTGGACGCCCGCGGTCGTATTTCGATGCTGTGGGTACTGAATCCGGTCGAGCTGTGCCTGATAGCGGGGTTTCTCGGCGTGCTCGAGTTCCTGCCACTTCGCGAGCGGATGGAGGCCCGCGGCAGCGATCCGATAGCCGTGGGCCTCGGCGTGGTCGACCAACGCCTGGCGGATCGCGAGCAGCGAGTCACGAGCGTCGTCGGGGTCCTCGATCAGCGGTGTTTGGGTTTCGATGACGAATTTAAAGAGCTCGTGATCGAGCCGTCCCTCGAGGATCTCGGGCGGGTCGTGCTCGTAGACGAGGTCGTCGGTCCCGCTGGTGGGCCGGCCGTCCTCGTCGACGACGAAACACTCCTCTTCGATCCCCAGCGTTCCCATGCGCGTAAACGCGTCTCGCGACCCGCGTTCCATCGTATCCTGCTTTCGTCGCCGATAGTAAATACGATTTGGAGTCGGAACGATCGATCCGTACTCGTTCAGCCGATCAGGACGGGACGGTTTCGGCCTCGGGCTCGATGTCCGCCTCGCCGTCGCGGAGCTTGAACTTCTGGATCTTGCCGCTCGGGTTCTTCGGAAGGTCGTCGACGAAGTAGTATTTCCGCGGCCGCTTGAAATCGGCGAGCCGGTCGCTCTCGCGGACGAACGAATCGAAATCGGCCGCAGTAGTCCCGTCGTCGGCGACGACGTACGCGGCGACCAGTTCGCCCCACTCCTCGTCGGGCTCGCCGACGACGGCCGCCTCCGCGACGCCGTCGTGTGCGAACAGCACGTCCTCGACTTCGGCCGGGTAGATGTTCTCGCCGCCGGAGACGATCATGTCGTCTTTCCGATCAACGACGAAGAGGTAACCGTCGTCGTCGCGGTAGCCCAGATCGCCGGTGTAGTACCAGGTCGTCCCGTCGGCTTCGCGCAGCGATCGCGCCGTTTCCTCGGGACGGTTCCAGTACTCGCGCATCGTACACGGTCCGGCGATCAGGATCTCCCCGATCTCTCCTCCGTCGACGGTCTGGTCCGGGTCCGCATCGGGGTCGACGATCCGCAGGCGGTGATTGAGCGCAGGGAGACCGGCAGCGCCCTGTTTCGGGATCTGGTCGTCCGGTGACTGGAAGACGCCGGCGGGACCGATCTCGGTCATACCGTATGCCTGGACGTAGTCCTCACAGAGGTGTTCCATGCAGTTCTCGAGGACCTGTTCGGGCATCGGGGCCGCACCGTAGAGCCCGATCCGGAGCGACGAGACGTCGACGTCCAACTCGGCGGCGGAACGCGACAGGGCGTTCCAGGCCGTCGGTGCTGCAAAGAGGGTCGTTACGCCGTGGGCGTCGATCGCCTCGAGCGCGGCGTCCGGGTCGAACTCGTGGTGGATAACGTTCGCCGCGCCGCGATGGATCCGCGAGAACAGGCTACAGTGGAGTTCGGCGCAGTGATACAGCGGCATCACCGATAGGCCGACGTCGTCACGGGTGAGGTTCAACTCGACGATGTTGAGGAGGTTATGTTCGACCATGTCCCGGTGCTCGTGGACGACGCCTTTCGGCCGGCCCGTCGTTCCCGACGTATAAATGAAGGCGTACACGTCGTCTTCCGTGACGGAGACCTCGGGCCGCTCGGCCGAACCCGACTCGAGCAACTCGTAGAACCCGCTTGCGTAGTCGGGGACCGCCGCGTGGTCGTCATCGATGAACACGTACTCCTCGACAGTCTCCAAGTCAGGCCGCGCTCCTTCGACCGCCTCCCGCGTCGCGGATTCGAAGAGCACCAGCTCGGCTTCGGCGTCGGTGACGATGTATTCGATCTCGCCCGCCGGCAGCCGGAAGTTCAGTGGCGTGAAGACAGCGCCGATCTTCGAACACGCGTAGACAGTCAGTGCCATCTCAGACCCGTTGTACAGTACTGTCGCGACCCTGTCGCCTTTCTCGATGCCGGCTTCGAGCAGTGCGTTCGCAAGTCGGTTGACCCGCTCGTCGAACTCCGTGTAGGTCCACCGCTGGTCCTTGCGCGGGTAGACGATCGCGTCGCGGTCGGGATAGCGCTCGACCGCTCCCTCGAGGGTATCACCGATTGTGGGGTGTTCAGACATACCATAGAGACACACGACGGACGGGCTTATATCAGTTGTTGAGCACGAAGCGGAACGCGGTCGCGCCCGGCCGAATTATCGGGGCCGCGCGACGATCCCGAGGTGGTCAGCGTGATACTTCTCGAGTCGTTCGGTCTCCAAGATCTCGTATCCCTCCGACAACTCCTCGCGAACGTCTGCGAAGACAGCCGCCGGCTCCCGGGTCACGTCTTCACTGCGCGCCTTGACCGCCAACAGCAGTCGACCATCGTCGGCCAGGAAGTGCCGGTTCTCGAGCGCCACGCGAGCCTGCCCGCGCGTGGCCACGTCCTGCACGATGACGTCGACGTTCGACTCGACGACGTGAGCGTAGGTCTCGGGTTTTCGGGCGTCTTTCAGCAGCGGAAACAGTCGTGGACGGCTCTCCGCGGCCTCGAGCAGGTCCCGCGCCGGCCGCGCCGCGAACTCGACGGCGTAGGTCGGACCGGCGAAGTCGGCGACGTGGCTCACCGTCGTCCCGCTTGCCGCACCCAGATAGAGAACGCTTTCACCGCCCGCGAGGCCGGTGTCCATCTCGAGTTCGAGCATCGCGCCGAGTTTCGACCGGTTCGGGTTCCAGGCGCGCCACTCACCATCGGTCGCCTCGCCGTAGACCGGTTCGCCGCGGGTCGCGAGTCGGTCGGTGCCGTCGAACGTGTGGCGTGTGACGCCAGCCGGAAGCTCACTCATCGTCGGCACCCCCGTCAGGGTCCTCGTCCGCGGTCCGCGCCTGAATCGTCTCGATCCGCTCGGCGAGTTCGGCCTCGAGTTCGGGCTTCAACTCGCCCGAGTAGTGATCGACGCGGGCGGCGATGGCGAGTTTGCCGGCGACCGCACGCGCTGCAGAGCCCCGGTCGTCGGGATGGGTGCCACGGACCGCATCGTGGGTGTAGATGATCCCGTGTTTGGGCGAGGGGGCGTGGCCCCGCAGGTGGGCGAACAGGGCGTCTTCCGCACCCAGCACCTGGATCGTGCCGCTGGGTTTCTTCGCGAGTTCCTCGAGGCCGCCAGCCAGCGAAATCAGCCGTGCCGCCAGCACGGGATCGGCCAGCGCCGCAAGGTTCGGCGCGACGGCCGGCGTCCGGCGCTGGACGAACTCCCGGAGATCGTCCGCCTCGTCGGCGAGGTCGGCGACGCGTTCGGCGAGCGAGCGGACTGCGGGCTCCTCGAGTGCGTCGTCGGGTTCACCGCGTGCCAGTTC
Organism: Haloarchaeobius amylolyticus; assembly: GCF_042678045.1. Classification (GTDB taxonomy): domain Archaea; phylum Halobacteriota; class Halobacteria; order Halobacteriales; family Natrialbaceae; genus Natrinema; species Natrinema amylolyticus_A. The sequence goes on from NZ_JBHUDI010000001.1 coordinate 506,541, forward strand.
GCGGGCGTACGCGACGCCGGTTCCCGCATCCGGGTCGACGGTGCCGGCCCACTCGGCCAGCCGTTCCGCGAGTTCGTTTGCCGTCCGGTTGCAGTCGTCCATCGCGCGTACCGCATGGACGAGCTGGCGGTCGTCGGCGCGTTCGCGTTCGGTCACCGCGGCCCGCGTTGCTGCCGTCGTCGCCTCGCGGACGGCGTCGTAATAGTCGTCCTCGTCATCAGCGAACCCGGCCTCGAGCGCGAGGCTCGGCCAGTCGCGGGGCTCGTCGGCACGTCCCTCACGGACCGCAGTCGCCATCGCGTCGGGATCGGCGCGGTCGACATCCGCGAACCACCCGTCCGTATCACTCATGGACGCCCGTTCCCGCCGCGGGCGATTAAAGGCCCCGTTCGTGGCGTTCGGAGCGCGGTCGGGATAGACTGCGGTCTCGAGGGGACTCGAGTACAGCCGGAACGGAAAGAGCCGATCAGACCCCGAACGTCGCCCGCAGCATGTCGCGGGTGCCGGGCCCTAGCCCGACGGCGACGACGGTGATCATGAGCAAGATTGCGTAGCGAGGGTTATCCTCGAAGACGGTCTCGTCGAAGATCCAGATGACGAAGACGGCGGCAGCGAGCTTGACGAACAGGAACGGCCAGGCCGAGCCGGTCGCCGAGACGACGCTTTCGGGAAGCACCTCGGCCGTCGTGCTGGCGATCGCCGCGTTGATCGGGTGTTTGGGGACGAGATTCGCCGGCAGCCCCAGCGTGGTCGCCCAGTCGAGGCCGACGACGTTCGCGACGCCATCGACTGCGTGCGCCCAGATGACGACGATCCCCATATATCGGGTGCCGCGGTTCAATTCCGGCGCGAATCGCACGATTGCGAACCACGTGATCGCAGTAGCAAGCGTCGCCCCGACGAGGGTGACGAGCGGGATCAGCGGGTAGAACTCCGAGTACGGCTCCGTCGCCGCCGTGTACCCGAGATAGGCGACCGTCACCGTCAGCAGCGTCGTCCCGATTCCGGCCAGCGGGTACTCATAGCCCGAGACGTAGTCGTTGCGATCGAGCCAGATGGAGCTCACGACCGCCCCGAGGGCGATGAAGAAGACAGTGAAGTAGATCAGCGGGCTGATGATGAATCCGGACCAGGGCAGCTGAATGGCCATTTCGCCGGTCGCCTCGTAGGCCGCAGCGTTAGCGTCCTCGACGACACGGAGGGCACCGCCGAAGAGCATGAACGGGAACAGCGCGAAAAAGCCCGTGCGGAAGCGTTCGATCTCGAGGCGGCGAAGGATGAAGATAACCCCGACAAGCAGGAGGACGAGGGTCGGGATATAGCCGGCATACGAGACGAACGTGTAGCCGGGCGCGGCGGTCGGGCCGGCGTTCGCGCCGGCCTGTTCGCAGGCTACTTGTTGGCCGTCGGCCCACGCAACACAGGACCAGCTGTGGGCGTCGGCGACGACCGGCCCCCAGAAGTATTGCCAGATAAACTCGACGTACACTCGCTGGGGGAACAGGACCGCGCCAAGGACCACGACGGCGGCGAGACTTGCGACGGTCGCGGCCCAGACGCGCTCGGCCCCGAACCGGTCGATGAAGTCGTCCATACCCGAATCCGGTAGTGGGGGCCGCTTACCGTTTCCGGTTTTCAACGAGCGAGACTGTCGTGTGAGGCGTCCACGTACTGGCCCGCGTCACGCCTCGATGTCGCGGGCGGCCGCGAGCAACTCGTCGTGGATCGCACCGTTCGACGCGACCAGCCCGTCACTGTCGTGTCGCCAGCGCTCGCCCTCGAGATCCGTGACGACGCCGCCGGCCTCCCGAATGAGCTTGACCCCGGCGACGGTGTCCCACGAGTTCGCCCGCAGGTTGGTCATCGTCCCCTCGAGTGCGCCCGAGGCGACCATCGCCAGCTCGAGTTGGGCACAGCCAAAGCGGCGCATGTCGCCGAACCGTTCGACGAGGACACGGTTCGCCGCGGCGTACTGGTCGCGCTGGTCGAAATCCCACCAGAAGGTCGGGCAGACGGTGGCCGCCTCGGGATCGGCACAGTCGCTGACAGACAGCGGTTCGTCGTTGCGGAACGGCCCGTCGGGGCCGACGCGGTAGCGATCGGAGAGGGCGGGGCAGTCGAACGCAGCACCGACCGGTTCGCCGTCGACGACGGCCGCGACGGCGGTCCCGAACGCGCGGATACCGCCGACGTAGTTGTTGGTTCCGTCGATAGGATCGACGATCCAGGCAGGTCCCGCTTCGGGGACGTCCTTGAGCGCGTCGGCTTCCTCCCCGACGATCGGATCGTCCGGAAACGTCTTCCGGATCGTTTCGATGACGGCCTCCTGGGCGTCGCGGTCGACCTGCGTGACGACGTCAGTCTTCTCGCCTTTGTGCTCGACGGTGAGATCCGTTCGGAACGAGTCGGCCGCGACAGCGGCTCCCTCGCGTGCCGCACGGCCGGCGATGGCTGCACGAGTCGCATCATCGGCGTCGCTCATGCCCTCTCTCTGGAGTCCGCCCCCAAAAGTGATCGTATACCGGTGCCACGGGGTTGGGCAGTGCTCACCAGTTCTCCTCGGGGACGTACGGATAAGTCCAGAGGGTCACCTGCAGCACGATCGATTTGAACCACGCGTGGTACATCGCGTCGACCTCCGCCTCGGAGTGGTCGCTGTCGGCGAGAAACTCCCGGATCGTGGCCGTGATCGGATAGATGAAGGCCACGAGATAGCGCATGTCGATGTGCTCGACCGCCTCGGCGTCGTCGACCTCGTTTTTCTTCTCCCGGGTGTGTCGTCGCCCGATCTCGAACTGGTAGTTCAGCCAGTCTTCGTCGTACGGCGTATCGCAGGTATCGCGGATCCACTGGCCGAATCGCTCGCGCACTCGGTCTAGGTACTCCTCGTCAGGGTTGCCCTCGCCGTCCGTGAAGTAGTACACCAGGAAGTCGTGGTCGGCGACGAAGCCGTACCACACGTCGAGGACGTCGTCAATCTGGTCCTTGAGAACGTCGCCGGCCAGCTGCAGGTACTCCTCGTCGTCTTCGTCGAACAGCACGGTTTGTTGCAGCCGCTCGAACTCGTCCATGCTGATCGGCGCGTCGGGAACCTCGTCCGAACCGTAGGTGTAGCCTGGAATCTGGTCGCTGCTCATGGGTCTCCGTGCCGCTCTCCCACGGTAGAGATTATAAACCCAGACGGGAGACCAACGACCGCTGATCACTCTTCGCGAGCGACGTACCGCTGCGGATCACGATCAGCTCCGTGACACAGCGATACCCGGAGCGATCGCAGATCCGTCGGTACCGTCGTCTCGGATTTCGGGCGCGATCCAGAATCGTGCGAGAGTGGCCCACGACGCTTTTTTCTCTCTCACGCACCTCCATCTCTCAATGAACGGTCCTCCAATAGCGATAAGCGGGTCTGCGGATCAGACTACGCAAGTGATCGGTTCTGCTCCGTGTGACGGCGACTTCTCGGCGTCGCCCGGTTCGGTCGAGGACCGGCGTCACTCGAGCAGGAGTACTCGGGGGGACTATGAGTAAGCACGCGTCCCCGAACGCGGTTCTGGGCGAACCGTTAACGCTCGAGAGCGGACTCGATGCGTTGCAGTCGAGTCCGGAGTTCGGCGGTCCCGTCGAGTCGCTCGACGGCCACGAGTGCAACGACCACTTCGCGCAGATTTACGAGACACGCGAGGAGAAGTTCTCGGCGGCGATTCCGTTCGTTCGTCATGGACTCGATCGAGGCGAGCGTATCGCGTACGTCGTCGATCAGAGCACCGAAGCCGACGTGAAGGCGACGATGCGCGATAGCGGGATCGACGTCGACGCCGCGATCGCGTCCGGAGCGCTGGTATTCTACACCGTACAGGACACTTACCTCCGAAACAGGACGTTCGTTCCCGACGAGATGATCCAGTTCTATGCCGACGCGACCGCGGAGGCAAACGAAGAATACGAGGCACTCCGACTCGTCGCCGAGATGTCGTGGATCGAAGCGGACGAGACGCCCTACGAGCAGGTGATAGAGTACGAGTCGAAGATCAACGACCTCTTCGACAACGAGAACGTGCTCGCGATTTGCCAATACGACCGGGAGTTGTTCGCACCGCAGGTCATCCGCGATATCGTTCGAACCCATCCCCACCTCATCTACGACGGCGCGGCGTGTCACAATTTCTACTACACGCCGCCCGAGGAGCTTCTGGGGGCAGACCAGCCCGCCCGCGAGGTCGACCGGATGCTCGAGACGCTCCGTGAACGGACGGAGGCAAAGACTACACTCCAACACCGCGAGCAGTTCCTCCAAGACCTCTACGACATCACGGCTAGTACGGATTGGTCCTTCGAAACGAAACTCGAGCAACTGCTCACCCTCGGGTGTGAGTGGTTCGACTTCGATTTTGCGTCCGTGAACCGTGTCGAGCCCGCTTCCGACTGGCTCGAGATCGAGTACGTAAGCGGTGACCACGACGAATTCGAACCCGGTACCGAATTCTCCCTGTCACAGATGTATTCACGGGCGGCCGTCGAGATGAAGGCAGCCACGAGCGTATCGAACCCGGCCGAGGAAGAACTCGACGATCTCCCCGTTTTCGAGGACTTCGGAATCCACGGGTACATGGGGACGTACATCCCGATCGACGGCGGCACGGACCGAACGCTCAGCTTCATCCCCGACAAATCGCGCTCGGTCTCGGTCACGGAGGAAGACCGGATGTACCTCGAGTTGATGGGACGGTGGCTCGGCTACGAACTGAACCGTCACCAGCGCGAACAGTTCCTCCGCGAGTGTTACGAACTCACGTCCGACCCCAACCTCGGATTCGAGACGAAGCTCGAGCAATTGCTCACCATCGGACGGGACCGGCTGGGACTCGACGCGGCCGGGCTGACCTACTTGCCGTCGTGGGACGGGGAGTTCCTGACGGAATACGCCGTCGGGTACGGCGACGAGTCGGGCGAAACGTGGACCAACCCGAGTGAGGGGTGTTTCTGTCGACGGGCGATAGCCGAGGACGAACCGGTCGGGATGGCAGACGTGCGCGGCACCGACTGGGAGGACGATCCAGTCCACCAGGAGCACGGTCTGACGAGCTACCTCGGGACGAAGGTGACGAGCGGATCGACGCCGTACGGAACGCTCTGGGTCGGAAGCACGGACCCGCGCGATCGCGAGTTCTCGGAAACCGAACGCACGTTCCTCGAGTTGATCGGCCAGTGGGTCAGCTACGAACTCGAACGCCGCGAACACAACGAGTCACAGCGAGTCTTGTACGACATCACGTCTGATCCGGACCTCGAGACCGCGGCGAAACTCGATCGGTTGCTCGAGTTAGGCTGTGACCACCTCGATCTCCCTATCGGCCTGCTCGTTTCCGAGCGCGGGAACGCACTCGAAATCCAGCAGCTGCACGGAACGCACCCCGATTTGGCTACGGGAACGACGCCGCCGACAGCGACGGCGCAGTACTGCCGCCGGGTCATCGAGACGAGTGAGCCTGCCAGCGTCACCGATGCCGGAGCGGTCGAATGGATCACCGATGCAGACGACGTGGGCCTCGAGACCTGCGTCGGAGTGCCAGTGGTCGTCGGCGGCCAGTCCTGTGGAACGCTCTGCTTCGGGGATACGTCGCCGCGACGGACGGAGTTTACCGAGGCCGAACACGCGTTCCTCGATCTGATGGGACAGTGTGTCAGCTACGAACTCGGACAGCAGCGACGGGAACGTGCGCTCGAAGAATCGAACGAACGGCTCGAGCAGTTCGCGTACGCCGCCTCTCACGACTTGCAGGAACCGCTGCGGATGGTCACGAGCTATCTCCAGTTGCTCGAGACCCGATACGGGGACACCTTCGACGAGGACGGCGAGGAGTTCCTCGCGTTCGCCGTCGATGGTGCCGAACGGATGCGGACGATGATCGACGCCCTGCTCGAGTACTCGCGGGTCGAGACACGTGGCGATCCGTTCGAACCGGTCGAATTGGACACGGTCCTCGACGACGTGCTCGAGGACCTGCAGATTCAGATCGAGGAAACGAACGCCGAGATCACGTCTCACCAGCTCCCTCGGATAGAAGGTGACGCCGATCAGTTACGACAGGTGCTCCAAAACCTCCTCTCGAACGCGATCACCTATAGCGGCGACGAGTCACCGCGGATCGACATCGATGCCGAACGACGGGGCCAGGAGTGGGTGATTTCGGTTCACGACGACGGGATCGGAATCGATCCGGCGGATCAAGACCGCATCTTCACCGTCTTCGATCGGCTTCACAGTCGCGAGGAGTACGATGGGACTGGTATCGGGTTGGCCCTCTGCCAACGAATCGTCGAACGCCACGGCGGCGAGATCTGGGTCGAATCCGAACCCGGCGAGGGATCGACGTTCTCGCTCGCGCTGCCGGCGTTGTAATCGGTTTTGTCCGCGGCCGGCCGACCGTTCCGCGAAGTCACGGTGGGAAATCTCGACGTACAACAACCCGATTCGGACGTCGGCATCGAATCGATGTCTCTCGGACAGTAACCATCGACGCCCAGAAGTTTGCGAGGGCAAGACGCTCCGTCTTGCCGCACTGTGGTGAGTGCGAGGGGAGGGAATCGAACCCACGAACCCCTACGGGAGCGGATCTTGAGTCCGCCGCCGTTGACCGCTTGGCTACCCTCGCACGCATCTCGTCCTGAGACGCTCGCAGGGGTTAAATCGTCCGATTGCCGCTCGAGCGTCGCCGGACGATGCCCGAACGCATCGCTCGCGGACCGAAGAGCCCCGCGCCGGGTCGAACGCAACAGGCCCCGCTTATACTGTCAAACAGAAGTCAATACGAAGTCGGTCGCGGATTCGCGACCGATCTTCACGTCGTTCTGTCCGGCAGTATTAGGTCGCTCGGCTCTCGATGTCCGGCTCCGTGTACCGCCGATCGCAGTTCAGACACTGGTAGCCTCCCTCGATGTGCGCGTAGAGGCGCTCCCCGCAGTGCTGGCAGCGGCCGTATGGCTGAGCCATTAGGCCAATATGGATCTCGTAACGGGATAAATACCGTGCTTACACTCGCTACGGACTGCCTAACCGACGGAATTACCCGGCCGTCACCCCTCGAGTCAACCATGGACGACCACACCCGCGATCCGACCGTCGATCCACCAGCCGGGAACCCAACGGGCTGGAACGCGTCCGCGGGTCGCTGGGAACATGCGACGTTGCGCCGGGCGACCGTCCACGGCGTGCGATTGTTCAACGACGGCGCGTACCACGAGTCTCACGACTGCTTCGAAGACGAGTGGTACAACTACGGCAACGGCACTCCAGAGAGCAAATTCCTCCACGGAATGGTGCAGGTCGCCGCAGGCGCGTACAAACACGTCGACTTCGAAAACGACCGCGGCATGCGGAGCCTCTTCGAGACGGCGCTGGGGTACCTCCAGGACGTCCCCCACGACTACTACGGCGTCGACGTGCTCACGGTTCGGACTACGCTGACCAACGCTCTCGAGGAGCCGACGCGGATCGAGGGCTGGCGGATTCCGATCGATGGCAACCAGCCGGTCGCGGACGCCGTCGACTACGACTACGTCGAGACACTCGACGAGTGATCCTGTGAGAGACCGAATCGCCTTTGCCCTTTCAGCCGAATTAATAGGTAATGAGAGTCGCACAGCTCGGGTCGGGTACGCCGGAGATCGCAGTCGTCGCGGGCATCCACGGGGACGAACCCTGTGGCGTCCGGGCCGTCGAACGGTTGCTTGACGAACGCCCGAGCGTCGAACGGCCCGTCAAACTCATCGTCGTAAACGAGAAAGCGCTCGAACGACGAGTCCGCTTTATTGACGAAGACTTAAACCGGACGTTCCCCGGTGATCCGAACGCAAAGACACACGAAGGCCAGCTCGCAGCCGACCTCGTCAGCGAACTCGAGGGCTGTCTGACCTTCTCGATGCACTCCACGCAGAGCCACGCCGAGCCCTTCGCGATCGTCAACGGCGTCAGCGAGACGGCCAAAGCGATCGTCCCGCAACTGCCAGTGACGGCGATGGTCGAGACGAGCAACTTCGCAGAGGGACGGCTCTTCTCGACGATCGACACCGTCGAAGTCGAGTGTGGCCTGCAGGGCTCGGAGACGGCCGCCGAAAACGCCGATCGGCTAACGCGGGCGTTCCTCACCGCAGTCGATGCGTTGCCCGGCGATACCGTCCGCCGCGATCTGCCAGTCTATCGACTCACCGACGTCATCGACAAGGAACAGGCCGACACCTACGAGGTGTTCGTCGAGAACTTCACGGAGGTCGAAGCCGGCGCACCGTTCGCCGCGGCCGACGGGCAAAAACAGATCGCCGACGAGCCGTTCTATCCCGTGCTCATGTCGCCGAACGGCTACCGGAACGTCTTCGGCTACACCGCCGAGAAAGTCGACGTCATCGAGTCACCGCCCGCGGCCGACTGATACGGACTCCTCGCAGTGGGTGCCGGCGCACCCGCGATCCGTCCTGCGGGTGCGCTGGGACAGCGGGACAGCAGACCGTATGAGCCCGTGCTTCCAGTCCCGCAAGTGCCCAGGACGCAAGGCATATCCCCCTCACCACCATACGAGTGTGTATGGAGTTCCCACCGAACCAGGGTCTCGACCAGGAGGAGGTCAACGAGCAGGTCGCCGAAGCGATCGAGGAAAACGACGTCGTCCTCTTCATGAAAGGGACCGAACTGATGCCTCAGTGTGGCTACTCCCGCAAAGCACTCGGGCTGATCAGCCAGCACCGCGACGAGTTCGAGACCGTCGACGTCCTCGAGTCGCTCGACGAGTATCGCGTGGCGCTCAACGAGCAAAGCGGCTGGGAGACGATTCCCCAGACGTTCGTCGACGGTGAGTTCGTCGGCGGCTCCGACATCCTGGAAGAACTCGACGAACGCGGCGAACTCGCGGAGACGCTCGACGCGGCGTAGCGCGTCCGACCGTGAACACAGATTTGTCACGACTGGTAGCACACGGATTTAATAGCAGGTCATATAAGTCGCGGTCTCGTAGTAACGGACCACGACTATCGCCGTAGACACCTTCAGACTATGTCAACAGAGGAATCCAGACACGTATATCGGCTGCATTCAACGCTCGAACTGCCCCTCGAAGATCTCCACGACCACATCGACAACGCAACGTTCCCCGACGGGGTCGACGATGTCGAGATCACGCGGCGAAACAACACGCTGATCCTCAAAGCCGTCGCCGAGGATCAATCAGTCAGCAAGTACACTCCGACGGCCCAGCTCAAAGCCAGCGTCACGGAAAACCGGGTCTACGAAGAAGATCCGGACGAGCGCCGGCAGAAATCCTTTAGCTGGGACGAGGACGAAGAAGAGGAGATCGAATCCGAACTCGTCGAGTTCGCCGCGTTCAAAGGCGACCGCGAGACCGTCCTGCAGAACTCGCTGCTGCAGTACCAGATGTTCCTCGTTCTCTGTGGCATCGCCGAAGCTGCCGAGAAAGGGACACTGACGGCGATCTCCGAGCGCGATGGCGACCTCGAGGCAACCCGAATCGTCGACGGCGAACCGCGACCCGCCGACATCGAAGTCGTCGAAGGCCCCCGCGACCACGGCTCGGGGCAGGGCGGCGTCAACTGGCGGGACAACAAGTTCATTACGGACTGAACCGACACAGCGCGTTCTCCGACGGACTTGCACGGGGACCGAACCGAAGAGTGGCCTCGCTGTGCGTGACTCCGCACCCACATTCCTAACTCGCGGCTCGTGATCACCGTCATATATGGACGACGGTGTCGATACTGGCAGTACGACTCGAGTCGCGATCGCCTGTCAGGGTGGTGGGAGCCACACGGCGTTTACCGCAGGTGTGCTCAAACGACTCCTTCGCGAGTGTGAGACGCGCCAATACGAACTCGTCGGCGTGAGCGGCACGTCCGGCGGAGCCATCTGCGCGACCGCAGCCTGGTATGGGCTCGTCACGAATGGGACCGAGTACGCAGTCGAAACGCTTGATGTGATCTGGCGGGACTTCGCGGCGCGCTCGCCACCGGACAGGGTCGCCAACGACTGGTTCGTCTGGCTGGCGGAGTTCGCAGCACGCGGGGGGCCGTTGCCGCTGTTCAGTCCGTACGAACTCCCTTATGCCGAACTCGGACGAGATCGGTTTCTCGACACGCTCGAGTCCCACATCGAGTTCGACCGCATTCCTGCGCTCGCCGCCGACACGTCGGCGGATCTGATCCTCGGCGCGGCGGACGTCACCGAAGGCGAGTTCGAAACCTTTCGCAACGAGGAAATCACTGCGAAGACGATGCTCGCGTCGGCAGCGATTCCGACGCTGTTCGAAGCCGTCGAGATCGACAACCACTGGTACTGGGACGGATTGTTTTCGCAGAACCCGCCGATTCGCGACTTCCTGACGGTGCCAGAGACCGCAGCCGACAAACCCGACGAGATCTGGATCGTCCAGATCAATCCCAAGCACCGCGAAGATGTCCCCCGATCGATGGAAGACATCGCCGATCGGCGTAACGAACTGGCGGGAAACCTCTCGCTGTATCAGGAGGTCTATTTCATCGAGACGATCAACGACTTGATCGAGAGCGGGAGCCTCCCGCAGGAGTACAAGCCCATCGACATCGAGTTCATTGACCTTGGCAGCGACCTGTCGTCGCCGTCGAAAGTCGACCGGGATCCAGCATTCATCGATCGGTTGATACAGCGGGGCCAGCGGCGCGCCGAGCGGTTCCTCGAGGGCCGGTCGTGAGGGTGTCTCCGGTATCCGAACCCGTCGGTCACGATGCCAGTCACAGCCCGTCTCGGACTCGAGACAGCGACTGGATCGATGAAGCCGATGGCGATCCGTCGGATCGCCATACCGTTCACCGACGGCAGAACGGTGTATTTCCGTCTCGGTGTGGTACGGAATCTCCCAAAATGAACCTGCCATTCAGTCGACGCCGCTTTCTGGCGGGAGCAGCCGTCGGCGCGGCGACCGGGGTCGTCGGCACCGCCTCGCGGTCGGTGGCCGCTGCCGTCGACACGAACGAGTCGGACGCGATCGCTGCACTACCCGACGCAGTCGGTATCGAGACGGTGGTCGATGGGCTGGCGTTTCCGTTGGCCGTCGCATTCGCACCGGATGCAGACCGACGGTACGTCGCGGAACGCGACGGCCGGATCTGGGTCCACGAGTCCGACGGCCTCCGTGACGAGCCGTTGCTCGACCTGCGCGAAACGGTCATCACCGGCGGTGAACGGGGGTTACTGGGCATGGCGATCCATCCCGATTTCGCCGAGAACCGCCGACTGTTCGTCCACTACAGCGCGCCGCGTCGATCCGACACGCCACGGGAGTTCGACCACACGGGTATTCTCGCAACGTTCGAGGCGACCGACGATGGAACGGGAGTGCGATCGGACTCCGAACGCGTCGTCCTCGAGATTCCCCAGCCGGCGGACTTCCACAACGGCGGCGATCTCGCGTTCGGACCGGATGACTACCTCTACGCCGGGATCGGTGCGGGCGGCGGGGGCGGCGGCGGTGGACAAGATGTAACGACGGATCTGCTGGGAAGCGTGATTCGCATCGACGTCGACGGCCGCTCGGCCGCCGGGGAGTACGCCGTGCCCGACGACAACCCGCTGGTCGGTCGCGACGGGCTCGACGAGTACTACGCCTGGGGGTTTCGAAACCCCTGGCGGCTGTCGTTCGACGACGGCGACTGCTTCGTCGCGGACGTCGGCGAGAGCGATTACGAGGAAGTCAACCTCCTCGAGAAGGGGGGCAATTACGGCTGGAACGTCAAAGAGGGGAGCCACTGCTTCCGAGAGGAGGACTGTCCCGACGAGACGGCCACGGACGTTCGCGGCGGCGAGCGGTTCCGGGACCCTATCATCGAGTACCCGCACCCGCCGGCCGAGACGGACGTCAGCGGCGTCTCGGTCATCGGCGGCTACGTCTCCCGCGACTCCGAACTCCCGGCGCTCGAGGGCGCGTACGTCTTCGGCGATCTCGTGGCGGATGGACGGCTGTTCGCCGCGACCCGCCCCGACGGCGATGACGAACTGTGGCCGACGACTGCCATCGAGATCGACAGCAAGGGGACCCTCGAGCGACTGTTCTCGTTTGGCCGCGACGACGACGGTGCCGTCTACGCACTCGGCACTGCCACAGATACCGGCGGGCTCTTTCGCATCGTTCCCGCCACGTAGCCGGTTGGGAGAGGGTGTCGCAGTGTGCTTGTGGCGGGCCGTCCGCGAACCACGCGGACAACGATAGACGTTTCCCCGTTACTTGCAAACGACGCCTATGGACGATCCGGGACAGTATGCGCTCGTCGGCCGCCTCGCCGTGGCAGCCGCCGTGATGGTCGCCCCGACGCTGTGTTTTCTGGGGCTGGTTCGCGGACTCGAGCGACTGCGAGACGACGATCTGATCAACGAGTGGGCGCAGGCACATGGCCACGAACGAGACGTGACCGACAACGACGACGTACTCGCCGCGCTGGCGAACGGACTGAACGCCAACGCCGGGAGTGCGTCGACCGTTCGGTGTCCGGCGTGTGGAACGACGAACCGGGTGAGAATGACGTACTGTCACGGTTGTCAGTGCCGGCTCGAGTCGTCCTGACCGGGAGCGTCGATTCGGCGACTGCGGCGACGGCCTCGAGATCGGCAGTACATCCGCTTTCGCGGAATCGGGAGCCGGTCGTTCCGTTCGAAACCGTCAGTCACCGCTGAGCGGACGGGCCTGTCGAACGTCCCGCTCAAGACGGTCGGCGTATTCGAGCCGGAGCTGCCGTGCCTCCTCGAGATCGACCGGTCCCCGGCCGTCGATCTCGTGTGATATCGGCTCGTAGGCCGCGACGTCGAACCCCATCCGCTCGAGGTACGATCGAACTGCCTCCGACGCCAGCCCCTCTCGGATCGCGGCGTTGACGTACTCGATCACTGCATCGAACTCCGGCAGGACGATTTCGTCCGCCGTGATGGCACCGGACTGCCCCTCGATACGGATCTCTGCGTCTTCGAGGTGAGCGACGACTTCGGCGAGCCTGTCGGCCAGCCGGACGACCTGACTCGGGAGAGCGGTGTCGGGCGAGCGCCACTCCACGGTGGAAAACGTTTTTCGGAGCTGTACGGGGGTCCAGACGGCGCTCTCGGGATCGAAATTCGACTCGATCGTCGCCCGATCGACGCCCGCCTCGATGGCCGCTGTCACGAACTCCTCGTATCGCCGCTCGAGGCGCCGGGTCCACTCGTCTGCGTCGTCGGCGTAGGGCCACAGCCGGCCCTGGTGTGGGACACCATCGTATGCCATCCAGCGGTAGAGTTTCGACCGCGCCCCGCTGGCCAGATACCGGCCTCGGAAGTACGGCGAAGAGTTGACCAACGCCAGCGCGGGATCGAGTGCGATGAACGCGTTCAACTGGTCGATCTCGCGCCCCGGCTGTTGCTCGACGTGGATGTGAGTACCCGCACAGTGGCGGACGTACTCGAACTCGTCACCGATGACTCGGTCTTGAATCCGCGTCCGATCGCTCGGGCGGTCCCGAATCTCGTCGTGGTTTATCGGTGTCGCGAGCGGGACGAGCCCCCTGTCGAGTTCGTCGGCTCGGTCCAGCACGCGTTCGATCCGGTCGAACAGCTCGTCGCGCAACGCAGCTGTCGTCTCACACGGCGTCGTTTTGATCTCGAGCAGTGGCTCGACGAACTCGCGCTCGACTCCCGGCGACGCCTCGACGAGGTCTGCCGGTTCGACCAGCCGCCCCTCGTCGTCGATGACCCAGTACTCGACTTCGATGCTCCGTCGTATCGGCTCAGATTCAGGTGTTGACACAGTGTCCTCCGGATTGCGGCGTCGACCCGTGCGGACCAGCGGTCCGCCCGGCTCTATCGACCACTCACCACTTGCTCGCTGTCTACCGCTTGCTAACTAACCACGCAGGTATATGGGAAAGCCCCTACAAGAAATTTTCGCGAGTGGAAACATTCGCGCACGGACCGGCCTGACCGTCCTGCCTATCTCGTCTCGTGTCGATCGTCTGTGGCCGGGGTTCGGCCCTCGAGACCGGACGATTCGCCGATCTCGGCGACGTTGCCCGCACCGTTCGGCCAGTACCCGGCATCGAGACTGGATCCAGAATGCCGACAGAGCTTTCCGCCGACCCAAAGGATTTACATCTCCTAATTATATCTAATTACGAGATGAGCGAGAACTTCCCCGACTACGTCGACGTCGACTATACCGACGGTGAAGGCGAAGAACCCGAGGACTACCCCCACATTCAGGACAAGATCGAGAAAGCGATCGAGGTCACCCGCGAGGGCCTCGAGTCCTACGAGAATCCCGCGGTCATGTGGACCGGCGGCAAGGACTCGACGCTCACCCTCTATTTCATCAAGGAGGTCGCCGATCGCTTCGACCTCGAGGTACCCCCCGCAGTGTTCATCGACCACTACCAGCACTTCGACGAAATCCACGACTTCGTCGACCACTGGGCAGACGAGTGGGACCTCGAGGTCATCTACGCGCGCAACGAGGATGTCGGCGCGTACGTCGACGAGCACGGCCTCGAACCGGGCGACGACATCGACATCTCGGAACTCTCCGAACACAACCAGCACCACGTCCGCGACATCCTCGAGTACGAGGAGGACACGTTCCCGTTCCTGCTGGACACCTACGTCGGCAACCACCTGCTGAAGACGGTCGCGCTCAACGACGCCTTAGAGGAGTACGACATCGACGGCGTCATCTCCGGCGTCCGCTGGGACGAACAGGAAGCCCGCGCTGACGAGACGTTCTTCTCGCCGCGTCACGACCCCGACATCTACCCGCCCCACGACCGCATCCAGCCCATCCTGCAGTTCGACGAGGCCGCCGTCTGGGACGCGTTCTGGAACTTCGTGGTGCCGGACACCGTCGAGAACTTCCCCGAGGAGGGCTACGTCCCCGAAAGCGACGACGATCTTCCTGAAGGTGTCGCACAGGACGACATCCCGATCTCCCCGAAGTACTTCGCCGGCTTCCGCTCGCTGGGCAGCGAAGTCAGCACCGAGAAGAGCGACCAGGAGCCCGCCTGGCTCCAGGACCTCGAGGGCACGACCGAGCGCGCGGGCCGCGCCCAGGACAAAGAGGACCTGATGGAGCGTCTGCGCGATCTGGGCTACATGTAGGCCGGTCGCCGTCGACAGTTGCGTCACTCGCCAACCACCGATTTTCGTGGTTTTAACCGCTCGAGAGTGCCAAGAGTGCCGGCTTTGACAGAACGAGTCGGACGGTCCGATAGCGACACAATCGCTAACTGAGACGTCCCCGTCGTTAGCGGCTTACTGCGCGGTATTCGCCGTGTTTGACGCCGAGTGCGAGCATGATCAGGCCGAAGACGATCATCGACGGCGCGACCATCATCAATATCGTGTTCATCCCCATCGGTGTGGCGGCCATGCCACCGATGCCGAGTGCGATCACCAGAATAAACGCGGCCCCCGTCGTTGGAAGGTCGAACTCCATATGCGGGGGTTAGGAATCGGACACCTAATGGTATCGGGAATCGGCAGTCCGTTCATGTTGTCGGACAGAATCAATGGTTTTTGTCCAACACTATCGGAACAGGTGAGAACGAACCGCGGCTACTCTTCCGAGGGACGAACCAGATTCGCCATCGTCACGGCACTTCCGAGGAACCAGCCAAGTGGGAACGAGATGCCAAGCCACATCGCGGCGTAGGCCGGCCCCTCGAGGCTGAAGTTGCTGCGCAGGTAGTCGTTGATGCCGCCGACGAACAACACGTTGTCGAGTACCCAGACGGCGAAGTCGTAGCTGGGGTCGAGAACGTAGGGATGCAGTGACGGCGTCACGAGCGCAGCGACGACCGGCGGCAGGAACAGCGCCGTCATCGCGAACGGGTAGGCGAGCAGGACCGAGAGCGCCCGACCGCCGAACTTCGAGGTGACGGCCGCGAGCGTCGTCGAGACGATCGCGACGGTACTGGCAGCCGCGATCGCGAGGAAGGCATCGAAGGGGATCCGAATGTATGCGATCGCTGTCAGCGTCCCCCAGATGAGCAGCGCGATTCCTGTGACGCCGGCGATGCCGAGTCGCGTTCGCGTCGAGTCGAGTTTCGCCGCGTAAAAGCGGGTCGCAAAGCCAAGGACAGTCAACGGATAGAGGACGAGCAAGCCGATAACTCCCAGGACGCTCCAGCCGTAATAGCCGAGTTTCTGTGGAAGGGTTTCGGGCTTCCACTTGCCCATGACGGAGTGGCCGCGGCCACGTTGCCTGCGGAAGACGAGTTCCATCCAGGCCCCGTGTAACCGCCGAATGTCGGTCCTGATCGCACCGACAAGCCCACCACCGCCACGGCGTTGTGAGCGGGTAGACATACGCGAGCCAAAAAGCTGACGTACCGTAAAGTTTCCTGCTTTTTCTCCGTGTCAGATATGTCCCTTTGCTATCAGTCTGCAGAACGGTGCGCGACGGAATCGATCTGCGGACTGGCTCCGTGCCGATCAGTTCCAGGGAGCGAAGCCGGGATCGACTTCACGGCTCGTCTCGTCGATGGCGTCGATCGCATCGATGTCCGCTTGGTCGAGGTCCACCGCCAGCGATCCCCAGTTATCAGTGATATGACCTTCGCTGGTCGCCTTCGGGATCGCCGTAACACCTTTTTCACGCGCCCAGGCGAGGCTGACCTGTGCCTCGCTGGCGTCGTGTTTGTCGGCGATCTCTTGAATTTCGGGCTGGTCGAAGACCCGTCCCCGGGCGAGCGGCGAGTAGCCGACGATCTCGACGTCGTGAGCGTCGCAGGCCTCTCGAAGCTCCGGCTGCGGGAGCAGCGGGTGGAGTTCGACCTGGTTCGCGAAGATCGGCGCATCACAGATCTCGACGGCTTCCTCGAGCTGTTCGGGCTGGAAGTTGCTGACGCCGATGCGCTCGATCAGGCCCTCGTCGTACAGTTCTGAAAAAGCCGAGAGGGTCTCCTCGGCGTCGTACGTCCGGGACGGCCAGTGGACGTACAGCAGGTCGACGTAGTCGACGCCCAGTCGATCGAGACTCTCGCGGGTCGTCTCGAGGACGTCGTCGTACGCGAGGTTGTCGATCCAGACCTTGGTCGCGAGGAATATCTCCTCGCGATCGACGTCCGCAGCCGCGATTCCGTCACCGACGGCATCCTCGTTGCCGTAGGCCTGGGCGGTATCGATATGTCGATAGCCCGCCTCGAGAGCTGTCCGAACGCTCTCGGCACACTGCTCGGGGTCCTCGTTTTGCCAGGTTCCGAGACCAAGCATCGGCATGCCATCAGTGGTCGGACACGTCTCTGGCGGAATCGTATCGGCGTCGGAAGTCACCATGTATGGGTGAAGGGGCAGAGCGTGAAAAGGGGTTTTGGTACCGGTCAGCGGTTCGCCTTGCGACAGCGAAATCGGCAGCCCTGACCCTCGATACCGATTCTCACAGCCAGGGCCTGCGAGAGCCCGCTGGATCGCTGCCGGTCACTCGTAAAGATGATCCCAGGAGCGCTCGCGCTCGAGGACCGCACTGGCCGCGAGGACGTCGTCGTCGGCGAACCGCCGACCGACGAGTTGGAGGCCGACGGGATGGCCGCGGTCGGTCAGTCCAGCCGGAGCGGACGCGACGGGATGGCCGGTCCAGTTGAACGGCCACGTCAGCGGCCACTCCCAGGCGTCGGTCTCGAGGGGCTCGTAGAGGCCGACGTCCGCTCGCGAGAGCGTCGGTGTCACGAGCAGGTCGTAATCGGCGAGGACATCCTGGACGGCATCGTACATGTCCGTGCGGACGATGCCCGATCGAGCGATGTCGGCCGGCCCGTACTCCGCGCCGACATCGAGCATCGCGAGTAGGCTGTCCGAGACCTCCTCGGGGTGGTCCCGGAGGTCGATGCCGTGGGCTTCCTCGAGCAGCGTCGCGCTCTCTATGACGCCAGTCGCGTACGGCGCCATCGCTGCCTCACTGAGTTCGGCCATGGTGTAGCCGTGATCGACGTCGACCGTCTCCACGGTTGCGCCGGCGGCCGCGAGTGCGTCGACCGCGTCGTCGACGACCGTCTCGACCGCCTCGGTCACCGGGAAGACGTCGAGATCTGGACTGTACGCGATGCGATAGTCGTCGATGGGTGACTCGAGCGCGCTGCGATAGTCGATGTCGACGGGAACGGCGTTCGGATCGGCCGAATGCGGCCCGGCCAGCACCGACAGGAGCACTGCAGCGTCTTCGACGGTGCGGGTTATCGGTCCCTTCGTCGTGTGCTGAGTCTCGCGACCGAAGGCGTTCGGTCTGCCATCGTCGGGCACCAATCCGAAAGTCGGCTTGAACCCGTAGACGCCACAGGCGGCGGCCGGGATACGCACCGACCCGCCCGCGTCGCTGCCCGTCGCGATCGGCGTCATCCCGGCGGCGACCGCCG
>NZ_JBHUDI010000001.1:524949-539201 GCF_042678045.1 Haloarchaeobius amylolyticus
CCCCCCCCCGACCCACCCGAGGAGCCGCCGGCGTTCAGGTCGGTGTCGATCGGCGACGCCGTCGAGCCGATCAGTTCGTTGTCGGTCGTCCCCTTGTGGCCCAACTCGGGTGTGTTCGTCGTTCCGATCACGATCGCGCCGGCGTCCTCGAGACGTTCGACGATCGCCGCCGTCCGATCGGCGACGTGATCCGCAAAGAGCGCCGACCCGTACGTGTGGCGGACGCCCGCTTTCTGTGCGCCGAGGTCTTTGAGCGCCACCGGCACACCGTGTAGCGGCCCCACGTTCTCGCCGGTCTTGTGTGTCACTTCGCTCCCTGCGCGGCTCACCGAGGTGCATTGGGCCTCGAGCGCGCGGTCGGCGTCCGCGGCGGCCTCGAGCGCCGCATCCCGACAGACCGTGACGAAGGCGTTGATCTCGTCGTCGCAGTCGTCGATTCGCTCGAGGTGGGCCTCGACTGCCGCGGTCGCCGTGACCTCGCCCGTTCGAATTCGAGTCGAGAGTTCGGTCGCAGAAAGCCGCGTGAGAGCCGGATCGCGTGCCATGCGCCTAGAACGACACGCGAGCGAGATATGCGTTGTCGTGATCGTCGTGAACGCAGCTACTGGTACATCCGCAACGGCTTGGCCTGCGAGCTCTCCTCCTGGGCGATCGCTTGCATCTGCTGGGCCAACTGTTCCCGTTTCGCCCGGATCTCCTCGGCACTCGTCACGAGGTCCTGGACGTCGACCTCGAGGTCGGCGATCGACTCGATGCCTTCCTCGAGTAAGACGCTCGCGGCTCTGGGGTCAGGAAACTGCGGATCGCACTCGACGACGAGGCCGACACTGTCGATGTCCTCCCGTGCAGCGCTGTTGATGAGCGCCCCCGTCGGGCCGGTAATGACGCCGTCTTCGGGCGGCATCGCGATGTCAGCCGTCTCGAGGTGCTCCTCGCCGTTGCCGGTGGCGATGCCGTAGAGATCACGGCTGTCCTCGTCGTCGAGGTCGGCGGGAAGGCCGCTGAGATAGATCGGTGTCGCATCCTGTTCGACGATCCAACTGGTCAAACAGTCGGCGACCTCCGCGACCGCTGCAGCGCTGATCGGCGCATCACTCCGGAGGGCAAGCAGGTCGTGAGCCTCGCTGACGTAGAGTCGCACCGGCGGTCGGACCGTCCGGTCGCCGCCCCGATAGATCCCGATCCGGGGGAGTCCCTCACAGTGAACGCTCGCATAGTAGCGCATGTCGAGATGCTCGATGAGGTGGTCGGTCGCGATCTTGCCGACGAGGCCGACGCCGGGAAATCCCTCGACGAGCGTCGGATTCTCGAGTTCCGCTTCCGAACCCTGCAAGCGAACTTCAGCCATACGACGACCGACGGCTGTCGTCCGCATAAAATCGGTGGAACACGGTCTCGGTTTCCGCTTGCGCACCTGCAGACGGTGCGTGACCGACCACCGCTGATGGCGGCCGACGGCGAAGCCGATTCCGCACGCTTCGAAACCCACAAGCGCCGGGCCCCCGAACTCGCGGCCAATGGAGCCATTCGAGCGGTATCAGTCGATTATCGACGATTTCGACGCCTTTCTCGCGGCCTGCAGGCGGCCGCTCGGCAACGCCGTCCGCGTCAACACGATCAAGGCCTCGGTCGAGCGGACGCTCGCGGCCCTCGACGAGGAGGGCGTCGGCTACGAACAGGCCGACTGGAACCCCCGTGTCCTGGACCTCGAGACCGACTCGCCGGGATCGACGTGGACCTCCTTTCACGGCTGGACACACGGTCAGGAGGAGGTTTCGGCGGTGCCGGCAGTCGTCCTCGATCCCCAACCGGGTGAACGAGTCTGGGACGCCTGCGCCGCGCCAGGTGGGAAAGCGACCCAGCTCGCAGCGCTGATGGACGACCGCGGGACAGTCGTCGCCAACGACAACAACCTCGGGCGGATCTCGGCGTTGCGATTCAACGCCGAGCGGCTGGGCGCGACCAGCCTCGCGGTGACCAATGCGGACGCGCGCAACTACTCGCTTGCACGCTTTGACTTCGATGCCTTCGACCGGACGCTGGTCGACGCACCCTGTTCCTGCGAGGGCACGATCCGCAAAAACCCCGACGCGCTCGACAACTGGTCGGAAGGCCACATCTCCTCGGTCGCGGGCATCCAGAAGGGGATCATCCGCCGGGCGATCCAGGCCACCCGCGAGGGTGGCACGGTCGTCTACTCGACGTGTACCTTCGCCCCCGAGGAAAACGAGGCCGTCGTTCAACACGCCCTCGAGACCGAATCCTGTCGCGTCGTCGACTTCGATCTCGGGCTCGAGCACTCGTCGGGACTGACCGAGTGGGACGGCGAAACCTACGACGACAGCCTCGAGAAGGCAGCCCGGATCTATCCCCACCAGAACGACACCGGCGGCTTCTTTGTCGCGAAGTTGGAGGTGACCGCCGAATGAGTGACGAGGGAACGAACGACGGCCAGCAGTTCGACCGGCTGCCCGCGACCGACGCGGAGCGAACCGTCGAGGGACGAGCCACACGCGCTGAAGTCGTCGACTACTTCGAAGATCGGTTCGGGATTCCGCCTGCAACCTTCGACGACTACACCTTCTGGGAGAAAGGCGCGGGCAAGATCTGGGTCTACGCCGGCGACGCGCCGACGCCCATCGAGATCGAGGCGATCGGGATGACCTGCCTCCGGACCCGACAGGAACACTGGAAGCCCACGACGGACTTCGTCCAGCGCTTTGGCCGGCACGCGACCGACTGCGTGATCGACCTCGAGCGCGAGCAGGCCCGCCGGTTCGCAACCGGCGAAGATCAGGAACTCGACTGGGACGGCGACTGGGGATATCTCATCGCCGCCCACGAGGTCGCCGGCGAATTGGAGCCGCTCGGCATCGGCCTCTACGTCCACGGCGAGCTCCGCTCGATGGTGCCAAAGGGCCGACAGCGCGACCTCGAGTCATAGCAGCCACGCCGACCGGCACAGTGATTGCGACTGGAGGGGACTACAGCGGCGCGCCGACCAGCACGAGTTTCACGCGCTCGTCGCCGCGATTGTGGATCTGTCTCGTTTCGTCCGGGTCCAGTCGGATCGCCTCGTCGGACTCGAGCGTCACCGTCTCGTCGGCGTCGGGCAACTCGATGTCGACTGTACCTTCGACGACGTAGTACACCTCTTCCTGACCGGAGTCGGTCTCGTCGTGTTCCATCCCCTTGCCGTCGGGCTCGAGTTCGAGGACGGTGATTCCCAGTTCGTCGGTTGCGAGGGGCTCTTTGAGGAACCACATGCCGCCCCACTCCTCGTCGATGACTGATTCGGGATCGATCTTGGCTGCGGTATCGTATCCCATATCCGGATCTCTTCGTTTCGAAACTTAACTTCGGGGGGCACGAGTCACGGTTGCAGGTGACGAGAGGCGTTGCGATAGATCGGGCCTGCACGGCCCAGTGTCCGACAGTATAAGCCACCACAGCACACAACGGGACGTATGCGATCGCCAGCGGCGAACGCGGAACTGGCACTGCTCCTCGAGGTGGCGGGCACGCCCAAACCGGGCAACGTCGACCGCCATCGCGACCTCGCGGAGCTACGGTTCGAACACTTCCTCGCTGGAGCGGTGGGTGCCCGCGAGGGGCTCGAGCTAGCGGCCGACGGGGCTGCAGTGGGACCGGCCTTCGAGCGGGCCGTCGCGGGGATGGCCACACAGGAGGGTGACAACACGCAGTTCGGCGCGCTCCTGTTGCTCGTCCCGCTCGTTCGGGCCGCTCGCGAGGACCTCTCCCAGCCCGTCGCCGAAGCCGTCGTCCGCGAGACGACGGTCGGTGACACGGCGGCGTTCTACCGCGCGTTCGATCACGTCGACGTGGGCGTGGCCGACCCGCCCGCGGACATGGCCGACCTCGACGTGCGCCGCGGCTCGGACGCGGTCCCGGCCGTCGAGGAACACGGGCTGACCCTCTTCGAGCTCATGGAGCGAAGCGTCCCGGGCGACGACGTCGCCCGCGAGTGGGTCCGCGGGTTCGACCGCTCCTTTGTGGCAGCCCAGCGACTCGCCGAGGCCGACGGCCCAGTATCCGACCGCACCGCGGCTGTCTTTCTCTCCCTGCTCGCCGAACGGGCCGACACGCTCGTCGCGACGCGCCACGACGAGGCGACCGCGCGGGACGTGACCGAGCGGGCCGGTGAACTGGTCGCGGCCGATGCCCTCGAGACGGACCCGGCCGCAGTCGAGGCCTTCGCGGACGACCTCGTCGAGCGCGGGATCAATCCGGGGACGACGGCCGATATCACCGCGGCCGGGCTATTCATCGCCCTCGAGCACGAGGCGATCACCGTATGAGCGACGAGCGACGCGCGGACGCGGAGATGGCGGCGTGGCCCGTCTCGCTTGCCGGGGTGACCGAATCCGTCGTGACCACGCTGGGCCCGAACGAACTGTGGAACGCCGCTCCGCTCGGGCTCCACGCCGGCGAGCCCGTCACCGCGCGGACGTGGGGCAACACCCGCACCCGCCGGAACTTCCACCGGCAGAGCGAGGGCTACGTCCAGTTTATCGACGATCCCGTCGTCTTCGCCGACGCCGCGCTCTCGATCGTCGAACGCGAGGAGCCGATCCTCGAGTCGGCGTGCGCCTGGGCCCGTGTGGCCGTCGAGTGTGTCGACGCCGGCAACGAGGGCGACACTGAGTGGGAAGAATGGGAACTCCGGCCCCTCGAGTCGGGCGTCGAACGCGAGACGGTGCCCACGATCGACCGCGGGTTCGGGGCCGTCGTCGAGGCGACCGTCGCCGCTTCGCGGCTCGGGGTACCTGCGTACGACGACGCCGAACTCCGGGACCGGCTGACGTACTTCGAGTCGGTCGTCGACCGCGCCGGCGGGCCGCGTGAGCGCGAAGCGCTCGAGCGCGTCCGCGACTACTCGTCGTGGTGAGCCACGGCGGTGAACACACCACTCGAGTGTGAGGATGACGATCGACTTGCGGTGGCACCGCTCAGCAGGAAGCGACTTCGATAGGGTGGTGGATTTTGTCGGTCGGCGTGATACACCGCAGCATGTCGGTCGTGATGTCCGACCAGTGCGGGTGGATCGGCAGGTCGTTCGTCTCGGGTCGAACTGAGGGCCCTCGTTCGGGAGGTCGATGAGCCGGTGTCGATCCACGTCGACCTCGAGCTCATCGCACTCGTCGCGGCCATCGTCGGGTTCGGTACCGCGGCCCAGTTTCTCGCCGCGAAATACCGCGTTCCAAGCGTGTTGTTTCTGATCGTCGCGGGCATCGCGATCGGCCCCGAAGGACTCGGCATCGTGACACCCGACACCTTCGGCGACGCGCTCTCGACCATCGTCGGAGTGAGCGTCGCCATCATCGTCTTCGAGGGATCGTTCCGGCTCACGTTCGAGACCGTCCGAACCGCACCGCGGGCGGCCAGGCGGTTGATCACGATCGGCGCAGCGCTGTCGTTTCTCGGGACCGCACTGACCGTATGGCTCTTCCTCGATGCGAGCTGGGAGATCGCGTTTCTCGTCGGCGCGTTATTGGTCGCGACCGGGCCGACGGTCATCACACCGATCCTCGCGGTAGTTCCCGTCCGCGACGCCGTCGCGACGACCCTCGAGACGGAAGGGATCGTCAACGATGTCACCGCCGCGATCCTCGCGATCGTCCTCTTCAAGGCGATGACGGCCCAGGAACTCGCGCCAAGAGGGTTCGTCTTCCTGTTCGTCGAGCGCCTCGGGATGGGAATCCTCACCGGCCTCGTGATCGCGATCGTCATCTGGTATCTCCTCACGCGGGTCGCCCTTCCGGCGGAGGCCGCACCACAGACGGCCCGGTTGCTCGCGCTCTCTGGGGCCGTCGTGGCCTTCGCGATCGCGGATTCGGTGTTCTCGGAGGCCGGCGTCGCGGCCGCGGCGACTGCAGGCTTTACCCTCGGGAACCTCGAGTTGCCCCATCGGGAGAGTATCCTGCAATTCAATCAGGACGTGACGCTGCTCGTCCTCTCGTTCGTGTTCATCACGCTCGCGTCGTTGCTCGAGTTCGCTGTGCTTCGTGCACTCGGGATCGCGGGGCTTGGGGTTGTCGCAGTGGTAGCGGTGGTGCTCCGCCCGCTGGTCGTCTTCCTCTCGACGACCGACGGTGAGTTCCCGGTCCGCGAGCGGCTGTTCATCAGCTTCGTCGGCCCGCGCGGGATTATCCCCGCCTCGGTCGCGACCCTGTTTGCGATCCGCCTGCAGACGAACACACCGCCATCGGATCCCGCAGGCGCTAATCTCTTGCTCGGGACGGTCTTTCTCGTCATCCTCGTCACGGATCTCATCGAGGCGGGCTTTGCGAGACAGATCGCCGCCGCGTTCGGCGTGATCGAGACAGAGGAGTAGGACGTCCTCGAGTCTGGTCGTCGGGCGAGCCGTCACCCGTCGGAGCCGGCTCGTCGCTGGCCACACGACGTGAAACCCAGAACCGCGACTCTCGCGGGAGATAGGCCGCAAAAACTCACGATCATGTGATTGAACAGTCTCGATACCAACGATTTCGGCGTGCTCCGACGAAACGGGCCCACTCCCCACGGTCGCCAATCGGTGGAAATGGTGCGTTATAAGGGCCTCTAGACGGAAGCCCCTGTATGGCAATCAAACCGGCCTACGTCAAGAAGACCGGCAACCTCCTCCTGGAGCGGTACCCGGAGGCGTTCACGACCGACTTCGAACAGAACAAGGAAAGCGTCGAGAAGCTCACCAACGTCGATTCCAAGGGCGTTCGCAACCGGATCGCGGGATACGTGACGCGAAAGAAAGGCGCCGAAGTGCCTGCGTAAGCCAGTCTTCGTAGACAGATCGTTACTTCATAGCCGCTCGTCAAACAGCGACAGCAATCAGACCAACTCGTCCGTTCGGACGGACACGTCACGGATCGACGACGAGCGATGGGATACAGAGACCTCGAAACGTGCCGATAGTCGAGAAACTGTTACTGACCGGATGGCGTCGAAAATCGCGTTACTCGCCGAATCCGGGCTCCATGTAGGCTGCGGCGGTGAGCGCCACGATGGCGATGCCGAGCCCGAACACGAGCGCGACAGCCCCGGTCAAGATGTCGAGCTGGTAGCCGATCCCCGGGAACACGCCACCGGTAAAGCCGAGCCACGCGATGAAAACGGACAGCAATGCGGTGATGGCTGCGACAGCCGTCGCACCCATGCTAAACGGTGTCTCGAGCAATCCCCCGGAACGGGAACTCGCGGTCGAACTCGTCATCGGAACCACCTCTGGCCGGTGGCCTCGCGTCGATCCTGTCGGTAGTGCATCGGTTGCTAGGTACTGCTCCCGTTTCTTAATATCTTCTATCCGAAGGAGCGAACCCACAGTAACGGCGCGTCCGTGTCGATGACCGTACGGTGTCGGCCACCGCACCGTGCTCGGTCGCCACCGATGGCCAGCCACTCGAGTAATTCCGTCGGCTGACATGCGCTACCGAAAACCCAAACGGTTTTGCGGACACGACTCGGAGTGGCGGAAAATGGCAGTACGAGTAGGCGTACTCGGTGCGACCGGAGCCGTTGGACAGCGACTCATCCAGTTGCTCGACCCGCACCCTGATTTCGAGATCGCAGCACTGACCGCAAGCGACGCAAGCGCCGGAAAGACGTACCGACAGGCCGCGAAGTGGCGCGTCGACAGTCCCATCCCGGACGACGTCGCCGACA
The DNA here is from genome assembly GCF_042678045.1 of Haloarchaeobius amylolyticus. Classification (GTDB taxonomy): domain Archaea; phylum Halobacteriota; class Halobacteria; order Halobacteriales; family Natrialbaceae; genus Natrinema; species Natrinema amylolyticus_A. The sequence goes on from NZ_JBHUDI010000001.1 coordinate 532,630, forward strand.
TGACCGTGACGGCGACCGACCCCGACGACGTGCCAAACGACGTCGACCTGTTGTTCTCGTCGCTTCCCTCGAGTGTCGGCGAGGCCGTCGAGCCCGGCTTCTGTGAGGCCGGCTACGTCGTCTCCTCGAACTCCTCGAACGGGCGCATGGCCGACGACATCCCCCTCGTGATCCCCGAGGTCAACGCCGACCACCTCGATCTGCTCGAGGTCCAGCGCGACGAGCGCGGCTGGGACGGCGCGATGGTCAAAAACCCCAACTGCTCGACGATCACCTTCGTCCCCACGCTCGCCGCCCTCGAGGAGTACGGCCTCGAGAAGGTCCACGTCGCGACGCTGCAGGCCGTCTCCGGCGCTGGCTACGACGGCGTCACTTCGATGGAGATCATCGACAACGCCATCCCCCACATCGGCGGCGAAGAGGACAAACTCGAGACCGAATCGAAGAAACTGCTCGGCAGCTTCGACGGCGCAGAACTCTCGCTCAACGACGTCGAGGTCGGCGCCTCGTGTAACCGCATCCCGACGATCGACGGCCACCTCGAAAACGTGTTCGTCGAAACCGCCGAGGACCTCACTCCCGACGAGGCTGCCGAGGCCATGCGCGAGTACCCGAGCCTCGACCTGTACTCCTCGCCGGACCAGCTGATCGAGGTCTTCGAGGACCCCGAACGGCCACAGCCGCGCCTCGATCGCACTCTCGGCAACGGGATGTCGATCGCCGCCGGCGGGATTCGCGAGTCGACGTTCGGCCTGCAGTACAACTGTCTCGCGCACAACACGATGCGCGGCGCAGCCGGCGCGAGCGTGCTCAACGGCGAACTGCTGCTCGAGAACGGCTACCTCTAAGGCAGTCTCGACGCGAGCGCTTCCAGCGTAGCCCACACTGTTAACAACCATCCGCGACGTACGCCGACGAGAGCGTATGGTCCTCATCGCCGAATTCGAAATCGCGACGCCGCTTCTCCGCCGGACAGTCGCGGCCGTCTCGCGAATCGAAGTCGAAGAGATCTTTCGGTCGGCGACGGACGAGACGAAACTCATCTTCTGGGTGTACGGTGAGGAACTCGAGCGCGTCGACGACGCATTGAACGCCGACGACACCGTTCGCGAGTTCGCGCTTCTCGAGAAGCCGGGTGAGCGGCGTCTCTACAGCGCCACGCTATCGGAGCACGGGGAAAGCCAGCTGATCTATCCGACGGCGGCGGAGTACGACATCGCGTATCTGGATATCGTCGTCAGGGACAAGACGAAGATCCGGGCCCGCATCCCGACGCGATCGGAGCTGTTCGCGTATCGCGACGCCTGTCGTGAGCGGGATATCCCGTTTCGAATCCAGCGGATCTTCAGCGAGTCGGCTCACGCCGGCGGTCGATACGACGTCACCGAGCGACAGCAAGAGGCACTCCTCGTCGCCCTCGAGGCGGGCTACTTCGCCGTGCCGCGGGAGACGACGTTATCGGACGTCGCCGCGCAACTCGGCATTTCGGACCAGGCGCTGTCCGCTCGCCTCCGGCGCGGACAGGCCAACCTGCTTCGGAGTACGCTCCAGGAGCAGACCCCGTCTTAAATCGTTGACTATCCAATCGGGGTCATTTCCCTCCTTGCACCGATACGGAGCGTATGGAAACGAAAACCGCTACCGACGGGTCGCGACCGCAGAACGGACCAGCGATCTATCAGGCCCGCCCGGAGCAGCCGCTCAGCGAAGCGATCATCGAAGCGATCGCAGCGGAACACGAAATTGATGCACTCGAGCTCGCAGACGAGTTCGGACCGCTGTACGACGTGATCGATCCGTCCGCCCTCGATTCGCTGTTTCAGTCCACGGGGGAGACGAGCCGGACTGCCGGCTGCGTGACGTTCGTCTACGCCGACTATCGAGTCGAGGTCGATCAAACGGGACGAGTCGAACTTGCGGACCGGCAGTGACACTTCCGACTAGTCGTCGACTCGCGGCAGTGCGACCACGGGGACCGAGGCTTCTTTGACCAGCCGTCGGGCAACGTTGCCGGTAAGCAGTTCCACGAACCGACTTTGCTCACGAGGCTCGAAGGCCACGGCGTCGACATCGCGCTCCACCGCCGCCTCAAAGATCGTCTCGACGACGTCGGTACCGAAGAGGATCGCCGTCTCGACCGTTCCAGCACGGTCCTCGAGCGGTCCGCGGGCACGCTCGAAGATTTCCTGTGCATACTCTTCCCGCTGTTCGACCGAGGCCTTGTCAGGTGCACCGCCAGCTTTCTCGATCACGTTGACGACGAGCACCGTACTCGAGGGGGCAAGATACGGCGCGAGCGCTGTCGCCGTTTCTTCACCGTCGTCCGGGTCGGCGACAGGGACGAGGATCGTCCCGTCGAGCGAGAGCGTCATCGGCCCCCTCCCGATCGAGCGAGTCCGTCGATTGGTGGCAGTTCCATACCCGTCTTTCGCAGGAGAGCGCTAAAAAAGTGAGTCGATGTGAGTGGGGCCGTTGGACAGCTGGAAACGCTCGGCCACCACTCATACGGTCTGCTGTCACGAGTTCCCCGGTGTGGGCCCGCAGGACGGTCGCGGTCCTACCGGCACTGACTGACGGTAGTCCATATCAGGGGAGGACCTGGTTTTCGAGGCTGGCGTCCGTGCCGTCTTCGTCGATCCGGCGAACGTTTTCGGCGACGATGTCGGCCAGCCGGTCGTAGTACTTCGGCGTGTGACCGGCGTTGTGGGGCGTGAGCTGAACGTTCTCGAAAGTCCACAATGGATGCTCCTCCGGCAGCGGTTCGGGATCGGTCACGTCCAGGGCGGCCCCGCGAATCCAGTTCGAGCGCAGTGCCTTGACCAGCGCATCCGTCTCGATGACCGGCCCGCGGGCGACGTTGACCACGACCGCATCGGGATCGATCGTCACGAACGCCTCGTGATCGAGCAATCCGCGGGTCGTCTCCGAGAGCGGACACGCCAACACGAGGTAGTCCGTGCGCGCGAGCGCGTCATCGAACGCCTCGCCCTCGAAGCCGATCACCTCGTCGGTCGGCCCGCCATTCGACGGCGTATAGCGAACGCCGATCGTCTCGACGCCGAACGGCTCGAGGCGCTCACAGACCGCCTGCCCGATCGCGCCCAGTCCGACGACGGTGACGGTCGACCCCTGGAGTTCGTGGGCTCGGTAGTGGCGCCACTCGCGACGACGCTGACGGCGCGCGCCGACGTGGAACCGCCGCGTGAACGACAGAATCGACCCCAGCACGTGCTCGCCGATGTTCGGCCCGTGGACGCCCGAGGCGTTGGTTACCGTGACACCCCGACTCTCGAGTTCGTCGAGTGGTAGATGGCCAGTCCCCGCATAAGCGCAGGCGAAGACCGAGAGGTTCTCAGCATGTTCGAGGAGCTCTTCCTCGAGCGTCATGCCGGTGACGAACGTCGCATCCTGGATCGCCTCGCGCTCCTCGGACGGCGTGCGCGCGAGGTCGACGGTGTGACCCGGCAGTCGATCGCGGATGGCATCGGCGTACTGTTCGATCGGAATCCCGTGAGTCCCCTTCCGAAGTACGAGCACGTCCGGCGCAGTAGCATCGCTCATGATGGTGCCCTCGTCCAGTGCGATCAAAAGCGTTCGTCTCGCGGCACCTCGAGCACTCGAACCCATCGGACTCGCACTCGAGACATGATCGGGGTGGAGCCCACAGCCCGTTGTCTGGCAAGCGATCCGACGGGAGACTGACCCCGACGCAGTCGGTCGAAACTGTCCCTCGCAGTTTTTATAATGGCTCACTGAGTCCAAACGGCGTATGGAACGCGTAGACGTCGCGATCGTCGGCGGTGGCCCCGCGGGCGCGTCCGCGGCCGAACAGGCTGCCGCCCACGGCGCAGAGACGGTGCTCTTCGAGCAGGGGGTCCCTCGTGAGGATCGGGAAGAACTCGGTCCGGATTCGACGGACGCCGCCGGGATGCTCGACTACTGGATCGACATTATGGGGTTCGATTACCGGGAGATTCCCGACGACGTCATCCTCCAGGAACTCGAGGCCACGGAGTTCATCGGCCCGAACAGCGCCGTCGAGTTGCGGACGACGGGGATGGACGCCAGCTATCCCAAGTTCGGCTACACCTTCCACCGCGCACGCATGGACGACTGGCTCTACGAGCGCGCGACCGAGGCCGGTGCCGACCTGCGCGTCGGCGTCGGCGTCAAAGCCCTCGAGACCGACCTCCGGGCAACGAGTTCACACGGACCGACCCACACGCTTTCGCTCTCGAACGGTGACGAACTCGAGGCCCAGTACGTCGTCCTCGCGGATGGCCCCCAGCGACGGATCACGCTCGAGGCGCTCGACCAGTTTACTGCACCCGGCCGAAGCGTCTCCGATTATCTCTCGCCGCCGGAGGCCAACCACATCGCCTACCAGGAGTACCGAGAGTTCCCCGAGGAGTTGTTCGCCGAGTTCGAGGACACCCTCACGTTCTGGTGGGGGTACATGCCCGGCGAGACCGCCTATCCGTGGGTCTTCCCGAACGACGGCACCGTCGCTCGGGTCGGACTGACGATGCCGATCGGGATGGATCTCGAGGACGTCGACAACCCCGGCAGCTACAAACTCTTGCGGCCCGACGACGAGAAAATCCCGTCGGGTGCGGAGTACATCCGCCGCCTGCTCGAACAGGAGTACGGCGACGAGTACGACATCGAGGAAGACATTCCTCGCGCCGAGGACCGTGGGAAGTCAAAGGGGACGGAAACCTACCCCATCTCGTCGACGCGACCGATCGAATCACCCGTCGGCGCGAACATCGCCGTCGTCGGTGGCGCGATGGGTACCACCTCGGCGTTCCACGAGGGCGGCTACCACGTCGCCGTTCGCACCGGCAAAATCGCTGGCCGGTTGGCTGGAACGGACTCGCTCGAGAACTACAACGACGTCTGGAAACGCGCAGTCGGCGACGAAATCCTTCGTAATGTCGCGTTTGCTGACATCGTCGAGGACTACGGCCCGGACGACTGGAACTGGGCGTTCGACACCATCTCCGACATGCAAGGCGATCGCCACGACAACGTCCTGATCAGCAAGCGATACACTGCCGGATTCGACGCCGCAAAGATCCTCGCGGCGTACAAACGACGCAAATTCAAGTTCCGTGACGGCCGCTACGTCCAGCTATCGGAAGCCGATTACTTCTACTGAGACGACAGCTGTCGGGCCTTTCGTTGCTGTGTCGACCGTGTACCGGTTCCCAATTGGACTGTACCGACAGTTCACGGATGATTCGCCGTGATCGGTTCCAGGACGGCGTGGAACGAAGGGAGAGTCCCTGTAGCGCGCACTGGCCACAACCGCCAAAACCAGTCCCTACTCGTCGCCGTCACTACTGGACTTGCTCGTGTCCACTACCACCGACTTACTAGAGTCCCAACTGAACCGATTTCCACACCGATCGCACAGTCCGCGGTTCTCGTCACGTCGTCGCTCCGAACCGCACTCCCGTCGTGCGATCGGGTGTACAGCGACGTTCAGTAGCTACTATAGTGATTAGCAACGGGTCTTCCACTGCACGTACGCGCCCCTCGAGCACGGCGATTAGCGAGTTATGACAACTCATCTGGATCGGTCTCGATCACCTGAAGTTTCGACGACTCGCAGTCACAAAACGTCGACTGACCAAGCGGTTGGAGACTACCATCGGGCCAGATCTGGACAATACCGATCTCTCCGCAGTGGTCGCACTTCGCCGCCGCGCGTTGCTTGTCATTATTGTCCACAGCGCCACCTCGGGGGCCCCCTCTACCACAGCGAGCGACGAAAAACCCTGGTAGCACCCACGAAGTTCAGCGACCATCAAAAAGAGTGCATGTCCATTCCTGTATCTGTTTCAGCCTCGATCGATATTTGACGGCTACGATAACACCGCTCCGGAACCTCCCGTCCCCAAGATTACGAGCCCTGTCTACAAACGGGACTCGAGTCACTCGACGACTTTCCCGACACCGACAACCAGTGACTCGAAGGGGACGGGTGTCACTGCCCCCGAACCCGGGCTGCTCACCCGCAGTGAACTCGTGTGTGATCGCGACGGTAGTCACACGCGGCGGGGTGAGGACGACTCGAGCCTGCAAGAGTTAAACGGGCCGCGTTCTTAGGGCGACTGCGTGCCTTTAGTCCCCGTCCGAGCAGACCCATTCGGGTGCGATGACAGCACGGCGAACCCGGGCACGCGACAGTAGTACTCCGGAGAACGCATCGCGTTCTCCCGCCCGGCACGAGGGTTAGCCAGCCGACGCGGCATGCCGCCACGGGATGAGGCTGGACGTTAGTGTTCCGGGCGTACACTTTCTCTCATCCGGAGAGACATCTCACTCGAGGCTGGTCAATTTGAGGATGTCGCGAACTCCTATAGTGACAACTGAAACGAATTACACATCGATCACACGACTGCTGTACACCATTTTAGTAGTGTGGTAGTCAGTGCGGTCACTGGGTAGTGGTTGAGTATTAAATGCAGAAAACCCCACACAACCAGTGCTAGAGCGGTGGCTGTGGAGGGTGAAGTATGAGTGGAGGCGGCGAAACGAGTTTCCCAGAGGGTCGCCCACTCCAG
>NZ_JBHUDI010000002.1:0-45489 GCF_042678045.1 Haloarchaeobius amylolyticus
ATATCCCCTCCCTGCTCGCTTCGCTCGCTGAGGAAGAGGGCTTAGCGCCTCGATTCAGCTAAATGCGTATGCGTTGTACTATCGAGGTCAATCAGATGTTTCAAGTTTGCTGATGGTCCATATCCGCCATGGACGGGCGCAATCGGCAGGCATTCCTCATCGGCATCGCCGGGGTGATCGCGGCCTTTACGATCCTGTTCTTTCTCGTCGGCGCCCGTGACGTTCTCGACTCGTTGCTGTCGGCGACATCTTCTCTGGTCGTCGTGACGTTCGCACTCGCGCTCGGCTGGCTGGCCGCCTGGAGTCTGATGTTGCGGACCGTGCTGGCCGCGCTCAGCATTGATCTCCCGGTCGGCAAGTCGTTTCTCGTCTATGCTGGGGCCGTCTTCACGAACAACGTTACCCCGTTCGGGCAGGCTGGTGGCGAACCGATCGCCGCCTTGCTCATCTCGAAGACATCCGATGCCCGCTACGAGACCAGCCTCGTCGGGATCGCGACTGTCGACATTATCAACGTCATTCCATCGATCGCGCTGATCCTCGTGGGTGTCGGCTACTACGCGACCACTGCAGCGATCGGTGAACGTCTCGAGACGGCCGTCGGCTCGGCGGTCGTCCTGATCGCGGGCATCGTCCTCGTAATGGCGCTCGTGTGGCGGTATCACCGGACGATCGTCGAGCGACTCCCCGCGCTCGTCGCGCCCCGACTCGGCCGACTCGGACTCGAGCGCTTCGACTCCGAGACGCTCGAGGAAGACATCGCCGACCGACTGGGCCGGTTCTTCGAGAACATCGAACGCGTGGCGACGGACCGGTGGCGACTGGCCGCAATTATCGGCCTGTCGCTGTGTGGGTGGCTCTTTCAGACGGCTGCGCTCACGGTCGCGTTCGCGGCGATCGGCCACGATGTCTCGGCGTATGTCCCGCTCTTCGTGATCCCGCTCGCGAACCTCGCGGGCGCTGCGCCGTTGCCAGGCGGACTCGGCAGTATCGAAGCCGCATTCGTCACGCTTCTCGTTCCCACGACTGGCGTTGCAGCGTCAACAATCACCGCGGCCGTCCTCATTTTCCGGGGCGCAATCTACTGGATGCCTGTCCTGATCGGCGGGCTGTCGGTGTCGGCGTTCGGCATCCGGGCAGTGCAATAAACCGTTGTTGGCTGACCAAGACTATCGCCGTCAGTCCCAGAGGGCGACCGATCGACCGTATGCCGGGAGAGATCTTCCGATTTCAACGCCTTGCTCTATACCCAGTCCCGCTCGTGAGTACGTTTAGTTGCTCAAGTTGGCGCTCGTCACTTGCTGTTGTAACCGATTGGCGAAAAACGGACAAACAGATATCGATTGGAGTCGGGTTAGTTCTTCCCCTGCCAGTAGACGGGCAACCGGAATCGGACGCCAGCGTCGTGGAGTTGCCACCTGAGTTCCAGGCCGACCCACATCAAGATATTAATCCGTTATTGAATGTCAGTATGGAAATCAGTGCCTGAGAAATCAACTTGGCTTCGGTTTTGCGAAACGACAGGTGGGAGGGACAGATAGCCGACGTATTTTGATAGAAGCATGTCATCGATACAGTCAATAAAAATAGTATCTATCACTCACTCCCGTCGGACATCATAGCATTTTCACTTTCATCGGTAGTGTGGACAGATCTGGCCGTCCCCTCCACGCGAGTAACTATCTGCTTGGCTCCAGAGAGACTCCCTACGGCGAGAAGGATGCCTGCGATAACGTCGATCAGTCAGTGGATGGCGAGGTACATCGTTGAGAAGACGACACAGATCGTCACGAACGACGCAATCGGGACCCACCGCGGATACTCCCGCCGCGATCGCCAGGCGAACAACATGACGACGACCGCAAGCGATGTGTCACACGACTCTCGAGACTCGTCGAAACTCCTTTATAAATTATTAATGTTTTGATAATTCAACTAGTATATGTGTATTTTATCTGTTGCTGAGGGTCTCAAGAATGGTTCTTATACACGTATTGCATTAGCCACCGGATCGTTCTGTACAGGGATTGCACTTATCCGTGCATGCGGTGTATGTCTCTCTGTATGCCCGAAGAAGTCCTGTTCAAATCAGAGAGCGGACAGAACCGAGAAGAAATCGCATCATATCTTCACAGTGTCGCTGAGAAACTCGAACAAGGCGACGCAGTCACACTCAAATCGGGTTCCGAGTCCGTGACGATGGAACCGCCAGCCCACCCGACGTTCGAGGTCAAAGCCGAACGCGAAGGGCCGACGGACGGGCCCGGTAAATTGAGCATCGAGTTCGAGCTCGAATGGGACGAGAATGGTAGTGAGGGAGACGGCGAGAGTGGCCAGTTAGAAATCGAGTGATCAGTTGCACATTGCACACGACAGTGCGTTCGCTGCAAATCCGCCGAAATCAACTGCGATGTGAAGTGGCTCGTTCTCTGACATTCCCCATGTAGTGATCCGACACGTAACTCGAGATTAGGTGTTTTGATGTGCACAGCCGTCGCCTCCCCATTCCTTTCGAAAAGTAGCCTCGATAAGCCACCGCTGTCACGCGATATGTCTCCTAACTGAAAACGGATGGGACACGACCTGATTGTGATCCGCGCTAGTCGAGATCGGCACATCCACGAAAACCCCAACTGGTTTCGTCTCTCCGATCTCTGGCTTTCGGCCACCACTCAAGCTTCGAGACACATGCTCAGTACTTCACGAAGCTGGGTAGTTGAAAAGTCTGCTTGCATGGAGTGTGCCTAGTGCCCAGCAAGCAGACAATTCAATCCACGAGGACTAATTCCTTAATTTCCTCGTCAACACGATTGACGAGGAAGTCGATCGATACTCTGCGAGAAGAGCGAAGGCTCACTTCATCAAAAACACGGTTCTGTACCACCTCCGCAAGAAGTTCGATCTAATCGGTTGAACAAGCCGGCAATACGCTGCTTCAGAAGGATGTTCTCGCTATTCTGCCTGAGCAGGTGGTGGTCGTGGCTGACCTCCACCTGCGACCCTACTATGGTGACGAAGACGAGACGAACGGCCCCTATCACTCGGAAGCAAAACGCGGAACGACTGCGTTCCACGCCTGCATCACTCTACGCGCGTGTGAAGAACAAGCGGTTCACGCTGGCAGTGCGCCGTCTCGAAGACGGCGACACTGACAACAGCGTCCTTGGAGCGTTTCTTGGTGTTCTCGATGGCTTTACTTCAGCGTCAAGGCCGTCTATCTTGACCGCGAATTCTACGACAACAAGTGTCTCAGGTTGCTTCAGGCACACAATCACCCCTACGTCATACCGATCGTCCGGTGGGGAAAGACGATCAAGCAGGAACTCTCGACTGGCTGGAGCCGAATAATCCAGCACGATCTGACGGGGAAACTCAACGGACACAGCTGGACCGTCGAGTTTCCCGTCTACATCGACTGTACCTACCAAAACGGCCGTACGACGAACATGGAGTGGCGCATCACGGCTACGCCGCTGACGCGCCGTTCATTGAGACGCCACGAGACGCTCGATACTACTACGCGAAACGCTTCGGTATCGAGGCAAGCTACCGACTCTCTGAACAGAGTGATGTGACAACTTCGATACAATATCCGGTGGTTCGGCTGTTGTACGTCGTGGTGAGTCTGCTGTTGCAAAACGTCTGGCGGTATCTGCACTGGGAATATGTGGCGACGCTCCGCCGTGGCGGGCGTCGCCTCTGGTCCTGGTCGTTCAAGGAGTTCATCAGCATGATTCGACGGGCAGCGTGGACGGCTCTCGCGGTGCGTCGGGCCGTCCCCGCAAATCGACCACCTGACGATCAGTTCTACCGCTAACCACCGACCGAGTACGCCCTCTCCCAAGTGGCAACGCTGTCGCGTCAGCGGCTGATCGCCGCCGACAGCGACAGCTTCTCACCGATCGTCGAAGAGAATCAAACCGGTCACGGTGACCAGCGACGGAACTCTGGCTTCAGACCGGCTCAGCTGAAGATGACTTGTGAGGTACTGGGAGTGACACGACAGGAAACATAGAGTTCCAAAGCGTGTTTTCGTCGCGCCTTCATTCAACGTGGGCCGAAAGGCGCAGCCATTGTCGAGCAGGTCCGAATACCGCTTTCAGAGTGATGTTCGGCCGGTCGTTGCCCGCGAAAGCTATGAGCCCTGCTCGAAACGAGATCGCCGATCCGAGCTGTCAATCTCGGAACGTTACGGCGGCTTCGTTCAGCCGCGCCGCAGTTCGGGTCGCGGCAATTCGGAGCTGCTCTCGGGCAGCACCGCCGTCGTCCCTGAGAGCGAGCGGAGGCGCTCTGTCGCTTTGCATTCGTTCCTCGTTCGTACGAGGTAACTCGAGGCGCCCGATGAGGGGAACGTCGATGCCGGGCGGACGGACCGGTTCACTGTCACCGTCTGGAGTCCCGACGGCTGGTTCGAGTGGGACGCGACCCAGAACGGGAACGTCGAACTGATCAGCCAGGTCGTCAGCTCCACCGGTCCCGAAGATGTCGTGCATCGACTCACAATCCGGACACTCGAATCCGGCCATGTTCTCGACGATCCCCACCACCGGTGTGTCGTGGCGTGCAAAGCCGACGAGGCCGCGAGCGGCGTCGTCGACCGCGACTTCCTGTGGTGTGGTCACGATGACGGCGCCGGCGATAGGGAAGTGCTGCACCAGCGAGAGGTGGGCGTCTCCGGTCCCCGGTGGCAAGTCGACAATCAGGTAGTCCAGTTCGCCCCACCGAACATCGCCGAACAGCTGCTTGATGAATTCGTCGACGAGCGGGCCCCGCCAGATAACTGGGTCGTCCTCGCCGGCGATGAACTCCATGCTCATCGCCCGAACTCCGTAGGCCTCGCGAGGGACCATCTCGTCGTCGGTCGTCGCGTTGGGTCGTCGTTCATCGAGGCCGAGAAGCGTCGGCGCGTTGGGCCCGTACACGTCGGCATCGAGTAGGCCGACTGCCGCGCCCGCATCCGCCAGCGCAACCGCGAGGTTCGCTGCGATAGTGCTCTTGCCGACGCCGCCTTTGCCCGATGCGACGGCGACGACGTTTTTGATGTCCGGAAGCATATCGACGTGCTCTCCCGGATCGGCAGCGCTGGCCCGGAAGTCGATGTCGACCGACTCGACACCGGTGACCGTCTCAGTGGCAGCCACCACGTCCGCGGCGAGCTGCTCGCGAAGCGGCTCGCTCGGTAGTGGAAGTGAGATCTCGACCGACGCCACGCCGTCGCGCACGACGATGTCACTGATACCATCGATCGCTGTGAGGTCAGCGTAGAGGTACTCAGACCCTACGCCCGCCGAGGCGATGGCTTCTCCGACGGCCGCGGCGGTATCGTCCTTCTGATCGGCGTCGGATGGCGCTGTCGGCGTCCCATCGTTCTGTCCGGCATGAGGAGTCTCGTCGGAATCGACCATCGACGGTCAGTCCTCACCCTGCAGGCCGAACTCGTCCGGATCCCATCGCTCCTTGCGGCCGACCGGGCCGTCCAGATACCAGGCGTCGTCCTCGTCGGGGTCGATCGGCGGCGCGATCGGTCGCTTGAGCCACTTCGGTCGGCGCTTCCCGTCAGGACCATCGGCTGGCTGTGTCTTCTCGACCCACTCGCGGTAGATCTCCATGGAACGGTCGGTATCGACGTAGACATCGCCGTAGTAATCGTCCGGCTTCGCCGGCTGGATCCGGACCTTCTGGTGCCAGCAGTGCATCCCCGAGATGGGGTCTGGGTGGGGTGCGTGCGTGAGATTCTGTGGAACGCCGCCGTCGGTCCACCAGACTCTGGCGGAGTCGGGATCGTCGCTCTCGAACGGCCCGATGCCGGACTGCTGGCGCATCCCCCACTTGCTGTCCTCGTCTTGCAGATCGACCGTGACCTTTCCGTAGGGGTCGCCGCCCTCGTCGAAGTCTCCGTCGCCATCACGGTCGATCTTCCACTGGCCCATGTGGTGGCTCATCGCGGCGATCCCGGGCTTGATCGACTCGGTGACCCACACTTCGTTGACGTAGTAGCCGATATCAGTCTCGACGCGCACGAGGTCGCCCGTCTCGACGCCCAGTCGCTCGGCGTCCGTACGGTGCAACCAGACCGGGTTGTTGTGCGAGATCTCCTCGAGCCATTTGGAGTTCGACGAACGGGAGTGAATCGCCGTCGGCAGGCGGAACGTCGGCACCAGCACCATCTCACCGTTCTCGTAGTCGATGTTTTCCGGATGGACGTGGCTTTTTAGATAGTGGGGGATGGTGTACTCCTCGTCGTCCCAGCCCCACTCGGCAAGCGTCTTCGAGTAGAACTGCTGCTTGCCGGTCGGCGAGGGGAACCCGCGTTTCGGTTCGCCGTCAACGACCACGCCGAGAACCTGCGTCTCGAGGTCCGCGAGAGAGCCATGCGGAACCGTATCGTACCCCTCAGGATGATCGGCCCCCTCGTCGATTTCGGCCGACTGCGCCGCCCCTTCGGGGATCGAAACGTCGGTGTCCGCATCCAGTACCCGGTGGATGGTCCCATATTCGTCGACGAACACGCCGTCTTCATCGAGCAACGCCGGATCGAGCGGCTCCTCGTGGAGTTCGTACTCGTTCTGGCTGGCTTCGAACGCCCCGTGGTGTTTCATGTACTCGAGGGGCTCCATGCCGGCCTCCTCGGCCGCTTCGACGAGGTTCTCCTCGTGTTCGAAGACGTAGCGGTAGTACTCGTCGACGGTCATCTGCGGGGGCTCGTCGGCGGCCTCGTTACTGCTCGGTGCTTCCTGCTCGGCCGCGCTGTCGTCTCGCTGTGTCGCCGCACCGCCGTTCGCCGCGGCCGTCTCGCCGTCCCGATAGGGGCTCTCGAAGTACTCCCGGATACCCAGCTCACCGTCTTCGTCGACGCGCCAGGAGAGGTCCATCCAGAACTCGTCTTCCTCCCAGACCTCGCCCGGATTGGCCTCGTAGGTGCGCTCGATGTCCTCGCCCTCGCGCTCGGCGAACTCTCGCTGGACGGGCTGTCGGTACGTGACCCACGTCGCGGCGTGGGTTTCCTGACTCTGGATATCGTGGCGCTCGGGGCTGTGACCCATCGGCAGGACGTAATCCGCGAAGTACGCCGTCTCGTTCCAAGTGGGCGTCAGCGCGACGTGCATTCCGACCTTTTCCTCGTCGCTCAGCGCCTCGATCCAGGAGAACCCGTCGGGGTAGGTATAGACGGGGTTGAACACGCGGGTGAAGTACACCGACAGCTTGCCACGGCCCTCCTTGAGGAAGTATGGCAGGAGTTGACTCATCTCGTAGTGGGCGAAGGGCCACTCCGGCGGCAACTGGAGTTCGTCCCACAGCTGCTGGCGCGGCGGCTCCTTCGGGAGTTCCGGCTCGAACTGGTGCCAAGCGTTGGGCGAGGTGCCACCTTTCGTGCCAACGCTGCCGGTGAGCACGGACAGGAAGTGCAGCGCCCGACTGACCTGCCAGCCGCCCTCGTTCCCCGACGCCGCCGAGCGCCAGATGTGGCTGGCAAACCGCGAGCCGGCGATGCCGATTTTCCGACCCACTTTCTCGATCGTGGCGGCGTCGACGCCGCTCTCGGCCTCGGCGTACTCTGGCGTGAAGCCCGCGTACGTGTCCCGAAGCACGTCGAGGTACGTCTCGAACGTCCGTTCGCGGCCGGGATGTTCCTCGTCGAGGAACTGCTGCCAGTTCACCCAGTTGGAGAGGAACTCCTCGTCATAGAGTCCCTCCTCGAGGATGACGTTCGCCATCGCCAGCAAGACTGCAGCCTCACTGCCAGGCTGGGTCGGGAGCCAATAATCGGACATGGCAGCGGTGTTCGACAGTCGCGGGTCGAGCACCGCGAGCTGACCGCCCTCCATGACGCCCTCGATGATGCGCTGGGCGTGGGGGTTGAAGTAGTGGCCGGACTCGAGGTGGGCAGACAGCAACAGGATGAACTCGGCGTTGGCGAAGTCCGCGCTCGGCCGATCGTACTTGTGCCAGAAGGCATACCCCGCCCGGGCACCCGCCGAGCAGATGTTCGTGTGGGAGTTGTGGCCGTCCAGTCCCCAGGCGTTGATGACCCGGTCCATGTATCCCTCGTGGCCGGGCCGGCCGACGTGGTAGGTGATCTCGTTTTCGCGGCCGTCGGTGATGGTCTCGCGCATCTCGGTGGCGATGTCCTCGAGGGCATCGTCCCAGGACACGCGGGTCCACTCGCCGCTCCCGCGCGGGCCGTCCCGCTTGAGCGGATAGCGAATGCGCTGGGGATCCTTGATCTGGTTGATCGTGGCCGGTCCCTTCGCGCAGTTTCGTCCCCGGCTGCCGGGGTGTTCGGGATTGCCCTCGATTTTGCGGATGTCGCCGGTCTCCTTGTCGATGTAGGTGAGTAGCCCACAGCCGGCTTCGCAGTTGAAGCAGGCCGTCGGGACGACCGAGTAGTCCTTCGGGAGGCCCTCGGACTCGTATTCGACCCAGTCGTGCCACTGCTCGGGGTCAGGGTACGAGCCGAGTTCGCCCTCCGGGGCGATGCGGTCGATGCCGTCGACGCCGCGGCGCTGTCGCTGTTTTTTCGTGTTCTCGGTGCGGTTCGAAATGACGCCGAGTCGTTCGGCGAGCTTCTCGATGCGGCTCGGATCGAATTCGTGTCCCATGGTCAGGCGAGTGAAATCGTCTGCGGAGCGGTTATCCAGCAATACTCGAAGGCGAACAGCCCAGCAAGTGCGAGCGCGCCGGCGACTGCGGCGAGGATCGGCAAACCGACGGCCAGTGCCGCCAGCGGCAACAGGATGCCGACGACGACGCCACCGACCCAGAACGCCGTCCGGAATCGGCCGCGGGTGATACGTGCGGCGGCTTCCTCGGCGTCCTCGGTCTGATGGGGCGTGAAGATCTCGGAGGCGACCAGCACGGCGTGGCCGACGAGGCCGGCACCGAGAGCCAGCGCCGACGGCCCGACCATCGCGTCGAACCACGGCACGCCAGCGACGCCGAGGATCACCAGCGTCGCGCTGCCGCCGACGACCGACTGCGTGAACATGTGCAACGGCATCGCAGGACTCTGCCAGAGGTCACGTCCCTTCGATTGGCTGAACAGGAAGGCCGTATAGACCGCCGTCGCTGCACCGAGGACGGCGGCCACACCCAGCGAAAGCGGGGTAACGATGGCCTCGATTCCGAGAAGCGCGCCCAGGACGACCAGTCCGAGGTATGCGCCAGTTGCGGAGATGATGTAGGCACCCTTCACGAGCCAGGAGTTCCAGTTCGGCCGCAACAGCACCCAGTGAAACCGCATCGGCTGCTCGAGATCCAGGATTAGGAG
This sequence comes from Haloarchaeobius amylolyticus, assembly GCF_042678045.1. Classification (GTDB taxonomy): domain Archaea; phylum Halobacteriota; class Halobacteria; order Halobacteriales; family Natrialbaceae; genus Natrinema; species Natrinema amylolyticus_A. Next base: position 9,269 of record NZ_JBHUDI010000002.1, read on the forward strand.
AACGCCGGTCGCACCCAGAAACAGGCCGCTGACGACCGCGCTCGCGCCGAAGGCGGCCACGCTGGGTTCGACCAGTCCGAACAACATGAATAGCGCCGGAAGCATGAGCATCCCGGCTGCGATCCCCTTCGTCCAGGTGTAGGAGTACACCTCCCAGCCCCAGGAGCCGTAGTGGCTCTCCCCGATGTCGTAGACCCGCGTCGCTTCCTCGTGGAGGAGTTCGTAGGCGCGTTCGGTGCGACTCTCGGTGCCCTCGTCGCGCGTTCGTCCGGACGACGCGGTGTCGTATCCCCCGTCCGACTGGTAGCCGCCGTCCGACTCCCGGTCTGCAGTCCGGACAGTCTCGGACCGCTCGACGGCTTCTCCCTCGCCACACGCACAGGAGTCACAGCCACAGTCTTCGCGCCCTCCGTCCGCGCGGGCCTCCGAATCGTCCGATCCGTCGGCATCGCCGAGCGAGACATCCGACGCCGCGAGCGACTCGGCAGCCTTCTCGAGGTCGAAATCGGGGACCGAGCCGCCTTCGGTCTCGACCTGATGGGGGGCGTCGCTCCACATGTAGTGTTCTTCGCGGGCGGTCGTCCCCGGCGTGGTACTGCCCTCGTCGCCGTCGACGTAGAACAGCTTCGGCTCGGTCCCTTTCTCGGGCTTGCGAGCCTGAACCTCCTCGCGGGAAATCGTGCGAGCGATTTCGGTGTCGGCATTCTCGAGATCGCCGGCGAGGATCGCGTCTTCAGGACAGACGGTCACGCAGGCCGGCTCGCGTCCCGTGTCGACCCGGTGGCTGCAGTAGTTACACTTCGCCGCCGTCTCCGTATTGGGATCGATGTAGAGCGCGTCGTACGGACATCCCTGCATACAGGCCTTGCAGCCGATACAGCGTTCAGGGTCGAAGTCGACGATACCATCCTCGCGTTCCCACAGCGCGGTTACCGGACAGACGTCGGTACACGGGGAGTCGTTGCAGTGGTTACACCGCATCACCGAGAAGTTGCGGTTCGTGTTTGGGAACTCGCCTTTTTCGATGTACTTGACCCAGGTCTTGTTCACGCCGATCGGGTCGTCGTGCTCACCCTTACAGGCGACCGTACAGGCGTGACAGCCGATGCATTTCCTGTTGTCGATGACGAAGCCGTAGTTCGTAATGTAGCCCACCTCCGTTGGTTCGTGGCAACAACTAACGTGCATCAAGACGGTACTTAAATCTTGTGCGAATTGTACAATATACCGAATATGAGGCACGAAATCGGGACACGACCAGCGCTGGAAACGCAGTATACCGGTTATGAATCAATCATCTCAACCAGAAAGAAGCGGTGACAACGCGAACACTAATGTCTATGGTAGAGACTATCACGCAATTTTCAGAAGTGCGAAACTTTAACCACTTGTTCATAATAGGCACAGTTGTGCGAGGCCGGCAAGACACATGAGTACGGACTACGACATCACCGAAACGGTCGACGTGAAAGGGCAGAACTGCCCGCTGCCGGTTGTGAAAGCAAAGCAGGCAGTCGACAGCCTCGAGTCGGGAGACGTCATCGCGGTCATCGCGACGGATCCCGGGAGTGTATCCGATATCGACGGGTGGGCGAGCTCGACGGATGGCGTAGAGCTCCTCGAACAAGACGAGGGTGACGAGGACGGCGAGACAGTCTATCGACACTACGTCCGGAGGACGGAGGCATGAGCACTGATTCGTCGACAGAGAAGACGACGGCGGACTCGAGTACAGCGCATCTCCAAGAGCAAATAAACGAACTCCGGGAGGAGCTCGCCGCAGTGAAACGCGATGATGACGGCCAAAAGCGGATGACCATCATCGCAACGAAAGGCACGCTGGACATGGCGTACCCGCCGCTCATTCTGGCGAGTACGGCAGCGGCGTTCGGTTGGGACGTGACGGTCTTCCACACGTTCTGGGGCCTGGAGATGCTCCACGAGGAGCGCTCGACGGAACTCAAGTTGAGTTCCGTCGGGAACCCGAACATGCCGGTGCCGAACGTACTCGCCGCGCTCCCCGGCATGGATCGGATGACGACGTGGATGATGAACCGCCGCATCGAGGACAACGACACGGCCACCATCGAGGAGCTCATTGACACCTCCCTCGAGATGGGCGTCGAGCTACAGGCCTGCCAAATGACCCAGGATCTGATGGATTACGACGAAGAGGAGTTCTACGACGGCGTCACGACAGGCGTTGGCGCGGCGACTGCACTCGAGCACATGGCCGACGCGGACATTCAGCTACTCGTTTGATATGACATCCATCGACAAGATCGGCATCATTGTGTACAGCGACGATCCGAAAAGCCTCGCCATGGCGATGAACCTCGGGCAGGTCGCCCTGGCGATGGAGACGGAGGTGGTCGTCTACTTCACGTTCGACGGACTCACACACCTGCTGTCGGGCGAGAAGGACCTCGGTGACTTCGAGCGGATGGTCGAGGCGGGCGTGCCCGATCCCTACGAGATGCTCGAGGACTTCGTCGAAACTGGCGGCGACCTCGTCACGACCGTCGCCTGTACGACCACCATCGACATGCTCGACTGGGATCAAGACGAGATGGACGAGTCGATTACGACCGAATTCGCCGGGGCAGCCGCGTTCCTCGACGAAACGGCGGACGCCGCCCACGTGTTCAGTTTCGGGTAGCCGGACTGCCGGCTGTCCCGGGTAGACACCACCGCACACGCGTGCTTCGGTCGCCATCCGAAGGACGCCGAGACACGCTCGAGGAGGGAGTAGCAGGGAGCTCGCAGTATCGCGATTGAGACGACAGGCCAGAGCGGGTTACACCATCTCCTCAAGCGAGCGGACGGTGTCGGACATGAGCCACGCGGTCTCGCTATCTGGCTCTTCGAGACAGATCGCGTAAAACGAGTCACGGCCGTCGTCGACGGTGATCCGGTAGCCACGACTGACTAGCGCCTGCTCTTCGCCAGCGCAGGGTTCAGGGGAGGTCACATCCGTCCTCAGGGATACCAGCGGATAACGACCGCGATTTGGACGAACGGGTCCACACACCACTACTGTCTCCTGACGGACGACCCTGCTCGAACGCCGATCACAGCGCTGTCGCGCGATCCATCACGGATAGTTGCATCGAGAGATATCGTTAGATAGGGTCGACGGACTGTTCAACGAGTACGGTGCTTTCACGGCACGGGAACACCAGCGGGGGTACTTCAACCAGTCAATCGATAATTGGTTCAAATCGAGTCATGACCGAGTTCCCGATCACAGACGACGACGGACTCGTGCAGTGTGCCTGTGAGGCAGACGAGATTCTTCGGCTGCTCGCCGACGCCTCCCGACGACGGGTTGTCGAATCGTTAGCGAACTATGAGGACACCTGGATTCACCGCGAGCAACTCGCACAGCGGCTAGCGGGATCGCACGAGGAGGAACCCATCAATAACTGGGAACGAGACCTTCACCACGTCCACTTACCGATGCTCGAAGACACGGGGATAATCGAGTACGACAGACAGGAGGGAACGGTACGGCACTACCAGTGTGACGGGCTCGCGGACGTCCTCGACGCAGTCGAGCCGGAGTAGCTCGCAGCGAGGAGGCGACGCAGGACGACGCTCGAGTCCGCTATCCGACCGTCAACACGGGAATCGGCGAGCGCCGAACGACGCGGGCCGTCGTGCTGCCCAGTAATCGGCCGGTCCCGACGGTCCGGCCGCGCGTCCCCATCGCAACGAGGTCGGCGTCGACCGCCGACGCCGACGCGAGGAGTTCGTCTGCCGGCTTCCCTCGACGGACAGCGGTCGTCACGGAAAGGTCCCGGTCGCGTGCCATGGCCGCGACCGTCTCCGTCGCCTTGCGGCCACCCTCTTTGAGGGAGCCGATGATGCTCCGTGGCGCGTCCTCGAGATCATACGGCGTCGGATCGACCACGTAGACGACGTGTACGTCGGCGTCGTATTTCTCTGCGATGTCGAGTGCCGTTTCCGCGGCGCGGTCGGCGGCGCCGCTTCCATCGGTCGGAATTACCACTTGCTCGTACGGACCGGTCGCCGGTTCTGTCTCGCGGTCGTCTCCCAACCGGACCGAAAGCACTGGCACGTCAGCGAGCATGAGGACGCGTTCGGTCGTACTCCCCAGTCGCGCCCGATCAACGCCGGTCCGGCCGTGTGTCCCCATCACGATGAGATCGGCGTCGTGTTCGTCCGTGTACGCGAGAATCTCTTCGTGGGGGGATCCCTCACGCACCTCTCGAGCGGCCGCCAGGTCAGCGTCCTCAGCACGATCAGTAATCCGGATCGTCGCCTCGCGTCCCCGTCGTTCGGATGGTGCGTAGAGTTCCTCGCGGTCTGCACCGGCGATTCCGGTCGGCTCAGCACCGGTGTCGACGACGTAGAGTGTATGCATGGCCGCGCCGTATGTCTGGGCCAGTTCGATCGCGTGTCCGATCGTCGCCTCGGCACCAGCGCTGCCGTCGGTCGGGACGAGCAACGTGTTGAACATAGCCACACGTTTACGCCGAGTGGGTATCAAACGCACCCACACGTTCATCAAGCGTGACACGACATGGCAGTGCTGGCACGGGAACGATGGGACCTCACCGAACGACGGTGACCGGAACCGGGGCGCGACGAACGACGGTCTCGGCAACACTCCCGTAGAGGGGGCGTCGTTCGTCCAGCCGTCCGTGAGAGCCGAGAACGACGTGATCGATATCTTCAACGGTCGCGTACTCGACTACGAGTCGCTTCGGATCGCCGATGTCCGAGTCGGTCGCGACCGATCGGTCGTACTCGTCGGCGATCTCGGTGACCTCCGCAAAGAGGCGATCGGTGGCATCGTCGACGGCACTGTCCCACGCGTCCGTCCCGATCATCGGTTCGTACGTCGAACCGGTGTCCTCGAGCGTCCCGTACTCTGGCCTGAACAAGTCGACGACGTGGTACGCGACGATCGTCGCGTCCGGAAATTCCCGAAACGCGTGCCGAAGCGCGTCGAACGATAGCGGCGAGCCGTCGACTGGGACGAGTACTGTCCGCGACATACGTACTGCTTTCCCACGGAGTGCTATAACCTCCTGGGGCACGTACACGCTCGAGATGGCCTCGATCGAGCTTCCCGATCCCGAAACCGACGGGTCGACGAGCGTCGAACGGGCGATCGCGACCAGAGAAAGCCGCCGGTCGTTTGCCCAGACGCCGATCGACATCGACGACATAGCCCAGCTCCTGTGGGCGGCCCAGGGACGAACGCACGTCCGAGACGGCGTCGAATTACGCGCCGCGCCGAGCGCCGGTGCGACGTATCCGCTCACCGTCTTTCTCGAGGTCGCGCCAGCCGGAGACGAGGACCTCGAGGCGGGACTATACCGGTACGAGCCGGCGCGACACACACTCGAACGCGAGCGCGAGACGGCCGTCCACGACGATCTCACGGCCGCGGCGCTCGACCAAGCGGTCATCGCGGAGGCCCCGATGACGATCGTGATAGCGGCGGCATACGATCGAACGCGACGGCAGTATCCGGCCCACGGCGAGCGGTACGTCCACATGGAGGCCGGACATGCCGCGGAGAACGTCCACCTCGTCTGTGAGGCACGAGAGCTGAATACCTGTCCTGTTGGCGCGTTCGACGACGATGACGTCACAACTGCGCTGTCGCTGTCGGCGCAACTCGAGCCGCTGTATCTGTTGCCGGTCGGTCACCGACCGGCATCCGGGTGACAGGGCGGCTCGAGCGATAGTGCTGGCAGCTCGTCGCCGGCGACAGGTGTACGATCGGTGTCTGACCCGCATTCTCGCACGGCCGGGAGCCCCCCACCATTATTGGGTGCGGCGACGAATGAAGAGGTAATGTCAGCGACGACTCAGACGATCGATTCGGTGTTGGTACCGACGGACGGGAGCGATGGTGCTCTCGCAGGTGCAAAGCGTGGGATAGACCTGGCTGCGACAGTGGACGCAGAGCTCCACGTCCTCTCAGTCGTCGACACGACGGAACTCGAGAGCGTTTCATCCGTTTTCGACTCCGACACGACGGCGGACGAACGGACAGCACTCGAAGACGCCGCCGAAGAAGCCGTCGAAACCGTCGTGACGACGGCACAGGAACGAGCACCCGATCTCGCGGTCACCACCGCGGTCGAAGAGGGGAAGCCGTTTCAGTGTATCGACGACTACGCCGATGCATCCGAAATCGATGTCATCGCGATGGGCACGAAAGGCCGCGCGGGACTCAAGCGGGTCGTCCTCGGAAGCGTGACCGAAAACGTCCTTCGGACGGTCGATGTCCCGGTGCTGGCTGTCCCGCCAGCGGCAATTGACGGGTCACTCACTCCGGAAACCACCGAGAACGTGCTCCTTCCGACGGACGGCAGCGAGGGCGCAGCGGCCGCCGTCGACTGGGGTGTGCACCTCGCGGACGTGTTCGACGCAATGGTGCACGCGCTTTACTCGGCCGACACGAGCCGGCTCACGATGGGATCGGAACCGAGTACGATCCTCTCCGAACTCGAGCAGGCAGGCGAGACCGCACTCGAAGCGGTTCGTGAACGCGCGAGGGAAACCGGTGTCAGCGTCACGGGAACCGTCGCAAACGGCCCGCCGGCGAGGGTGATTCTGGACTCCGCCGACGACACAGGGGTCGATCTCATCGTGATCGGAACGCACGGGCGCTCGGGGCTCGAGCGACATCTGCTCGGCAGCGTCACGGAAAACGTCGTCCGGAGTGCTGACGTGCCCGTGGTTTGTGTGCCGATGCGCGAACGCGAAGAGGAAGGAGAATAGATAAAATAGTACTAATAGATACAATAGTTGCAATAGGTAGAATTTGTGAGATAGGCCAAATGGGAACGGGTCGTGGCGATCGAACGACTGCTCGCTATAATGGCTCCCCAATTGAAGGTCAATTCGTATGGCGGTTCCCGCATAGGACAACGTGTTCATGGCGACCGTCGAGACAGTCCTGTCCTCGGTTTTCAGTACGATTCCTGAACTTCATTCCGGCCAACTTGGTCTCCTCGCCGGTCTCCTCGTCGGTATCCTCTATTGGCACGAGTATCGCCGCTCGTCGTTCGGGCTTCTCACGGGCTGCTACCTGCTGGCACTCGGTGTCGTGCCCGGATCCACGAGAGGGCTGTACGTGGTGCAATCACAGCCGTGGTATTTCTGCTCGCTGCTGGTTCTCACGTCGCTCGGCGCGATCGGTGGACGTGCCGTCTGGCAGTGGGTCTCGCGATCGCTCCAGTCTCGATCGCCGACGATCGAACGCCAGTTGTCTGACAGTGAGACGGGTGACGGCGCCAACCGAAATCGGATCTGATCGTCGTCCAACGGGACGCTGGCCGTCGGCTACCGATAGCGACCCGAAAACGGAGTCGTTACGCCGGCAACGGAACCGGCAGTGAATTGAGCCACAGGAATTTAGCCGTCACTGGTGAAGCGGACGTATGTCCGACGCCAACGGCGGCTGGGTCGCGCTCTTTTCCGGCGGCAAGGAGTCCTCGTGGGCGCTCTCTCAGGTCGTCGAGTCCGGCCGTGACGTCCGCACACTGGTCGTCGTCCAGCCGCCAGAGACATCGCACATGTACCACACGCCCGCACAGCCGGTGATACGACTGGCCTCCCGCAGCATCGGGCTTCCCGTCGTCGAGGTCGGACTCCCAGTCACCGACATGGAGCCGCCCGATATGCAAGCGGGTGTCTCAACGGAACAAGACGGTGAGCGGGAGGCACTCGAGCCAGCCCTCGAGCGACTGGACGCCGAATTCGACGGCGGCTTGCGCGGGATCGTCGCTGGGACGGTCGGGAGCGACTACCAGGCCGATCGACTGCAGTCGATGTGCGATCGCATCGGCTGTGAGTTCGATGCCCCACTGTGGCAAGCGGATCCACGCGACCTCGCGGAGAGCATGATCGACGGTGGGCTGACGATACGCATCGCCGAAGTCGCAGCGCCTGGCTTCGACGAGTCGTGGCTCGGCCGACAGCTCGATCACGACGCGCTGGCAGAACTGGCGACGCTTCACCACGAGTACGGCGTTCACGTGCTGGGTGACGGCGGCGAGTACCAGACGATCGTCACCGACGGCCCACACATGGCCCGTCCCATCGCGCTCGAGTTCGAGCGGGAGTGGTACGGCACGTGGGGCCGGATCCGAATCACCGACGCCTGGCTCGACCCGCCTCCGTCAGCAGACGAGGACAGTACCTAAAGAACAGTCTCGCGACATCGAGGGCCAGCCAGGTGCAGATTCCGATGGGTCTGCAACCCGAGCCAATCACTCGAGAGACGAGCCGTTCGCCTCGGGAGCCCGAACAGTGAGCACGGGTGCCGGTGCGGTCCGAAGTACGCGCTCCGTGACGCTGCCAGGCAGTTCTCGAGCGTGACCGTCGCCGCTCCGTCCGTGTGTCCCCATGACGAGCAGGTCCATCCGCTCCGTCTCGGCGTACGTGGCGATCTCCCTGTGGACCGTTCCGACAGTGACCGCCGTGTGAATCTCGACGCCGGTTTCGGCCGCGTTCGCTGCCGTCTTCTCGAGGGCCGCTCGAGCGTTTTCCTCGAGACGGTCGATCAACCGATCGGTTTCGACGTCGGACCCGTAGCGTGTCACGCTGACGACCGAAAGCAGATCGAGCCGTGCCCCCGTGTCCGCTGCCACCTCGAGTCCGAGATCAAGCGCTGCGTCCGCGTGTTCGCTGCCGTCCGTGGGCACGAGGATCCGCTCGTGCGGGTAGACCGTTCGGACGTCGTCGCTCGCTCGAACGACGAGCACGGGCACCGATGCATCGCGGACGACACCCTGGGTTTCGTCCCCCAGTGCCAGCCGGCCGACTCTCCGTCGTCCGTGTGATCCCATCGCGATCAGCTCGATATCGTGCGTCGTAGCGTACTCGAGAATCCGTTCCCGCGGCGTCCCTCGCTGGACGTCGCTCACGACGGACACGCCGGCGGCGGTCGCCCGCTCACGAGCGGCAGCGAGGATCTCGTCACCCGGCGCAGCCGCTGGACGGTGGTCGCCGTCGGTGTCGTCGCCATCATCGGTTCGCTCGTCGACGAAGAGGAGATGAATGGTTGCCGATGCCGACGCGAACTTGGCCGCAAACTCGAGCGCAGCGGTGGCAGGACCACTTCCATCGGTCGGGACGAGCAGGCGATCGAACATACGTCCCATTCGGTCGGTGATCACTTACACCTATCCTGTCCGTATGCGGCCGTCGCAGCGAGCAGCAGTACAGTGACGAGACGACGTTTACCTAAAATTCAGGCGCTACTGCCCCGTCCTCAAGGAGCAACGCAGGCCGAAGCCGAGTAGCGCAGTAGGGCGGGGATACAGCGCCGTCATCGTCTCACATACACTCCACAACGACCGGCCCACAGGCCAACCGAAGCGTTTATTTCTACTAATAATATATCTACATCTTATATGGGGCAGTTCACAATCAACGGCCACGAAGTCGTGGACGGCGACGTAAAAGCCACCGGCAACGGCGCTCACGTCTACGTCCCGAAACGCTGGCGTGGCGCAGACGTAAAAGTCGTCCGTACTTCTGACCCCGACGACGAATAGATGAACTACAACTACAGGTATCGGCTGAACCCGTTCGACGACCTCCGCGAGCGGTTAGCGTGGACTGTCGATACCTGTAGACAGGTCTACAATCATTTCCTCCACCACCTCAACAGACACGACGACACGTCGGCGTACTCCGAACAGAAACGCCTACCAGACCACAAGAAGTGGTGGAGTGACCTGCGAGACGTTCACTCGAAGGTGCTTCAGAAAGTCGTTCAGCGGTTATACGATAACCTCTCAACGCTCAAGGCTCGCAAAGAGAACGGCTACAACGTTGGGAAGTTGAAGTGGAAAGCACCGGGAGAGTACCAGTCGTTCACCTACAGTCAGTCCGGCTTCAAACTCAAAAACACGAGTGGCCGGACTCGACTGTGGCTCTCGAAGATTGGTGACATTCCCCTCATGTTCCACCGTGACCTTCCCGACGACGCCACCATCAAGACCGTCACGGTCAAACGCGAACCCACCGGCAAATGGTACGCCATTCTCGGCGTCGAAACTCCCGACGACCCACCCGAGAAACCCGACGAAGTGACCGACGCAGTTGGTATCGATGTAGGTGTCCTAAAATACGTCCATGACAGCGATGATCTCGCCGTCGAGTCGCCGGACCTTTCGGATGAACGCGAGCGGTTGGAACGTGCCCAACGCAACCTCTCGCGGAAAGAACATGGGTCGAACAATTGGGAGGAACAGCGCAAGACGGTTGCCCGCCGACACGCCGATTTGAAGCGAAAGCGACGTGATTTCCTCCACAAACTCTCGGCGTACTACGCCCGTGAGTACAACCTTGTAGCGGTCGAGGACTTGGACGCGAAGGGACTGGTCGAACTTCCGGGCAACTCGCGGAACCGAGCTGGAGCCTCGTGGGGAACGTTCCTCCGAATACTCGAATACAAGTGCGAGCGTGAGGGGACGTATTTCGTCGCCGTAGACCCGCGAGGAACGACGAAAGAGTGTGCGTCGTGTGGAACAGAGACGGACAAACCGCTGTGGGTGCGCGAGCATTCGTGTCCGTCGTGTGGGTTCGTGGCGGACAGAGACGCGAATGCGTCGTGGAACATTCTTTCTCGCGGTCTCGACAAAGTAGGGACGGGCTGTCCCGAATCAACGCCTGTGGAGACTGCGCTCCCTACGGACACCGATTCGGTGTCTGCAAAGCGCGTCGTGGAAACAGGAAGCCCCACCTCAAGGAGCGAACCGCGTCAGCGGTGAGCGAGTAGGGTGGGGAGGAAGTCACTGTCTAAGCTGATCGTGATCGTCCCATACGACAGACTGCGTCCGCCCAGGTGTGCAGTGACGGACAGTAGTTCCGACAACAGTTGCACAATGAGACAGCTCGCCGTAAAAAAGACGGTGTTAGCCGAATAGCTCTCCGAGCCCTTCACCCGAAGCGCCTTCGTCTTCATCTTCGTCTTCGTCCGGTTCCTCCTCGGGTGCCTCTTCTTCCTCCGCTTCCGCCTCCGTTTCTCCAGCTTCCCCAGCGGGTGCAGCGGGTGCCGGCGCACCGACCGCCGCCTCCGAGACGGCTTCCTCGATGTCGACGTCCTCGAGCGCGGCGACGAGTGCTTTCACGCGGGACTCCTCGACGTCGACGCCGGCCGCGTCGAGCACGTCCGTGAGGGTGTCTTCGCTGATCTCTTCGTCCGATTCGTGCAAGATGAGGGCTGCGTATACGTACTCCATGGCGATCACCGGTCCCCGAAGTCGATCCACGGATACTCACTGGCGAGACGTAGGACTCGACCCCGGTCGAGCACCCCCTACGGTAACGAAACACATAGTCGCTCCGTTGATCATGAAACGTGACAAACACACGATCGGACAGACCAGTCGTGCGACTACTTCAGCGGGATACCCCGATTTGACAGGCTCGTGGATCGGGCCACTCAGCGAGCGCGTCGAGTACGTCGTACCCGAGAAATTCGAGACGATGGTCGACATCCACAGGGCCGTCGGGAATGCGATGCGCGCCGGCGACTTCTGGGAGTCCAGTCCGACAGGCGCCCAGCCGACGGAGAAACACGCCTGAGTGTCTCTCGAGTTGACTCACGAAAGAATTTGACGATGCCGAGCGTACGTCGTGTGCCACGGTGTCGAACGACTGTGGCCCCACTGGAGGAGATACCCATGACAGCAATCGCCAGACTCGAGATCATTCCGGTACGAGAGGAACAGATGTCGGACCAGATCGCCGCCGCGATCGACGCGCTCGATCAGTTCGACATCTCGTACGAACTCACGCCGATGGACACGGTCATCGAAGCCGACGACGTGAGCGAGATCTTCGACGCCGCAGCGGCCGCACACGAAGCGATCGACGAAGACCGAATCATCACCTCATTGGAGATCGACCACCAGCCCGATCGCGAGCAGCACACGGCAGACCGAGTGGCGGCGGTCGAACACGAACTCGGCCGAATGCCACAAGGATAGCGACGAGGCGATGGCAACCGAATCGGTACCGTCAGCGACCGACCGCGTCTTTTTCGTCACGGATCTTCCGCGACGACCCACCAGTAAACGTCTTTCTCGGGATGGCGTCACTCGACGTGTTCGCGAAGCTGTTCACCGGTGTCGAAGTCGTCTCCGCAGAAATTGCAGTGGTGATAGTGCTTCGGCGACATCCGGTGGGTACGACAGCAGTCTCGATGAATCGGGGGGGCAGTGGGCCTGAGAATCGTCAGCAAAACGAGGGCCCCAAAGCGTATTCATCGCTGGCCGTTCACAGATGGCGCATGGCATCCCGGATTCTGGTCGCGTTCGACGAATCGCCGCAGGCAACCGCCGCGTTGCATCACGCGCTGTCGACGTACACTGACGCCGAGATCCACGTCCTCCACGTACGCGACCCACAAGAATGGGTGAGTGCTGACGGCCTCAACGGCTTCTACTCGGAGACGGCCTACACCCAGTCACAGGAGTCCTCCGAACGGCTCCTCGAGGAGGCGACCAAGATCGCAGCGGAATACAATGCAGACCTGAAAACAGACACGACGGTCGGAACGGCGGCGGCGTCGATCGTCCGGTATGCAGAGGACCACGACATCGACCATATCGTTCTCGGGAGTCACGGGCGCCGCGGGCTATCGCGATTCTTGCTCGGGAGCGTCGCCGAACGGGTCGCTCGTCGCTCACCGGGGTCCGTGACGATCATCCGCGAGGAACAGCCGGCCGACACGACGTAGGGCCGATGTCTGGTTTCCGGTCGGTACCGCACGTCCTCGAGTGTCACATCACGCCACATGAGGCGCCGTGAGAGCCGGATCAGTTGGGAGTGACGAGCGTCTCACAGGATACGAACTATGGTGGGGAGGCGTGATGTGTCACGTGTTTTACCGCATGGCTGGCGACCGATGTGATAGATCTGAATACGTGCGTATGTTTTATTTGCAGCCGAGATGTCGCCGCTCCAGAAGTATGTTTTCGGGATAGAAAACGGTAAAAACATCACATCACACTCCTTCAACCGCGAATAGAACATTTATGTGACAACTCTTACATATGGTGGTTTATCTAGATACTCGATAAGCCGTACGGCACCGGTATCGCCAGTTGGGCTTTTATGTAGTTGAATATACTGGAGGCCAGTATCGTTCATCCATGTCTCAAGGAGTTGAGAAGAGAGGTCGACATGGAACGCGGATAATTCGCCCTGTAACAGTGCCGGGTTGTGAATATCCACGACGGCGTCAGTTGCAGTGACGATGGTCGATTGAAGCCACGATCGGACCCGTCGTGTCGTCTCCACACCAAGCATGTGGCTCAACGTGTTCGTATCGAGTGACAGGACGACACCTCGGCCACGGGCTCGATCGTGTATTGTCGTCATCGCACTTTTGATTCCACTTTCGTCTTCAGCGGATTTGAAAATATTCTGGTGGTCATCCCATACTCCGTGATGATCGAAGACGAAGAGGCGATCGTCATCAAGGAGATCGCTCATCGGCGTTCCGAGCCGTTCGAACACCGATTGGAGAAACAACGGCTGTGAGTTGATTCGTGGGAGGAGTGCGACGGACCGATCTTCGCTGATCATATTTGAGAGGAGGACGTAGAGAATGCCCCCAATCTCTGCTTTTCCATCGTGTTGAACGACCGTACTCTCGCCGGAGAGGATGCCACCACCGAGTAACGTATCAAGACCATCGATGCCGGTCGGAACGTGATTCGTAACACGAAGCGTCGAACTGAACGTTCGGTTCTCCGGAAGGATACGGATTCCGCCGTCGTCGAATACTACTTCGAACGTTCGGTCATCGTATTTTACTCCACGCATTTTCATGATCTCGAGTAACCGTCTATCCGTTCCCCGGAGCCGATTGCGGTGGAGCCGTATCACGCCATGCAGATTGTACTGTGTGAGCTCGTCGACGGCGAACTGTCCCGTTTGCAGCCCGTTAGAGTGCGACTGTGATGATTCTGCAGTGAACAACGCCGTTGCGTCGTGGTGATCGTTTAGCAACTGGATCAGGTCCAAGAGGAATCGTCGATACGTCTGCTCGGTTTCACTGACACAGCGGAGTCCCGAAATGCTATCAACGACGACACGGTCGCCGGAAACGTTAAAACGGAAAAATTCCCGAAGATTCGCGGGCGTAAAGTCAATATGGTGGTCGTCGATCTCGTCAGTCCCCTCTAGGGTCCGGAGAAGATGTTGATCCTCGTCGCCATCGGTCCGATCCGCCCCATACGTTTCGACGATTGTCCCTTGATCGTACTGGTCAGTCCCACTGCCGGGACGAGCATGTAACGAGAGAACGGTAAGTGACTCATCTGTCAGGTCGAACGAAAACGGCTCGAACGTGTCACGAAGTTCATCCGGAGTCTGTTCGGTGCTGACATACGTACAGTGATCGTCGTTCTCGAGACCTGCCTGTAAGAAGTTCATCGCCAGCGTCGATTTTCCGGCCCCTGGTGGCCCAGTCACGAGGACCGTTCTGTTCTCTTGGAACCCTCCGTCGAGGATCTCGTCTAATTTCTTGACCCCCGTCGAAACAGCCATATCAGCGCTATGCGTCGGACGATAATAATGACGAGGGTCTTGAATTCCATTTTCGTCTAGACGAGCGCCGTCGGTCGTCGAGCAGAAAGGTAAACACAGTCTCGTGACGTGTGTTGACTGTCACGTGCCGGCTTATCGATTGCCGGTTCCGTTACCCTGGCCTGGATTGCCGCCGTTACCCTGGCCTGGATTGTCGGCCGGTTCTCCCCACACCTGCAGTTCAAACGCCACCCGTTCTCTGTTACTGTCACCGAACGCTGCCTCGACGGTTATGTTCTGAACACCGGAAACTGTCTCTGGTGCCTCGTAAACGAACGCCGTCCGGCCATCAGTACCCGACGCGCTTACAGTCGGAGTGACCGTTCCCGGCCCCGAAGAGACATCGGCCTCAATCGAAACGCCACTAACCGGGTTATCGAACTCATCCCTGACCTCCGTGACGAGTCGTTGCCTTCCGCCTGCCGGCACGCTCGCATTGGAGCCTTCGATATCGGTGAGATAGGTCTCGGTCCATGTGTTCGAATCATCACCAACCGACACTCGAGAGAGTTGCATCTCGTAAGTCACATTGCGCTCTAACGTTATCGTAAGTGTCCCACATGGCTCATCAGCCTGCTCAGTCGCGGAACATTCGTATTCGGCCACGTGTCCGTCATTTTTCAGGATGTCCTTCCACTGGTTTTTGGTGAGTTCGGTTGGGATGGAGAGCGTAAGTGGCTTTGATTCAGTTCCGGAGACGGAGACAGTTCTTGTTCCGGTACTCGAGGGTCGAACCTCGAGGAGTGTTCGATCGACACTGGTATGACTGACCTCTCCCCTGAGGGCTGTCAGCGATATTGTGCGTCCGTTTACAAGTTGGTGGCCGTCCGTCACAAGTGTTGTCTCTCCGACGCGGTTATAGACGGTCCCCAGATCGTAGACCGTCTGTGGCGCGTCGTGATACTCGTTATAGTCAGGAGTGTAGATGAGTGACCGCGTCTCGATCGGTTTCGGCGAGCCGTTCCAGTAGTCGCCGGTCTCTCCCGGTGCAGTTGCATTCTCTATCGTCACTGTTTTCGGCTCGCCCGCTCGAACCGTTCCGGTCGCTGGCGGCGGATTCAGCAGGAACATACGCGACTGGTATCGCACGCCAGGGGTCAGTATGATCGACTGGCTCGTCCCGGTCGTCACCGATCTGTCGATACCCGCAGCGAGATCCCGCATCTCCCCCTGGACACGCTGATTGTGATCAAACTCTGCCTCACTGACCAATGCTGGAACCGCGTTCAGCTGTAACAGCGCCAGCATCGTCATGAGAATTGCTAAGAGCAGGATCGCACCGATAAGCGGTGAGACAGCGCGATCGTCACTAACACCATCTCGGTTCATACGACGAGAAACACCACCGTAACGAGCACCGTGAGAGCAATTGCGTATTTGAGGCCGCTGAGAAGGTTGTTCTCGGCCAGCTTGCCACCGATTAACCCAGCCACGATACCCTGAATGAGCGCGGAGTGGAAAAAGATCGTTCGGAAGACATCGATGTCGATCGAAATCGACGCCGGACTCCCCTCCATCTCACCCGGACTCGAGGCTGCAGCTGCTGCCATCGGGTCGAGGAAGCTCACGCTTAGCACGACGATGATGAACAAATAGACGAGCGAGCCAATGAAGACGATCGCCAGATACGGCCCAACCTCACTCCGTCGAGCGGCCTCCATGCGAGCGTAAATCTGTAACTCCTCAGCGGCGATTTCGAGAACGTCATGGAGATCGCCGCTGATTCGATTTCCTTTCGCGATAATCGTCAACGTCGGTGCGACCTGCGGAATCGGGAGACGGCCCGCCAGTCGACGAAACGCCTTCGAGGGATCGTGGTTCCAGACGATATCGTTTCGCACCGTCGTTAGCTCGTCGCTCAGCGGCCCAGTACTCGCCTTTGAAACCAGCTTGAACGCGTCGGTGAGCGTCACACCCATTCGGTTCGCGTTTGCGAGCGTCTCCAGAATATCCGGAAATTGATCGACGATCGTTCGTTCTCGTCGCCGATTCCGTTCGTACAGTACCGATACCGGAACGGTGGCGACGAGTCCCGGCAAGATCGCCACCCAAAGAGTCGTCACGACAGGGTCGGCGACGATGGCAGCCCCTGCTGGTTGAACGCGGCCACTGAGTACTGCACCGACCGCAAGCGCAACTCCCACCGGAACCGTAATCGCAAACCCGAGAACCGGCCGATTTCTCATATATTCGATACTATTCGCGAGGCGGTCACGAACTCTCGTACGGAGTTGATTCCGTTGGTACGCGCGATACCGATCGGAGCCTTCGAACGAATCGTCGACCGATAACATGCTGCCGCCGGTGTGTCCCGCCTCCCGTTGTCCGTCAACTGCCTTCGATGCAGTGAGACGAGGAGCGTGAGCGAACAGATCGACGAGCAGGAAGAACCCAACCGCACCCAGCGGCAACACGACATAGATCACGACGGCAATCTCGAGAACACCGACGCCGCCCAACAGGCCAAGCACCAGCAGCGTAATGATCAAAAATAGCGGTCCAGCAACGAATCCTGCGATGAACACCTCGCTGATCAGTCCGAGTCGGTCGACGAACGACTCCTGTTTCTGGAGGGCGATTTCGGTCTGTTCGTCGATCTCTTCGTCGAGAAATCTGCTGACATCACCACCCGACTCGAGGACACTGAGGAGGTTCGTCAGAAACTGCTGCAGCGTCTCGCTTGGTGTTCGGTCGCGTGTGTTTTCGATCGCCGTATGCAGATCGTTCCCGAAGCGATCCATCTCACGGACCATCAGATCGAACTCGCTTGCGATCTCACCGTAGACGTCACGTTCGTCAGCTAGCGCCCGGATTGCTGTGATAATATCGACACCCCCACCGGACATCGCGTAGAGAAACGTGATTGCGGATGGCAGTCCCAGCTCGATCTCGCTGCGACGTGTACTGACGAGCCGGCGTGGCCGATAGTGAACATCCCATCCCCACATGACACCACCACAGACGATCGCAGTACTCGAGATCGAGAGCACGGTCCACGCGATCGTCTCTGTCGGCGTATTTCCCATGACGGCAGGGACGCGGTCAGATGTCCCAGCAATGACAGCCACTGCCGTGAGGACGACAACGGCGAGAACGGCCCCACTGCCAGCCACTTTCAGACTCCTGACGGCGCTTTCGGCGAGGTACTTGTCGACAGTCGTCCGAACGTGGGCCTGCTCGAGACGGCGTTGCAGGGCGTGATACCGCTCTGCCCGCTGCTTGAAATATGCTCGGATGCGTCCGTACTCGTCGGCGAGACCGTCTTGCAGCCGGTCGTGCCGGTGCCGATCCGTCGGCTGTCGCGTCGCATCGCCCGCGTCAACACTCACGTTGGGCTGTGCTGGGGATGCCAGATTCTCCGTATCCTCGGAATTTGTCTCACGCACGGCTAGTCACCCGACTCGGTAAGGACAGAACCGAGCACATCGTCTCGGACGAGATCGACGATCGTGTCGGGTTGGCGAGTGAACATCGTCGTTGCCTTAACGACCTCGTCGTAGCCGTTGATCCCGTTCGCGTGAAGATACTCAAGGATGTCACGTCGCCGCTCGAGTTCGGTTTCGACCTGTGCTGTCGTCCAGCCACGTTCGTCGCGGATATCGTCGATCGTCTGTGAGGCCTGCGCTCGATTGAAACTGTCTGTCGCTGGGTCCCGATCGAAGACAGTGCGCGCCTGTAGCATGCCCTGACCCTCGTCTCGTGGGATGATCTCGACGATTTCGCTGTTTCGACGGACGTTCTTTCCATCGACGCGAACCTGTTTTTGTATCGAAACCAGATCGAGTTCGGCGATCATCTGTCTCGAAACGGTCAGTGGTTCGTTTTGCAGTCTGCTCAACAGTCCCTGCACGGAGTTCGCGTGGAACGTTGTATACGCCGTATGGCCGGTCGAAATCGCCTGAAAGAACGTCGAGGCGACACGTGGATCAGTCCGAATTTCGCCGACGAGTAAATATTCGGGTCGCTGTCGCAGACTTGCTTCTAGCAAGTTGTACATCGAGACCTCCCCCCGTCCCTGATCTCCCGTGGCTTCACGGGAGACGCTTTGAATCCAATTATCGTGTGGCAACGAGAGCTCCGGTGTATCTTCGATGGAGACGATCTTGCTCTGGGGCGGTATGAAAAAGGACATTGAGTTCATGCTCGTCGTCTTCCCAGAACCCGTCGCACCAGCGAACAACAGCGAGCGGTTGTTCTGGACTGAAAACCAGAAAAACGCCATCTGTTCGACACTGAACGTACCGGAATCGATGAGATCGACTGGCGTAAACGGGGTATCGGTAAAGTTTCGGATCGTGAAATTCGAGCCACGTGTCGTCACGTCACCACCCAACGTCGCCTGCATCCGGGACCCATCTGGGAGACTGGCATCGACGAGTGGATTCGAGACGGAGAGATGTTTGCCTGCTCGCTGGGCGAGCCGCATTACGTACGAATCGAGCTGGTCCGCACCGAGTTGACAGTTCGTCGGGATGTTTCCGTACTCACCGTGATAGACGTGTATCGGGACGTCCTTGCCGCTGCAGGAAATGTCTTCGACCACCGGCGAACGCATGAGTGGGTCGATCCGTCCATACCCGATGAAATCCCGGCGCAAATAGTAGAGGATCTTGTGTAACGACGTACTGGAGACGGAAGTCGCATACTCTCGAATGATCCGTTTTGCCTCCCGATCGAAGACCTCACGTGACGGTCGGTCACCAGTCTCGTCCGCATACAGTAACTCGGTTCGAAACGTCCGCTCGAGATCGTCGCGAACGTACGCTTCGAACTGATCGAGCGCTGGCTCGACGACCCAGAGACGCGGCTCGTCAGTCGCGTCATCCGAGACGGTCGCCAGATATGCATACGGCCGATTGACCCACGACCAGTCGCGTTGGTGGTGTGTCTCGAGATAGTCGAACTCGAAAAACGCCTCGTCGATCTCCGGTTTGCGGACGGGATCGGACGACTCGTCCGGAAAGAGTGGGGTCGTGTGTTCGCGTGCCTCCGACAGCACGTCGTCGATGACACTGGCTGACTCCTGGTCACCCATGTCGGCGGACACATCCGCCACACGGTCTGTGGACTCCTGCGACGGATCGCCTTCCGTCTTTCTCCCTGCTGTCTCGCGATTATAGCTGAATTCGGACCCCTTGTCAGACATAGTGGTTCAGATGTATATGCGCAGACGAGACAAACGCTGAAACACAATTTCGAGTTGAATAGTGCTGGCTTCTAACTCGAAGGCCTAAAACTTTGTTCTGGGGGCCGCTGAGTCGGAACTACGCACTCTCTCTGGGTACTATCCCATGTATTTATTCTCCGTGACTGATATTCACGTGGTATGTCTGGACAGATCGGGTACTCGATGTCGACTGCAGAAACGGTCCGCTTTCTCGAGCAGCAGGGACATGGCACGCTCAGTCTCGCAGCGGACAATCGTGCGTATGGCATTCCGATTTCGTATGGGTATGATGAGGACTACGACCGACTCGTGATGGAGTTCGTCTCGACTGAAATGAGCAAGCGAAAACGGTTTGCCGAGTCGACCGACGAGGTAACGCTCACGACGTATGAATTTCGGGATCAGACGACGTGGGCGAGCGTCGTCGTAACCGGAACGCTTTACGAAGTTCCGCCGGAAAAAGTATCGAATCAGGTTGCAGCGCTGTTTTTCCGTCGTGCTGATGACGCCGCAGGTGATGACCGGTGGCAGGACGATACGTTCGACAAAGAGTGGTACGAAATCGATATCGAAACGATGTCCGGGCGTCGCGGTGAGCAAATCCCGTCTACAAAATGAGGTTCAGACGATCACGACGACATCTCACTATACTACCAGACGCTTCGAGTAAGCGATCGCTCTCCGCATCTCGAGCACTCGAAACGCTCTCGAGATACCCCACTGATGAGGAAACTCACGACAGGTGAATCTTCGGTTGGAGGGGCCATATCGTTTCAAGGCCCCGGTTGTGGTACCAGAGATGTGCCATGAAAGCGTTTGTCATGAACGAGATCGGCGAAACCGGGTTTGTAGAGAAAGACGAGCCGGAAGCGGGACCGACTGACGCGATCCTGCGACCGACAAAAGGGCTCGTCTGTACCTCTGACGTGCATACGGTCCACGGTGCGATCGGCGAACGGGAAGACCTCACGCTCGGTCACGAGATCGTCGGCATCGTCGAGGAGGTCGGCAGCGACGTCGAATCGTTCGAACAGGGAGACCGTGTCGCCGTCGGAGCGATCACCCCCGACTGGGGATCCGACGCCGCACAGGACGACCATCCATCACAGTCGAACGGCGCCCTCGGCGGGTGGAAGTTCGCGAACGTCAAAGACGGCACGTTCGCCGAGTACGTCCACGTCAACGAAGCCGACGCGAATATGGCCCACATTCCAGACGACGTCACCGACGAGGAGGCAGCCTACACCACTGACATGATGAGTACGGGGTTTATGGGCGCCGAACACGCCGACATCCCGATCGGTGGGACCGTCGCGGTGTTCGCCCAGGGCCCTGTCGGTCTCATGGCCACCAAGGGGGCTGCACTGCAGGGGGCCGGCCAGATCCTCGCAGTCGAATCGGTACCTAAACGCCAGGATCTCGCCGAACGCTACGGCGCGACGGAGATCGTCAATTTCGAGGAACACGACCCCGTCGAACGGATCCACGAGCTGACCCACGATAGAGGCGTCGACGCTGCCATCGAAGCGCTCGGGTCCTCGGCGACGCTCGAGCAGTGTGTCGCGGCGACGAAACCCGGCGGAACCATCTCCAACGTCGGCTATCACGGCGAGGGCGAGTACGTGAACGTCCCGCGCGAGGCATGGGGTGTCGGCATGGCCGAAAAGGACATCGTCACCGGCCTCTGTCCCGGCGGCCGGCTCCGACTCCGCAGATTGCTCCGCTTGCTCGAGGAGGACGTCGTCGATCCGACACCGATGACGACCCACGAGTTCGATTTCGACGAGATCAAAGAGGCATTCCGACTGATGGAGACCAAAGAAGACGGCATCATCAAACCCCTCGTCAACTTCGAGTGAGCGGCGGAACGGCGGTTCGCCATCACGAGCCGCCGTCAGTGGCACGGCGTCGACCTCAGTAGCCCGACGGAACTGCGATCGGCACGGACACAGCAACGGATCGATTACTGTCGGAGACAGCCACGCGGTCGCGCGCTATAGTCGGCCGCGTTCCCTCGACCCCCCTCGTATATTGCGCCGTCCGAAACACCCATGAACATAGTTGCCATAGACCGCGGCATGGCGACCGTAAACAAAACTGTCGAAGACGTGATGTCGACACCGCTGGAGATTGTCTCGAAGAATGCCACGCTCACGGAAGCTGCAACAGCGATGCGCGACAAGGATATCAGCGCGCTGGTCGTGTCGACGGATCCCCCATCGATCGTCACGAGCACTGATCTCGTCGCTGCTGCCGCTGATGGTGCGGATCCGACGGCGCTCCAGGTGTCAGATGTCATGACGAAATCGGTCGAGACGGTTCCACCGGACCTGTATCTCGAGGAGATCGCTGCGATGATGACCACGTTCGGTATCAATCATCTTCCAGTCGTCGACGGTGATGATTATCTCGGCATGGTTTCGTCAACCGACGTCACGGCCGAGCTCTCCTAGCCGGTGTCGGCAGGAAACGAGCACGGCTTCGTCTTGTCTCTCCGTACTGGGATCTGTTTCCAGGGAGAACGATAGTGGTCGTTAGAAAGAATCACTCATTTTTGGAAGTGAACGCTGATCAAGAGCGGTATCGATCGCCGTTGTAAGTTCAGGTAGTGAGTCGAAGAACCGGTTACTAAGTGCTGATTGAAGTTGTCTCCAGCACTCTTCGACCGAATTTAGCTCAGGCGAATACGCCGGCAACGTCACGAAGGCGAGGTCGCCACGGGCCGCTAGGTTCGTGACGGCCGACGCCTGAAAATACGGCGCTCCATCTAGTATAATAATCAAGTCATCATCGAACTCTTGTCATGTATAGAGAATGAAATGTTTTGCGTGTTCGGCAGTAGCGTACTCTTCGAATCGAGAGAAAAAGCGATCACCGTCTTCGGTGATCGCGCCCAACAGACACGTCCAGTCGCGTTGCCCGAATAATTCGACGGATGGTCGCATGCTGCGCGGAAACCACGCGGCACGCGGCTCGACCTGCACGGATTTCTTGGTTTGATCGATACAGATTACTGTGGCGTCCATCCCCCGCCGCTTTTTTTGAGGTCCTCGCGGAACGTTTCTTGCTCCTCTGCATCAGAATCGGCGGCTGTAGGACGGGGTTTTTGATAGCTCAATCCCGCTTCTTTGAGCAACCGCCGGCAACTCGGGATTGAGTACTCGACATCGTAGGTCTCGTCCAGATACTGCTGGACGAGCGTCGGCGTCCACGCCGGCGCGTCTAACCCAACATCTTCGGGGGAATTGTGGACAGTCTCTTCGAACTCTTGTTGCTCTTTTTTTGAGAGCTTTCTGTTTCTCCCAGATCGGTGAGCATCAGTAACGGCCTGCTCAAGCGACTCGTCAGTGTCGAGTCGAGTGAGCCAGCTATAGATTGTCCGTCGCTGAACGTCGTACCACTCGGCCAGTTCAGTCTGCGTAAGACCGTTTTTGTACGCTATTGCTGCTAATAGCCGTTGTGTCGGCTTCTTTCCTTCCACATTGTCGAGGGCAGTTTGTAATTCCTCGACAGAGATCTCGTCGAGATGATCCACTTCACTTGACGATACTGCCCGAGTAAAAAGTTCTGACGGTTACTAGAGCCACGAAGCGGCGTTCTCTGTGCCTACTTCTTTTCTCGTGCCGTTCACACACCGTACGGTAGTGCAGTCAGTGCGCCCATGTTAACTATCTCACCTATTGTGGCTATTGCACCAATTATGGCTATTTAGACAGGATTAGCCGCAATGCACCCCAGACAGTCCGGCTCCGAGACGCGAACCACCCCAGGGTCAAGTCGTTCGAGAGAGATCATCTCTCGTGATCGAGCGAGCCCAGCGGTTTCGCAGATGGCGAGGGATCAAAGATTCCCCGAGCAGTCGGCGCGAAGCGCCGACAATATCGCGAGGCGGCGACGAAATCGGAGATATTTGGACGACCTCGAGGTACTCGCCTCGCTCATCGGTAAAAGAGACGTCCGAAATCAGCAACGAGATCAGGTCGCAACGGCCTACTGGCTTCCAGCTTGCCGCCGTTCCTCGAGTACGAGTTCGGCGACACGTTCTGGCTGTTCGTTTGCCAGTCGGAGGATCGCGTCGTGAATCTCGCGGCTTTCCTCATCGAGCACCCCTGCTTCGGCGAGCGTCGGGACGATGGTCGTCCGAATCTGGTTCTCGAATTCGGTCACCGTCTCGGCTCGAGCGTAGAACGGCTTCTGTTGAACCTCGCTGTATTCGAACGCCGGTCCGGTCTCTGCGGGCGACACTGATTCGTCGGATGTCGTCTCGGTGGTCTCCAGCTCGGATTCCGGTTCTGTGATCAACTCGTCAGCCGGATTCGAAGTGGGCATTTCTGCGGCTGGGTCGCCGTCTTCCGGTTCCGGTGACTCCGGTTGTGAGTCAGGTTCTGTCGCAGCGTCTGACGCAGCCGAACCTTCGTCGTCTGCCTTGAGATCATCGAACGGATTGCTCATCGATCGACCCCTCCGGCAGCGACGATCTCCGCGAGTTCCTCGTAACAGGCGATCTGGTCGTTTTCCGGATCGTACTCCTGCAATGGTTGGTTGTGCTGGAGGGACCTCGACAGTGCCGACCGGTGACGGATCCCGGGCTTCGGCGGCGTCATGTCACCGGCATCGATCGCCTCGAACTCCGCAGCCGTGATCCGGGCGAAGTTCGGAACCACCTCCTGTAAGGGTTGTCCCGGGTTGACCTCGTAGGTCGCCGTGTTCAGGTTCTCGAGCAACTCTCGGTCCTCGGTCTGTTGATCGATCCGGTCGGAGAGTTTGTTTGGAACGACAGCGAGAACGTCGACATCGATGTACTCCCGTGCTGGTTCGATCAGTCGTTCCATCGTTCGCTTGTAACCGCCGATCGCGCTCGAGCCCGGCTCGATTGGGATCATGACGTTCCCCGTCGCGACGAGTGCGTTGTTGTTGAGCATCCCCGGATACGCCGGACAGTCGAACACCACGTACTCGTACTCGTCACCGAGGAGTGGGTCGACGATTTTCGATTTGATCCGCGCCGATCCTTGCATCGCACCTGCGAGATCTTTCTCGACGTCCTCGAGCGTGTCCGACGAGGGGAGCAGATCGAAGCCGTGTTCGGTCGGACGGATCAAGTCATGTGGTGTGGCATCACCCTCGAGGATGACGTCCCCGAGATTGATCTCGTCCTGATATGCAGCTTCGAAGCCGAGCCCGTTCGTTGCGTGCCCGTTTGGATCGAGGTCAGCGAAGAGGGTCTTCCCGCGCTCGGCAAGCTGGCGCGCGAGGTTCATCGAGGTCGTTGATTTGCCGACACCACCTTTCAGGATGACCACGCTTACGGCACGTGGATCGGTCGTTGTATCGTTCATTGTTGAAATCCCCTGTCTCAGTGGGGGCAGGATAGGTACCTATTGTTCCGATTCCCACTATTTCAGCTTGTAGGGAAAGCCTTTCTTTCCACCATATTAGTTCTACCTACTGGAGGTACAATAGGAGGAGCATCTACAATAGGTACAATAGTCACAATAGTTAGAATAGTTAAGAAGGCTACTGTATGTGGGGTAGATGCAGTAGGTCAGGTACCTATTGTGCGTAACTGTGTCTCTAATAGCTATTTTTTCTACCGCACTAGTACCCACTGTCAGGCTAGTTGTGCCGTGCTATGCTTTTGCACCTATCCGACCTATTGTAGATAGCACAGCTATTGATGCGTGCAATACTATCGTAGTTAGCGCACGTATTGCAGGCAGTAATGCTATCGTATCCACTGTATCGCTACATCACTCGTAGCTACCTTACTGATCGGTAACTAAGAGCTGTATCTCAACGGCAGGTCAGATACTGGAACTACTGCACACCTTGCACCTATTGTAGCTATTCTCTAAATTGTACCTTTCACAGCGACCAACCCTTCGCTGATAACCATACCCAACATTTAGAACTGAGTAATATTCCGCCGTGAAGTAACTACGATTCGGGATAGGGTGGAGAAACACTTCGATAGAGGTGTGTGGTAGTACCAGATCAATCGAAAATCAGAAATTCATCTGCTGATGAAAACCCAGGTTTCCGAATGAAACGAAATCCCGGTTCACACGAGCGTCGCTCTCACGATTCGTTGAGCGACCAGTGGTCGTCCAAGCGGTTGCCGGTTCCTCGTGACTGTAAACTTGACAGAACTTGAGTCTGTGAGTTTCACATTTATCAGAACATGGAAAACATCAACGACCCATCCCAGTCGGAAGGTCGAGCCAGTCAGGGAGCTCGATCCCGTTCGGGAGCTCGATTCGGTCCGAGCGCGTCGATTCGTCCGGTGAGTCCGGAGCATCCGCAAACATGCCGTTGAGCGCCATGGAGTGGTCATCATAGTAGGCGTAGAGATTTCGTGGTGCCACATACTGGCCGCCGTAGTATCCTGCAGGACCGTTCGATTCGATACCGTTGTTCTCGTAGTCTTCCGTGAACCGGAAGTTTCGACGGTCATAGATCAAGTCACCGTCAAGCCAGTACTGGACGACGCCATCGGCGTTGGCCGTTCCATTATCGGTCGTATTCACACGGACGTAGTACTCGAACTCGTACCACCGCCCAGGAACGATCGCCGGTTGCCGGACGGCGTACTCCTCGCCGTCGAGGATGAAATCGTGATCCTGGTTCTGATCCATATGGTACGTGTACGACAGCAGGTGGAACGGCCCGTCCGGACTCGTCCCTCGCGTGGTGACGTACAGTCGATTGCTCCAGCCGTTGGTACCGTCCGGGACGCCGCCACCCGCACTGCCCTCACCCAGCGCCATCGCACAGTTCCAGAGCCGACAGTTGCTTACCCCTCCGTTTTCCATCGTCCAGTTCGAGTTCAGTGCGAAGTGGACGCGGCCGTTGAGTTCGAGGAGGTCGTCCTCGAAGTCGTAGTGGGCACTCGCACCCCAGTGGTCGCCGTCACGAACCCGGAGCTGAAGCGCGGTCTCGCCAGTATATGTCGGACTGGAAACGAACGAGAGATTGTCGCGGTCACCGTTTGTCAGCCAGTACAGGTCGCTCCAGCTCTCGTATTCGTCGTACTCGAGGTGGATGACCTGGTCCGGCCCACTGTCACTACTGGCAGGTGCTGCACGTCCTGCTCCGATCCCGGTTGCGCCGAGCACTCCCCCTGCACTCGACAGACACCCCATTCGAAGCGCCTGGCGCCGGGTCACACCCGTGGTGGTTTTCGGCTGAGTCGCGTCGGTCCTGCCGTCCCTGTTCAGAGTCGTCCGATCGGCACGATCGTCCTCCATACCGCCTGAGCGCATTTCACGTGCGGTAATAGTATTAATATGATTTACACGAAGTAGACTCTGTCATCGAACGATTGTGTAAGTGGAATTCATACCACCAACGCTGATTGGGCACCACAGTCATCGTTTCGTGACTGCAACAAGTGGCTCCCGTACAGCGATACGTGAACGCTACTCTGACATATTTCTACACTCCTCGTTTCAGTTGTCATTCATGATAAGAATCATAGAACCTCTGTTCGACAAACAGAGGTTCTTCGATAGGCCGTAAAGTGTTAACACCCATCAAGACCCACGTCTCAGATCTCGTTTCGGCCGAATACACATCGATAGAGGGGTGTGGTAGTAGCAACTCGAGCGGAAGAGACCGGCACAGAACCGAGCCGAAACGACTCAATTCTCGTTTCGAACCTGTGCTTTGACGACGCTCGTTACTTCGTCCGTAGAGACCATGTCGAGACGAGAATCTTCACGAAGGGTTTCGAGGATCGTGTCGGGACGCTCGCCAAACTGAAACTCGAGGAACATGCCGGAACTCGGCCCGTGGCTCCGACGCTCGAAGTCGACGAGCGAGTACGTCGTCATCTCTTTCATCTTGTTGACGTACGTCTCCTGGTGGTACTGCTCGGCCCCGATCGCGTCGGTGAGGAACTGATAAACACGGTAGCCGGTCGTGCTCCGAGCGGATTCGTCGTCCGTCTCGGCGGCGACAGCTGCCGTCGCGTAGAGACAGAGCTTCTTCTGGGTGCTGATACCGCGGACGACCTCGAGAACCCGATTTTTCTCGACTTTGTCCTGTGCTTCGCGGACGTGTTCTTCACGAACGCGGTCGTCGCCCTCGCGTTCTGCGAGTTCGCCGGCAACACGCATCAGGTCGATCGCCTTGCGGGCATCGCCGTGGGTCTGGGCCGCAAAGGCCGCCGCCAATGGAATGACGTCGTCGTCGAGGACGTCCTCGTAGAAGGCGTCCTGTCGCCGGCGCAGAATCGACTGTAGCTGGTTCGCATCGTAATCGTCGAAGTGGACATCTTCGGGTGTAAACGAACTCAAGGCTCGACTACCCACGGACTCCATCATCTTCGTGTCGTTGGAGATTGCAACGACGGAGATGTGTGCCGTGAGTTCGTTGTTTGCGCCGGCTCGAGAGAGTTGATAGAGCAGTCGAGAAAACGCCGGCTCCTGTTTGTCCCGACGACCGACGAGCATGTCGAGTTCGTCCAGGACGAAGACCGCCGAGTCGAAGTTCTCGTTGACGATCCGATAGAGTTCGTCCCACTTTTCTTTCGTCGCGACGCCGTGTTTCGGCACCTCCACGTCGACGCCAGCTTCCTCCGCAGCGCGGCTCGCGAGTTCGTAGACCGCCACACCGAGGGTGTCGAGGTCCTGGCAGTTGACTTCGATCGTCCCGAACCGGATATCGCGAGTCTCACAGATAGAGCAGATATTCTTGCAGACGGCTTTCGTGATAAGGGATTTGCCGGTTCCAGAGGGACCATAGAGAAAGAGGTTCGGCGGGCGGTTATCGCCAAGGGCAACACGGAGCATCTTGGTAACCTCCTGAAGTTGCTCGTCACGACCGACGATCCGATCCTCTTCGACGATATGATTCGGATCGAGAAGCGACCGGTCGCGGATGAGTCCCTCCTGTTGGTCGAACTCGAGTAACATGTCCTCGATCGATTTCGATTCACTGACTACCGCCGGATCGCTCGGGGATGAGGATCGCTCGGATGCAGTCGCGTCGGACGAAGAAGAAACCTGCTCCGTCGTGTCATCCTTCGATGTCCCCGCCCCATCTCGGGGATCCTCGAAGTCATCCATACCGTGTCCCATACAGGGTGGAACCAAAAGTGTTCCCCACCGTTATCGATGTGTATTTTCTTCGATCGAGACGGTATCGCAACCGGTTCACCAGAATCGAGCGCGGACAGCCTCGAGTTGCAGCTGACGACCGACGATGTGTTACACTTCTGGAGGGGTAACACAGACACCCCTCTATCGATGTGTTCGATGTCTCGAGGGGGAGGGGGGGTCTCTGACGGGAACGAGTGATCGAGAGGTCTGCTACCTCGAGATATCGCAGTAGATAGCCGATCAGGGATCATTGAGGCAGCTAAACAAGTCGATTCTCTCTTCTCTTCTTCTAGTTTCTAGACTAGACACTCACACACCCCTCTATCGATGTGTTCGATGTGTTCTGGCCTGCTGTTCTTTTGTCGTCTCGGAAGCGTCACATATGAGCCGTATTTCAAGCCGGATTGGACCCTCAATCAGAACTCAAAACTCGATAGATCGCCTTTTTCGGGGCCTTTCTGTACAATACCCACTCGAGTTCTTCTGTCTCTGTCTCCGTTTACACGCTCTATCCCCCTCCCTGCTTCAGATCGAACACATCGATAGAGGGGTGTCTGTGTCACGGCGACCACGCGAAGTCAAGCACGTCCAAAAGACACACATCGATAGAGGGGTGTCTCCACCTCTAAACGTCACCGATGAGTACCGTGTGATTTCTGTATTTCTGTCATTCACGGTAATTCCTCTGCGTCTTTCGTTGTCCAACCTCCGCTTCACTCGAGTTGTAAGTGATCATTCCCCACAAACACATCGATAGAGGGGTGTCTGCGAACGCCGTCGGAATACCGGGTTAACCGGATTACTGACTCTCCGCGTAGCTCTCCACACCCCGGCTTGAGGATCCGTTCTGGTGTTTGTGACGCCTCAACTCGAGGATATCACTACTGATCCGTTGGACAGTGTTTGGTCTTCTATGACTCGTGTGGAAGAGTCCGATGACAGTCGGGATTGTCGAATTCTATGGGACATTCGAATTACTGTGTTTAGATTCGTGTTTAGATCGTGGTATTGTGATTGATCGCGAAGGCGTAGACCGTGATTCGGCCGTTTGTATCGACGCGATTGAAATAGCTTGAAAACAAAGAAGTACGTCGTATCACCAATAAAATGATGTATTTGGAAGCGTTTCGGTTTTCATGTTCTCGTATCGAAACTGGAGCCTACGTCGACGGAGTGCTGTCTGAAGATGGCGAGTTCGATCAACGAGAACCACGTCATCGGAGACATCATATTTCTCGACTGGTCCACGTAAGAAGAGCTCCGTGGTCAGGTAAAATGTTTTTGTAACAGCAGTCGTATGGTCAAAACAGCCGTGTATGCAGCAATTTGCTAGATTCTGGAACTCACAGCGGCGTACAGCCAGTACTGCTGACCGTTGATCCGAATCGTAGTCCCATTGGCCGAAACGCGATTCGGCGATGCACGGTCTCCGTGCTGTAGATCGCACTTGTAAACTTAATCGCAAACAGCCTTTCGTGATCGATACCTACCTGACTTCTCTAATTTTCAAACGGTACCCAAAAGCGATAGTATAGACAAATAAAGACGAATACCAGAACCATCGGCCGATGCGGTGTCCGCTCGCGCTCCACAAAGAGCAAATCCATCTAGCCACCACTCCAGCTGAGTCATCTAATTTCTTTTGTGAATCATACGGAAATCACCACCTCACAAGTGAATACGACTATTCAAAATGCGGAACTCTAATTATATGTGCACAGTAAGTCCGTATTTCGGGAACATCCCCAGAACCCTGGAACCGTTCGATCACGACGTGAGGACTGTCCTCGAACGTCGGTGCGTTGCCGTTTGGCCCAGACGACAGGACGATCAGGTGGCCGCACCCATCACGAAGACGAGTAGTACCGAGTTCAACAGACCGGATCAGAATCCTTTCGACCGCTCACCATCGAGCAGAAGTCGTGCATACCGATCGTTCGGAACGGCCAGACAGTCGCCGTAGTTGGATAGTCGCGGTCGTCGGTTCTGTAGCGATGATCTTCACCTTCGGGACACCGCTTTCGTACGGAATCTTCCGTGTGCCGTTCAGCGATGCCTTCGGAATCCCGTCGGTCGCGCTGTCCGGCGTATTCGCCATCATGCTCTTTACGTTCTTTATCGGCTCCGGGCTCATCGGCGTGTTCGGCGCACGGTTTGGTGCTCGAGCAGTGCTCCTCTCGTGTTCGCTCACGACGGGTGTAGTCGCGCCGTCGCTGTATCTCGTCGAGTCGCTCGGTGGGCTGATCGTCGTGTTTGCGCTCCTTGGACTCGCACTCGGGACGGCATTCGTCCTCCTCGCATCCGTCGTGCCACGCTGGTTCGAGGCTCGCCGAGGGGCTGCAACGGGACTGATCTTCGTCGGCAACGGACTCGGCCTGTTCGTGCTCCCGCCGATCTGGCAGCGTACCCTTGCGGAGATCGGCGTCCGGCGTGGCTTTCTGTTCATTATGTCGGCAACCGCGCTCGCCTTTTTCCTAGCTGGACTCGTCTGTCGACGGCCGACCTGGGCGGCACAGTCGACTGCAACCGCCAGCGAACTACTCGAGTGGCTCTCTGGGTTAGCCGGAACGCGGCGGTTCCGGTTGCTGTTCGTCGGAATCGCGCTCTCGTTTGCGTGGTACCAGTTGCTTGCTGCCTACGCCGTCGAGCTGTTCGTCACTCGTGGACTGACACCCGCTGGGGCCTCGACCGCGTTCGGGTTGATCGGCGGTGTCAGCATTATCTCGCGGATCGCCAGCGGCTATCTCGCTGACGTCATGGGCTCGCGACGAGCGTTTCTCGCGTCACTCGTTTGTGCGGCCACCGGGATCGCCCTGCTGTTCGGTCCCTCCTTTTCGACAGTCGTGGCCGCGATTTTCCTGATCGGTCTCGGACTGGGTGGCTCCGCGACGCTGTATATTCCGCTTCTGATGGGCGTGTATTCGCCCGAGAAGGACACCGCCATCGTCGGCACGTTCAACGTCGCGATCGGTATCGCCGCGCTCGCGATGCCACCGCTTGGAACGGCCAGCGTCGAGTTCACGGGGAACTTCTCCATCGCGATCCTCCTGACGCTTGCTGCGACTGTCGGCGGATTTTGGATGATCGCTGCCGGCACAGGTCCGTAGTGAGCTGTCATGGCCCTGTTTTGCCCCGTTTGAACCCTCACAGAGCGGTGTTTTGGCAGTATCAGGACGCGACGCGTTCCGACAATATCGATGGAGTTGCCGGAATCTTCCCTCATTCCTGGAGTCGCTCAACACACACTCTTGAGTGCAGGTCTACAAATGTGGTCCTAGTCGATTCGAAACTGACTGCGAATCGGGTCATTCGACGATCACGACCGGGAGAGCGTCCTTCGAGGACTTCACCGACTCGAGCGACGCCTCGAGGAGTTGCGAACAGTGCGTGGCCTAGTACGCCGCTGCACAGTTTCTCTTCCTCGAGGCGCTCTCGAGTATGGGCTTCTAACCAGATCACGAGCAGGCATTTGTAAATTGTCCTGTAACTACTATTAGGTTGGAGTATAATGGTGAAGGTAACGAGACTTGGACAATCCGTATGCCACCCAACCGACCATCTACTACAAGCCGACAGGACACTGATTTAGGGCCCACGAACGAGTGTGTGATCTGTGGATCGGCAGACTCGCTCTCGAAATATTCGTTTGAACCGTCGTCAGACGACGGTTCAACTATTGCTCTGTGTCCAAGCCATTATCAAGTCGCAACTCTCCTCAGTGGCTCTCGTTTTCTGGATTCCGATGCTTCGACCGATTATAGCCTCCAAGAAACGAAGAAAATCACGGTCCGCGTCCCACGCGCATTGATCGAGGGAGCAGATTCCGTCGCTGAACAAAAGGGGCAGACACGCAGTGAGTTCGTTCGTGACGGAATTCAGATGGCGATGGAAAGCCAAGAGCTGGAAGAGGCATTCAACGAGATCCTCTCTCAGGCAGTCCACTCACAACCGAACAGCGAAACGGAAGGTGATGTCGAGTTTCTCAAAGAGCGCATTCGGAAACTCGAGTCCCTGCTCGAAGACAGTATTGACAAAATCTAGCCCGCTGTTCATACGCAACCAGCTATTACCGTCGACGACGGGTCAGCTGTAGGTCGGTGGCAGCTGACTTGATCGTCGTTCGAGGAACTCTTCAAGAACGGTTGCAGCTTCGAGGTGAGCGACCGATTCAGTCGTGACGAGCCGCCAGCGTGCGGTCTGATGCGCGACTGTCGCTCGTGGTGTTGTACGAGGCTGCACATGAGACCTCGAGCAAGGATCGGCCTTCGCGTGAGCAGCACTTCGAGCTGTGGAAGTGGGTGCACACGAACGGAGCGTTTCCGCATCAAACGGCGCTCGAGTTCGCACAGAACGGTACTGCTGTCGTCGTAGCAGATGTTGACGAGGAGGGAGGCGCAGAGACAGTCCAACAGATCGAAAATCGGTATTCTCAGGGCGGTCTTGGGAACCCCAAGGCGATCGCTACTGCCGTCCTGTGGCTCTGTTCTGATGCAGCATCATTCAGAATGGTGAAGCACTCGCAGTCGACAGTGGCTACAGAAGTCTAGACGGTCGTCAAACTCGAGCACGCCGTTGGCCCACCTATCCCTGGTGGCAATGCATTGCCTGACGATGGGTGTCTTCGACTTCTACGAGTACGCCGAACTTCGACGTTGCAATTGACCCACTCTGGCCGAAGCTACACCTGCTTACCTGCCTCAATAAACTTAATAATCATCTGATGGTTTCGTTCAATCTTCACACCTGGGCAAGAGACCAAACGCTGTCACAATGACTCGACACCCAAATCGGTAAGAAATGAGGTAACACGTCCCCATGCGGACGGCAGTATACAAATATATCGCAGTCGTGTCCGAACTTCATAATATGGAGAAAGCCTCTATTGACGACGTGGAACCGAACGCGTTCGGCCGAGATATTGACTGTCGCGGGCTTTCGGAACCGCTGGGAACGACCGACTTCTCGATCAACTATTTCTGTTTGGAACCCGGTGAAGGGTTTTCCAACACGATGCATACCCACATGGATCAAGAAGAGGTGTTCGTCGTCGTCGAAGGTGAAGCTACGTTCACCACGATGGATGATGAAGTCGTCGTCGGCGAGGGCGAGGCGATCCGGTTTGCACCTGGGGAATACCAGACTGGAACCAACGAAACCGACGACCCAGTAGTTGCCTACGCTATGGGTGCACCGCGTGATAGCGAAGATGTTCGCGTGCCACGGGACTGCCCGGAATGCGCAAACGGCAACATGCGAGCAGTGCCTGGTGACGACGGGTTTACGCTCGTCTGCCCGGAGTGCGGAGCCGAACTCAACGCCGAGTAGTCAGTCTTTCCTGATCGACAGGATTCCGAGTCTCAGAGGAGACGAGATGCGTCCCAGAAACGCTACTGATTTTCGTCTTCAGTGTGAGTCTCCTCTGTTAGCCCTTCTGACCTGCGATATCACCCGATTAGATCGCTATTCGACACCACGGTTACTCCCGCTGTAGTCTCGACTTCCAAACGATGAGACTTCCACCGGCGAGCAATTTGTATAGCGTTATGTTATTTACAATGATGTTCCGCAACCCTGCTTCTCCTGATTTCTATACACTTATAGTCACTAATCGGCGAATCATCTAGATCAATAGAACGCGGACCTGTCTACTGATCTTCTCAAACGATCGGCGAATAGACGATCAAATGTACTTTCTGCAATTAATCGTTCCGAATCAATTACTCGTTCTCGAAGACTTCAGACGCCTCTTCCGCCAGTTCTTCGGTCTCGATATGGGCGTACATCTGTGAGGTGGTCCGCGGATCGGCGTGGCGCAATACTCGCTGTGCTGCGGCCGCACCATGCTCGCGATAGATGGCTTCACCGACGCCACGCCGCGCGCCATGCGGTTTCAGGTATTCGCCGTCGATCTCGAGGTCAGCCGCATCGCACAGCCGTTTCAGAACCGACCGGCCGCCGTTAGTTGACAGCGACGGCGGAACGACCTCGTGTTTCCGATGTAATTCGAGCGGTTCGCCCGCGGACGGATCGATGTCGTCGGGGAGGTTCTCGTATAATGATGGCGCATGGCTTGTTACGAACACGGGCCATTCGGACGTCAGCGGATCGAGGGCCTGCTGGAGACGCTCGAGTGGACGATGCACTTGTCGTGGGAGTTGTACCTCCTCGTCTTCGTGCTGACTCTTGCCGAGCACCTGGAACTGGTTGTTCTCGAGGTCGATGTCGCTCCACCGCAGGCCGTTCCGGCGGTCGTCCCGTGGATCGCTCAGGATTTCCCCGCCACGAGCACCCGAATAGGCTAGCATATATACGAGTGCGCGGTCACGCAGTTCCTCGAGTGCGGCCGATCCCTTTTCGTCGACGGCCTCGTGGGCACGGCGATCGGCATACCGGAGCAACGCGTTTCGGTCTTCGGCCGACCAGAACTGTTGATCGCCGCTCTTTTTCGTCGGTCGCGGCGGCAACTCGTCGAGTGCGATCCCTTTCTGCGCCGGATTCTCCTCGAGCCAGTCCCATTTGACGCAGTAGGAGAGAAACGCTGAGACGTAGTCGTAGTACGTCCACGCGGTCGCTGCAGTCTTTGCTTCGTCATTCGAGAGCGCTTGCGCATACGTCGCCATATCGCGCTTCGAGACACGTTCGACTGTCTCGGTGCCACGGGCTTCGAGGCGCTGTCGCCAGTCGGTCAAGACGCGGTCGAGGGCATCGCGGTAGTTGCCGGCCTTGTTACCCGACTCGAGGAAGTCGTCGATGGCCGTCTCAAGGGGGGTTCCCGGTGGATTAGCTGTTGAATCTGTCGCGTCCATTGATCCGTATATCTGTACAGTGTGGTTAATGTTCTGTGCAATATCAGTGTTGCTTCGATTGCAACTCAGACTATAAACATACGGATATCGTGAAAATCAGTGTTGTGAAAATATTATAAATAAGGGCGCTGTCTAGTTTAGCACCTCCGCTGGCGTCTGTCCGTTAAGTGATTGGTGCGGTCGTTGTGTGTTGTAGTAGTGTACGAACTGTTCAAGCCAATCTCTGACACTCGCCCGACTGCCCACCCACGAATTATGGAAGCGGTCAACTCTCATCTTCAAGGTGTGAAACCACTTTTCGATCAGGTTTCTTTCGACGTAGTCGAGCTGACCGCTCAATCCTACTCGAGAGAGGGCAGTCAGATAGCCGTAGCCATCGACGAGAAACACCGTGTCAGAGAGATCGTGTTTCTCGGTCAATCGATGCAGGAATGCAGCGGCTGGATCGGTCCCTCGTCGTCCGAACACTGCAACATCGAGAATCAACCGAGAGTCAAGGTCTATTGCAGCGTATACCCAAGACCAGTCGCCGTTAATCCTGACAGCTGT
>NZ_JBHUDI010000002.1:45526-77453 GCF_042678045.1 Haloarchaeobius amylolyticus
GCGACGGCTTCGCCGTCGGCGGGTCTGGAACGCTGTCAGCCAGCCGATGTACCCAGTGCCAGATCGCTTGATGAGAGCGTTCTACGCCGATCAAGCGAAGAATCGCTTGTGTCTCTCGGAGCGAACAACCCGTCGCGTGGAGGCGGACAGCGAACACCCTGACAGGCGTCGCCGTCCGCTCACGCTCCCAAGCTTCATCAAATTCCACCGCGTAGCACTCGCTGAGCAGGTCTGCGAGCAACATTCCAAACTAACTCTACGACCTGCTCGTTCCTCAAACCGCGCTAACTAGACGGTGCCCAACAACCGAATTAATCACTTAACGGACAGATGCCGACAGAGGTAAACTAGGCAGTACCGTTGAGCGCAACACGACTTGGATTCACGTCAGCTGTTGGTTGTAGATCACACTTCTGGGCCCAACCACAGACTGTCTTCCGACTGCATTCGGTACCAGACTTCTCACGCTCTCGAATTGTATTCGATAGTGATAATCTAGCAAGACGAAATCGAGTATCCAACTCTATCAGTTGGTGCAGTGTCCGCTCTCGCTCCACAAAATCGATCTAGATGATACGACTGCGGGGGTGGTCGATGTTTGGGGGCATAGGGTACCAGAATAATTGTTCTGTCCACGTTTCACGCTTAACGAAATACCTCCGACTCGAAAGGGATGTTTTTTACCTATCTGGAATCGAACTATTAGTCAGGATTATGAATACGAACGACCGATCTATCGTGTCCTTTGCTATGCTATCGCATGCAATGGTGCATACGTATGAGCTCTCGATCCCAATCCTCATGCTACTGTGGGTGAACGAATTCTCAATCTCGATCGGCACCCTCGCCATCGTAGTCTCTGCCGGATATGCGATGTTCGGATTAGGGGCACTCCCGACCGGTGTCCTCGCCGACATCTACGGCTCGAGACTGCTCATCGTCTGCTGTCTGATCGGGATGGGTGTGTCGTTTCTCCTCCTGAGCATAGCTCCGAGTCTCCCCGTCCTCGTCCTCGCGCTGATTTGCTGGGGGATCGCGGCGAGTATCTATCATCCGGCCGGGCTCTCGTTGATCAGTACGGGCGTCGTCGATCGTGGAACGGCGTTCGCGTATCACGGGATGGCAGGGAATGCCGGAATTGCACTCGGCCCACTGGTGACTGCAGTACTCTTGCTCGTCGTTGACTGGCGACTCGTCACCGTCCTGTTGTCGGTTCCAGCCCTGCTCGTCGCAATCTACGCGTTACGGGCTCGATTCGACGAGACCGCAGGGACGAGAACTCGACAGGGCGACACTGACTCACGAGACACGGCGTCGGCAGCCTCACTTTCAGAGTTGTGGGCCGGGTCGAAAGCGCTGTTTGCCACGGGATTCACTATCGTTTTCGTCATCGTGATGCTCAACGGACTGTTTTATCGCGGCACGCTGACGCTGCTGCCCGAGATTCTCACCACGATGCTCGATCCCCTCGTCGGAGACATTCAAGTATTCAATCCGAACTCGCCGATGGCAGAGGAATTCGAACCGTCTCGGTTCTTCTATACGGGACTTCTGATGGTCGGCATCGGCGGACAATACGTCGGTGGGAAACTCACCGATCAAATGGCGACCGAACGGAGCCTGATGGTCGTCCTCGGATCACTCTCTATTACCGCCCTTGTTTTCATCCCTGCCGCACAGGCCAGTATCGTCTCGCTCGCACTGATCAGTGCAGTGCTCGGCTTCCTCCTGTTTATGATCCAGCCGCTCTATCAGGCGACGATCGCACAGTATTCCCCGGCGAACGCTCGCGGCCTCTCCTATGGATTTACATACGTCGGCACGTTCGGAATCGGCGCGTTCGGAGCTGCTATCACCGGGGTCATCTACGAAAGCTTCGGCGAGTTCGCGATGTTCACGACGCTCGCCGGGTTTGCACTCCTCGCATCCCTGCTCAGCTACTCATTGCTCGCCGGTGGATACACCGGCGCAAGCGCAAGCGCTGTGGAATCGACTAACGAGTAGTCAGATTCCACGATATATCTCGAGGTACCGAAGGCGTCCGAAGCGATCCGGAATGTATACACTCTCAGTCACGAGTCGACCGAGATAGCCGAAATCGGTAGAGCTACACTCCTAGAATCACGACCACAGGTAATGCGACTCGCAAGGATCGAAACTTCCGAAGGACCGGTTACAGGACGGTACGAAGACGGCGTCGTGCATACCGACGACGATAGCTATGAGGTCGGCGTCGACGGAGAACTCTTGCCGCCCTGTGACCCCTCGGCACTATACTGTGTCGGCCGCAACTACGTGGAGACTCTAGAACAGATGGAGTACGAACGGCCCGAGGAACCCGACTTCTTTATCAAGCCGCCTGCATCCCTGCTGGGGCATGAATCACCCATCCCGTATCCCGAATTCACGAACGAACTGACCTACGCCGGTGAACTTGCGGCCGTGATCGACGACACCTGTCACGATCTCTCGAAACACGAAGTTCCGGAAATCGTCCGCGGTTACACGATTATGAACGATATCGACGCGCTCGACCAACAGGGCCGGACTGCACGAAAGGCCTTCGACGGCTCGGGTCCGCTCGGTCCGTGGATCGAGACTGATATCGATCCAACAGGGATCGATATGTGGACGGACGTGAACGATGAACGACGGCAGGAGGCGAACACAGCGCTCATGCTGTTCGATCCATATGAAGTTATTTCGTATCTCTCGAAGCGGTTCACGTTCTGTCCAGGTGACGTCGTTGCGTTCGGTAGCCCTGCAAATCCCGGACTAATCGAGTCCGGAGACACCATCGAGATCACCTACGAGAACGTCGGAACACTCCGAAATTCGGTTGTCGATCCCATTGAATAACTACTGTTCCAGCGGGAGCAGACCGTCGGGGATCGACCAGTTTCAACACCCGTTTCGCAAGGGTGCACTGTGACGAGCCTCGAGCGGCTGTAAAAACGGTCCGGGGCCGCTCAGAAAAGTCCCGGGAAGACGATGTAGCTGAACACGGTCGCGATGATACCGACACCGACCGCGTAGTAGATGAGTGGGATCAGGTTCAGCCGCATGACTCGTCCCTCATGGCCGACGAGGCCGACGGTCGCCAGCGCAGCGACAACGTTGTGAATCGCCACGAGGTTCCCGATGGCGCCGCCAACAGCCTGCGCGCCGACGATTATCTGGGTTGGCAGTCCCAGTTGTGATGCGGCCTCGAACTGGAATCCGCCGAACGTGATGTTCGACACCGTGTTCGAACCAGCCATCGCGGCACCGAGTGCACCAATGAGCGGGGCGATGAACGGGTAGGCAGGTCCGACGGCGTTGGCAGTCGCCTGTGCAAGCACGAAGATCATGCTTTCCGTACCCTCGGCATGAGCGCCGGACTGGAGCATCACCTGTACCATCGCGATAACGAACAGGAGCGCGATCAAGGGGGCGATGAGTTTCTGTCCTGCCTCTGACCACGCAGCTTTGATCTCCTTGCCGGACATCCCGTACAGGGGGATCGCAATCAGCGCACAGATGAACAGCCAGAAACCGGGAACGTACACCCAGTCGACACTCCCGCTAAGACCGGTTCCCAGGATATTGTTCCACTGAGTCCCGAACTGTTGTAAGACGGCGGGAAGCGGATCAACGACTCGAGTAACGACGAGCAAGACGACCAGGAGAATGTACGGTGTCCAAGCGCGGAGCAGCGACATACTTGCTGTGTCAACTCCGCCGTCAGCAGCGGTTGCGTCGCCAGCGCCGCTCCCCACACCGGGTGCGTTTGCCTGGCCGGGTTCGATTGTTCCGACCCAATGAGCGGGCCATTCACTGCGGTCCGGAAAGTCCCACTCCTCGTCCGGCACGAAGTATCCCGCTTTCAAGGTGGTGACGACGATCGCGCCGCCGACCATCGCGCCCATCAGACTGGGGAACTCGGCGCTAACCTGTGCCGACAACCAGTAGGGGATGACGAACGCAATTCCGGAGAACAGACACAGTGGTGCGACCTCCCAGGCGGGTTTGAGGCTGCGCTCGTCCGTATCGCCGAAGAAGTAGACGACCATCGCGACCGCGAACAGCGGCATGGCGAACCCGATGAGCGTGTGGTAGGTCGCCGCCCAGACGGCGACCTCAAGCGAATACCCCTGGACAGTGAATCCAGCATCCGTAATCGCCGTGCTCGTGGCTTGGGTGGAACTGAGTGGGTCCTGAATTCCGATGACGATCGGCGTTCCGACCGCACCATACGTGACAGCAAGGACATGGCCAACCAGTCCAGCGATCACAGCGGCGAGCGCCGGGAATCCAAGCGCCAACAGGAGCGGCGCGACAACTGCCGCGGGCGTTCCGAAGCCTGCTGCCCCCTCGATGAACGCCGCAAGGAAGAAACCGATCAGGACGATCTGCACCCGGCGGTCGTCGCTGATAGTCGCGAATCCCTGGTTGATCCGGTCGAACGCGCCGGCCTGCATCAGTGTATACAGGAGAAGCAACGCGCCGAAGACGATCCAGAGGATTTGGATCGCCGTCATGACGCCGACCGCAGAGGCCGCGAAGAGGTACTCTCCTGGCATATCCCACACGAAGTAGCCGACGATCAGCGCGGCGGCGTACGCGATCGGCATCGCGCGCGTCGCCGGCCATAGCAGCCCGACGAGTAGCACGCCCGCGAGTACGAGTGGCGTCGCCGCAAGTACGAGCTCGGTGGGACTAACCATTCAAACCACCCCCGGTAGCTCGTACGAGTATTGATGATGTGAACGCTACCTCGATGCCATCTCTGATCGAATCTGGCATGGAAAGTAAAGTGTTCATTTCGTATTTATAATTGTCGACTGTTATCATACCTCGAACCACTGTAGATATCGAATAGCCCATCTGGATGCAGATTTCGTTTTTCGCTCTCGAGAATTACGGCAGATAAATAACCATTATAAGTTTATAGGATTGGCCAGTTCTGGCGGGTATCTTCGGCACGAGAGATGCTTCGAATAGTTCGTCGAGTCGATGACCAGCGAGGAACTCGAGATCAAAGACATGCTCGAGCCTGAGTCGTCGCCAGCGGGCCCCTGTGAAGAGCCGCTCGGGTCGCTGCTCAATCGCAATGCCGTTCAACCAATGTAGCTGTTCGAGCCACGCGAGCCGGCCGCGAGCGACGAACACGTCCGTTCTCGGGTTCTATGTTCCGTCAAAGATCATCACAGCAGGCATTCATCCGAGATTCGCAAAAACATCCCGAATCACGGAGACGGCTACGAAGCCGTGAGTAGTTCGTTCACTTTCTCGATCGGATGCGGTGGCTTCTCGTCTCGAGTTTCGTGATCGCCGATCTGACTCCGACAGGACGCACCGGGTGCGACCGGCGTTCCCTCGCTCGCGTCGAGTTTCTCGTAGAGTCGCTCGCCGATCGACTTCGAGAGGTCGTAGTGCTCGGCCTCGTAGCCGAACGAGCCGGCCATGCCACAGCAGCTGGACTCGATCGGGTCGACCGCGTAGCCGGCCCGCCGGAGCACGCCGACGGCGTGATGGTCCTTGCCGGTCGCCTTCTGGTGGCAGTGACCGTGATACGCGAGCGTTTCATCGGTCTCGTCGAGGGGCAACCGTTCGACGAGCCGGTACTCGTCCATGTATTCGCTGATACCGTAAGCGTGGGCGGCGACCGTTTCCGCCTGCGACGTGGTCACCAGATCGAGATACTCGTCCTGGAACACCACCGCGTCGGACGGTTCGACGGTGACAATCTCGTAGCCGTCCTCGATGTACTCGGCGAATCGCTCGATGTTCGTCCGGGCGCGCTCTTCAGCGGTGTCGAGCATTCCGACCGAGAAGGCTGCGCGGCCGCTCGGAGCGACGTCGTCAGGAATCTCGACGTGGACGCCAGCCGACTCGAGCACGCGCACGGCAGCTTTCCCGGGGCGGGTGTAGTTGTAGTTCGTGTAGGTGTCGGGGAACAACACGACCTTTCGGTCGGCCTCCCGCGGGCTCACCCGCGAGCCGCGCTCGACGAACCAGTCCTGAAGGGATTCGCGCTCGAACGAGGGGAGCGTCCGCTCGGGAGCGATGCCGACGACCTTCTCCAACACGAGGCGGCTTCCCGGTAGCTTCGGTCCGATGTTCGAAAGCGGTGCGAGCGTGCTCCCGATCTTCGAGAGCGTGTCGACGTTCCCGAACAGCCGTTCTCGTAGCCCAGTTCCCTCACGCTCGTGGTACTGGTGCTTGGTCTCCGCTTTGAGCTTCGCCAGGTCGACACCGGTTGGACAGTCGCTCTTACAGCCCTTGCAGCCGACACAGAGATCGAGCACCTCCTCCTGGAAGCGCGCGGAGTACAGCTCCTCTTCAGGGATCTCGCCCGAAATCGCTGCCCGAAGCATGTTCGCGCGGCCGCGTGTCGTCGCGATCTCGTCTTTCATCCCGCGGTAAGTCGGACACATCACGTCGTCTGTCTGCCGGCAGGTCCCACAGCCGTTACAGAGCTCTACCAGCTGCGAGAATCCACCCTCGTCGGAGAAGTCCAGTTTCGTCTGGGGCTCGATCGACGTGTAGCCGTCCCCGTACCGGAGGTTTTCACGCATATCTGTCGGATTCTCGTCGGTGTAGACGACTTTTCCCGGGTTCATCCGCCAGTCGGGGTCGAAGACTGACTTGACCTGCTTGAACGCCTCCCAGAGGTCGTCGCCGTACATCTTCGGATTGAACGCCGTTCGCGCGAGTCCGTCGCCGTGTTCCCCGGAGAACGACCCGTTGTGTTCGAGGACGAGGTCGGTTACGTCCTCAGTGATCGACTGCATCGTCTGGATCCCCTCGTCCTCTTTTAGGTTGAGGATCGGCCGAATGTGCAGCGTCCCGCTACCGGCATGAGCGAAGTAGGCAGCGGTGGTGTCGTGATCCTCAAGGACGTCCATGAACTGCTGGACGTACTCGGCAAGTTCTTCCGGCGGGACCGTCGCGTCCTCGATGAACGGGTATGGTTTCGGATCGCCGTCGAGGCTCATCAACAGCGGAATCGCAGCCTTACGAAGCTTCCAGAGCTTCGCCTGCGCGTCCTCGGTGTACGCCTCGAGCGCTTCGAAGGCATCGCCCTCGTCGACGAAGTGGGCGTTCGTCCGGCCGATCGCCGCCTCGAAATCGTCGAAAAGCTCGGAGTCGAACTCGAGCATCAGCGCCGCATTCGTCCCGTCGGGGATCGGCTCCTCGTAGCGAGAGAACTGTTCCGACTCCCGCGCGAGTCTGAACACCTCACTGTCCATTAACTCGACCGCACTGGGATCGAACTTGAGGGCCTCGGGAACAGCCTCGAGTGCGTCGATCAGGTCCTCGAAACAGTAGAGGACGAGCGCCGTCTCCTCGGGAAGCGAGACGAGACTGATCTCGGCCTCGACGACCACGCCGAGCGTGGATTCGGCGCCGACGAACAGCTTCGAGAGGTTGATGACCTCCTCGCCGTCTTCAGTTTCATAAATCACCCTGTCGAGGTTGTACCCGGAAACGTTACGTTTGAGATCGGAGTAGCGTTCCTCGATCTCGTCGGCATTCTCCTCGACGAGAGAACGAACGGTTCGATAGATTGCCGCCTCGCGGTCGTCCTTCGAGACGATTTCGTTCCACTCCTCGGAATCGAGGACGACCTCTCGAGTGTGGATAATTGAGCCATCGGCGAGGACGACTTTCAGCTCCTCGGTGTAGGCGTCGGTGATGCCGTACCGCACCGAGTGTGCGCCGGTCGAGTTGTTCCCGATCCCACCACCGATCGTCGCCCGGTTCGAGGAGGCGGGATCCGGCGCGAACTTCAGTCCATACTGTTCGGCGTGCTCGTCAAAGTCGTCCTGGACGACCCCCGGTTGGACACGCGCTCGTCGTCGCTCGACATCAATCTCGAGAATATCGTCCATATATGTGGTCATATCGAGCACGACACAGCCCGGTCCGACCGTTTGCCCACCCAGCGACGAACCGGCTCCCCGTGCTATGATCGGAACGTCGTGTTTTGCGGCGACGCGAACAGCGTTTCGTACGTCTTCGGTGTCTCGAGGGAGGACAGCGCCCGCAGGTCGGGCTTGATAGATACTGCCGTCTGTCGCGTACAACACCTGTGCGTATTCGTCGAAACGCACCTCCCCCGTAACGACTGATCGAAGATCGTCCGCGAGTTCTGCGTACTCGTCGACATCGCTGTACTCATGGTCAAGCGCATCTCGGAACTCCTCGTAGCTACTTAGGTCATCCCGTGACTTTTCAACGGCCATCGTATACTCTTCTACGATCAATTATTATAAACACTATTGTTATATTCCCGTCTTCGAAGGGATGTAAAATATAGCACTCGGACGCTGCCGAGAGGTTCATCGTAACCGTCAAGAGCCG
Organism: Haloarchaeobius amylolyticus; assembly: GCF_042678045.1. GTDB lineage: Archaea > Halobacteriota > Halobacteria > Halobacteriales > Natrialbaceae > Natrinema > Natrinema amylolyticus_A. Next base: position 53,876 of record NZ_JBHUDI010000002.1, read on the forward strand.
TGCTCGGACTCGGTACTCGGCGTACAGGTCAGGAAACCATTCGGGTAGCGAAAGCAAACACCTTCTGCAAGCGATTCGCCGCCATCTACGTCTTCGACATCGAACGTAACAATGAAGAGACCGATCTGCATTGCCGACATGGTCCAGGACGAAGACATGGCAAAACCGATATCACTCAGTGAACAGCCCAGAATCACGGCGACAGGTTCATCGCTTGGCTACCCATTCTGAGACGATTACTACCAGTACACGTGGTCGCTTGAGCGGTCACCTCGCAACTCGATTTTCCGTACTAGCGACAGCTGAAACGATTTCCATCTTAATCGCACAGCCGTCGTGTGATCAGATATGGCTCGAGGGTCGTAGCTGATATCCCCACCCTAACTGATACCCAATGAATTTAATAGATCAGTATCAGGATGTAGGATATGGAGCTTATCCATATCAATCTCAACGTCGCCGACGCTGACGAAACCATCGAATTTTATGAACAGTTTGGATTCGAAGAAACATGGGAGTTCGAAACGCCGGGCGGGAACACACAAAATCGATACATTGCGGACGACAACGGTACCGAACTGCAACTCTCCGACACTAGTGATGACGAGGAGTTCGAACAAGGAACGGCGTGGGACCATCTCGCTATCGGCGTCGACGATGTCGATGACGTTTTCGACGAGATCGATCATTACGGTGTTGTGAAGGAACCAGGAGATCAGCCCGAAGCAGGTGCTCGGACGGCATTCGTCTACGATCCTGATGGACGAAAAGTCGAACTCGTTCAGCCATTAGAATAGTTCTATTGGCGTAGCTACGGATAGACGTTCTTCTCGAAACCGTCCTTTTGTCTGAACAGCTTGGTGTCCCCATATGGGTGTCTAGTCTGGTCCACAGTCTCCGACTTCGCTCTCCTACTGACGATCTCACTGTGATACGGGAAACCCACTGTTCTCTATATGAGAATACCGGTCTATCAGACCCAAACACTGCCTTCGTATTACAACCGTACTTCTGTAATGCCAGGGGTTTTTACTCCGGAAAAAGGTAAGTGAAAATCCATAATTATCGTATCTGTTCTCTATAAGAGAATCACTGTGTATCAAGACGGATGAACGCCATATATATTCCAACTCTCGAGTAAGATACCAGTATTGACGCGCCCCTGTATCACGGTGGGACACTAACCCGACAACCATTATCCTGTTTTCTATTATAGAACAAAGTTTATGATTCCGCATGTAATTCAATACCGTATGGGAAAAAGTGCCAAAAACCCTGTTCGGACGACCGAGAAATCATTGCAGATTATCTCGGAACTCACCCGGGTCGGAGAGGCACGGGTCACGACGCTGGCGAGTGAACTCGAGATGGGAAAAAGTGCCATTCACAATCATCTCACGACGCTCGAGGAACATGGGTATGTTATCAAGGATCCCGAGACCAAGACCTATCGTCTCAGCCTCAAATTCCTCGATATTGGCAGCCAAATACGAAGTAAGAAAGGCGTTTACAAAGTCGCCGAACCGAAGATCCAGGAACTAGCGGACGCATCAGGAGAGTTAGTACATCTTGTCATTGAAGAGGATGGGAAGGGAGTATATCTCTGTCGGGCGAAAGGCGAACGAGCGGTCGATTTAGATACGTATGTTGGGTGCAGGCATCATATGCACAGTACGGCATTCGGAAAAGCCATCCTCTCTCACCTTCCGACGGAACGAGTCGACGAAATCATCGACCGACATGGATTACCGGAAATAACACCACAGACAATAACGTCTTACGACGATCTCCTCAAGGAGTTAGAACGAACACGGGAACGTGGCTTTGCGGTCGACGACGAAGAGCGCCTTGAGGGACTCCGCTGTATTGCTGCGCCGATTAGATTCGAGTCGGATGTCATCGGCGCAATCAGCATTTCGGGGCCGACTGCTCGAATCAGCGACGACTGGGAATCGAATGAGTTTGTTAATCAACTCTGTCGCGTAGCGAACGTAATCGAGCTCAATAAGTACAAGGTATAACGGATCTCGAATTCCCTGGCCCACTGAGACCGAAGCAAAGCCAGACAGTCAGTCCAGTGTTCTGGATCTTCGATGTACTTTTCTAGTCACTATTTCCCACGTCTATCGTATCTACATTACACTGAACCAATTCCTACCCATACCCCGAAGTGGGTCTTCTGACTGTCGACCCAACAAGTGATCTTCCACGTACTGACGACTGAACGACTCCTCCCAAACACTTTAATATTGGAAAGTAATACTATTCATCGGATTCATGAGTGTACAACGACGGCACGATCGAAAGTTCGTGCGAACATTCTTTACTACGCCAACTGCGGTAAAAGGAGAAGAAGACTCTGCCAAGATGCTCCGACGTGCGGTTCAGCTTCGCGGAATAGAAGCACCTGACGTCTGGGTTCCGGACAACGAAGACGCGACAGCACCGTCGATGCGTGAGGAAGGGGCCGAAAATATCGTTGACGTTCTCTCGGAAGATGGTGCCGATTTCCCCGGAGAGATCCATCCTCGGATCGTCTGGCACAGGGACAGCCCCAGCACTCGCTATCAGAGTCTCCAGCAGCTGCTGCAGATCGCCAATCCCGAAAAGGGAGCCATCGAACACATCGACGGCTTCGTGATCCCGGAGGTCGGCGATATCGACGACTGGAAAAAGGCAGACGAGTTCATTACCGTTGTTGAAAACGAGTACGGCCTAGAGGAAGGGAGTCTGGCTATGTCCGTTATCGTTGAGAGCGGCGAGGCCGAACTGGCGCTTGGCGACCTCCGTGACGAGATGGGCAAGCCGTCGAACAACCTCGAGCGCTTGTTCCTTCTCGTGGACGGTGAGGTCGACTACACCAAGGACATGCGTGCGATCACGCCTACGGGTGAATTGCCGCCGTGGCCGGAGCTTCGTCACAACACCTCACGGGGTGCGAGTGCGAACGGACTTATCGCGATCGACGGTCCGTACGACGACATCCGTGACGTCGAAGGCTACCACGAGCGCATGACCGAGAATCAGGCGAAAGGAATGCTTGGTATCTGGTCGCTAACGCCCGGACAGGTGGAAGAAGCGAACAAGTCACCGCTGCCGCCGAAGACCGGTAGCTGGCGCCTCGACGTTAATGGCCGTGAGGTCAAACTCGCAGAGGAAGACGGGCTCTACATTTACGAGGGCGATGATGTTGAACTCGAGGAGATCGGTGATGAGCAGTATCGACTCCAGATCGGCAGCGACGAGCGTGAACTCGACACAAACGAACTGGAAGAAGAGCTGCTAGACCGGGCCGACTACATCCCGAGCATGACTGACATCGTTGACTCGATGGAGGAGTTCGAAGCTGCCAAAGAGGCTGGACGGGGTGCCATCGCGATGGAGCAATCAGCGACACTGCTCATTGACGGGATCGAAGTCACGATCAGCAACGACCGGATGTGGGACGAGGCCACCTATCAGGCCGCTCAAACGCCAATCTCCCTGTTCCAAGACGTATACGAGAACCGTCCTGATCAACATGAAGACCTTGAGGAAATCTACGGCGAGGAAATCGTTGAACGCGCGATGGTCGTTGGTTGATATCCTCCTCCACCTGAAGGCGGAGGAATCTCGAGCGTTGGGATATTAGGGTTTGCAGTCGCCCTGTTCTCTCGGTGTGAACCGTCCGCTCTCGCGGTCGAACAGGAAGACTCCGGGCTGTGCCAACCAGCTGTTACTCATATCCCCCGTCGGGGGACTCTGAGTTATCTTTCTGCGAATGTTCACCGCACCGTTCACGTCTGCGTTCATCGTCGTTCCACACGACTCACAGACATACAGACCACGTTCCACGCGGTTGCTGTCCCGAATCTGTCCGCAACACGAACACGTCTTCGAGGTGTTCTCCTCGTCTATGCGGTCAACAAGGATGCTGTGTTCTTGGCGGTGTTCAGATAAGGATGAAGGATGAGGCGGTTCGTTTTCTGAGTGATCTATGCCCGAAAACGACCGCCTCAATGGTTGTTTAGACGAGATCAACTTAGAGTTTGTTGAACGAGAAGCGACACCGCGATTGCTGATGAAGCTCAGTATTCAGCTGCATCTCGCGGGACTCTCGCTTTTGAATACTGTCTCTATTATTGAGATATTCGGTGTCGAACGCGCTCGATTCACCGTTCACAATTGGGTTCACAAGGCCGATCTACAGCCTGAATCTGATCGGTGTCCGGATCACGTTGCGGTTGACGAGACTGTGATCCAACTGAATAATGAGCAGTATTGGCTGTACGCCGCAGTTGATCCCAAGACAAACGAATTGGTCCATACAAAGCTTGAGCTGACAATAACGAAGGTTCTTGCTCATTCGTTTCTTACGGAACTCTCCGAGAAGCACGACGTCTCCGACGCCGTGTTTCTCGTCGATGGATCGCATTCGTTACAAGATGCATGTCAGCGTCACGGCTTCGATTTCAGATACGAGAAACATGGAAATCGGAATGCTGTTGAACGTATCTTTCGAGAGATAAAACGACGAACTCTCTGCTTCTCAAACTGCTTTAGCAATGCTGAAGCAGAAACTGCCGACGACTGGCTCAGATCGTTCAGCTTCGCATGGAATCAGCTTATCTGAACACTACCCTTGAGCGAGAGTCAAAACTCTTGACGAAGTATCGTATATGAGCTCAGCATCGAGCCACGCACTGCTCTCATTAGCTCTATACAGGCGCAAAACACATATATGGGCCACGATCGGCAGAATCGTCTACTCGCTGTCGGGTTCGCCACCGAAGGGCTACGTGATCGCCATGCCAGAACTTCAGATCGTGAACTTCTACGACAACCACGGCGAGCGGTTCCGTATCATGAAAGAGGCAGTCGTCGAAGGCCACGACTAAGCCCGAACCGTTCCGTTCGTTCTTGAGACGGCTGTCTTCGATGAATTCGACAAGCAAGCTGCCCATTCAGATTGACGGAAATTTTATGTAGCGATATGTGATTTATCTCAATTCACCTGACTTTCTTGGCTATAGGGTGTATTTAGGTTGTCCCACGGCGACAACGAAATACACGATAACTATTAGTGACTGTCACGAAAACATAGACGTACAGAAATGGCAGTCTTAGAATCACCACACCCCGGAGCAAACGGCCTTCTCGAGCGGGTGGGCCGATGAGTAGCGAGCGAATTCGCTGGTCGCACAAGTCGCTCGACGAACTCCGCACGTTTTGGAACAAGCAAATCGAACCCGACCTCCGACGGGCCGGCGTCGATCTCTCCGAGCGACCCTCGTACAGTGACCTCCTCGAGACGGGCTACGGCGGCCTCCAAGACGCCTTGCGCGAACAACACGACACGACGCTCGGAGAGTTCCTGAAATCGGTTGGGTACTTCGAGGACGACAGCGAGGGCTACCAGTGGGGCATCGACGACGATCGGGCCGTCGACGAACTCGAGTCGTACATCCGCACACTGTCGCGGCGCCGCAACCTCGCCGAGAGCACGGTCAAGACGAAACGCTCGCGACTGGCGACCTACGTGCGCCTGTATCGAGACGTGCATGGCAGCGCCGATCTTGCCGATCGCCTCGACGACCTCGAGCATCGGGCCGATGAAATCGAACGGGTGCTCGCGGTGTTTGACGAGTTAGATCGAGACTTAGACAGCGAGGCGTCGAAACTCCGCTATCTCGGCGACGTCTCGCAGCTCTATGAGCACCTCCAGCGCCGGGGGAAAGCCGCGTATAATCCAGCCGAAAACATCGACATGGAGTATGGATGGGAACGCTCGGAACCAGACAACCCAGCACTCTCGAGTGAGCAAGTTCGACGGCTGTACGACGCTGTCGAGAGTCCCGACGAGGAATTGTTGGTGCTCGCCCTCTGTGGGTGGGGCTTGCGTCGCAACGAGGTTGCTTCGTTGCACGTCTCCCAACTCGCACTCGAGGGCGACGACCCGTACATCTATTTCGAGGAGCGCAAGAACGGTCCTGGCACGGTCGCGTTGCTATATGGCCGCGAAACGCTGACCGATCGGATCGACGCCCTCGGCGCTGCCGATCGGGAGTGGACAGGCTATCTCTTCCCCTCGAGCCGGGCCGAAAGCGGCCATGTCGTCGGCGAGACGATACAAGCGCGTTTCCAACGGATCGCCGAGCGGGCTGGAGTTCGGGTACGTGGCGAGACGCCGACCTCGAAAATGGGTCGACGTTTTTGGTATACGGCGTATGCGAACGCCCAAAAGCAGTTGCTTGAAAATCTCGACGCGATCGCAGCCGATCAGGGCAGTTCCGATGCGAGTGTCGTGCTGAAAAACTACCTCTCAGAGGCCGAACGGCGACAGTATCGGCGTGAATATATGCGCGAGCGGCTCGCAGAGGCATTCGGCGAATAATGGGTGCCGGATAAACCTACTCGTATTCGTGCTCGGTGTGTGGCTATCGCCGTGATTTCCTCGAGAAATCGAGTGGCTCGCACGCAGACGGGTCGACGTCTAAGCGTTCTTGAGCATGTCCACGGATGTAGCCGCTGAATCGCTGGGATCCATCTGCTCGGTTTCCCGTACAGTGTGGAGGTGCATAAGTTCACTGTGCATTACTGTACTAATGCACAGTGAATCTCGAAAACGCTCATTCGGCTGATTCCGGACTTTCGAGTGTTATCTGGCTGAGATCCACTACTAATGAATTGTATATTGCTATATAGAATATCGGTACGGTGCTAATGAGGCTATATTGCCGTTAGTAGGCTGAGATGCATGATCTCAGCCGAATCAGCAATTATATCCGACCCGGAAGTAACCCACAGCCGTAATCTGGTTGGACTCCTGACTACTGTAGATTTCACATATGAAGCAGAATAGTGCTGCTGCTCTCAATGGGGCATTCACATGGAAAGTGCAGCGTGGCTAGCCGATTCCTGTCTGCTTTTTCAGCAGTGTAAGCGTATTTTCTGCCGTCACCAGTGGTGCTTTCTCGTTTTTTCCAGTGAGCGTGATTTGAACGAAGAAATCAACTGTTCGCCAGATTAGTACAAGGGCTATCCACCTCGGTGCGAACGGTCCAAGTATGTTCGCGGCGGATACAACCTTGGCCGACGCGATATTCCGGTTGTACCGGACATTCTCGCCAATGCAGGCGGAGTCGCCGTCTTCTATTTCGAATGACTAGAAGATATCAATCGACGGTCGTGGTCGCTCGAGGAAGTACAGGACAAGCTGAACCAAAAAATGATTTTCGCATGGAATGATGTCCGAGTTGAGGCCGAAGAGAGATGTGACGTGGCGAGATGCTGCATACATCATCCCACTCTCGTGGTTGGTTGACGCCCATGCTAATCGCGGCCTCTGGCCATAATTACGGATATTCAAGGAGAACGCCTGATCCGGTAGGGTCAGGACGAATCCGACACTCCGCTACACAGTCCACCATCGATCACACGGATAGACGGTTGGCGGGTAAGAAATGAGGTAGGGACTAAACTCATACTTACATACGAACCACTCTGATTATGACTGGTACAACTATAGTGCTGTAGAATGCACTCGATCCAAAATTTTATTATATATTGGGACTATGTGTAGACCCATGCTCGACTACTTCGGAGTGGAAGCGGACCTTTCAGAGGAAGAGAAGATGATCCAAGAGTCTGCGCGGGAGTTCGTCGACGAACAGGTGCGGCCCGATATCGGCGAACACTGGATCGAAGGTACCTTCCCCACAGATCTCATCCAGAAAATGGGTGAGATGGGCTTTTACGCGCCTAATCTCGAAGGATATGGCTCTCCCAATGTCAGCGAGAAGGCCTATGGCCTGCTGATGCAGGAACTGGAGGCGTGTGACTCAGGCCTGCGCTCAATGGCGAGCGTCCAGGGCGCACTCGTCATGTACCCAATCCACGCCTATGGAAGCGAGGAACAGAAAGAACACTGGCTCCCCCAACTAGGCTCTGGCGAGGCCGTCGGTTGTTTCGGCCTCACTGAGCCTGAACATGGCTCGAATCCCACCGCCATGGAAACTCGTGCTGAAGAAGCCGATGAGGGATACCTACTGAACGGCTCGAAAACCTGGATCACCAACTCCCCCATCGCCGACGTGGCTATCGTCTGGGCCCGTGACCAGACCGACCCTGACACACCCGTCCGGGGCTTTTTGGTCGAGACCGACCGCGACGGCGTCAGTACGAACAAGATTGACGAGAAACTCTCTCTGCGAGCTTCGATCACCGGCGAGATCGGCCTCAACGACGTGGTTGTCCCCGAGGAAAACGTTCTTCCCGGCGTTTCCGGCATGAAGGGGCCACTGTCTTGTCTCACCCAGGCCCGCTACGGTATTGCTTGGGGTGCCATCGGAGCCGCTCAGGACGCCTTTGAGACTGCACGCCAGTATGCCACTGACCGCGACCAGTTCGGCGGTCCAATCGCCCGCTTCCAGCTCCAGCAGGACAAGCTCGCCGAGATGGCTACCCAGATCACGCTCGCCCAGCTACTCGCCCACCGACTCGCGGATCTCAAAGAACGCGGTGATATGCGCCCTCAGCACGTCTCGATGGCCAAACGCAACAACGTTCGGATGGCCCGCGACCAGTCACGCATTGCCCGCGAGATGCTTGGCGGCAACGGGATTACGGCGGACTACTCGCCGATGCGTCACATGGCTAACCTCGAGACAGTCTATACCTACGAGGGCACTCACGACATCCACACCCTTATTCTCGGCGAGGATCTCACCGGTATTGCTGCCTACGAGTGATCCATGACTGGCGAGGCACGCACTCCCGATGGCGACGACCAGCCTCTCGAGGGACTGACAATCCTTGATGCCTCGCGAGTCCTTGTCGGACCGTTCTGTACGATGCAGTTGGGCGACCTGGGCGCGGAAGTTATCAAGATCGAACGGCCGGACGGTGGCGACCAGACTCGTGGCTGGCACCCGCCGACCTATGGTGAAGAGAGCGCCTACTATGTCAGTGTAAACCGCAACAAGCGCTCGCTGACGCTAAACCTCGCAAGCGAAGAGGGGCGCGAGGTATTCTGCGACTTGGCATCAGAGGCCGATGTTCTCGTCGAGAATTTCCGGGTCGGGAAGATGGAAGAGTGGGGATTGGACTACTCGACGCTCAGCGAGCTAAACCCTGAACTGATTTATTGTTCGCTGTCGGGCTACGGCGAGTGGGGGCCACAGAAAGACCGACCTGCCTATGACATCATGATGCAGGCCGAAGGTGGTCTGATGAGTATTACTGGCGAAGAAAACGGGCCTCCGGTGCGTGTCGGTGTTGCGATCGCTGACATCGGGGCTGGCATGTATGCTACGCAGGCCATCCTCGCAGCGCTGCTCTATCGGGAACTTGGTGACGGTAACGGCCAGAAGATAGACATCAGCCTACTCGACGGACAGGTTGCATGGATGAGTTATATGGCATCGTACTACTTCGCGACGGGCGACCCACCAGGTCGCATGGGAAGCCAACATCCGACGATTGCGCCCTATCAGGCGTTCGAGACCACCGATGGCTACGTCGTAGTCGCGACCGCTTCCGAGAACATCTGGCCGAAATTCTGCCACGCACTCGACCGCGAGGACCTGATCGACGATGAGCGCTTCGCAGTCAACGCTGATCGCGTTGCGAATCGCTCGGAACTCGATCAAATTCTCAACGCAGAGTTCGCACAGTATTCAACTACCGAGGCTGTCGCGCGGATGGAGGACGCCGGCGTCCCGGCTAGTCGGGTCCGTGATATGGAAGACGTATTCGAAAGTCCACAGGTTCAGGCACGAAACATGCACCAGACCGTCGACCACCCCACTATCGGGTCTGTGGAAATGGCAGGAAGTCCGATGCACTTCTCACGGACGCCAACCGCGATTGAGCGGCACCCACCGGTGCTCGGCGAACATACCAAAGAAATCCTCAACGAGTTCGGGTACGATGACGAGATGATCGCAGAACTCGCCGATCGTGACGTTATCTAAAGAAAAATAACGGAAGTTCAACGGATCACCCAACCCATGATTGTTCACCTGGTCAGCAAAGACTAGGACATGGGCGAGCCGTGGTCGAATCAGTCGGCAAGCTCCTCGATGAGCGTCTCGACATCGAAGTCGTTGAGTGGGTTCTGTTCATCCTTGACCGTCTTAATGGCAAACTTTGAGGACGTTCGCTCGATCTCGCTAATGGCTTCATAGTCTTCGACGAGCGACTCGACCATCTCACGGCTCGTCACGTGAGCAATTACGATGAAGTCGGTATCACCCATGGTAAAGTACACCTGGTTGACACCCTCGACTGAGGCGAGTTTCTCACCAACAGTTTCATGATACCCCTCCTCGAACTCCGCCCAAATTTCCGAAATGAGTGTGATGGAGATGCCGACTTTCTCCAGGTCGAGATCATAGAGATCGTTAGTGATGACACCGGATTCGCGGAGCTGGTTCAACCGATAGTGAACCGTCGACTTCGGTATTCCAGTCGCATCCTCAATCTTTTCCGGGCTCGCTGTTCCATCTCTGGCGATTGCCGATAAAATCCGAATATCTTTCTCATCCATGGGTGAATCCTGAATACTATCCAATAATAGCGTCACGTGTATAAGAATATTGGTTAGGTGACTGGGTGGCCGAGACCGAGGTATTGCGCCTGTTCAGCGTATAAGCATTATGAGTTCAGCACAACTCCAATATTTTGAACTATATTTAATATCTGCCATGTTAGCTAGATTTATCGGCGGTCAAGGCGAATACCCCGGGGCTTGACCCCGAGGCGATTCACTGTCCTTGACGATGCTGACATCGAACATGTGGCTGAGAAAGGCGCGTGGGCACGCAATCAGAACGGCGGCCAATCGTGTATCGCTGCAAAACGATTTGTCGTCCACGACGCCGTCTATGATGAATTTGTAGAACAGTTGGTTGAGGAAGCCGAAGCATTGACCATCGGCGATCCACTCGATGAAGAGACGGATATCGGCCCGCAAGCTCGAGCCGACTTCTGCAATGATCTTCATGAGCAGGTGACCGCCAGCGTCGATGCTGGAGCAACAGTACTAACTGGTGGTGAACCGCTCGACCGACCAGGGGCATACTACAAGCCAACTGTTCTGAAAGACGTCCCAGCAGACTGTCCAGCAGATTCCGAAGAGTTGTTCGGTCCTGTCGCGACAGTCTATCACGCTAGTGACGAAGCCGAAGCGCTCGAGGTTGCCAACGATACGCGGTTTGGACTAGGAACAAGTATCTGGACCGCTGACCGAGCTCGGGGCGAACGACTAGCCCGTGATATCAATGCAGGATGTGTCTATGTTAACCAACTCGTCAAGTCGGACCCCCGCGTCCCGTTTGGCGGTATCGGTGATTCCTGTTATGGTCGAGAATTATCAGCTATCGGTATCCAAGAGTTTGTGAATAGAAAAACTGTCTGGCTATAATAGGTCAGACTAACAGACTATTGAGCACTTACACAGTAATTGTCATTCGTCGACCGCTGTGTTGCGTTGCTTGAGTATTTGCCCTGCTACTGTCCTCCAATTCTACTGTGTTGAATCGCCATACGGAGCTGGAATCGTTACCCGACAGGACGTATCGAGGTAAATCCGGAGACAATACAGCGAAATGAGGTCACAGTCGGTGGAGTCGCTTCATTCACCCACAACCCTCTGTGCAGAGAGACAACAGTATTCAAATATGGTTTGAAAGGTGAGGCGCCGCATATTTTGTATGTCTTGTCAGAAAACGTTCGCCTCATCAGAGGCTCGGCCAGCTCAATTTGGATCTTGTGAAGCGAGAAGCGACACCGCGACGAACTCGAGTATTCAGCTGCCTCTAGCAGAACTCTCACTTCCAAATATTGTATATTTTATTTATATTTCTAGTGTCGTTGACGTGCCGATCGACCGTGCATAAGTGGATTCACAAGACGGATCTAGAGTCGGAGGATTGATAATTGACGGATCACATTGCGGCCGATACTATCGTGGTCGAGCTGGGTGATGAAAAGTATCGACTGTATGCCGCTATCGATCCGGAAACAAACGTTTTGTTGCCCACAATGCTTGAAACGACCACAACGACGATTTTCGCTCAGTCATTTTTCACTGGACTCAGCGGGAAACACGATGTCGATGGCGCGTGTTTCTCGTCGACGATTTGAACCCGTTACAAGATGAATGTCATCGACAGTTACAATTTCAGTTACGAGTGACACGGAAATGGGAGTACTGCCGACATATGCTTAAAGAAACAAAACCCAGAACCATCCATTTCTCGATAAGACAGAAGCCCACGGTATCGACGTCACGGTTGAGTTCGAACGTGATCTCTCAAGGATGTGTTCCTCTGTGGAACGAAAGACGACACCCAGCGGGTCAAACGCGGATTGTACATCTGCGAGAAGTGCGATACCGCAGCGAACGCAGATGTGAATGGTGCAGAGAATATCCGACGAAAAGTAACTTGGAGTCCTTCAGATACGGAGGATTGGAATACCGGTTGGTTGATGGTTCTAGAGACCTCCGGTTTCTCGTCATCGCGAAAGGCGCTTTATGCTTTTCGAACGACACAGCCTTCAGTCCATCTGTTTGATCGGAGCAAGGGTGTTTTCGACCTGCGAGAACAGATCCTGGACTGCAAACCCGAACATCCCAACGGTGGTCGGGATTCCACGTCGTTCACGGCGTGGAGGATGTCACCACACACCTGATAACGAATCGTCAATCAAACACGCCAAGTCAGCGAATCCGATTTAACAGCGCCAGAGAACAATAATAATCAATAATGGTATTTATGACTCAAATTAAAAAATTTGTCTGTAAAATAGTGATGGATTACAAGTGTATAGATGTAATACGACCTTCGACTATCTTAGGATATTATATTTTAGTTTTGAAAAAGAAAGATATAAAACATGGTTGGGTGCTTGAAGACACGAACTTAGTTATACTATACTAGCAACCGAAACGGATTACACACCGATCGCACAGCAGTCGTGCAATCGGGTGTGCACTGACGTTCAGTGGCTACAGTAGATATCAGTTTAACGCCCTTATAGCGAGAACCGCCTGGGATCAAGCCCCGAGGCACTCGGCCTGCTCCGCCTGTAGACGACGTATGGTCAATCAACTGTATCGTCTTCGTTCAGTAGTTGTCGATCTAGAGACTTCGTGTAGGACGATGAGGGACCACCTTCTGGCTCACTGTCCGCAGATCGCAGCGCTCCGGACAAATGTCTTGAGATGGATCATCGGTTGTCTAGCGGCACATCCGCGCCACCCATACTCGCTGTGAGGTACAGCTACTGCGATGAGTCACCAGTTCTCTCCCAAGAGCGGGGTCTAACATCAAGGGGTACAGTGACGTGACGTGACGTCAGTGATTGATGTCAGAAGCGAACGACGGTCGGTATTTAGTCCCCGTCAAACCCGTGGCTTTCAACCTGTGATGCCCCGCTGGAGAGGCGCGACTGTGAAACCAGACCGATGCCGAGGACGACCCACACGAAGATGATCCCCCACTCAAAGGGCCACTGAAGCGCCGAGGGGGCTCCTGGCAAGTACATTGCGGTGAACCCGAGTGTCAGTCCGAGACCGAGGACGCCAACCGCTTTTCCTCCCGGAATCTTCAGAGGCCGGTTCATTTCGGGTTCGCGGACGCGTAACACGAGGAAGGAGATGACGACCATCACCCACGCGACGACGATACCGAACCCGCCAGCGTTGACGATCCAGATGAGCATCTGCTCCCCGAATAGCGGCGAAAGCACCGACAGGCCGCCGATGAGTGCAAGTGCCCGCGAGGGAGTGTTGGTTTCGGGATTGACCGTCGCGAGCGTCTCCGGCAACATACCGGATTCGGCCAGCGCGTAGATGGCGCGACTTCCACCGAGCAGGAACGAGTTCCAGCTAGTGAGGATCCCGGCGATGCCTGCCAGTGCCATGATCTTCCCGATGGTGGCGCTACTGAACAGTGCCTCCATGGCGGCGGCTGCGGGAAGCGGACTCTCAACGAGCACTGAACCTGCCAGCGCTCGCCCGGACGCCCAGATGACGAGGATGTAAAACAGCGCGGCGACCGACACGGAGGCGACGATCAGCAGACCGAGCGTCCGTTCGGAGACGTCGGCTTCCCCGGCGGCTTGGGGAATAACGTCGAACCCGACGAACATGAACGGTGTCATGATCGCGACGGTGAGCACACCGGCCATCCCGGAGTCGGCAAAGGGCGGCGTTGATGTCGAGTGACCGTTAGCCACCGCACCGATGGCCAGCGTGAGGCCCGCGAGCCCGATGACCAGTGTCAGGATCGTCTGGAACTGTGCTGCTGGCTGGACCCCCTTGTAATTTAAGTACGTCATGACGATTGCACCGACGCCGCCGACGAGGACCCACGTCCCGTAGACGGTCTGGCCGGCTACCGACCAGAGTGGAATCGCGTTGAAACCAGGCACGACGTACGCCAGTGCTGACGGGAACGCGACGACCTCGAAGACGACGACGCCGACGTATCCGAGGATCAGCGACCAGGTACAAATGAACGACCCAATGGGACCCAGCGCACGCATGCTGTAAACGTGTTCGCCACCGACGAACGGCATCGATGACGCGAGTTCACCGTAGATGAGTCCCACGACGGCGACCATGAACGATCCGAGGACAAATGCTAGGATTGAGCCCGTGACGCCTCCCTCGTTGATCCAGTACCCCGACTGGATAATCCATCCCCAGCCGACCATTGCACCGAACGCTAATACGAACACGTCGCGCTTCGTAAGAACGCGCGAGAATTTCCCATCTGGCTCTGTGTTAGCCATACTCATCGATTTAGGCACATCTACTTATATCTTACTGAGTTCGAAAATATGGCCCAATTCTAGGATTCAGTTCAAATAGTACCGTATGCGAAGCACAGGTAATTCAACAACGCTGTCGAAAACGAAGGGGGCGGTGAACAATGAACAGTAAAAAAAGATAGGGGATTACAGTGCTAGATGATACGTCTCGAGGGAGTCGAATCGACTACCGTACCGAGCTATGACCGAATGCACACGGCTCCGGCGGACGCGGAAGCGAAACTGGAACAGGGTCGACCTATCGAGACACGGACGACGAGTTTGTCACTGATCAAAGTCGGGATCAGCAGTGAGTGAGACGCTCGACTCGGACCGGCTAGATCAGCTAGTGAAATATGGTGTGGGTCGATAATAGATGTGTCGGATTCAATGCAAACTTTTAGTACTTAGTAGAACTACGTCCTACTATGGCTGTAGAACAGACGTTCGACGACCTCCACTTCACACAGGAGCCGGAAATCGAGACGTCAATTCCAGGGCCGGAGTCGAAGAAACTCCTCGAGCGGCAGCGACGCGTCGATAGTAGCGCAGTCGCGTATCCAAAGGTCGTTCCCATCGCAATCGAGGAAGCGAAAGGCGCGACGATCCGCGACGTCGACGGAAACACGTTCCTCGACTTCTTCGCCGGTATCGGCGTCCTGAACGTCGGCCATTCGAACCCGTACGTGATGGAGGCCGTTCAGGAACAGACCGAAAAGGTCGCACACACTATCGACTTCCCGACAGAGGCACGGTTGGACCTCATCGAAGCGCTGAACGATATCGCGCCGGGCGCGCTCCCTGACAACAACCGCGTCATTTTCGGCGGTCCAACCGGCAGTGACGCCATCGAGGGGACCATCAAGTTAGCCAAGTACAACACTGGCGGTGACGGCCTCATCGCGTTCCGCGGTGCATATCACGGCGGCAGTGCCGGCGCACTCAGCCTCACAGCGGGCAAGAAGTACAAGGAAGATTATGCGCCGATGCTCCCGAACGTCCACCACGTGCCCTATCCCTTCGCACACGAGCAGGGGCTAGATCCCCAGGAAGCTAGCGACCGAGCACTGGCTAACGTCCGGGAACTCCTTGAAGACCCCTACAGTGGGTTTGCGAACCCCGCAGGCATCTGGGTCGAACCGATCCAAGGCGAAGGCGGTATCGTCACCCCGCCGGAGGGCTTCCTGCCCGGTCTCAAGGAGATCGCCGAAAACAACGACATCCCGCTCATCGTCGATGAGATCCAGACCGGGTTCGGCCGCACTGGCGAGTGGTTCGCCAGCGACCACTACGATGTCACACCGGACGCCATGCCGATGGCTAAGGCGATCGGCGGCATCGGACTCCCGCTGTCTGGAACGATGTACCACGAGGACCTGGACACTTGGGAGGCCGGCGGTCACGTCGGTACCTACCGCGGCAATGCCCCGGCGATGGTCGGCGGCGTCCGCGCCATCGAGTACATCCGTGACAACGACCTGCTCGCCCACGCCCGCGAGGTCGGCAGCTACATCCGCGATCGGCTTCGCGAGTCCGCCGGCGTGAACGAGCGCCTTGTCGACGTGCGCGGTCGCGGCCTGTTCATCGGCGCTGAGTTCGCCGACAGCGAAGACCAGACCGGTAAGGAACTGGTGAAAGACATACAGGAAGACTGCTACAAACGTGGCGTCCTCGTGTGGTCTGCTGGCCGACGTGGCAACGTGCTCCGACTGATTCCACCACTCGTGCTCACACAGGAACAGGCCACCGCAGGAATGGATATCATCTGCGAGGCCATTGAACAGCACGCGCCCTCCAGTAACAACTGAACCAATTAACGCACCGATCGCATAGCTGTCGTGCGATCGGGTGTGCAGTGAGTATCAATGTCTATGATAGCTGTCACCGCGCTGCGGCCGACAGCAACCAAGATCATACGTTTGCTCTACAATATTGATCTAGAGGTCAACAACTCTATCGTAGTCATTTCAGGAGCAGAAGAGATCGCCACCCGATTGAGTTTGACCAATTGTATACACAAGATTACAATCTCGAAAACAGCCCAGAGCTGAATATCTATGGACGGCCAAAGAAGATCTCTACTACCCGTTATACAGGAATGGTGTGGAATGCCATAGCACTATTCAGAGATATGGCTGACGACCTCAACTGGAAGTGATTGACATTCCAATCGCCATAAATTCACTCTTCACGAATAAGCTCTTTGCTTCGAAAATGTTGAGAAACGTTACACGAGCGTTTCCACTAACTATTCTCCCACACGTGTAAAGCTCGAGGCATAAAAAGCAGTGGGTTATGCTTGGCTTCTGAGTGATACTGCCCGTCTGTCTCGTCTCCATCACCAGAGCTCGGCCACAATCTCCACTTGCTCGAGGAGGATATCAAGAACATCTTTCTGAAGCAGCGTGTTGCCGATTGGCGAAACCGGTCCCAGATTGAACTTCTCGCCGAGGTGGCTCAGAACTACGTTTCGGCGGGATGAGTGTTTACTCCGACAACATCCGGGTTTGAGTCGGCACTCAGACGACTTGAAAGTTAAGCCCCGGAATCGATTCAAGAAGATACGGTCCTTCTGACAGGGTTCTACGGGTTTGATCGTCGTGAGACCAAAATATACGAAAGAGTGGACTCGAATGGAAAGTTCGCTATAACTTTGAACCGATGGTTCGAGTGTGCTGTCATCCACGCCGTTGCTGACGACGTTGTCTACCGTTCACACCGAGGTAGATATCACTCTTCTCGATCGGTCCAGAATTCGAACGACCGCCCAGGTGCGAACACGTCGAGGCCGACGGCCCGAACGTCGCCCGTGTTTTCGACACGGTGGCTCTCCCACGCATCTAGCCAGACGGAGTCATATTTCTCGAGGGTTACTTTGTCATCTTCAGTTGTCACGGTGAGTGTCCCTTCAAGACAGACACAAACCTGTTCGTTCTCGTGATCATGCATTGGGGAGCTATGTCCCGGTGGTTTCTCGAACCACTCGAACGTGAACGCGTTGCTGCCGGCCATCGCAACGCGCTGCCAACCCGCATCGGGCTCGTATGTTTCCGCGTCGTCAAAGTCAACTGGTTCCATAGATTTCCACCTGTTAATCCTCTGTCGATCGTAATAATAATGCTGCTAATGAGCCAGAGCTCGGTGACGAAAGGAACGCGCCGATATTCTCAGTCACCATTGACTCGCCGATGCGGGTTGGCAGAGTGTTCACTCAGTTCCTATTTCTCTCACTATAAGATTCGTAGTTGCCACGCTCAACCGGCTGCTGGTAAACGTCTGGATCCGTTCTATCTTCTGTGAATCGGGGGAGACAGTAGAAGTCCCTCAAATACCGGGTATTCGGCGCTGGTGGTCCCCGACAGGACTCTTCCGCTATGGTTGTCGGTCCATAGCAGTCGTATGTATCACTTGAACTCGTCGATGAGTTCAGGGACGACGTCGAAGAGGTCGTCGACGATCGCGTAGTCGGCGATGTCCATGATCGGCGCGTTGGGGTCGGTGTTGATGGCGACGATCGTATCGGAGCCTTTCATGCCGGCGACGTGTTGGACAGCGCCGGAGATGCCGATCGCGATGTAGACATCGGGCGTGACGACCTTTCCGGACTGGCCGACCTGGCGGTTCTTGGGCAGCCAGCCGTTGTCGACGATCGGGCGCGATGAGGACAGCGTCGCGTCCAAAGCGTCGGCCAGTTCGCGGATCATCTCGAGGTTCTCCTCTTCTTCGATCCCGCGGCCGACCGAGACAAGCAGGTCGGCCTCGCTGATGTCGACGTCGCCGCCGCCGACCTCCTCGAATCCCGTGACGGTCGAGGTAACCGCCTCCTCGTCGATGTCAGCGTCGAAAGCCTCGATCGCGGCGTCGCCAGTGCCCTCGGCGGCGGGCCACTCGGCACCGCGGATCGTCACGACCGCAGCCCCCTCGAGTTGGGTGGTCGTCTCGACCTTGCCGCCGTACATCTCGCGAGTAGCAGTCAGGGTCTCGCCGTCGGTCTCGAGGTCGATGGTGTCGGTGACGATCGGCAGATCGAGTTCGTTCGCGACGGCGGGCGCGTAGTCGAGCCCGTTGACGCTGTTGGGCGTCAGGACGTACTGCGGAGCGAGTTCGTCGTAGAGCTGGGTGATCGCCTGCGTGTAGACGTCGTGGTTGAACTCCTCGCCGCGGTCGACAGTGTGGATGGTGTCGACGCCTTCGCGGTCGAGTTTGTCGGCGAAGTCGTTGACGGTGCCGCTGACGACCGCCAGATGGAGGTCGCCACCGGTTTCGTCGGCGAGTTCGCGGCCGGCGGTGATGAGTTCGTAACTGACATCACGGATGTCACCGCGGCGGTGGTCCGCGACTGCGAGGACGTCGCTCATTGTGCCACCCCCTTGTCACGGAGCAGGTCACCCAGCTCTCCAGCCGTCTCCTCGGGGCTGCCTTCCCAGGTCGTCACGTCGCTTTCGCTCTCGGGTTCGTACATGTCTGTCAACTCGAGTTCGGTTTCGATCGTGCTCTCGTCGACGCCGATGTCGGCGAGCGTCTGGACGTCGAGTTCCTTGCGCTGGGCCTGCCGGATTCCGCGCAGGCTGGCATACCGAGGCTCGTTGATCCCCGTCTGGATCGTCAACACGGCCGGCAGTTCGATGTCGGTCAACTCCTCGACGCCGCCCTCGAGTTCGCGTCGCACGGAGGCAATGCCGTCCTCGAGATCGTGCTCGAGGTGGTTGACGACGGCGCCCCACTGGAAGCCGATCTCTTCGGCGACCGAGACGCCGGTCGCGCCGAAGCTGTCATCGCCGGCCTGCACACCCGAGAGCACGAGATCGGGCTCTTCGGCTTCGATGACGGCGCTCAGGATCTCCGTCTTGGCGTTGACGTCGAGCAGGTCGATGTCCTCGAGCGCGTCGTCCCAGACGCGGACGGCGCGGTCGGCACCCTTCGCGAGTGCCTGTCGGATGGTCTGTTCACAGTCTTCTGGACCGATGGTGACCGTGACGACCTCGTCAGCGATCCCGTCTTCTTGGAGCTGGACGGCCTCTTCGATCGCGTAGTCGTCCCATTCGTTCAAGTCGGCACCGAGGTACTGGCCTGCGATTTCGGTTCCCTCGATTTCGAACTCGTCTTCGACGGTCGACACTTCTTTGACCGTAGCGAGAACTTTCATCGTTTGGTCTTTGATTTTACAAGTGGATATATGTTGCGTATCCGGAGTATTAAACGACTTTGACAGTAGAACGCTGGTGATATACTCATCATCTTCTTTTCTATCAAAACCCTTTCTATGTGGGGAATGCGTAACCTCTAACCATGGAACGAACCTTTGCTTCGCATAACTGGGTCGCGAGATACGTGTTAATCTGTGAAACAGAGCGCGCTCGTCCGTCGTCTTGTTCGATTCGACAGTTGGGATAACGCGGTCGTCGATCGCAACCTCGTCACCATCGATGCCGTAGACGATTCCCGTGATCGCAGTCCTCCAAAGTCGAGTTTCCAAACTGTTCGCGTTCGTTGATATAATTCACAGTGGTTTCAAGGCCACAGCCAGGGTTGAGAACGCAGCTTTCAGTCCATTACTGATGACGAGAGACGAAGGCCCTCGAACCACTTAACCCCGAATCAGTTTACGAATGGAGACTGGATTTCGACAATAGGAAAAAGAAACCTCTGCCATCTGGCTCTGCTGAATGACAGACAGGTACATCGTGTTGATCCAATGTCGCTATCCACTCTAATACTCGTGGAATCAGTGGAAAATTCATACTCACTTACTAATCCCTATTCCATAGTATGTGGATGTTCCAACAATATCGTTTCGGCAGTGGCGAAACATGGTGTGTAGGAGGAGACAAATGGGTGAACAGCCGATTATCATCTCCTTTTCCCAATATATTGTTCCCATACGCCACTTTAAACCATTTTTCCAAAATTCATGTTTGATACTTCTCATTCCAAGCCGAAGATTTGTTCTGTCAGTATAGGTGTTGAAAATGGCGATAGTAAGGACTACATGATTCGAGGCCGCTGAAATACATATCAATGACAAACAAACCCGGGGAACGACAGGGGATCAAGGCCACGGAAACCGCCTTCGATATTATAAAAACGATTCATGAAGCAGGGCACATCCGTCTCGTTGAACTTGCTGACACGGTTGGAATCGCCAATAGTACCGCGTTCAGCCACCTCACAACACTCGAGGAACTCGGTTATGTGGTGAAAGAGCCAGATGGTTACCGACTAGGTCTAAGACTTCTCGACCACGGAATACAGGCGAAGTATCACTACCGAGAACTTCTTGATGCTTCCAAGCCGGTTCTCGAGCAACTCGTCAGCGAAACCGACGAGGCAATCAATCTGGTTGTCGAAGAGGATAACCATGCGGTCTACATCGGTCGTCTTACTGGCGATCGTGGTGTCCCAACGAACTCCTGGGTAGGGAAGCATAAACAGATCCACACCCTTTCAGCTGGGAAGGCAATTCTAGCGCACATGCCTGAGAACCAGGTCGACGAAATCATTAGTCAAACTGGTCTTGATGGTGTAACAGCAGAGACGATCACGACTCGCGAGGAACTCGAGTCCGAGTTTGCAGAAATTCGAGAGCGTGGGGTCGCATTTAATAATTGTGAGTCTCATGAAAGCATTCGAGCTGTGGGCGCTCCGATCATTCTTAACGAGGAGGCCTATGGAGCAGTGTCGGTCGCTGGCCCAGCCAAACGACTCACTGGAGAGTATTTCAAATCTGAGATACCCGATTTACTACTTGGAGCGGTCAACGAAATCGAGCTCAAATTAGCCTATACTGACAACTGAACTCGACTTCTTGAACGGAGTGCCCCATTGGATCGAGACGTACCCGGGACACCCACACAGATAGGGCGCCCATCCACTCACGGTAGAATGGCTGCCAATGAATCGGTGAGGCGAACGATTTGCGGTTGAGTCAGTACTGGTATCAGTTTCTTCGCTGAATGGAGTGTCTTAATCGTTGCTGTTGGACCGCTCGAGTAACGCTGCCAGCACCTCGAGGGGATGATGTGTCTCGATGTCCCTGTCTGCGAGCTGCTGGCTACAGGAGGCACCAGTCGTGACGATGAGATCCGCCTCAGCGGCATCGATTTTCGACTCGAGGTCGTCACCGATCGCCATTGAGAGGTCGTAGTGTTCGGTCTCATAGCCAAACGCGCCGGCCATTCCACAGCAGGTCGTATCCAGTGGCTGGACGTCGTAGCCGGCTTCACGGAGCAGTTCGACCGGGGTACTATCCCAGCCTTTGGCCTTCGAGTGGCAGTGTCCGTGGAAGGCGACGGTGGCCTCACCGTTGTCAGGGAGTTCGACCTCGCCGGCGCGGATGCGATCGGCGAGGAACGCGGGCACCGTTTCCGTTGTCTCAGGAATGTTCACAGTGTCCTCGAGCAGGTCATCGTACTCTTTGAACGCGCTCACACAGGATGGTTCGACGCCGATGATCGGCACGTCTCGCTCGACGTACTCGACAAGTATCTCGACATTCTGTCGTGCATAGCCGCGAGCCTTCTCGACGAGCCCCTGTGAGAGCGGCGCTCGCCCACAACAGGCCACGTCGGGCACCTCGACTGCGTACCCAAGTGACTCGAGAAGGTGAACGGACGCTTTACCGACCGCCGGATGATTGTATCCCATATAACAGTCCGGAAAGAGCGCGACCGTTCCGTTCTCGCCGGCGTTTGGATGTGGGTCGTGAGCGGCAAACCAGTCGGGGAACGGTTCGGCTGCGAAATCTGGCAGCGTCCGTCGTCGGTCGATCCCCAGGACTGCCTCGGCAACACGACGGCCGGGGCCGAACTCCTTGAGTCGGTTTGCAATCGGTGAAAACGTGGACCCGAGGCGGTTGAGCGTGCGGACGTTCCCGAACAGGCGTGCACGAAGCGGAACGCCGCTCGTCCGGTGCTGTTGGTGTTTTGCCTCCGTTTTCAGTTTGGCCATGTCGACGCCGGTCGGACACTCCGTCTCGCAGGCTTTGCAAGAGATACACAGATCAAGCACCTCTTCCTGAAAATGATCGCTCGTGAGCGTCTCCTCGTCGAGATCTCCGTTTATTGCTGCTCTAAGCATGTTCGCTCGTCCTCGCGTGCTGGCGATCTCGTCGTCCGTTCCACGGAAGGTCGGACACATGACGCCGCCGTCCGACGTGCGACACTTCGAACAGCCGTTGCATTGCTCGACGAGCGATCCGAACCCTTCTTCCGCACTGAAATCAAGCGCCGTGTCGACGGTCTCCGGGTCGTATCCCTCGTAGCGCAGATTCTCGTCGACTTTCGCGAGGTCGCCGTCCGAAGCGGGAACGACCTTCGCCGGATTGAACACGTCCTCGGAGTCGAAGGCACGTTTGATCTCACAGAACGCGCTGTAGAGGTCGTCGCCGTACATCTCTGGGAGATGCTCAGACCGAAGCCGTCCGTCACCGTGTTCCCCGGAGACGGAGCCGCCGACCTCGAGGACGATCTCGTGGACAGCCTCCGAAACGGACCGGAGTCGCTCACGGTCATGTTCCGTCTTCAGATTCAGGAATGGCTTGATGTGGAGCACGCCCTGTCCAGCGTGACCGAAGACGCTCGCCTGGAGGTCGTGTTCTCGGAGCACATCGCCAACGCGCTCGAGATACATCGGGAGACGAGCGGGTGGGACCGCCGCATCTTCGATGAACGAGAGCGCCTGTTCGTCGCCGGGCTGGCGGTTCAAAAGCGGGTTGGAGGCTTTCCGCACCTTCCAGAGATCGGCCATCTCTTCCTCGTCGAACGCCCGTTCGACGTCGATT
>NZ_JBHUDI010000002.1:77481-265133 GCF_042678045.1 Haloarchaeobius amylolyticus
CAGTCGTCCGAGCAGCCGACACGACCGTCTCGAGGTCGTCGTGCTGCTCGGCACGAGTGGTCTCGATTTCCAGCAGGAGTGCAGCTTCGGCGTCCTCGGGCACGAGATCGAACTCCCAGGCGTCTCGAGCGTAGCCGAGGACGGCGTCGTCGATGAGCTCGACCGCACTCGGGTCTGTCTCGAGAACGGCCGTCACAGCGTCCGCAGCGGCGATAAGATCGTCGTAGAAGACGAGCGAGACGGCACGCGTCTCAGGACGATCGGTTAGCTGTAGCGTCGCTTCAGTGATGATCGCAAGCGTCCCCTCGCTCCCGGAGATGAGTCGCGAGAGATCGACCCACGAGCCGTCCGGCGCGACGCTCGTTTCGAGATCGTACCCGCTGGAGTTTCGATCGATGTCCGGATACTGTGTCTCGATTTCGTCGGCGTGTTCGCGTGCGAGTCGGCGGACCACGCGATGGACCTCCCCGGCCCGGTCGTCGTGTTCACAGACCGCCTCGAGGTCCTCGCCTTCCCGCCGGTGGAACTCGACGTGAGACCCGTCCGCAAGGACACATTCGAGTCGTTGGATGTACTCTCGGGTCGTGCCGTGTTTGACCGAATGCGGACCTGCGGCGTTGTTGGCGATCATGCCGCCGATGGTACACGTACTCGACGTCGACGGATCGGGGGCGACGTAGAGCCCGTCCTCCTCGAGGGAGTCGTTCAGTTCGTCGAGAACGACACCCGGCTGGACGGTCACAGTCTTCGCGTCGGGATCGACGTCGACAATCTCGTCCATGTGTCGTGAACAGTCCAGCACGATCCCCTCGCCGATGGCGTTGCCGGTCAGACTCGAGCCTGCACCACGTGCGATGACGCTCGTCCCCTGTTGGCGGGCGAAGTCGACAACTCGCCGGACGTCATCGCGATTCCGTGGGAAGGCCACGCCCGCAGGTCGTTGCTGATAGATACTCGCGTCCGTCGAGTAGAGGGTGCGTGTGGTCTCTCCGAAATCAATCTCGCCGTCAAGCGTTTCGCTGAGCGACGGAGACGTGGTCTGTGGGATATCAGTACTCATGATCAGCAAAGTTCCGGTACTGGTGGGCACTCGTCTGCTCTCTGACCGCCGATTCGAGGGCGAACATGACTGGGCTGTATCCCATCCCGTTGTTCGTGCGGGTCGGACGACTCGAGAGCGCGATACTGTTCTCTGGGCGGTTGCGATTCGGATGTAGCGTGATCACGTGGGTTCATCTCCTGTCTCTGTGAAGTGGTTTCGAACTTTCTGTTCGAACGCATCGCTCGTTACCTGATAACGGGTGTATCCTGCGGGTTCGCGTTCACGGTCGACGGTGAATATCTGCTCGTCACCAACGTAGACTCCCCAGGAATCGCGGTACTCGACACCAACTCCCATGAACCGGATCTCGGCGCCGTACTCTGATTGTAACCGGTCGACAACCGGTGGGGTGAGAACGTCATCGGCGAACCGCGGCGGTCGATAGGCTGGCAGGTCGTGTTCCTGGAACTCTTCGATAGCGTCAGACCACCAGACTGGCAGCTGTTCGGTGTCGATGTCCTCGTCCGAGGGGTTTCCCTCCAGTTCCCGGAGTTGTTCTGCAGCGTCGGGAGCGTGTTCGTCTTTTGTATTTGTCATGGGTTGTGTGTGTGTTGTACTGACAAAAACCGTTATAGGCGCCTTGGTACGTATCCCGTATGAAAACGTCGGTAACTGGCCACACCCATCGCTGGCCGCGATCGCCACCACCGGGTGCGATGGCCATCAGAACTCGACGTAGAGGTCGCCGTCGATAACGTGGACGTCGTAGGACGGAAGACGGTAGTCGTCGCTCGCGAGGTGTTCTCCGGACGTGATATCGAACTCCCAGCCGTGCCATGGACAGGACACGATTTCGTCATCACACGCCCAGATCAACTCGTCGTCCTCGTCGACGTCGATCGTTCCGGACAGGAGTCCCTCACAGGCAGGTCCGCCCTGGTGTGTACAGTAGTTCGAGAGTGCGTGATACTCGTCGTTCGAGTAGAAGACGGCGATCTCTCGGCCCTCGATATCGACGACGACCCGTTCTCCGTCTTCGATGTCGTCAGCCGATGTAACGTGGTGCAGGTTGTCAGCGTCAGCGCTCTGTGGTTCGGTGTTTGTTGCCATGGTCTTAGAATCGGTAGAGTTGCTCTGCAGTCTCGCCGTAGATGTTCTTGATCTCGTCTCCGTTGAACTCCGAGCGCATGATCTTCATCAGCGCGTCGGTGTAGTCGAAGTCGAAGTGTGGATAGTCCGACGAGAACATCAGACTGTCCTCGCCGCCGAAGAGGCGGATGACCTGGTTGAGATACTCGGGATCGTCCGCACCTTCGACAGGCTGGCTAGTCACGTAGAACTGATCACGAAGATACTCACTCGGCATCTTCTCCAGCATTGGGGCGTCGAACTTCGCTCCCATGTAATCGTGATCGAACCGACGCATGAAGTACGGATACCAGCCGAGACCGGACTCCTGAATGACGAAGTCGAGATCGGGGAAGCGAACGGGAACGCCCTGGGTCAGCATGTCTGCCAGGTTCACTTGGTGCATCATGTTGTGCGAGGTGGCGTGAACGGGGAGTGCCCGATTCAGCGATTGCCACTGCGTTGGGAATCGGGTCATCATCGTCCCAGCTGCGTTGTGCATCATGATGGGCAGCCCAGCACGCTCACATGCCTCGTAGAGCGGGTAGTAGACCTCGTTGCCGAGGGTCGGATCGACCGAGCCACTCGGAATCATGACGGCGGCGATACCCGACTCGTCGGCGAGGTCGTCGACTTCTTCGGCAGCCTTGACTGGTTTCTGTGGTGCAACGATGGCTGCACCGTAGACACCCTCATCCGTGTCGATGATGTTGTCGAGCAGCCACCGGTTGTACGCCTTCGCGAGTGCGGCCGCGAGGTCGTCGTGGTGGACCGCACCGAGATAGAGGTTCTGCGTTGGAGTGGCGATCGCCTTGTCCCATTCGATCAGGTCTTTTCCCTTCTGGATGTCTTCGGACGTTCGCACCGTCGGTGAGTCGGCTTTTCCGACCGTCACCGAGTAGAGCATCCCGTGTGCAGGGTACACTCGGCCGAGGTAGCCATAGTCGTCACCGTCACCTTCGCTGTTCAGCAGGCTGTAGAACGGGTCCTCAAGATACGGAAATATGTCTTCCTGTCGCTCCGTAAGGTGAAAGTCAGTGTCAACGATGACTTCTAAATCATCTAGTGACCGAACAGTAGCTGGCTCTGTTGATTGCGAACTCATCAGTTACCCCTTTTGCACAGGCCCTGATAAACATTATCATTTCTCATGTTCGTTCGGTTGGTACCGTCAACGATATTTTGAAGCATAGAAGAATACTGTTTCAGTGTGGTCTCAGTATAATATCCATAGCCTTTGCGACAGCAGCTATTGCACGACTACGTACGCTCAGACAGCTATCTACCAATGTAATCACCGAGGCTACTTTACCAGTCTCTACGTGAGCCCGATGGCAGAAAATCAGTGGACCCATACTTTCTCCTGTGATAAGTTATTGGACCAGTCTCAACGGATCATAGGCTTGGTTACTGCTAACAGTATTACTACGGCATTCCTTGTGATTCCTCGTACTACGAGCTTTCGACAATACCGAAATAGGGCCCACACTGATGCGATTGAATCCTTTACATACATACGGATGTAAACAGCGACAAGCTACTGTCGGCGCAGATCGTCAGTGACCTCGTTACTCGGTTGGCGAGGCTCGTACGTACACTGTTATTTTCAGTGGTTACTGACCGCTTCTATCATCTAGGGATACGCCGAACAGAACTCTGTTCCGCACCTACCTCATTTCGCCATTGCCGAAATACAATGATGAGGATTTTCTCAGAATGGCTATTTCGTCCTCAAGCCTGAATGTTGGCTGGAACAGCACTCTCGAGTCAAAGGCGATGTATTTTCTCGATATGATCGAGTAGCGAATAAGACCTCAAGCGAATCCAGAGAGAATATAGCCGATATAGCTTTTTGTTCTCCATCATCGAAATGCTTTGACCACGATCTGCTTAGCAAGTAAACCGCCTTGGTGAAAGGAAATCGTCTCCGAAATCTGTTTCGATTGTCTCTTTTGTGAACTTACCCAGTTTGTCCATTACATACGTAGTAGTGTAATAGGACATGGGGCGCTATCGATAGTAGCCACTGGAAATCACTACACTCCCGATCACATGAGGGCTATGCGGTCGGTGTGTGAATTGTTTTAGTTGTTACTGTAGTTTGGCACCTCCGCTGGCGTTTGTCCGTTGAGTAATTGGTGCGGTCGTTGTGTGTTATAATAGTGTACGAACTGTTCAAGTCATTCTCTGACGCTCGCCCGGCTGCCCACCCACGAGGTATGAAAGCGGTCAACTCACATCTTGAAGGTGTGAAACCACTTTTCGATCAGGTTTCGATCACCGTAGTCGAGCTGACCGCTCAACCCTAATCGAGAGAGGGCAGTCAGATAGCCATAACCATCGACGAGAAACACGGTGTCGGAGAGATCGTGTTTCTCGGTTAATCGGTGCAGGAATGCGACGGCTGGATCGGTGCCTCGTCGTCCGAACACTGCGACATCGAGAATAAGCCGTGAGTATAGGTCTATTGCAGCATACACCCCAGACCAGTCTCCGTTAATCTTGATAGCGGTTTCATCAATAGCGACCCGCGACGGCTTTGCCGTCGGCGGGTCTGAAATACTACCAGCTACCTGATGAAACCACTGCCAGATTGCTTGATGAGGACGCTCTACGACGATCAAGCGAAGAATTGCTTGTGTCTCTCGAAGCGAACATCCGGTCGCGTGAAGGCGGACGGCGAACACCCTGATGGGCGTCGCCGTCCGCTCACGCTCCCAAGTTTCATCAAATTCCGCCGCGTAGCACTCGCTGAGCAGGTCTGCGAGTATTGTTCCAACAAAACTCCACGACCTGCTCGCTTCTCAAACCGCACTAACTAGACCGAGCCAGAAGGAGCAAGTCAAAGCCGACTCTCGATGTCACAGCCATTGGACAGCTTACATAACCTGTGAGGCAGCCGAGCGAGCGTTAGAGAGTAAACTGAATGACTTTTGCGTCACTATAACACATAATAATTGTCTAATTACTCGGTGGATATATTTAATCAATGTACTAAACTTGACAGTGGTCAAGAGAGCCAAAGTTTACATAACTATGTATGTAATGTATGGACTGGACGCATTCATAATTCATTTCTCACGCGTGCGTAGAGCGGTAGGCGTGGAACGCGATGGTTCTTCGCTTGTCTTCTGAGTAGGTGAGGGCGTCTGTGTTGTTTTCATCGCCGTAATAGGGCCGCAGGTGGAGGTCTGTGCAGACCTCCGCCTGCTCGGGGACAGTTCGAAGATATCTCAACGAAGGAGTGTGTTAGCGACTCGTTCGAGCCAGGACAGCTCAAACTTCGTCCGCAAATGGTAGCGAACCGTGTTCGCAACTGGTGAGTTCTCGCTGGAGCTACAGAGTGTGAGAACGAGGTCCTGTCGGCGTACACGCCGACGAGGACTGCGTAGATATCTTCAGCACCGATTTCAGCGCTATGAGAAAGTTGAGAGAAACTTCCTCGTCAAGCCGGTTGACAAGGAAGGTAAGGAGTTGGTCCTCGTGGACTGAAACGTCCACTCGTTGGTTGGGGTGCATATCTTTAGCAAGCAGACGTTCTAACCGGCTTTGTGAGGTAATTTGAATTGGTCGGCCAGGCGCGACTTCTTTCGATAGTATTTAAACTAATATTTGTAGCGAAACAACATAATGGTCTGCGGCCACCCTGACGAGTTCGATGAGTTCGCCGTACGCATTGGTTGTGTATA
Organism: Haloarchaeobius amylolyticus; assembly: GCF_042678045.1. Taxonomy (GTDB): domain Archaea; phylum Halobacteriota; class Halobacteria; order Halobacteriales; family Natrialbaceae; genus Natrinema; species Natrinema amylolyticus_A. Next base: position 83,341 of record NZ_JBHUDI010000002.1, read on the forward strand.
TGCCATTACAGAAGTGCAGCCGTAATGAGTCAGTTTACAGTCATGCTTTTGTAAAGCCCTGTGCAACTGTGTCGATCAGTCCGTGGAGAGGAGATTATAACGGGAACGCTGGTCGAAAGACGGGCTAAAAGGACGTACCACCAACGTCAATAGTGTTCGTACTTGAGCGCGATGATGTTTGTCGTCTCTCTGAGGGCCTCGACGAGTTCGTTTTCGATGCGGTCGGTCGTCAACCGGTGTTTCGGGCCAACGGTTGAGATCGCCGCGTTTTCGCCCTCGATGTCCAGTGGAACGGCAACCGACCGGATCCCATTGATATGTTCCTCGTCTTCGACCGAGTATCCCTGCTCTCGGATGTGCTCGATCTCATCTATCAGTGAGTCGCGGTCAGTGATCGTCTGATCAGTCGCGCTGGGCAGCCCGAACGTTTCGACCACTTCGTCTATCTCCTCAACCGATAGTTGAGAGAGCAGTGCCTTCCCCAGTGCAGTCCAGTGCATCCGGTTGATCTGACCGACAGGCGCGTTGTCGGAGAGACCGTCGATAGGCTCCGTTCGATAGAGTAGTACACGCTGGTAGCGTTCCTCGTAACCGATCGTGGCAACCTCGCCTACCTTGTTCGACAGTTTGTCTACCTGCGCACGTGCGACTTGATAGAGATCGGTTTGCTTTCGAATTCTGCCGCCATGTTCCAGGAACCGCAGACTCAATTGATACGAATCGTCCTCGTTTTTTACGACGTACCCCAGTTTTTCGAGGGTCTGGAGGTGGATATCGACCGTACTTTTCGGTAAATCGACGGCCCTGGCTACTTCGGAAACCCCTGCTGTGTGGCGCTCAGCCAGTGCTTCGACGATTGTAAATGACTTGTGAACGGCCTCGATGTATTCCCCAGCTAGATTGTTATGATCGTTATTCATGTTCAGGAATGTGGAGACGCTATTAGAAACGCTCTTCGGAAGCGAATGGCTGACATCGGCACGACCTGTAGACCGCGCTTGGACGGCCCGACGACGCGTGGTACAACTCCCTACTAAAACAACAAATCGCCGTTAGTCATACCGTCGATCGCAATTATGGGAAATAATACACAAGCTAATAGGTATATGTCGCCAAATTGGACGTTCGCTTTCTGCTTGCTGACCACAACGAGAGAGGCTCCCCCTTGCATTTCAAGTGTACAACTCGATTGAACAGATACGAAGCATTCGGCTACGAATTCGTATCGATAGTACGATAAATACGCCGGTAGAGATGCTCACATGAGCGCTTGCGAGAACCTCGAGTTGCGGTGTGTCAAGTTGCCGTGCGTCAGTCAATTTTCATTGTAATGTCCTGAATGTAACCCAAATCCGGCTCTCCGAGCATATCAGCCCCACAGTAAACGCTATATGATCAAGTAACGAGATGTTCGGCCCGCTCTTCGTGCTACACTCCGGAGATTGACGACGTTCTTCACAGTAGAGAGACGAGTGTGTCCATCACAGTCGAACATCGAAAACGCATTCCTATTTTGGGGTTGAGTTTCCTGTTAAACCGCAGTATGTCTGGGACAATAATGCGATTTCGGCGTTCGAACGATCTAGACAGCACCGTATCATTGAAAAATAGACCGCAGTCGACGGTTTGCTGCCCAACCAGGTTGAACAGTCACGTACTCGGAACCGAATTGCATCCGGGTCGATCTACCGAAGAGGGACACAGGTTCGGCCTCGGAGGATTTATACGTTCTCTTGGTCCAATCGCGGACGTATGCCCGAACTCACCTCCTTCGGTGAATCGCTGCTTCGACTGGCAACTCCTCCGGAAACGCCGCTCGAGACGACAGACACACTTGACGTCCACGTCGGTGGTGCAGAGGGAAATGTCGCCGTCGCCGCCCAGCGCCTCGGTATCGAGACGACCTGGGTCTCGAAACTTCCCTCGACACCGCTCGGGAAACGCGTCACGTCGACCTATCGCTCCCATGGGGTCTCGACTGCCGTGCAATGGGACGAAGGCGGGCGGCTCGGGACCTACTACCTCGAGCCGGGAAGCGAACCTAGAGGATCGAACGTTGTCTACGACCGCGGGGGCGCGTCGATCAGGACTGCGACACCGGACGAGTTACCGATCGATCCGATTGTCAACGCGGACGCCTTGCACGTCACCGGGATCACGCCGGCTCTTTCGGATACGCTTGCCTCGACGACCGAACGGCTGCTCTCTTACGCCCGTGACAACGGAACGACCACGGTATTCGACGTGAACTACCGGTCGAACCTTTGGGACACCAAAACGGCAGCTGAGACGCTAGGTGGACTGCTCCCTCAGGTAGACGTCCTGTTCGTCGCGCTACGGGACGCTCGTCAGGTGCTCGGGTACGACCAAGGGCCCGAGGCGGTTGCGAGGCGGGTCACCGACGAGTACGATCTTGAACTGGCCGTCGTGACACAGGGTGAGGCAGGCGCGCTCGCCTACGATGGAGAAGCTGTCGTCGAGCAATCGACGATCCCGACCGAGACTGTCGACGCGATCGGCACCGGGGACGCGTTCGTCGGAGGATTCCTCGCGGCGTGGCTCACGAATGGTACTCTCGAGACGTCTCTGAAGTGGGGGGTCGCAACTGCGGCACTAAAACGGACGATAACGGGAGATCTGGCACTCGTTCGACCATCGCAGGTCGAACGGGTGCTCGCTGAGGACCCCCCAAAGATCGATCGATGAACAGTGGTACAACGCCGACCGTTAAGGAAAAATATAATACTTATAAAGGATACTTTCCTGGCGTGACACTCGACTACTCGCAGCTTCACGATCCGAACGCAGAGTACACGATGCGGGACCTCTCTGCAGAGACGATGGGCGTCACCAGCTCGCGCGGCGGCGGCCGGGACATCGAGATCACCGACGTTCAGACGACAATGGTCGATGGGAACTTCCCCTGGACGCTCGTGCGGGTCTATACAGACGCTGGGATCGTCGGGACCGGCGAGGCCTACTGGGGGGCAGGCGTGCCCGAACTTATCGAGCGGATGAAACCGTTCGTCGTCGGCGAGAACCCGCTGGATATCGATCGGCTATACGAACACTTGATCCAGAAAATGTCCGGTGAGGGGAGTATTGAAGGTGTGACCGTCACCGCCATCGCCGGAATCGAAGTGGCGCTCCACGATCTCGCGGGCAAGATCCTTGAAGTACCGGCCTACCAGCTGTTGGGTGGCAAGTACCGCGACGACGTTCGAGTCTACTGTGACCTTCACACCGAAGAAGAGGCCGATCCGCAGGCCTGCGCCGATGAGGCCGAATACGCCGTCGAGAACCTGGGCTACGACGCTATCAAGTTTGATCTGGACGTACCCAGTGGTCACGAGAAGGATCGGTCCAATCGACACCTTCGAAAACTCGAAATCGATCATAAGGTTGAGATCGTCGAGGCCGTCACGGGACGGGTCGGCGACCGAGCGGACGTAGCCTTTGACTGTCACTGGACGTACACCGGCGACAGCGCCAAACGCCTGGCCGAGGCCCTTGAGGAGTACGATGTCTGGTGGCTCGAGGACCCTGTCCCGCCGGAAAATCACGACATCCAGCGGCAAGTAACCCGTACCACGACGACACCGATTACTGCCGGGGAGAACGTCTATCGTAAGCACGGTATGCGCACGCTCATCGACGAACAAGCGGTCGACATCGTCGCACCTGACATGCCAAAGGTCGGTGGGATGCGCGAGACACGGAAGATTGCGGACCTCGCTGACCTCTATTACATCCCGGTCGCGATGCACAACGTCTCTTCCCCCGTCGGGACAATGGCCTCGGCGCAAGTCGGGGCTGCGATCCCGAACATGCTGGCAGTCGAATACCACTCCTACGAACTATCGTGGTGGAACGATCTCGTTGAGGAAACGATCATCGAAGACGGATCGATCACGATTCCCGAACAACCAGGGCTGGGCACCACACTGGACCTCGATACGGTCGCGGAGCATATGGTTGATGGGGAGACGTTGTTTGACCCGGCGTAGCCGGATCGACCCCGTGAACCTTCGATTCACGACGTTCGACGAAGCGTGAGGTTCGTCGAGCCAGCAAATCTTTGATTCACGACGTTTGACCCGCATGGGATTATCGGTTAGCCGACGCCTCCGCACCCATATGACGGCTGAAGTCGAGATCTCTTCGTGCTGACAGTCCGTCCGTCGAATCACTATCGTTCCGATTAGGACTGCCTCGGAGAACGGGTATATGCAAGCGCCCGAAAGAGCCTATCACTATACTAAATGGTTCATAAGAAAAGATAATATTTAAGTACTCACTACTATCAGAGTGAGTTTGTATGGTAGCTGTCCCCTTACAGGCAGTACAGTTTCCGCATAGTCCACTAATCACATTCGTATTGGGGCTGATCGCAGTCATCGCACTACTGGTTTGGCTGGATCTTCCACCTTTCATCGGGTTAATCATGTCAGCGTTCTTCGTCGGCATTGTAAACTCGATTTTCGTCGCCGATTTCAGCTCTGCCGATGCGGCTGGACAGGTCGCGACAGCGTTCGGGGACGGAATGGCCGGCATCGGTATCCCCATCCTGATGGCGGCAATCATCGGGAAGGGAATGCTCGAAAGCGGCGCAGCCCAGCGGATCGTCCGCGGATTCCAGAATGTGCTCGGAAAAAGCAACTCCGATGTCGCTCTGCTGGGGAGTAGTTCGTTTCTCGCGGTCCCCGTGTTCTTCGACAGCGTGTTCTACCTGATGGCGCCGCTGGCGCGCTCGATGCGTGCACGGCTCGGTCGGGACTACACGCTGTTTATCGTCGTCGTTGGGACCGGTGCCGCGGCAGCGCACGTGTTCATTCCGCCGACACCGGGGCCGCTGGCGGTCGCCGACCAGATCGGTAGTGACCTCGGGATGACGATCATTATCGGAGTGATTACTGCGATTCCGGCAGCAGGGATTACCGGACTGGTCTACGGTCGCTGGATCAACAAACGCCTCGACATCCCGCTGCGGGATACGATGGCGACGTCGACAGAAGAGTTACAGGAGGTTGCGGATCGACCGACAAGTTCGCTCCCAGGCATATTTGAGTCGTTCGCTCCGATACTGCTCGCCGTCGTCCTCATCGGAGCCTCGACCGCTGTGAATGCATTTCAAGAAGTCATCCCTGCACTGGAGAGTGTACAACCATATACCAATTTTATCGGTGACAAGAACGTCGCGCTGACAATCGCTGCGCTCGCGGCGGCATACACGTTCTACCGATTCAGCGAGATGACTCGTGACGAGTGGAGCGACGAACTCACCGAGGCACTAAAAAGCGGTGGTAATATCGCCGCGATTACTGCGGCTGGCGGGTCGTTCGGCGCGCTACTGGCGGCGTCGGGAATCGGTAACTATCTCGCCGATGCGCTCCAGGAAGTGGGCATCGGGCTGATTATCACGGCATGGCTGATAGCTGCCATCGTCCGGATCGCTCAGGGGTCGGCAACGGCCGCGATGCTGACCGCCGCTGGGATCATGGCTCCGCTGACGGGCCAGCTTTCGGTGCACCCAGCATATCTGGTTATGGCCATTGGTGCCGGCGGGAACATCTTCTCATGGTTCAACGACTCAGGGTTCTGGCTCGTCAGCGAGATCGGGGGTCTCACGACGAGAGAGACACTGCAAACGTGGACTGTACTGACGACGCTCATTTCCGTGACGGGACTGATAACGGTGCTCGTCGTCTCGACGGTATTCCCACTGGTGTAAAGATAGTAGCTGGTGACCACTTACGAGTACACGCCACCGGCGGACTGAAAGAGACCAGCAGAGACATTTCCTGGCTCGGGAGAGCCATCAAGGACAACGCCGACCTGACGTTCCTGGCCAGGGCCAACATGTTGGCGTCGTTAGCTCTGATTCGAACGCGTCTCTAGAACTGGTCGTCGACCTCTACCGGGCGTACGACGAGAGGGACAGAGTGTGTACGAAGGAGATCCAGCGATGGGTGTCCGACGTCGCCGAAGCATTCGACCAGGGGCGTACATGGCTGGTGTCAAGACGGCACTAGACCTCCGCGATGTCGATTTCGACCCGGGCCCACTGCGGAGTCCCATCCGAAAGATGGACGACGTAGACACGAAGCGACTCCGGACCGACCTGACAGAGATGGGTCTACTCTGATACTGTCGGTTGTCCTTTCATGCAGATATCTGCCACCCCGGGGCGGCGAAAGCCTTCGAGGACGACACACTCGACGCCCGTTGACGTCCGTGTCGGTCAGTCCATCGCGTCCTGGGCCGCTACGACGAACCTCTCTGCTTGCGCCTCCACGGCGTCGAAGTCACGCCGATCTATCGCATCGTAATTGATGAGCGCGCTCCCGGCCCCGACGACCGTCGCGCCGGCGTCGAAGAATGCCTCAACGTTGTCTGTGTCGATACCTCCCGTCGGCATCAGCGGTAGATCACCCAACGGCCCCTGGATCGCGCTGAGATGCCCTGGCCCGACGGTCGAAGCGGGGAATATTTTCAACAGATCGGCACCGGCCTCGGCCGCTCGGAGCGCTTCCGTCGGCGTCATGACGCCTGGTGCGACGAGTGCGCCGTGCCTTTTGGCCGTTTCGATCATGTCAGGATCCAGTGTCGGCCCCACGACAAATTCAGCCCCTGCTTCGGTTACTGACCGGGCCGTGGGAGCGTCCAGAACTGAGCCAGCCCCAACGAGCAGGTCGTCCTCGGTGAACTCGCCGACGACGCGGGAAACGAGGTCTGAAGCATTCCGGACATCGACGGTGATTTCGATGGCCTCGACGCCACCGGCCTGCAACGCGGCGACCGTGTCGACCATCACTTCGGGATCGATGTCCCGCAACACAGCTACGACACCACTCTCTATGAACCGCTTTCGGGTCGAAGTCATACCACTTGTATTTGTACGGTGGTTACTGATAAGTTTCGGGGAATGTATTGGACCGGCTTAAGTTAAGGATGAGGCGTTCGAGTGTCTATCCCAAAATCGAACACCTCAGTGATTCTATCGACTGGATCGACTTGTCGTTTGTGAAGCGACAGCCGACTTCCGAGCAGGCAGTTGAAGTTGGCACCTAATGTTATTTGTTATATATGTAACTGCAGAATTCCGGTTATTTTCTCGATGGGTTGGGGGTCGAATGGAATCACGTCGCGGTTCATGATTGGGTGTACAAGGCCGATATACAGCCGACTTCGACAGTCATTGCGGATCAACTTGCGGTCGATGAGAAGATGATCCGGCTGCACGGTCAAGAGTATTGGCTATACGTCACTGTCGGCCCATATACGAACGAAACTCTTTACATCATACTTTTTGACGGTGAGGAAATAGGCGACGCGGTGGTTTCTGGCTGAGCTCTACCACCGTTATCAGCTCGATGGCGTGATGTTTCTCGCCGATGACGCCGATACCTTGGTCCGGTTCTTGCTGAAGACGGTTACCGATTTCAGATATATCGCCACGGAAATCGGAATGGCATTGAACGTGTCTTTTGAGAGGTAGAACGATGCACCTCTTCATTTTCAAATATTTTAGTCATATCACGAATGCGATAGCTGTAGATTGGCTCGAACCGTTCACCGTCTATCGCAACTCACGTCATCGGCTGATCAAACACAACATATAATATATATTATTAGTTTGGTTGTCAACCATGCTTAGCGCGTATCCGTGGATTACACTGAGACTATATTTCGACTCTAAGTGGATAATCGCTTAGTTATATTTAAAACAGATAGTTCTGCAGAAGAGATCCAGCACCATCATCAGGAATGGAATGTCTGCGCTCTCTCCACAGCATCGATTGAGCCGTCACAACCGCTAAGCAATCGGTTCCGGTGTCCAAATCACGAGCGTCTGCCTTGTACGAGTTCATCCGGGCACTATAAAACAACTGAAACGATTTACACACCGATCACACAGCTGTCGTGCGATCGAGTGTGCAGCGACTTTCAGTGGCTGTATACGTATTATCGGACTGTCCGTCTCCCGATTCCGTGACCGAGTATATAATGGGATTCTATATAACTGGTCAACTCTTTTTGTGAATTTTCTCTATTGTGCTACTGCATGACGCAGTGGAACGATACCCAGGCGAAGCCAGTCAGTTCAGACATCACAGAGAAATCGAACGCGTTACCGGCGAAGTACTTCACCGAAGACGATATATTTGAACTCGAGAAGGAGAAGATATTCGGTCAGTACTGGGTTTACGCGGGCCACGCGAATAGTGTCAGAGAGCCAGGGCAGTTTTTCACCCGTGATATCGGTGGCCGGAACCTGATCATCATTCGAGACGAGAATGGCGAGGTACGTGTCTTCGAGAACTTTTCGGCCCACGACGGTTCGGCGATCGTGGCTGATACGTCGATGACCGATCCCGAACGTATCGACCCGAGTGAACTCGAGGAATCAGATAATATTCACATCGACAGCATCGGCCCGCTGCTCTTCGTGAACCTGAGCGAGGATCCGATGCCGCTGGCCGAGCAGGCCGGCGTAATGAAAGATCGCCTCGAGGCGCTCCCGCTGGGGGAGTACGAACACGCCACCCGGATTGTCTCGGAGGTCGAGTGCAACTGGAAGGTGTTCGCGAGCAACTACTCGGAGTGCGATCACTGCCAGGCCAACCACCAGGACTGGATCAAAGGCATCTCGCTCAACGAGTCCGAACTCGAGGTCAACGATTACCACTGGGTGCTCCACTATACCCACGCCGAGGACGTCGACGACGAGATGCGGATCCACGACGAGCACGAGGCACAGTTCCACTACCTCTGGCCGAACTTCACGGTCAACATGTACGGCACTGCCGACGGCTACGGTACCTACATCATCGATCCCATCGACACCGGTCGATTCCGTCTGATCGCGGACTACTACTTCCGCGATAGCGACCTCTCCGAGGAAGAGCGGGAGTTCGTCCGGACGAGTCGCCAGCTCCAGGAAGAAGACTTCGAACTGGTCGAACGTCAGTGGGAGGGGCTCAAAACCGGCGCGCTCGCACAGGCCCAACTCGGCCCCAACGAACATACCGTCCACAAGTTCCACCAGCTCGCACAGGACGCCTATAACTCGTAATAACCGACAACCCTGTCTTCGGGGTGTCGAGTGAGAGCAGGGCGAAACGTGACAGAGAGCGGGTAGCGATCGGGCGTCGGTGCGCAGTAGACCGAAACGAACGTAAACTCCTTCCTTGATTCCACGTCCATACTGATATCCGTCGCGAGGAGACATCCACCAGCACAGCGTGTTCCCCGCACGCATCGCAGTACTGGTCGAGCACACCTCAGTCAGACAGCCATATCTATATTTCCCAGCGCTCGGAGTGTCTTGCCACATGGAGTAGACTGATATCTAATTAGCTCTGTTGAAATCCTCGTCTGTAGATACAAACTCTCGTGGAAACACCGCTCACTACAGGCGTGTATGTAGCACGGGGAGAACTCCAGGTCGATCGAGTTGGGTCGGTCACTACAGCTGGGCGGTGTAACTGATTGAGGTCACATCTATATCATTCCTACAACGAATAACGCAGCGAGCAGCGTCCTACTTTTCCGTGTTGAAAGCATGCTTTAATTTGCTTCTATCCAGTGGTACCGATTCACACACGACGATTGTATGGGACCGATCTATCGGCTGACTAAGACGACACTAATAACTGCGAACATGATTCCAGTAAATTTCGTTATTGTAACATCGTCTCCGAGAACGACCATACCGATGATAGCCGCGACGACGAAGTACATGGCACCGAGAGTCGAGACCACTGTCGTTGACCCGTGGGTGAACCCGACGTACATCGAAATGAGGCCGGTTCCGGTGAACAACCCGGCCATGCCAGCAAGCAGCCCACCTCTCATAGTAACGGCGAGCGATGCATCTGAAACGATAATGAATCCGAGTGCAAGAAGTCCCGCTACGAGATACGAAATAGCAGCGGCAGTCCTCGGATCAATGGACTCCGACGCAGCGTTACCCAAGACGATCCAAATGCCCCATGTCACCATTGTAATAAAGCCGAACAAGACAGTTGAATCCATTTCTGTGAATCCCATTGGTAAAGGCTTCGTGTCGGGGTTTAAAGAAATTATCCCTTCATCATAACTGATGTTTAAATGCCACTGTTGAAGTATGGGTTTTTAAATAAGCCATATGCTACGTGTTTTGACACACCAGTGGAATCTAGATACTTTTGTAGTCCATAGTAGCCATCGAAAGCCACTGCACATCCGATCACACGACACCTGTGCGATCGATGTGGAAATCGTTCAGTTGTTACTATAGCGAGTTCGACGGAGAACTCACGAAATTGTGAACTGATCTCGCCTGATCGTCGGGATGCGCTGTCTGCTGCCACCGCACGAAATGAGAGGCTGCGAGCACATCTCTACTGCCAGTGCTGAACCCTCTGCGCTCAAGCTATCATTCGTCCAATTAGAACCGTCCATTTTGACTCCTCGTTGCAGCCTTCCGATGAGAGCAGATAGTGATAGACAGATATATAGAACGAATCTCTGCCACCAAAGGTTGACCGTTTTACAGCTTGAGTTTTCACCAACAATATAAACATTGAATATAAATACGACCCGCTCACAGGTGATAGTGGAGATATCGATCAATGTCCATGAATGCCGTCGTTTATAAGGGCGAACGCGAGGTAGCGGTCGAAGAAGTCGAACAACCCCAGATCGAGCACCCGAACGATGTCGTGATCGACATCACGACAACGTGTATCTGCGGGTCCGACCTCCACATGTACGAGGGGCGGACGGCCGCGGAGCCAGGGATCGTATTCGGGCACGAGAACATGGGGATCGTGACCGAGGTCGGCGATGCGGTGAGTTCCCTCGAGGTGGGCGACCGCGTCGTCGCGCCGTTCAACGTCGCCTGCGGCTTCTGTGAGAACTGTGAGAACGGCTACACGGGCTTCTGTACGAACGTCAACCCCGGGTTCGCCGGCGGCGCGTACGGGTACGTCGCGATGGGGCCGTACCAGGGCGGTCAGGCCGAGAAGCTCCGTATCCCGTACGCGGACTTCAACGCGCTCAAACTGCCCGACGGAGACGAACACGAAGACTCGTTTGCACTGCTCGCGGACATCTTCCCGACCGGCTGGCACGGCACGGAACTCGCCAACCTCCAGTCCGGTGACTCCGTCGCTATCTACGGCGCCGGTCCGGTGGGACTGATGGCGGCCTACAGCGCCAAACTCAAGGGTGCTGCGGAGATTTACGTCGTCGACCGCGTTCCCAGCCGCCTCGAACTGGCTGAGGAACACTGCGATGCGACGCCGATCAACTTCGAGGAGGGCGACCCGGTCGAACAGATCAAAGACATCCACGGCGGTGGCGTCGACAAGGGCGTCGACGCTGTCGGGTACCAGGCTATCGATCCGGATAAGGAAGGCGACGACGCGTACGACCCCGCTCGCGAGAACCCGGCTGTCGTCATCAACAATCTCATCCGGACGGTCCGTCCGACTGGTGAACTCGGGATTCCAGGGCTGTACGTCCCTGATGATCCCGGCGCACCGGACGATATGGCCGCACAGGGGCGTCTCGGCATCGACTTTGGTCTTCTCTTCGAGAAGGGACAGGCGCTCGGTACCGGCCAGTGTAACGTCAAGGAGTACAACCGCGAACTTCGCGACATGATCATTGAAGGGCGCGCCGATCCCAGCTGGGTCGTCTCGCACCGCGTTGACCTGGAGGACGCGCCGGAGATGTACGAGAAGTTCGACAACCGCGAGGAAGGCGTCACGAAGGTCCTGCTGGAACCGTAACTCTCGCGCGATAGACGCCTCCGTTTTTAGCGTGACTACGCACCCATGTTGTGAGGTAACAGACCTCTCGCATGGAATTCTTCGTACTGAGACGGCTGAACACGAGGAACCGAGTACGAGACGCGGACGAGTACCCGAGTCCGACGCGAACCGGACAATCACCGGCGATGGGTCAACGTCGGCTGCGGGGATTCTGCGAGCGCTGGAACGACCAGCGAAGGGATCGGATCCGTGCGGAGATCAAGCGGATCCGCGGGGGAAGGGATCGGTAGCGTACTCTTCGGTCTGTTCGTCGGACGCTGCCAGACAACCGTCGAGTTCGTCGATCATAGCTGCCTCATCGAGGTCGCTACCGATGAACACCAGCCGCGTCGCCGGATCGTCGTGGCCCCATTCACCGATCGGGCCAGCCTGGACGGACGGACCGGCCTGACTTACCCCGAGAACCGTTTCCGGGCGACTCGCTACCCACGCGAACCCTTTCGCGCGGATGATCTCGCCGTCCCAGTCGTCGAGCCACGCGTCGAACCGCTCAGGGTGGAAGGGACGCTCTCGCCGATAGACGAACGACTCGACGCCGTGTGCCTCGGCCGCCGAGATGGCATCGCCACCGTGGTCGTGACCCGGATCCTCGTTTGCTGCTTCTCCGGATAGGGCCCGCTTCCAGCCTTGTTGCCGCCGCGCCGCTTCGAAGTCGAACAATCCGGTGTCGAGGACGGCACTCGGGTCGACATCGCTGTACGTCGTTCGATGAAGCGTCGCGCGCGGCTGGAGCTCGCGGACGGCGGCCTCGATAGACTCCAGCGCATCGTCGGGTACCATATCGCACTTATTTAGCAGCAATACGTCGCAAAACTCGATCTGGTCGACTAACACCTCGGTCAGCGGGCGCTCCGGGTCCGGGGCGGCATCCGGGAGGGATTCTTCGGAATCGAACGCTTTCCAGAACCCGTAGGCGTCGACGACAGAAACTGTCGTATCGAGACAGAACCGGTCTGGAAGGCTGTCTTCTTTTGTCCCCTCAGTGAGCGCACGAGCGATGGGAACCGGTTCGCTGATGCCCGACGCCTCGACGACGAGGTAGTCGAACGAACGCTCTTCGGCCAACCGCGTCGCCTGAGCGACGAGGTCGTCCTGGAGTCGACAGCAGATACACCCGTTTGAGAGGTCGACGACACCCTCCTCCGTCTCGTCGGCGATCAACTCCGCGTCGACGTTGACCTCACCCATGTCGTTGACGATGATGGCGATTCGCCTATCGCCGGGGTTGTTCAGCAGTCGATTGACCAGCGTCGTTTTGCCCGCGCCTAGCGGTCCGCTGATGACGGTGATCGGAATCTCGGATGGAGACGTGACCATTCCGTATGGCATCTCGTGTCGACGTATAATGAATCTCCCGTCGACAGCGTGAGTGCTGGTTCGCCATCCCCCCAGATATCGGAGACACAGGGACCGTTATCGTAGTTCTGTGTTCGTGGCCAGGCAGCGATCGGAACGGTGGCACGTCCTCCACAGACTCGCTCGCACTGTCCTCAACAGATCATCTGACTCATGTGTTGCGGAGAACGGAAAAACGAGCCGGTTCGTCTAGCGCAATACGGGAAAGAAATCACTCTCTCGTCGCCTCTGCGATGGACCTCGTGGTCAAGCTTGAAAGGCGCCGCGAGTCAGTCATCCGCCGTCGCCGTCTCGTCCGTTTCGCCGGCAGCCACCGCGTCGAAGCCGTCGACCGGCTGGTCGGGGATCAGCTGGTTGAGTTCCTGGGGAGCACCCAGCTGTGCGTCGGTCTCGTCGGGGTTTTCGAGTTCGGTGCGTCCGAACTGCACGGAGAGCTCGTCGGCGAGATGGAGCTTTATGGCTTCGAGGAGGGCCTCGGCTTCAAGAGGTTGGCCAAGCCTTTTGAGGTCTTCCTCTGTGGCATCCGCAGGGACGTTGAACGACCGCTGGGTAATGATCGGTCCCTGGTCGAGATCGGTGGTCACGTAATGGGCGGTGACACCGGCGATGCGGGCTCCCTCCTCGAGAGCCTGTCTGTACGCGGCAGCACCGGGGAACGCCGGGAGCAGACTCGGATGGACGTTGATGATCCGACTCTCGTAGCGGAAGACGACTTCGGGCGAGAGGATACGGATGTAGCGAGCCAACGCGATCAGGTCGATGTCATAGTCTGTTAGCAAGTCGAGGAGTTCTTCTTCGTTGGGTGTCCCCTTCTCGTCGCCGATATCGTGGAAGGGAACGTCGTACTGCGCCGCGAGCGGCTGAAGGTCGTCGTGGTTCCCGATGACCACCTCGATGTCCGCGTCCAGCTCGCCGCTGTTCCAGGCCTCGAGCAACGCTTCGAGGCAGTGGCTCTCTTTGGTGACGAGGACGGCGATGGACTGATTCTCGCAATCGGACGGGAACCGTACCTGAACGTCGACGCCGAACCCGTCGCAGAGATCCTCAAGGTCTTCCTGGAACTTCAGTTGAGTAGTGACCATCTCCGACGTGTCGACTTTCATAGTCATCCGGAACGTACCGTCCCGAACTGCCTGGTCGAGGTCCACGATGTTGGCGTTGCGCTCGAAGAGGAAGGAAGTCACCTCGGCAATGAGGCCCGTATCGTCTTCGCCGACGACCGTTATCTCTGTCCACTCGCGAGTCATACCAGCTCCCTCCGGCTACTGCCGTCGGTCGTTCTACTCGTCTTCCATCGGCGCGATTCGAGAGAAGCTTCGCATTCACGTAGCAGTGATCTGTAGTCCGCCGAAACGGACGTCTCACGGTCTTTGAGAGGCATTCCGGGCATTACTTCCCGGCCTCCGGTAATTAACTTTGTTCCTCCTGAAACGCCAGGGATACGATGTGTTTTCGGAGTCGCAATATACCAAAAAATTCTGACAGCACGAGAAGGCGTACGGTGTCCCGGACACCGAGCGACGGCGAAAACGCAGTCGCTCCAGGTAGGGGTGTGGCAAAGCGACTACGCCTGCTCTCGAAGATATTCGACAACGGTCGCCGGTTCTTCGTCTAACCCACCGCCCTGCGCAAAGGTCGAACCGCCGCCGCCGCCACCGCCGAACTCCGCTGTGACATCGTCGACGACCTCGCTGGCGTCTGGCTCGCCCGTCGTCGCGACGACCAGGAACGAACCACCGTTGACGCCGGTAAGTGCGATTACGTCTCCCGCGTCTCCAGCGAGTTTTCTGACTCGCTCGGAAACGTCGTTCGGACCTATCCCCTCGACTTCGCCGACTATCCAATCGTCACCGTTCTTCGATACGGCTTCGTCAGCCAGGGTCTCTAGGTGTTCTTCCAGTAGACGCTCGTGTAACTGGTCGATCTCTTCCTTAAGCGAAGCGTTCTCCTGCACGAGACTGGTAGCGCGTTCCGGAAGATCCTCGATACTCGTCTCCATCACGTCCGCCGCACGCTTGGTGTTTTTTCTCTCGTCGATCCGCGTCTGGATGGCTGTGGGTCCGACAGCGTACTCGACGCGGATGAGGTCAGATCCCGGATTCGAGACGTTCAACACCGTTATCGGTCCAATCTCGTTGGTATTCTTCACGTGCGTACCACCGCAGGCCGCGATGTCCCACTCGTCGATCTCGACCACGCGAACCGTATCGGACTGTTCGCTGTTGTCGGTCAGGTTGAACACCACGTCGTCGCGTCGACGGGCGCGCTCACTGTCCATTTCTTCCCATGTGATGTCTCGAGAGTCCCAGACGACTTCGTTCACCATTCGCTCGAACGTGATAGCGTTCACGTCGTCAGGATCGCGGTCAGTTTCGAAGTCCAGGCGAACTTTCTCCGATCCGATATCGAACCCGCCGTATTCAGGGTCCTCGAACAGTTTCCGTCCTGCACCGTACACCAAGTGACTCGCCGTGTGCGCTCGCATGCAGTAGGTCCGGAACTCTTCGTCAATGCGACCCGTGACGGCCTCTCCCGCTTCGAAGTCAGGCTCAGTCGCGAGAGTGTGGATGGTTTCCCCGTCGCGTTTTTGCACGTCGGTGACGTCGAGACCGTCCAGAGTCCCGCTGTCGGCCGGTTGTCCGCCCCCTTCCGGGTAAAAATACGTCTGATCCAAGCGGACCGCACGACCATCAACGGAACGAACGGTCGCCTCGAACTTCGTCACGTACGGCTCCTGGGCCGCTAGATTGTTCGTCGAGTCGGTGGCCATAGTGGGGGTCTCGCTACACACTCTGATAAACACCACGGTGCCCGTAAAGCGTGAGACGCCGTTCGCCGACAGAGAGTTGCACTCTATCATACGGACTACTGTCAGTCAACTCCGGTGCAACCGCGACCGCCCTGCAGTTGCACCGGGAACTCGGGACAGCAGACCGTATCGGAAGATGCAGCCGGTCGGCCAGCAGAGACGGTGCGAAACACGACTTCAGATCGGTGGCGGGACAACGATAACCTCCAACCTCGATATCTATCCCACATTACAAGTTGTGGAGGCATGAGCAGCGCCGACGATGAACCGAGGACTATTTTCTCGGTAGAGGCGCCTGATGGTGGACGCTAACCGGCCGAGATAGCGATGCGGCAACACATTAATACCGATACCGGTACCCCTATTTGACATGGAGTACCACGAGGCAGTTAACTATCTAGAGAATCTAGACCGCTCCCGCCCAAAACTCGGGACGGAGACGACCGCTAGGATGCTATCTGATCTCGGAAACCCACACGAGAGAGTCGACTGCGTCCAGATAGCGGGATCGAACGGGAAAGGAAGCACAGCGGTGATGCTCGAACGGGTTCTGCGGGAGGCCGACCTCGACGTCGGTCTGTATACTTCGCCGGATCTGAACGACTTCCGCGAGCGGATCCGGATCAACGGGCGGAAAGTCTCGAAGGAACGCGTCCGATCGTTCGCCGAGAAGATCAAACCGTGTATCTCTCGACTGCGCGGCGACGGTGACTGCCCCACGTACTTCGAGGTGCTTACCGTACTCGCACTGCAGCATTTTGCCAGCGAAGACGTCGACGTGGCGATCCTCGAAGTCGGTATCGGCGGTCGGCACGACGCGACGAGCGTCGTAGATCCGGTGGCCAGTGCCGTCACGAACGTGAGCCTTGAGCACACCGACGTCCTCGGTGAGACGGTCGACGAGATCGCCCGAGACAAAGCGCAAGTCGCACCGGACGGGAAACGGCTCGTAACGAGTGCGGATGGCGAAGCGCTCGAGGCGATCCAAGCCGAAACAGAGGTCGTTACTGTGGGGGAAGCAGAGACCGACATCATCGCCCGAGAGGGTGAAATGTGCTCGCAGGTCGAAACAACCGTATTGATACTTGGTCGGGAGTGGGATGTCTCGACGAACCTTCCGTTGCTCGGCCAGCACCAGGCGACAAACGCCGGAGTTGCGGCGACTCTCGCCCGACAAGTAGCGAACGTCGAGACCGCGGTGATCGAGCGCGGACTCCGCCGCGCCCACTGGCCTGGCCGGTTCGAAGTGATGTCGACCGATCCGCTGGTGATCCTGGACGGTGCTCACAACCCGGCCGCGTGTGAGACGCTCACCGATCTCGTCGACCGGTACGAGTTCGATGGATTACACCTCGTCTTCGGCGCGATGAAAGAGAAAGACCACTCGAGAATGGCAGCGGAGCTCCCCGAATCGGACGTTCTTCACCTCTGTCAGCCAGACGTGAGTCGGGCCGCGTCCTTCGACACGTTGACGGACGCGTTCGAGACGTCTGCAACTCAGATTGAGCGGGGCGAGACGGTACAGACGGCGGTCGAACGGGCGCTCAACTCGGCAGACGGCGACGACTGCGTGCTGATCACCGGTTCGCTGTACGTCGTCGCCGAAGCCCGCGATCGATGGACACAGCGCCAGATCCCCAAACAAGCGGATACACTCGACGATGCGCGGTCTGTTCTCTCCGAAGCGTGCGTTCAGGACGGGTTCACCAACCAGGTCGCTAAAGACACCGTCACCTATACGTTCAAAACTCGGTTGCGCGAGAAGCAGGCAGAGTATCTACAGCAGACGATGCAATCCATCGGCGGGACGTGTGCCGCCTCGGAAATCGATTCTCCCGGGAGACATGTATCCGTCGTCCTGTCTGGAACTGCCGCCCAGTATGAACGTCTGGCCGACACGATCCAGAACAGTGATCTGGGTCTTTCGTACGTTTCGGAACGGTTCAGGGAGATCATCAGCGAGGGCGAGGAAAGAGACCAGCATCCATGGGATGCCGACACGGCAGTCATGGGTATCCTGAACGTCACTCCGGACAGTTTCTACGACGGCGGCCGGTACGCTCAGGTGGAGGACGCCGTCCGACGAGTTCGTGAAATGGTTTCCGCGGGCGCAGACATCGTCGATGTCGGCGGCGAGAGTACGCGTCCGGGAGCCGATCCGATCACGGTTGAGGAGGAGATCGAGCGCGTGGTCCCGGTTATCGAACGCATCTCCGGGACAGACGTGCCGATCTCTGTCGATACGAGGAGGGCTGCTGTCGCAGACGCCGCCCTGGAGGCGGGCGCAGACATAATCAACGACGTCTCCGGACTGGCGGACCCGGACATGCGGTTCGTCGCTGCCGACCACGACGCGCCGGTCGTCGTCATGCACAGCGTAAATGCCCCGGTCGATCCGGACCGATCGACGGCGTACGACGATGTCGTTGAGGACGTCATCCGTGAACTCGGCCAACGAGTGTTGCTCGCCGAACAGGCGGGACTCGATCGCGATCAGATCATCGTCGATCCCGGACTCGGGTTCGGAAAGTCCGCCGCAGAGTGCTTCGAGTTGGTCAACAGGCTAGGGGAACTACGTGCTCTCGGTTGCCCGATCATGGTCGGCCATTCCCGCAAGTCCATGTTCGAGCGCGTTGACTGCAGTGTTGACGAGCGACTACCGCCGACGGTAGCAACGACGACCATGGCGGCCGAGCGAGGTGCGGATATCGTCCGCGTCCATGACGTCGCAGAGAACGCTACTGCGATCCGGACGGTTCGAGAAACGAACAGTACGAACAGATAGGAGACGATACGAGTTCCGAGGCGGCAGACTAATCGATACGCCGCCCGTACTCAGGGCGCCACACCGAACGACGAGGTGGTAAGAATAGAAGAAAAGTTGGCGTCGAGCTCGTCGGCTTCCTCGGGGAGAACTGCTGCAACGACGTAGTCCGCGTGCCCTTCGAAATATGTCAGAAGTCCATAAATACGATCAGCGTCGAGCATCTCTACAGCATCGATAACGACGATCGGGAGTTCCGAGCTAACGTCGTGTGCGATATACCCCGCGAGCGCAACGACGAGACCGACAACTTCCCGTTCGCTTTTACTCAGAGTGTCGATCGTATCCTCGTAGGCAGCCCCGTCGGCAGTTGACCGCACGACGTGTAGTTCGAAATCGGTCCGAGATGTCGTTCGCTTCGTCGTATCGGTGAGACGTTCAATCCACACGCGCTCGATGTTTTCGTACTCTAACTTGTCTATCACCTGCTGCATCGACTCGTTGAACGCGGAAACGAGATCGCGCTCTATCGTTTCGATCCGGTCGCGCTGTTCCTGAAGCTGCTCGGATATGGACTCGCGCTCGGCCTCGAGATCGTCACGTTCGGCACGTTCGGACTCGATCCGTTCGATCTCTGTCTCGATGTCGTTGTGTTCGTTCTCGAGTTGGCCGCGTCTGTACTCGAGATCGCTCACATCGCCGTGTAGCTCGATGAGTTCGTCGTCTTCCCCGTCGATCTCTTCGGCTTTCGTTTGAAGCTCTTCGATCTCACTCTGGAGCGACGATCGGTCGTCCTCAAGCCCCTCGAGTTGCTGCTCTCGGCGCTCGATTTCGTCTTCGATCGACTGTTTTCTGTCTGTAAGCCGTTCGTGCTTTTCGCGTTGCGTTTCGAGCTGTCGCTTCCGGCTTTCGAGAGACTCAATCCGATCAGCGATCACTCTCTGTTGGTCGCGTTTTTCCTCGAGGATCTCCTTGACGACCCGGACCTGCTCCGCTATCTCCGACCGCTCGACGGTGTTCCCGCACGTCCAGCACGTGATCGTCCGAGATGTCGGATCGAGTTCGCTGACGATGTCGTCGGACTTCATTTGGTCGGGGATATCGGTCTCGTCGTCCAGCAGTTGCCCGTTCATCTCTACGATCGGGCTGAGTGCGTTGATCGTCGTTGTCAGCTGCTGTTTTTGATGGTGGAGTTGCTCGATCTCGGTTTCAATCTCGTCGAGATCCTGTGTTTCGTCGGGACCTTGAATCTCAGTCAACTTATCTGAAATTTCATCGAGATCATCATGAAGCGATGATACCGCCTCTTTTTGTGTTCGGATTCTGTCTCGGATCGTCTCC
The DNA here is from genome assembly GCF_042678045.1 of Haloarchaeobius amylolyticus. Taxonomy (GTDB): domain Archaea; phylum Halobacteriota; class Halobacteria; order Halobacteriales; family Natrialbaceae; genus Natrinema; species Natrinema amylolyticus_A. The sequence continues at coordinate 103,433 of NZ_JBHUDI010000002.1, forward strand.
CGCTCTGTGCGTTTCTGTTTTAGTTCCTTGAGTATCTGCTCACCTTCGTCTGTCCCTCCGCTCGCTTCTCTTTCCTCGATAACCTCGCGTTTTGCCTCTAAGGATTCCTCGACGTCCCGTATCTCTTCTTGCAAGCTATCGGCCTTCGTCTGGAGCGTCGGAAGGCGATCTTCCATCCGATCTATCTTTTCGAGTCGGCTATCAATATCGTCTTTTCTGGCCTTCAGCCGATCGATCTCCGATTCGATCTCCTCGGTATCGATCGGTCTCATCAGCAAGTCGTAAATATCGTCGTCGCTGACAATAGCTCGTCGAACCGGGTTCGTTTCACCGAGCGCGACAAACAGTTCACAGAGCTGGTTTAGGTCGGAAACACGGTCGGCGTCGGAGACAACCGAACTGCCGTTTTTCGCGGTTAGATCGACGTAGTAGTAGTCGTCGTCCGTTTCAAGCTTGACGTACCCCTCGTCAGCGTCGCTTTTCAATTTCGGATCGTTCCCCCCGAGGACAGCAGAAAGTGCACGCAAAAAGGAGGACTTGTTTGACGCGTTTTCTCCCGAAAGTAGCGTGACTCCTGGTGAGAGCGTCACTTCTCCTTCCGATATTCCCCCGATGTTACGAACACGTATACGAAGATCACCAAGTTCTCCGGCAGTATTATCACTCGCTGTTGTATTATTATATGACATGGTTGTTCACTATTTGATAGTATCCGACACTTGAGTATCTGAATACTAAACGCCCATAATCTTCAATCTTATGCCAACATTCATTTCTCTGGATCATCGGCGCAGTTGCAACGGCCCCGTTCCAGAAGCCGAGAGAACGTATACTCCTCCCCACACTTCGTGCAGGCGATTCGGAGGCTCAACGTCACGTCCACGTCGCTGATCATCACATGACCGGCAGAGCGAAGTCGGTCGATCGTACGTTCGGTGATGACCTCAGTCCGGGATAATAGTTTGAATACTGTATTTTTTGCATCGGACATATTCACATTCGCCTCATTAGAAGTATCCATATCGAGACATTCTTGGAGGTGTGTTCGAATAGTCTGGTAGCTAACAAAATCTGACGTGACTGCTTCCGGATCTATCCCTGATCGTCTGAGCCGGTCGTTTACTTCGACTTTCGAACCCGAGCTCACGTCGTCGTCAGTGAGAAGGTGATACGTATTTTCGACTTCCCCCTCGATTATTTCGGCTCGGGCATCCCGCATCGCGGCCTCAAGAACCCGCTGGTTGAAGTAGCTCTCGAGATCTCGAAGGCTCGCATCGGAATTCTGTCGCCGTTCTCGTAGCTCCGCGTCAATGCCGTCGAGTTCCCACTTCTCGCACACTCGATCTATCTTGCACTCTCGACTGTCGTCAACTGACATTAGCTACCTGTAGAACTTGCGCTGGAGCACCGGGTCCATTGTCGATTTACTCACGGTACAGAAAACGAATCGTCGCATATCTCATCTTGGGTTCAAACCTAAATAATGATAACGGTATGTTGAAACCCTCTGCTACGCTTTCGGAAGCAGGCTGTTGTATCATAGTAATTTATATCGTCAGAGCGTTGGTAACGACATAAAGCAGCTAGACTGCGAGCGTACCCATCCACAATGAGAGCAACAATAAAAAGTCAGTTCGCCACAACACTCGACCGGTTACTCAGCTCGTATATTTAAATAGAAGAGGAGTAATAAAATGTCAATAACAGCGAAATCATACATCGAACACGAAGATCTAGCGCTCGTTCCGACGTTGCACGAACTCGACGGCATAAATATCAGGGTGATCCACCAGGCTACGACTGATCCGAGTTCCGGTACTTTCCCGTTCGTGATCGAGTACGATGATGTCGAAGAGCTAGAAGATACACTCGACTCAGACCATACTGTGAGCGATTACGAACGGATAGATAGTAATAATGGCACCAATATATACCATATACGACATACAGATGAAGCCAAACTTATCAGTCCGGCTGTGACTCAGGCTAATGGATTCCTCTTGCAAGCAGAGACAAAAGATAAAGGATGGCTGATTCAGGCACAACTACCGAGCCGAGACGCACTTCACTCGGTGTGGGAGCGTGCGAGGGAGAACGACATCAGTTTCAGTTTGCTTGAACTCTACGAAAAAAGGAAAGGAGGTTCCAGTAGTTCGTTCGGTTTAACAGAAGAACAACAGAAGGCTCTCGAGATCGCGTACGAAAAGGGATACTTCAGCGAACCACGTGAGATGTCACTCGAGGACGTTGCCAACGAAGTCGGTGTCTCCTCTACAGCGATGAGCGGCCGTCTTCGCCGAGGGATGAGAAATCTACTTTCCTCAACACTTATCGAAGATCAGGAATGATCTTCGCTTCGGCGTCATGACCATTTATTTTGACCGCGAATTCTACGATAGCACGTGTCTCACGTTGCTTCAGGCGCACAACCACGCGTACATGATACCGATCGTCCGGTAAAGAAAGACGATCAAGCAGGAACTCTCGAACGGACGGAATCGAGTAATTCAGCACGATATTGAGCCGCCGTTGATGATGATCTTGGCACTCGCATGTTATTGATGCCTCACATGCTGTTGAAGCATCTCTCTGACGCGGCCGACATCACCGGACTCGAGAAAGCCGTCGGTGGCGTCCTCGAGGGCGTCCCCGGGAAGAGAATCAGGAGCCTCGTTACGATCATCCCCTCCCCGGCGGGAAGTACGACGCCGTCTTCGACCAGCATACGTACGGCGGAAGCGACTCGGTCGCGACGGCGCCTTCTTCAGGACACACGGTGCCCGAGCCGGCCCAAAGGAAGAACCCGAGCTGAGCCGTCAGTGGCGACTTCGAAGCATGCGACTCGAAGCGTGGGACTAACGTCAGAACGCGCCCAGATGATCGTCCTGTGGTTCGTACAGCCCGCCGGTCATCCGAACCTCGTGGATCTCGTCTAACGTCTCGCCGATCGATAGCCCGCGTTCGGACATAACTGCCGCAATGATCCCGATTGGGACGCCGTTCTCGTACTGATCTTGTAGCTGCCAGATGACATCCTTGAGACCGTCACTCGTGACGTCCTCGTCTAAATCCAACTGCGCGTGTTTGAACTCCACCTCGTGACCCGTCACGCGATAGTGACGGCGGTGGAAGTCGATGATCTCGTTCGGAACGTCGGTTTGTAGATCGACGTCGCACTCCGGACAGGACGCGACGTACGGTGCCTGATCTTGGGTACTCATGGGTTTTGGTTCTGATTGTCGTGTTTCAGTGTCGATCGGTTATGCAAAGGCGATACCATTACGAGTCGTAGGCGTCCTGTGCGAGCTGGTGGAACTTGTGGACGGTATGTTCGTTGGGGCCGAGTTGGGCCTGTGCGAGCGCGCCGGTTTTGAGCCCCTCCCACTGACGTTCGACCAGTTCGAAGTCTTCTTCCTGAAGCTGGCGACTCGTCCGGACGAACTCCCGCTCTTCCTCGGAGAGGTCGCTATCGCGGAAGTAGTAGTCCGCGATCAACTGGAAGCGATCGGTGTCGATGGGATCGATGATGTAGGTACCGTAGCCGTCGGCAGTGCCGTACATGTTGACCGTGAAGTTCGGCCAGAGGTAGTGGAACTGGGCCTCGTGCTCGTCGTGGATCCGCATCTCGTCGTCGACGTCCTCGGCGTGGGTGTAGTGGAGCACCCAGTGGTAATCGTTAACCTCGAGTTCGGACTCGTTGAGCGAGATGCCTTTGATCCAGTCCTGGTGGTTGGCCTGGCAGTGATCGCACTCCGAGTAGTTGCTCGCGAACACCTTCCAGTTGCACTCAACCTCCGAGACAATCCGGGTGGCGTGTTCGTACTCCCCCAGCGGGAGCGCCTCGAGGCGATCTTTCATTACGCCGGCCTGCTCGGCCAGCGGCATCGGATCCTCACTCAGGTTCACGAAGAGCAGCGGCCCGATCGAGTCCACGTGTACATCGTTCAGGGCGTTCTCTTCGGCGTCGAACTCTTGCACTTCTTCGTCCTCGAGGTCGGGGTTCAGACTGGCTTCATCGAAGCTCTTGGGCGTGCTTTTGAGCTCTCCCTCGAGGTCGTACGTCCAGAGGTGGTACGGACACTTGATTCGTTTTGCATCACCGGGGTCGGTCATCGGCGTATCCTCGACCATCTTCGAGCCGCGGTGGGCGCAGACGTTGTCGAACGCCTTGATATCGCCGTCGTGACCGCGGACGATGATCAGTTGTCGACCGCCAATCGTCCGGGTGAAGTACTGGCCTGCTTCCTGGATGCAGTTGGCGTGCCCGGCGTACACCCAGTACTGGCCGAATACCTTCTCTTTCTCTATTTCGAAGATTTCCGGGTCGGTGAAATACTTCGCCGGTAACGCGTTCGACTTCTCCGTGATATCTGAACTTACTGCTTGCGTTTGTGATTCGTCCCACTGTGTCATACAGGACAGCAAATGACATACCTATAAAAAACAGTTCACCTGTGATACTGAACCTCAATATAAACTAGTGAGAATTCAGGGCGGGGACGAACGGACGGAACATGATCCACAGAGGAGGGCAAAGCGTATTTTTGAGTCCGGTTCGTGATCAGTCGACGCGTTCCGGGAGATCCGTTATGATTCCTATTGCAGGGTTACAGCGACAGTGATCCAGTGAGGCACCTCAGAACAGATCTGTCTCGTCGAGCATGGTCCTATCTCTCACACCGTTCTACGGTTAACGTGTTCGGAACGGCAAAGGGGACGGGGTTCTGGAGGCTCAGCTACGAGACTGTGCTCGTCGTTCTCCTCGGCTGAAACCCCGTCTCGCTGATGTACACACCGCGGCGGTGGACGAGTACGGTGAATCACGATATCAACCGCTGATAGCACTGCTGTGAATCCGGTTGGCGATCTCTTCACGGGTGATTCCCTGATCTGGATTGTGCGAGATTCTCTGCATGATGAGATCGATCAGGTTCAGCTGTTCTAGCAACTCCTGCGTACGTTCCCGGTCGAGATCCAGTTGTCGCTGTACGTCATACAGCGTCATCGACGTTTCTATCGCGTCTGCCAACTCTTCGATCGTGAGGCCGTCCGGGAGACCGAGCCCGTCGGCGGCGAGCTGTGTGTTGGAGACGCTCTCGATCGGGTCGTTTTCTTCCGCTGCTAGATCCTGTTCTGACTCCGATTCGGATGACGACTGCGCGTCCTCGGAACACTCTTTAGCGGCTGTCTGCTCGTCTGTCTCGTCGACTGTGTCACCGGCGTCCGCCGCCGCTACATTGCTGTCTGCCGTGCAGTCGTCCGCTTCGGCCTCGTCGGCCGTCTCGTACGACATCGGTTGGTGGATGTCGGCCTCGGTCATGTATCGACGAACGGTCTCCGAGGCAACATCCATCTCGATGTGCTCGGCCATCTCTGCGAATGTGTCGAAGGAATCGTACAGGCACTGTAGATATTCGTCGTCTTCGTACGGTGGGAGGTCCTCTGATCGTGCGGCGTCGAGTTTCTCCTCTATCTTGTCCCGGTCGCTCGTCGACTCCTCGGTCGCTGCCTGGGTGTCCTCGTGCTCACCGATACCGTCTGCGTCGTCAACTGCTTCTCCGCGAGCTACCGTCGCAGTACTCGCGTCGGCCGATTCTGGATCGTCACCAATCGCTTCGTCGCTCTCGGCAGTGACTGGCGCTGAACGGGATTGAGAGTTAACGTTATTGGTGGTTGACGATTCGGAACGCCCGTGTTCTGTCTCTGCCTCGAAAGTGAGTGTGAGCGTCGCCACCACGGTGCCGTCGTCGGTCACGCAAGCGTCTTTCCTGATAGTCGATGCATCCTCGGGAACGTACTCGTCTAACCCCGGTAGTATCGACGGGGAGAACTCTATTTGTACCCCTCCATCGTCTGTGATCGTCGCCGCCTCCGGTGATGCTTCAGTTCCCGATTCCTCTCCCGAACACAGGGAGAGGGGAACGTCGAGTGTGACCGTTAGCCCGGTCTCGGAGTCCCGGTCGGGCGTCTCCGCTTCGATACGTTGGATCCTCCCGCCATCCGACTCGTATCGCCCGATCACTCGGGAGAGTTCTTTGAATGAGCCACTTACACCCATGGTATTACACCTCACTCTATTTCTTGGGTATATAAGTGTGAATGAGGAATAGAGAACCCATTTATGTGAAACAGTTTGCAGGGAGAGAGGCAAAATAAAGTTAAGATGATTTTTTACTTCGCGTTGCGCGCGCTTTCCCCGGCAAGTGTGGTCGGACGGCGACGGTGGCGGTAGCTGCAGGTCTTGCAGGGGTAGGAATTCTATGAGCTGGTCTTCTCTACTCCAGAATTGGCGAGGGAACTCAGAAAGGCAGCCCTGGCACAGTTCAAGTCTAGCTCTTTCGTGATTTCCTGCATCTGCTCACTGGTAAATCGAAGGTGGTGTCTCTCGGTGGTGTCCCGTCCACAGTGGACACATCTCATACGAGAACCGGTACACGTTATGCACAAATCGCGTATGGTTGATAATAGAGTCCGTTTATTCGCGGACGAGGCGAACATCTCGGGGTTTGACTTCGAGGTGATTCACCTCGCATCTCGCATGGACGCTCAGACGATTTCCGCGACGTCGGCGAGTTTCTCACCGGCGGCGACGACGGATTCTCTCGTGAGTGAGTAGACGATTCCGCTTTCACGCGCTGTCACCGTCTGCAGTTCCTCGAAGGTCGCAGGGCTATAGATCGATCCCAGAGTCGTCTCCGGTGACACTCGGTCTCCGACTTCGATGTCGGGGCGAGGTTCGAAGAGACCGGAATCTTCGGCCCTGATGCAATCTCCGTCGCTCCGAAACACGGTCCGAGTCACGGGAGTGTCCGGCACGCCATCCAAAACGTTCATTTTGCGGAGTACGTTCCGGATCCCCGTCGCTCCTCGTTGTACTGCGCTGTGGTCCACCCGCCTGCTGTTTGAAAGTTCCGGCGTGATCGCTGGAATACCCGCTCGTGCAGCGGCTGTCCGTAGTTTTCCTCTGAAATCACGATCGGGAGCGTTCTCCTCGGCGGCGTCAACGAGAAGATACTCGCTTCCGAACGCCTCTGCGAGCGCTTCCGAGTCGTCGTCTTGGAAGCGAACGTGCTCCAGCATGTCTGCAGACCCGGTGTGGAGATCGATTACGGCGTCAGCACCTTCGACCAGGTACCACAGTCGTCTGGCCGAGCGTTCCTGGAGCGTTCCGTCGTCGTCGCCGGGCCAGACACGGTTCATGTTCGAGTTGACCGCGTCGAGAGCATGCGGGGTGACGTATGAGCGATGGTCGAACGCGCGTGGATTCGCGATGGGCACTACGAGAACTGTCCCTGCGATCTCGGTGGACGTCAGGTGATCGTGGAGGCGTCGCAGTGCGGCGGTTCCGTTGAGTTCGATTCCGTGCTGTGCGGCCTGAACGTACACCGTCGGGCCGGGGCTGCCTTCGTACCGGTGGACGGTAACGGAGATATCGGAGCCGGATGGCAACCGAGCGAGACGGCGCTCGGTAGCCGTATGCGTAACGCGCTTGCGATTCATACTGCATCTCCCGGGCGTCGAGGCTTGTAAGTGTCGGGGAGGACAGGTTTTTATGCGCTTCCACGAACAGCAGCCAGTGTATGCACCTCGAGAGCGCAACGTGGACCGACGTCCACGATGCAGAGACGGATCTGGCGATGGTGCCGATCGGCAGCACGGAACAGCACGGTCCTCATGCCCCACTGGGTACCGACACGCTCAACGCCGAGACGGTCGCCGAGACCGCCGCCGAACGGCTTGACGACCCTGTCGTCGTGTCCCCGGCAGTTCCGGTCGGCATCGCCGAGGAACACAGACAGTTTTCCGGAACGCTCTGGACGTCCGAATCGACGTTCAGGTCGTACGTCCGCGACATCGTCAGAAGCCTGGCATCACATGGCTTCGATCGTGTCGTGCTGGTAAACGGTCACGGTGGAAACGCAGCGGCGCTCCGGGAAGTCGCTGGAACGATCACGCGCCACGACGATGCGTACGCGGTCCCGTTCACCTGGTTCGAAGAGGTCGGTGACCATGCGTCCCGCATGGGACACGGCGGTCCGCTGGAGACGGCATTGCTCCAGCACGCGAACCCGAAACACGTGCGCGAGGGGCGACTCGATGACGCGGCAGCGGAAGCCAGCGATCGATGGGGTGACTGGCAGGGACGGGTCAATCTTGCGTTCGACTCGGCCGAGTTCACCGAGAACGGCGTCGTCGGCGATCCGCGCGAGGCAAGCGCCGACCTCGGCGAGGAACTTCTCGACGCCGCGAGCGAAGCGCTCATCGAGTTGCTCGAAACCGTAGCTGAGCACGATCCGAAACGCCCTACACATCGGTAACACGGCCGTATACGGGCGCCCCATCCGAATACCGCTTCTAGCAATGTCTCACAGAGTGGGATCGATTGATTCGATAGGAGGAACTTCTGGCGGAATCCGAGCGGTCTCCAGCGTGACCTGTGTGAGAACTGCGGTTCAGCGGGGACACAAAGGAGCAACTGAGAGACGTCTGGAATTCAGTCGCTCACCGGATGAGTGTCTCCGAGTCTCTCGCCGATCAGTCGTCTGCCGTGATCGCTTCCTCTTTGATGAGTTCGTTCCACCGTTCGACGCCAGCTTCAGCGACCTCGCGGTCCTGGCTCACGGCGCCGCCGGAGACACCGATCGAGCCCACGACTTCACCGTCTTGCTCGAGCGGATAGCCGCCGCCGAAGATGACGATCTGGTCGTCGTCGGTCGTCTGGAGGCCGTACAGGGAGTTGCCCGGTTCGGAGGGCTCTGCCAGTTCGTGAGTCGGCATCTCCAGGGCAGCCGACGTGTATGCCTTGTTACGCGAGATGCTCACGGAGGCTAGCCAGCCGCCGTCCATGCGGTGCTGGGCGATGAGGTTCCCCTCGCTGTTTGCGACCGTGATCACCATCGGGTTGTCGATCTCGTCTGCTTTCTCTTCTGCCGCGTCTATCAGCTCTTTCGCTGTCTCCAGCGGAATGGAATCTACCATGCAAGAGGAAGGTAAGACGTTGCCATCAAATAAGTTGCCGTTATTTCCTCGATATACGACATGATTTCGTGAATCTATTGGAGAATTATGTCTCATCGGAGGCTATGTGCCCGGATATCTCCAGGATTCGCTTGATTGGTCCGGGAGGCTGTGAAGGGAAGCCGTCACCCCCGCGATTTGATGCTACTATCGTCAAAACACCATAAAAATGATATTTTATGCTTCTCCGCAGGCTCGCCGATTCCTCCGAACGACCGTTAGCATGTCCGTGCACGGAATCGTGCACCGTCGCTTGACAATGGTGCCCAGAATAACAGTGATATCACTGTTATCCACAGCCTCCTCGAAACTCTAATTATAATTCTTCTACCAGGTTTTGTTGAAGATCCGGGTGAGCGATAATTATATTTGTACTCGACTGGCACCACGGAGTGTACAATTATGAACGCAGACGACAGCTTGCCGGACCAAGCAGACACTGTTATCGTCGGTGCCGGTATCGTCGGGTGCAACCTGGCGTACCAGCTCACTGAACTCGGCCGAGACGACGTCGTCGTCGTCGATCAGGGGCCGATGCCAACCACTGGTGGATCTTCCAGCCACGCGCCGGGGATCATGTTCCAGACCTCCGAGTCGAAGATCCTCTCGAAGTTCGCCAAGTACAGCCGTAACCTGTACTCGGACTTGGAGGACGACAACGGGGTTCAGGCCTACAAAGAAGTCGGCGGCATCGAGGTCGCGCGGAGCGACGAGCGGATGGACTACCTGCAGCGCCGCGTCGAGTGGGCCGAGTCCTGGGGGCTCCCGAACCCGGAGATCCTCTCGCCCGAGGAAGTAGCAGAAAAGCTACCGCTCGTCGACACCGACGTGATTCAGGGTGGGTACTACTCGCCGACAGACGGCCAGATATCCGGCGTCGTTGCGTGTGCTGCCCTCGCCCGCGAAGCCATGGATCGGGGAGCGAAGTTCGTTCCCCATACCCGTACCGAAGACGTCGAGACCGAGAACGGGTCAGTCAGCTCGGTTGTCACCGAAAACGGGACGATCGAGTGTAACGAAGTCGTCATCGCGACGAACATCTGGGCGCGTCAGTTGGGTGAGAAACTCGACGTTCACCTCCCGGTGACGCCGGTCGAACACCAGTACACAATGACCGAACCGCTCGAGGAACTCGCCGACAATCGGGTTGACGTCAGCGATCACTCCTTGTACGAGAACTACAAGGACGTCTCCGGAGACAAAGTCGACCGCCTGCTCGCGAGTCCCGACCGGCCGATCCTCCGCGATCAGGACAACGCGATGTACTTCCGGACGCACGGGGACTCCTACGGGATCGGGTCGTACAACCACGAACCCGTCGTGCCCGACCCACAGGAGCTCGGCGGCAACGAAGAAGACGCTGAACAGGGCTCGGTCCACGAGTTCACCGAGTACCACATGAACAACGCGACGCACCCGGATCGGCCGGACAAGGCCCCGCGACAGGCCAGCGACGAACTGTTGCCGGCCACTGAGGGGAAGGAACTCGAACACAAGTACAACGGCATGTTTGCGGAGTCCCCCAACGGTCTGCCGGTGATGGGGCCGGTCCAGAAGTACGACGGGCTCTGGACCGCGGCAGCCATCTGGGTCACTCACGCCGGCGGCGCTGGCAAGGCGCTCGCCGAGTGGATGGAAAACGGCGTCCCCCGCCTCCCCGACGGACCGATCGATCTCCGGCACTGCAACGTCAATCGGTTCGACGCCCATGAAGGCAGCTGGGACTTCGCTCGAGACATCGGTGGCGAGGAGTACCGCATCGTCTACAACATCATGCACCCGAAGTGGGTGTGGACGGATCACCAGCGCGACATCCGCCGCACCCCGATGTACCACAGCCACAAGGAACTTGACGCCGAGCTGTGGGCCGAAGCCGGCTGGGAGGAACCACAGTGGTTCGAGTCCAACGCCGACCTGCTCGCCGAGTACGGCGAGCAGATCCCGGACCGTGAGGGCTGGGAAGACAAGTACTGGTCGCCCATCGAGGGTGCGGAGGCGCTCCACGTCCGCAACAAGGTTGGCCTCCACGATATGACGTCGTTCAACAAGATGGAAGTCGTCGGGAGCGACGCCGGGGAGTTCGTCCAGCGTCTCTGTACGAACGACATGGATCTCGATGTCGGCGACGTCCGGTACACCCTGATGTGTAACGAGAACGGCGGCGTCCGCGCGGACATCACCGTCACGCGTGTCGACGACGACCGCTACCTCCTCCTGACGACTGGTCGCGAGGTCGGAAACAACCACGTCGCGTGGGTCCGCGAGCAGTCCCCAGAGGACGTGGTCGTCAACGACGTTACCTCCAGCCTGGCGGCGATGGTCTGTACCGGTCCGAACGCGCGGAAGGTGCTCTCGAAGGTGACGGACGTGGACCTCTCCGACGAAGCGTTCCCGTTCTTCACGAGTCAGCAGTTCTTCATCAAGAACGTGCCCGTCACCGCGCTCCGGGTCTCTTACGCCGGCGAACTCGGCTGGGAGCTGTACACGCCCTCCGAGTACGGCGAGCAGCTCTGGGAGCATCTCATGGAGGCCGGCGAAGAGTACGACATTCGCCCGTACGGCAACGGCGCACTGAACGCGCTGCGCATCGAGAAGGGCTTCCGACTGTGGGGAGAGGACCTCCACACCGAGCACAACCCCTACGAAGCGGGCCTCGGGTGGGCCACTGACCTGGAGACCGACTTCATCGGGAAGGAAGCGGTCGTCGAAGCAGCCGAGGGTAACAACATCGACCACAAGGTCGCGTGCCTGACCCTCGACGACGAAGAGGCGACGATCCTCCCTCACCGCCCGGTCTTCGACGGTGACGACGCGATCGGCTACGTGCACAGCGCCGAGTACGGATACACGGTCGGCGCCTGCGTCGTCTACACGTACCTCCCGCCGGAGTACGCAGAGCCCGGGACAGAACTCGAGATCCAGTACGAGGGCGAACGGTACGACGCGACCGTCCGCGAGGAACCGCTACTCGAGTGAACTACCCCACCCTCCTCGATCACGCCTGACACCGCTCGCTCCCTGAGGACGGGGTTTCCCGTTGCACTACTGCACGTTGCGTCCACGACAGCGGACGGTTCGCGGGCCGCGGACGGAGAGTGCAGTCTCCGCAGGCGTTCTCGTCTCGGATAAGAGCCGCGCGCATGCACGTCGCTCACGTGGTACTGCGTCGTCGGAGACGGGGTACTCTTTTACACCGGAAGCGGATACGTCCAACCGATGCACCTTCGCGCACCTGATCGACTCCTCCGCGTGGATCTCTCGACGGAGTCGGTGGAACGCGTTTCCGTCCCGGACGAGTGGCGACGGCGCTACGTCGGCGGCAAGGGTCTCGGAGCGCGGTACCTCTACGAGGAGCTGGACGCCGGTGCCGATCCGCTCGGGCCCAACAACGTCCTGCTGTTCATGATTGGCCCGGTCTCGGGACTCCTTCCGGGAGAGGGCCGCTACGCAGCTATCACGAAATCTCCGCTGACAGGGAGCTTCCTTGACTCGTACGCCGGAGGGACGTTCCCGGCAGTGCTCGCTGGCGCGTTACACGACGCCGGCGGCATCCTCGTTACCGGCCGAGCGTCAGAGCCAGTCCGACTCGTCGTGGCGGACGGAGATGTGGATATCGAATCGGCCGAGACCTGGGGAGCGGATACCGTCACCACTGACGAACATTTTTCCGACGCCGCAGTCGCCTGTGTCGGTCCCGCAGGAGAGAACCAGGTCGCCTATGCGACCATTTCGTCCGACGCCGGCGACCACCACGCTGGTCGGGGCGGCGCGGGCGCCGTGATGGGTGCCAAGCGGCTCAAGGCCGTTGTCGCCCGGGGTGATCCTCCGTCGGGCCTCGAGGACCTGCGCGAGCGGTACGCAAAACGGTATCGCGAATCAGACACCGGGAAGTGGCTGCAGGCGAGCGGCACCGTCGAAACAGTTGACTTTGCCAACGAGACCGGCGTCCTCCCGACGCGTGGATGGCAAGACGGGCAGTTCGAGGGCGCAGACGACATCGGCATCGCCGCCGTCCGCGAACTGGCGCGAGAGCGGGAGTACCCGGACGGCGAAGATCCGGGCGGCTACCGCGTCGAGACTGACGTCGGCGAGAGCGTTCCCCGTGGTGCGACAGCGATGACGCTCGGCGCGGGCCTGGGAATCGACGATTTCGACGCTGTGGCGGAACTCGGGGCAACGTGTGACCGCCTCGGTGTCGATCTGATCAGCGCCGGGAACACCGTCGCGTGGGCCGTCCGTGCCAGCGAGGCGGGCCTGCTAGATCGCTCGTTTACCTTCGGTAATCCCGACAGCGCACGATCACTGCTTCACGACATCGCAACCAGAGAGACGACGCTCGGCGACGCACTGGCGGAGGGAGTCGACGCAGCAGCCGAGCAGTTCGGCGGCGATGAGCTCGTGCCGACGGTCAAGGCGATGGAACTACCCGCGTACGATCCCCGGGGTGCCGAGAGCATGGCGCTGGCCTATGCCACGAGCGACCGCGGCGCCTGTCACCGGCGAGCGATCCCGGTTGAGCGGGAGGTCTTCGAGAACTGGAGCCCGGAGCGGGCCGCCCGCGCTGTCGCGACTGAACAGGACCAGCGATCGATTTGCTGGAGCCTGATCGTCGACGACTTCGTCGGCGACGTCTTCGACGATCTCGGCGCCGAGTGGCTGGATGCCGTGGGGTTGGACACCGACGGAGACCTGCGGACGATCGGGGAGCGCATCTGGACGCTCACCCGGTTGTTCAACGTTCGCGAGGGCATCTCTCGAGCGGACGACGAACTACCGCCCGCGCTCCGAAACCCCCTCGAATCGGGTCCGAACGACGGACAGGCAGTGGACGAGGATCGTTTCGAAGCGATGCTCGATGCCTACTACGCGACGCGCGGGTGGGGAGCCGACGGTCGACCGGCTCGCGAGCCGGTCGATCGGCTCGGGTTGGACGCGGTCGTTGACGACGAGACGCCGCTGGCCGAGCAACCCATGGAACGGAAGTGATTGTCGCGACGGCCACTGCTCTGTCAGGACGCCAGGCCGTCTCGGCCAGCAGTCGCGGCCGAACTGTTTCGGCACTCATCTGGCACCAGTCCGAACGAAGCCGGTCGTCTGGTAAGTATAATAGCCACTGAACGTCACTGCACATCCGATCGCACGACTGCTGTGCGATCGGTGTGTAAATCGTTTCAGTTGTTACTATACAGTGACCAGTCGTCGTCAACCTCCAGAAGCGGACGTAGCTCTACAGCGTTTTGTGTTAACGTGACTGTATTCTGGCCCTGGTCGTACTCGACGATATCCGCATCTGCTAGTTTCGGAATATCTACATGATAGAGCGACACGTAGATGTCTTTCGCGTCCGCTTTCGAGACATCGGTCGTCCCAGTGCCGTTCTCCAAAGCGGCGACTTCATCTGCCAGGTCCGCTAACGCCAGCGGGTTGTCGTACGGTAGCAGGCATTGAAGCACGCACCGGCGGCGCCTGTTCGACAGAATCTCGAGCGCGGTATCCGCTGCTATTGATTCGATCCCGGTAGGATCCGGCCCCGGAGCTGCAGTCGGACAGGGGATGTCGTCCGGCATTGTGATTACTTACTTCTGCATTACGCTAAAAATACATTGTTGAAAATGGAACCCTAATTCACCTATTCCAAACACAGTATGACAAAAGCAAATACTGTTCCTCTTATTGTATTTTATAGTCTGCACCACGGAACAGCGTGTGGCCGCGTTAACCGAGAGGACGCAGCCGTGAAAGCCCGGCTGTCGAGCGGTCACCGAAGCTCCATTTGCTCGGCGCGCTCAACTGCGAGCTCGGCTATCTCCTCAACACGGCTGTCGGAGCGATCGGCGAGTACGCGCACCAGCATGCCGACCTGAACCGCTGCAGCTTCCCGAAGTTCGGCCGCTTCCTCGGTATCGTTACCAAAATAGTATTCGTGGCGACCGTTCTCGTGGACAATACCGGTGTACACCGAACGGAGGTCGTCGCCGGAGACTGCTTCCGCCGCTTCCGTTTTGACTTCCTCGAATCGGGGGTTCGTCATCATACCTGCTATTAGCCCAGGGGATCCTAACCTCTTTGATAAGCTGAGTGAATGATCGGTGCGGAACCGACACGCGTCGATCCGCTGGAACCAGATTGGCTGTGGGCGAGACGGGGTGAAGGCTTTGTCACAGAGAATATCGAACCTCGACAGCCCGATTATGGCACTCTCACGACTAAAGTTGTGGGCTTCTCGAGATTCCTCTGTTATGACCGTCGATTCTGATAGTCGAGAGTCATACACAATTATGCTCACGGCACGTTCCCACAATCTCCGTCGTGGGGTTTGCGTTCGTTTGTATAAATGTACTCACAGTAGTCCAGTCATGAGAGTTTTTATCCCTGCAATTCAACATCATAGGCAATGAAACGAGAGACAGGTACCGCTGGTCGCTCACCTCTCGTCCGCGTCGCGACCGATGTAACGGTGAACGGCAACGAACAGGTCGTGACGGCGATGCGAGACGAAGCCGACTCGATATCGGTGGTCCGCATGGGACCGACCGGTGTGACGGGGAGCGAACCGCTCGTCATGGCGACGCACGAGGGCCGGACGGCGTTCTTCGCCGAACCGGAGCCGTCGACCGCCCGGGATGTCGTCGACACGCTGGAAGACGGAACCATCCCGGCAGATAACGCTGATGCGGTCGTCGAACACGAGCGCGAGACGACGTCGCTCCCGGTCCCGAACACGGGACCGCTCTCGGTTGGTCGGCGGTCGGTGCTCGGCCGGTGTGGATGGGCCGATCCGCTCGATCCGAAAGCGTGGCCGACTGTCGCGTCTGAACGAACCGCCGAGACGGTGACGGATATCGGACTCCTCGGTCGGGGTCGCGGCGACGCCGCTGCCGATGACCCCGTCACTGACGTGTGGGAGACCGTCCGAGATGCGGACGGAGACCCGGTCGTGGTTGCCAATGCGAACGAGACGCGCGACGAGCAGCGAGCGGACGAGGTGCTGCTCGGCGGAGCGCCGATCGCCGTCCTCGACGGAATCGCGGCCGTCGCCGAGTACGTGGGCGCCGACGACGCCGTCGTCTACCTGAACGAGGAGGATAGCCACCTGCATCGACACCTCCGCGAAGCGATCGATGCAGTCGCCGGCGAACTGCCGATCGTTCCACAGCTGGTGGCCGGTCCCAACGAGTACCGTGCCGGCGCCCCAACGGCCGCCCTCGAGGCGATGGAAGGGGCCGACCGAATCGAACCGCGTCTCCAGCCACCGTCACCCGCCGAGTACGGTCTTTACGGACGGCCGACAGTTATCCATACGCCGCGGACGTTCGCACAGATCCGGCGGGCGATCCGCGATCCGGACGCGTTCGACGTGGATGCCGCCGATCCAGGCACCCGACTGATCACCGTCGCTGGCGACGTCGCCGATCCGGCGACCATCGAACTCCCGTCGGACAGCAGCCTTTCGGTGGTACGAGAGGCCGTCGACCTGACAGGGTCGTTCAAGATGGCCTGCGTTGGCGGTGCCCTCGGTGGCATTACGCGAAGCCTCGACGTCGCTCCGACCGCACAGTCGCTCGCTGCAGCCGGTCTCGGGACCGACGGCGTCGTCGAACTCCTGGACGACGACCGGTGCGTAGTCGCCGACGTCGGCGAGCGCGCCCGGTTCGCATCCACCGAGAACAGCGGCCGCTGCGTGCCAGGCCGTGAAGGGACGAAACAGCTCACCGAACTCCTGCGAGACGTCTACCAGGGATCGCTCGAGACGGACAAGATCCGTGAACTGGGTCGAGTGATGGCGCGGTCGAGCAACTGCCAGATCGGGGCTCACGCGCCCCGCCCCGTAACGACCGCGCTCGATGAGTTCGAACCGGAGTTCAGAGCGCACACTGACGGCCGCTGTCCCAGCGGCGCTTGCACGGAGAAACTATGAGTACTGACGACACATTCCCCGCCGTTCCTGACATCGAAGACTCGCAATCGAACACGCCGGTCACGGCCGAGTTCGAGACCGGCACCGCGAACGACCCCGACGTCGGAACCGATATCGACGAGCCGACGACGGTGACGATCAACGGCGAACCGGTGACCGTTCCGCCGGATTCGACCGTTATCGACGCGATGCAGGCCGTCAGCGATGAGACGGTCAGCGTCGACCCCGGCGCGGACGGCGTTAATGACGACGCCGACGTTCCCGCGCTCTGCTATTACGACCGCGACGGCGACTGCAGCGGTGAGATCGGGCCGCGAAGTGAGTGCCGGACCTGCATGGTCGAGACCGAAGAGCACGGCCTCGTTCCCTCGTGTTCGTTCCCGGCCGAGGACGGACTCTCCGTACGGACGGACACGCCGAACGCCGAGGAAACTCGGAGCGTCAACCTCGATCTGGTACTCTCGAACCACAATCTCCGATGTACGACCTGCAACGGAAATGGGCGCTGCGAACTGCAAGACGCCGCCATCAGCGAGGGCGTTGACCATCCGCGCTATGGCGTCTTCGACGACCGTGACGAGTACGAACCCGTCGACGACAGTTCGTCGTTCATCCAGATCGACCGGAACAAGTGCATCCTCTGCAACCGGTGCGTCGAGGGATGTAACGATGTCCAGGTCGAGGGCGTGCTCCGTATCGAGGGCCACGGCGAGGACACGCGCATCGGCTTTCAGTCCGACGCCGAGACGATGGCCGAGTCCGACTGCGTCTCCTGCGGTCACTGCGCGACCGTCTGTCCGACGGGCGCGTTGACAGAGAAGGACATCGGCGGCGCCGCAACGCTTCCTCTTCCGGGATTTACCCAACGGAACTCCGTCGGAACGGTTATTGAGCACGAGGAGGCCGAAACGCTCGACGACACGATGGCGCCGAATCGCTCGCCCGACCCAGGTGGAGAGAGTCGGATCGGAGCCAGCCCCAGCGTGAGTCCGGACGATCGAAGCGGCGTCGCCGGATTCATGGCCCAGAGCAGGCGTCGTGCGCTGGACCTCGCCACAGAGTACGGTCGCAAAGCCATGCTGGCCGGCGAACACACTGCCGAGAACGTCGCCGCGACGGTGCTCCCCGAGGGACGACTGTTCGATGTCGCGTCGGCCGTAAGCGACTACCGACTCGGCAAGATCGACAAGGAGGAGACGACGTGCGGGTTCTGTGCTGTTGGCTGTCGGTTCGAGATGTGGGGGAAAAACGGCGACGCAACCGGTGTCCAACCCGTTGAAGACCCCACGAAGGCGCCTGCTAACAATTTCTCGACCTGCGTGAAAGGGAAGTTCGGACACGAGTTCGCCAACAGCGACGAGCGGCTCACGGAACCGCTCGTGCGTAACGACGACGGCGAGTTCGAGACGGCGTCCTGGGACGAGGCACTCGATCGCGTCGCAAGCGAACTGCGCGCGATCCAGGCCGAACACGGCGTCGACGCGGTCGGCTGTCTCGCATCGTCGAAGGGGAGCAACGAAGAAGCGTATCTCGTCCAGAAGTTTGCCCGACAGGTTCTCGGGACGAAAAACATCGACAACTGTGCGCGACTCTGTCACTCGTCGACGGTGGCGGCGCTGCAACAGACCCTCGGGTACGGCGCCATGACCAACCGCATCAACGAGGACATCGGCGAGGCCGACGCCTACCTCATCACCGGGTCGAACACGACGGAATCGCACCCGGTTCTGGCGACCCGCATCAAGCAAAACGTCCGAGACGGGGCCGACCTGGTCGTCTTTGACCCTCGTGAGGTCGGCATCGCCGAGCACGCTGACCAATACACGCGGACCGAACCCGGGTACGATGTCGCCTGGATCAACGGTCTCATTCGATACATCGTCGAGAACGATCTCCACGACGAGGCGTTCATCGAGCGCAACACGAAGGGATTCGAGAAAGTCAAGGAGAAGGTGCAGGCGTTCACGCCCGAGAAAGTCGAAGAATTGGCTGGCGTTCCGCCCGAAGAGCTGAAGTCCGCCGCCGAGACGCTCGCCGATGCCGAGACCGTCGTCTTCGGCTGGGCGATGGGGATGACTCAGTCCAGCCACGGCACGCAGAACCTCCTCGCGATGGCCGATCTCGCCCTCACGCTCGGCCAGGTCGGCAAGCCTGGTGCCGGACTCTCACCCTTCCGGGGGCAGAACAACGTGCAGGGCGGCGGTGGCGACATGGGGACGCTTCCCGGAAGCCTTCCGGGCTATCAGGATCCGGCGGACGCCGAGGTCGCCGAAACGTTCGAAGAAGCGTGGGGCGAGCGCCCGCCCGCGGAACCGGGTCTCAAGGTGCCAGAGATGCTCTCGGAGGCCCACGAGGGCAACCTGCGGGGAATGTACGTCGTCGGGGAAAACCCCGCGCTGTCCGAACCCGACATCCAGCACGCCGAAGCGGCGCTCGAGAAACTGGAGTTCCTCGTCGTCCAGGATATCTTCATGACGGAGACGGCGACGCACGCGGACGTGATCCTGCCCGCAGCGACGTCGCCGGAGAAACACGGCACGTTCACCAACACCGAGCGTCGCATCCAGCGGGTGCGGCCAACCGCGACGCCGCCCGGGACGGCGCGCCAGGACTGGGAGATCACGCAAGAACTGGCCAACCGTCTCGGGTATACCTGGGACTACGACCATCCCCGGGAGATCATGGACGAGATCAGCGATCTAGTCCCGATCTACGGCGGCGTCAGCTACGATCGCCTCGAGTCGGGCGACGAGCACGGCCTCCAGTGGCCCTGCTGGGACGAAGACCATCCCGGCACGCCGTACCTCTACGATTACGAGGACGGTGAGTTCAACTTCGACGACGGCATGGCGCGCTTCGTACCCGCGGACGGTGGGCATCCCGGTGAGCTACCCGACGAAGCGTATCCGCTCACGCTTACCT
Source organism: Haloarchaeobius amylolyticus (assembly GCF_042678045.1). Classification (GTDB taxonomy): domain Archaea; phylum Halobacteriota; class Halobacteria; order Halobacteriales; family Natrialbaceae; genus Natrinema; species Natrinema amylolyticus_A. Next base: position 123,291 of record NZ_JBHUDI010000002.1, read on the forward strand.
CCGGACGCGTTCTCTACCACTGGCACACCGGCCAGATCACCCGGCGTGTCGAGGGGCTCATGAGCCACGTCGGCGAGAGCTTCGTCGAGATCAACCCGTCGACGGCCGACGAACTCGGTGTCGCCGACGGCGAGTACGTCCGGGTCGAGTCCCGCCGCGGAGACATCGTCGTCAAGGCGACCGTGACCGACCGCGTCGTCGAGGGGACGCTGTTCATCCCGATGCACTTCGCTGCCGGCGCGGTCAACAAGCTCACTCAGGAGAACTTCGACCCACACACTGGCATTCCCGAGTACAAAGTGTCCAGCGTCCGCGTCGAGCCGCTCGGATCGGACGCCGATCCGGACGTGCTGCAGGCACCCGACGCCGGAGTCGAGAGCGGCAGCAGAACCGCGGCCAGCGACGACTGATCGGCGCGGTCATCTCGACCTGGGCCTGCTCGAGGGGACAACCGAACGCTGGCCAGCGACCCTCTCGCTGACTGTGCCACTGAGAATCAGTCTGCCGGTTCGTTCGACGGGCTTCCCTGTACGGTCTTGTCCCGCGTCTGGGAGGGAGTTAGAACGGGTTTCTCGGAGGCGATGGCACCAGCGACAGCGCCGGCGACCGAACCGACCACGTAGATTGTCGCGTGCGCCCAGAAGTCGATACGAAGTCGGTCGCGAATTCGCGGCCATCTCCACCGGCGGCGACCGCAGCAGAGCGACCGATCTTCGCGTCGTTCTGTCCGGCAGTATGAGCAACCGCTACGACGAACCCGATCGCAAGTCCCGCGAGATCGTCCGGCGTCTGGTTGTCATACGGTCTGCTGTACCGATTTACCGGCGCACCCGCAGGACGGGTCGCAGTCGCGCCGGAAATGACTTACAGTAGTCCGTATCCGTGACGACCGCCACCACCGCGAACATCGGGAAGAATCTCTCGGAGCGAGTGCGAGTCCCGCCTGCCAAAACTTCAACCGAGTTGACCCCATCAGGACGCGCCGTAGCCGACTTCCTCTCGAAGTTCGTCCCACGATTCGTGGAACCCGTACGTCGCCTCCGACTCTGTACTGATGGTGTTCTGGTACACGTCGTCGTACTGTAATAACTGCGTCCAGCCGTCGTGGTACCGATAGCTACAGTATTGACACATGGTCGACTATATTACACCGGATGGAAAAGGCGTATCGGTAAAACCGGGCAACGACCGACTGCGACTACTCGATTACCGCGAGAGCCTCGATTTCGACTGCGGCACCTTTGGGAACGCGGCCAACTTCGACGGCGCTTCTGGCAGGCGGCTCTTCGTCGAAGAACTCGCTGTACGCTTGGTTGAACGCGTCGAAGTCGTCGATATCATCGAGGAACACGGTCGTCTTGAGGATGTCGTCCATCGATCCCCCTTCCGACTGGAGAATCGCGCTGACGTTTTCGAGACATTGCTGAGTCTGTTCATCGACCGGCGCATTGTCGAGGAGTTCGCCGTCGGTTGTAAGCGGGAGCTGACCTGCGGTGAAAAGCAGTTCACCGTTCGTAGTTGCCTGACTGTACGCGCCCACGGCTGCCGGAGCATCGTCGGTACTGATTGCGCGCTTCATAGACATCGATATCCGCTCCTGTACCTTAAAGGCAGGTAGTGCGCGGGTTCACCACCATATAACATCAGATATATTATTTCTTGAGGTTGAATACCCGCTGCACGCAAGATACTTACCGTCCATAATCGACGTCTAGATATGGCGTTCAAACAATCACTCGAGCAGATAGATCCGAATACGGCCGAGGCCATCGACCTCGAGCGTGAGCGACAGGAATCGACACTGGGGATGATCGCCTCCGAGAATCACGTCTCGAAAGCTGTGCTCGAAGCACAGGGGAGCGTCCTCACGAACAAGTACGCCGAGGGATACCCCGGTGGGAGATACTACGGCGGCTGCCAACACGTCGACACCGTCGAGGAACTCGCTATCGAACGTGCGACGGAGCTGTTCGGGGTCGACCACGCCAACGTGCAACCCCACAGCGGCACGCAGGCCAACATGGGCGTGTACTTCTCCGTGCTCGAACCGGGCGACAAGATACTGTCGCTGTCGCTGTCGCACGGCGGACACCTCTCGCACGGCCACAACGTCAACTTCTCGGGACAGCTCTACGACGTCGAACAGTACGAGGTCGACCCCGAGACGGGGTACATCGATTACGACGAACTCGAGAGCCATGCGCGCGAGTTCGACCCGGATCTCATCGTTAGTGGCTCCTCGGCGTATCCCCGCGAATTCAAGTACGAACGCATCGGCGATATCGCGGACACGGTCGACGCGTACCATCTCGCGGACATCGCTCACGTGACGGGGCTGGTCGCTGCCGGCGTCCACGAGTCGCCAGTCGAACATGCGGAGTTCGTCACTGGGAGCACGCACAAGACGATCCGCGCCGGCCGCGGCGGCATCATCATGTGTGACGAGGAGTTCGCGGACGACGTCAACTCCGCAGTGTTCCCCGGCGCGCAAGGAGGGCCGCTGATGCATAGCGTGGCCGGCAAGGCCGCAGGGTTCGCAGAAGCGAGCACCGATGAGTTCCAGTCCTACGCTGTGCAGACCGTAGCTAACGCGAATACGCTCGCCGACACGTTCGACGACCGCGGACTCTCGCTGGTGAGTGGTGGAACGGACAAGCACCTGATGCTCGTGGACCTCCGTGACTCCCACCCCGATATCACGGGAAAGGAGGCCGAAGAGCTACTGTCCGACGTCGGCATCATCGTCAACAAGAACACCGTGCCCGGTGAAACACGGTCGCCGATGGTTACCAGTGGGATCCGCGTCGGCACGCCGGCGCTCACGACCCGTGGATTCGGTGAAAAGGAGATGGAAACCGTTGCCGACCTCATCGTGGATGTACTCGACAATCCTGAGGATGAAGAGGTTCACGACCGGGCCGCTTCGACGGTCGAACACCTTTGCCAAGAGTTCCCGATCTACGGGTAGCAGGTAGAGAATCGATCCGCAGACGATCAAGTATGCATGACCCTTTTTCAGGCGGGTTTGAGCGGTAACGCCGTCGCGGTCTATTTTTCGTAAGGGACCGGACATGGTCCACCGACGCTCTGTGACTGCAGACTGCGTTCGAGGGCACAGCGTGCACTTGATGGCTCGAACGGGGCCGCCGCTTCGAGCTATGGACGCTCTCACCGAACTGCGAGACGCTGTCTGCCGCTGTGTAGTCCAGGGATAGCGTGTCCCTAGATGTCGCCAGAGAAGTACGGTGAGCCGATGCAACGTCAGCGAGGATAGGTCACTGTGCGGCGAGCAGTCGCAGAAGAGCCAGGGCTACGTCGACTGCATTGACGCGTTCCTTGTACTGCGATTGGACGGTCTATTCTCGATCCTAGCCGATCGTGCCTCTCGACGCGACCGCTCTCCTCGTCAGGTAGTTCCCCCGTGGATCCTGCTTCGACCGCTCGAAGCCGAGCACGGCCGTCGAACAGCGATCAGTCGTCGTCCGTCCCTTCGACTGACATCTCCTCTGGAGCGTCGAGTGTCGCGGACGAGCTCGACACGCTATTCGATCGATCTCCGTCGAAGAACAACGGACAGATTTCCCGACAGGGGTAGCTGATCGCCAACACTGCGAGGACAGCGATGACGGCGAACGGACCTCCGGTGATGATCGCCGACGCTTGGAGCGCATCGACACCGCCGACAACCATTAGCAGGGACGCTAGCGACCCGACCAAGGCCCCCCAGATCACGCGGTTGATCGTCGACGGGTTGAGTTCACCGCCGGTCGTGAGCATCCCCAGCGCCAGCGTCGAAGAGTCCGCCGACGTGACGAAGAACGTCGTGATCAACAGCAAGAACAAGAGGTTCAGTACGCCACCGAGGGGAAGTGCCTCGAATAGTGGGTATCCGGAGCCGGCGACGCCGTACTCGGAGATGACGCTCAGGATATCCGCCGCGTTGGTCGATTGGAACTTGATCGCGGTACTTCCCATAATTCCGAACCACGGAATTGTTATCGCCGTCGACGCCAGGACGCCGGTGGAGACGACCTGCCGGATCGTACGACCGCGCGAAACGCGGGCGATGAACAGGCCGACGAACGGCGTCCAGGAGAACCACCAGGCCCAGTAGAAGATGGTCCAACTCCCAACCCAGCTCGCGCCGTTGCCCGCGTTCATGAAGAAACTCATCGCGACGAACTGGTTGACGTACTGCCCGAGCGCTTCCGTCGTGACCGTCATGATGTACACCGACGGCCCCAGCACGAATGTGAGAATCATGACGATCATGAACAGTCCCAGGTTGAACTGGGACACTCGACGGATCCCCTTCTTGATACCCAACGTCACAGACAGCGTAAACGCGATTGTCAGGCCGGTGATCGTCAGCACCGTCCCGGCGTCACCGACTGATATCCCGGTGGTGTACTCGATGCCGGTCAGGAACTGGCTCCCGACGAATCCCAGCGTCGTCGCGATACCGCCAAGGGTTGCGAACACCGCGAGGATGTCGACCAGTTTCGCCCAGACGTTGTCCAGATTGTCGACGCCGAGGAACGGGGCGAGTACAGTCGAGGTCCGCATGGGCGCGTCGTGCCGGTACGCGTAGAACGCTATGGGAAGCGACATGATAGCGTACGCAGCCCACGCAGAAATACCCCAGTGGAGGAACGTGTACTGAACAGCACCGACCGCTGCGTCGGCCGTCTGTGACTCGGCGCCGATGAGCGGCGGGACTGTATCGTAGTGGAAGATCGCCTCTGCCGGCCCCCAGAAGACGATCCCTGCCGCGATCCCAGCTGAGTACAGCATCGCAAAGTACGACAGGAAACTGTGCTGTGGCTCCTCGTCTGGCTTGCCAAGTTTGATGTTCCCCCACGGGCCGAACACCAGAAACAACGCGAACACGACGACGAAGAACATCGCGAGGATGTACATCCAGCCGACGTTTTGCCACAGGACCGAGTTCACACTGTTGATAGCGTTGCCGGCTGTGTCTGGCATCAGCGCGAACACGACGACTGCTACCAACGCTGTGAGGAACCCGACGAGAAACACGGGAACGTCGAGTTCGTCCGTGAATCGAGCGAATCGACCGTTTGGCTCAGAATCGACCATATACAGTCACCAACGTTTGCCTCGGTTACGCGCTGTACGTGTCGGTACGAATCCGACCGACCTTGCGACGCTGTTCTCTCGTGCGTTCTTGACTCGTGGTCTTTCCGCTTGCGCGGCACCCTTGTTTCGTGATAGCATCGGTGTTACCCATTCCCTAAGATTTCGTAGTGGCGTATAAACCCCCGGGGAGTACTTGATACCGAACATATTCTGCCAATAAATTACGAAGATGGAGTCACCGTTTCGCGGCGATACTTCCACTATATGTAATTTTAGTTTCTACTTTTGATTGACGTCCTCGACCGTGTATCCCTCGGATTCGATCGCTCGGATGATCGACTCGGCGTGTTCGGCGCCGCTCGTCTCGATCCGGAAGACGAGGTAGGAATCGCCAACGCTGAGATCCTCCACCGCCCGATCGTGGCGGACGTCGTGAATGTTTGCGCCGTGGTTCGCGATAATTCCGGAGAGCTCTGCCATCTTGCCTGGGGCGTCGTTGATCCGCACGCGCAACCGGAGGATCTGTTTTCGGTCGGTAAGCGCGTGGATAAGGACTGTCTGGAGCATTGTCATGTCGAGGTTCCCGCCGCCGAGCAGCGGCATAACAGTCTCGCCCCGAACGTCGAGCTCAGGGCTCAGAACTGCCGCGACAGACGCCGCTGCAGCGCCTTCAACGACCTGCTTGGCGCGCTCGAGCAGTAGCAAGACCGCTTTTGCGATCTCCGTGTCGGAGACGGTCACGATCTCGTCGACGTGTGAGTCGATGAGATCGAGCGTCAGGTCCGAGATGCCGCCGGTTGCGATTCCGTCGGCGATCGTGTCGACCTCGTCGAGCGTGACCGGCATCCCCTTGTCGAGGCTCTCGTGGACCGTCGACGCTCCCTCTGCCTGTACGCCGACGATCCGCGTGTCGGGCGAAAGGTGATCGAAGGCAGTCGCGATCCCGCTGATGAGTCCACCACCGCCGATCGGGACGACGACGGTGTCCAGGTCAGAGCAGTCCTCGTACATCTCGATTCCGAGTGTCCCTTGCCCGGCGACGATGTGCGGATCGTCGTACGCGTGGACGAACTCCGCGTCACCGTCTTCAGCCTCGGACTGGGCGTACGACATGGCATCCTGAAAGTCCTGGCCGACGAGTTCGACTGTCCCACCGTAGCCGCGGGTCGCGTCTATCTTGGCTTGTGGGGCAGTCTTCGGCATGACGATGGTCGACTCCGCGCCACACTCTGTCGCCGCCAGCGCCACACCCTGCGCGTGGTTCCCGGCGCTGGCAGCGATGAACTCCTCGACGCCTTCCTCGACGGACTGAGAGATCTTGTTGTAGGCGCCTCTCGTCTTGAACGACCCAGTCCACTGGAGGTGCTCCATCTTCAGGTACACCTCGCCGCCAACCATCTCGCCGAGCGACGTGCTCCGTTCGACCGGCGTGCGCTTGACGACCGTGTCGTCGTCCAACCGGTCGTGTGCCCGGCGAATGTCCTCGTATCGTACCTCTAGTTCGCGTGACTCGCTCATATTGTAGATTCTATCGGCGTCGTTCGGTCACCGGATGATCTTGTCGCGTCCGGGATCGAACAGCGGTTCGTCGCGGACCGTCGCGTCGTACGTTTCGCCCTCGCACTGGATCTGGACCGAAGTACCGGCCTCGGCGTACTCGCTGGGCAGGTACGTGTAGGCGATCGACTCCTGGACCGAGTAGCCGAAGTCGCCTGCCTGCACGTATCCGAGAACCTCACCGTCCGCGAGCACCGGCCGACCGCCGAGCATCACGTCGGTCGAATCGTCCAGCGTTAGACAGGCGACCTGGCTGTCGAGGCCCTCTGCTTTGGCCTCGGCGAGCGCCTCTTTCCCGATGAACTCGGTGTCGAGGTCGACGGCGAAGGGCAGGCCGGCCTCGAGCGGGTTGACGTCCGTATCGATGTCAGTCCCCCACAGGCGGAAGCCTTTCTCGAGCCGCATTGACTCGAGCGCTCCGTCGCCGATCGGCCTGACGTCGAGATCCTGTCCGGCTTCCCACAGAGTGTCCCAGAGCTTTCGACCGTACTCCGAGGGAGCCCACAGTTCCCAGCCGAGTTCGCCCACGTACGACACCCGGAGTGCGATGACCGGCACGTCGCCGACGTACATGCGCTGACAGCCGAAGTACGGGAAGCTATCGTTAGAGACGTCGGCATCGGTGACTCGCTGGAGCAGCAGCCGCGACTTCGGCCCCCACAGTCCGACGGTGCACTTCGCCGACTCCTCGATGGTGACGGAGACGGTCTCCGGGGCGTGCTTCTGGAGCCAGGAGCCGTGGATCCCCGGCGAGTTGCCGCCGCCGGTGGTCACCATGTACTCGTCGTCATCGAGGCGGGCCACAGTTAGGTCCGCGATCACGTTGCCGCCCTCGTTTAGCAACGTGGTGTAGCGAACCCGCCCGACACTGATCTCCATGTCGTTGCTACAGACTTCCTGGAGGAACTCGCCGGCGTCGTCGCCCTCCACCATGATCGAACTGAACGACGTCATATCGTACATCGAGACGTTCTCACGGGTGTGGAGGTGCTCGGCTCCCTCGATCGGCGATCGATTAATCCCCTGCCATCCGTCTTGCTCCGGGAGTTGCTCCTCGTACTCCTCGACGAGGTCCTCGTTGTACTCGTACCACTGCGCGGTTTCCCACCCGCCGCTCTGGAAGAACTCGGCGCCGAGTTCCGCCTGCTGTGGGTGGAAGGGACTCTCGCGCAGCCCCCGATGCTCGTCTGGTTGCCAGCGAGGTTCGACGATGCTGTACACCTGCTCGTACCGCTTCCCCCCGCGATCCATGAAGTAGTCCTTGTTGCCCGCGTGAGGTGCGAACCGCGCGACGTGGATACCGCTGGTGTCGACTGGTCCGGACGGCAGGCGAGGGACGCCGTTTTCCATCCACTCCGCGAGAATCCGGCCGTATCCACCCGAGTGCGTCCACCAGATCGCCAGCCCGGTCCACAGGCCGTCGATCTCGGGTGTCTCACCGATGACGGGCATCCCGTCAGGCGTGTAGACGAAGATCCCGTTCTCGGTAACCTGGAACTCCTGGTCCTGCGTGGCGGGAAGGAGCTCGTCGAATGCCTGCTGCGGTGACTTGTCCCGGTTCGGATGGGTCGCCTTCGTCCAGTGTTTCTCGGTGAAACTGTGAACCGACGCCTGACTCTCGTCGGTGTTTTTCCCCATCTCGTCAGGGTCGACAACGAGGGGTTCGTGGTTGTAGGACCCAAGTCCGTACCCGTCGCCGTGAGTGCGGAAGTACAGCGAATTATCCTGGTCGCGGCCGACCGGCCGGTCCGGTGGCTGGGCCATGAACTCGGTGATGTTTCGGTCCCCAGGAACCTCGAGACCTGCCGTCGCGTCACCGAGCGACGAGTTGTTCCCCTGGAGTTCTGCCAGCGGTTCGGTGACGACATACTGGTGTTCGACGGGCGCGATCGGGAGCTCGAGATCGACCATCTGCCCGGTCTGATACGCCCAGTTGTTCGTCGCGAGGACGCATCGCTCGCACTCGATGCGCCCCCGGTCCGTCTCGACTGCCGTCACTTCGCCGCCGGCCGTCTCGATGTCCGTCACCTCGGTGTTACCGTAGAAGTCGGCCGCCGACTCCTGGATGTACCACTGGAGAGCGTCAGTACTGGCCACCTGGCCGTCCGTCGGCGAGTAGTACCCGCCGAGTATCTCGTCCTCGTCGACGAGCGGCAGATGCTCCGTGACTTCCTCGGGCTCGAGGAGTTGCGGATCGGGGAGCCCGTAGGATGTCGCCCACTCGACACGGCGCTCGAGGAAGTCCATACGGGCTTCCGATCGTGCGACTTCGATCCCGCCGACTTCCGTGTATACGCCGGCGTCTTTCAGGAGTCGGCTCGTGTAGTGAGCCGTCTTCGTCTGGATTTTCGACGGTGACGTCTGGAACATGATCCCCGGAGCATGTGTCGAGGAGCCGCCGGTCACCGGAAGCGGTCCCTGATCGAGAACGACGACGTTCTCCGCCCCGAGTTCAGTCAAGTGATATGCGACGCTACAACCGACGGCACCCGCACCGATGACGACAGTATCTGCTCGTGACGGAACGCTGTCTGTGCTCATATGACACGTCCCAATCCGGTGGATTCTCTTATAAGTGCAACGGTCATTTAAGTCAAAATCGGCTGAAGCCACTGAGTTACAGCTTATCGGCAGAGAACTCCACTATAGGTCATATATTTTATATAATGTCCACAAAATGATGTTTATATGACGATTCCAGGAAGCGCGAGCCGCTGGTGGTCAGGGAAGATCTACGTCGACGTTCTCCTGCAGGCTGGCCGCCTTGACGGTGTTGTATAGCAACATCGCGATCGTCAGCGGGCCCACGCCGCCAGGCACCGGCGTGATGGCATTGGCTTGCTCCACAGCGCTTTCGAACTCGACATCACCGACGAGCTCGTATCCCTCCCCGTCGGCAGCGTCGACGCGGTTGACGCCCACGTCGATGACAACGGTGTCTTCCGACAGCATTGATCCGTCGATCAGTTCTGGGACACCAGCGGCAGCGATAACGATGTCCGCGTTTCTCGTTTTTTCTGCGAGGTTATCCGTTCGGGAGTGACAGGTAGTCACCGTCGCGTTACCTAGATCGTCCTTCTGGACGAGAAGGTTCATCATCGGTTTCCCTACGATGTTGGACCTGCCAACGACCACGACGTCTTTTCCTGTTGTCCCCACTCCTGTTTCGGCGAGCAGCCGTTGGATACCGTGTGGAGTACACGGCTTAAGTCGGGGATCGCCCGTGACGAGTTTGCCGACGTTCTCCGGATGAAACCCGTCGACGTCCTTCATCGGATCGATCCGCTCGAGGATGGTTTGCTCGTCAACGTGGTCTGGGACTGGCATCTGGACGAGAATACCGTGTACGGCCGGGTTTTCGTTCAACGCCTCTATCCGGCCTTCTAGCGTGTCCGACGACGTCTCGGGATCGAGTTCGTGGTGACGGCCTTCGATCCCGATCTCCTCGCACGCCCGCTGTTTCATATTCACGTACGTCTCACTCGCGCTGTCGTCGCTCATCAGCACCGTCGCGAGACCGGGCGTGACGCCGTGATCGGCGAGTGTTTCGACGCACACTTCTAATTCTGTCTTGATTCGATCCGCAATCTCGTTTCCATCGATGATTTCTGTCATTGGTTTACCTTTGAGTGTCACTCTGAAGTGACCGTAACGTTCCCACGGCTGGCGGTAGGCGCTGAGCCTTTACTCGCAGCGTCAGCGGTTGCAGGGTCATCCGGTAGAAGTAATTAATTTACGGGTGGCGGGGACGACCGGATTCTACACCTCCGTTTGTGGGAAAAGCGGGGCGGGGTGCGCACTGCTGCTGGCAAGATTGTATAAACTCCCGTAACTATACACGTGAAGATATTTTAAGTGATACGGAAACGATTGACATGGCGCCTGACCCGGGTGCCCTACACAGGATGAGGGATCTGGATCCTTCCAACGGTCGTCCCCGACCTCGGACTGTCCCGGATCGCGTAGCTCTGTCCTCAGCCACGGACTAACATGGGCCTCAGTAACTCGACCCTCCCTCATCCTCAGCCGTAGCGATGAAACAGCCTGTGAACCAGGTGCGTGCTGGCAATAGTCTGGATATTACCGTTCGACCGATCCTCGAACTCACCGGTTGTCCGTAACACCGTGTTTCGGAACACGGATCACTCTGATCCAGTATCCGGCGACGGATCGACAACCGTCAACACGGGAAGAAACTCGTTGATCGGAGGTCCAGATGACCAGCCTGTATCGGGCGTACACTTTCTGTTGATAGTGGACCCGCGGCCGTTCTAGAAGAGTGATAGAATAACAGTGATATCACTGTGAAAATCTCGGGGTAGTCGGCGATTCGTTCTCGAGTGTAAGCGTCGTGCCGAACGAGATTCCCTGGAAAAGACCGGTTATCGGGCAGCCATCGAGCAGAAGTTCTCGATGATCCGCTTGCCCGCGTCGGTGAGGATACTCTCGGGATGAAACTGGACGCCGACGTGCGGTCGGTCCGCGTGCCGGACGCCCATCAGGATCTCGCGGTCATCGTCCGTCCAGGCCGTCTCGACGAGGTGAGACGGCAACGACTCTTGTTCGACGGCAAGCGAGTGGTATCGTCCCACTTCGAACGGGTCGGGGATGCCAGTGTACAGTCCAGCGCCGTCGTGGCGCACCTCGGACGGCTTCCCGTGTATCACTTCGGGGGCGTGGCCAACTGAAACGTCGTGAGCGGCACACAGCGCCTGGTGTCCCAGGCACACTCCCAGCGCAGGGTAGTCAGTTTCGGCGAACACGTCAACGGAAATGCCCGCATCCTCGGGTTTTCCCGGCCCTGGCGAGACGACGATCCCGTCCGGATCGAGCGATCGGATCCCCTCGACATCGATTTCGTCGTTTCTGCGGACTTCGACGGGGGTGAGCTCGCCGACGTACTGGACGAGATTGTAGACGAAAGAGTCGTAGTTGTCGATGATCAGGATCATCAGCGTTCCCCCATCATGTCGGGTGTTGTTTCGACAGCGAACGACGCCTGGTCACCGAGCGCGTCGTCGACAGCGGTAACGAGCGCGCGGGCCTTGTCCAACGTTTCAGCGTACTCGTGAGCGGGATCGGAATCGTGAACGATCCCCGCGCCGACGCGGAGCGAGTACTCGTCGTGGTGGCGCACAAGCGTTCGAATGATAATGTTGAGCGTCGCTCGGTCGTCGAACCCGAAAATGCCAATACTGCCCGTATAGGGCCCCCGTCGGGTTGCTTCGACGTCGTCGATGATCTCCATCGTCCGGGGTTTGGGTGCCCCGGTTATCGTCCCGCCCGGGAACACCGCCGAAACCGCGTCGGCGAGCGTCGCGTCGTCTCGCCGCCGGCCACGGACGACGGAGACGAGATGCATAACTTCCGAGTAACGGTCCACTCGTCTATACTCGTCGACCGCAACCGATCCGTACTTGCACACCTTGCCTAGATCGTTGCGCTCCAGATCGACGAGCATCGCGTGTTCGGCTCGCTCCTTCGCGTCGTCCCGGAGGTCCGCTTCGAGAGTCCGATCCTCCTCGGTCGTCGCCCCTCGAGGGCGAGTTCCCGCGATCGGTTCCGTCACGAGCTCGTCGCCACGAACGTCAAGCAAGAGTTCGGGGCTGGCGCTCACCAGATCGATCCCGGGGAACTCCAGTAACCCCGAATACGGAGCCGGGTTCACCTGCCGGACGGCGCTGAACACGTCGACCGGGTGAACGGCGGCGGGCGCGACCAGCCTGTGAGAGACGTTCGCCTGAAACGTCTCCCCATCGCGGACGTACCGTTTGATGGCGCGGACGCGATCCGCGAACGCCTCTCTGCCACACTCACTTTCGAATGTAGCCTGCCCCGCCGTCGTGGGCGGAGCGCACTGTCGTTCTGTCCCCTCTGTCGTCGCCCGTGCGAGGTCGATCGCGTCCTCGAGGCCCGATTCGTATGCGGAGGCCGGATCGTCGCCGACGACAGGACACGCCGTAACGTGTACTGTGACCGGTCCGTCGTCGCGAGGGTCTCTCCAGGCGGCCACGCGGTCGAACACGCCAAGTTGCAGCCGCGGTAGCTTTCGATCGTTGGCGGTGGTGTCCGGGAGGGACTCCAGCTCGCGGGCGACATCGTAGGACAGCCACCCGAACGCGCCGCACGGATACGGGACCGAACACTCTCCGCGGACTAGCTGTTCACGATCGAGCACAGTATCGATCGCGGCTATCGACGGGCTTTCTTCACCCTCCGAGACGGTGTCGTGAGGAACCTGAATCCGCTCGACCGGAGCGACGCCGAAGTACCCCCAGCCCGACTGTCCGCCGGTCGTCTCCAAGTAGAACCCATTGGAGCCATCGCGAGCGCGTCGATACGCCGCGAATGGATCCGAAACGGTGACGCGGACCTCGATCGGTACTCTCGCTTCGGGCGGTGCAGCCTCGGCAGTCGCGAGAAACGACTCCCTATCGGTAACGACTGTTGGTTGGCTCATCTTGCGTCTTTCCTCCACCGGGGAGCTCACCGTCCCCGAAGTACAGTGTGGATAGAGCGGGTGTGGGGGCTAAAATGTTAGTGCTACTGCCTGGAACCAGTGTGCCGGTCCCCCTATCCATACGGACAGTTGAACGCGTGCACTGTGCACGAGCGGCCCGTATGTCGTCTCGACGGGAGTCTCACCACGAGAAGCGGAACAGGTGACTCGTTGGATGTATTCTCGCAGGTGTTCAAACACCACGGGTCAGAATACGTACAGAAAGAGTGAAACTGACGCGTCCCGGCAACGCGGACTCGAGCGGAGAACGACACGCTCCTATCGACAGCGGTGTCCCGCCGGTTCGATAGCGACAGTCGGAGCAGAAGCAGTATCGCCGACGGCAGTGACGAGTCGAGGGGACGACGGATTGTAGATCACGGTTTCACTGTCCGGACACCCATCGGTAGACTGTGTCGATGACAAGCAGACGTCGACCAGCGCGGACGAACGTGTCGAGCGCGGCGCGTAAATGTAAGGGACGAGGGCGTCCGGAGGGCACGGCGGTCGAATACCTGCTTGACACCGTCGAGTCCGCGATGACGCTGTACGAAGTCCGGGGGTTACGCCTCGAGCGTAGCGAGACGCGAGAACTGCTGGAGCGATTGGACTCGTCGGAGCTCGTCGGTAACCGACCCTCACAACAGGCCACCGGTTGGCTCACGAGGTCGGAGGTCGCAGATAGGATTCGAGGGAGCGCCGCGAGCAGAGCCTGAGAGGTGATCTCCGCGGAGGAAAGAATCAAGATCGGCCAGCGCAGGGGGGAGTCAGTCGTCGTCGTCCGCGTTCGTCGCAAACACGGGCGGCGACTGTTCGTCGGTCGCAGGGGACTGATCGCCGGTGTTCGTTTGCAAGACTGGGCAGGTACGCTGGAACTCCAGACACATCCCGACGATAGCCAGGACGCCGATGACGGCAAACGGTCCGCCGGTGATGATAGCAGAGGAGCGGAGCGCGTCGATGCCGCCGCCGACGATGAGCAGCGATGCGAGACCCCCCATCAAGCCGCCCCAGAGCACGCGATTGATCGTTGAGGGGTGTTCTTTGCCACCAGTCGTGAGCATTCCCAGAGCTAGCGTCGAAGAGTCGGCGGAGGTCACGAAGAACGTAATCACGAGCAGCATGAAGCCGAGCGACAACAGCGACCCCAGCGGCAGGTTAGTGAACAGCGGAAACCCGGAGACGGCGACGCCGTGTTCCGAAACGGCGGCGAGCATTGGCGCAGCACCGGTCCGCTCGAAGTGGATTGCCGTCCCACCCATCGTCAGGAACCACGGGATGGTAGCGACGGTCGCACCGACTAGCGCCGTCGCGGTCACCTGCCGGATAGTTCGTCCACGAGAGATGCGCGCGACGAACAGGCCGCCGAACGGCGCCCACGAGAACACCCATGCCCAGTAGAACACGGTCCAGTTGCCGACCCATTCGCCGGATCCCGAAGCGTTCGTGTACAGGCTCATCTGGAGAAAGCTGTTGGCGTACTCGCCGATGGCTTGCAGGCCGGTGTTCATGATGTAGGTCGTCGGTCCCAGCACAAACGTGGCTAGACACAGCAGAACGAACCCGTACATATTGAACATCGAAACTTTCCGGATGCCACGCTTGACGCCCAAGACGACCGAGACAGTAAACGCCAGTGTCATCCCCGTAATGACGACGATGGTACCGCCATCGCCGAGAGTGACGCCGTAATTGTACTGCAGACCGGTCAGGAACTGGCTTCCGACGAACCCCAACGTCGTCGCGATACCGCCGATAGTTGCGAACACCGCCAGAATATCGATGACTTTGGCGATGGGACGGTCCAAGTTATCGACGCCGAGAAAGGGAGCTAGCAGCGTCGAGATACGCATCGGCGCATCTCGCCGGTACGCGAAAAAAGCGATCGGAATCGCGACGATCAGGAAGGGAACCCAGTACGAGATCCCCCAGTGGAATAGTGTGTACTGAATAGCGCCGATCGCTGCCGACTGAGTCTGTGACTCCGCACCGATCATTGGCGGGACGGCGTCGTAGTGGAACAGCGCCTCCGCCGGCCCCCAGAACACGATGCCCGCCGCGATGCCTGCCGAGAACATCATCGCGAAGAACGCGGGGGTGCTGAACTCGGGCGACTCGTCCGGACCACCGAGCTTGATCTCGCCCCACGGACCGAACATCAGCCACAGGGAGAACACGACCATGAGAAACATCGAGAACACGTATACCCACATGAACTCCGACCAGAGGTACTCGTTGACTGCGCCCATCTTTTCGGCGGACGTCTCAGGATTGAGGAAGAACACGACGATCGCTATCAGCGATACGCCGAAGCCAATGCTGAACACACCCGCATCTAGTTCCTCGGCAAAGCGTTCTACGGCATTCCGTATTTTCATACGTGACTCCCTCTCTCACAATTGTCGCGTGTGAACTTATGTGTGGAATATATCGGGCGTTTATTATATCGGCAGATCTGTCCACCGGCGGGAATCACCTGCAGTGATGTATTCCTGCGTCACGTAACTCAGTGATTGACACCGGATGTCACGCGACGAAAACAGGTCACAGGCGAACCCGACCACGGATGACAGCAGATAACGTAGGCAATGAGCGTGATAGCGGATGTCTCGGCGCGCAACGGCGATATTTGTACCACGCAGAACGATCCGCCGAAATATCAGGCGCGGAGCTCTCGCTTACTGGTACCATGCGCTTATCACAGCAGACGCACCACACCGGTCGATCGCTGGCTGTCTCACGAGTGTCTGACTACGATATCGTGCGATGTCGCTTGTTGTCCGAACTGTAACTTCACCACGAACTATCCAGGTCAGGCAGTCTTATTTTCGGTCTCTATCGGCGCTGTTGTAGCCGGGACTGGATCTCTCGAGATAGTGAATCTCGGCGTCACTCGATTAGTCAAACAACCAACCATTTTCTATGGGCCATCCTCAATAGGAATATTACCGCTTATCAACACTATCGCTAGCTTCTCCATCGATGTTCTCACATGCGAACGCCCCAGAAGACTCGTAACACCGAGTTACAACGCATATTTTGGAATACTTAGTTTCATACCTTGGCATTTATTCCATGCTATATTATAAATTAACAAATACTAATTGTTGGGAAACATACAAAATCATTTTACCCTCAGACGTTTTCCGAACCATGTAATGATAAACCTGAGAGAGTTGAAAAACGCATTCTATCATGGTTTTAGCACATTCTATCACGATTTTGATAGCGAAGAAGAGCTGTTGGTATCGGTCGTCAATGCGATAGCGAGCGCCGAAAACCGCTCCCCGATCGATATTGATCCGATGTACGATAGTATCGAACCGAAACTGCTCAATTCGTTCTCAACGTGTGCAGACGTGAGCAACGGATCACCGCCGGTGACCCTCGCGTTCTCCCACGAGGGGTACCGGATAAACGTCGACAGTACGGGAAAAATAGTTCTGAGCCGAGACGAGACCAGTTCCTCGACCCCCTCTTTTATCCGTCCGTCCAGCGAGAGTAGCGCACTCGAAGAATCGTCGGGAGAATTCACCTGTCATCACGACTTCGAGGCCGATCACTCTCTCACAGTCATGCTCGCCAAGGCTCTCGCCGCAATCAAAAACACTCGACCCACAGAGATCGCTCCGCTCTACGAGAGTATTGATCCAAAAGTCCTCAGTATACTTGGAGACTATGCTAGCGAGCGAGACGATCCCTCCCCTGTTTCCCTGGAGTTCGTCCACTCGGATCATCGAATAACTGTCGACGAGCGTGGAAAAATCTCTATTCGTGAAAGCAACACGAGTTCCACGATCTCTATCCGTGAGAACACCCCGAATTCAAAGATCACTGACGTTGTTCGCGACGCCTGGAATGCAGACCCGCCTCTAACCGCACCTCGCTAGAGCCCTCTACTCGGACCATCTAGCTCGAGACACACGATAATTTTCATAAATGAGTTGAATATGAGATCGGAAGATAGCAGCAGACACGGGAAATCGAGCGTATCGAGATTCGTTGATGAGGTCGACACGACAGTTTTTGTCTCGGGGTTTGTCCTATCACTCACAGCTATAGTGATTTTTCTCACGTATCCTCAATCGTCGGTAGGAGCGGTTCTTGCTATTACAGATCATATTAGATCTAACTACACGTGGATCTACGTCGTCACCATGTTTCTCATGCTACTGTTTGCCCTCTTCCTGCTGTTCGGGAAATGGGGAGACATTACGCTGGGAAAGCCGGCAGAGGACCCGGAGTTCACACTCTTTGAGTTCTTCGCGATGATGTTCTCGGCGGGCATCGCGGCGGGCATCGTGTTCTGGGGGCCGGCGGAGGCACTGTTCCACTACGACGCCGTCCCGCCAATGATCGATGCGGAGTCGCAGATGTCTGCAGCGGCGACAGGAGCGGTCCAATACACGCTCTTTCATTGGGGAATTTACTATTTAATACCCTATACTATAATTGGGATCCCGATCGCGTTCTTCTCGTACAGGCACGAGGCGCCGTTGCGGATCTCGACGCTTCTCGTGCCGTTCGTCGGCACTGACGGACTCGACAACGTCTGGGGAAAACTACTTGCTATCCTCGCGGTGCTCGTCACTATCGGTGGTATAACGACGACACTGGGATTCGTCGGGAGCCAACTCCTAACCGGCGTTCAATACACCACCGGAATAACATTTGGAAATACAGAAACGATCCTACTCATCTCCGGGTTAACAATCGTTTTTACGCTCTCGGCAGTCTTGGGCGTCGAACGGGGGATCCGACGATTATCGCTGTTTAATGTCATCTTATTTTTAATTCTGGGGGTGCTCACGTTTCTTGTAGGCCCGACCAACTTTATAATAAATTTGGGAGTACAAGCGACAGGAGGGTATATTGATGACTTCTTCCAGATGAGTCTGTACACCGGAATGGGAGAGAACGACGGATGGATCGGCTCCTGGACTGTGTTCTACTGGGCGTGGGTGTTCTCGTGGGCACCGTTCGGCGGCCTGTTCGTTGCGCGTATCTCTCGCGGGCGAACCGTACGCGAAGTGGCTGCCGCAACCATCTTCGGGGCAACAGCGGGGACGCTTCCCTGGTTCTACACGATGGGTGGTACAGCTATCTGGCTCCAAAGCTCTGGCCGCGTCAACCTGCTTGAAGAGATTTCAACACACGGCGTCGCCATCTCCGGGTTTCCGTTATTTAATGCACTGCCCCTGGGACCGCTACTGGTGGGTCTGTTCCCGATTCTTATCATCACGTTCTTTCTCACGTCTGCAGATTCCTCGACACTTGCACTTGGGATGTTAACCACCGGTGGGAAAGAATCTCCGTCTAGCCTTAACCGCATCATCTGGGGAACACTGATGGGCATTCTTGCGTCGCTACTCATCGTTGGAGGAGGGGTCCCGGCACTGCGATCGTTAGCGATTCTTTCGGGACTTCCGTTCGTCGTGATCGCGATGCTCGCTATCGTCGCCATAAGCGTCGAATTTCGGAAACTCGCGCCGATATTCGAAAGATCTGCGAAGGAGAAAAGATCGCCCAGGCCAGGTTCCCACGAGGAGTCACAGCGCAAAGACTGACACTCTGCTGGTCCAAACAATCTGCGAGGACGAGTTTCTCGACCCACCGGGGCTGGGGGGGTGAAGCCCGACATTCGATCTAATGTTCCGTCTCCTCCATATACCGTTCAATCACCTCCTCCGACACCACTCTCGTTGTTCCCACGTAGTACCCAATCTTCCAGAGTCCATTTCCTGTCGATTTGGGCACAATTTATGCCACAGTATACTGATTAGCTCTTTTTGATCAGTACCTGTCCGGTACTCTGAACGAGCACAGTGTAGCCATAGTAAGAAAACGTTATGCATCCCGCCATAGTTGCATCGTCGTCGTGCGATTCAAACGCCGTATCGAGTGCCGCAGGGTTGATGCTTTTGCTCAGGGGCGGCAGTGCTCCCGGATCTTCGTTTTCGCACTCGGCGATCTCTTCCACGATCTGATCGCTTATCAACACTTCTCCGTCCCACTCATGATGGAGGTGGTGAGTCGTTTGGTCGGACGCTGGCTCCTTGAGGCTGCTACTCATACGAGCACTGTCCTCATTCAGCAATAATGGCTATTAACCCGTAATATTACGGGTATTTAAAACCATGTCCAATGTTGGACATAAAAATTGACCTGCTAACTACCATCTGTTCAGAGAAGCTATTTCCGTACGGAATTAAACAATATGAGCCACTCGCGGGCTGTTGCTTCTTTGGTGTTACTGAAACAGTTTGAAAATCAATAGTTTGGTGCGTTATTTCTCGAAAGACAAATTCGACGACGTTCTGATTTTGAATAGTAACAAAACTGTTACGATGTGTCTGGCCGAGAGGTGTCCGATCGCGGTCACTGACTTGGGAATAAAAGAGCACCCCCGTTTACAATGAGGTTCCCGATGAAGCGCAATACGTCTGCAGAAGACCTTTAACGTCAAACTCACATTCTGAGAATATGGGACTTCATAATAGAGGCATCAGTCAAGACGTCCGCGAACTCGGGACGCTACTGGGGGACATCCTCCAGGAGCAGACCTCAAGCAGTGCGTTCGAGACGGTCGAGTCGGGCCGACGGGCTGCAATCGAGTATCGCTCCGGCGAACTCGACTCCCGCGAGCCGCTCGTGGCGGAACTCGAAGGGCTATCGCCACATAATCAGCAGATCGTTGCTCGGGCGTTTGCGACGTATTTCGAGCTGATCAATCTGGCAGAAGAACAAGAGCGGATCCGGACCATCCGAACGGAATCCCAGGAGGGCACGCTCGAAGACAGTCTCGAGACCGCGGCCGAAGAACTCGGCGAGGCCGACGTCGAGACCGTCCGACAGATCCTCGACGACGTCTTGATCGAGCCGACTTTCACTGCCCATCCGACCGAGGCTCGGCGCAAGACCGTCAAGTCCAAACTCCGCGAGATCTCGACGTCGCTCGAAACCTTAGATGAACGACTGTTGACGGACAAAGAGAAGCGCCAGGTCTGGCAGGACATCGATGCCGAGGTGACGAGCCTCTGGCAGACGCCCCAGGTGCGCAACCGCCAGCCCGAGCCCGAAGACGAGGCCCGCAACGTCCAGTGGTACCTCGAGAACACGCTGTTCGACGTCGTCGGTGAGATTTACGACGAACTCGACGAGGCGATCGACGCGGAAGTTCCCAACGACCTCGAGATTCCGAAACTCTTCGAGTTCCGCTCGTGGGCAGGGAGCGACCGCGACGGCAACCCCTACGTCACCCCCGAGGTCACCGCGAACACCCTCGAGCGCCAGCGCTCGGTGATCCTCGATCGCTACCAGGACCAGCTCAAACGCCTGTCGGGCGTGTTGAGTCAGGACGGGAGCCGGATCGACGCCGGCTCCGAATTTCAGGCCTCCCTCGAGCGTGACCGTGAGCGCCTGCCCGGCAGCGCTCGCACGGCCGAGGAACGCTACCCCGACGAACCCTACCGGCAGAAACTCAAACTCATGCGCGAGCGGCTCCGCCGCGTCGGCGACGTTCGGCCGGGCGGCTACGAGAACGCCGCCGACCTCCGCGACGATCTCAGAGTCATCGCCGAAAGCCTGCGGACCAACGACGCCGACAGCGTCGCCGACGCTCACGTCGATCCGATCCGCCGGCAGGTCGCCACGTTCGGCTTCTCACTGGCGAGTCTCGACCTGCGCGACCACCAGCAGAAACACACCGACGCCATCGCCGAGACTCTCGAGCACGAGGGGATCGACTACCGCGCCCTCTCGGAGGACGAGCGCGTCGAGTTCCTGACCGACGCCGTCTTACAAGACGAACCGGTGATCGATCTGAGCGAGACCGCCGACCTCTCGGACGACTCGGCGCGCGTCCTCGAGCTGTTCGACAGTCTCGCCGACTGGCAGACCGAGTACGGGGTCAACGCCATCGACACCTACTGCATCTCGATGACCGAGGAACCCAGCCACGTCCTCGAAGTACTCTTTTTGGCCGACCAGGCCGGCGTTATTTCCCTGCCCGAACATTCGGGAATCGACATCGTTCCGCTACTCGAGACCGAGTACGCCCTCTCGGGAGCCCGGCGGATCATGGGCACGCTGTTCGAAAACGAGGCCTACGCCCAGGCGCTCGAGGCTCGTGGGCGGACCCAGGAGATCATGCTGGGGTACTCGGACTCGAACAAGGAGAACGGGTTTCTGGCGGCGAACTGGTCGCTGTATAAAAACCAGCGCCGGCTGGGGGAGATCTGTGACGACCACGACGTGACGATGCGGCTGTTCCACGGCCGCGGCGGCTCGATCTCGCGGGGCGGCGGACCGATGAACGAGGCGCTGCTCGCGCTGCCGAACTCGACGGTCACGGGCCAGGTCAAGTTCACCGAACAGGGTGAAGCCATCGCCGAGAAGTACGCTAACCCGCGCATCGCCGAGCGCAACATCGAACAGATGCTCAACGCCCAGCTCCGGGCGCGCAAGCAAGCACTCGACCAGCCCGAAGAGGAGGTCCGCGAGGAGTGGCTCGCGGCCATGGAGACGATGGCCGACGCCGCCCGCAAGGAGTACCGCGACCTCCTCGAGAGCGACGGGTTCGTCCAGTACTTCGAGCAGGCGACGCCGATCCCCGTCATCGAGAACCTCGATCTGGGATCGCGGCCGGCCTCCCGGTCGGGCGAGCGCACTGTTGAGGATCTGCGGGCGATCCCGTGGGTGTTCTCGTGGACTCAATCACGGTGTATCCTCCCGGGCTGGTACGCGATCGCTACCGGCATCGAAGCCTACCTCGAGGACGGCGGGTCGATAGAGACCCTCCAGACGATGTACGAGGAGTGGCCGTTCTTCCGGACGACGCTCGACAACGCCGCGCTCTCGCTGTCGCGGACCGAACTCGAGATCGCCGAGCGCTACGCCGACCTCGCGGAGCCGGATCTGCGCGAACGGTTCTTCCCGCGCGTGACCGACGAGTACGAGCGAGCGACGGACCTGATCACCGAGATCGGCCAGCGCGAGCGCCTGCATACCCGTGACTGGCTCGGCGAGAACTTAGAGCGGCGGAACCCGTACGTCGATCCCCTGAACATGCTGCAGGTACACCTGCTCGATCAGAATCACCGAACGGATATCGAAGAACGGACGCTCCGATTGACGGTCAAAGGGATCGCAGCTGGAATGAAAAATACCGGATGAGGTAGGCAGTAGGCGGATTGTGACGAATGGATAATCGTTCGCTATAGTGAAGATTAAAAGTAATCACTCACTTTTGGTATAGTGTGTTGATCAAGATCGGTATCGATTGCAGTCGTGAGTTCAGAAAGTGAGTCAAAGAACCGGTTGCTAAGCGCTGATTGGAGTTGTCTCCAGCACTTTTTGATCGGATTTAGTTCAGGTAAATACGCTAGCAATCTCACGAAGGCGAGGTCGTCACGAGCTGCTATAGTAACAACTGAAACTATTTATATACTGATCGCACTGCCCTCGTGCGATCAAGTGTATATTGACTTTCAGTGCTACTATAGGTCCGTGACGGTCGACGCCCGAAAATACGGTGCTTCATCGAGGGCAATAATTAGATCACCTTCGAACTCTTCACATAATGCGAGAATGAAATGTTTTGCGTGATCGGCAGTAACATACTCTTCAAATCGAGAAAAAAAGCGATCACCGAGGACGGTGATCGCGCCTAGTAGAGATGTCCAGTCACGTTGTCCGGATAACTCGATGGATGGCCGCGTGCCGCGGGGAAACCACGCGGCACGCAGCTCGAATTGTATGGATTTCTTGATTTGATCAATACAGACTACTGTGATGTCTATTCCCCGCCGCTTTTTTGAACTTTTTACAGAACGTTTCTTGCCTGTTAGCATCAGATTCAGCGGCTGTCCGGCGAGGTTTTTGATAGCTCAATCCCGCTTCTTTGAGCAACTGCCGACAGCTCGGGATTGAGTATTCGGCATCGTACGTCTCGTCAAGATACTGCTGGACAAGCGCCGGCGTCCACGCCGGCGTATCAAAGCCAACTTCTTTGGGAGATTTGAGGACTGTTTCTTTGAATTTTTCTCTATTTCTGAGGTCTTTCGTCTTCTCTCAGATTGGTGAGTATCAGTAACAGCCTGCTCAAGCGACTCGTCAGTGTCGAGTCGCGTGAGCCAGATATAGATCTTTCGTCGCTGAACGTCGTACCACTCAGCTAGTCCCGTCTGCCTAACGCCGTTTTTTACGCTATTGTCGCTAAGAGTCGTCGTGTCGGCTTCTTTCCCTCCACATTGTCAAGGGTATCTTGCAACTCCTCGACAGAGGTCTTGTCGAGATGATCTACTGGAAGCGACTACAATCGGTGAGCAAAAAGTTCTAACGGTTACTATAGCATTCATTCCAACCGCCGTGACTCAGCACAGTTCACAAAGCGACGCTCGGGAAGACTTGATTGTATGACACGCTCCTGAAGTAGAATAGAACGGTTCGCGACGGAAGCATTCACATGGGAATTACAACGTATCATAGACCATTTCTATCTGCCTCTCCAACGGTAATTCTCTTCTATCACCATCCGCGCTCTCTTGTAGTCTCCGGTCAGGTTCAGAGCGAGCACCGTGAGCGAGAACCATGGACTGTGTAATTAGTGTGAATCATTTCAGTTGTTAGGATGCGCGGTAGTGTTCAGATAAGCTGATTCCATGCGAAGCTGAACGATCTAAGCCAGTCGTCGGCGGTTTCTGCTTCGGCGTTGCTAAAACAGTTTGAGAAACAGATAGTTCTACGCTTTATCTCTCGAAAGACACGTTCGACAGTATTCCGATTTCCATGTTTCTCGTATCTGAAATCGAAGCCGTGGCTCTGACACGCATCTTGCAATGAGTACGATCCATCGACGAGAAACACGGCGTTCGCAAGACGCCTCTGCGTCTTGCGTGCCCACGAGAACTGCCAGCAGTTCTCGGGACGTCATTGACGTCGTGTTTCTCGGATATTTCAGTCAGAAACGAATGGGCGAGAACCTTCGTTGTCGTTGGTTCCAGCTTTGTATGGAGTAATTCGTTCGTCTCAGGGTCGACCGCAGCGTACAGCCAATACTGCTCGTCATTAAGTCGGATCACTGTCTCGTCAACCGCGACGTGATCCGGACTTTGGCCCTCCTCGGGCTGTAGATTGGCCTTGTGAATCCAGTTCTGAACAGTTGATCGAGCACGTTCGACACCGAATATCTCAAGAATAGAGACAGTATTCGAAAGTGAGAGCCCAGCAAGATGGAGCTGAATACTCAGCTTCATCAGCAATCGCGGTGTCGCTTCTCGTTCGACAAAGTCTAAGTTGATCTCGTCTAAACAACCGTTGAGGCGGGCGTTTTCGGGCATAGAGCACTCGGAAAACGCTCCGCCTCACCTTTCAATCCTTATCTGAACACCGCCGGCCAAACCCTGGATCAAGTATAAGAAGCGGGCTGTCGACTAACTCCGAGACTACCATACGACGGCGGTGACCTACACCGGGGGCAACAATATCACGTACAACAAGACTTGCGAGCCGAGTTGGGCGATGAGATCGACTTTTCCGTCGGCTGAGAGAGTTAGCTAAATTCCTCGAAGGGTTGTTGGCAAGCGTCACAGTAATGAATAGTCCGACACAGTGCAGGTCCTCTCTTTTGCTCAACGTGGGTATTAGTCGATCCACAGAACGGACAGGCGATGTCTTCCTGTGATGTGCTGGCGCCTCCGTCGGAGAGCCTGTTCTCGTTCAGTGATGTCGAAACGTCTGTCATGATAATCAGTGGCACTCTGGGTCACGCAGGGCCTCGCCATCAGGCACTGTCAGACCATGTTGGTTGAGACGATGGCGGCCACGGTCTGTAACGCGTTCGAACGACCACGGTGGCGAATGGACTATATCGACGGTCACTGTTTCGACCTCTGACACCGCCTGAACCGCTTTCTCAGCGTCCATTACGATGAGATCGCATGCTGGGCAACCGGAGTACGTCAATATAATGTCGATCACCGCTTCCCCGTCTTCGACGGAGACAGCATAGACCAGCCCCAGGTCAACAATACTGACTGGGAGTTCGGGATCTTCGACCGTGCGCAATGCTTTCCAGACTGCTTGTTCGACCGGATCAGCAGCCGCAATTTGTGTTGCAGGATCTTTTGGTGCTGACATTGAGATCATGTTCGGAGAGTTTGGGAGATGGGATGTTCGCCTGCGAGGTTGTCGGCGTGCATTTCGTCGATCATCGACGTCAAGTGATCCGTATGTTCACCAGCACGACCATTTCGCTCAGGGGGTTGAGACAACAACTCATCGGCCTCGTCGACGGTAATTCCAAGTGGGAGGTCCGCTATTCGCTCGCAAACTTCCGCGTTCCACTCCTGATCCAGGATGACCGGATCCTTGGTGAACACTCCAGCTTTCATCAGCTGTGTGACTCGTTCATCATCGAACGTGAACAAGTCTGCTGCCCGCGGGAGCGCATCTCGAAAGGCGGATTCGAGCCGGTCGCGACCCTCTTCGGTTGCGACGAGTCGATCGAGCCACGACTCGGCGTGCTCCCGGTGATAGGGCTCTTCGTCGAGGATCTGCTCGGCGCGATCGGCTACTGCATCGACCTTGCCGTCCAACAGAGTCTCAAGCAAGCGTTTCTCGGCAGTACCGTACAGATAGTTGTGGGCGATCGCGTACGCGAAGTCTTCGTGTTCTACCTCGAGCAACACCGAATTTCGACGTTCCTCCGCAGGTCTGTTGAAAGCGAGGTCGTCTATGTTGCCCTCATGGTGCTGTGAAATCAGGTCGTACCAGATTCTGGCGTGACCGAGCTCGTCTTGAGCCATACTAGAGATAGCGTTGTCCTCCTCCAGCGTCGGTCCAACTGCAGTCCAGTCCGTGTAGCGGTGTCCCGCAACGAAGTCATCGTCGGCGAGTGCAAGCAGGAACTCGAGTACGGCTGTGCGATTTGCAGTGGTGAGTTCGTCGAGTGACATTGTTAGTGTGACCCTCCAGCAGTGTTTTGTGCATACCAACCCACATTGCGATACGCCCGATCAGTACTGGGCGTCAATTCGGTATCGTCCTGAGTGGTAGTGATCTCCCGACGCGGAACGACCCAGACACTGACCGGTTCACTCCGGATGTCGATATTCCGTTTTGCGAGAGTCAATGCCATATCATGATCTGATGCAGACACCACTTCTGCATGTTCGTGGGCCTTACCTCGCTCCCACTGAACGAATACTTCGTACGGCTCGAGTCGGTTTTCCGTTTTGGTCGTATCGTTGTGTTTATCCATATCTTCTTGCCCTCCTATCAGTCACCGGCTGTCAGACCAGGATCGTTCGTGAGCCTACTCGAGGACGCCTGCCCATGGTGTGCAGCTAAGGCATCGCGAACCCAGGCGGTGTCGTCGAACGCTTCCTGTCTACGATCGAGTCGCTCGGGAATTGCTGGTCCTCCTTCTGTGGTAATCATCTTGAACTCTTCCCAGTCGGGTTCCGTGTACTGCTACTGGTCGGCTTCGTCGTCGTATTCGATCTTCTCATCGGGTATTTCCAAGCCGAGTTCCCGAATCTTCGCAACGTAGTCAGCAAGGTACTCCTGTCGAAGTTCGTCGTTCGTTTTGGGTTTAATCCCCAACTCGACCATTCGACGGGTTTTCTCGCTTTGTTGATCCGAGAGCCCGAAGAACATCATGCCACGAGGCCACCAGCGATTGATCCCTTCCTGTAACCGCTCTTGTTTTGCACGCGATCCGGTCGCGTACTCTCGAATGACGTGTTCACCATGGCGCACGTGGAACTCTTCCTCACGACAAATTCGTCGCATAACCCATTCCCATTACATACCTATATTTGTAATGTTGGTGTAGGGGGATTTGCCGACCAGACCGAAACTATCGAAAAGAAATTTGGCCGGAGGTCGATATAGCCCGGGTACCTTATAGAGGATTATCGAGACAGAATCAAAGAACTCGCAGTCACACAAACCGAAGGTTTACAGGATAATCTGCTGGAAGCGTACGAACGAATCCGTGAACCCAGTACGAGCGTGGACAACTTCAGCAGGAGTGAAAAACCACAGTTGAGGAAATCGAAGCGTTACCGGACCGGGAGCAGATCCGAGCTGAACACAACGATGTTCGAGAATCGCACTCATGCAAACGAAATCGTCATCACTACCTGTATTAACTTCTGACGGGGCCCGTGTTCGCCTCCGGAATTCAGCAATTCTAGCGAAGACTGAAGTTAAAATCAGTTCGGTGATAGTGGTGGCCCACGTATCGTGAACAATACGTTCTTGATTATCCTCCTGACTATGTAGACTGTTGCCGGTGATGTATACAATAGTTGCTCTCCACACTGAAATAGCACAGATTGTTATTCACGAAAGGAGGAATTATCACGGTCTGCTCTTGTCTTCCGTCTCTGGTCGTCCAGTAGTTGTGGAAACGTAATATCGATCGGAGATCCGACCCCTTCTGAGCCCACGTTACGTGAACTACGTCTCTGGTCGCCGGTGTACAGAGTGGAGCGGCGTTCACGATTGTCGATAACTATAACTTGATCCCGTTTGTTGCATGAGGCATGATATCAAACTCGTCACCGAGACAGGTTCAATCTGTTCAGACCGCCTTCGAGATCATTCACCTGATCCAGGAGTTCGGAGGTATTACGTTGAACGAAGTGGCCGACCACCTCGATATCGCCAAGAGTACAGTCCACAACTACCTGGGAACGCTCGAGTCACTGGGATACGTAGTGAAACGGGACAGAACCTACCGACTGGGTCTCCGGTTTCTCACGCATGGAATGGCAGCCAGGAATAGTCTATTCGTCGCTGATATCGTCCAACAGTCTCTTTCAACGGTTGCCAAGGAGACTGGACAGTCGACGTGGTGGATTGTAGAGGAGTTCGGTCGTGGATTTTTCGTCGATAAAGCGATTCCCAACGAGGACTCTAATACCTATGGGAGCATCGGAAAGCGATCGTACCTTCACACGCACGCGCCAGGAAAAGCGATACTCGCCAAACTTCCTAGGGACTACGTCCGGACGGTCATCGACTATCACGGCTTGCCGATTTACACAACGAAGACGACCACGGACGCTGCAACACTCATGCAGGAGCTAGACACGATTCGCGATCAGGGATATGCAGTGAGTGACGGAGAAACAGCACTGGGAGTGCAATCAGCGGGCGTGGCGTTCGAGGATCCGTACGGTGGAACAAACGCGATCGGTGTATTCGGATATACACACGATTTCGGCGGCGAAAACCTCGAGAAAGACATTCCATCGCTGTTGAAACACGCCGTGAGCGATATCACGAAGTCGCTCGAGCGGGGGGTCAAGTAACGATGGATGCGACCGCACCACCGGAGACGCTCCGGACAGTCAAGAGCGCAGTCGAGATGAAGGCAGCCAGGAACGAAGACGAGATCCTCCTTCACTGTCAAAACCGAGCCGTTTCGTACGCAGAACTCGATCGCAACGCCAATGCGATCGCCAACAACCTCCGCGCACAGGGGATCGAAAAGGGAGATGTCGTCTGTCTATTCATGTACAACTGCCCCGAATACATCTCTCTCTTCTTTGCACTCGCGAAGATCGGAGCCGTCGCGGCCCCGATCGATACGCGTTTCAGGGACGAAACACTGGCGTACGCTCTCAGCCAGTCCGATGCAACCACGATTTTCATCGACGCGAAAACGCGCCCAGAGTACGAATCGGTCACTGCTTCGGTTCCGAACATCACGAGGGAGTATCTCGTCGACGAGACTGCTACCGACCACCCGTATCGGGCGTTCAGCACGCTTCTCGAGGGTGACTCGACGTCCACACCATCGACGACCGTCGAACCGTCGGATCCAGTTGCGGTGATCTACGTCCAGCGGAACGCGACCGAACGGCCGAAGGGGGTCGTGCTTCCCCACTACTCGTATATCAACACCGGGTGGGAGGCGTGCGAGAACCTGTTCGATTTCACCGAGGACGACCGTATATTCACAACCCTCCCGCTGTACAGTATCTTCACGTTTCAGATCGGCATCATCGGGACGTTACTGGCCGATGCAGTGTTCATCCTCGCCGGGCAGTTCGATCCATCGCAGTTCTGGGATCAGATCGAGTCGTACGACGCTACCGTATTTTTGTATCTCAGCAGGATGTTATCGGTGCTTCACAATCAGGATGAGCGACCGACCAACAGTGAGACGCCAGCAGAGATGGCCATCGGTCACAGCTTTGGATTCACGACGGACGAAGCGATGTTTCGAACACTCGAGGAGCGGTTCGACATCACTATCCTCGAGGGGTATGGCGTCACACCCGCGACCATTGCCACGTACAACCGTCCGGACGACCGACGGCTCGGAAGCGTCGGCAAAGAAGCCTCATACGTCGAACTCGAGATCGTCGACGGGGACGACTGGCCCGTTCCACCGGGCGAGACGGGGGAAATCGTCGTTCGTCCGACGGAACCGCACACGATGATGCAAGGCTACTACGGGCAACCTGAGGCCACCACGGAGGCCTTTCGGAATCAGTGGCTCCACACCGGTGGAATCGGCTACAAAGACGAGGACGGGTACCTTCACTTCGTCGCGAACAGAGACAACTCGATCTACCGTGGCCGGATCGACGGCCGTATCTCGTCGCTCGAGATCGAGAGCGTGATCGATGCACAACCCGGAGTTCGACAGTCGAGTGTCGTCGGTGTAACCAACGAGGGCGGTAGTGAAGAGATCAAGGCATTCGTGGTCCCCGAGGAGGATGCCGACATCACACCGATAGATATCTGTAGACGATGTGAACGACAGCTTCCCTATCTCAAAGTCCCACGATACATCGAGATTCGCGACGAGTTCCCACGGAGCCCATCGGGGAAGATCAGAAAGCAAGATCTGAAAGCCGAGGGAACAGTGGACGCGTGGGACCGCAAGAGCGGATACGAGCTCAGTCGATAGCACGTCAGCTGGATGCACAGCTTTCCTGGACGGGATCGTCGTGCCGAAAAAGAAAGTTAGTCTGCGTCGTCGGTGCTACAAACGAGAACGGGACGGGTCGCGTTCA
Source organism: Haloarchaeobius amylolyticus (assembly GCF_042678045.1). Lineage (GTDB taxonomy): Archaea > Halobacteriota > Halobacteria > Halobacteriales > Natrialbaceae > Natrinema > Natrinema amylolyticus_A. Next base: position 153,486 of record NZ_JBHUDI010000002.1, read on the forward strand.
GAATCACCGCCTGCGTGACGCTCCCGAATAGGACCTTTCCTGTCGGTGTCCGTTTTCGACCCGCGAGTACGATACGGTCTGCATCGTGTCTGTCGGCCGCGCGAACGATCGCAGTGGCTGGATCGCCGCTGGTCCCCTCGAGTTCGACGTCGACGGCGGCGTCCTCGAGGACCTCTCGAGCCCGCCTGATTGCCCCGACCTGCTCGACTGTCCCACCTTGGGGGTTCTCGCCGAAGTCGTGAAGAAGTATCGCTGTGACCTCTGACGTTGCGCAGGGAATTTGCGCGACTGTCTTCGCCTGTGAAACTGCACGATCAGTATCTGTGTCAATCCCGACTACAACCGTGAACATGCAGCAAAGATTATAGCTATGCTATATTATTGTATCGGATACTGGTTAATACGTTGATGATTATGCGACTCTGACGATGGCCGTCTGAACGAATGCCTGGCCTAGAACTACAGAGTTGGGAGTGCGTGCCCCATCTATGCCCTATACTAACATTTTGGTTTTATATAACTTCCGGAGAAATCAATTTTGCGCATCCCGTCTGTGGTATTATTCCGTATATGGGGTATGAGAACAATATGAATGTCCGAAACATATATAGTACTAGTGTACATCTCGCTTTGTTGTGTTAAGTCATGACAAGCCAGAACCCATCATTTGAGACGGATGCGTGTCAACGGCGAACAGTGCTCAAAGGAGTCGGTGGTGCTGCAGCAGGCGTAGCGACGATGTCGCTCGCTGGTTGTCTCGGTAGCGGTGACGGCAGCGGTGACGTGTCGGTTCCCGGCATTTACGACATGAGTGGGGCGACGTCTGACGTCGGGAAGCCGTCCGGAATCGGATCCCGTGACGCGATCAAGTGGATCAACGAGAACGACGAGCTAGACACGGAGATCGATCACCCGTGGCAGGACTACGCGTACGACGTGCCCACGGCAAAGAGTGCGTACGACGAGTACACGAGCGGAACGAAACCACCGATCATCATCGGCTGGGGAACGGCTGACACGGAAGCGCTGTCACCTTCGGTTGCTCGTGACCGGATCGTGTACATTTCGGCCTCCTACTCGGCAAAGCTGGTCAAAGAGGAGACGCCGTTCAACTTCTTCGGCAACCTCGACTACACCAGCCAGGCCCGTGCCCATCTCAAGTGGATCGAGCAGAACGACCCCGGTGCGAAGGTGGCGTTCATCTTCTCGAACACGGCGTTTGGAAAATCTCCCGTCGAAGGCGGCCGCCAGTACGCGGAATCACTGGATCTGGATCTCGGCGAAAACATCAACCTCTCGCTGACGGCCAACTCTGCGAAGACCCAGCTGCGGAAGGCAAGAAACCGCAACGTCGACTACCTCATCCACCAGAACACGGCGGCACCGATGCAGGTGCTGCTGGCTGACCGACAGGAAGTGTATCCCGAAGTCAACGTGATGGGTCTCACCTACACGGTCGACGAATTGCGTGCACAGGAGTCGCCTGAACTGTTCGAGGGTGTCCGCTACGCGTCCGGATTCAAGGTGTTCAACGAGATCATGGACAGCGACGTGCCAGGGAAGACGATCATCGAAGAGTCATTCGAGCGCGAGGGGCGGTCGATGGACGATCCGTCCGTGGCGAACCTCAACTACGTCCGTGGCGTTATCCACGCGCTCCTCGCCTTGAAGGGGCTCAAGAACGCCCAAGAAATCGGTGACATGAGCAGCGGAGCAGACGTCCGGGAGGGACTGTTCCAGGTGAGCGACTGGAACGCTCGCGGACTGGCGGAACCGTTCACCTACGCCGAAGATGACCGCCGTCCGACGATGAATGGTCGTATTTACGAGGTGAGCGACGGGTCCTTCGAGTACGATTCGACGATCGAACTCCCGCGCAAAGACGAATGGGTCGGACTCTAACATGACTGCCGGCGATACTACCTCATCGCCTCCCGTCGTCGAACTCGATAACGTCGAAATCGTGTACGACCGTCACTTCCTGGCTGTCCAGGGCGTTTCGATGGAGGCCAACGAAGGCGACATCGTGGCACTGCTCGGCCCCAACGGTGCAGGCAAGAGCACCATCCTGAAGATGATTTCGGGTATCGGGCTGACCGAACGCGGGGAGGTTACACGCGGCACCGTCCGCTACGAGGGCAACGACGTGACCAACGCCGACACCAACCGAATGGTGAGCGAAGGGGTGACCCACATCCTCGAGGGGCGGCGATCGTTCGAGGACCTCACGGTAGAGGAGAATCTCCGGTGTGGGCTGTATCGGGGCGGGCGACGCCTGTCTTACAGCGAGGAGGACTACGAACTCGCCTTCGAGTACTTCCCCCAGCTGGAGGACATCCTCGATCTCAAGGCGGGATACACCAGTGGCGGCGAACAGCAGATGCTCGTTATCGCCCGTGCGCTGATCCACCGTCCGAAGCTGTTGTTGCTTGACGAGCCGTCGCTCGGGCTGGCACCGAAGCTGGTCCAGGACATCTTCGAGACGCTGGTCGAGATCAATAGAAAGGAGGATATCACCATGATCGTAGCCGACCAGAACGCCAAACGCACGCTCGAGATCGCAGATTACGGCTATGTTCTGGAAAACGGACAGGTCGAACTGCAGGATCCGGCCGAGACACTGATGAACCGCGAGGAGATCAAGGAGTTCTACCTCGGAACCAGCCGCGACGAAGGCCGGTACACGGACATCAAACACTACAAGATGCGCAAGCGGTGGACCTGATTCGAGACTATGAGTAGCGAAACAACAACGACAACCGAACCGAACCTCGACCTCCGAGGTGGACCGAAAGTACCACCCGAACAGGCTGTCCTGGGTTGCAACGACGTGACCAAAACGTTCGGTGCCGTGACTGCCGTCGACGACGTTTCGATCGGGATCGACGAAGGGGAGTGGATCTCTATCGTCGGCCCGAACGGTGCAGGGAAGACGACGTTGCTGAACATCCTCAACGGGTTCTACGACCCGGATCCAGGTGGGAAGGTCTACCTCAACGGGCAGGACGTCACTGCACTGAAATCCTACAAGCGTGCCCGCCGTGGGCTGGGCCGTACCTTCCAGGGACTAGAACTGTTCGAGAGCGAGGACGTCCTCGAGAACGTCATGACGGTCAGAGCCGTCAAGCAACAGCCGAACATATTGCAGGCGCTCACGTTCTACGGCTCCGGCCGAAAGATAGAAGCCCAGAACATGCGTCGTGTCGAGGAAATTCTCGACTACCTCGAACTCTGGGAACACCGTCACAGCAAGATCTCCGGACTCCCGTTGGGGATCCGCCGTCGCGTCGATCTCGCACGGTCGCTCGCGCTCGAGCCGGACGTGCTCCTCCTCGACGAAGCGATGAGTGGACTGACTTTTGACGAGAAGTATGACATGATCCGCTACATCACCGACCTGTATGAGGAGGAGGGACTCACCATTGTGATGATCGAACACGACCTGGAAGTCGTGACGGACGTTTCCGACCGGATGATTGTTCTCCAGAAGGGCGGCCTCCTCGCGCGTGGACCGCCTGCTGCAGTCGTGGAAGATCCCGAGGTCCGTCGCGTCTACACGGGGGTTGACTGATCATGACGGCCAAGGAAACGAAATTTGACACGGACACGGATGTGGATTCGGACGCAGGCGAACTTTCGATCGACCGGATCATCACCGCACCCAACGGCGACGACGTCGAGATCGTCGACGACAAGGCACTGCCGGAGATCCTGCTCGATCACGTCGAGAAACACGGTACCGACATCGCCCTGCGCTGGAAACAGTACGGTGTCTGGCAGGAGTTCACCTGGGAAGAGTACTACGACCGAGTGAAGTGGTTTGCACTCGGACTGGATGACATCGGGTTTGGCGAGGAAGACGTCCTGTTCACCATCGGGTACAACCGCCCACACCAGCTGTGGTCGTGGATGGCTGCACAGTCGCTCGGTGGCATTGCCGCGCCGAACTACGAGGAGATGCTTCCCGAGGACATCGGCAAGCAGCTTGACCTCATTGAGCCGACGGTCGCCTACGCCGAAGACCAGGAGATGGTCGACAAGCTGCTCAAGGTGACGGATATGGCCGAGTCGCTCGAGACGATCGTCTACCGCGACGAGCGAGGGATGTTCCGCTACGGTGACGAGGAAGACGTCGAGATCGTCTCTTATGACGAGATCGAATCCCGCGGCCGAGAACGGCTGGACACCGGAGACGTGACCGACAGCTACCTGGCCGATCGGATCTCGAATATCGACCCGCAGCTGCTGGCGATGCTGTCGCCGACCAGCGGGACGACCGGGATGCCGAAACGCGTCAAACTCAGCCACTTCAACTTCCTCAACCTCGCGAAGGCGGCTATCGAGATCGATCCGCTCCCGAAAGAAAGCGATTACTTCTCGTATCTCCCGATGGCGTGGGTCGGTGAGCAGATGATCCTGATCGCCGCGGCGTTCGTCGGCGGTTGGACTGCTAACTTCCCGGAAGAGCCGGCTACAGAGTCGGAGGACCTCCGGGAGATCGGCCCCGAGATCATCTTCTCGTCGCCGCACTCCTACGAAGGATGGGTCGCCGACATCAAGGCCAAAATCGAGAACACCAGCCGACTGAAACGCTGGGTGTACGACAAGGCGATGAGTGTTGGCGACCGGTACGCCGAGTACATAAGCGGTGACAAAAGCGGCGAGGAACCGCCGATGTCGCTGAAGGTGCTGCACTGGCTGTCCTACTGGGCGGCCTACAGACCGATCCTCGACAAGATCGGTCTCAAGCGTGCGAAGAACGTGTACACCGGTGGTGGCCCACTCGGCGAAGACCACTTCCAGTACTACCATGCACTGGGCGTCCCGCTGAAACAGATCTGGGGCCAGTCCGAGGTGTGCGGGTTCGTGACGATGCACCGTGACGGCGACATCGACATCGACACGGTGGGAGAAGTGTTCCCGAACGTCGAGGTCGGTATCACGACGAGCGGGGAACTCGTCGTTCGCGGCCCTGTCGCGACGAGCGGCTACTACAACCAGCCCGAAAAAACCGAGAGCGCCCTTGAGGACGGATGGCTCCACACCGACGACTTCGGTGCGCTTACCGAAGACGGTCACGTCAAGGTGTTCGATCGGATGGACGACGTGCTGGAACTCTCGGATGGCACGCCAATCGCACCTATCAGCGTCGAGACGAAGCTGAAGTTCAACCCTTACATCAAGGAGGTGCTGGTCGTCGGCGACGGACGAGAGTCACTGTCGGCGATTATCAACATCCGCTACGACAACGTCGCAGAGTGGGCAGATCAGCGTGATATTCAGTACACTGGTTACCGCGACCTGACGCAAAAACCTGAGGTACTGGAACTCATTCGGGGCGTCGTCGAAGAGACGAATGAACGGCTCGACGACGTCGAGATCACGAGTTTCGTCAACCTCTTCAAGGAGTTCGACGCCGACGACGGCGAACTCACTCGAACTGGAAAGATCCGTCGCGAAGTGGTCACCGAACGCTACGATCAGCTCCTCGATGGAATCTTCGCGGAACAAGAGACCGTTGAAATGGACCTTACAATCACCTACCAGAATGGGAAAGAATCGCGCGAGCACGGTGAGATGCGTGTCATCGACGTCGACCAACCGGTTGCTGGCACGGTCGACGGAGGGCAGCTCGATGGTTGACGTCAGCACCATCTTCAGCATCACGGTGGCTGGAATCGGCCTCGGCGCGTTGTACTCGCTCGTGGCGATGGGCTTTTCGCTCATCTACAAGGTCACTGGCGTGCTCAACTTCGCACAGGGGCAGTTGGCACTCATCGGTGCCTACGGTGTCGTGATCTTCGCGACACCATCGATTCTGGGCCTGAACTTACCGGCCACCGTCGCGATACTGGCTACTATCATCCTCGGGTTCGTGCTCGGACTCGTGCTCGAACGCGTGATCTTCCGCCACTTCATCGGCGAACCCGTGCTGTCGGTTATCATCGTGACGCTCGCGCTCGGTGGGATCTTCAGTGGCCTGTTGCGGTTCCTGGTCGGCCCGAACTTCCGGTCGTACCCGGCCGCGCTCAAGCCGGGATGGAGTGTCCAGCTCCCGCTCGGAGCGTCGATCGGTGCTTCGTTCACGCTCGGCGTCATCCTGTCGCTGGCGGTCGTCATCTCGCTGATGCTGTTCTTCCGGTACACGGTGACCGGTTCGATCCTGCGAGCCGCAGCAGCCGACGAGCAAGCGGCGATGGTGCTTGGCGTCTCCATCGAGCGGACCATCATCATCTCGTGGGCGCTGTCGATCGTCATCACTGCGATCGGTGGTATTCTGCTGGCGATGGCCAGCGGTGGCGCAGGCTTTACCATCGAGGCAGTTGGCATCATCATCTTCGCTGCGGTGGTCTTCGGCGGACTCGACAGCATCCCTGGTGCGTTCCTGGGTGCACTCGTTGTTGGCCTCCTCCAGGAGTACGGTGCCTTCTACGTGACCGATATTATCGGTCCCGGCGCTGGCGAGATCCTTCCGATGATCTTCCTGCTGGTGGTTATCCTGATCAAGCCACACGGACTGTTCGGAACGGAACGTATCGAGCGGATCTAACAATGACGGCGAGACCAATGACAACGACACACTACGTCCCGACACACGCACAGTACTGCAACACATCACGGGGTAAGGGAGGCATCCATGCCCTGCGGTGAGTACTTCACTAGCTACGAGAGCCGAATGGGACTGTTCCGCTGGCGGACCCAGCGGATCGCCCTGGTGCTCGGCCTCCCGATTCCGTTTATCCTCCCGTTCGCGTTACACGGCGGGCTGATATCGACGATCACGCAGATATACATCTTCACTATCGCGGTCCTCGGCCTGAACGTCATCCTGGGTTACGCAGGTGAGATCGTTCTCGCCCAAGGAGCGTTCATGGCCATCGGTGCCTACACGACGAGTCAGATTCTGGCCGATGGCCTGTTCGGCATCCAGATCGGGTTACTGCCGGCGATGGTCGTCGGTGGTCTGCTCGCCGGTTCTGTAGCCGTGCTGTTTGGCATCCCGTCGTTCCGCGTGAAGGGGTTCTACATCGCGATCTCCACGCTCGCACTGCAGTTCATCTCCGAGTGGTTCTTCAACAACGGCCAACTAGAGTGGCTCCACGGTGGCACCCAGCAGACGATGCCGTTCGAAGTCGGACTCGTCGGGCAATGGCTCACCATCACGGGTACCGATATGGAACTGTACTTCATGTCGCTAGTGCTCATGTTACTGTTCGCGATGGTTTCACTCAACCTCAGCCGGAGTGGGACTGGGAAGGTATTCCGGGCAATCCACGACAACGACCTGTCCGCCGGTGTCCTCGGAATCAACGTCTTTCGGAACAAGCTACTGGCGTTCGCGCTCGGCGGTTTCATGGTCGGCGTGGCCGGGGGACTGTTCGGCTACTACATCGGCTTCATTAGCCCAGGCTATTTCACGCTGGACCTGACGCTTCAGCATTACGTGATGTTACTGTTTGGCGGGCTCGGCCGCGTCTGGGGTGCGATGCTCGGCGTTGGTGTCGTGACGACACTGCAGGAGTTCCTCCAGGGGTTCCTGCAGTCGGTCGCATCTAACGCGACGTCGCTCGAGCCGGTGTTCTTCGGCGTCATCATCATCGTGGTGCTGGCCGTCGAGCCGAAAGGAATCCTCGCAGCACTGGGCCAGATAAAAGACTACCTGCGGAACTGGCCCTTCGCCTACTGATACGGTCTGCTGTAACGATTTCCCGGCGCACTCAGGACGGGTCGCGAGTGCGCCGGAACTGACTGATAGTAGTGCGTCAGTGTGATGGTTCTTCCCACACTATGTCACCAATATTTAACTAACGATTGGATTTATATATCGAGTTCCCGTAATCTCTTGTGATGTATGATTCCGCCACGTTGCACGCCGTTCAACAGCAGTTAGCACGCGCCACAGGCTTCGATTTCTATGAGACACGGCTGGCGGAGGCCGATGTCGATCCGACAGCGATCGACTCGTGGGAGGCGTTCAGGGAACTCCCGTTCACGACGGGACCAGCGCTGGAAGCTGACCTCGAGGAAGAACCACCGACTGGCTCCCTGTACGAGGAGTCGGCCATGGTGACGTTTTCGCCGATGGGCGAGGGACTGGCACCCGTGTTCGACACCCGTGAGGACCTCGAACATCAAGCGTCTGTCAACGCCGACGTGTTCGAACGGGTCGGGATCGAATCCGGCGACCGCGTGGTCAATACGTTCGGCTACCAGTTGTTCGGGACCGGATACGTTATTCACCGGGCGTTAGAGGACCTCGGCGCAGAGGTATTCCCGCTCGGTCCTGGCGACTCCGAGCAGGCCGCAGACGTCATCACGGAGTACGATGTCGACGCGCTCATCGGCAATCCGAGCTTCGCGCTGAAGATCGGTGACGCAGGTGGTCAGGTCGACACGTTTGTGGGGGCTGGCGAACCCTTCACGTCCGTTCCCGGCCGGCGAGCAGCAGTCAAAGAAGCACTCGATGCCTCGACGGCGACCGATTACTTCGGAACCCGTCACATCATGCCTGTCGCTGCCGAAACGGACGCCGAAGACGGACTCCACGTCGTCGATGACTATGCCATCGTCGAGATAATCGACCCAGACACGGGCGAGGTTCTCGGCGAGGGAGAACGCGGTGAAGTCGTCGTCACCCATGTCAAAAAAGAGGGACTGCCACTGATCCGCTATCGGACGGGCGATCTCGCCGAACTCGAACAGCGCGGTGATGCGGTCGTCATGCCCGACGGCGTCATCGGCCGCACCGACGAACGACTCAAGGTCAAAGGGGTGAAGGTCTACCCCGAGAGCATCGAGACGGTACTCGCAGCGTTCGACGGTCTGACAGGCGAGTACCGCATCGAAGTCGATCAGAATGGATCCACCGACCATCTGACCATCGTCTGTGAAGGTGCCGCTGACGAGGACGACCTGACAAGCGAACTCGGCGACCGACTGCTAATCACACCTGATACGGTCGAACTCGTCGAGAAATTAAAGCCAGGTGATAGTATCGTCGATAATCGGTACTGATCGCTCGTCCAAGAACCGCTTTGCAGGCCGCAAAAACGTCTCGTGGAGTATAAGCTATTTTCACATCAGATAATTCCAGCAGTATGCGTAGCTCTGCAACCATGCTTTGGCGGTTACTGGATCGGTATTCCTGAGCCTCATGAATTGGATCCAAAAAGCCGAGCTACAGCAGACAGCGGGAACCAACCGGATCGCGTCGCGGTTGATGAAAGGCTAACTCATTTGTGTTCATTGAGTCGCACCGCGAAACCGTTCAGGGAGACCGGCCCGCTCGACGAACAACGTGACTGCAAAGCCGATGATACTGCCGAATACACCGGCGTCAATGAAGAGTAAAAGGCCTCCAATAATGAGCCCAAGTCCGATGACGAGAGGAACACAAAGCAGAACGACACCGGTTGCAACGTAACTGAGGCGTCTTCGCTGCTCTTTGGAAATTCGATCACGGATACTCCACGTGATTGGACCGAAGATGAGAGCTGTCACGACAGCGAATGCTAGAACCAATCCCCAGGGACTTGACTCGTATTCAACGATGCGCATTCCTGTGAGGAGAGCGGCGATACCCAGTAACCCTAGTTGTATCAGTTGCCGTGATCGATGTGACGTCAATCGGAACATATCTCGATATCGTCTTACGCCGGCAGGCAACTTTAGTATATTTGATAGCTCGGGGAATATCACAGCCTCCAATAAAAAATTCGTTGTGCTGACCATAGTCGTCGGACTTTCGGTGGGCGGATTCGCTCGCTGCTCACAGATAGTGAAAGATCGGTTCGTAGTTTGAGGACGGAACTGAGACCGGCTCGAGTAGCGAGAGTGAAATATGCGATTTCAGTTACGTTGGTGAGACGCCACGGCTCGAGAGACAGGCTACTGTCTGTGATCATGTCTGATTGTACTCAGTTCTAACATCGTAACAGATCATAGAGGTGTGAAGTGACGATTCAGTTGTCGACGGTTTTGTATGGCGACAACAGTTCGAGAACGAAGGGATACGTTGTCTGAGTTCGCGAGAAATGTGTTCATCAGCATTCCAATTTCCGTGGTTCTCGCCTCGAGATCGGAGCCCGTACCGACGGAGTGCGGTCTGACACTGTGTTATTCGATTAATGAGAAACACACAGAATCGAGATCCTATTTCTCAGTGAGTGTCTGGAGAATCCGTTCTGCCAAAATGTTGTAGTCGTCGAATGCGGCCGTATGTGGGGAGTTTTGTTCCTTTGTGAGCCAACAGCGACGTACAGCCAATAGCGGTAATCAACATGTTGAATCACGGTTTTGCTGACTGCAATGGAGCCGAAATTACGTCAACTGTCGGCTGGAGATCGAATTTGTGGATCCAATTATGAGCGACCTTTCGACTGCGTTTGGTACCGAACTTCTCGAGTTTTTAAACAGTATATGAAAGAGACAATACAGCAGAGGAGGGGTCGAATATTACACTCCATCGGCTGGCGTAGTGTCTGCTCTCGCCCCCACAACAATCGATTCTCCTTTCACGCACAACGAAACACCGCCGGCTTTACCACCGGGAGTTTTAACCCAGATAACAACCATATTCCTACGATGCCCATCGCGGACGAAATACTTCGTGTCGATCTCGCTGCAGAACGCGTGACGAGCGAGGAGATACCCGAACAATGGCTCGAGCGATATGTCGGGGGAAAGGGAATCGGTGCTCGCTATCTCTACGAGAAGTTAGAGTCGGGGACGGATCCGCACTCACCGGCGAACATCCTGCTGTTCGTGGTGGGTCCGCTCACCGGGTACACGCCCGGTGACCAGCGGTACGCAGCTATCACGAAGTCTCCGCTGACGGGCACGTTTCTCGACTCCTACGCTGGCGGTACGTTTCCCGCTCTGCTAGCCGGGTCTCTGGATAACCAGATGGGCGTGCTGGTGACCGGCGAGGCCGACCAGCCGGTCGTGCTCTCGATCGACGGGGGCGAGGCGACCCTCGAGCCCGCCCCTGATCTCTGGGGACTCGACGCCAGGGAAACGTGCGAGCAGTTTCCCGACGCCGCCGTCGCCTGTGTGGGTCCCGCCGGAGAAGCCGGCGTCCAGTACGCGACGATCGCCTCCGACGGCGGCGATCACCACGCCGGCAGGGGTGGGGCAGGAACCGTAATGGGCGCGAAGAAGCTCAAGGCCGTCGTTGTCTACGGATCGGAGCCGGAACCCGAACGCGGGAAGCTGGCCGACCTCCGACGACGGAGCGAGGAAGCCTTTGCCGACAGCGACGTCGGCCGCTGGCTCGCCGCCAGTGAGACGGTAGAAACCGTCGACTTTGCGAACGAGGTTGGAGCGTTACCGACCCACGGCTGGCAAGCGGGCCGCTTCGAAGGCGCTGACGAGATCGGTATCGAACGAGTCCGTGAAGCGGCAACCGGTCGGGAACGTCCCGATGATCCCGTTCCCGGTGGATTTTGCGTCGACAGCGACGAGGGCGAGAGCGTCCCCCGCGGGGCAACACCGATCGTCCTCGGGGCTGGACTCGGTATCGACGACTGGAACGCCGTCGCAACGCTTGGAACGATCTGTGATCGACTCGGGATGGACGTCATTACGGTGGGCAACGCGGTCGCCTGGGCGGTCCGGGCGAGTCAGGAGGGGCTGATCCATCGTGACCTCGAGTTCGGTGACGAGGAAGCCGTACGGACGCTTATCGAAGAGATCGCCACCCGATCGACCCCGCTCGGCGACGCACTCGCCGGGGGCGTCGCGGGCGCGGCCCAGCGGTTCGGCGGCGACGACCTGATTCCGACTGTGAAGGGCATGGAACTGTCGTCGTACGACCCGCGTAGCGCCGAAACCATGGCACTGGCATACGCCACCAGCGACCGGGGAGCCTGCCATCGCCGCGCTCGTCCGGTCGAACTCGAGACCGTCTCGGGCGACCACCGGAGCGTTCACGAGCGAGTGCGCTCCGTCGTCGCCGAGCAGAACCGTCGGGCAGTCCTGTGGAGTCTCATCGCCGACGACTTCCTCGAGGAGGTTCTGCGGCCGGACACTGTCGTGGAGTGGCTCACCGCTGTCGGCTACGACCTCGAGGCCGATGACCTGGCACTGGCCGGCGAGCGGATCTGGACGCTGGTCCGGCTGTTCAACGTCCGCGAGGGGTTCACGCGTGAGGACGACGAACTGCCGACGACGCTGACCGAGCCGATCGAGGGCGGCCCGAAAGACGGCAACGCTATCGATCCCGACGCGTTCGACGTGTTACTCGATCGCTACTACGCCATCCGCGACTGGGACCAGCAGGGTCGACCGACCGCTGCGCTCCTTCGCCGGCTCGATCTCGCTACCGTGCCCGACGAGGAAACGCCGGTCTCACGGGTATCCGAAGACACTCCGTAAGTCGAAGTCAGTCAATCGTTCGTATGGATCGGCTACCGGCGTGGCTGATCCGAACGCTTGCGATCTTGTACTCGGTGGGAATATCCAGAAGGATCGACTGCTGTGTCTCGGTTTCTGCCTGTCGGTCGGGTGAGCGAGGAGCCGAAATCGAACCCTGTCTAGCGCCCTGACGAGGCAAAATATTAATACTCGCCGTTGCTTGTCCCGAAGTGTGTCCAACGATCAACCTGTCTTCGATTACGCAGCTTCTGCCCCGTGGGCGCAAGTCGTCAGGGCCTACGGAGGAAGCGACGAGCTGAATCGTGCGATTGAAGAAATGGTCGCCGACGGGAAGCGCAGAGACGAGTGCTGGGAAGCGATCTGGGATCGCGAGGTGAGACGGTTCGAGCGCGATCCGGAGTTTCGGGATACCGTAAAGGATATCTACGAGACCGCGGGCGTGAATCTGCTTAGCGTCACGCCGTGGGTCCACGATTCGTCTCTTTCCGAACGGGTCGGTCAACGACGTGACCTCTCTCGCTGGCAGGCACGGTTCGAGGCCGCAGACTGGCTCCAGAAGGTGACGTCTCCCCGCGAGGCACGACGCGTGCCGGAAGACGGCGACGTCGGAATCGTCCTGAACACGCAAAACGTCGGCGCGGCTATCGACGGCTCCGTCGACGAGGTTGACGTGTTGTACAACGAGGGTGTCCGGATCTTCCAGCTAACGTACAACCGCCAGAACCTACTCGCGACCGGCTGTAACGATCCGTCCGACGGAGGGCTCTCGACGTTCGGGAGGGACGTCGTCGATCGGATCAATCGGCTGGGTGGAATCGTCGATCTCTCTCACTGCGGGAAACGGACGACGCTCGACACGATCGAGTACTCCGAAGACCCGGTCGCGGTCACACACGCCGGCTGTCAGACCGTGTTCGATCACTACCGGGGGAAATCCGACGAAGAGATCGAAGCGCTGGCGGCGGTAGATGGTTACATGGGTATCGTCGGTCTGCCGTGGTTCATCGCTCCGGCCGGCGAGCGGCCCGATCTGGATGTCTTCGTCGATCACGTCGTCCACGCGGCCTCGATCCTCGGCGTCGAGAACGTTGGCATCGGAACCGATTTCTTCCCGGCGGACAGCCTGTTCCCGGACGTGTTACTGGAGTACTACAAGCAACACATCATCGAACTCGGGTTCGATCGAGAAAAAGTCGAACGCCGGACGATTGCAGCCGGTATCGACGACTTCGTGACCTACGAGGATTGGCCGGCCGTTCGGCGCGCGCTCGAGGAACGGTTCACGACGTCGGAAGTCGAGGGCATCTTGGGCGAGAACTTCATCGATTTCTGGGAACGCGTCACGGACCGCCGGTAGACCGACTGCCGTAACGGTCCGAATTCGTACCGTCGTGAAAGAGCGGTTGCTACTTCGCTACCCGGGATATGCAAATACCGAATCGAAATTAGCGAATAAAACGATACTCTTCGTCCGGAACGTTCGACAGAGCAGTTCCGTTCCAAACCGAAGTTACATACATAGATCTGTAAAGGATGGCTGGAATAGATTAGATTGAGTGATAATATTCCAGGCTTGGATTACAGATATAGTTTTGTAAAGCAAGGCCACGAACATGCTCGACTGAGCGACGTCATTCCGAAGGGAGGTATATCTGCTAGGTCTGCACGGGATCGCCAGGACTATGCCAGCTGATACCGTATCTCTGTAAAGTGTAATAAATACTATTGTTATGCAAATACCGAACTAGAGTTTATTGATCTATATTCAGAGGAGGCTGTAACCCAAGTGCTTTTACTGTGGTAGTCGTATACACTTCCTATGGGAATCCGCTCTGATCCGGAACGGTCCGTGAAAACGGCCGACAACGTGTTCGAACTGATCGATGTCATGCGACGGCTCGAAGGAGGGACGGTGTCCGAAATAACCGACGAGGTGGATCTCGCACGGAGCACTGTGCACGCATATCTCTCGACGATGGCAAAACACGGATACGTGGACAAGAAGGGAGACGCCTACGAACCGAGTTTGAAGTTCCTCGAGCTCGGGATAGAGGCACAACTCCGGGAGCCCCTCACCCAGGCGTCGAAACCGGTCGCCGAGGAGATTGCGGCGGAGACTGGGGAGGTTGCGTGGATCATCGTCGAGGAACACGGACAGGCCGTCTATCTGCTGAACAGTGAAGGGGAAAACGCGGTGCAAAGCCGTGGGAGAGTTGGGAAACGCACGTCGATGCACGACATCGCCGCGGGCAAAGCGATTCTCGCGCACCTCCCGGAGGAGCGAATTGAGAGTATTATCGACAGTTACGGGTTGCCAGAGCGCACGGAGAACACGATCACCGACCGCGAAGACCTGTACGAAGAACTCGCGCTTATCAGGGACCAGGGGTACGCCGTCAACGACGGCGAAACGATCGAGAACCTTCGAGCGGTCGCCAGTCCGATCATGCACGGCGGCAGTGTGTGCGGCGCCGTCGGGATCGCGGGCCCGCGAAACAGGATGACGGACGATGTCCTGTACGACGTGTATCCGAGTCTCCTTCTCGAGGCGTCGGATACGATCGGGCTCGAGATGACGTATTCCTGAACAGCCGCGGCTGGTAGTGCGACTGTCGCGCGATCGAAACGGTCTGTTGCTGTTTGCTCGGATCGAGGCCCGAACGGTTAGTTCGAGTATCCCACCGACCGGTTATGCGAACCGAACTCCCTGTCTAGGTAGATCCCGTTATCGTCGGTGGCGGAATCGCCGGAACGAGTACCTGCTTCTTCTGTCCGAGCCGAACTTTCCGCCCCTTCTCTGGCCACCGCCGCATAATGGATAGTAATGCTTTTTTAGGAGAACTGAATCTGTGCCACCATGGAGCATATAGAAACAGATGCGGCGCCGTCATTCGACGGGCTTCCGATCGGACAGGCTACGAAACATGGCAACTCGATCTACCTTGCACAGTCGCCGCGGGACCCGGAAACCGGGGAAGTGGTCAGTCATGACCCCGGCGAACAGACTGAACAGATCTTCGAGAACATCGAGGCGATCCTTTCGGCCGCGGATTCGAGCTGCGAAGAGATCGTAAAAGCGACCGTCTACGTCACCGACATCGACGACTTAGGCGCCGTCAACGAGGTCTACGGGGAGTACGTCGGCGAACCGTTCCCAGCGCGGTGTGCTGTCGAGGTTGACAATCTGGCGGGCGACATCAAGGTCGAAATCGACATCGTCGCGGCGGCCTAAGTCGGCCGTCGGTCACTTTTCGTAATCGCTGATTCGACCCGGTAATCATGCCGCTTGCAACGATAGCATCGCCGTTGACGCACGATATCTCGTCTGAGGACAGCTACCTCTGATCCCTGTCGATTGTGCGATAGCGGTGGACGACATCGTGCTCGCCCGATGCCTTCTGCCGGAAAGAAGGGAATCAACCGGCGTCGAATAAGATCTGGGGAGAGCTCGGGATACGTACTCTCACGTGTATTCCGATAACTTCATCAGTGGAGAGATGTCTCTCGGTTTCTCGGCGTACCCGAACACGGATGGGTAAAATATATATGTGTGGGCCATAAGCCATGAACTATAATCCGGTATGTCAATGGAAGGCAAAGGAGCGGTAAGACGGTTCGTTGAAGAGATCGACCCGATCCCATTCATCGTCGGAGCAGGAGTGACGCTGGTGTTTATCGTCATGGCGGCGGTACGGACGGAATGGGTCCAAGAACAGATCAACTCGGCCTTCGTCATCTTCGGCGAGGGGCTCGCCTGGCTGTACCTCTACTCGGTGTTCATTATCGTCCTCATCGGGCTCTGGCTGATGTTCAGCAAGTACGGGAGCATCAAACTCGGCGACGGCGACCCCGAGTACAGCTACTTCTCGTACTTCGCGATGTTCTGGTCAGCCGGACTCTCGGCCGGAATCGTCTTTTTCGGCCCAGTCGAGTCGTTGCTCCACTATTCGAACCCACCTGCGCTCTTCGGCGGTATCGAGGGAGGGACCCAGGAAGCCATCGTCCCGGCGATCGCGTACTCGATCTTCCATTACGGGATCAGCGCGTGGGCGGGCTATCTCGCGATCGGGATTCCCATCGCGTACTACTGTTACAGGGAGGGTGCACCGTTCCGGACATCGACGATACTGTATCCGGTCCTGGGGGAGGACGGACTCGACGGTGTCGTCGGGAAGACAATCGACACGCTGGCCGTGATCGCCACCCTCGGTGGTATCGCGACCGGACTGGGGTTTATCGCGACGCAGCTGTTGACCGGGGTCGAGTTCCAGACCGGGATCGGCTTCGGCGATGCTGAGACGGTGCTGGCGGTCGCCGGGATTACTGTGATCTTCGTCACTTCGCTGCTGCTCGGGGTTGACCGAGGCATTCGGCGACTGTCCGATTTCAACCTCGGCATGATGGGACTGCTCCTCGGTGTCGCGCTGGTCCTGGGCCCGACCCTCGCAGTCCTGAATACCGGAGCGATGTCCGTCGGGACGTACGCGGATAATTTCTTCCGGATGAGCCTGTTCTCCGGAGCCGGAACGGAGGGAGGTGCCACCTGGACGTCGTTCTGGACGGTGTTTTACTGGTCGTGGTGGATCGCCTGGGCACCGTTCGTCGGACTGTTCCTGGCACGTATCTCCAAGGGACGAACGATCAGGGAGGTCGTCTTCACGGCGTTTATCGCCATGACGACCGTCTCGGTCGTGTGGTTCTCCGTGGTCGGTGGCGCGTCGGTCTGGCTCCAGCATCTCGGCGTCGTCGACATCCTCGGTGCGATCGAACAGTACGGCGATGGCGTCTCCGGCTACGTGCTCTTCGGTTCGCTACCGCTCGGTGAACTCTGGACAGTGGTCTTTTTCACCCTCGTCGTGACGTTTTTCGCAACGTCAGCCGACTCGTCGACGCTCGCGGTCGCGATGCTCACGACCGGCGGAAAGGCCGATCCATCCAGGCTCAACCGGCTGTTCTGGGGTGTGCTCCAGGGAATCATCGCTTCGATTCTCGTCGTCCTCGGCGGCGCCGAAGCGCTCCGATCGTCGGTCATCATCACCGGCGCGCCGTTCGCGGTAGTCTGTCTCGTCGCCATGCTCCTCTTCGCTCGGCAACTCGGTAAGGAACACGGGAGCAGTCTATTCCAAGACGGCGCCACGTGGTTCCGCCATCCCGAACGACAGGAGACGGATGAGATCGTGACCACGAAGAACGTAACCGACGACGACTGACGTCCGTCCCATTGGATGACACCGCTCGCGACAGTCCCCCGATCGCTCACCAACTGGACGGAATCGATTTCCCAGGAAACACCGATAGACGAAAGATATTAACCCGAAAACCCTCAACACAGTTCGTGATAGATTCCATGCAAGGGAAACACTCGTGTACACCGGATTCGCTGCGCGATCCGGCGAATTTGATGCGTCCCGAGCGACTGGGCGCGCTCAAACAGACGCGGTTGAGTTTTGCGCGTTTATTGATCGATCGAATGGTAGACGAGGGGTGGGACGTGCGTCTGGAGCGTGTCGACATCGACGAGGAAGGCGTCGGCCGCTTCGTGTACGCTATCGAAACGCCGTCGCGCCGGTTCTCCTTTGGCGTTTTTTCGAGAACCTCGAGCGACGACGAGAATACTGATCGGATCATCGCCCAGGAGTGGGACATGTGGGCGTTCCTCTGTGAAGGGGAGGTGAGCCCGGCGTTCATGGAGGCTCAGTACGAGGAACTCCCGAAGGTGATCGAGGGCCGTGCCGGTCCCGAGGTCCTGATCTGGGTGCGAGCGAACCGCAGTTCGCGCTTCTTCGATCACGTCGTCGATTCGCTCGCCGCTGGTCACCAGCCCGACATCGACTTTCTGTCCGAGGGAGGGTACCTGATGCGGTCGTCCGGCTACTACGGGAACGGTCACAACGCCACCAAGATGTTCTCGGCGATGGACGACGACCACCCGCTGAAAGCGCCGTATTTGCCGCAGATGCTCGCCGTCTACATGCTGCGGGTCTTCGGATACGACCTGGCCGAAGAGATGGCGGCCGCCCGGAGTTCCGAGGCCGTCTCTCTGGACGACGATATCAAACGCTATCTCGGGACGGGCAACTCCTCCGGGGTCGGCTGTATCATGTACGTGGTGAACCACCCACGGCAGATCAACGCGTGGCTTCGAGCCAGAGAGGTCGCCCTGGCCCGGGCAAAGGGGAACGAAGCCACCGACGCCGACCTCGAGCGGTTCACCGAGGTCCTCGCGAGGGCAAAGCAGTGGTTCTCCGAGGACAACAGTGAGACGAACGAGTACTTCATGTCGAAAGATAGGATCGCCGAGGGCCTGGATCGGATCGAACGAACGGTCGAGACGCTCGAGAGCGACGGAACGACCCTGTGGAAGCGGCTGTGTACTTGGGCCGAACGCGAGTTGGAAGCGGAAACGCAGGAAGTGCTCCACTCGTTGCTGCTCGACGTCTACCCGGACGCATCTCGCGGCCTCGAGTCGGCGTTGATCACCTCCGAGAAGACGGACCTCGTCCCCGAGATGCGGATCGCCACCCTCCAGTCGTACATCGACTCGAGCTACCAGTGGGCGCTCGACATCGACTTCGGCGAGCCAGGCGCTCAGCGGCGCTTCTGGTACCGATCGGTGGACAACGAGGAGCCACGGATCGGGATCCGGGGCGAACACGACGCCGAGGAGTACGAACTTCCCGTCGACATCGCCCGTCAGGTCCAGGGGCTCGAGCGTGACCTCCAGGAGTGGTCGCCGACGGACACCGTCGCGGAGTTCCTGTTTTCCTATCCTGAACACCGGTCGATCGTCGAGCGGATACAGAGCTTGCACGGCCTTCCCTACGCGGAGGTCCGGGGCAATCCGCTGGACGGGGATTTCGTCCCGTTGTATTTCATCTCCCTTCTCAAATCGTTCTGGGGCATCTCGAAGACCCATCCCAAGTCCATGGGCTGGGTACGGGGCACGTTCTTCCAGGGAGCCCCGCTGGTCTCGGAGCTAGACGGCGAGGAGGCGCCGTACTGGACGTATCCATCACGGCCCGAACGAGCCGACCAATGGAGGGGAGACGAATGATTTTGAGTGTCAGGGAGGTTCACCGGCTCTCCCAGCGGTGCTTCTGGGCTGCGGGCTGCTCCGAAGCGAACGCCAAGGCGAACGCGAAGTCTATCTGGTGGGCAGAATCCTATAAGGGATCGGGTCTCACGACCCTCCATACGCTCTTAGACGAACTCGAGGATATCGACCCGACGACGATGAGCCTGCGGGAACGCGACTCCATGACGTCCCTTCTCGACGGCGAGAGCCAGCCGGTCGTGGTCTCGAGCACCCCGGCGCTCGATCTGAGCTGTGCGCAGGCCAGCGAACACGGCATTGGAGTCACGCACGTGACGACGGAAGAAGACGATGACAGCCTCCCCACGCTCGGTCATGCCGCCTACCACGCAGCGGAGCGGGGGTACGTTTCCGCGGTGCTGTACGCCGACGGTAGCGGGAACGCGAGGACGGTGCTGGGCACGCCCATGCAACCACTCCCGCTGATCGCTGAGACGGAGATAGAGTCTCCATCAGTGAGCTACGACCGTATCCTGGAGGTGATCGACGCCGGAGCCCACGGACGTCGGCAGACTCCGCTCACGCAGGCGATGTTCGTGAACCCCGCGGAGGACGAGCGCCACTCCACCGCCGACGCACGGTTGCTCGATCGACTCGTCCGGCAGGCGACGGAACCTACAGGAGACGGCCAGGTCGATCAGCCAGGGCTCCTCGTCGTCTGTATCGATCCGTCACATCCGGCCCAGTCCGACGAGGTCGGGAACGTCGTGGAGGGGTTCGTCCGTGACCGAGAGACGGCGTTCACCCAGGTGTTCGATCCGAACACGATCACGGATCGAATCGATACGTTGCTGCAGAACGGCGTCGAAGTCGAGCGGGAGATGTGGCGTGACGTCTTCGAGTTCAGTAACGGCATCCTCGCGCCTCCGTTCGAGGGATCTGAGGAAGGCGCAGGATTCGGCCTGAACGAGCTCGACAAGTAGGCGAAGGTGTGCATTCGAGCATCGTTCGACGTCTCCTCACTTGCTCGTGTCCTTCACGCGATGGTTGACACGCTATCCCGACCGACGGCTTTATGAGACGATCGATGTTATCCGTTCATGATGCCGGCATAGACCGTGGACCTGTCGCCGTACAGTGCGAGTGAGTTCACTTCGGGAGACCCCGGTTCTCACTCACACGGTCGAATCCGGTCACACGCGCCAGGTTAGCGATATCCATGAGAGACACTACGTATCAGTACATCGACGGTAGTTGGATCGAGGGCGAAAGCAACGACGAAATAACGGTCCGAAACCCCGCTGAACCGGACGAGCCGATCGTCTCGTTCCCCGGCGCGGACCAGGAGCAAGCGAGAGCTGCAGTCGACGCCGCTGAAGCAGCCAGTGATCAATGGGCAGCGATGGCGCCTGCTGACCGCGAGGCGATCCTGTACGACGCTGCGGATCGGATCGAAGCACAACTCGACTCGCTCGCCGAGACGCTCACTCGAGAGGAAGGAAAGCCGATCTCCTCGAGTCGCGGGGAGGTGTCACGGGCCGCGGAGATCTTCCGATTCTTCGCGAACGACGCTCGCAATGCGACCGGTGACACCGTTCCCTCTAACGATCCGGACACGTTCACGTACACGATCCGGGAGCCCCTCGGCGTCGTGACGCTCATCTCCCCGTGGAACTTCCCTATCGCGACGCCGAGTTGGAAACTCGCGACGGCGCTCGCGACTGGCAATACCGTCGTCCTCAAACCCTCGTCCGAAACGCCGATGATCGCAAAGCGGCTGGTCGAACTCCTGGCGGATGCTGGCGTTCCGGATGGTGTCGTCAACCTCGTCGTCGGCTCCGGGTCGACCGTGGGCGATCACCTCACGACTCACGAAGCTGTCGACGGCGTCTCCTTTACTGGTTCGACTGGTACCGGACGGCACATCCAGAAGACAGTGGCGGATCGTGGCATCCCGATTCAGACCGAAATGGGCGGCAAGAACCCCCTGGTGGTGCTCCCGGATGCAGACCTTGAGGCCGCGGCCGAGGCCGCCATCGGCGGCTCCTGTGGTGGAACTGGGCAGGCCTGTACTGCGACCAGTCGACTCATCGTCCACGAGGACGTCGCCGCCGAACTGACCGACGCCGTCGTCGAACGCGCGAACGCGCTCTCGATCGGCCCGGGGATGAACGATCCGGATATGGGCCCAGCCGTCTCGGCAGCGGAGAACGAAACCAACCTCGAGTACATCGAAATCGCGAAAGAGGAGGGTGCGACGCTGCTCACGGGCGGCGGTCGGCCGGAGGACATGGAGACGGGCTACTTCATCGAGCCGACGGTCTTCACCGGCGTCGAGTCCGACATGCGCATCGCACAGGAGGAGGTCTTCGGCCCGGTGCTCGGCATCATCGAGGTCGCCGATTTCGACGAGGCCGTCGAGGTCGCCAACGACGTCACGTACGGGCTGTCCGCCAGCATCTTCACCAGCGACATGACGTCGTCACGTGCATTCACCCGACAGGTCGAAGCCGGTGTCGTCAAAGTAAACGGGACCACTACTGGATCGCAGATCCAGATGCCCTTCGGCGGGATGAAAGCATCGTCGTCGGAAACGCACAAAGAAATGGGACAACGAGCCCACGAGTTTTACACACACGAGAAAGTCATCTAC
Source organism: Haloarchaeobius amylolyticus (assembly GCF_042678045.1). Taxonomy (GTDB): domain Archaea; phylum Halobacteriota; class Halobacteria; order Halobacteriales; family Natrialbaceae; genus Natrinema; species Natrinema amylolyticus_A. Next base: position 175,547 of record NZ_JBHUDI010000002.1, read on the forward strand.
AGGTCGGATCCGTAACGCGGACAACGCGGGTTAACGCGATCGTCGATCGGCCGCCAAGTCGAAACCATTATTGAATAGCCCATCAGACATTTGGTACCTACGACCAATGTCTACGAAGCTGTTTTCAGAAGGTGACGTCCAACGACGTCTAGACTTCGATCACGCACTCGAGTTAGCGGAACAAACGTATCGCGAACTCGCCCAGGGCAGAGTAGTGAACCCACCGAAGCTGGGAATGCACATGGGCGACGATGGCGAGTGGCCGGATCTGAACGCCTTCGCGATCGACATGCCTGCGTACGTGGACTGGTTGGACGTCGCGGGTGTGAAGTGGGCCGTCGCGAACTGGGATCTCGAAACGGGGACGCCGATCAGTTCGTTGATCCTCCTTTTCGATCTGGAAGAGGGGCGGTTCAAATCCATATTGGAGGGAATGTACATAACGGGAGTTCGGACGGCGATCCAGTCGGTTGTCGGGTTACAACATCTCCGACCGTCCCGGCCTGCAGAGATCGGCGTTCTCGGTGCGGGATATCAGGCCCGATTCCAGCTTCAGGTGATCGACGAACTTCTGGACGTAGACACGTTCTATTTGTACGATATCGACGACACGGCTTCTCGGTCGCTCGCTACGAGCCTCGATCCACGGACCGACGCCGAGATCGTCGTGTGTGACACACCGGCGGCGACGGCCCAGAGTGATGCGATATTGACCGTCACGAACTCGAAAACGCCCGTGTTGAGTGACGACGCGCTCGACGGTTCGGAACTGATCATCGCGTTGGGAACGTATCAAGAACTATCCGATCGTACGATCCTCGATGCCGATCACGTCATCGTAGACCACGTCGAGCAGTGTTTCCAGCGGGGTGCGCTGTCGGATCTGGTCGACCGGAACGAGTTGACACGATCCGATGTCGATGCGACGATCGGAGACGTGATCGATGGAGGATACGATGGACGGATACAGGGAGACGATCGCGTCGTCTTCACGCCGATCGGACTCGGATCGATCGATGTCGCCATTGCGGAACACGTGTACCGGAACGGAACCGAGGACGTCATCGGCGAAGAATTCAATTTCGTCTGACGCGGGGACGATCGAAGAACGACGGATCTGAGTTCGATCTGCATCCTCGTTTCGTCCGCTCAAATAGTACGTGATCTGTGGGGTTCGCGATTATATACTTTGAAATACCATTTTAGAGCTATACCGATTACCCTGTCACTTGTATCTGAATATGAGATGGTGGTGATAGTAGATGCTGATGTACTATTTATAAACTATGGCGTTTCTGCCACTATTACCCACTATATGTTTCGAAATACCCCCAATTTCCCATAATATCGGAAGTATATGGCAGTGCCCGTTTAGATTAAGTTGCACAGCGTACAACCAGTATTGTTTTACCGATTCGGAGATGTATATATCCACTGCAACGTAATAGTTTTGTCTGTAGATGTGTTCTGTGACCTCTGTTTTGGATAGTCGACTAGCTCCTGGGGAAACTATAGATGACTATTTAACATAACATAAGGCAGACACTATTTGACAATTTTGGTGTTATTATATACTAACAAATATAGTCTTATCTTCTACACATATATCAAACAATTCATGGCCGTGACGACGTCGTGGCTGTAAACAAACATCGCCGTGTACTTCAGCCGAGTTGTGTTCAGGCGCCGGAAACGATCTGATCGAGGGAGAACGACTGAAGGTCATCCCGGTCGGCAGCAGCCTCGCGAACCGATCGCGTGAACCCGTTTCGGGAGAAGAGCGCGTATTCTCGAGTGACGGTCTCACCGCTCGACGACCACCGAATCTCGTCGGCATGTTCTTCGAGCGATGCGAGCGCGCTGTAGTCGAGGGGTGACGTCGTGAATTTACACTCGCCGACCACCATCGGTCCGGAGTTGATCAACCCGACAACGTCGACTTCGTGCTCCTTGTACCACCATCAGCCGACATCGATGAACATCTTGTCAGAGTATAGGGCAGGGAGGGGCGTCCAAACAAAGTCGTTTGAACTCTTTGTTCAGATACCATCATAACCTTGTCAAATAAGCAAATTCAGAATAGGCTAATTCAAAATTGGCTATTCTAGAATTGGTAACTGAGTGTGCCACAGATCGTTATCGTCGAGTGAACTGTAGCACTGACGGCTGCTCGTTGTCGCAATGTCAGGGATCGTTATCCTACTTTATGCCGGGACGGCGTCCATATGTGCCCTACCCGACATTCGTAGATAACCTCAGGTAGTTCGTCCGAGTCGATACATGGATGTGCAGCAGGCGTGTCAACTATTGACGCTGGCTCGCCGCAATACTTACAGGAGTTCATGGGAACGAGAACACAATTTGATAGTAGCGTATAAAACTCTTTGTCAGACGCTAACGATACCCATGATGGTTGCTATGGAAGGCCAGACAGACCTCAAAAGCGACCCCTAGCGGAACATCCCCCGGACGGGCTCGTCCTGTTGGTCCTGTCTCTGCTGTAACTGCTGTGCGACCTGCTGTTTCTGGCGCTGAATCTCTTCCGCCTGCTCACGAAGCTCGGTGGTATCAATATCGAATTCGACGAGCGGTTCAAGCGCCGTCTCGATCACGGATCGTGCCGCAGCCGGATCCGGGAGATGCGGGTCCGCGCGGACAAGTAGCAATGCTGCCGGCACATCTGCCTGATAACAGGCATTGACGAGTGCACCGGTCACGCCACCTACGGCACCGGAGTCTGCTGCTAGCTCGATCCCGGCGTCCTCGAGGTCCGTCTTCACTGCCTCGGTCGTCGCGACGCCGACGACATCGCCCTGCTGATCCTCGGACTGGGCTGGCGCACCAGCAAGGAAAATCGCCCGGCTGAAGTCGTCTGCCAGTTCCTCCAGCACACACTGACTCAGATCGGTGAACGCGTCTTCCGGGATCGGGACATCACTCTGCAGCGTCATGATATCCGGGTCCGTTCCGCCATAGACGCGTACCGTATCCTGAATCATCCCGCTCATGAACGATGCAACGGGCGGAAAGGCATCGGATCGGATCGACCCGTACTCTTCGAGTCCGAGCTGGTCGGTGATCTGGTCGACGGCGATCGACGCAACGAGACCGTGACCCGGCAACCCTTCGACCAGCGTCGGTGACTCCGCATCGAGGTCGGTCGACCGGTGAAACAGTCCGTCAGATGTCTCTGGCATGATCTTCGTCAGACTACATCAGCTCGTTACATATGCCTATGGGGCACTGTCCAGTTCCACTTAGCAGAATTATTACTTTTAGCTGCGATTTCTATGTTATTCGGTGTCGCACGCGCACGGTCGACCAGTCGATAACTCCGTCATAGGTCTCGTAGGTGGGCCTGGTGATATTGACGTTGTATCGGCCGAGGTCGTCGACGGTCATGCTCCCGCCTGTCTTTCGGTAGCATGCTGCACCCTGGACTGTCTCGGCGATATCTTTCGCGATCTCTCCCTTATAGAACGGGCCGATGCCGTCGTCGCGAATGATACGGAGGGTGTCGGCGAGGTCCGGCTGGACGAGTTCGTCTCCCTCCTCGAGGGGTTCGCCACTTGGGGCGAACACTTCTCGGGCAGTTGGAGTGAGTGCTCCGTCTTCGACGTTGTCCGCGATGGAACTCGCCAGGAACTCGTCGACGGTAACCGTTCGTCCGTCCGGTGCGGCCAACTCGATAGCCGGCTGGATGAGTTCGCTGAGCTCCGTCCGGCCGAACCGTTTGACGGCTACGTCGGCAGTCTTCAGCGTCCCGGGGACGCCGACCGCCTTGCCGTTCGTGTGGCGCGCCAGGAATGGGACCTCCTCACCCTGGTTATCCAGAAACATATCGGGTCGCGCTCCGAGAGGCGCTCGCTCCCGGTTGTCGATCGCGATGATCTCGTCCTCGTCGGCGCTATAGACGAGCATGAACCCACCACCACCGATCCCCAACGAGTGGGGCTGAACGACGTTGAGCGCGAACTGGACGGCGACTGCCGCGTCGATCGCGTTCCCTCCGCTCTCGAGGATTTCTACGCCGGCTTCCGTCGCCCGCGGGTGGACGCTCGAGATCATTCCGCCGTTCGATTCTGCGACGGCAGTGGAGTCAGTCGCGATCGACGACTTCTCGAACGCGCTACTGGCCCCGACCGGGACCATGCTGGCACCCAGTGTGACGCCCGTTCCCTGAAGGAACGTCCGCTTTGTTGTCGTAACGCGTTCTGTGGAATCTGCTGCCGAGTCGTTCGACTCTGTTTGTGGACTATCTTGTCCCATGGGCAATTGTTATTGGAAACCATGATAATTGTCCACATCATGTGCAGTATCAGAAAACCTTATAGTTCAATCGTAGCAGTGTGCGAAGCCACTATCTGCAACGAACAAATGACTACAGGAGTGAACAGGTAGGAGAGGGGTGTCCACATGTTCGAGACAATCGTTCGCGTGGATCCACGATCGATCCTTTCCGAGTCGGCAACTATCGATGCCGGCTATCTCGAGCTTCCTCGCTGTCAGTGGGGAGATGCAACGCGCTCGTTCAGCACCAGAGTATCGGCTGTTCGTCGAACCCCGTTTTACCGTTGTTTTACACTAGAAGTATCGGCAGCATCGCGGTCACGCCGATAGCGAGCCCGGCCGCTAGCTCGCGGTAGCCGTGACTCGGCAGGTCTGTCCCGGTTTCGAGCGCCTCGGGGATGAACTCGGTGAGGACCAGGTAAACCATCGCACCGGCGGCGAACCCGTAGCCGAACGGGAGGAACGACTCTGCCCAGGAGACGAACACGAACGCGATGACCGCGCCGATGGGCTGGGGAAGACTCGAGAAGACTGCTGCGCCGACCATCCGCCAGTTCGACAGCCCCATCGCCCGCATCGGAATGGCGATGGCGGTCCCCTCGGGGATGTTGTGGATCGAAATCGCGACGGTCATGAACACCGCCAGTAGCGGGACCGAAAAGCCCAGGATCGCGAGGCCACCGTCCAGTCCCAGTTCGGCGAACGAGACGCCGACCGCCACACCCTCCGGGAAGCTGTGGACCGTGAGGATACCGAGGATGAGCACGAGCTTCTTCAGGTCGCCCTCCGCGAACGCTCGTGCCTCGAGTGCGACCTCGTCGTGGTCGTGGCCCGCACCGTCGGTCTGGACCGGCCTCTCACCACCGTCGCGGTCTCCGGCGAAATCGACGACGTCTAACACTCTGTCGGAGACTTCTACCAGCAACACGCCAGCGAATAGTCCGCCGACCATCAGCGTCGGGATCTCACCCGAAGCGTAGGCGAGTCCTTCATCGACGAGACCGAACACCGACACCGTCAGCATGATCCCCGACGCAGTGCCCCACAGTCCCACGTTCCAGCGGTCGCTAAACTCGTCGACGAAGAAAAACGGGAGCGCCCCGATTCCAGTCGCGAGCGCAGTGACGAGTCCAGCGATGAATACGAGCGCGAGGTTCTCTGCAAGACTCATACGCTCTCTTGGAGCCAGAGGCAATAAAGTCTTTCCAAAAACAAAATATATTTTAGGTTCTCCTAAATCCCATTCTCCGATTGGAATGCAGACGGGGTACCAAAACGATATCTGATAGAAAGCGAGATGCGGAAAAATCAGTGCCACGAGCACCAGCAACGAGAACACGACGTTCTGCCGGCTGGTTCTTTGGACTCGTTTCTCGAGCGCGATCCCACCCTACCTACGGGAGGTCGTCCGCGATCGGTGTGGTGCTGGCAGCTTCGACCGCCGTGTCCATTTCTCCATTGCGATCTTCACCGATGGGGTGCCGTCGTCGGAAACTGGAGACAGGTCGACGACCGAGCGATCCGTATCCGTCTTTGGGGACTCCGAACGATGGCAATTTGGCTACCGGCAGCCTTGTGAAGACTCGGCGAACAGTCTCGGAGAGCGGCATCGAAACATACTCTTCCGAACGAATGATAGAAAAGAAGACAGTGTAGAGACTGAGCAGAAGATCACTTTGCACTAAGACCGGCATCGACCGGCAATGTGATTCCCGTCACGTACCGGGAGGCATCACTCGAGAGCCACATATAGGCCTCGCTGATGTGATGTGACTCGATCATACCGCCCCCGAAGATATTCCAGGGACCAGTGAGTTCTACGACCTCGTCAAGAATCTCGTCGCCGTACACCTCGACGAACTCTTCCATCATCGGCGTATCGACGCCTGTCGGAGCGACGGCGTTGACGTTGATATCGTACTCAGCCAACTCCAGCGCCAATGTCTTCGTCAATCCGTTCACGCCATGTTTAGCCGCAGTGTAGTGACCCTCCAGTAAACCACCGACGAGACCGTATCCAGAGGACGTACTGATTATTTTGCCACCGTCACCGCGGTCGATCATGTGTTTAGCGACGTGTTTTGAGCACAACCAGACTCCCTTGAGATTCGTATCGAGAACCCTGTCCCACTCCGCTTCGCTCATTTCCACTGCTTCGGAGAGGGTGAAGATGCCGGCGTTGTTCGCGAGGAAATCGATTTTTCCGAACTCCTCGATCGCCTGCGTAACTGCATCCTCGACATGCGCTTCGTTGGAGACGTCGCATTCGATAGCAAGCGCGTCTTGACCGTGCTCTTCGACTTCGTCGACGACCGCATCGAGTTCGTCGCGAGTACCGAGATTGTACGGTATCGACTCCATACTATCACAGACGTCGATGAGAACAACATCGGCACCGTGCTCGGCGTACATTTTCGCGTGTGATCGCCCTTGCCCGCGTGCGGCACCGGTCACGAATGCGACCTTGTTGGTGAAATCGTATTCTGGCATGGGTTTGTTTTGAGACATACGTTGAAACTCGAGAGGCCTGTTGGCCCTTTCCTACGAATCTCCTCCTCTAGCGGGGTCTCGTGACTCGACGTTACCAGCAGAGTCTCACTCGAGTCCACGTCGCTGCCTCACATACATCCCCATTACCCATAAATAAAAATATAGTGTGAATATACTAAATGTGGTATCTAATACCGTAATGAGTCCGGTTACAGCGATGCGCGATACGTACCATTTACACTTCGCAGTAGCGTACCGTCTCTGATCGTTGAAATCTCTCCCAACAACTAAGACATATGTTATCGATTGACTAGCAGCAATGCGCGAGAACATCGAATTCGAAGCAGAAGGAGACACGTTACGCGGTTGGCTGTATACTCCCGACGACGCGGACGAGCCGGTTCCGACAGTCGTGATGGCACACGGCTTCTCCGCAGTCAAAGAGATGTACCTCGACAAGTTCGCTGAAGCGTTCGCCGAGGCCGGCCTCGGATCGGTCGTCTTCGACAATCGAAACTTCGGCGAAAGCGACGGTGAACCCCGCTACGAGATCGACCCCTACCAGCAGGTACGGGATTATCGACACGCCATCACGTACGCAGAAACACGCGAGGAAGTCGATTCCGAGCGGATCGGCGTCTGGGGAACGAGTTACAGCGGCGGGCACGTATTGACCGTCGGTGCGTGGGATAACCGCGTCGACTGTGTCGTCTCGCAAGTTCCGCTGACAGATGGCCTGTACAACCTTCGACGGCTCGTCCGCGCAGATCTAATCGGAGAGTTGCGGGAGCAAATCAACGAGGACCGTCGCGCTCGGTTTCGGGGCGAGGATCCGATGTATCTCCCGGTCGTCTCCGAGGAGTTACTTGGCGACGCCGCGCTTCCCACACAGGATTCATACGAGTGGTTTACCGAGACCGAAGCGGAGCGCGCACCGAACTGGGAGAACGAAGTCACTCTCAGAACGATCGAACTGATGAGTGAGTACGCGCCAAAAGACCACGTCGAGGAGATCAGCCCCGTTCCGCTTCGGATGGTCATTGCTGAAGGAGATCATCTGGCAGTGAAGGACGCAGCGTTCGAGACGTACGAACAGGCCCGTGAACCGAAAAGCATCGTCACCCTTGACGGCGGCCACTTCGACGCCTACACTGAGGGCTTCGATGAGGCGAGCACGGCTGCAATCGAATGGTTCGTCGAACACCTCAATCCGTAGATGTTCTCTCTCTCTTCTGACACTGATCTGGTGAAATAGTACGATCGATTTCTCGGATGAGTCGTTCGTTCTCTCGAGCGGTGTGTCTATCGCGACCACCATTCGAAATGGTGCATGGATCCTTTAAATAGTCGGGGAGAACATGTTCCCAGTCGTTCTCGGCACTCAAGAACGGTTTTGACCCGTTATACGTCGACATTTCATAGATCCAGCTGTCATGAGTGATCGTATCGGCGCACCTGGTTTGGGGATATCGCGACGCGAATTCGTTGCTGCAACTGGCAGCATCGCAGCAGTGACTGGTTTGGCTGGCTGTACGGGACAGGGGGCCCAGCAGGACCCCGCATCCGCGGAGTCGTCCGAAGAACCGGCGTCGTCGAACGCTAAGCTTCCGTGGACGAACTCTCCGGACGTCGTCCAGGTCGACGAGCAGGGCGGCAGCGTCACGCTGCAGTCGGTCACGGCTAAACACGCCGTCCATCCGATGGATTCGATGGGCGGTCCGATCGAACTGCCACGGGTCTGGGCGTTCAAAGCCGACGACGGGACGCCGAGTGTTCCGGGCCCGATCCTTCGGACGACGGAGGGGAACGACATCGAGGTGACGCTCGACAACACAGGTAACGATCATCCGCACACGTTGCACTTCCACGGCGCGAAGAAAACGTGGGAAAACGACGGCGTGCCGACGACGACCGGTGTCACGGTCAATCCCGGTGAAACACATACGTACACGATCCCGGCGAACGTCCCGGGGACGCACCTCTACCACTGTCACTACCAGACTCATCGGCACATCGATATGGGGATGTACGGAATCTTCCGTGTCGATCCGAAGGGATACGAGCCCGCGGACAAGGAGTACTTCTTCACGCTGAAAGACTGGGACTCGCGACTGAATCGCCAGTTCGCCGGCGAAGACGTCGACTACAGCCCACGGAACCGCAACCCTGACGTGTTCACGATCAACGGCAAGAGTCTCCCGCGGACGCTCCACCCCGAGGAAGGTTCGCCGATCATCGTCGATCACGGCGACACCGTCCGCCTCCACATGGTCAACGCGGGGTACATGTCTCACCCGATGCACACGCACAACCACCGCTTCCGTCTCGTCGAGAAAGACGGCGGGCAGGTCCCCGACGCGGCGCAGTACGAACAGGACGTTACGAACATCGCGCCCGCGGAACGCCACACCGTCGAGTTCGAAGCCGATGCCGATCCCGGTATCTACCTCATGCACTGCCACAAGGTCAACCACGCGATGAACAGGGAGTCATATCCCGGCGGAATGGTCAACGGTATCGTCTACCGCGACGCGATGGATACCGAGGTCTTCGCCGACCTCATGACGTACGCAGGGTACGAAGGGTGAATAGCTACAGTAGCTAGAATAGTCCCAATAGGTGCAATAGGTGTCCCGTTTCGGGACCAGTAATTCGAGAGTCCATCACTTAGTATCAAGCGGAACCGACGGCTTCGCGGACAGCGAGGGATCTCCGATCCTCGAGCAGTCGGCGCTTTGCACCGACGATATCGTGAATGGCCGATTCGCTCAGTACGGAAGACGGAGTCTTCCGTCCGATCTCGAAGCTCCCGTGGATCAGTCAGCCACCTCTGGCTATTAGAAACTTGACACACTCGAGCGAGAGGGTAGGTTACGGTCGGGGTGGTCACAGCATCCGATAGATATCGTTTCACCTTCCGGACGGTGGAAGAGCTGTTGAGGGCAGGACAGTCCAAATCTACAGGCGGAGCAGGCCGAGTGCCTCGGGGCTTGACCCCGAGGCGGTTCACTGCTTCGCGGTGCCTTTCAGGGCACTACTGACACTTGCACTACGGTCGTGGTGAGCAGAACGCCCGCAGAGCCCGCAGCGTTGTCGGCGCGACCGCGAATGGGGTTGCGGACTGGCACTGACTGACGGGAGTTCGTCTCATGGCTCGACAGTGGACTGTGCTCGAGCGTCGTCGTGCTCGCTCGCGAATCGGTCGAACAGGATCCCAGGGAGCGTCTGCGGGCTGTGTCTCCGGATGACGAGCACCATGTTCGCGAGAAAGACGGCCGAACCGGCGGTCACTGCCAGTCCGCCCGCAACGGACATCGCCGTCGGAAACTCGATCAGATCAGCGACGACGAGCAGACAGAGGCCAACAGTCAGGAGCGCGAAGTCGACTGTAGCCAGTCGGTCATCATAGAGGTCGTCGATCATCGGGACGGCTTCCAATCCGAGGCGGTCACTGTATCGGTGGACCCAGACGATGAACGGGACGACGTGATAGAGGGTCCCGAGAACGACGAAGCCGATCACGCCAAGAGTCAGCAGATGGACCGCTCCCGGCGCACCGAACAGCATCGTCGACTCGAGGGGAGCGCGAACCCAGAACGTGGCGGTCCAGAGCGCCCACGCGGCCATCGTCGCGGCGACGACCGCGTACCGGCTCAACATCGGAGTCCACGGTACCTGTGCCTCGAGGAGCCGGCGGGCAAGGATGATGCTGATCGCGAGGACACTCACAACGATCAGGACGCCGCCGATTCGCGCGAGCAGGTCGTGGACGAACAGCCGTCCACTCGCCAGTGCGAGCACACCGATCGGGAAGCCGTACTCTTCGATCCGTCGGAGTGGCTCGTCGATCCCGTGGAGCTTCGACTGCGTGAACATCGTCGCCAGCTGGTACAGCGCCCCGAAGACCGTCGTGAGAACTGCCCCGTAGATCGCGAGCGTCGCGTGGGCCAGCCGAACGGACCCATGCGTGACGGGCAAGTCGATGAACAGGGGACGGGTATAGGCGATCGCCAGCGTCACGCCCAGCACGGTTAGCGACACGAAGAACGCGAGCGCAAGCGCGAAGTGACGCTCCGTTATGTCCCACGGCCGGGCGGCATCGAGGGTCCGGCCGATGTTGTAGACGAACGCCCAGAAGCCGATCAGCATCAACCCGCCGCCAACGGGGAGCCACTGGTACGCACCTGCCAGAAGGGTCCCGGCGAACACGACGAGCCCACCCGTGACGAGCCACAGCTGTGTGCTCGCGAGACGCCTCGAGTGTAACGAGACGCCGGACCAGACCGGCACGAACTGGGTCATCGCCCCCATGATGGTCACACAGACCCAGCCCGCGAGCAACAGGTGAACGTGTGTGAGGATCGGCTGGCCCGAGAGGGTGCCAAGCGCGCTCAACGTCCCGACGACTGCCCCGAAGAGGAGAAAGCCGAGTCCGACGAGGAAGTGTCGAAGCGGGATCGTCATCGGCGGACTCTGATCAGCGTCGACGTTGCCCGGTATTGCGCCCATATACTCACTCTCGTCGCCGTCACCGTCCACATACTCCCGAACATATTCCGCGAGCTGTGACGACCGGGCTCGCGACTGCGCCTACCAGTCATCCCCACCTACTGGGCGCCGTCCAGTTCAGCGACCGTCCTGCAAGCGGTCGTTGCTGTGATGGGCCGCGATAGCCGTCAGAACGACGTTTCCGAATCGCCGCGGTCCGTTCCCTCGCGTTGTATGGCGCGTGCCATCGGACTCGAGCCGACGTCGTCCACCGATTCGTGGTTCACCGAGCCCGTCTCAAGATACGTCTCCTCGAGGTCCTCGAGTTGTGCGTTGATCTCTTCGCTTTGGTGGTGTGACGATGCGGCACGGACACGGACGAGGTCGTATTCGTGACGGTCGGCAAGTCCGTTCCACGCGCGAAACGAACCGATCGTGAGCGTGTGGGTCTGTGGACAGAACGGCGTCGTCGGCGTGAACTCGGCCCGGAGTACCGACGGATCGTCGGCCTCCTCGGCGTAGCGATAGCCTGCGTCCGGGTGTCGCGTATCGAGGTTGAGCCGCGCGAGGTTGTAGTTGAACGTCATATCGTACACCTTTCGCTCCTCGAAGAGTTCCCGCGTGATCGCGTGGAAGGCGACGTGATCGTCGCCCTTGAGCACGCGGTGGTCTTCCAGGAACGGTCCCGGTTCGGGGATGTGCTCGGGGACGAACGCTCCGTCGTCGTCGAAGAGGCCACCGTCGTCGCTGTCACCACCGAACGGCGAGGGGAATCCGGCCATGAGTGAGGGTACAGGACGTGGGACGCTATGCGTGGTCCCGGACATGTTCGCGGCAGAGCTCGGACAGAATCGAATTACGGACGTCATCCTGCTCGAGAGCGGTCTTCGTACTGTCGGACCGATTCAACGTGTCGACCGATCGCTCGGACTCGTCTATCGGCAGCTGTCACGACCGACATTGCACTAAGTGTTATCCGACAGTAGCAGCGGCCGCGAGGACCAGTCCGGGTTCATCACGGCTGCCGATTGAGACGGTGGTACGCCGCCTCCGCCCCTGTTCGTTATCGCGAACACGTTCGCCCCCTCTTCCAGCCTGCAGGAACTGCCGGCTATTTGAGGGGGGGTTAGGCTCGAGTGCCGATTGTGATGCAGGTAACCAGAAAGCAACTGGCGACGTTCCTCGCGACGATTTTCGTCGTGAACCTCATCGTCATGGGCGGTGGGGCGTGGCTCTCCTACGAGAACTCGCCCGATATCCCCGACACGATCGTCGGGCCTGACGGCGAGACGGTCGCGACGAACGAGGACGTCCAGGACGGGAAAGCGATCTTCCAGGAGAACGGACTGATGAATCAGGGCTCGATACTCGGGCGCGGGAGTTACTACGACACCGACTACACCGCGAACACGCTCGAGTTGAAAACCGAGTACATGCGCGAGTACTACGCGCAGGAGCGCCACGACGCGAACTATTCGGCGCTGAACGCCTCGGTGCAGGCCGGGGTCGACGAGCAGGTCCGACAGGAACTGCAGTCGAGCGAGTACGGCTCGCAGGTCGAGTACTCTGCGGCGGAGGTCTACGCCCATGAGCAGGTCCGTGCGGACTACGTCGAGCGCTACCACGAGGGTGACCGCGAGCGTGGCATCCCCGAGGGTCAGGTGCCGAGCGCCGAGGAGGCCGAGGCGTTCGCAGACTTCGCACTGTGGACCGCGTGGATCTCCCACACCGATCGCCCGAACTCCGAGGCGTCGTTCACCAACGACTGGCCGTACTCGCCCGCCGCAGGCAACGGTGCGGGCGGTCCGGTGATGACCTGGAGCGTCATCGCGATGGTCTTGCTGGTCGGCGGTGCCGGGGTGGCGATTTGGCTCTACCAGAGCATCGAACTCCCTGAGCCTGACGCCACCGGCGTCTCGATCCCCCATCCCAGGGAGATCGAGTTGACTCCGAGTCAGCTGTTGAGCACCCGCTTCGTCCTCATCGGCGCACTGCTGTTCGTCGCCCAGGCGCTGCTGGGCGGCCTGCTCGCCCACTACTACGTCGAGCGCGACGGGTTCTTCGGCCTCAGCGAGGCGATCGGGTTCGACATCCTCCAGTGGCTGCCCTGGTCGATCGTCCGGACCTGGCACGTCGACCTCGGCATCCTCTGGATCGCCACGATGTGGCTCGGCGCCGGGCTCTTCCTCGCACCGCTGCTGACGGGCCACGAGACGCGCAAGCAGGCACTGTACGTCAAGGGTCTGATCGGCGCCCTGCTCGTCGTCGCCGTCGGCGGCCTGGCCGGCATCTGGCTCGGCACCAACAACGTCTTCGACGGCCAGCTCTGGTGGCTGCTCGGCAACGAAGGCCTCGAGTACCTCGAGATCGGCCGCGTCTGGCAGCTGGGTCTACTGGTCGGCTTCCTCGGCTGGACCGCGCTCGTGGCCCGCGGGTTCAAGCCGCTGCTCGACCGCGAGCCACGCTACGGGCTGGCCCACATGATCGTCTACGCTGGCGGTTCGATCGGCCTGCTGTTCATGGCCGGGTTTCTCTACACCCCCCGGACGAACATCGTCGTGACGGAGTTCTGGCGCTGGTGGGTCGTCCACATGTGGGTCGAGGGCGTCTTCGAGTTCTTCATTCTCGTCGTCATCGCCCTGACGCTGGTGTCGATGAACTTGCTCTCGAAGAAGTCCGCCGAGAAAGCGGTCATCTTCCAGGCTGCGCTCGTCATGGGCAGCGGCATCATCGGCGTCTCCCACCACTACTGGTGGGCCGGTCTCCCAGAGGTCTGGCTCCCTATCGGGAGTGTCTTCTCGACCATCGAGTTCATTCCGCTGCTCTTTATCCTCTACGAGGCGCTGGGCCAGTACCGCGCCATGGATACCGCCGGGACGGACTTCCCCTACCGGATGGCCTTCTACTTCATCGTCGCCTCGAGCGTCTGGAACTTCTTCGGGGCCGGCGTGACCGGCTTCTTCATCAATCTCCCGCTGATCAGCTACTACGAGACCGGGACCTACCTCACGGTCGCACACGCCCATGGCGCGATGTTCGGCGCGTTCGGCCTGCTCGCGATGGGGATGGCCGTCTACATCCTTCGCGTGACGACTCGCCCCGAGCGCTGGACCAGCCGTCGGCTGCGCTGGTCGTTCTGGCTCTGTAACGTCGGGCTGGCGCTGATGATCTTCCTGTCGCTGCTGCCGATCGGCTTCCTCCAGCTCGAGGTCGGCTTCACGCAGGGCTACGCCGCCTCGCGGAGCCTCGAGTTCTACAGCGGCGGGCTGATCCAGACGCTGTTCTGGCTGCGCATGCCCGGCGACACGCTGTTGATCCTGGGTGCAGTCGTCTTCGCCTGGGACGTCGCGGTGAAGCTGCTCTTCCAGCGCAAGGCGACCGCCGAGGAGACCAGCAGCCACGTCATCGCCGATCGGGTCTTCGGCGACCGTGAGGTCGTCGAGCCGGTCAGCGACGACGACTGATCCGCTCATTCGACTTTTGTCGACCCGACCTCCGACGTCGTAACCGCGGACGTACAATACACACCAGCGTTTTGCTGCTAGGCCTGCCATTCACAGGCATGGATCGTCTCGAGACCATCCCCGAGTTCGGTGTCGAATCGAGGGTGTTCGAGGAGCGATCGCGTCGCTCTCGACCGTGCGCCGCCACGCGCGAGTCTAACCGGGTGAGACGACGGATGTCCCTCGCCACGGCTGTCGTCGCACCGCTCCGGCTCGCACCACCGACGACGTATCACACGTCGATCGGCGCTCCGTAACGCCACTGATTCGCATATGGCCGACGAGTGTACGTTGTATGGATTGCCGACGCCGACAGCTGCCGTGACGGCGACCGACGTGCAGGGATCGTTCTGCTGTCGTAGCTGTCTGGAAGTCGCTCGAGCGGTCGCCGACCTCGACGATGTCGATCAGTTCGTAGTCGACACTCGAGTAGTTGGTGACGAACACGGCGTGGTCCGTCCAGCCACGGACGGCGTGTTGGGAATTCGATAGCGTCCCCCTCTCACGGGAGCGCCCGACGACGAGACGAACGTGTTCGGGACGACAGCTACACCGTGCTGTCCAGAACACAGACGTATGTCTGACTGTTCAGCAGTGTCCTTGCCAGCGTTTTCGAGTGACACACGTCTCGCCACGTCCCCCGAACCGACTGGCGCGCGTCACGGAACGCATCGAACGGAAACGAACTCGTCCACGCCCGGTCAGGATCGGAGACCGAAGCGAAACGGCGGCTCCGCAGCCGGTCACGACCAGGAGGGACGATAATGGTAGCCACCGATTTCGAGTCTGAACGCGCGTACGACGAGCAGCGGTTCTCCGCTCGCACGATCTTCGAAAGTCCGCGAATGAAGGTCGTCCTTGGCTACTTTGAGCCCGGACAGTTCATTCCGGTCCACGCACCGGCGAGCGACGTCACCATGGCGGTTCAGTCGGGGTCCGCTGTGGTTCGTGACGGCGACGACGAACACGACGTGAACCCGGGTGACGTGGTCGTTATCGATGCCGGAACTAAACGCGGGATACGAGCCGACGACGAGCGGATGGAAGCGTTACTCGTGACCGCGCCGCCACCGACGGACGAGGAACACGACCCCGTTCGGACGGGGATTCGCGAGAATACGTTCGATCCAGGTGCAGAGTAGCCACGACCGACGGCCAGCCCCACCACAGTACGACTCCATCGGTACACACAAGAACGTGGCCGTAAACGGCGGAAGACACCGAAGCGATTCGGCCGAATGACCACAGCAATAGTCTCCCGATGGGCTCGACGCTACGTCCTCGCCAGCGTCCTGTTTCTGATCGCCTGGCAGGTGGGAACTGTCGCCGAGATCCCGAGACACGCCGAAGTCGTGCTCGGCGTCTACGGGTTCGTCCTGCACATGGTGTTCGGGAAAGCGTACTCGCTCGTGCCGACGTATTTCGATCGGCAACTCGCGTTCGCACGCGCGCCAGCGGTGCAGTTCCCATTCACTGTCGCCGGCACGGCTGGACTCGTCGGAACGTCGCTTGAGGTCGGCCCACCGTGGCTCGGATCGGCCGGCGCCAGCCTGTGGAGCCTCGGCGTTGGCGTGTTTCTCGGGACGCTCCTCTGGACGGTGCGGGGCAATCTAACGGGTCGCGAGACCGCAACGGGCGAGACGAACGCCGAGCGCCAGCCGATCGACCGCGTGGCGAACGGCTTCGTTCCGGTGGCGCTTGGCTATCTCGCCGTGGGAACGTACGAAACCCTCGCCGTCTACACGGCACTGCCGGTGCTTTTCGACGGCACTCTCCCTCGAGTGACACACCTGCTGGCGGCGGGCACGGCCGGCGTCCTAATCTTCGCGCTTGGATTTCGACTCCTCCCGCGGTTTTTCGTCGCGTCCCTGCCGTGGACGCTCGTCGTGGTGGTCCTCCCTGCAGGGGCACTCGGCCCGGCCGTCCTCGCCGCCCACCTCGGGATCGGGCCCCGGTTCCGGCTCGGCGCGCTCGTCGAAGCGATCGCAGTCACCGGGTTCGCCCTCGGGGTCGCCCTCCTCTTCGTCCGGTCGGAGCGTCGACGTGTGGGCTTCACTGCCGTCCTCGCCGGCGCAGCGAGCGGTGTCGGTGGAGTCGCACTCGGACTGTGGTTCGCGCTCGAGCAGCAGTCACCGGAACTCGTGCTGGCACACCTCCGACTGAACGGGCTCGGATTCCTCGGACTCACGATCGTCGGGCTCGCGTATCAGTTCTATCCACCGGCCGTCGGAGCGCTGCCGGGGGCGTCGGACCGTACCGCACTCGTCTCGATCGCCAGTCTCGCGGGTGGCCTGGTCGTTCAGCTCATCGGCCTTGCCGGTCACAGACCGCTTCTGACGACGGTCGGCCACCTAGTGACTCTCGGCGGCGCACTCCTGTACGCGTACGTGATCGTCGCCGTATTCGCCGCTCGGTAGTGTCCTTCGGACCGTGGGACTGCCACACCGTGTGACCGTCGATCACGACCGTGGCCCCGGGCAGAGCCTGGGGAGATGGCCCCGAAGCGGAACATCTTCGGGATAATCGCCTGGGGGTAGTGGCTCCTATCCGTCCATATGGTCGAGACAGACGAAATCGTTGCACGGACCCCTGCACCGTCAGACACTCCCCGGGAGCTGTTGGACGCACGGGATCTCCCACCGCCACAGCCGCTGCAGAATACGCTGGAGCAGCTAAGCGACCTCGGGGCGGAGACCGTCCTCGTCCAGTTGAACGATCGAGCGCCACAGCACCTGTATCCGCAACTGACCGATCGCGGATACGAGTACGAGACCGTCGAGACGGACGAGTGCGTCGTGACGGTCATCTGGCGTGCGTAGGGCCCTGTCGGCCACTCCCGGTGACCGATCTACGCGTGGGTGATCGACACATGCCACTCGTCGGCCGCTCGCTGGGACGGTTCGGCGGTGAACCCTCTCTGTTTGAGAACGTTGTATAACGGAACCGGCTCGAAGCGACTGACGAGGACGAGCGTTCCCGCCTCCGGGAGCGTCTCGAGTGCGGCCATGATCTCGCCGAACGGCTCACCGTCGATCTCGCGAACGTCCAGCGTGCGCGTGGTGTTGTCGGTCGTTTCTGTACTCATACACGGACCCACGCAGCGTGTGGGGAAACCCATTCTGCCGATGGTGTTCGCACTCGCAGTCTCCGTGTGGCTGTCCGGACTGTTCGGGCACCTTCGACGCTCGAGCCCCGAAAACGGGCCTCCCGCCGGCACCCAAGACGGTTGCAGCCCAGAATTACCGTTGGCCGTTTCACGATCGGCCCGCCGTCCCTACTCGTCTCCAACTCGTTCGGCGAGGTACTCGAACTGTGCGGAGAGTTCCCGCCGTCGCTGTCGCTTGATGACCGTCGCATCCAGAATCATCCCCACGAGCGCGACGTCGACCTCGAAATCCGTCGTTGCAGTGACCTCGGTCTGATCGCCGTGTCGAGTCAGCTCGTACCGCGTCACCATCTCCTCGAAGATCCCGTCGCGGTGCTCGTAGACGAGTACCGCGTCCGGATCGTCGACGATCTCGAGCTCGAGTTCGATCGTCGCGAGACCGACGCTGTTCGCGATCTCGAGCGTCGTTCCCCGTCTCTCGACGAAATCGAAGTTCGCCCCGCGCATGAACGGTTCGACGTCCGTTATGAGCTCGCGGAGCGTCTCCGGTTCTGCGTCGAACCGCCGCGACAGCGAGACCGTTTCCATACTCGGAGAGAGCTACGGCAGCGGCTTACCGTTGGCGGTCTTCACAGGGTCGATCCGACTAGAGTCTCCGACCCCACATAGGAACCGAACATGTTCGACCACACTGATACACGGCGGGGCCGCATATCGACTCCCATGCCCAGTGCTGAGATCAGAATCACGATCCCCGACCGGATCTGGATCGGCGAACTCTCGCGGGAGTATCCGAACGCGGTTTTCGAAATTCTCACTGCGTTCCCCAAGGAGATGGGTGGTGTCGCACTCACCGAGGTCACCCACTCGGACATCGGCGCTGTCGTTCGAACGATGGACAACTACGACGACGTCACGAACATCGATCTGCTCCAGCGAACGGACGACAGCGTCCTCATCCAGTTCGAGACGTCGTCTCCGATCCTCTTGTTCCCGGTTCGAGAAGCCGGCACACCGCTCGAGTTACCGTTTACAGTCAGTGACGGCGCAGTCGACTGGGAGATCACCGCGGCACGGGAACGGCTCTCGCTGCTCGCAGACCAGTTACGCGAGTTCGATATCTCGTTCGACGTGAAGTCCGTCACGCACCGCATCGAAACGACGCAGTTGTTGAGCGACAAACAGACGACACTCGTACAGCGAGCGATCGAACTGGGATACTACGATACCCCGCGCAGGGTCACGCTGACGGAACTCGCCGACGACGTCGACATCGCCAAGTCGACGTGCAGTGAAACGCTCCACCGCGCCGAGGAGAAGATCATCAAACAGTTCGCCACGAGCGCCGACAACATCGATACGAACGAAGTGGCACCCCCGACACAGTAGCGGTCACTCGACTGTTTCGACGGTAAATAAGCTCTCGTCGGTCAGGACGGCCTGGACGCGCCCGTGCACGCGTCGGCGAAGGCGTCTCGCTGGTTCTCGCTCGTCGATCCGTTGAGGATCCGCTGGAGATTCGCCGCCGAGACCACCGAACCCGTCAGCTTCGGCTGCGCCGGTTACGTAGGAGATCCATCACGCCGTACGTGGCGTCTGGTTTGACTTCGTTCGCGCTGACTGGTGGAGCCCGCTCAGACGAGGCTCTCCCTCGAGCCGACGTATTGGCCGCGGCCGGTGATCTCCGAGACCGACAGTTCGTACCACACCGACTCGTACTCGGAAAGGTCGTCATTGAAGATCTCGAGGGCTGCTTCCTCACCCACTTCGGAGAACAGCGTTGCCGCATGACTCAGATCGGAATCCGATACGTGTCGGATCGGTCCGCTGGCGACGACGCTCACCCACTGACTTTTTGTGTTCCACTCGTAGACGGTCAGGCTTGCGCGGTCGGTTTCGGTGACGAACGCGCGCTTCCTGCTGTTATCACTCATTACGAATCGGAAAAAACATCTGTTCGTTCCCCTGTCGTAGGCGAACGCGATTGGAATTGTGTACGCCTCCCCATCTGTTGCGAGGCCGAGTACCCCGAGGCTCTGATCCTGTAGAAATTCCTCTATTTCGTCCCGCTCCAGTTCTACACCAATGTCCTGTGACATAGCACCGGGTACGACGACCGTCGTAAAAAACACCGGGTGGGTCCTGTACGATTCCGTCGCATGCTCGGTCCTTGTCGGGAGCGGATGGTGTTCAGCGCGAGGTCGGTACCGCCTCGAGATTGTCCTTTCTTGACATAATACGAGTATGTTATATATATCAGCTTAAAGTCATACTGAGTGGATATTTTAATTGTACGATCGTGTATGTCGACGAGTTGTGAACGAGTGTCTGATCGAAGACAAAGACAGCGTCAAAGGGCCACGTCTACTGCCGGCGGCGCCTTCAGACTCTTCGCAGACTCACGTCGGCGTGAGATCCTTTGTGCCAACTGGTCGCGTTGGTGGTGGTCGCTTCGGCACCGGCATTGCCGTCGGTCGGGACGAGCACGGTACTGAACATATCATTCCGTTCGCTCCGAACGGTCATCAAAAGCACTCCGACATCCGTCGATTGTGACATAGTGTGAAACGAGTTGGCGGGCCCCACCCTGGTATCGCAACGCTCATGATGTCGTTGACCCAGCCTAAACGGTGGAACTGCCACCGCTACGTCTCGTACATCCCCTCTGCCAGTCGAACCTCTGGAATCGAGGGTGGTGCGTAGTATCGGACGATGTGGACGTCGTACGTCGGATTTTCCGCGACGCCGCCGGCGACGCTGGTCACCGGCTGGGCGATTTCGCCGACGTTGTCGGTTCCAAGGAAGACGACCGACGGCCGAATCTCCTCGGTAATCGCTCTGATCCGCGTCGTAATTGCCGCGGCTGTTCCCTGATCGATTCGCTCGTACCGGAACGCGGCCTGTGGGGCAATATCGGTGACTCCCTCTTGGAGTTTTCCGGCGACGTACGGGACACTAAAGGGTTCGTCCTCTCCTTCTTCATACCACCCGACATCGATCGCGTACGCTTCGTCGTCCGGAACGATGGTCAGAGCGAGCACCTCTTGGTCCAGCGATTCGCCGTACTCGGCTGCTCGTAACAGCGCTGCCTCGGCCAGATAGGACCCGTCAAAGGGTACGAGAAACGTCATTGCTATCGGTACTTCGCTACTGGCGGTGAACAAGCTTGGGGGTCGTACGGTGACGCTGTTCAGATTAGGATGAAGGATAAGACAGTGCGATTTGCTAGCGGTTCATGTCAGAAATCGACCGCCTCAACGGATCTAATGCAGCGATCCGATTAGAGTGTGTGGAGCGAGAGGCGACACCGCACAAGCTGATGGAATTGAGTATCCAGCACCATTTGGCAGATATATCACTTTCAAATACTGTTTCTGTTCTGTATGGATTCGGTGTCAAATGGGCACAATCAACTGTTCATAACTGGGTGTAGAGGACCGATCTACAGCCAACAGGCGGAAAGCACCCGGATCACGTCGCGCTTGACGGAACAGTGATCTAACTTGAAAATCAGCGCTACTGGCTGCACGCCGCCGTCGATCCGGAAACGAACGGACTTCTGCACGTCAAGCTCTATTCAGCGCGAACGACAGCACTTACCTCGATGTTTCTCACTGAACTGCGGGAGCAACACGATGTCGATGACGCTGTGTTTCTCATCGATTCAGCACCATGGCTCAAAGCGCCACTTCATGATCACGAGCTCCGGTTTCGATACGAAACACGCGGAAATCGGAACGCTGTTGAACATATATTCTAAGAGATAGAACGATATACCTACCAGTTTAGAAACCGTTTCAGAAATGCCGGTCCAGCAACCGTCGAAACAGGGTTGCAAAGCTACGCATACTACTGGAGTCAGCTAACCTGAACGATGCCGTACGGTCCCTCAGCGAACGACGGTGACGGGAACCGGCTCTCGGCGTACGACCGTCTTGGCGACGCTTGCATACAACGCTCGCTCCGCGTCGAACAACCCGTAGGCACCGAGGACGATGTGAACGAGGCGCTTCGGGTCGCGATATCGGAATCGATCGCGACCGATCGATCGCAGTCGGCAGCGGTCTCGTCGACGTCCGCAAAGAGCTGGTCTCTCACCTCGACAACGGAAACGAGAATCGTTCGAGCCAGGCGGCTCCTTCCGGCTACAGCAAAATAGCATCACGAGGGCCACCTCCGCTTGCTCGCCAGGCGCGAAGTCGCCCAAACGATACACCTGGTCGACGATGTCGGATTCTGTCAGGGTTCCTCTTACTCGGACAGGGTAATCTGCTGATCGACGCGGAAGATCGAGTCAATCTCGCAATCGAACGCCGCGAGATGTGCTGCGTTCCGGATTCGCTCCCGTCTCGCACCTCTCGATAAGAGGCGATCAAAAACTCAGGGTCAGCCCCGCTCACTCATGGCCGTCGACCGGTCCCAGTTCCTCCTGGAGGTCCTCGAAGATTGTCTCTTCGCGGTTCGCAACGGTGCCGACGAGACTCGCCGCCTCTTCGAAGCGTTCGGGGTGAGACCCTCTTTGTTCCAGGATCTCGTCCAGTCGCTCGGTGACGAGTTGCCACTCCGAACCGACGTCCGCCATCCGGTCGCCGAGCGCGGGATCGAGGTCGGTCCGCTGTCCCAGTTCTGCGAGCGACTCGGCGAAGAGACCACGAAACGCCGTTCCATCTCCGTGTTCGTCGATACTTCGCTTTGCGGCTCGGATCGGTCTGGCCGGCTCCGGCAGATCCGGCCACGTACCGAGATACTCCCCGAACGACCGTAACGCGGGGAGTCCTTCCTCACCCGGACCCCGTGCGTCTCGTTTTATGTGGAGTGGGTCGAGCATGTACGCCGCTGCCTGTCGCAGGCCAGCCGCAGCTGCGTCCGTTTCGTCCTCCGTCCGTGCCGCGCGGGTCACGACGAGAAACTCGTTTTCGAGCGAGACGAACCGATCGTGGCTCCAGGCGTCCTCAAGCGTCGACCAAGGGACTTCCTGTCGGGTCTCCATCGCCGCGTCCGAAAGCAGTGCCGTCTCGTCGTCGTAGCCGATTAGCACGGCGACGTGTGGCGGGAGATGAGTCGGTTCCTCGGGGAGATACTCGAGGGATCCCGGATCGAGAAACAGCATCACCGGGTCGCCATCGTCGACGTAACTGGTGACGTTCTGCCAGGCCGCCTCGACGTCGTTTCCCTCTTGGTACAGGTGAGGAACGCCGAGCCGTTCGAAGTAGGCACGTTCCAGCCAGATCGGACTCGCCCGAAACGTGACCCAGGGTTTCTCGGGATGCTCGTACAGGACGAACGCTGGACCGCCCCCGATGCCGAAACACGCTGCCTCGCTGTCGTTCCACCCGTAGTATGCCGCGAAGTTCCGGATTGCGGCCGCTCCACAGTGGACGCCGGACTGGTGATCGTAGCCTTCGACGAGTTCCATACAGGACGTACGATCGACGTGCAGGTAATTAATACACCCTGGCGGTGCATAACGGCACACATCCGATGGGCGGCAACCGGCGCTTTGAGGGCACACAGCCCGGGCCGACCTCACGATCATGGAGTGTCTTGGGGCCGTCGACGGATCCGAAGACTCCAAGAACGTCTCTCCGACGCCGCCGACATCGCGGACGCGATGGACGGATCGATCACAGTGGTTCACGCGGTCGATCCCACCGCGTACGACGAGGGCGGAAGCGAACGGGTTATCTTCTTATCACGTACCTATCCCCTCCAGGACCTCCCTTGCCTCGGTATCGCGTGGCTTGCGCCGTACCCCTCGGCGGAAGCGATGGATAGCATTCGATCGGTGTGCAGTCGAACAGGAGTGGCTGCCCACAGCGTGTCTCGTCGTGTTCGTGTGGAGGTTGACCCCCGGATCTATAGTAGCCACTGAACGTCACTGCACACCCGATCGCACGAGGGCTATGCGATCGGTATGTAACTCGTTCCAGTTGTTACTAGAGGACGTCCATTCCGTGATCTTTGTCGTCGAACAGTTCGGCCATCGCCACGGTTTCGTTGTCGTTCACGTCGTCGACCATGCCGATCCCGTAGATCGAGACACCCCCGTTCCCGGGTACGGGGAACTGATCGACGGTTCTCGTCCTCGACCGATCACCGGTCTAGATACGCCATCGCCTCCTCATCGGATACTTGCTGAAAGTTTTCGTAGAACTGTCCGACACCCCTGAAGCCGGCAGGCGTCTCGAGACAGACGACTTCGTCAGCCTCCGCTTCCAGTTCGTCAATGGTGTCGGGCGGACCGACCGGCACTGCCAGGACGATCCGATCGGCGTCCGTTCCCTGGAGTTTCTCGAGACACGCCCTGACAGTCGATCCCGTCGCGACGCCGTCGTCGACGACGACAACGGTTTTCCCCGCCAAATCGGGCTCCGATCGATCGCCCCGGTAGCGCTCGGCCTTCTGACGCGCGTTTTCCGCTTCTACCTCGCGCTGTCGTTCGAAGTACTCCTCGTCGGCGCCAGTACCGCGGAACGCCGCCTCGTTTCGCCAGACGCTTCCATCGCTCGCGACGGCCCCGATCGCGTACTCCGGATTGCCCGGCGCGCCGATCTTCTTCGCAACGACGATGTCGAGTGACACTTCAAGCGCGTCGGCGACTGCTCGTCCGAGCGGAAGGCCGCCTCGAGGAATGGCCAGCGCGATATCCGCGTCGATCTCTCGCTCCAAGAGTGCCTCCGCGAGTTGTTCTCCCGCCTCTGTTCGGTCTGTGAATCGCCGGGATGTTGCCATGGTTCTGGGTCCGAGAACGTGACCGACTTATATAATACACGGGTGGTGATGTCGGCGTGACCGATCGATCGTCCGAGGCAGGACGGCCCCCTCCTCTAAAGCCCCTGCTAGTGTCAGAGGGGTATGGCACATCAGTCGGAAACGCTCGTGTCAATCCCCGCCGATGACGTAGAACTCGAGGGCATGCTCGAAATACCGGCGGATGCACCCGGTGTGGTCGTCTTCGCTCACGGGAGCGGGTCCAGTCGAAAGAGTCCGCGCAACAACTTCGTCGCGGACGTCATCCGCGATCGAGGCCTTGGGACCCTGTTGTTCGATCTGCTCACCGAAGCGGAGGATCAGTACCGTGAGAACAGGTTCGACATCCCGTTACTAACTGACCGTCTCGTCGCGGTCACCGAGTGGCTGTGGGATCGCGAGGACGTCCCCGACGTGAACATCGGGTACTTCGGCTCCAGTACGGGTGCTGCGTCCGCGCTTCGGGGCGTGGCGCGCCTGCAGGGCGATGTCGATGCGGTCGTCTCGCGCGGCGGCCGTGTCGACATGGCGTCCGAGGTACTCGACGAGGTTCGGGCACCGACCCTGTTCATCGTCGGTGGGAACGACACACAAGTACTCGACCTCAACCGTGAGGCCCTCGACCACCTCACCTGCGAGAAGGACCTCCACGTCGTCGAGGGGGCAGGGCATCTCTTCGAGGGAGAAGGACAACTCGAGGAAGTCGCCGACGTGGCAGCCGACTGGTTCGCCGAGCACCTGCAGTGAAAGATCGAATCAGCGTTCGCTCCCGTCCACGTCGATGACGTCGTGCTGATCGAAGTGGAGATGAAGTTCTTGCATCGACGTCACGACGTGATCGCAGTACTGCTCGACGACCGGTTCCGGTTCGAATCCGATGGCAGTTCCGGCGGCCCGAAGCATCGGGAGATCCGTGACCCCGCCACCGACCGCGATTGTCCGGTCGAGGCTGTCACCGGAGGTGACGGCGAGCTCCCCCAGTGGCTGATCTTTCGCGTCGTCCAGCACGGGGCCTTCAACGTCGCCCGTCAGCGCCCCGTTTTCCAATACGAGCCGATTCGCCACAAGGTGATCGACCGCGACCCCAGCTCGATCCAGCGTCGTCTCGACGCCCCGTTCGAAACCACCCGTGACGATCGCGACGACCACGTCGGATCGTCGCAGGTCCACGATCAACTCGGCGGCGCCGTCGCGCAACCGACATCGATCGAACGCGGATTCGATGCGGCGTTCCGGCATCCCCTCGAGCAGCGAGACACGCTCTCGAAGGCTGGTCTCGAAATCGGTCTCGTCACGGAGTCCCTGCTCGAGGAGGCCACGCATCTCGCTTGCGACGTCGTACTCTCTCCCGAGGAGGATACTCAGGTCTGATTGGGAGAGCGTGTCGTCGAAATCGAAGGCAACGAGTGTCATGGCTGCCTGTTCGTCGGCTGGTCCGATAATACCCCACCCGTCCACATCGCATCCGGCTGCGACCGTCGAGGCCGATCCAGCGCACTTCGTCGCACGTGGGTGCGTCGTTATGTCCGGAGATAATGACACTACATAGCTTAACATCGCTGGCTCTCAAACGGAGCTGTATGGATTTCGACGAATTCACCGGCACGGTTCAGCATCGACTCGAGTTCCCCGATACTGGCCGCGCAGTGTGAGCGATCCGGGCGACCCTCATGACACTTGGCCAGCGAATTCCAGAGGGGAACGCCAACGATCTCGCCGGGTCGCTCCCGCTCGAGATCAAGTGGTATCTAACCGGTGCCGTCCAGGAACACGGTCAGCGATTCGACTGGCAGGAGTTCGTCGAGCGCGTCAGCGAGATCGAAGAGATCGACCCGTCAGAGGCAGCGTACCATGCACGAGTCGTCGTCGACCTCATCGAAACTGCGGTCCCCCCGTCGGACTTCCAGCAACTCCGCAATCAGCTGCCCGAGAGCGAAGCCGACGAGAACTGGCGCAAGCTGTTCGAGGTAGTCGACGGTGGCGGCTGGGGCGACGCCCAGGAAGCACAGATCGGCGGCGGCCCACAGTTCGACGCGACGGGGCAAGCTACTATCGAGTCAGCGGACGAGGAGTCGACCGACGGCGAATCGGAATGAGCGACTACGCCGAACCGTCGCGGCAGGGCCGACGAGAGGCCACTCGTCGGCAGCCGCATCGCGGACTCACGCTGCCGAGCCGTCCGCCCGATCGACCAGTTCGAGAAGTGGACTGTACGCGTCAGGGAGTTGCTGGAGCGCGTCATCGAACTCCGCCGGCGGGACGGCGTCGGCGAGTGCCGCCATCACCGCCCGCACGTGGTCTCTCACCTCGCCGGTGTCGGTTTCGCCGTCGTCAGTGATCCGGTCGGCCAGCTCCGACTCATCACTTTCGGTCCGTTCCTGCTCGGCAACCCGGTCAACGAACTCGACGATATCGTAGTCCGTCGCCGGCGTTTCTGACGTTTCGAGGGCGGCTGCGAACGCGTCGGGCAGGTAGACGGCCAACTGTCTGGCCTCGCCGTGAGTGAGCCGCTCGCCGAGGACCCGCAGGGTCGCGATCGTCGTGTCTCGGGCCGCCGCCCGCGACTCGAGATCGGTGTGGCGGCGAACCGTCCCCAGGAACTCCTCGGGGTCGGCCATCCAGAAGAGGCGGTCGTACGCTGGGGGAAGCTGTGCGCGAGCGTCGTCCAACTCGGCGCCGACAGCCTCGGCGAGGGTGACGCCGACTGCTCGCACGAGGGTCGGCGGACTGTCGCCCTCGATATTCGCCCGGTCGTCCACTCGGGAGCGGAACTCGTCGAACGA
Source organism: Haloarchaeobius amylolyticus (assembly GCF_042678045.1). Lineage (GTDB taxonomy): Archaea > Halobacteriota > Halobacteria > Halobacteriales > Natrialbaceae > Natrinema > Natrinema amylolyticus_A. Next base: position 202,957 of record NZ_JBHUDI010000002.1, read on the forward strand.
GAAATCCCCCGGAACCTCTCCGTGCTCGCGCAACGCATCGGCGAGTGATTCCGGGAGCTGCACCGCCAAATCGTCGACTTCCCCCATCGTGAGTCGCTCGCCGAGCGTCTGCAGCGTTGCCATTGTCACCGATCGGGCGACTGCGTCTGACTCGAGGTTCGCCCGTCGACGAACGGTCGTGATGAATTCTTGATCGTCCATGTGTGAAATCACCGTCCTGTTCGGCTACCGACCACCGCGACACGATTAGTTCTAGCTGGTACCCACGGTGGGGATTCCTCGCGGTCGGCTCATGGCCGCGAGCGAAACGGAGGATCAGTAGCTCACAGCCCCCACGGATAGAGATCCGGGACGTGCGTTCGATCGGCGTGCTGGACGAGCGGATGGAGCGCACTCGTTTCGTCGAGGTGGATGAACGCGTCGTAGCGATCGGGAAGGACGGTCGGCACGTAGTTGCCGGATTCCCGGTCGGGATGGTAGACGACGCCGATCGCGCGATGCCCCCGGGGTTGGCTGAGTGCTGTATCGTCGTCGAGATCATCAGTCACCAAGAACTGATCGTGCCCACCGGCCCGATCGAAGACGTGCTCGTAGCTGCCCTGCCGTGCTGGTGGCACTGTCAGCTCTTCCATCGGCGCGTTCCACGACTCCGCGGCGATGACGGTCCCACGATACGTCCCCATGCCGATCAACGCCGTGTCCGACGGCCCCTCGTGTTGGCGGACGAGTTGACCGATGTTGAGCCGTCCGCGCTGTTCCATATCCGTCGCTCGAGCGTCGCCGACGTGGGTGTTGTGTGCCCAGACGATCCCCTTCGAATCCGGCCCGTAGTGACTCTGGAGGCGCTCGAGCGTCTCGACCATGTGTCGGTCTCGGATGTTCCACGAATCGGTGTTGCCGCGAGCCATCTCCCGGTAGTACTGTTCGGCGTTCTTCGCGACGAGTGCGTTCTGTTCGGCGTTGAAGTAGTCGTCCCGACCGTGGTCGTACGCCGGGGCTGCCTCCTGGAGCTGGGTCAACGTCTCGAGGACTTCGTCCTCGCAGGTTTCGGGGACCATTCTGAGCGCCTGGGCGTACTCCTGGGCGTCCTCGCCGTAGGGTTCGAAACACCGGTACGCCTCCCTCGCTTCGGCTGCGGCGTCCGGGTCCACGTCCTCGAGGTAGTCGACGACCGCTTCCAGGGACTCGAACAGGCTGTAGACGTCGAGCCCGTAGAAGCCGACCCGGTCGTCCTCGTCGCGGAGTTGGTTGTGGACCTCGAGCCAGTCGAGGAATTCGAGGACTTCCCAGTTCGCCCACATCCAGTTCGGCCACCGGTCGAAGGTTTCCAGAACCTCGCGGCCGGTTTCAGGGGACTCCGGGAGACCCTTGACGTATCGATTGGCCTCGTAGCAGTCCGTCCAGTCGCCCTCGACGGCGACGAACGAGAAGTCCCGCTCCTGGATGAGGCGAGCGGTCAGCCGCGAGCGCCAGCGGTAGAACTCCGAGGTCCCGTGGGAGGCCTCCCCGATCAGCACGTACGTTCGGTCACCGAATCGGTCGACCAGTCGGTCCAGATCATCGGGGTTGTCCAGGTCGTGGCCGACTGATCGAACGTCGGCAACGGCGGCTTCGGTTTCGGTGGGTTCGCGCCACGATGCTCTGTCTTGGATTTCGGTCATGTGTTCGTCCGAGTTCGGTCGGGTTCGCTCATTGAACAGTGCGTCCGTGTCCCGGCCGTGGCGCGCCACCGCAGGTGGTAACGATCGCCGATCTCCGTCGAGCGGTCCACGACGGGCGGCCCCCGAGCCACGGCGGGTGACTCGTCGGCAGTCATTCGTACTCGAGCCCCTGGAGTTCGTATCGATACGTTCGCGGTTCCGTTTTGACGACGAGATACTGCGTGTCGCCTGTTCGCTCGAGCCTGTCGAAATGAGAGCCGAGATTGCCCGGGTTCAGCGAGGGCGCGCCGTCCTGCAGTTCGAACCGAAGGACGGCCGTCCGTTGCCGGACGTCGTCTACTTGCTTCGCTTCGACCGCCAGCATATCACCCGTTTGTGAGATGTCGACCGTGCCGGTGAGCTCCCACGTGTGGTCGCCGTACTGTACTTCCGTTCCACCGAGTTCCAGCCACTCTGTTTCAACCATACGTAGTCGTATCACGAAGAGGTCAATTGTCTTTTCGTATGTCAGGTATCCAGGATTCTTCAGCGTTCTCGGTCAGGTTTCGGCCGTCTCGTCGCCTCACAACGATGGCTGTGAGCCGTTACCGTCGCAACCGCCGATCGCCGTACGGTTGCGTCGGAGCACGGTCACAGCCACATTATCACTCCCGACGCCGGGTGACCACGAGAACCCGACAACAACCGACGAACGGAGCCCCCGGCGCGACCGTTACTGCGCTTCGTCCTCACTTTCGGTCTCCTCGTCCGTCTCGTCTTTGCGGACCGTCGGCTGCTTCTGCTCGGGTCTATCCTCGAGTTCTGCCCGCTGTTCGTTTCGAGCAGTCGACTCGCCGTCGGTCGACTCCGAATCGCTGACGTCGGTCGGCTCGACCTCTGGGTCGGTTCGGCGCGGCTCGTCGGTCGGTTCGAGATCGACGTCCGGATCGACGGCTGCATCCGTCGGCTCCATATCCTCGTCCGGCTCGACGGCAGCGTCGGTCGGTTCCATGTCCTCGTCCTGCTCAGCGGTGAACTCGTCCGGCGTGACGGGATCTCCGTCGCTGCCGGCCAATTCGATCGGATCCGCCTCGAGGCCGCGATATCGTTCTCCGTCGACCGCCTGGTCCTCGATCGGCAGGTCGTCCTCGAGTCGGACGGCCTCCTCGGTGATCTCGCGGACGGAATCCAGGTCTAGCTGTCGCAGTCGCTCGGTGACAGCTGTCGAGTCGACGGCGTCGGCGCCCGGCTGAACGTAGGCGACAGTGCCGTCTACCGAAGCGATAACGCCGATCTCTTCCCCGTCGTCGCTCTCGACGGACTTGCCGACATCGTCAGCCGTAAACAGTGCACACATAACAGGGACTACCAGTAAGCAGGATAAGGCAGTGACGCCTGCACTCGTCAGGGACACGATGGCAGTGAGTCGTTATCGCCGCAACCGCCGACCGCCCGCGGTTGCGTCGGAACACAGTCAATCTCTTAGTATTTGCACGTCGAAAGAGACCTATGGATTCGCTCGACTCCGTCGCCGAGACGGTCCTTCGCCGACGATACCTCCGACGGGACGAGAACGGGAACGTCGTCGAGACGCCGGCAGGGATGTTCCGTCGTGTAGCGGAAACGCTCGCACAGGCCGAGGGACGGTTCGACGGGGACGTCGAGGCGACCGGACGGACGTTCTACGAGGCGATGACGGCCCTCGAGTTCCTCCCGAACTCACCGACACTGATGAACGCTGGGACGGAACTCGAGCAACTCGCCGCCTGCTTCGTGCTGCCGGTCGAGGACTCGCTGGAGTCGATCTTCACCGCGCTCAAGCAGGCCGCGCTCGTCCACCAGAGCGGCGGCGGCACCGGGTTCTCGTTTTCGAACCTCCGTCCCGAGGGAGACGTCGTCAAGAAGACGGGTGGAGTCGCCTCGGGGCCGGTGAGCTTTATGCGGATCTTCGACGCGGCCACCGAACAGATCAAGCAGGGCGGCCGTCGACGCGGGGCGAACATGGGCGTTCTCGACGCGTCCCACCCCGACGTCGAAATGTTCGTCACCGCCAAGGAAGGGACGGGCGCCTTCCGGAACTTCAACCTCTCGGTGGCGACGGACGCGATGTTCTGGGAGGCATACGACGCCGGCGAGCCCTACGACCTCGTCAATCCGCGGACGGACGAGGTCGTGGGACAGGCAGACCCCGACGACGTCCTCGACTTGGCCGCCGAAACAGCCTGGGAAACCGGCGATCCGGGGCTTCTCTTTCTCGACACGATCAACGAACACAACCCGACACCGCAGCTCGGTCGACTCGAGGCGACCAATCCCTGTGGCGAAGTCCCGCTGCTCCCCTACGAGGCGTGCGTCCTCGGCTCGATCAACCTCGCCCGACATACCGACGGCGAGGCAGTCGACTGGGACAAACTTCGCGAGACCGTCCACATGGGCGTCCGATTTCTGGACAACGCCATCGTGCTGTCCGACTTTCCGGTTTCCGAGATCGAGGAGATGATGACGGCGACCCGCAAGCTCGGACTGGGCGTGATGGGCTTTCACGATATGCTCGTCGATCTCCGGATTCCGTACTACTCCCGCGAGGCCGTCGAGTTCGCAGGCGAGCTGATGTCGTTCATCCACGACGAATCGTGGGCGGCGTCGAGGCAATTGGCAGATGAGCGCGGGCCGTTTCCGGCGTGGGAGGACTCTACCCGGGCGGAGCCGATGCGAAACGCGACGACCACGACCATCGCCCCCACGGGAACGATCTCGCTGATCGCAGGCTGCTCGGCCAGTATCGAACCGATCTACAACGTGGCCTACACGAAGCAGGTGATGGGGGGACTCGAGATCGTCAACGACCGGTTCGTCGATCTCGCGAAAGAACGCGGGTTCTACGCCGAGGAACTCATGGCAGAGCTCCACGATCGGACCTCGATCCAGAACGTCGAGGAGATCCCAGACGACGTGAAGCAGCTGTTTCACACGGCCCACGACGTGCCCGCCGATGGCCATCTCCGCGTTCAGGCCGCGTTTCAGGAACACGTCGACAACGCCGTGAGCAAGACGGTGAACCTGCCACGATCGGCGTCCGTTGAGGACGTCAAAGACGTCTTCCTCACTGCACGGGAGTTCGGGGTCAAGGGAATCACCGTCTTTCGGAGTGGGGCCAGATCCGAACAAGTGCTCGGCGAGACACCACTCCAGGAGGAGTGTGCAGGCGAATGTGACTACATCTCTCCCTGATGCGACGAACGAGTACCGGAGTGGCACTGAGCCTATCGACTGCGGGGTTGCCAGCGCGTCGGATGCGACGATCGAACGTTCGAGGCGTCCGCCCGTCGACGAACGGCTTCGGGCGATATCGGACGCTGTGAAGCATTTATATAGAGGGTCGTTGGAGTCAGTCCGGGGCAAGCCCCTGATCACAAGATGAGCATGGATAGAAACCCGCTTCGGAACCTCGAACGGCAGTTCGAACAACTTCGACAACAATTCGAAGAGATGGTAAACAGGTGGGACGGAGAACAGTTCGACGTCCCGCAAAGTGGTATCGCGACAGGCGGTATCGGCGTGGACCTTGCCGATCGCGGCGACAAGTTCATACTGACGGCCGACGTCCCGGGATTCGAGAGCGAAGACATCGACCTTCGGCTTTCGGACGAGACGTTGCACATCACCGCAGAGCACGAACAAGCAGAGCGGGAGGAAGGGGACGAGCGCTACATCAAGAGCGAACGCACGCGACGCATGCACCGGTCCATCCGGCTCCCGGAACCGGTCGACGAAGACGCCGTCGAAGCGAAATACGAGAACGGCGTCCTCACAATCACCCTTCCCAAGACTGAACCAGGCGAACTCGACGGCGAGACGATCGAGATCCGGACGGAGGAATCGGAGTGACGTTTCTGGTCTCGTACGACGAGTCATACCTCGCGGACGCGGCGTTGACACGCGCCACCGAGTACGCCGACGCGCTCGACGAGGACGTCGTCGCGGTCGCCGTCATTCCGGAAGACGACGAACGGTACGCTCGTGAGAAGAACTGGCTGGAGAAGGACGAGGAGTTCGACGTCCAGACGATTGCCAGTTTCATCCACGAACAGGTCGTCAATATCGCCCCCGAAGCGTCGTTCCGGTACGAGCGATCGCCTACGTCCGCTTCCAGCGGTATCGCGACAGAGCTTCAGCGGGTCGCCGACGACGAGCGGCCGTCGGTCGTCTTTCTCGGGAGCGACAACGCGGGCCAGATCGTGACACCGGTCACGAGCGTCGCGGGGAACGTCGCCGAAGACGCCACGTACGACGTTCATATCGTCAGATATTTCTCGCCGACGGCGGTCCAAGAGATCGAAGCGAGCGGCGACTATCCTGGCGAAACGAGATGAATTGCTCGCATCGCTTTCAGTTTTTTAGGCTCTGCGACTAACGCGGGGCACTGTCGGCGTTCTCGAAGAAGTCTGCTGTCCGCAGTCGAGCTAAAGGGAAGCCGGTGTTCTCGGCCCGTCTCGGTCTTTGCGGGGAAAGCGATAGCTGGTGGTGTTGAACGTGAGGGGAACGGATACTGGTGTACACGGCTGTGGTCCCCGTACCGAAAACAGGTCCCGATACGCGGTCGCTGCGGAGTTTTCACCCGGATAACAGGGATCGCTTCCCTGAAACGGTGGCGCTCGAGGTGGCGGAACGGTCGCTATCATTCCATCACACGGTCGTCGGCCTCAAGCAGTTCTTGGTACCGGTTTCGGATAGTGACCTCGTTGATTCGGCCGCGTCGCCCACGCCCGACTGGCTGACGTCCTCGTCGGTATCGAGCGTCGCCGCATGGACGGCTACGGCAGCGAATCCAACCGGACAGCAATCCGATTTTAACGTACTCGTTGCGAGATCAATACAATAGTACACTCTGTAATCATGTTCCAGCGGTTGCTGGATCCAGGTTTCTGGGACAATTTCTAAATAGGTGCGTTCTTTTGTGGCCCATCTCACATTTTGACGGCGGTCCAATTTCTATGTTTTCGTATCAAATAGAACGTCTCCAACGCCATATTTCTTGTCGCGTTCGTTCAGAAATCTCTGTAAGTACGGTCGTATGTACTGAGTAGGACCTACCGTGACGGACTTCGTTTGCTTTGGGATCGGCAGCAATGTACGGCCAGCAGCGCTGATGGTCTATCTGGACTACTATCTTATTTATCATGACCGGGTCCGACTATTTCTCGACTAATGGCTGGAGATCGGCCTTTTGTATCGGATTCTGAATCGCCAATCTCGGCCGTTTAATACTGAAACCCTCTAATATTTCATCGGTATACAAAAATGGTAATACTAGTCGATAGAGATAGACACCCAATCGTATCCGCTCGCGCGGTGTCGCTCCGCACACCACACGATCTACCTTGATACTGTGATATCACTGCTTGCATGGTCTATTTTTGCTATGAACAGTGTTTCGAGATTGTTGTCAACCGCATCAACGACCTCTTCTTTCGCATCCTAAAAGACCTTCGTAGGGGAGAACTTTGACTATTCGAGTCGATCCTGTACAATATAGTTCGATAAAATCGAACCCACCGGTCCACCGACTCGAGTGCCGTTGTCACGAGTTGCGCTTCCAACTCGTAGACTGTGAGCGCCTTCCCATCGTTGGCGTCGAGGAAGTCGACCTCCTCGTTCGTCGTGTCCGCAATGTCTCGGACGGCCTCGGCGGCGAGGTGATATGCTTGTTTCCGCGAACGGGCGTACTCTCCTCGGTTGTAGAACTTGAGTCCGATATGGTACTGTTTGCCTTCTTTAACGACGTATCCGTGGTGTCGAAGCGTCGTCAGGTGGGGTTGGACGCTACGCTTTGCCAGATCAAAGTGGTCGACGAGCTCTGCTAACGTCGCCCCGTCGAATGATTGAATTATTTGATTATCTGTAGTGACTGTTCTGTCGTCCGGACACGATCGGGGTCACTCCCAGTCATTAGTAGTAGCAAATGCGGCGATGAGATACAGTAGTTCGGAACAGCCAAACTGGTATCTGAGTATGAATCTAGTTTCATATATTCGAACTCGAGTTTCGATTCAAGATCCGATCCCCGAACTTCAGGGACGATATGATCCCGATTTGTCGTCTCGACGTCCGATCTCCGAGTAAATATGTAACGAAGTATGCTACTATTCACCTCTCGGTTACTATCGATGTGACCTGTACCGTCGCAACTGCGACATCGATTCACAGCCGTCACTCAACGAACCACTACGAAGGCTCGCTTTACGTTCGCAATACTGTAACGTCACCTGATGGAACCTCTCGAAGTTGCCACGGCGATGGAACATGCCCGCGTTCTATACGATCAAAACACGGCTCCCAGTTACGATCGAGACGATGTGCAATCCTGTTCGAATCTATCGAACTATTAATTCAATACATAGATGCATGTCGTCCATCAAAAATCAACCTAGTAAATGGCTGTCACTAGTTATACTCGACCTTGCTCGAGGATACTCCGCGGACAGACGCTGACTCGTAGCGATCAACTGAACGGGGGGTCCGAGACGACAACGCGGGATGTCGAACGATCCGTCGGACAATCGTTTGAGGCTTGCACGAACGCGAACCGGACGGAGAACGAAGCCGATGGAGCGGCCTAGATTTCGGTTACTCGCTCGTACTCGTCGGAGAGGGCTGCGGCGTCCTCCGGGAGCAATGCGACGAGCAGGTAGCCCGTATACTCGGTGAGGTAGTCTACGAGGGTTGCGATCCGCTCGGAGTCGATCGCTTCCAGCGAATCGAGTAGCATGAACGGGACGTCGTCGTACACCTCGTGTGCGAGATAGCCAGCGAGTGCAAAGATGAGTCCCGTTACTTCCCGTTCGCTCTCCGAGAGGTGATCGACAGTGTCCTCGTACGCCGCACCCGACGTGGAAGTGCGGATGACGTGCAGCTCGAAGACTGACTTCGTTACTTTCCGCCTGCCCTCACGCACATCGCGTTCGACGCGTTCGATCCAGATACGATCGAGATTCGCGTATCCGAGCATCTCCAAGACGGTGTCCATATGCTCGTTGAATTCCTCGACCGCGTTTTCCTCGATCTGCTCGATCTTCGTTCGAAGGTCCTCGATTTCGGCTTTGATCTCGTCGCGTTGGGCTTCGATGTCGTCCGCTTGGGCGATACGCTCTTCGATCTCTTCGATCCGACTCTCGACGCGCTCGAGGTCGTTTTCGAGTTTTCCGAGCTCGTATTCGATCTGGTTTGCCTCCTTGTGGAGGTCCAGAATGGCACTGTAGTCTTCGTTTTCTAACTCCTCTACCTCCGCTTCGACTGTCTCGATTTCGTCGGTGATCTCCTCGCGTCGCGTTTGCAGCTCGTCGATCGTGTTCTCGCTGCGCTCGATTTCCCGCTCCAGATCCGACAGGCGCCGTTCGATGCGGTCACGTTCCCGCTGGGACTGCTGGAGCGATTTCTTTTTCTCGTTTAGGTCGTCGATCTCGTCGTCCAACTCGTTTACGTCGTCGAATTTGGTCCGGCTGACCTGCCGTAACTGATCGATCGTCGATTCGATCTGCTGTTTTTCGACCTCGCTTCCACACGTCCAGCAGGTCACGTCGTCGCTCGGGAGCAACTGCTCGGTGACGTCTTCCGTCGAACCTCCGGAGAGCGTCTCGAGCGCACCCGTATCGGCGTCTTCGAGCATCTCCTCGTTGAATCCGATGACGCTCTGGAGTTCGCTGACCTCCGTCTCGAGAGTCTGCTTTTGCTCTCGGAGCCGGCTGATCTCCGACTCGATCTCCGAGATTTCGCCGACTGGCGCTTCGGGAAGGTCGGCTTGCTCGTCTTCGAGTTCCTGCTGTTCGCGGTTGAGCGCTTCGAGGCTCTCGCGTTCCGTCTCGAGATCGTAACGAATGTCGTCGAGTTGCTTTCGCTTCGAGCGCAGCTCGTCGAGTTTGTCCTCGAGGGCGGATTTCTCCTCGCGCGTTTCTTCGACATCGGCGTCGGCTTCCTGTAGCTCCGCTTCTTTCTCCGCGAGTTCGTCCTTCTTCGCTTCGATTTCCTGTGTGAGCTGCGTTCGCTTCTCCTCCAGCCCGGGGAGCTCACCTTTGAGATCGTCGATCTCGTCGAGTTCGCGTTCGAGGTCGCGGCGCTTCTCGACGAGGCGATCGATTTCGGAGTGAATGGCGTCAGTGTCGACCGGCCGCATGATGAGTTCCCGCAGGTCATCGCTCGCGGCAACGGCCCGACGAGCCTCGTTCGACTCGAGCAGGAAGGCGAACAGATCAGCGAGCGTTGGATCCTCGAGATACGGTTCTCCGTCGGAAACGATGGTACCGGACCGTCGGCTCAGCGTCCGGGTATACGTCTCGTCACCGAGCGTGAGTTCGACGGACGCTTCGTCCGCGTCACCTTTGATCGAGACGTTTTCGCTGCCGAGCGCCGCCATCACCGCCTGGAGGAACGACGTCCGGTTGGTCGCGTTCCGACCCTCGAGAATCGTCACTCCCGGAGAGAACTCGACCGTCGTCTCTTCGATTCCACCGATGTTCTCGGCGTGTATCGTTCCAGTCTCACGAATCATTCCGTGTTGTTCCATACGTTCATGTTCGGGCCGTTCGCTGATAAATTTTTACATAGCAGTAGGAAGGCGTTCGTCGTTTCGACACCAGCAGTTCCCGCTCAGCGGCGGAGACTCATCGCCAATACAGAACTTAACGTACTCCGGTAATGAAATATTTTTGAGTTATTTCGAGCGAAGCTAGTCTCACTGGAGCGGCCAACGAACACACTTTAGTATTCCTGGCCGAATAGGTCTTGATAATGGCTGATGCTTCGGATTCGAACGGCACCCCCAGATACAAAGTCGGAAAGGTAATCGATCGGTATTCGCTCGACGGGATGGGACGTGAACTCGAAGAATACTGGGTTGGCGACGGGAGAGACTCCTACAGCCTCCGTGAACTCGCAGAGTACTTCAACAAAGAAGTGCTTCGCAGTGCGCTCGCAGGAACGTCACAGCAACGCTTCAGCGGCGATATCGAGACGATCTATCGCGCCCTCACCGACGACGACGTGAGTCGGGGCGAGCAAACTCGCGTCCGGAAAACACTCGAGCGCGACGGCGTTGATGTCGAACAGATAGAGAACGACTTCGTCACGCACCAGGCAATCCACACGTACCTGACAAAAGGACGGGGTGTCGAAAAAGGGACCGAGACCGGTGATCGAATCGAGTCCGCTCGACAGACAATCAACGGGCTTCGCGGCCGGCTCATCGCCGTCGTAGAGACGACGCTCTCGAATCTCAGAGAGACGGACACGCTCACACTCGGTTCATTCGATATCTTCGTCGAGATTAACGTCCACTGCACTGACTGTGGGACCCACAAGAACCTCACTGAACTGCTTAGTGATGGGGGGTGTGAGTGTGACACTGAGGAATAAGCGCTCACCCTGCTGATCCCAGGGTCCGTTAGTAGCTGTCTTGTGGTCGGTACCGACCTCGTTCAGGACATCTGGATTACAAAGATAGGTGTGTAATGGGTGGTGCTCGCGGGTAAATATCGTTCGTCGAAACTGTTCCCGACTGTTCATTCCTGATGAATGGTGTGTGGTTACACACTAACATAGTTCATATTGGGTACGTCTCTCAATCGCAAGTGATCCCACTAGACGCACTCTCGAGCCCATCTGGAGAGCAACGTGGCCTCTTCTCCAGGGATCGTCCGCCGGATCCGTTCGAGTAAATCGAATGAAGGAGACGTTTGTAACACTCTCTCCACAGGATCTCGGTTCCGTCTCGTGATTTCTGTTCTCTGTTGTTCCGTACTAGTTGTGAGAGAAGACAGTTATGATTGTATATCGCTGGAATCTCGCCTACCTGAACGCGTCGGACAAGGTATGTCGATGTGATTCCCGGTAGATTCAACGACAATGAACAACATTATTGGTATCGAGTCCGTTTTCCGTTTTATGGGAAAGAACAACACGGTCAGCTCGGACGAACGGATGCTCGATATCATGGAAGCACTCAAAGAGCACACGTCCGCCGGCGTAACGGAGCTCGCCGACGCAGTGAGTATGCCAAAGAGCACCGTACACGTTCACCTCTCGACGCTCAAGGACCGAGGCTACGTCGTCCAGAACGACTCGCAGGAGTACCGTCTCAGCCTCAAGGTGCTCGATATGGGAATGATGGTTCAGGAGACCCAGGAGATGTACGACGAGGTGCTTCCGAAACTCGACGAACTCGCCGACGAGACGGACGAGAAAGCCTGGTGGACCGTCGAAGAAAACGGGAAGGCCGTGTTCATCGCCAAGTCCGTGGGAAAACACGGCATTCAAACCAACGCTCGGATCGGACATCACATCGAACTGTATCAGCTAGCGGCAGGAAAGGCGATCCTCGCGAACCTGCCAGCAACTCGACGGGCGGAGATCCTGGATAGCTACGACTACCCGCTCGGCAACGGAAAAACCCGCGCGGACCTCGAGGCTGAACTCGAGGAGATCCGGGACCGGGGCGTCGCGTACGGCTCCGAGCAGTTCCTGCAGGGCGTCTCCGGTGTCGGCGCCCCGATCACGGACAATGCCGGGAACTCCTACGGAGCGATCAGCATCTCGGGTCCATCTAACCGCCTCGACAGCGACCGTGTCGAAAACGAACTCGCAAACCTCGTCCGGGGTATCGCGGGCGAACTCCGCGTCAATCTCTCGTACCGTTAGTTCTACTTACTCGAACGGGCACCGAAGGCGGATTCGTTCCTTTCACTATCCCTCCCCAGCGATAGCGGCAATTATTCGCTTCGAGTGACGTTCTATTCTCTCGAATACTGGGTGCCGTGTGTTATCGAAGTTGTCACTGGCGACGGATCGCTGGTAAGCGGACGGACCTGCTATGCCGTCTCCGCTTCGCTGCAGATGAGAACCGGTCGGTCGGTGTTCAGCACGACCGACTGGGTCACACTCCCGAACAGCATCTTGCCCGCAGGGGATCGATTACGCCCGGCGACACAGATCGCATCGGCGTCGAGTTCCTCGGCGGTTTCGAGAATCGACTCTGCCGGGTCGCCGCTCCCCTCTCGCAGTTCGACCGTCACGCCTGCGTCTTCGAGGTGTTCCTGTGCTCGTTTTACGGCGTCGACCTGTGTGACGGACGCACCTTCCGGATTGTCAACGAAGTCATGGAGCAGGTACGCACGGATGTTGTCGATGTCGAACAGGTCGATAACAGTCTCGGCCTGGGCGGCTGCACGTTCGACGTTTTGATCGATACCGAGTACGATCTCTTTCATGAACACGTATTCGCAGACGGCTCTAAAATAAGTACCGCCCGTCTCGCAGCACGAGGGCGTCGAGATATCGGATCGACGTGATCGACCCGGTCTCGGCGACTGGCGGTCCGAACAGTATCGCTGGAGCGAGCCGCTAGTCGGCCAGCCCGACGCCGAGGTGCTCGTCGAGTACCGCGTCGTTCTCACTGACGTCCTCGGACGGTCCTTCGTGGACGATGTGGCCCTTCTCGAGGATGTACGTGTAGTCGGACACCCCGAGTGCGACTGGGATGTTCTGCTCGACGACCAGGACGGTGATCCCCTGATCGTTGAGATCTTCGATGATATCCTCGATCTGTCTGACGATGTACGGTGCGAGCCCTTCGGTCGGCTCGTCGAGCAGGAGCAGGTCGGGATCGGCGATCAGTGCACGCGCGATGGCGACCATCTGCTGTTCGCCACCGGAGAGCACCGATCCGTAACTGTCCTCGCGCTCCTGGAGGTTCTCGAACATGTTGATCACTTCGTCGACCGACGGCCCGTCGCTCGCGTCGACACCCATATGGCCCATCTCGATGTTCTCACGGACCGTCAGACCGGGGAACACCCTGCGTCCCTCCGGGACGAACGCGATCCCCTTCCTGATGGTTGACTCGGTCTCGAGGGTCGTGATATCGTCGCCGTTGAATTGGATCGAGCCGCCGGTCGGGGTGAGGTTGCCGACGATCGATCGAAGCGTCGTCGTCTTGCCGACGCCGTTGCGGCCGACGAGCGAGACGACCGAGCCCCGCTCGACCTCGAGCGAGAGCCCCTGTAGCACCTCGGTCATATCATAGCCGGCACGCAAGTCCTGTATCGACAGTAGTGGATCACTCATCGCGAGCACCTCCGAGGTACGCGTCGCGGACGTCCTCGTTGTCCGCGATCTCCTCCGGTGTCCCGCTCGCGAGCTCCTGCCCGCGAGTCAGGACGGTGATCCGGTCGGAGACACGCATGACGAGATCGATATCGTGTTCGATAAGCATCAGCGACTGGTCCGAGAGGACGTCACTGATGAGTTCCATCGTTTCGTGCGTTTCCTCGCTACTCATCCCTGCGGTCGGTTCGTCGAGCATCACTAGTTCTGGGTCTGTCGCGAGCACGAGACCGATTTCCAGACGGCGCTGATCACCGTATGCGAGCGTGTCTGCGTGCTCGTCTGCACGGTCACGAAGGCCGATCTTGTCGAGGATTTCGGTGGTCCGATCGGTCAATTCATCGAACGAGTCCTTGTCGCGGAACATCGCCTCTCGACGACTGATTTCGTCGCCGTACATCGCTTGTGCGGCGAGTCGGACGTTCTCGCGGACGGTGAGACCGCCGAACACGTTGGTGATCTGAAACGAGCGGCCGACGCCGTGGTGGACGCGCTCGTGTGGCGGCATGTTCGTGATGTCCGTGCCGTTGAAGCGTACGGTCCCTTCGGAAGGGATGAGCGCGCCAGTGATGAGATTGAACGTGGTCGTCTTGCCGGCGCCGTTCGGGCCGATGACGCTCCGGAACTCGCCTTTCTCGACCTCGAGGTCGACGTGGTCGACGGCGGTGAGTTCACCGAAGCGTTTCGTCAGTCCGTTCGTTTCGAGTACCGTCTCAGTCATGCGTGTTCACCTCCGATTCGTCGAACCCGACTGACGGGCTGTCGCTTTCCGTACTCTGGCGACGCTGAACGAGCAGCGACGGGATCGATACGAGCCCACGTGGGACGAACAACACGAACAGCACGAAGATGGTCCCGATCACCAGTCGCCACTGCTCGGTGTACGACGAGAGGATGTCCTCGGCACCGATGAAGACGCCGGCACCGATCATCGGTCCGAAGAGCGTCCCCATACCGCCCAGGAGCGTCATCACGATGACCTCACCGGAGTGAATCCACGCGAGGGTCTGATCCGGCGAGATGATGAACGTACTCGGCTTGACAGCCAGGAGACCGCCGGCCATTCCGGCCATCCCACCGCTGATGACGAACGCGCGGCGTTTGTACTTCGTCACGTCGTAGCCGATGAACTTGGCGCGTTCCTCGGCTTCGCTGATGGACTGGAGAACGCTCCCGAACGGCGCGTTCATGAACCGACGGGCGAACAGGAGCGATGCGACCGCCAGAATCAGCGCGGTGTAGTAGAAGATGATGTTCGGCGTGATCTCGAACCCGGCGATCAGCAGATCGATGTCACCGAGTTCGGCACCGATACCGGCGATTCCGAAGAACGTGTCCCAGCCGAGCAACCCGTCGCTGCCCCCGGTGAACTGGAACTTGAATACTGCGTTGTAGAACAACTCGGCGAACGCCAGCGTGATCATCGCGAAGTAGACGCCGGAGACCCGAATCGAGAGACTACCGACGATCCACGCGATGAGCGCACAGATGACGATCGCACCGAGGAGCGCGATGACGAACGACGACGTGTAGTGGATCATCACCAGCGCGGCCACGTACGCGCCGACGCCGTAGAACATCGTGTGGCCAAGCGGGACGAGGCCGGTGTAACCCATGACGATGTCCAGACTCAGCGCGAAGATGGCCATGATGAGAACGCGATTGAGGAGGATGATGTAGTAATCGCTGCCGGTCAGGAGGATGGCGAAGGGGGCAATGGCCAGCAGGCCGACCACTGCCGCCCCGAGCTTCATCCGGACACTGTCGGTGAACACGCCGCCGCCGGCACCGGTCAGGAGGTCGCCCTCTTCACCGCCTTCGTCTTGGAACTCCGGATTCCCGAACAGGCCCTGTGGCTTGATTAGCAAGACGGCAATCATCAACAGGAAGATAGTGAGCCCTTCCAGGTCCGGCAGTGAGAGAGTGATACCGGCGATCTCGCCGAACTCCGCGCCGCCGTACGTCCGCGTCATCGTGCGGATAACACCCACGAGGAGGCCACCGAAGACGGCACCGCGGAAACTCCCGAGTCCGCCGAGCACGACGATGATGAACGCGGGGATGATGACGCTGTTCCCCATCCCGGTACTGACGCTCTGGTAGCCGCCGAGAACGATCCCGCCGACGGCCGCGAGCGCGGCACCGAGACCGAACACGAGCGTATAGTACTTGTCGATATCGATACCGACGTTGCGGACCATCTGTCTGTCCTGTGAGCCGGCTCTGACGATCATCCCGTACTTGGTCCGTTCCAAGAACAGGTAGATCCCGAGCGCAAGCGCCCCCGCGAAGAGGATCATGAAGTAATTGTACAGGGACACCTGAATGCCCGCGACGCCGACCGGCTGGCTGAGATATCCCGGAACTCCGAGATTTCGCTGTTGGGTCCCCCAGACCAACTTGATCAGGTCGTTGATGATGAGAACGAGCCCGAAGGTAAGGAGGATGTGGTACAAGGGATTCCGGCCGTACAGCGGTCGGATGGTGAAGCGTTCGATGGCGACACCGACGACACCGACCAGCAGCGGTGCGACGACCAGTGCCGTCCAGAACCCGAGTCCGACCCCGAGCGTGCCAGTGATACTGATTGCGAAATACGCACCGAGGGCGAACAGTTCCCCGTGTGAGAAGTTAATGACGTCCATGACCCCGAAGATGATGGACAGTCCCGCAGCTAACAGGACGTACACCATCCCGAGGGTGACGCCGTTGATCAGTTGTTCGATTAGGTCTGCTACGAATGTCATTGTCACTTTAGTTCAGTTCACAGCCCAACTCGGAGCCCGGCGGCAGCGTGTTCTCGCCCTCGACCTTGCTGAGGAGGTCCACGTCAGCCATGTCGCCGTCGCCTTCGATCAGTTCGCCCATCCAGGTGGGGTTCGTGGCCTGATGGTCGGACTCCCGAAGCGTGATGTCTCCCAGCACCGTCGTGAACGTCCCGCCCTCGAGGGCGTCCCTGACGTCTGCAGGGTCGGTACTCCCAGCTTCTTGCATGCCTCGGACCATCAGGCGAATGGACTCGTAACCGACCCGCTCGAAGTTCCCGGGAACGCCGTCGTGTTCTTCCTGGTAGGCTTCGACGAACTGCTGGTTGTCACCGAGATCGACCGAGGGATCGTAGCGGACGCCGCCGTAAGTGCCGACCGCGCTGGCGCCCGTCCCCGAACGTGCGCTCTTGAACGACATCGTCGGACCGACGATCGCTTTCTCCTCGGTAAGACCCTGATCTGCGGCCTGATTGACGAAGTTGACGAGATCTCCGCCGGTCATGCCGAGGATGACGGCGTCGGCGTCGGACCCGCTGATCTGGCTGATGTACGAGCCGAAGTTCGAGGAGCCGAGGCTAGATTCCGTCTTCCCGACCTCGGTGAAGTCGCTGTTTGCGTCCTGCATCCGTTCTCTGGTCCGGTTGTAGACCGAATCCCCGTAGGCGTAGTCGGCGATGTGGAACCAGACGTTCGAGCCGATCTCGTTTACTGTGTACGCCGAAATCGCCTCGGCGATCTGGGCCGTGTTCGTCTCGAAGCGGAAGACCCACTCGTTGCACTCCTCACCCGTGATCGGAACGGCCGCCGCACCTGGGAAGTAAACGAATTCCGCATCGCTGGCGAACTCGTTGATCCCCAGCGCGACGGAACTGGAGATCGCACCGAACACGAAGTCGGCCTGCTCCTGCTGGACGACTTCTTGGGCGGCCTGGGACGCGGCTCCGGCCTCCGTCTCGGTATCGTCGTACACCACATCGATCTCGTAGTCGAACTCGTCGCTGTTGTTGATCTGCTGGACGGCCAGCTTGACGCCATCACGCTGTGCCGGACCGAGTGAGCTGTAGGCCCCGCTCATCGGGTTGAGGCTTGCGATCGTCACCGTTTCTTCCCCACTGCCACCGGCACAGCCGGCGAGCGCTACAGCGCCCGCTGCGCCGGCGGCCGACAGGAACGTACGACGTGAGGAACCGGATACGATACTGTTACTGTCTCCATTGATTGGCCCTCGCATGGGTATGCTATCCACTGCACACCAATACCTAATAAATCATTATGTTCCCTTCATATATAGTGGGGGTTGATCAACAAGGGTTTTATGTTTAACAATGGACGAACTGTCGCAGCTGGAAGGATTATCGTCGCTACTTACCGGCGTTCTATCGTCGACAGAAATATCAAGAAACTCGAGTCACAGGAACGTTCCCGCGCGAGTTTCCGCGTTACCGGTTATATCGCGACCGTCGCTGCCCGTGATTGCCAGCCCAGCTATCGCGACCTCGAGTCGAGCGATGCTCGAGTGCGCGCCGGAACCGAGTCCGTCTCACTGAACCCACACCGTTTTCCGGTTCACGAACTCTTTGATGCCAGCTTCCGAGAGTTCTCGGCCGTAGCCGGAGTCTTTGATCCCGCCGAACGGCACGCGCGGGTCCGACTTCGTCATCTCGTTGATGTAGACGCAGCCGGCATCGATCTCGCGCGCGAGTCGTTGTCCGCGCTCGCGGTCATCGGTCCAGAGGCTCGCGCCCAGCCCGAACCGCGTCTCGTTTGCGAGTTCGATGGCTTCGGTTTCGTCGGCCACCTCGTAGACGGCCGCCACGGGGCCGAAGGTCTCCTCTGCGTCCGCGGGGCAGCCCTCGGGAACGTCGGTCAGCACGGTCGGCGGATAGAAGGCCCCCTCCCTGTCGAGGGGGTCGCCGCCCGTTAGAACCGTCGCCCCGGCCTCGACGCTGGCTTCGACCTGGTCGTGGAGTTGCGCCATCAGGTCGGGGTCCACTTGCGGCCCGACGTCGGTCGCCTCGTCCATCGGGTCGCCGACCGTGAGGCTCTCGAATTCGTCGACGAACCGGTCGACGAATTCGTCGTAGACGGCCTCGTGAACGATGAACCGCTTGGCCGCGATACAGGACTGGCCACCGTTCTGCGTGCGCGCCTGCACGCCCGTCTCGACGGCGCGATCGAGGTCCGCGTCGTCCAGCACGACGAACGGATCGCTCCCACCCAGTTCGAGGACGGTCTTCTTGAGGTGTTTGCCGGCGGTCTCGGCGACGGCCCGGCCGGCCGGCCCGCTGCCGGTGAGCGTCGCAGCGCGTACCCGATCGTCGGTCAGGACGTCCTCGACCTTGCTCGAACCGACGAGGAGCGTCTGGAAGACGCCCTCGGGGTAGCCGGCCTCGCGGAAGACCTCCTCGAGCGCCATGGCACACCCGGGAACGTTCGAGGCGTGTTTGAGCAGGCCGACGTTGCCGGCGGTGAGATACGGTGCCGCAAAGCGGATGACCTGCCAGAACGGGAAGTTCCAGGGCATCACCGCGAGCACCGGGCCAAGCGGATCGTGGACGGTCTTGACCGACGTTCCCGGTGGGCTCGGGTGGTGGTCGGCCTCGAGATAGGCGCTCGCGTGCTCCGCGTAGTGATCGCAGGCCCACACGCACTTCTCGACTTCGGCGACGGCCTGGGAGATGGGTTTGCCCATCTCCTCGGTCATCAACTCCGCGTACCGCCGCTTGTTCTCTCGAAGCACGTCGCCAGCGGACGCCAAGAGGTCCTCACGCTCGCGCAGCGGGCGGTCGCGCCACGTCTCGAAGGCGTCCACCGCGGTCTCGAGCGTGGCCTCGACGTCCGCGTCGTCGTCCTCGGTGTATTCGGCGAGCTGTTCGCCAGTGGCTGGATTGACCGCGTCCATGACAGTGAGTGTCGCTAGCACTATCCTTAGGTATTTTCATTCCACGAACAGTCCCCGGTCAACCTGAGGATTTATTTTGAAGGGGTGTGATAGTGACCAGTGATGTACAAGCACATAGCCCTGCTCGTTCGACAAGAGGGTATGTCACATGCGGAGTTCGTCGACCACTGGCAGAACAACCACACGCCCATCGCGAAGGATATCGAGGGCGTCGTGCGGTATCAGCAGGTACTGCCGACCGAACCCGAACACGCCGAATTCGATGGGCTGGCGGAACTGTACTTCGAGACGCTCGAGGATCTCCACGAGGCGCTCGGCAGTCCCGGCTCCCGTGACTACGACCCCACCAAAGAGATCGCGGCGAAAGCCCGTGACGACGTCGACAACTTCCTGGCCGTCGAGGAGCGCCCGCGATTCATCGGCGAGGAGATCGTCCAGAAAGACGACGTCGAGAGTGACACCGACCGCCTCTACAAACACTCGGCGTTTCTGGTCCGCCAGGAGGGCATGACTCACGAGGAGTTCGTCGACTACTGGCAGACCAACCACACACCCATCGCTCGCGAGATCGATGGCGTCGTCAAGTACAACACCGTCCTGCCGACCGATCCCGAGAACGCGGAGTTCGACGGCGTCGCCGAACTGTACTTCGAGGACCTCTCGAAGCTCTATGCCGCGTTGGGTAGCGAGGGCTCCCGTGACTACGACCCCAACAAAGGGAAAGCCAAGGAGGCCCGCGAGGACGTCGACAACTTCCTTGCCCTCGAGGAGCGCCCGCGGTTCATCGGGCAAGAACGACTCGTCAAAGACGAGCGCTAACTCATGCCCGACTACGAGAGCCAGGTCCGCGAGGCGTTTCCCGAACTCGACTCGATCGACAGCCCGGAGCTCCGCGAGAAGGTCGTCGACGCGTGGACGCTCGGTCTCGATCGAGGCGGGTGGCGACACATCGAGGATATCCCCTACGCCTGGAACATTCACGAGGTAAGCAACGTCGAGCACGTTCGCGGCGTCACGCGCATCGCCCGCCAATCGGCCCAGGAGCAACGCGACTTCCACGGCGCGGACCCCGACATCGACGTCGTCGTAGCCGCGTGTCTCCTCCACGATGTCGGTAAGTGCTACGAGTACGTCGACTTCGTCGACGACGAACAGTTGCTCGAGCCCGACCGACGGTACGCGACCGAAGAAGTCCCACATTCGCTGTCGGGATATGCGCTCGCCCACGAGGTCGGCTGTCCGCTCGCGGTCCAGCGGGCGATTCCTCACTTCATCGGCGAGATTCCCACCCGAACGCTGGAGGCAGAGCTCGTAAAGAGCGCGAACTCGGCGTCCTCGAACGCGATCACCCAGTCGGCGATGGGCATCACGCTCCAAGAGTGGGTCGACGAGTACTCGCAAACACAGGACTGACACTGCCCGCTTCTCCCCGAAGCGAGTCTCTCAGTTCGAACCGATCAGTCGTCTACTTTGATAGTACGGCTCGATAGAAGCCCGCAAACAGTCTCTGTCTCGAGTGATCCGCCCCTTCCAGCTGAGCGATGCAATACGTCAGCCAGATGGATCCATAGTCATCGAGATGGGGCCACGGCGAAGCCCGCTCGAGACAGGAACCCACACGTCGCCGAACACCTTGAAATGGTCAGGGACGCGACGAAAATCGGAACGATGAATCCGGTGTCGTACTGCCAGACAGAAGTCAGTGAGAAGTCGCTCGCGAAAACCGGCCGTCTCCGGCAGTGACGGCCGAGTCTGAGCGAGCGATCTTCAAATAGTTCTGTCCGACAATATCAGTCCTCGTCGGTTTGGCGGCGCAGCCAGACGAGTGCCGAACCGAGCACGGCGCCGGCACCGGTGAGTGCCGTGAACCCGGGCGTGCTGTCAGTCGTGTCGTCGGGTGTGCCATCGCCCGATCGGTTATCGGGAGCGTCCGCGGGTGTACCACCGGGCTGTCGCGTCAGTTCCTGTGTCGATTCCGTGGCAGCGTCGACGTCTTCGTCGGCAAACAGCAGTTGCTTGTACTCGAAGTCGATGAACAGCTGGAGTTGATCGTCGTAGTGTTCGCCGGTCGTCCCATCGGGAGCGACGTAGCCGTCGTTACCCGGGGGAAGGACGTTCTCGGCTTTCGGCTCGTCACTCAGCCGGACGATGTGGTTTTCCGTTCCACGGTCTACCCAGGGCATATCGCCGGCGTCGCTGACTCCGATCGGCATCCCGAACAGTGCCATGTTGTTGAGGTCAGCGATACGCGCGTCCTTTCGCCAGGAAGAAGGGGCGCCGTCGTACGTCTCCGAGAGTTCCGAGACGGCGCTGCGGAAGGCAGCGACCAGTTCGTCGTTCGGATCACCGTCTACGTACTCAGCGTTCGGCTTGAGTGCTGCCTCATCCCGGTGGAGGACGCGCATGAGCGTTCCCTGACCGTATCTGTAGTTGAGGAAGTTCTTCGCTAAGTCGTACGCGTCACCGAACTCATCGCGAAACACTTCGTCGATTAGTTTCGGGAACGTCGCGTCCCAGATCGTGAACCCGGCGGTGTACTTCCCAGTGAAATCTTCCCCGTCGCCTTGTCGATAGTTCTCCCACGACTCGAGCGCTGCTTTCGCCTGCTGTTCCGTTTCGTCTAAGTCCGCATCGTCCAGCGCGGAGAGGAGGTGCGGTTTGTACCGGAGTGCTCTGCGGTCGGCGAAGGAAATATCGTAGATAATCTCCTTCAGTCGCTCGTAATCGACCGTGCCGGTTTCTTCCAGGCTGTGCTCGACGAGATTGATGATTCGCTGGACGCGGTGGTGCGTCGACCAAAAGTAGCTGAGATCACCGCTGTTCCAGTCCGGTGCGGGCTTGTTGTTCCAGTTCGCGGTGTATCCTGGTTCCGGATTGATGGCGTACGGGACGTCCCCGTCGGCAGCACGGAGATAATCGTCGTCCGTGAGTTCGTACTCCGTCCCGTCGGCGGGCAGTCGGGTATCCCAGTCGACGGATTCGGCATCGGGATATCGTCCCAGATGGAAGTACCCGATATCACCACTCTTGCCGGCCCAGAAGAAGTTCAGTGAGTAATCACACTGTTGGGCCGCTTCCTTGAACTCCTCGACGTCGCCGGCGAATTGCGACTCGAGATACGCCCGCAGACACCGCATGTGCTTCCCTGCGTACGCACGCGTCTGTGCGATGGCCTGGTTGTTCTCCGGGTCCCACGTCGTAATAACGCCGTGACGGGTGAACCGTTCGGTGTAGGTGACGTCGTCGCCGTTCTTTACGGCGATCGTTTGCTCTTCGGTTTCGATCTCGTACTCTTCGCCCTGGAACGTGTACGTATCCGGTCCGTCCTCGGTGGTCGTAATCGATTCGACAAACGTCTGGATGCTATTGTCCAGGCCTGCGGTCGACGTAAACGCCCCGTTCTGGTTATGCCCGAACATAATGAACGGATAGCCGGCGACCGTCGAGCCCGTCACGTCGAAGTCCGGACCGTGCAGTCCCGCCTCGTACATGACGGATGGGGTATTGAATCCCATCTGTGGCCCACCGAACAAGAGGGCATCGCCGGATTCGGTGATATCACCCTGTACAACGAGTGCGTTACTGCCGTACTTCATGGCAAGTCCGAGACTGTCGAGACCCGACGCCAGTGTCTGAATCCGACCCATCTCAATTTCGTGGACATTCTGTGCGTTCGCCGGCGTCGTCGTGAGACCACCAGTCACCTTGTTCGTCGAATCGTTGAGTTTCCCGGTCTTCCCTCGACTCTCGTAAGTCGGTGCAGATTCACTCACCGAATTGGCCTCGACGTACGGCGGCTGATATCCGACCTCAGGTTGCACGGTCGAGGTCGGTGCCCCTGGATCGTCACCCCAGTTGCAGTCTCGGAACAGTTCCATCGCGCGTTCTCGGCTTCCCGTTTCTTCCTCGAGCGCATCGACGAGTGCTGCACCGAGCGTTTCGAGTTGTGTTCCGCTGAAGTACGACATGGTCGCAACGAACATGCCAGCGGCATCGGAAAACGAGAACTCCTCCGGTTCGAAGTCGTTCTCGTGGAAGCCCTTGTGGAAGTCGCGATCGTCGCTGTTGCGCACCTCCCGGACGTAACGGTTGATGCCGTCGGTAAATGCCTGCAGTATCCGCCGCTGGTCCGCCGTCATCTGTTTTTCGGCCTGTTCGTCGAGGGACGGTTCCCCGGCGGTATTTCGGCGCGCTTCCTTGTCGAACTGTACCCAGTCGTCGTCACCATCGCCGCTGCCGATGACCTCGGCGACCGTCCCTCGATAGTATCGTTTGTACAACTCGAGTTGATAAAGTCGATCTTTCGCTGTCGCGTATCCGAACCCGTAGAAAACGGGCGCACGGCTGTCTGCATCCCGTGCGTAAATATGGGGAACGCCGTACTCGTCGCGTTTTATCGTGACTGTGGTCGGTTGATCGTCTGACCCTGCATAGGCGAGTTCCGTCTGCGCCACGGCATTGATTCCCGCCGCTCCGGCGACCGCCGAACCCGCTTTGAGGAGACTTCGTCTCGATACATCGTGCCAACGGTGCTGGCTATTATCTGACACACCCTCATATGAGGGTAACACATCATATAACAATAGGGAACAGTTTCATGAGGTGATATTTATACAATAATGAAACCAGTTTATGTATTATAGGTCATAAAAACAGTCATAAAATCGAGCTAATCAGCAGAATGTATCATAGCGATTCTGTATAATCAAACTGCTTCGCCCGTTTGTAGTCACTCTAATCACCTGATATCGGGCACGGGCTCGTCCGCTCAGCGAACGGAGAACGGAAGCGATCGTCCCGCAACAAAAACTGCTGGCTCATCTCGAGACGGCCAGCATTGGGATGTCTCGAGTCGGGGGCCGTCACTGAAACGGGCTATCCTGTCTTGTAGACGCCGCGAGCGTCTGCGACCTGGGTGTCGTCAGCAGCGTACACCGCGACGTCAACGACGCCGACGTCACTCCCGAGCCGAACGACGTCGGCTTCCGCGTGCAGATCGCCGGTTCCAGCTTCCAGATAGTCGATGCGCATGTCGATGGTCGGAACGGGCTGGTCGACCAGTGAGACGAGTGCGGCACCGCCGACGGTGTCCGCCAGGGTGAACGTCACACCTCCGTGCGCCATTATCCGGTCTTCGTTCCAGGAGAGTTCCTCTCGCATCTCGACGGTTCCTTCGGCGTGTCCGTCCGCCGCCTCGGTGACCTCGACACCGAGCAGGTCGGCGAACGGCATGTTCTCGAAGAACGCTTCGATGTCCATGACGGTCGAGATTTTTTCTTTCCGGCTAATTAACCGTTCTGGTTTTCGGCATGGTAACGTGGGCCGATGCTCGATTCGTGGCCGAATCGAACGAGGGACGGTGCGGCGCTATCGGGCGTCTGCGATCTCGTCGATGGCGTCGGGGTTCTCGATGCTCGAGCGGTCGCCCAGTTCCTCGCCCGTGTAGACCGACTGGATGATGCGGCGGACGATCTTGCCGCTCTGGGTCTTGGGGAAGTCGTCGACGAACAGCACCTCGCGCGGGCGGAACGGCTTGCCCAGTTCCGCACCGACCTGTGTACGCAACTCCTCGCGGAGGTCGTCGGTTTCCTCGTAGCCGTCGGTGACGACGACGTACGTGACGACGGCGGTCCCTTTGGTGTCGTCGGGAGCACCGATAGCGACAGCGGCGTTGACGGCCTCGTGTTCGATGAGCGCGCCTTCGACTTCGGCCGGGCCGACCTTGCGGCCGGCGACATTGAGCACGTCGTCAGAGCGGCCGTGGAGGAACCAGAAGCCGTCCGCGTCCTGCTGTGCCCAGTCGCCGTGGTCCCACATGTCGTCGAACCGCGACCAGTACTCCTCTAGATAGCGCTCGTCACCGCTCCACAGCGACTTTGTCATCGACGGTGCGGAGGACTTGCAGACGAGATAGCCTTCCTCGTGGTCGTCGGCGACGGACTCGCCGCTGGCGTCGACGATGTCGACGTCCATGCCGAGCGCCGGCCCGCCGAGGGTGCCGGGTTTCAGCGAGTGCAGTGGCGTCGGCTGGAGGAAACAGCCGAAGATTTCGGTGCCGCCGGAGATGTTCATGATGGGGGCTTCACCGCGGCCGACGTTCTCTAAGAACCACTGCCAGGAATCGGGATCCCACGGCTCGCCGGTCGATCCCAGCAGCCGCAGCGAGGAGAGGTCGTGGCCGTCCAGCCATTCCTCTCCCTGTTTCTGGAGTGCGCGAATGGCAGTCGGTGAAATCCCGAAAACCGTCAGGCCGTGCTCGTCGATCAGCTGCCAGAACCGATCCGGCTCGGGGTAGTCCGGTGCGCCCTCGTAGAGGAAAATCGTGCCGCCGTGTGCGTGGTTGCCGATGAGTGTCCACGGCCCCATCATCCAGCCGATATCGGACACCCAGAAGAACCGATCCGACGGCTTGTGGTCGAACGAGAAGTAGATCTCCTTCGCCGGTTGGACCAGTCCACCCGCGTGGGTGTGGACGATCCCCTTTGGCTGTCCCGTCGTTCCCGACGAGTATAGGAGCATTGACTCCTGATCCGCGGGGAGCGACTTCGTCTCGTACTCGTTGGACTGTGTCCCGACGGCGTCGGCCCACCACTCGTCGCGGTCGTCGTCCCACGGGATCGACGTCTCGTCGGTTCCCAGCCGGTCGTAGACGATCGTGTGTTCGACGTAGCCGGCTTCGTCGATGGCGTCGTCGGCCTGTGCTTTGAGTGCGACTTCGCTGCCGCGCCGGTAGAAACCGTCGCCGGTGAACAGTACCGAACACTCGGCGTCCGCGATGCGCGTCGCGGTGGCATCGACGCCGAAGCCGGAAAAGATCGGGACCGCGATCGCGCCCACCTTGAAACACCCATAGAGAAGCGGGACGATCTCGGGAACCATCGGCATGTAGAGGCCGACGGTGTCGCCGGTGTCGATGCCGCGCTCCTCGAGGGCGTTGGCGACCTGATTCGCCTGCCGGTGCAGTTCGTGGTAGGTGATCTCGCGGACCTCCCCGTCTTCGCCTTCCCAGATGGTCGCGACTCTGTTCCGGGCTTCGGCGTCCGGCTGGGCGTGACGGTCGACGACGTTGTGGGCGATGTTGAGTTCGCCACCGGGGTACCAGTCCGTAAACTGTGGTCCGTCGCTCGCATCGCGGACCCGATCGTAGTCCTCGTAGAACTCCAGACCGAGGTGGTCGACGACCTCGTCCCAGAACCAGTCGAGGCCGGAGGCCGCTACCCCGTCGACCTCGCTGACGGTCCGTTCGTGGAGTTCTTCGAAGTCATCGATGCCGTGTTCCTGCATGAACGCGTAGACGTTGCTGTCCTGAACGAATTGCTCGTCCGGTTCGTAGCGTATCTCCTCGAGTCCGTCGAGTGATCCTGCCATTGTAACCCATGCACAACTGGTGACAGTATCCTCTTAAAAATTTGTGCGTGCCAGTTCGACGATGCGTGATGCGTCCGGTCGCGGTCACCTGCGATGGTCGTAGACGCGCTGGACTTTGCCGACCTCGGTGCGGGCGATCCCGCCTGGGTCGACGAGCTCGAGGTCGTCCGGCGTAAACGAGAGGACGTTCTGCAACCGGGAGAGGATCACGTCTCGCAGTTCGTTCTCGCTGCGGTCGCTCTCCTCGGCTTTTTCGATGGTGAGTTTCATGACGTCGAGGCTCCCCTCCTTGTGGAGATCGATGCGGTAGTGGGGGGCGACGCCGTCGACGTCGAGAATAACGTGTTCGATCTCGCTCGGGTAGAGGTTGACACCGCGAACGATGAGGAGGTCGTCCGCACGGCCGGTGACGTTGTCCATGCGGACCATCGTGCGGCCACACTCACACTCGTCGTAGTTCAGCGTCGTGAGGTCGCCGGTCCGGTAGCGCAGCACTGGCAGCGCCTCTTTCGTAAGCGTGGTCAACACGAGTTCGCCCTCTTCACCTTCCGCGACGGGTTCGCCCGTGCGCGGATCGACGACTTCCGGATAGAAGTGGTCTTCCCAGATGTGCAGGCCGTCCTGGGCTTCGTGACACTCCGCGGCGACACCCGGGCCGATGATCTCCGACAGCCCGTAGTTGTTGATACCGGTCGCGTCGAGTCGCTCTTCGATCTCCTCGCGCATCGGTTCGGTGCAGGTCTCCGCACCGTAGGCAATCACGGAAATCGGGAGGTCGCATGGATCCAGGTCCATCTCTTCGGCCGTCTCGGCGAAATACAGCGCGTAGGAGGGCGTACACGCGAGGACGTCGCTCTCCAAGTCCTGTGCGAGTTCGATCTGCCGTTGCGTACCGCCACTGCTCGTCGGCACGACCGTTGTGCCGAGTTCCTCGGCGCCCTGATGGAATCCCAGCCCGCCTGTGAACAGGCCGTAACCGTAGGCGTTCTGGACGGTGTCGCCGGGTTCGACGCCGGCCGCGGCCAGTGATCGCGCCATGGCTTTGCCCCAGATATCGAGATCGTCGTCGGTGTAGGAGACGATCTTTGGCTTGCCGGTCGTCCCGGACGACGCGTGGATTCGCGCGATCTCTTCGTCGTCGACGGCGAACAGGCCATCGGGATACTCGTCGCGGAAGTCCTCTTTGGTCGTCATCGGGAGCTTCGTGATGTCGTCGAGGCTCTCGATGTCGCTCGGTTCGACGCCGGCTTCCTCGAGTCGCTCGCGGTAGAACGGGACGTTTTCGTACGCACGTTCGACCGTCTTCGTGAGCCGATCTGCCTGTAGTTCACGGAGCGCTGCCGGATCGAGTGACTCGTTACTACTTCGCATACCAAAACGATGAACGGTCCTCCTCAAAAAGATTCGTGATATCGATGCGCATACGGACTGCTGTCAGCCAGTGCCGATGCACCCGTGACACATCATGCGGGTGCGCCGGGCCCAGTGACAGCAGCCTATCTCAGACCAGTTCGGGGCGGACCTCGTCGCCGAGTCGCCGGATACACTCGGCCATCTCCTCGGTGCCGGCACCTGGGTGGTACGTCCGGAAAATGAAGTGAATATCGTCGCCAAGCGCCTCGCGATAGGTCTCGAGTTCGTCGACGACCTGTTCGGGCGTGCCAAAGATCGCCTGCTCTTTCAGTTCCTGTTTGCGTTCGTCGGACAGTTCGTCGACGGACTCGCCGGAGAAGATCTCCTCGTACCGGCGCTGGATGTAGAAGTAGCCGTCGCGCATCGCCTCCCAGGCCTCCTCGCGGGAGTCACCGACGAACCCGTGTTGGAGGACGTACACCTGAAAGTCGCCGTCGATGTCCTCGTGTTCGCGAACGTTCTCGATGTCTTCCTTGCGCTTGCGGACGCCCTCGAGCGAGATGGCCGAGGGCGCACACCAGGCGTCGCCGATGCGAGCGGCCCGCCGCACGGCGGGCTTGGCAGCGCCGCCGAGCATGATCGGGACGTCGTGGGCTGGTTTCGGCGTCACGTCGACGTCGGCCGGGATCTCGTGGAAGTCGGGCTCGTAGTCGAGTGGCCCCTCCGACCACGCACCGCGGAGCACGTTGACGGTATCGGTCAGCCGGTCGACTCGCTCGTCCTTGGAGATGCCGAACGCGTCGAACTCATCGACGTTCGAGCCGATCGAGAGGCCGAGCGTCGTCCGTCCATCCGCGATCTGGTCGATCGTCGCGACGTCCTCCGCGAAGCGGACCGAATCGTACAGTGGGGCTAGCGCAATACACGGCCCGAGTTCGATGTCGTCCGTGACCGCCGCCAGCGCACCCAGCGCGGGCGAGATCCCCGACATGTACCCGTCGTCGAGGAAGTGATGTTCGGATACCCACGCGCTGTCGAGGCCGGCGTCGTCGATGACGCGGCCGAGCTCGAGCATCTCGTCGTAAATCTCGCTCATCGAACGGTCGTCGTCCGGTCGCTGCTGACAGGTAAACAGGCCAGTACCGAGTTGCATACACTACTCAATTCGGGTGAGCCGCCTTAATCCTTGGCGAAGGGGCGAGGTTCCGCCCGGGGGCGACGACCAGACCGCCACACCGAAGTCCGTCGAGTCGAACAGTCGTTCCATGGCAACGTTCACATATGAGACGGAGGTTCCAGTTCGCTTTCGCGACCTCGATCCGATGGGACGAGTCCACAACGCCGTCATCCTGATGTACGTCGAGGAAGCGCGCGCCCGGTATTTCCAGGAGGTCGTCGGCGAACGACTCGAGGAGACTGACGGTGCCCTGGTCCACCAGGAGATCGACTACACCGCCCCGATCGAACTCGAGGACGCGGTGACGGTTCGCTACCGCGTCTCGAAAATCGGCGCGTCCAGCCTCACCACGGTCTTCGAGGTACGGACGGACGACGGTATCGCGGCGGACGGCGAGGTCGTTCACGTGGTGCTCGACGAAGTGGGAGAGACTCGATCGGTGCCCGACACGTGGCGCGAGAACATTACGGCGTTCGAAGACGAGTCAGTGGAGTAGCGCGCGAGATTTGCGTATCGGCGGGGTCAGTCGTCGGTTCCGGTTCCATCACCTGTGACCATGCCGGTAGATTCCTCCGGACTGCCCTTGAGACAGCCGAGATCCATCACCGCCTTGATGTCCTCGTCCAAGTCGTGATAGTCGCTCGTGCTCGTAACGAGCGAAACGGCGACGAAGACAACGACGGCGACGATCGTGGCGAGTTGGCCACCGAGGAATCCCAGGGGAAGTTCGATACCGGCGTACTCGCCACCATAGGCGAGGAGGATCGTAAGCACCAGTCCGGCGCCGCCACCCGCGAGTGCTCCTTCGGCGGTCGCTCCCCGCCAGTTGTACGCGATAGCGATACAGGGGAAGATGACGGCCGCGAAGATCGCCCAGCCCGCGGCACCGAGAACGAAGATGAGGCCGGGGAAAGTGGCTGCGATGACGCCCGCCGCGATAAGGAGTACAGCCGTGGTCAGACGCCCCCAGCGGACTTCCTGCTCTTGGGTGAGGTCGACGTCCCGGTGTTCAATGAAGTAATCGTGGACGACCGCGGACGCGCCCATGTTGAGAAATGCGTTGCTCGTCGACATGATCGCGGCCATGACCGCAGTGAGCACGAACGCGACGACGACGTCCGGAGCCCACTGGATGAGCGCGAGCGGGAGGGTCGCATCCGGATTGCCCGGATCGGCGACGGTCCCATCGATGATGGCAGCCCGCAGAAACGGTGCGGCGAGCCAGTACATCGCCGTCGCGAGGTACGCCGACCCCGTGATGAGTGCACCCCACTTCAGCACCGAGACGTCACGTACCATGTAGAACTTCGTGATCGCGTGGGGCTGGCCGGCGACGGTCGCCTGGATGATGATCACCGAGATGACCAGACCGATAGCCATGAGTCCGTCGCCGCCGAGCAGCGTGAACTCGAAGTACGCGGGATTTTCCGCTTGAATCGTCTCGATCATCCCGTTCCAGCCGACCCCGGAGTTCGTCACGACGTAGTAAGCGGTCAGTACGCCGCCAATTACCATGATCGCACCCTGAATCGCGTCGGACCAGATGGCCGCGAGCATCCCCCCGATGACGGTGTAGAAGCCGACGACCACCAACCCGATCAGCAGTGCCTCGAAGAAACTGATCGGCAGGATGAGTGATCCGACGATCCCGAGTGCAGCGTACTGGGCGGCGAGGTACCCCATACTGCCGAGCAGGACCGACGCCGCACCGAGCAACCGGACGCGTTCGTCCTGAAAACGGTAGTACATCGCGTCTGGCGCGGTAATCGCGTTGCGCACGTCGCCGAGTACGCGCATCTTCCGTCCGAGCAACCAGTACGACGCGGTGAACCCAAAGATGATCAACCCTCCGACCAAAATGAAGTACTCGAAGCCGACGAGGTAGCCCGTTCCGGTGACACCGATCATTCCCCACCCACTCTGGATCGAGGCGAACACCGCCAGCGCGACGACGAGGACGCCCGACCGTCGTCCCGCCACGAAGTACTCCTCCTGGTTGGTCTGGTATCGACTCGCCAGTATCCCGATCCCGACCATCAGGACGGCGAACACGGCGAAGAATATCACTGCGGTCTCCGAGTAATAGTCGACACCGAGGTCATCACCCCACGTCTGCAGCGGGATCAACACGCCGGCACTGACGCTCATCAATCGTTCACCTCACTGGGGTCAATTTCACCGAGAGAGTCCCGTTCTCGAACCGTCTCTGTCCCCTCCAACTGCGTCCCGAGGTACGCCGAGACGACGAGAAAGAGGACGACGAGCGAGAGGAACACCTCGACGACCGGCGTCGGGAACCCGAGCAGGTAACTCATCGGACGATCACCTCTCGGTCGCGTTGGTGTTGGTCTCTCGCACCGATCACCGCTCGGCTGCTCGAGTGTAGTTCGTGGTTCGAATCCCCATGATGTGTAGTATCGTCCCACATACAAATCAAACAATCAGATTTGTGATTTATAAGCGTTACGCCGCCTTCCGTCGCGACGGCTGGTCACCGACTCTCGAGACGGTTCGAGCTTCGATGACGAACCGTCGCCGACGACCGTGGGAGAAACAGTTTTGTCGCATGCTATATGTACACGAAATACATGTCTGACCAGCATAACGCACTCTTCGAGTCGATCGATCTCGGCCCCGTCACGGTGCCGAACAGGGTTTTTCAGCCGCCACACGGGAACGCGTACGGGCTCGGTGACCAACAGACGGCCTTCCGTGCGGAGAAGGCACGGGGCGGATTCGGTCTGATCGTCCAGGAGTACAGTCAGATTCACGAATCGACCGATGTTACGCCCGTCGACTCGGGATACATCCACGACGACGAGACGATCCCGCCACAGCGAGAGATGGTCGACGCGGTTCACGACCACGGCGGAAAGCTGTTCGTCGAGTTGTGGCACGGCGGTGCGACGGCCGGGAACTACGGAAGTCGCCGCCCGCCGCTTTCGGCGTCGCAACTTCCAACCGGCAACTACTATACGCCCAAGGAGATGGAACACGACGATATCCAGAAAATCGTCGAGGCGTTCGGTAACGGAGCAGACCGGGCGCGGCGAGCAGACTACGACGGCATCGAACTCCACGCAGCACACGGCTACCTCATCTCACAGTTCCTATCACCGTTCTACAACGACCGCGACGACGAGTACGGCGGGTCGCTCGAGAACCGAATGCGATTCTTCCGGGAGATCATCAAGAGCGTTCGCGAGAACGTAAGCGACGACATGGCCGTCGGTGCCCGGTACACGATCGACGAACGCGTCGAAGGCGGGCTGACTGCGGACGGTGACGGGCTCGAGATCGTTCGGCGAATTGGCGACGATCTCGACTTCTGGGATATCGACATCGGCGTCAAACAGTCGATCGACGACATGATCGCGCCGAGTCGTCGCCATTCGAAGAACTACCAGATAGATTTCATGAAGGCTGCCACCGACGAACTCGACGTTCCCGTCGGCGGCACCGGACGAATCACCGACCCGGACGACGCGGTCGCGCTCCTCGAGGAGGGGTACGTGGACATGGTCGGCATGGCACGCCAGTCGATCTCGGACCCCCACTGGCCGCGAAAGGTGAGAGAGGAGCGCGTCGACGAGATCCGGGAGTGTATCGGCTGTAACGTCTGCGTCTCACAATCGAGACAGGGAATCCCACTCACCTGCACGCAGAACCCGACGGTCGGGAGGGAAGCGATTTGGCCGCCCGAGGAGTACGAAACAGTCGACGAACCGAAAGGCATCCTCGTGGTCGGCGGCGGGCCGGCTGGCATGGAGTTCGCGAGGGTCGCCGGCGAGCGAGGACATCTCGTTCACCTCAACGAGAAAGCGGAGACACTCGGCGGCCGGGTCAACTTCGAAGGGACGTTGCCTGATCTCGGTGAATGGAATCGGGTTCGCGACTGGCGGGCAACCGAACTCGAGCGGCTCGACGACGTCGCCGTCCACACGGGAAGCAAAGCAGAGATGAGCTACGACGACGTCGAGAGCTACGGTGCGGAGGTCGTCGTCGTCGCGACTGGCGCGAGCTGGTCAGAGAAAGGTGAGACGTCGGGAACGCACCGTCCCGTTCCGGGCTGGGACCGTGACCACGTGCTGACTCCCGAAGATGCGCTCGAGGTCGATCCCTCAGGACGGGATGTCGTGATCTTCGACGAGGAGGGGTACAACGTGAGCGCCGGCGTCGCCCAGTCGCTCGCCGCCGACAACGACGTGACGTTCGTGACGCCGAGTGCGAGCGCGTTCGATCAGGCGGTGCACACGTTCGAACGGGGAACGATCTTCACGGCCCTCTTCGAGAGCGGCGTCGAGTTCATATCTCACCACGCACTCGAAGAAATCCGCGACGACGACGTCGTCGCCGCCAACGTCCACTCGGGAGAGCAGACCACGCTCGAGGCGGACTACGTCGTCTTCACGACGATGCGAAAGTCGAACGACGACCTCTACCGCGATCTTACGACGAACCTCGACTCGCTCCGGCAGTCGACCGAAATCGAGGAAGTCCATGCAATCGGCGACTGCGTCTCGCCGCGGCGGATCGCCGACGCCGTCTATTCCGGTCACGATCTCGGTCGGCAGGTATAGACGATCGCCCGCAGAGGGCGGTATTCGTGAGTCGCCGCCGTTCAGCAGTCGATCTGGGTGATCTCTTCGACCGGCCATTGACTGAGGATTTCGACACCGTTCTCGCGGACGACAACCATCTCCTCGACACGGACGCCCTGGCGGTCGGCCGGCTGCATCGTCTCGACGGCCATCGTCATTCCCTCCTCGATCTCGATGGGGTGGTCGGGCGAGAGGCCGCGCCAGATGAGCGGCTCCTCGTAGAGCTGGAGCCCCAGGCCGTGGGCCCAGTGGTTGGTCGTCATCTGCCAGAACTCGTCGGCGTCGTACCAGTCCATGTGCTCGCCTTCCTCGTCGGGGAAGCCCTTGCAGATCTCGTCAGTCGTCGCCCCGGGCTCGATGCGCTCTAACACGTCGTAGAGGTCGTCGCGGGCCTTTTCGTAGGCGGCCTGTTGGGCCTGTGTGGGCTCGCCCATGGAGAACGTGCGGTAGTAACAGGAGCGATAGCCCAGGTAGCCGATGTTGTAGAAGTCGGCGTAGACGAGGTCGCCGGGCCGGATCATGCGGTCGGTCGTGTTGGCCTGGTGTTTCGGCCACGTGTTCGGGCCGGAGGTGACGTAGCCGCCCTGGGCCATCGCGCCGTGACGCCAGAGTTCGTTGACCGCGTCGCCCCAGACCTCGGACTCGCGTTTACCGGGTTTCGCGCTCTCAGTGATAGCCTGGAAGCCCGCTTCACAGATGGCTGCGACCTGTCGGAGACACTCGATCTCGTCGCGCGTCTTCACCTTGCGCGCGTCGAGCATGATGTCCGTAGCTGCGTCCGTGTCGACGTCGACGCCGCGGTCCTCGAAGCGCTCGACGAGTGCGCCGTTAGCCACGTCGATGCCCATCGTCTCCTTGGCGACGCCGTACTCCTCCATGGCCTCGTAGACCGTCTCGGCCATCCTGTCCTTGAGCCAGCGTCGCGCCGAGGCGCTCCCCGAGGCCCGGGGGACGTTCCCGAGGCCGGGACAGGCGTACCGGATGTCGTCGAGCCAGGGGCAGTTGAACCGCTGGTTCGAGGCGTGATCGGCCGTGTCCCAGTGGATAATATCGCCGTCTTCCGTGAGCAGCGTGTAGTGGTCCGCACCGCTGCCGCCGGTCATCGCGAGCCCGGTCACGTAGCGGACGTTCGGGTCGTTGATGAGCAGCATCGATCCCAACTCCGAGTCCTGGAGTCGCTCGAGCGCTCGCTCTTTGCGCTCGCGGCGCATGCGCTGGACGTTGATGCGCTCTTCCCAGTCGACAGCCATGGTTCCACGCGTTCCTTCCATGAAGTCGCGCTCGTACATCACACCAACGTACACAGAGGGGGCTAATCAAACTCCGGATTTGATGGTGACAGCTGACACACCCCACCGGTCAGTTCGCTGTGCTGTCAGCGTGCGACCACCCGAGCCTATAACTGGCTGCCGCGACCACTGGTGGCTATGTCCCACCAGACGCCGATTCGCGTCGACCACACCGGCATCGCCGTCGAATCGATCGCCGACGCCGAACCGATCCTGTTCGCGCTCGGCTGTCGGAAGCTCATCGAGGAGTCCGTCGAAGGCCGCTTCCGCTGGGCCCAGTACGACTTCGGGATGGACGCCTCGCGATTGGAACTCATCGAACCCGAGGCCGACGACACCTTCCTGACCGAGTATCTCGACGACCATGGCCCCGGACTCCACCACATCACCTTCGAAGTCGCGGACATCGCGACCGTCGCCGCGGCGCTCGAGGACGCCGGCTACCGGGTCGTCGAGTACGAAGAATACGACGACTGGACGGAGGCGTTCGTTCCTCCGTCGAACCCGACGGGGGCGCTGTTCCAGCTGTTCGAGTACCACGAAGGGTACGGCGAGGACCGCCCGCCGGCCGATGCGCTCTACGTCGACGGCCAGCGGTTAGACGAATCGTAAGCGTAGAGAAACCGATCAGACCGGCTCGAGCC
This sequence comes from Haloarchaeobius amylolyticus, assembly GCF_042678045.1. Taxonomy (GTDB): domain Archaea; phylum Halobacteriota; class Halobacteria; order Halobacteriales; family Natrialbaceae; genus Natrinema; species Natrinema amylolyticus_A. The sequence continues at coordinate 238,852 of NZ_JBHUDI010000002.1, forward strand.
CGTTCTCCTCGCGGAGCGTGTTGATGTACTCGCGGAATCCGGTCTCGAGGTCGTATTCGACCTCGTAGCCGAGGTCATCCTGTGCGGCGGTCATGTCGAGGTTCTGGGTCCACGGGAGTTCACCGTCGTCGGAGACGTCGAGGTCAGCGTCCGGGATAATCTCGCGGACGGTGTCGGCGGCCTCGCGGATGGTAGCGAGTTCCCCGCGGACGTTGTAGACCCGCTGGCTGAGGTCCTCGTCGGGGGTAAAGGCCGCTTTCCGAAACGCCTGGGCGATGTCGCGGGCGTGTTGCCAGTCGATGACCTGATCGCCGTATTCGACGCTGAACGACTCCTCGAGGGCCGGTTTCTCGACGATGTTCGCGAGGAACGCCGAGCCGCCGGTCTCCCGGTAGGGGCCGTAAGCGACGGTCGGACGCAGACCGACGTGAGAGACGTCGTAGTCCTCGTAGTAGACCCGGGCTTGGTGTTCGTTGTACTCCTTGGTCGCCCCGTAGAGCGTGTCGGGGTAGACGAGTTCGTCCTCGTCGACGTACTCGCCCTCGTAGTTGTGCGGCGGCGCGTACACGGCCGCACTGGACGCCCAGGCAACGCGTTCGACCTGATCGTCGAGCGTACGGGCGGCTTCCAGGACGTTGTTCGTGCCTGTGACGTTCACGTCGAGGGCCGCACGCGGGTTGTCGCGGGCAGTGTTGGTCAGCAGCGCTGCCAGGTGAATGATGTGTGTCGTCCCGGTCTCTTTGACCGCGCGGATGACGTCGGTCGCCTCCGAGACGTCGCCCCGCCGAATGGTCACCTCGTCGGCGACGCCGAGTTTGTCCAGAATGCGGTCGTCCGTCGACAGGTCGTAGGCGACGACGTCGTGTCCCGCATCGACCAAGTCCTCGACGACGTACGAACCGAGGAAGCCAGTACCACCAGTGACGAGTACAGTTGACTCTGTCATCGTATACCAACGACGTGACGGAGCAACACAAAAAAGTTTGTTATTATCACCGTCCCGCCGACACGTCTACCGCCAGGTATTTTGAGACCCACGGCGTCTGTTACTTCATGGCACGGCGACAGTTAGATCCAGACGGGCTCATCGACGCCTCGAGCATCGGCTACAGTCACGGCATCGTCGCGGACGGCACACTCTACATGTCCGGGCAAGTCGGCTGGGACGAATCGTTCGAACTCGCCGGCGAAGACGTCACAGCACAGACACGCCAGGCGTTCGAGAACGTCGAGACACTCCTCGAGGACGTCGATCGATCGCTGGCCGACGTGACGAAAGTGACTGCCCACGTCGTCGACCTCCACGCGAACCGGGACGCGTTCTTCGAGGTGTGGAACGACGTGTTCAGCGAGCCGCCGTTCCCGTGTCTCACGCTGCTCGGTCCACAGCAACTCGCACAGGACGGTTTACTCGTCGAACTCGAGGTCGAGGTCCCGATCGACGAGTAGCCCCGGCTATTCGTGGAGGCCGCCGACCTGTTCGTAGAACGACGACTGGAGCGACTCGACCATCTCTTCTTCGCGATCGATGCGCACGTCGATGACGAACGGGACGTCGGCGTTCGTCCCGGTCTCGAGCGCGTCGGCGAGTTCGTCGGGCGTCACCGCACGTGTCGCCTCGGCACCGAACGCTTCGGCGGCCTTGACGAAGTCAGTGTCGTGGAACTCGACGCCAGCGATGTCGCCTTCGTCGTCTTGCATCTGCCGGACCATGCCCAGGCTGGTGTCGTTCAAGACGACGAATGTCGGCGCCACGCCGTGTTCGACGGCCGTCTCGACGCTGGTCATCGTCATGGTGAAGCCGCCGTCGCCGGCGACACTGATGACGTCCTTGTCCGTCGTGATCGCCGCCGAGACGGCTGCCGGCGTAGCCCAGCCCATGCTCCCGACGCCGCCGCTGCCGTAGTAGGTCCCCGTATCGGGGGCCTGCAGGTAGTTCAGGAGCCAGAAGCGGTTGTTGCCGGAGTCGGCCGTGACGATGGTGTCCTCGTCGACGACGGCTTCGATCTCTTTGACCGCGCGCTGGGGTTTGATGGGGGAGGCGTCCGACTCACATTTCGGATCGAAGAACGATTCCTGTGCCTCGGTAGCCCTGTCACGCGCCCAGTCGTTGCCCACGTCGGCGGGCAGTGCGTCCGCGAGGTCGGCAAGGCTCTGCGTCGCATCGCCGATGAGCGCGACGTCGGCGGGGTAGACCCACCCGGCGTTGCGCGTGTCGATGTCGGCGTGGATGATCGTCTGTTCGTCCGGCCGGATGAAGCCGGGTGCCTGCCAGTTCGTGTCCATCGGGTTGAGTCGGGACCCGACGACCAGCAGCACGTCGGCCTCGCTGACGACCTGATTTGCTCCTTCGTGGCCGAACGAGCCGATGACGCCTGCGGCCTGCTCGTGTGTTTCGGGGAACGTCGACTTCCCGAGATAGGAGGTAGTGACGACGGCGTCGGTGGCCTCGGCGACCGCCATCAGCTCGTCGTACGCACCCGCGGAGTGGACGCCGTTGCCGGCGATGATGACCGGGCGTTCGGCGGCCGCCAGTTCGTCCACGGCGGTCGCGAGGTCGTCAGCATCGGGACGTGCCACCCAGTTTTGCACCTGATCGTGGCCGTCCCAGACCGGGGGCACTGGGTCGTCGGGCATTTCCTCGGAGACGGCATCGCCGTCGAGGATGACTGCGGTCGGGCCGGAGCGGCCGGCCGTCGCGTGTTTGAACGCCAACTGGAGGCTGCGAATGGTCTCCGTCGGCGACCGGGGGAACCAGTGTTCCTTGGTGTACGCCTCGAGCGCCGAAGGGAGATCCAGCCCGCCGTAGTCGCCCCGTGCCTGTTGGTAGGGCGCGAGCGTGGAATAGTCGCCGCGCTCGCTGGCCTCCGTGATGACTACCATCGGCGAGGAGGCGAGTTTCCCCTCCATCTGGCCGATGGCACCGAGACTGCCGATCCACGGCCCCTGCCCCGCGAGGACGCCGGGCTTGCCCGTCATCCGCCCGTACATCTCCGCCATGATACTCGCCTCGCGCTCGTCACGTGGGCGAACCATGGTCACGTCGGACTCCGGGACGAAATCGAGGATTTCGATGACCCGACCGCCCGGATAGCCGAACAGATACTCGACGTCCTGGGCGTCGAGTTCCTCAACGAGCCGTTCGCCCGTCTCAGTCATGGGTCTCGTCGAGTTGCACCGTCTCGTCGACGACGAGCGTCGGCCCCGCCTCGAGGTCGATGAACTCGGCGGCGTCGGCCTGGACCTCCTGTCCGACCTCGGACTCGAAGGCCTCGTTGAGCGCCGCCATGTCGTCGAAGTAGAGTTCAAGGACGCCATCGTATTCGACGGCATCCGGGTTCGTCGGGACGGACGTCGTGTACTTCCGGAGGCCCGGCAGCTCCTTTGCGATCGCTGCGTGTTCGCCCTGCCAGCGCTCGGCGAACTCCTCGTGGCTGTACTCGTCTTTGCGGACGAGGAAGTCTACCATCTTGATCATGGTACTAGCTACCTCATATTCTATGCTCTTTTGTTTAACGGTTACCGATCCTCGCACAGGTTCTCCGGAATCGATGACGAGATGTCCAATTGGGTCCGACAGCTCGTTCGAATAGCTTGAACAAGCTTTAGTGAAATCAGCCCATTGAGTATCGCATGTCACTCCCACCCGATGTCGACCGGCCCGTCGAAACCGTCGAGCGAGCGATCGACATCGTCGACTACCTCAAGGAGAACGGGCCCGCAACGATCGCCGAGGTGACGGACCACCTCGGCTGTGCCAAGAGCACTGCCCATCGCCACCTGAAGACGCTCGAGGCGAACAGCTTTCTTATCGAGGAAGACGACGAATATCGCCTCGGAATCCGGTTTCTGGACTACGGCGTCGTTGCTCGAGACAGGCACACGTTCTATCGGGAAGTGAAACCGAAAGTCGACACCCTCGCCGACGAGACCGACGAGAAGATCTGGTGTGCCGTCGAGGAACACGGGCGGAGCGTCCACATCTACGGCGCACAGGGGAAACGCTCCGTGCGGACGTACGCTCGTCTGGGCCATCAGAACTACCTCCACCAGCACGCCGCGGGGAAGGCGATACTGGCATATCTGCCGGACGAGCGCATCGACGAGATCGTCCAGATGTACGGGTTGCCAGCGCGAACGCCACACACGATAACGACCACGGACGAGCTCTGGGACGAGATCGAGACTATTCGCGAGCGCGGGTACGCGCTGAACATCGAGGAATCCGTCGAAGGGCTCCACGCGATCGGAGCGCCGATCAAAGACGAGAACGGGATCGCACTCGGCGCGATCAGCATCTCGGGGCCCGCGAATCGCCTCGACGGCTCGTTCCTCCGGGATGAACTCCCGACGCTGCTGCTCGGGACGGTCAACGAAATCACGATCAACCTCGCACACGCCTGACGGACGACCGTCACAGGACGTTTTCTCGAGGGTGTGACCCGGCCACGTCCGTCGCCGCTACCCCCACAATCGTCCGCCCGAACAGCGGCCACGAGACGGCCGGTTCGCCCGCGAATACGTATTATTGAACGGGTGTTGGTGTACTCCGACAGGGAGCCGGGCGGGGCGACTCATTTTCCGTTCGCGGGTCTGTTCACTCACAGTGAACACAAATCCCGGCGTGCAGGGGCGTACTGGGGGGCGCTGCTAGCGAGACCGGTCGTTACGCGAATATAGGCCCCAGAAGGCCGGCTACGGCGGCATAACCGATCGGTTACCACCCCGACTTATTCGAACTATTCGAATACGCGAGTGTATCGACTCGGCTCGAGAAATCAAGCCCACTGCTATTACAGAACTAATAGTGTAATCGCCAGACGGGCATGGTACGGTCCAACACGACGATCGGCTCGTTTCTGCTGTGCCGGCCAGGATCACAGCCAGTCAGCGCTGATCGTCGGGCCGATATCAACGAAGTAGAGGAGGAGTTCTCACGGTTCGCAGCAGATATCAGTCTCGAGAACGCTGAGAACTGTCGATTCAATGTGGGTGAACACAGATTCGAGCAACATCGACTGGTAATAGCTTACAAGGGACTGGTTCACCGTCGAATCTGACCGCTGTCGTGCGATCGGACGGGAAATACCCGAATCACACCTGTGAGCGGAAACGGACTGGCGTTCATTGTCGATGAACGGCCGGTACTGAACGAAAAATAGACGTTTAGCTGGTGGCTCCAGTAGATAGTCCTGTCCGGCTTCGAAAAATCGTTCGATGGGGTTGAACAGTTATGCTACTTGTTCACAGGAAACGATCGCGATCAGCTGCTCGGCCAGTCGGGATCGCGATCTTCGAAGAAGGCGTCGATGCCCTCGTTCTTGTCACCGGTCGCGAACAGCTGTGCGAACAGCTCGGCCTCGTACTCGATGCCCTCCTCTAGACCCATCCGCGAGGCAGCTTTGACGGACTTCTTCGCGAACTCGAGTGCGACCGGGCTCTTCTCGGCCATCGCCTCGGCGAGGTCGTAGACGCTGTCGTCGAACGTCTCGTCGCCGTGTACCTCGTCGACGAGGCCGATGTCCGCGGCTTCCTCGGCGTCGATGAGTTCGCCGGACAGGATGAGCCGCATGGCGTGGCCTTCACCGACCAGTTTCGGGAGGCGCTGGGTGCCGCCGCCGCCCGGCATGATGCCGAGGTTGATCTCCGGCTGGCCGATTTTCGCATCCTCGTGGGCGATGCGGACGTCACACGCCTGGATGAGTTCACAGCCACCGCCCAGTGCGTGGCCGTTGATCCGGGCGATGACCGGGATCGGACAGTCGTCGACACGCTCGTAGACGCGCGGGCGCTTGCTCGCTTCGCGTTGCTCCAGCATGCCCCGTTCGCGCAGTTCCGTCACGTCCGCGCCCGCGACGAACGCGCCGGACTCCTCGGCACCCGTCAGAACGACGACGCGCACGTCGCTGTCCTCGACGGCGTCGAGAACGTCTTTGAGCTCCGCCCGCAGCTGTGCGTTGAGCGCGTTGCGGGCGTCCGGTCGGCACAGTTCGATCGTCGCCACGTGCTCGAGCCGGTCACCGACGGCGGCGTTCACTGTCTCACACTCGGCGGCAGTTGCTTCGATCGACATCAGTCATCACCCCGGTCGCCGCTCGTGCCGACGATTTCGCCGTCTTCCCAGACGTAGAACCCTTCACCGCTTTTCTTACCGAGTTTGCCGGCTCGGACTTTCCGTTTGAGGACCTGCGGAGGCTTGAACCGCTCGCCGAGTTCCTCGCGGAGATACTCGAGGATATCCAGTCGAACGTCGAGCCCGACGACGTCGCCGAGCTCGATCGGTCCCATCGGGTGGTTGTAACCGAGTTCCATCGCGGTGTCGATGTCCTGCGGGTCGGCGACGCCTTCCTCGACCATCCGCATCGCCTCGACACCGAGCGCGACGCCCAGCCGCGAGGACGCGAAGCCGGGGGCGTCGGTCACTTCGACAGGGGTCTTGTCGATGTCCTCGATGTACTCGTGGGCGAACTCGAGGGTCTCGTCGTCGGTCTGCTCGGCAACGACGATCTCGACGAGTTCCATGATGTGGACGGGATTGAAGAAGTGCAGTCCGATCACACGGCCGTCGTTTTCGGCGGCGCTGGCGATCTCCGTGATCGACAGCGAAGAGGTATTGGTCGCGATGACCGTCTCGTCGTCGACGAGTTCCTCGACGTCCGCCATCGTCGACTTCTTGAGGTCAAGGTCCTCGGGCACGGCCTCGACGACGAGGTCCGCGTCCGTGACCGCCTCCGCGAGATCCGTCGTTCCCGAGAGGCGTTCGAGAGCGGCGTCGGCCTCCTCGCGGGTGACCTTGTCGCGTTCGATGCCTCCCTCGAGGTTGTCCTCGATCGACTCGAGGCCGTTCTCGACGTATTCCGTCTCGATGTCCCGTACGATCACGTCGTGGCCGGCCATGGCGGTTACCTGTGCGATTCCGTGTCCCATGGTGCCGGCTCCAAGTACTGCGACTCGCATACACAAGCAATACTGTGGGGGCGTAAAAGCCGTTTCCGTTTCAGAAGACGAGCGCGGGGCCGAACTCGAGGACCCAGAGGGTGACCATCCCGACGCCGATCGTCAGCAGGATGTTGCCGCGCCACCACGCCACCACGGCGGCGACGATACCGGCGGCCAACCGCTCGTCGACGACCATCGCGGCGACGTCCGGGCTCGGCGTGACGAGTCCGGGGGCGACGAGTGCCGCGAGCACAGCTGCGGGGACGAACCTGAGGAAGAGTTTGACGCGCGGCGGAACCTGATTGATCCGGCCGAACAGGTGGATAAAGGAGAGCCGGATGAGGTAGGTTGCGACGGCAATCACGAGGATGATAGCCCAGATACCGAGCGTTGAGAACTCGCTCATCGGCCCATCACCCCCTCAGTAGTCACACCGGCGACGATTCCGACGGCCGCGGCGACGAGGAGGTCGACTCCTGCCGGCAGCCCGAACTCGGCGACGGCGTACGCCGCGGCGATCGCGACGACAGCGCTTGCGAGCGCGGCGACGACCTGCGGGAGGTCCTCGATCGCCGGAATCAAAATCGCGAGGAAGACCAGCGGAATCGCGAACATGAGGTTCAGCGACTCCGGAATGCCGGCACCGAGGACGAAGCCGACGATCGTCGTGGCGACCCAGACGACCCAGATACTCACGCCGAGCCCGAGGTAGTACAGCCGCTTGTCACGGCTTCGGGCTTCAGCGGCGTACTCGGCGATCGACATCGCATAGACGTGGTCGGTGAGGAAGTACGCAAGGTACGCCCGCGTGCGCTTCCCGTAGTCGGTGAAGTGCGGTGCGATCGACGCCGAGTACATGAGCATCCGCAGGTTGACAACGATCCCGGTGGCGACGATGATGGTGAGCCCCGCGTTCGCACCGATCAACTCGACGGTGACGAGCTGTGCGGTGCCCGCGAAGATACCCGCAGACATCACCGTCGTCTGGACGACTGACAGCCCCGCACCGTCGGCGGCGATCCCAAAGACGAGCGCGAACGGGACGAGCCCGAGCAGAATTCCGATGGAGTCGCGTGCTCCCGCGCTGAAATCTTCGTTCATGGATGACCTGGTCGGTGGGCGACAATGACGCTGCGGGTGTCGTTCGAGGGCTGTACGATCGGTTGAATCGACGGGAACGACGGCCCCGTCGATGCGGTATCTGACGCTAACATATTGAGATCGACATGCGTCCCGCCGAAGCGGGAGTGTGACACCACAGACGGTCCGATAACTGCGGTCTCGACGGCGGTCGGGGCTGGACGTGCCCGTCTCGTCTTCCGCCGAGCGATCGCAGGCATCCGGAGCGGTGTGGTGATCACGATCGAGGCACTACCGTGTGGTGGGTATTGCCTACCTGTCCTTTCCATGCCCGACTCAAAACAGTATCGAACGATAATGAGCGAGTATCGGTATCGTGTCTCAAAACGATCGAGGCGCCAGCCATCCGATCCCGGCACAGCCGAGAGCCGAAGGCTTAAACTCCGAACCGTTCGACTTACAGCGTGATGACGCAAGCCACGGCAGTAGTCGTCGATGCAGTCCGAACACCACAGGCGAAAAAGGACGGCGCGCTCGCCGACCTGTACCCCGAAGACCTCGTCACGGCGATCCTCGAGGCGCTCGTCGAGCGTACGGGGGTCCCAGCGACGGCCTGGGAGGACTTTCGGCTTGGCTGTGCAAACCAGGAGAACGAACAGGGACGCAACCTCGCCAGGCAGTCGTTGCTCGCGGGCGGGTTCCCGGAGACGATTCCCGGCTCGACCACCACGCGTCTCTGTGGCTCCTCGCTAAGCACGCTCAACGACGCCGCTCGTGCTATCGAGGCCGGCGACGGTGCCGTCTATCCCGTCGCCGGCGTCGAGCAGATGAGTCGGATTCCCTTCTCGGACTGGCTCCATCCGGCGATCGAAGAGCGCTACGACGCCGACCGACTACCGATGGGACAGACCGCCGAGACCATCGCCCGCAGACACGACGTGAGCCGTACCGACCAGGACGAGTTCGCCCTCCGCTCGCACGAGCGGGCGACCGAAGCAGCCGAGAGCGGCCGATTCGACGACGAAATCGTCCCCGTCGACACCGACGATGGCCTTGTCGAGGCCGACGAGACGCCGCGGCCGAACACGACACTCGAGAAACTGGGCGAGCTCCCGACCGTCTTCCGTGACGACGAGCAGGCGTCGGTCACGCCGGGCAACGCCTCGCCGCTGACCGACGGCGCTGCCGGCCTACTCGTCACGAGCGAGTCCTACGCCGAGGAACACGGGCTCGAGCCGCTTGCCCGAATCAAAACTCGCGCCGTCGTCGGCGTCGATCCGCTCGTCATGGGGAAAGGACCGATCCCCGCGACCCGTGCCGCGCTCGAGGACGCCGACCTCACGATCGACGACATCGACCTCGTCGAACTCAACGAGGCGTTCGCCGCACAGAGCGTCCACTGCGTTCGCGAACTCGGAATTCCCGACGAGAAGGTGAACGTCAACGGCGGCGCGATCGCGCTGGGCCACCCGCTTGGCTGTTCGGGGGCGCGGATCTCGACGACGCTGCTCCACGAGATGGAAAAACAGGACGCGAAATACGGTCTCGCGACGATGTGTGTTGGCTTCGGACAGGGCGTGGCGACGATTTTCGAACGGCCCTGAGTCGTTACCGTTTCGCGTCGGTGAGTTGGGCCTTGAAGCCGTAGCGGATGACGCCTTCTTGTGTGTAGATACGCCGGATCGTCGTTTCGACGTCGTCGCCGACGCCGACGACTTCGTCACCGCCGGTCAGGACCTGCGTCGGCGCGCTGACCGTCTCCGCACCGTCGGGGCCGTCCAGCGCGACCACGGCGCTAACGAACGACCCGCTCTTTGACTGCTGTTCGACGAACTCGGGTGGGGCACCGCCCTGTTCGATCTGGGTCACCGCCTCGACAGTGCCGGTACCCGGCAGTTCGACGGGCTCGTACTCGTCGGGGACCTCGTTACAGTCGTGACAGGCCCCGTCCGGCGGGAAGTTCAGCGCGCCGCAGTTCGGACACCGCCCAGCCACCAGTCGGTGGCGCTGGGGAGTGGTCCGCTGCCACGAGGGGACGCTCACGTACGCGCCGCCACCCTCGGGCTCGTCGCTGGTGATCTCGCCGCGCCGTCGGAGGTACTCGGCGTACGTCAGGTCGGTGTCGCCCTCGAGCGACGTGGCCACGGGGACGGCCCCGTCGACGACGAAGGCGTTCGCGCCCGCACCGCTGCCGTAGGCCGCGATGAGGAGCCGTTCGGCACCGTCGTCGAAGGCCGTCGCAGCACCGAGGAACACGCTCGCCGCACCGGTGTCTCCGAGCGTGCTTACCGTCTCCGCAGCCGAGATGTCTGAAATACTGACGTCTAGCGCGTCAGCCGCTCGATATGGCAGTTTGCCGTCGGGCGACTGGACTGCGGCCGCGTCGACGTCGGTGGCCCCCTCGAGGTCGCTCGTGGCACCGCCGAGCGTCGTCGTGAACGCGTCGCGGTCGTACTGCGTGACGCCCAGCCCGGTCGTCTCGTCGTCGCCGTTCGTCCGGAACCGCGTGCCGGGGTACGGTTCGACGTGGGAGGAACGGTCGACGATCGTTCCGGGTCCGTCGGCTTCGAGGACGAACGCGGCCGCGCCGGCACCGGCGGCGTGTTCGCGTTCGCTGTCGGGTTCGCCGCGCGGACAGTCGCTGGCGATGACGAGCGCGACTTCCTCGCCCCACGGTCCCGCGTCGAGGGCGGCGTCGAGCGCCTGCGCCCCGGCGCGGGTACTGCCCGTCACCGTCCGGGTCGTCACGTCCGCGGGCGCGCCGAGCATGCTCGCCAGCCGCGCGGTAAGGTCCTCCTCGGCCATCGGTGGCGTCGTCGTCCCCAGCGCCAGGTGTGCGACGGCGGATCCGTCCCGGCCGGCAGCGGCGAGTGCCCGCTCGGCCGCTTCGACGGCCATCGTCAGTGCGTCCTCGTCGGCTTCGGGGACTGCCTTCTGCTCGATGCCCGAGGCGTGGAACTGATCCCAGGCGTCGGCGATCTCGTCGGCGTCGATCCGCAAGCGCGGGGCGTAGGCACCGACCGCTGCGATGGAGACGTCGCTCATTGTGCCACCTCCCGTTCGAGAACGTGCACAACGGCTGCACCGCCACTTCCGCCGACGTTGTGTGTCAGCCCGTACTGTGGATCCTCTATCTGCCGATCACCAGCCTTGCCGCTCAGTTGCTTGAACGCCTCGGCGACCTGGCCCGCACCTGTCGCGCCGATGGGGTGGCCTTTGGACTTCAGCCCGCCCGACGCGTTGACCGGAAGCTCGCCGTCCAGTTCCGTGACGCCGTCCTCGAGCAGCCGGTACGCCTCCCCGCGGCCACAAAAGCCCAGGTCCTCGTAGGCGAGCAGTTCCGCGATGGCGAAACAGTCGTGCACCTCGGCGAAGTCGACATCGTCAGGTGAGATTCCCGCATCCTCGTAGGCCTGTTCGCCGGCTTTCTCCGAGGAGGAGATAGCCGTGTACTCGTCACGCTGGAAGAGTCCGACCCGTTCGCTGGCGGCACCGACGCCCGCGACGCGGATCGGATCGTCCGTGTACTCGTCGACGACGTCCTCGCTCGCGATCAACACGGCAGCCGCGCCGTCGGAGGTCGGACAGCAGTGATAGAGGTTCAGCGGATCGGCGACTGTCGGGGCACCGACCGCGTCGTCGAGCGAGCACTCGAAGCCCAGGTGTGCGTTGGGGTTTTTCGCACCGTTAGCGTGGTTTTTGACCGCGACCATCGAGAGGTGCTCCTGTGTCGCCTCGTACGTGTCGAGATACGTACTGGCCATCTGCGCGTAGACGCCAGCGAAGGTCGTCCCTGTCAGGCGCTCCCACTCCGTCTCGCCGCTGACGCCGAGCCAGTATTTCGTCACGTCGCTGCTCATGTCGGTCATGATCTCGACACCGCCGGCCAGCGCCACGTCGGCCATCCCGCTTTTGACCGCCTGAACTGCCTGCCGGACCGAGTAGCCCGACGCCGCACAGGCGTTCTCGATGCGCGAACTCGGGATTCCGTGCAGGCCGGCGTGTTCGGTCGCGGCCGGCCCCGAGAGTCCCAGTTGGCGACCACCGACGCCGAGCGAACCGATGACGGCTTCGTCGACGTCGTCCGTGTCGATTCCGTGTGGTACGCTGTCGGCGGCCTTCTCGAAGGCCGCTGAAAACAGCGAGCGATAACTTTCGTCGGGCATCGTACCGAACGGTGTCTGCCCTGCTCCGATGACGTAGGCATCCCGCATATGCTTCGAGTTGCCGATGTGTGGAGAAATAGCTTTTCCTCCACGCCTGGCCCACTGTGTGCCCGGTCATATTCGTACGTCGAATTTCCTATCCGAATGACCACAAATCATTACTTATGCTTGATGGATCTCACCCGAATGATTTTTGATGGTACTATTCCAATCGGTGCACGACGTATGGTGTATGCACCCGTAGAGACCGAAGACCGCGAAGAACTCCGTGCAATTCAGGAGGAGCGCCTCCGCGAAACAGTCGAACACGCGTACGAAAACGTCCCGTTCTACCGCGAGCGACTCGAGGAAGCCGGCGTCGAACCGAGCGACATCGAGAGCCTCGACGATATCACGAAGCTCCCGATGACGACCAAAGAGGACTTCCGCGACGAGTACCCCGATGGCCTGTTCGCCGTCGACGACGAGGAGATCGCGCGGCTCCACGCATCGTCCGGGACGACTGGCAAGCCAAAAATCGTCTCCTACACCGACGACGACCTCGACGTCTGGAGCGAAGTCGTCGCCCGATCGCTGAAGGCAGGCGGCGTGAATCCGGGCGACACCGTCCAGAACGCTTACGGCTACGGCCTGTTCACGGGCGGCCTCGGCCTCCACTACGGTGTCGAAGAACTCGGCGCGACGGTCATCCCCATCGGGAGTGGCGGCACACAGCGCCAGGTCGAACTGATGACCGACCTCGAGAGTGACGCGCTCTCGTGTACCCCCTCCTACGCGCTGTACCTCGCCGAGACGGCCGAAGAGATGGGCTACGACCCACAGGAGCTCCCGATATCGACGATCATCTTCGGCGCCGAGCCGTGTACCGAACCGATGCGCGAGGAGATCGAGGAGCGCCTCGACGTGAACGGCATCGACATCTACGGCCTCTCGGAGATCATCGGCCCGGGCGTCTCCAACGAGTGCCACGAGGCCCAGGACGGCCTGCACATCTGGGAAGACCACTTCTATCCGGAAGTCGTCGACCCGCAGACGGGCGAGCCCGTCGAAGAGGGCGAAGAAGGCGAACTCGTGTTGACCACGCTCACGAAAGAGGCCCTCCCAGTGCTGCGCTACCGGACCGGCGACCTCACGACGCTGAACTACGACGAGTGTGAGTGTGGCCGCACGATGGTCCGCATGGACAACGTCACCGGCCGTGCGGACGACCTCCTCATCGTCCGTGGTGTCAACCTCTATCCGAGCGAGATCGAACACGTCGTCCTCGAGATCGACGGCGTCGCGCCACACTACCGCATCGATCTCCACAAGGAGGGGACCCTCGACGTCATGGAACTCACCATCGAAAAAGCCGAGGAGTTCGACGGCGACGACGAGGAACTCCGGGACCAAATCATGACGCGCCTGGAGAACGTCCTCCAGTTCACGCCGGACGAACTCGAGCTCGTCGACCACGGCGGCGTCGCCCGCACCGAGGTCGGCAAGGTCCAGCGCGTCTACGACCACCGCGAGTAACGACGGTTTCAGGGACGATAGACGCGTCCGCGGAACGTCGCGATCCGGTTTCCACTCTCGCCTGTTACTATGATTTCGTATTCTGCAGTTCGACCGGAGACGTGTGTCTCCTCGGCCGTGGCCGTGAGCGTTTCGCCGACATCGGCAGCTTCCAGATACGAGATGTTCGCTTCCAGTCCGACGGCGGGCTCGCCGTGGGAGTTCGACGCCGCGGCGAAGGCTGCATCCGCAAGCGAGTAGATGGCAGCCCCGTGTGGGGTGCCATGGAAGTTGAGCAGGTCTTCGGTGATCGTCAGTTCCGTGCGAGCAAATCCTTCCTCTAGCTCGACGATGTCGATACCGAGCGTCTCGCAGTACGGATCGGAGTCGATACGTGACCGTGTCTCATCAGATACGTCCGACATACAGAAAACCTATTCAGACAGCTGACGTAAATACGTACTGGTGAGTAGTAATCTAGATTACGTGTTCTGACGTGAAGCATCAGAACGTAAAATTATTTAACGGCGGTTTGCGAAATCGTGAGTATGGCCTACAGCTACGAGCCACATCACTTCGAAGACTTCGAAGAAGGGCAAGAGTTCATTAGCGTCGGTCGGACCGTCACGGAGTCGGACTTCATGATGCACTCGGCGCTCAGCGGTGACTGGACGGAACTACACACCAACAAGGAGTACGCGGCCGAACAGGACGATTTCGGCGAGCGTATCGCCCACGGGCCCATGACGTTCGTGCAGGCGACCGGATTCGTCTATCGCACCGGTATCGTCGAGCGGACCGCGCTCGCGTTCCTGGGCATGAACTACATGGACCTGCCCAACCCGGTCTTCATCGGCGACACCCTCCAGCTCGAGATGGAGGTCACGAAGACGAAAGAAGTCGGCCGCGACGATGCCGGCCTCGTCGTCCTCGACACGGAGATGGAAAAGCAGGACGGCACCACCGTCCTCGAGGGCGACATGAAGTTCCTCATCAAGAAACAGGACTGAGACCTGGGTTTCGTTTTTTACGTTCCTCTCGGACGGAGACGGCTCTAAGCGTCATACGGACGCCTGACAGTCAGTGCCGGCACGCCCGTGACCCATCGTCTGGGTGTGCCGGGACCCCGTGATGGCGGTCCGTATCAGGGTAACTGTCTCCTGTCACACGACAGTCACAGCGGACCTCGAGCGGAGCGACTGATACTGCCGGACAGAACGACGTGAAGATCGGTCGCTCTGCTACGGCCGTCTCCGGGTGAGACGGCCGCGAATTCGCGACCGACCTCGTATTGACTTCTGTCTGATAGTATGACGCGTGCTCACACGATCGGCAAACGACAGAGAAGGTGTGACAGTATATGGTTCACCGCTCCGTCGGTGTTGGCGCGACCGCGAGCCGTCCTCCGATCGCGGAAACTCGTCCAGTAGGCCGTCAGAATCGGTGAGTAACTCGAACGAAGACCGGAAACGTTCACCGCGTTTCCGTGGGTCGGAAACGCTGTTGACATCACCGACATAAACTGTTAAGGTGAACGGAGCGTTCGTATCGAACGCAATGGAATACTCCGGTCCGACAGACCTGTATATCGATGGCGAGTGGATAGCCGCGAGCAGCGGTGAGACGATCGTAACCGAAGATCCGGCGACCGAAGAACCGTACGCGACGGTCCAGAAGGGAGACGAGGACGACGTCGATATGGCCGTCCAGGCGGCCGCCGAGGCGGTCGACCACGGCTCCGAGTGGCGAACGATGGACCCCGACGAGCGCGGCCAGTACATGCACGCGATGGCCGACGCGATCGAAGAACTGAAAGACGAGATCACGATGGTCGAGTCCCACGACAACGGGAAGACGCCGTTCGAGGCGGGCCTCGAGATCGACCTGGTCGTCGACACCTTCCGGTACTACGCCGGCTGGTCCGACAAGGTCCAGGGCGAACAGATTCCGGTGTCCGACTCCCGTCTCAACTACACCAAGCGCGAACCGGTAGGGGTTACCGCTCACGTCTCTCCGTGGAACTACCCCTTCCAGCTCGCGGGCCGAAGCATCGCGCCGGCGCTGGCGACCGGCAACAGCGTCGTGCTCAAGCCGTCCAGCATGACACCGCTGTCGGCACTCTACTACGCCAAAGCCGCCGAACAGGCAGGTCTCCCCGACGGCGTCGTGAACGTCGTTCCCGGCTCCGGGAGCGGCGCGGGCAGTGCACTGGCCAGCCACGACGACGTCGACCACGTCACGTTCACCGGCAGCACCGGCGTCGGCCAGACGATCCAGAAGGACGCCGCCGACAGCGTCACGGACGTAACGCTCGAGCTCGGCGGGAAGGGCCCAGCCGTCGTCTTCCCCGACGCCGACCTCGGTGCAGCCGCTCGAGGCGTCCAGTACGGCATCTTCATGAACGCCGGCCAGATGTGCTGGGCCAACTCGCGGCTGGTCGTCCACGAGGACGTCGCCGACGAGATGATCGACCGGATGGCCGACATCGCCGAGAACATCACGCTCGGCAGCGGTATCGACGACGACGGCCAGATGGGACCGGTCGTCAGCGAGGACCAGCAACAAGAGATCCTCGACTACATCGAGACCGGCAAAGCGGAAGGCGCAACCGTCGTCGCCGGCGGTGGCGTTCCCGAGGACAAGGACGCCGGTCACTTCGTCGAACCGACCGTCTTCGCGGACGTGACCAACGACATGACCATCGCCCGCGAGGAGATCTTCGGCCCCGTCCTGTCGATCATCGAAGTCGAAGACGAGGACGAAGCCCTCGAGGTCGCCAACGACTCGCCGTACGGGCTGACGTCCTGCGTCTGGACGAACGATCTCAGCCGCGCACACACCATGGCCGACAAACTCGAGTACGGCATGGTCATGGTCAACGACACGCCCAACACCTGGCCGCAGACGCCGTTCGGCGGCACCAAGCTGAGTGGCCACGGTCGCGCGCAGGGCGAGGAAGCGATCGACGCCTACACCGAAGTCAAAAACGTTCACGTCAACCTGGAGTGATGACGGACCGATCGGTCGATCGAGAGTGACGACGTAGCGACCTGTCTATTCGTCGAAACAGCGCGGTCCTGTGACATACCGAGCGCGCCTGTTTCCGACCCCTTCTTGACCGCTCCCGTTTCGGGACGACCCATACCTGTGTTCGGACGGAGTTGCGACGGTGAATAGTGGGAGCTGAGCGACACCATTTGACAGCACGCGGCTGCTCTACCGGTGTGTCGTCACTGATGGGGGAGAGCCAGCAGTCTGCATGACATCGATTCTGGCAGCGAGTCGCTGACGCGGTTGCCCATGTTGGCTCAAGTACGGAAAGAACCATGTCTGAGATACACTACCATGCTGAGGGGTTCGCAGAATTGAACATTAGTGCGACTTTCACTCAGAATGGAAGTCTGGATTGAGCGGACCGAAAAACGGACAGTGTGCTTGCACAACCGCTACACGGCCGTCATGAGATCCGACACTATAGTCACAACTGAAACGATTGACACACCGATCGCACAGCAGTCGTGCGATCGGGTGTGCAGTGACGTTCGGTGGCTACTATAGCAGTCGGGGTGCCGAGTGCGCGCAGGCTACGCGAACTTCTCGAAGGGCTGCTCACAGTCGTTGCAGTAGTGCATCGACCGGCACAGCGACGGCCCTTTCGGGTGGTCGCGCTCGGTGTTTTCCGAGCCGCAGTAGGGGCACTCGGCCTGTTCGAACTTCCCGGACGTATCGACGCTGGGGTCAAGATTGCGCATGGTTAGACACTGAGTCCGAATTCGCGAAGCGATTCTTTGCCCTGTTCGGTGACCATGTCGACGGTCCAGCCGGGCGACCAGACTACGGAGATCTCCGCCGTGTCGATGCCCTCGACGGCGGCTACGGACTGCTTGACCTCGTTGATCAGCATGTCGCGAGCCGGACATCCGGTGTACGTCAGCGTCATGTCGACCTCGGCGACGCCGTCCTCGACGGAGACGCCGTAGATGAGCCCCAGATCGACGATGGAGATCGGCATCTCCGGGTCCTCGACCCCGTAGAGGGCCTGCCAGACGCGGCGTTCGACGCCTTCGGCACCCTTTCCAGTGGCTGGCACCTCGCCCTCGACGGACTCTTTCTCGTCGTATTCGACGTCCTCGTCGTTGTCGTAGCTCGTATAGGCGCAAGCCGTCGCGTCGTCATCACGCTCCGGGCGCTCGTACTCGCTACTCATCGTCGTCCATGATGTGGGTGGCGTAGTCGCGACCGAGTTCGTCGTAGGCTTCCGTCATCTCATCAAGGAGCGATTCCCAGTGTTCGGTGTGGTCGCCGTCCCGCCCGAGGTGCTCGGGGAGTTCGTCCGGCGAAATGTGCACGTCGTACTGGTCGGGGAGGTCCAGGCCTGGCACCTCGATACCGATCGATTCGAGGAAGTCGCTAACGCGGTCGTGCCACGTGTCGCGGAGTTCCACGAGGTCCTCGCCGCGCAGGCCACTCTCGACGATCGTGGCTTCGACGTCCTCATCGGTCGGCTCGAAGAGCGTCAGCGCGTAGGGATACAGCCGGTCAACGGCGTCCTGCACGTTCTCGCGACCCTCATCGTCGGCTGCCAGCCGCTTGAGCCAGTTTGTTGCGTACTCGAGGTGGTAGTCCTCTTCGCCGAGCACCTTGCCGACGCGGTCACGGATGGGTTCGAACGTCGAGTTCTCGAGCGCGTGCAGCTGGAGGTCTTCGGCCACGTCGTACAGGTACGCGCGAACGATTGCGTCAGCCCAGTCACCCTCCGCGAAGGGCTGTTCGACGAGCGTGCTGTGACGGAAGTCGTCGGCGTCGCGCTCCCAGATCAGATCCGTCTCGTCATAGCCGAAGTCCTTGAGCACCTCGTACCAGAGGCGGGCGTGGCCCAGTTCGTCCTGTGCGATGTTGGCCATCGAGATGTCCGACTCGAGCGTCGGCGCGCGGACCTGCCACTCGGTGTAGCGCTCGGCCAGGACGAGCTCGTCGTCGGCGAGTCGGAAGAGGAGGTCCTGCACTGCCTCCTGCTCCTCGTCGTCGAGGTCGTCGGTAGAGGCGAACGTGGCGTCGTCAGCTGCCGCCATTATGCCTCACCTCGCTTGCGCTCTGCTTCGTTGAGCTCTTTCTCGGAGGCTTCGACCTCCTCGGCCGCCGGCTCGACGTTGTACGTCCGGGCGAAACGGTAGGACTTGTTGGTCGTCCCGCCGAACTTCGCGTCCTCGGTGTCGACTTCGCCGATCTCGTCCTGGGGAACGACCCAGAGACTGTTGGTCGGCTTCCGTCGGCCGTGCTGGACCTCGGCGAACAGCAGTGCCATCTCGCGATCAGGTGCGTGAACGTTGCCACAGTGGGTGTGATAGTCACCCGCCTGGTTCTGTCGGAATACTTCCCAAATCATTGTTAGTCAGCCGCCTGTGGTGATTGGCCGCCCGCTGCGAGTGCTTCCTGTTCGTCGAGGGCGTTGCGGACCCACTCGACTGCGTCCTGTGCGTGCTTGCGACCTTCGATCTGGCCGACGCCGGGCTCGTAGTCGTTTTTCGCGATGGTGAAGAACTCGTCCCAGTCGAGGTCGTCCTCGACGACGTCGTACGTGCCGTCGTCGTTCTCACGGATCCGCGGCTCGTCCGGGATCTCGAGGCCGTACTTCTTGGCCTTGGGGAGGTACGTGTTAAGGAACGCGTTCCGGAGCTCGTCGTTGGTCATGACCTTCAGGCCGACGTCCGCGGCGAAGTCGTGGTGGGACGACTGGTCGTCGGTCGGACCGAAGAACTGCAGGATGCGCGGCCACCATTTCTCGAAGGCCTCCTGGGTCATCTCCTGTTCTTTCTTCGAGCCGTTCATCAGCTCGCTGAGGATGCTCTCGCCGTGTTTGACGTGGAAGCCTTCCTCGAAACAGACCTTGTCCATCGCGTGAGCGTAGGGTTCCCAGCTGGACTTCTTGAGCGTCGCCTGCCGGCGCATCGCCGCGCCGTCGACGAAGAACGCGATCATCGGCGTCTCGACCCACGATTCGAGCGGGTAGTGGAAGCAGTTGAGGAACTTGCCTTTGCCTTCGGCCAGATCGTCGAGCATCTCGTCGCGGGTCTTGACCCCGAGCGATTCGGCGGCCCGGTAGAGCAACTGCCCGTGACCGATCTCGTCTTGCACCTTGGCGCTGAAGGCCATCTTCCGCTCCAGGCTCGGTGCCTTGCGGATGAACGGGCGCTCCAGGTACGCGCCCATGATCTCGCTGTTCGCGTGGAATTCGAGCATTCGCGTCGCCGCTTTCCGGTACTCCTCCGGCAGGTCGTCCTTGGGGCTGAACTCCCGCGGACCCGCACGTGCCTTGGTTTGCTCAACGTTCATTGTTCATCATTGACTACGAGCGGTTCGTGCTTACTAATTGTGCAGTCTATATGCGGGGTTTATATACTCGGGCTCCCGAAACGACACGTATGATAGACGAGTGCCTGATGACGGAATTCCGGATCGAAGGCGACGACTGCCCGCTCGCGGACGCGACGCGCCACCTCGAGGAAACCGTCGATGCCGCCCCGCCACTGTTGCGCGACGACGGGAACGTGTTGCTTCGGTTCAGTTCCTCGTGTGGGGAGGAACTGACGACGGAACTCGACAACGACGACCGCGTTCGCTATCTCTACCAGGCGAAGACGGACGGACGGTACAACTATCGTTGTCTGTCGCTTCATCGCTGCGTCGTCCACGAACTCATCAGTACCGGCTTCATGGTCGAGTCACTGACCTACCAGAACGGCAATGCAATTCTGACGGGGGCAGTCGTCGGGAACGACATCCTCAAAGACGTGTTGGAGACTGCGGGACAGACCGTCGGGATACAACTCAAGCGGGTGTACTCGATGCGACCCGAAAACGACGACGCAGTCGACAAGCAGTGGGACATCACCCCCGCACAGGAAGAGAGCCTCCGGTATGCGCTGCAGCTGGGATACTTTCAGGTTCCCCGGCAGGCAACTGCGACGGAAGTCGCGGATGCACTCGGCATTAGCAAAACGGCCTTCCTCGAACGGCTTCGTCGGGCACAGGAGGCACTGTTCTCGGAGCTGTTCTCCGACGTCGACCAGCAGGCCAGCAACGACACTTAATTGTCGTCGGGTCCGGGACGTACTGGTATATGCGAATCGACGACGGGTCCATCCGACGGATCACCTTCGACCGACCTGACGTATACAACGCTATGACCGCAGCGGTCGCCCGCGACCTCGCGGACGCGCTGACCGAACTCGACTCGAGCGACCACGACGCCGTCGTCATCACCGGCGACGGCGACGCCTTCAGCGCCGGGGGCGACATCGAGGCGATGGCTGAACGGGACGAATCAGCATCTGAGGCGTACGAGCGCGTGCGCACGACACTCGGGCGCGTCGCCGAAGCGGTACTGACGGCACCCGTCCCGGTGGTCGCGAAGGTCAACGGCGACGCCGTCGGCGCCGGCATGGCACTCGCTGCGGCCGCGGATTTCGCCTATGCTGCCGAGTCCGCTCGTTTCGGCGCCTCCTTCATCAACGTCGGGCTCGTTCCCGACCTCGGCGGCACCGCAATTCTCCCGCGGCTCATCGGGCTCCGCAAGACGAAGGAACTCGCGTTCACCGGCAAACTCATCTCGGCCACGGAGGCGGCCGACCTCGAGATCGTCAACGAAGCAGTCCCGGACGACCAGCTCGACGACCGGGTCGACGAGCTCCTCGAGACGCTCGCCGACCAGCCCACGGAGTCCATTGGCCTGGCCAAACGTGCGATTCACGGGAATCTGGGCGTATCGTTACAAGAAGGGCTCGAGCGTGAGGCACACTTCCAGACGCTCGCCTACGATACGGACGCCCACGCCGAGGGTGTCGACGCCTTCCTCAACGACCGGACGCCGGAGTTCTAGTGGAACCTGACGCCGACGTCGTGGAGGTCGTCGTTGTATCGCGCGATGTTGATCACGAGTGGCGTGACGCTCTCGACTTCGGCCGCGTTCGCGAGCGGGCCGGCACTGAGTGCTCGAATCCCCTCGAGTTCGTTCGCTAACTCGAGAACGGTCTCGCGAACGGCCTCGTCGTCGGCGACGACGAGCGTGTCCAGATCGAGGTCAGTGTCTAAATCGGCCAGTCGGTCGGCAGCGAGGTTGTGGAACGCGCCGGCGACCGACACCTCCTCGGGTGCTCGTGCGGCGACGAGTTCGGAGACACTTCCGATAGACGGCGGCCGGTAGTGGAGGCCATCACCGTCGCCCTGCATCCCGACTGCGGGGCTGACGAGCACCTGATCGGACAGAACATCGGCGTCCGCGAGGGCTTCGACAGTGTCGCCGACGTGGTGGGGCGGAATCGCGAGTATGACCACGTCCGCGTCGGCTGCTGCCGCCGCGTTGGCCGCACCTGCGATGTCACGGTCGATGCCGCGCTCTGCCAATCGTGATTCGTACGCACTCGCCCGCTCGACAGCCTTTGCCTCGTCTCGGGAACCGATCGTGATCGGATGTGTGGTGTCCGCCGCGAACCGTACGGCCAGTCCTTCACCGATATCACCAGTCCCGCCAAGGATTGCGATCTGCATGTCCGCCCCAAGTACCTAGGTAAGTAAAAACATACCTATTTCCATGTGTGTTGCTCACACCCGACTCTCGGTGTCGAGAGATGGTCGTGTTCGTCGATCTCACCTCGGACGGTGATCGACGGTGTGCGTGGCTCGAGGCGCGACTCGCTCGAACGCTCCTACAGCGACCACCGCGAGGGACCACTATCGGATCGGACGGGTGCAATCCATAGGGTTTTGGTCGTCGAGTGAAACCTCTCAGCTATGGCACTCGACCTGCCCGGTATCGACAGCCAGCGGCTCATCGACACGCACGCCCACCAGCCCACGAGCGAGTTCTTACACGACGCAGGCGGTGAGATGATGGAAGACGCCGCGAACAAGTTCGGAACCGACCTCGAGACCTGGGATTACGAGGCGATGCTCGAGGAGTACGAAGAAGTCGGAATCGGTCGCTCCATTCTCCTGGGATGGGACGCCGAGACCAACACCGGGAGCCCGCCAGTTCCGAACGACTACGTGGCCGAGATTCGCGACGAGTACCCCGAGTTCTTCGTCGGGTTCGGGAGCGTCGATCCGTTGAAAGACGACTGTGTCGAGGAAGCGATTCGGTGCGTCGAAGACCTGGATCTCGACGGGTTCAAGTTCCAACAGATCGCCCAGGGGTTCGACCCGTCCGCGGACCGGCACACGCACCTCTGGAACACCATCGAGGATCTTGGCGTCCCGGTCATCTTCCACGGCGGCAACTCGACGCTCGGTGCCGGCAGTCCCGGCGGTCGCGGCTTGCGAATCGAATACGGTGATCCGATACTCGTCGACAGGGTGGCCGCCGAGCACCCCGACCTCCAGATCCTGCTCGCACACCCCGCCTTCCCCTGGGAGAAAGAACAGCTCGCCGTCTGCCAGCAGAAGGGCAACGTCTACATGGACCTCTCCGGGTGGATCCCGAAGTACATCGACGATCAGGTCCTCCACTACGCCGGGTCTGTCCTCCAGGACAAGGTGATGTTCGGCACCGACTACCCGATGATTCACCCCGAGGACTGGCTCGAATCGTTCGAGAAGCACACCGACTTCGACGAATCCGTCCAGCGAAAGATCCTCTACGAGAACGCCGAGGAGTTCCTCGGGCTGTCGTAGTCCGTCTCGCTTGGCCAGCTGATAATCGACGGAGTGACTGCGAAATCGATACCCACTCTCCTACCGAATCGTCTTTTCTGCTTCGTCAAACAAGCCGTCCCAATGGTACCACCAGTTATCTTGCCGATTTATCTATTTCATATACAGATGTGTTTTCTGAGGTATTTGGTGGAGATACTCTCGAGAAACCAGTAAATGACTGGAGAGATATAAGTACGAGCTCCAGCCATCCGAGAGAGTCATGAAATCGATTGAGCTCAAGAAAACAGTGATCAAGCGGGCAGATGGCTAGTGACTTCCGTTGCGGCCGAGCCTGAGACGAACAGTCTGGGAATGTACGGCTGTTTTCGTCGACGATAGCTGCGTTTACGGGACTTTTTTGCAAGAACGAAGCTATTTCCGCGACGCTAACTGCCAATTTGGCTGATGTATTGTCTGGAACTCCCCGAATACATAGATTAATATATAAATAAACATACCCCTCGTTTCTAGATTACTTTTGGCACGCAAAGCCGTCGACCGTAGCATCGTCGCTCGACGCTTTGCCAGTGGCACGATAGCATTAACTTCGCTGTCATGTGGTCCGCTTTTTCTCGCTGGTCCGCGAACAGTATCTCATGTGCATCGTTTCGCCATCCGGGTACGCTGCGTTCGACGCCGCTGTTCGCATTGCGGGTGAGACCGGTGACTGAATCCGGCGCCTACCCACCGATCGAAGCCTACGGCATCGTCGGCAACCGCGAGACATGTGCGCTCGTCGCGCCGGACGGATCGATCGACTGGTTCCCCTTCCCACATCTCGAGTCACCGAGCATCCTCGCAGCGATCCTCGACGCCGAGCGCGGCGGTCGGTTCCGGATCTCCCCTGCCGATTCTTTCGAGACGGATCGGCGCTACGTCGGGGACACGAACGTCCTCGAAACGACCTTTCGCACCGACGATGGGACGGCGACGGTGACGGACTTCCTGCCGCCGGCCGGGCGGACAGCCCACCCGAAAAAAGTCCTCTACCGCAAACTCACCTGTTCGGACGGGACCGTCGCGCTCGAGCTCGAACTCGACCCGCAGTTCGATTACGGCCGCGCGGAGACGACGATCGAACCGGTCGAGAGCGGCGTCCTCGCTGCCGGCGCGGAAGAGCAGGCGCTGCTCGAGAGCCCGATCGACCTCGAGATCGACGACGGCCAAGTCACCGGTACGCTCTCGCTCGAGGCTGGCGACACGGAGTGGCTCCTGCTTCGGTGTACGGGTGCCGAGGACGCGAAGACGGACCCGGACGCTGCACTGGACGAGACGATCGCGTACTGGACGGACTGGGCCCACAGTTGTGCTCCCGAGGACGACTGCGTGTTCGAGGGACCGTGGCACGACCAGGTCGTCCGCTCGGAACTCGTCCTCAAGCTCCTCACACACGCCGAATCGGGGGCGATCGCGGCGGCGCCGACCACCTCATTGCCCGAAGACATCGGCGGCGTTCGGAACTGGGACTATCGGTTCAACTGGCTGCGTGACGCCGGGTTCACCATCCAGGCCCTGATGAACCTCGGCACTGCCGACGAGGCAGCGGAGTACTTCGACTGGTTCATGGATCTCTGTCAGGCAGACGAGCCGGACGCGATCCAGCCACTGTACGGCCTGCACGGCGACCCCGATCTCGAGGAGCGGGAACTGGATCATCTCGAGGGGTATCGGGGCTCGCGCCCGGTCCGGATCGGAAACAAAGCGGCACAGCAGCGACAGCTCGATATCTACGGGGAACTCCTGCTGGCCGTCGACGAAATCCGCCACCACGGGCGGGAACTGGACGACGAGGAGTGGGATCGAATCCGTGACATCGTCGACTACGTCCGCGACATCTGGGACGAGCCCGACGCGGGCATCTGGGAGGTTCGTGGCGGACCCGAGCACTTCGTCTATTCGAAAGTGATGTGTTGGGTCGCCCTCGACCGTGCGATCGCGATCGCAGTCGACGGGACCCACGACGCCCCACTCGAGACGTGGCGAGCGGCCCGCGAGACGATCCGGAGGGATATTCTCGAGAACGGGTACGACGCGGACGTCGGCGCGTTCACACAATCGTACGGAACCGACGCGCTCGACGCGACGGGGCTGTTGCTCCCGATCGTCGGCTTCCTGCCGTTCGACGACGATCGAATTCGGGGAACGATCGACGCGATCGAGGCCGAGTTGGGTCGAGACGACGTTTTCGTCCAGCGGTACGACGGCGACGATGGACTCCCCGGAGAGGAGGGTGCGTTCGTCCTCTGTTCGTGCTGGCTGATCGATGCACTCGCCCTCTCCGGTCGCACCGAGGCAGCGCAGTCTCGATTCGAGTCACTGTGTTCGTACCTGAGTCCACTTGGCCTCATCGCAGAGGAAGTCGATCCGGAAACGGGTGCCCACCTCGGAAACTATCCACAGGCGTTCAGCCACATCGGGATCATCAACAGCGCCCTCTATCTCGGCTCGCTCCGCGGACACGAGACACCTGGTCCGGCACCGATGGGAATTCGACTCGGCGACCCGGTTGGGCTTTTCGAAGAGCAGTAACGGACCGACGCTCGATGGCGTTCAGCATTTTCGAGGTGGAGCCTCCGGCCTCAAGGAGTGAACAGAGTGAGCGAGTAGGCCGGAGAGGAAACCGCCAGGGGACGACACAACCGGTATACTGTGACCACCCGACTCCCGAATACTTAAGAACCGTCAGCATTACATCTGAAATATGGAGGTCCGACGTACCGCGCCCGTCAAACTCGTCGTTCCCGACAAGCGGCGCAACGACCTCCACGAAACCGCCCGGCAGTTCCTTCACTGCGCCAATCGTGCCGCTGAGTTCTGTTGGTCCGACAACTCCTACACTGAGTGCGTCACAGCCAATACCACCGCACGAGACGCGCTTTACGACGACCTCCGCGAGGAAACAAATCTTACCGC
>NZ_JBHUDI010000003.1:0-182978 GCF_042678045.1 Haloarchaeobius amylolyticus
ACGTCGAAGACCTGCTCGCACTGTGGCGACGACACGAAGTCAAACCGGGTCGAACGTGGCCTGTACATTTGTTCGTCGTGCGAATTGGTAGCCAACGCGGATTGTAATGGGGCGGAGAATATGCGCCAGAAGATAACTCTGAGTCCTCACGGTGAGGATAGGAGTAACGGCTGTGTGGCACAGCCATCGATACACCTGTTCGACCGCGAGAGCGGGACGTTTCAGACGAGAGAGCAGGTCGTGTTGTAGACCAGCAAATATCCCACCTGCGGTACGGGAAGCCGCGCCGTCGTCGGGCTTTGCCCGACTGCTTGAGGGATCTCCGATCCCTCTCCGTTTACGGCGCGGAGGATGTCACAGAACGCGACAAGGAGTCCGATCACCGCTAACCCATTAACGAGGAGCACAGTCACGTTCATCGTCAGGCTATGCCACTAATGGGTTTCCTGCACTCCGAGGATGGTAAGTAATTCTCTATACAGGATGCCTCACTGCTCGTCGGATTCGAGATAGAGGCATCACCGGCCGTTGGTTCGACGGGACCTTCGCTGGTAAACTCACCAGCACCTTCGATGGACATCATTTGAAACTGGTAGGAACCTCCACGGTATATTCGCACACATACTTATCGGCCAACGCTCCGTAGAAGTGGACGGAATTAACAGCGTGGAAAGACGCCTCCGACACCTAACTGCCACTCCCGCCTGCTACTCGGCGACGAGGTCACGCAGCCGGGGCAGGACGCTCGTCACATCTTCGCGAAAGACCAGATCGGCGAGGTCGTCACACGGCGTCGACTCGAGGTTGACGACCCCAACCGTCGCACCGCTCGACGCGGCGAGTCGCGGAAGCGAAGCGGCGGGTTCGACGACAAGCGAGGACCCGATCGCGAGGAAGACGTCGCTCTCGCGGGCGAGCGATCGTGCGCGCTGGATGACGGCGCCCGGCAGCTGCTGGCCGAAGAGGACGACGTCGGGCTTGAAGACGCCGCCACAGTCACAGGTCGGCGGCAGTTCGCCGTCGGCTGCGCGCTCGAAGATCGGCTCGCTGTCGCTGCGTCGTCCACAGTCCTGACAGCGAACCCGCTGTGCGTTTCCGTGGAGTTCGAGGATCGTCGTGTCGTCTGCGTCCGGTTTGCCATCGCCACCAGCGGCGATCCTGTCGGCGGCCGCGCCGTGTAAGCCGTCCGTATTCTGGGTGCAAATCGCCTCGAGGTCGCCGGCCCGTCCCATCGCGGCCAGCGCCTCGTGGGCCGCGTTGGGCTCGATCTCGCCGTCGAACAGCACGCGCTGGAGTTCGATGCGGTCCGCCCAGAACCCTTCAGGATCGCGCTGGAAGCGGCCGTAGGCGAACTGTCCCTCGTCGAATCGATCCCAGACGCCGTCGTCGCCACGGAACGTCGCCACACCCGAGGGGGCCGAGATGCCTGCACCAGTCAGGGCGACGACGGTGTCCGCGCGGCGGACGTCGTCGGCGAGTCGCTCGAGGTCGTCCATGTCGGAGAGTGCAACGGCCGATCGATAAAAGCGAGACGGATCGGACACTCGATCAACTCCTCGTCGATGTATACCGAGCAGCCAGCGTGGCCTCGATCCGCTGGAGGTGTTCGCTCACGGTGCCCGGCGCGAGATCGAGTTTCGCGGCTAACTCCCGGTGGGTCGTCTCGCGTGGCACCTCGTAGTACCCCTCGCTGACCGCGAGTTCGAACAGTTCCTGCTGGCGGGCGGTCAGCGTCGGCGCGGAGTGGCCGGTGCCGGGGTCGTACTCACCCAGCCGCTGGAGGTCGACGTCGATCCCCTCGGGAAGCGCCGCGGCAGCGTGCTGGATCGCCCGGCTTGTCCCGAGCGCCGTCACCTCGAGTCCGCGAGCCGCCTCGGTGTCGACGTAGGTCATCGGCCAGTCGAGGACGATTTCGTGCTCGCGGAGGATCGACAGCAGGTCGTCGACGGGCTCGACGATCCGACACTGCACGTAGGCGACACCGTGGCCGTCCGTGCCGGCGACATCGTACTCAAGCGCCACCGAGCAGTCGGCGAGCAACGCGCGGGCTCGCTCGAGATCGCCCCATAGCTCGAGGAGTTCGACGTATCGCCCCTCGTGAATCGGATTCAGATACCGGATCGCCTCGATCCCGACCGCGTCGCTGCGGCCGAAGCGGTCGTCGATCGCGTTGAGCCGACCGTCGGCCCAGGTCAGCACCATCGTGGCGTATCTCATCGCCGATCACCGCCGGCGTCGTCGGTCAGCGTGTTTGCGGTCGGATGGGCGGACGAACTCATAGCGGTCCGTATCGTCCGTCGACTTAAATACACCTAGCGTGCTCGGCTATAGAGAAAGGCGGCCGGCGTTCCTTCGTTCGACTACGAATGCGCCACGACACAGCTGCGACCGCCGACCGACAGCCGCCGGGGCCGGACGGGCTCCCACTGCTCGGCAATCAGGTCGCGTTTCTGCGCGATCCGTACGGCTTCATGACTCGAACGGCCCGTGAGTACGGCGATATTGCCTCTTGGGAGGATCCCAGCGGCCGAGTCTACCAACTGAATCACCCCGACTACATCGAACAGGTACTCGTCCAGAACAACGAGAACTACGTCAAAGGCGAACGGTTCCAGAGCGTCCTCGGGCCACTGACCGGCAACGGCATCCTCAACAGTGAAGGCGCAGTCTGGCGGCGCAACCGCCACCTGATCCAGCCCGCGTTCCATCCCGACCGGATTCAGGAGTACGCGACGATGATGACCGACTTTACCGAGCAGGCCCTCGAGTCCTGGGACGACGGCCAGACGCGGCTCGTCCACGAGGACATGATGGAGGTGACGCTGAAGATCGTCGCCCGGGCGCTGTTCGGTGTCGACGTCGACGACCACGTCGACACCATCGGCTCGGCCCTCGAGCGATTCATGGAGGCCTCCGAGAGCCTCTCGAACTACGTCCTCCCTCCGAACGTCCCGACGCCGGCCAGACGGCAAATCCAGCGCGCCCGGGCGGACCTCGACGAGGTCGTCTACCGACTGATCGAGCAACGGCGGGCCGACCCGACGGATCACGACGTCATCTCGAAACTGCTCGAGGCGATCGACGAACGCGACACCGGGATGTCGGACGACCAGATCCGGGACGAAGTGGTCACGCTGTTGCTGGCCGGCCACGAGACGACGGCACTGTCGCTGACGCTGACGATGTATCTCCTCTCGCGGAACCCGCAGGTCGAGCAACGGCTCGTCGCGGAACTCGAGGACGTCCTCGGCGATCGGACGCCAACGATGGACGACCTTGCTGACCTTCCGTACACCGAACGCGTCGTCAAGGAGTCGATGCGACTCTACCCACCCGTGCCGGGGATCGTCCGCGAACCGGTCAAACCCGACGTCATCGACGGCTACGAGATCGAACCGGGATCGACCGTCCGGATGCACCAGTGGGTCGTCCACCGCGATCCCCGGTGGTACGACGATCCGCTCGCGTTCCGGCCGGCCCGGTGGACCGACGACCTCGAAAGCGACCTTCCGAAACTGGCGTACTTCCCGTTCGCGGCGGGTCCGCGTCGCTGTATCGGCGACCGCTTTGCGATGCTCGAGGCGCGGCTCATCCTCGCGATGGTCTACCGTGACTACCACCTTGAGCTCGTCCCGGGAACGGATCTGGACCTGATGGCGACGGTGACCGCGCGGCCGAAACACGAAATTCCGATGACCGTCCACGAGCGGTGACGATACGGTCTGTTGTCTCGATTTCCCGGTGCAACTGCAGGACGGTCGCTGTTGCACCGGCAATGACTGACAGTAGTCCGTAGAGACCCGCGTCGTTCGCACACTCACGGACACCGGCTGCCGCGAGCCCGAACGGCTGCGTTTAAGTTCCGCCTGCGTGAATCGGGTGGTATGCAGGATAGAACCTACACTGCCGACGCCGAGCCGGGCGACGACGTCACCGTCGCCGGATGGGTCCACGAGATCCGCGATCTCGGTGGCATCGCCTTCCTGATTCTCCGAGACACCTCGGGCAAGATCCAGATCAAGTTCGAGAAAGACGAGATGGACGAGGATCTCGTCGAGACCGGACTCGGCGTCTCCCGCGAGAGCGTCGTCAAGGTCTCCGGCGCGGTCGAAGAAGAGCCGCGCGCGCCGACGGGCGTCGAGGTCACGCCCGAGTCCGTCGAGGTCGTCGCCCCTGCCGACCCCGAACTGCCCCTCGACCCCTCCGGGAAGGTCGACGCCGACCTCTCGACGCGACTGGACAACCGCACCCTCGACCTGCGCAAGGACGAGGTCCAGGCCATCTTCGAGATCCGCTCGGAGATCCTGCGCGCCGTCCGCGAGCAGTTCCGCGAGTTCCGCTGTACGGAGATCACCACGCCGAAGATCGTCGCGACCGGCACCGAGGGCGGCACCGAGCTCTTCCCGATCACCTACTTCGGCGAAGAAGCGTTCATGAACCAGTCGCCCCAGCTGTTCAAACAGCTGATCGCCGGCTCGAACGTCGAGCGCGTCTTCGAGATCGGTCCGATCTTCCGCGCCGAGGAACACAACACGCCCCGCCACCTGAACGAGGCGACCTCGATCGACTTCGAGGGTGCGTTCTGCGACCAGAACGATGCCATGGACGTCGTCGAGGGCGTCGTCAAAGCGGCCTACGAGGCCATCGACGAGAACTGCGGCGAGCAACTCGAGGCGCTCGGCCTCGAGGACGAATTCGAGGTTCCCGAGGGTGATTTCCCACGTCTCAGCTACGAGGAAGCCATCGAGCGCATCAACGCGACTGGCGAACTCGACGAGCAGCTCGTCTGGGGCGACGACCTGCCGACCGAAGGCGAGAAGGCACTCGGCGACGACGTTGGCGGCCACTACTTTATCACCGATTGGCCCAGCGAGATCAAGCCGTTCTACATCAAGGACCACGACGACGACTCCGAACTCTCGACCGGCTTCGACCTGATGCACCCGCGCATGGAACTGGTCTCGGGCGGCCAGCGTGAACACCGCCACGAGAAGCTCATCGAAGGCTTCGAACAGCAGGGCCTTGACCCCGAGCAGTTCGAGTACTACACGAAGATGTTCAAGTACGGCATGCCGCCCCACGCCGGCTTCGGCCTCGGTGGCGAGCGTCTGATCATGACGATCCTCGGGCTGGACAACATCCGAGAGGCTGTGTTGTTCCCACGCGACCGTCAACGTCTGAGCCCGTAGGGCAAAGACGTTGTGAGCCAGCGAGACGAACGGAGTGAGTCTCGACGGACCGGCAGCGACTGTCGCCCTGACGGTCCGAACCGATCGCTCCGATCGGTCATCGCATACTGATTTTCAGTTTCGAGGAACGATCACCGAAAGCTACGAGTCCTCGAGCCGTCTCTGTCGAGAGACAAGACCGGCTACTCGATTTACACGTCGAACGAGAGCCATGCGCTCGAGGCACTTTCATGAATCAAAAACGAACTCTCGGAATCGCACTCCTGGCTGTGACGGTCGTCGCCGCACTCTTGATCGGTGGGCTTGTCGTTCTCTCCGACTCGCTCGCCGAGGACAGTTACACGAGCGAGTACAGCTACGACGTCGAAATAACGACGAACGGGACGCTAACGAACGCGACGATGCTCGTCCCGGTGCCGGTTTCGGACGGTGAGGTGTCCGTCGCCGGTGCGCTCGAGGATGGCGACTACTACGCCCAGCCGGAGGCGTTCTCATCCCGAATCGTCGAGACCGACCGCGGCCCGATGCTTGAGGTGACCGTCGACGAGTTCGTCGTCGAACCCGAGTACTACCGGGTCGTCGAAGAGGGCGAGCTGGGGCGGACGGAACCGATTACAGCCGACGAGTACGATCCGGACGACCCCGACATGTTCGTCCGCGACACCGATCGATACGAACTGACCGTCAGGGTCGAGAGCGACGAACCGATCGAGACGCGCGAGCCGGTCGGCACCGAACCGGTGCTCGAGCCACGCGTCGACGCGACCGAGACGGACTGTCTCGATGGGCCGGAACGCTGTTACGAGTACACGGGCTTCGTCTACGCCGAGTACGACACTGATCCGTCTACCGACGTCTCGATCCGCGTCACCCACCACGGTGAGAACTCGTGGTGGGTCGGCGGCTGGAGCGGCAACTGGTACCGCGACGCGGTGGCTGTCGACCTCGCCGGGCCGCAGGCGGACTGGATTGCCGTCGACGGCTCCCTCGAGGCGGGCCAGGGATCGTACCGGTGACGACAACTGTGCCGAATCTTCACTGTTATATCGTCCCGGTCGCAAGGGTCCCCAATGCGTGAGGAGGCGACCGCGTTCGTACCAGGGCACATCACGGGCTTTTTCAGCGCACACCCGGACGAGAATCCGACGAAAGCAGGCTCTCGCGGGGCAGGGCTGACACTTACCGACGGTGTCGAGGTGACGGTCGAACCGGCATCCGGCGACGAGTCGACAATCGTTCTCGACGGCGACGAACTCGAGATCGACCCCGTTAGCACCGTTCTCGAGACGCTCGGCGTGACCGCTCGCGTCGAGGGCGAGTCCGACCTGCCGCTCGGTGCTGGCTTCGGCGTCTCGGGCGCGATGGCCCTCGGGACGGCGCTCGCGGCCAACCGCGTGTTCGCGTGCAAGCTCTCGACGAACGAACTGGTCACGATCGCCCACGGGGCCGAGGTCCAGGCCGGAACTGGGCTGGGCGACGTGGTCGCTCAAGCCCACGGTGGCGTTCCGATCCGCCTCGAGCCCGGTGGACCACAGGAGAACGTCCTCGACTCGATTCCGGCGCGGGCGCGCGTCGAGTACGTCTCCTTTGGCGAACTCTCGACGGCCGACGTGCTCTCGGGCGATACTGAGACGCTGACCGCTGCCGGACAGGACGCGCTCTCTCGCGTCGTCGAGGAACCGACGCTGCTATCGTTTATGTATGCTTCGCGGCGGTTCGCACGTGACGCAGAATTGCTGACGGAGCACGTGAGTGAGGCGATCGCTGACGTCTCGGCGGTCGAGGGACAGGCTTCGATGGCTATGCTCGGCGACACTGTCTTTGCGCTCGGGACGGGCCTGTCCGACGCGGGCTACGAGCCGTCGGTCTGTGCCACCCATCCGGCCGGTGCCATGCTGCGGTGATTGCAGGTAGACTGGTCCCGTGACAGTCCCTGCCGTTTCTTGAGAGCATCCCAGTGTGAACGATGCAAGTGCGGTACAGACGTGTGTGGATTCCTGACGGTTAGAATAAGGAGAAAACACTTATACGACGGGTTAGAAGTCGGCGATCAGCCCTGCTGGTCGCCATGCCTGCCTCCCATGCTCCATCGACGACCGCGACTGACGGTGATGCGGCGACAGCCACGTCGCTTCGAGGGCGCATCCAGTCACATCTCGGAATCGACCCGCGAGCGCTGGGCGCGTTTCGGATCGGGGTGGGTCTCGTCGTCATCGCCGATCTCCTCGTCCTTCGGGCGCCACAGTTGGGGACGTTCTACACGGACGACGGGGTCTTGCCTCGAGCGACACTCGCCGAGACGGCCCCGACGCTCGCGCGGTGGTCGCTATACGCGATCTCCGGCTCCCTATGGGTACAAGCCCTGTTGCTGGGTGTGACGACCATTTTCGCCGCGTGCCTGCTCGTTGGCTACCGACCCCGATTCGCAGCAGTTGGAACTGCAGTATTGCTCGCGTCACTGCACGCTCGCAACCCATACCTCGTCAACGGTGGCGATACGATCCTCATCTCGGTACTGCTCCTTGCGGCGTTTCTGCCGCTCGATGCGCGATGGGCGCTGCGCCGCCGTCAGCGACGGAACGACGATCGGGTTCTCTCAGTGGCGACCGCCACGATTCTCCTTCACGTCGTCGTCATCTATGCGATCAATGCAGTCCTCAAGTTCCAGAGCGACGCCTGGATGAGCGGCGTGGCCGTCCAGCGTATCTTTCACCTCGAGGACTTCGTGTACCTGCTGGGTCCGACCCTCGCGGAGTATCCCACAGTCCTCACCGGGATCAACTGGCTCTGGACCGCCGTGCTGTCCGCATCGGTGCTGCTCGTGGTCACAACTGGGTGGCTTCGGACTGCAACCGCCGTGGCGTTCATCGGCACACACCTTTCGATGGCGGCGACGATGCGGCTCGGCTCCTTTCCGTTCGCCATGTGTGCCGTCTTGTTGCTATTCCTCCCGCCGCGACGCTGGGACACCATCGATCGGCTCATCATCAAAAGCGGTGTTTCGTCTCGTCTAGAGCCCGTCCGCCGAGCAACCGGCGACTCGACGCGATCGGGGACGAGCCAGCACATTCGACGTGGACTGCGAGTGACTGCGACGGGTCTTCTCGTCTGCCTGTTCGTCGTGCTGGTCGGCTGGCAGCTCGTTGCGGCGGGTCTCGTCGAGTCGCCCTCATCGATGGCGGACAGCACGCTCGAGAGTGCGAGCTGGGCGTTTTTCGCGCCACAGCCGCCTGATTCGTACAGCTGGTACGTCGTCGAAGCCGAGCACGAGTCCGGAGCGTCGACCGATCTCGTCGACGGCAGTGATGTGACGTTCGACCGACCACCGAACGCCATGGATCGGTATCCAACGACGCTCTGGAAGCGGTACGGGGCGAAGACCCAGGGCGCAGGTGCTGTCGCCCAGCCGGCCACAGCGTACTTCTGTGAGCAGACGCCCGACGATGTCGAGTCGGTGACGATCTATCGCCTCGACCAACCCGTCGATGCGGACGGACCAGTTGGCAAACCGGTTCCACACGAGCGAGCCGCAGCCGTCTGCAACTGACGTGGTCGAGACGACCGACCGATTACATCGACCAGTGCTGTTTCGTCCTCTTCGGTCACGAACACGCGTATGGGTGGGGAGGGCACACCCGGTTCCGGCAGTTA
The DNA here is from genome assembly GCF_042678045.1 of Haloarchaeobius amylolyticus. Classification (GTDB taxonomy): domain Archaea; phylum Halobacteriota; class Halobacteria; order Halobacteriales; family Natrialbaceae; genus Natrinema; species Natrinema amylolyticus_A. Next base: position 8,841 of record NZ_JBHUDI010000003.1, read on the forward strand.
AATACCCTCTATAATTATCAGCTAGTATAGGTTTCGTTCGACTGAACCGCAAGCAAGCGCGACGATACAGTTGGATTCGTCGCTCCTCTCGTGGATTCATCTCCGTTCGATCGATCACCGAGGTCGACACGCAGCCGCGAATCCTCTCGAGGTACCCATCAGACCACTCTATCGTTCGGCTGTCCGGCGTTTTCGATGCTCTCGGTTAATTCACGACGTTAACATAACCAATATGTTAATTATGCTTTTGATATATAACAACGATGGGACCAGTAGCCAGAACTTTATTATGATCCGTTCGAGTTATCCGGTCAAGTTTCGAAATGGCCTCCCGGACTGACATTCACCAAAACCTGTTTCAGCTGTACGAACATTACGTCGGAGAACCCGATTCGAGTAAGGACGTCTACGGCTATTGGCTGTTCATCGTCGGCTACATCATCGGGGCGGCGGGCGTGGCGACCTTCGTAATCGGATACGCGGGCGAGGCGAAATCCTATGCCCTGATCAGGATTTCTGGGGTCACGGCAGCAACGGGGCTCGCCCTCTGTCTGTTCGGTATCGTCCTCATGTTGCCGGTCCGAAAGCGGGGGATCCAGGCCAGCGTCGTCGGCTTACTCGTTGCGCTGGGAGGAGTCGGCTTTTTCGGCTGGGCGTATCCCTACAACTGGCGGGAACTCGGTACTGATTACAGCGTCGAGGTGATCTCCGTCTACACGCTCGGGATTGGGATCATTGCGGGCGTGACCGCACTCGTGCCCGTGCTCACGGGACGGAAAGGCATGTTCGTCGAGGAGGAAGGACAGACCGAGGACCCGGAGATCCTCACCGGCGACGCGATGGAAAGCGCTCAGTTCGCCGTCTTCCGCGACGAGAACGGCGACTGGAAGTGGCACGTCCTCCACCTCGAGGCGCTGGCCCGGAGCACCGACAGCGCCGTGACGCGGCCGGACGCCACGGAAAGCATCGAGCGCGTCAAATCCCAGATCAGCTCCGCGGGACTCATGGAGCTGACGACCTCGGCGTTTCGCCTCTACGAGGATCGCGACGGCACCTGGCAGTGGACGCTCGCGCGCGACGACGGCTCCGTCGTCGGTGCCTGTGCCGGCGAGTTCGACGAACGCGACGGGGCCGAGGAGTCGGTGAGTTTCCTCAAAGACGAGGGGCCCGATGCGGACGTCATCGAGATCGAGGACGCGGCGTTTACCTACGAGCAACGCCGCGACCAGTGGTACTGGCAACTGGTCGACGACGACCGCACGCCGCTGGCATCGAGCGAGACCGGCCACACAACCCAGGAACGGGCCGAGGAGGCTGCTCGGGCCTTCGCCGAGCGGTACGATCAGGCGCGGGTGCTCGATATCGAAAGCGTCGGCGTGGAACTGTGCGAGCGGGCCGCCGGCTGGACCTGGCGGTTCGTCGACGCAGACGACGAGGTTCTCGCCACTAGCACCGACGAGTTCGACACTCGGCGCGACGCCGAGAAGGCTGTCGAAGCGTTACTCCCCGAACTCGAGTCGGCGTCGGTCACCGTGGCCGGCGAACCGAGCTACGAACTCTACGCATCCGGCGAGGAGTGGCGCTACCGGCTGGTCGACGAAACCGAACACGTCGTCGCGTGCAGTCCCGGGGGGGCCGCCGACCGCGACGACGCGGCGGCGTGGACTGAGCGGTTCGGCGACAACGCCGTCGACGCGGAGGTCGTCGAGATCGAAGACGCGGCGTACGAGGTGTATCCGGCCGCGGACACCGCAGGGGACGAGTACACGTTCGACGAAACCGAGACGCTCCCGGCAGCGGTCGAAGGCCCCGAGCCGGCCCCGGACGGCGGGACGGTTGTAGACGCCGATACGGGAGTCGACGACAGCGGCCCGTGGAACTGGCGGCTCGTCACGGCCGACCGCGAGGTCGTCGCAGCGAGTACGGAACCCCACGCCGACGCCGAGACGGCGACGGCCGCGATCGAGCGCGTCCGCCAGCAGGCGAGCGAAGCCGACCTCATCGAGTTCGAAAACGCCGCGTTCCAGGTCTACGAGGCCGACTCCGGCGAGTGGCGCTGGCGACTCATCGACGAGGACGGTAACGTGCTGGCCGACAGCGGCGAGGAACACACCTCCCGTGGCGAGGCTGCCGAGGCGATGATGACGCTCAAAGAGCAGGCACCCGACGCCGAACTCCTCGAGATCGAGACCGCCGCCTTCGAGTTGTTCGTCAACGAGGACGACGAGTGGGGCTGGCGGCTCATCGACGAGGCCGGCAAACTCGTCGCCGAGGATCCGGCGACCCACCCGACCCGCGGGGCCGCACGACAGGCGATGAACCGTCTGCTCGAGCACCTCGAGTCGGACGTGCGGACGATGGATCGGGCGATCTTCCAGACGTACGCCGCCGAAGACTGGCACTGGCGGTTCGTCATGCCGGGCGGCGAAACGATCGCCGTCGACGACGAGGCGTCGCCGACCCGTGACGAGCTCCTCGACGCGATCGAGGACGTCCGCGAGACCGCTGCGTCGGCCCATCGTCACACGATCGGTGACGTCACCGTCCAGCTGTATGGCACCGACGAGTGGCACTTCCGCCTGCTCGACCGCGACCGCGAGCCAATCGCCGACTCGCCCGTCTCCTACGGCGACCGCGAGGCGGCAACAGACGGCGTCGCTGCCCTCAAAGCAAACGCGTCCGACGCGCCGATCTTCGCGATCGAGGACGCCGTGGTCCGTCTCGACGGCGACGACGGCTGGTCGTGGGAACTCGTCGACCGCGATCGTGAGGTGATCGCGGCGGCGGTCGACACCGTCACGAGCAAAGACGCCCTCCTCGAGGCGGTCGAGACGGTTCGTCAGCTCGCGCCGATGGCCGACCGGGTCAACTTCGACGTGGCCTCGTTCGAACTCGTCGCCGCCGAGGACGACCGCTGGCGCTGGCGACTCATCGACGAGGACGGCCACACCGTCGCGTCGGGCACCGAGACCCACGAGACGGCCGACGCTGCACGCGAGGCCCTCGCAGACATCCGCGAGTTGATCGAGTCGGCGAGCATCCTCGAGATCGACAGCGTCTCGTTCGAACTCCACACTGCCGAGGATGGCTGGGTCTGGCAGCTGATCGACGAGTACGGCGCGACGATGGCCGAGAGCACCCAGACATACGAGACCCGAACGGCCGCTCGCGAGGCGATGAACGACGTGAAAGCGCAGGCCCCAGACGGCTGGATCACCTTCACGGAGTGATAGACTCCCGGGTCGTGATCCGACTCGCGGTCAACTTGCCCCTCCTGTGACCGAGGTCGGCTTTCCGACCACGGTGGCCGCCGAACGATCGGGCCGCTTTTTATCGACCGATTCCAGTGATCGATCGTGAGCGACTACGACAGTGTCTCCGCCGACGTCAAGCACGAGGAGGAGATCCCGGAGGACCATCCCAGATATCAGGACCTGCTGACCCGCCATCGGATCGAGCAGGGCGTCGAGAAGGGGATTACACACCTTCAGGGGATGCACGCGGAGGGTCGGGGCAGCGCGTTCGATTACCTGCTGGGCGAGGAGACGATCCCGAGCGCCGACGAGGCCGAACGGGCGGCTGCGGCACACCTGCTGCTGGCAGAGCACCCAGTGCTTTCGATCAACGGCAACGTCGCGGCGCTGGTCCCCGGCGAGATGGTCGCTCTCGCCGAGGCCGTCGACGCCGACCTCGAGGTCAACCTCTTCAATCGCACGCCCGAACGGATCGACGCCATCGCAGACCACCTGCGCGAGCACGGCGCGGACGACGTCAAGGGACTCGAGGCCGACGCACGCATTCCAAACCTCGAGCACAAGCGGGCGAAAGTCGACGCCGACGGGATCTACGACGCAGATGTCGTGCTCGTGCCACTCGAGGACGGCGACCGCGCCGAAGCGTTAGACGAGATGGGCAAAACCGAAATCGTAATCGACCTCAACCCGCTGTCGCGCTCGCCGCAGGTGGCCGACGTGCCGATCGTCGACAACATCATCCGCGCGGTGCCGAACATGACCGAACACGCGCAGGAACTGGCGGATGCCGACGAGTCGGAACTGGAAGCGATTATCGCGGACTTCGACCGGGAGCAGGCGCTCGAGAACGCAGAGGAGCGCATCCGCTCGGGCGATCTCTAAGGCGCTCTTTCTACTGGTACCAAGTGGCGGCTCGCTCGAGTCCCACTGAAGTCCTTTCAGGAGGTATAAATTCCTCCTCCGGTTCCTGTCACACATGGACACCTACGAGTTACTCACGCGAAACGCCGAGGAGGTCGTCACTGACGAGGAGGTTCGCGACCTCGCCGACGATCCGGTGGGGAAACGCGCCTACGTCGGCTACGAGCCCTCCGGCGTGCTCCACCTCGGCCATCTCCTGACCGCGAACAAGCTCATCGATCTGCAAGAGGCCGGGATGGACGTCGTCGTCCTGCTGGCGGACGTCCACGCCTACCTCAACGAGAAGGGCACGCTCGAGGAGATCCGCGAGACGGCCGAGCAGATGAAAGCTCAGTTCCTCGCCTACGGCCTCGACGAGGATAAGACCGAGTTCGTCTACGGCTCGGAGTTCCAGCTCGATGACGACTACGCGCTCGATCTCCACTACCTCGAGCAGGCGACGACGATGAACCGCGCCCAGCGCGCGATGGCCGAACTGCAAGGCGACGAGACGGCCAAGGTGAGCCACCTCGTCTACCCGCTGATGCAGACCCTGGATATCGAGTACCTCGACCTCGATCTCGCGGTCGGCGGCTTAGATCAGCGCAAGGTCCACATGCTCGCCCGCGAGAAACTGCCCGAACTCGACTACGAGGTCCGGCCCGCGCTCCACACGCCGATCGTCGCCGACCTCACCAGCGGCGAGGGGAAGATGTCCTCGAGCGAGGGCATTACGATCTCGATGGAAGACTCGACCGAAGACCTTGAGGAGAAAGTCAACTCCGCGTTCTGTCCGCCAACCCGAGAGCCCGAGGACGACCTCGAGAATCCCGTCCTCGAACTCTTCGAGTACCACGTCTTCCCGCGGTTCGACGAAGTCGTCGTCGAGCGCCCCGAGAAGTACGGCGGCGATCTGACCTACGAGGACTACGAGCGGCTGGCCGAGGATCTCGAGTCGGGCGAACTCCACCCCGCCGACGCCAAGGGGACGCTCGCGACGTACCTCGACGAACTGATCGCACCCGGCCGCGAGAAACTGCGCGAACTGCGCGCCTGAACGCGACTGCTCGACCGGTTCCGAACCCCGGTTCTTCGCTCGATAGATCGGAACCGCATGATCCGAGCACACAGCCGCTGTGTTCCCAGCGTCGACCGCCCGTCAGAACTCGACCGCGCCGATCCACGTCTCCTCTCCACAGTGCCGACACTCGAAGGCCGTCTCGTACTCTTCGCACCGTTCGTGCACTCCCCGACCGCACGTCTCGCAGTATTTCACCTCCCGCCCCGATGCGCATGCCGCAGACCGTACAGCGGTCGCCGAGTTTCATGGTTGTTGCTAGGTCACCACACGCTAGATGGATGTCCAGTATCGGTCGAGAAAAGCCTAGAGATCGACAGGCGAGCCGATACGTCAGTGCGGCGTGACGACGGCTGTGGTGGTCCGACGCACAGCCGGACTACTGGAAGTCATCGTACGGGTAGCGATCGGCGATCCAGCCGATTGAAGTGTGAGCGACCCCCTTTGGAGGCTATGAACGAGACGCGACAGGAGATTCTCGAGGCGCTCGCCGACGGGCCGGTATCGGGGCCGGAACTGGCCGACGCCCTCGATATCTCGCGGGCGGCCGTCTGGAAGCATATCGAGGCGTTGCGTGAGGCTGACTTCGAGATCGAGAGCGGGTCGAACGGCTACGAACTCGGCGAGATTACGGCGTACAACGGGCCGGCAGTCGAGTTTGGACTCGAGGCCCCGTTCTCGGTCGAGTACCATGACTCCGTGAAGAGCACGAACGATCGGGCACGTGAACTCGCCGCCGACGGCGCGGCGGACGTGGCCGTCCTCGCAGATGAACAAGTCGGTAGCCGCGGCCGCCTCGAGCGCGAGTGGACCGCACCGTCGGGTGGTGTCTGGGTGAGCGTCATCTCCCGACCCGAGATCACACCCGCACAGGCGCCACTCTATACGCTCGCATCGGCGGTCGCTGCGGCGACGGCGGCTCGAGAGGCAGGCGTCGACGCACGGATCAAGTGGCCGAACGACGTGGTCGTGCCGGTCGGCGACGACGGCGACTACCGGAAGCTCACGGGGATTCTCACGGAGATGGAAGGCGAGATGGATCGCGTCGAGTGGATCATCGTCGGCGTCGGCGTGAACGCGAACATCGATGCCGACACGCTTCCCGAGGGCGCGACCAGTATTCGCGACGAAGCCGGCGACGTCGACCGGCGGCGCTTCGTCCAGCGCTTCTTGGAGGAGTTCGATCGCTACCGGAACGACCTCGAGGCAATCGTCCCGGCGTGGCGTGAGCTATCCCATACGCTCGGGCAGCGCGTCCGGGTCGATCAGCCATCGGGAGAGGTCATCGGGGACGCGGTCGACGTGACGGACTCGGGAGCACTCATAATCGAGACCGATGAGGGTCGAGAGACGGTTTCAGCGGGAGATTGCGAACATCTGCGTCCGGTGTGAACTACCCCACCCTACTCGCTCGCTCCTTGAGGGTGGGGCTTCCTGCTTCGATGACGTTGTCAGACTTCGTCTGACAGCCTGTCGAGGTTCCCTCGACAAACGCGCTTTGCAGGAACCGAAGTGGTTCCCGTAGGGAGCGCAGTCTCCACAGGCGGTGATTCGGAGCGTCCCGCTCCTAACTGCTTGATACCGCGAGAAAGAATGTTCCAAGCTGCATTCCAGTCCCTGTCGGCGGTGAAGCCGCACGAGGGACAGGAGTGTTCGCGAACCCACAGCGGTTTGTGGGTCGAGACACCGCACGCCGCACACTCTTTGGTCGTTCCGGCTGGATCGACCGCGACAAAATGCGTGCCTTCGCGTTCGCACTTGTACTCGAGCAGTCGAAGGAACGTTCCCCACGCTGCTCCGGCACGGTTCCGTGAGTTGCCGTCAAGTTCGACCAGACCTTTCGCGTCCAGGTCTTCGACCGCGACGAGATCGTACTCTCGTGCGTAGTACGCCGAGAGTTTGTGAAGGAAGTCGCGGCGCTTGTTCTTCAGATCGGCGTGGCATTCGGCCACGCGACGGCGTTGTTTCTCGTAGTTGCTCGACCCGTGCTCTTTGCGTGAAAGCTTCCGTTGCTCTCGCTCGAGTCGGTCGCGTTCGTCCGAGAGGTCGGCCGATTCGATCGCGTGGCCGTCGGTGTCGTGGGCGTACTTCAGAATACCCACGTCGATCCCGACGACGGTCTTCGGACGGTCGGGCTTCTCCGGCGGCTCTCGGTCAACTTCGACACCAAACGTAGCGAACCACTCGCCCGTCGGTTCCTTCTTGAGCGTAACCTGCTTGAGTGCGGCGTTGTCGGGGATTTCTCGATGGAGCCGGATCGGTATGTCCGCGAGTTTCGAAAGAGACAGCACAGTCTGGCCGCCCTTCTTGTCGAGCTTGAAGCCAGACTGATTGTACGTGAAACTGCGGAACTCGCGCGGTGGCTTCCACGTGAGCATCCCGACGCCGTAGCCGTTCTGCTTGAGCGCAGAAAGGCTACTGAGGTTGTTGAACAGGCGTTCGACGACGGTTTGGAGAACTTTCGAGTACACGTCCGAGAGTCCGTCCCACCACTTCTTGAGGTCGGGTAGCTCCGATCGAAGTGTGGTCATGGACGGCAGTTCGCCGTGGTTCTCTCGGTACTCGTTGAGGCGGTAGCGGGTATGGTTGTACAGTTGCCTACAGATATCGCGATGTCGGTCCAACTCCTCGCGTTGGGCGTCGGACGGCTCGAGACGATACTTGTAGGCGTAGTACATCAGCTCTCGCGTTCCTCAATGAGTTCGTCGAGTTGACCACGGACGAACGACGAGAGGTTCAGATGGTTCTCCTCAACCCACTCGGCTTGGTCCTCTCGAATGGTGATATTCTTCCGTCTCACGACATACGCACTATGCGTACAGATGCGCATAAGTCCTGCGGAACGTGGACCTGTGGGCCTGCCGTAGTAGAGTGTATGAAAAACGAGCGGCGCCGTATCCCCTCCCTGCTCGCTTCGCTCGCTGAGGAAGGGGGCTTAGCGCCTCGATTCAGCTAACTATAGTAGCCACTGAACGTCAATGCATACCCGATCGCACAGCCGTCGGGCGATCGGTGTGTAAGTCGTTTCAGTTGTTACTATAGCCGACGACACCTCCGTGTGGGCCCGTTGAGAAGGAACTGGCTCTCTGTCCATACGCACGATTAGGATTTATGCTTCGGTATCGATCGCACTGGATGCTGATGAGTGGTGCTCACGTCACTCGAGCGCGATCGGTGACCGTTCGGGTGATTCCTCGACACTATCCCGTTCGACCTGAACCGTCAGAACTGGGACCGGTGACCGACGGACGACCCGTTCGGTGACGCTGCCAAGCAGTAGCCGATCGATTCCGCCGCGGCCGTGTGTCCCCATCACCACCAGATCACACGCCACCGTGTCGGCCTCATCGACGATGACCTGGCTCGGAGCCCCCTTGCGTACTTCCGTCTCGACCGTCACATCCGCCGGCGCGAGTTCCTTGACGCGATCGACCGCAGCTTTCCCTTCGCCATGTAAGGCGTCGGCGATGCCCTCAAGGGCGGCTTCCATCTGTAGTCCACCGTAGCTGGCCGCGTTGATGACGTACAGCGCGCGGATCGTCGCGTTGTGCGTGGCTGCGAGGTCGAACGCATGTTCGAGCGCCTGCTCGACCTCTCGAGAGCCATCCGTTGGAACGAGAATGGTGTCATATGGTGTCATATGATAGCATACAACGGTCGCATATATTAACGTTATTCTGACATGAACGACGGTCAGTTCGGATGACGGCTTTTCGGTGGCTCGATGGGCCACACGCGGGAGGGAAACGCTGATACAGCCACCAGCCCAATCGGGAGCCATGAGCGACAGCCCGTGGACGGACCGGATCGTCGGCGAGCGGATGACCGTCGATCAGGCGTTCGCCGAGCGGATCCAGCAGTCGCAGTTCTCCAACCAGCAGTGGAGTCTGATCATGACCGCCACGGAGTTCGAGATCGAACATCCCGACGATCCCGACCGGGCACGGATCATCGCCAACACGGACAAACTCGACGGGATCATCCCTGAACTCGAGAACATTCAGTCGGGGATGGGCGCGATGGGCGGCTCTGGGGCTGGGAGCGGGAACTCGAACGCCTCGAGCGGCGGGCTCCTCAACTCGATCATGGGCGCCCTCGGGATGGGTGACGACGGTGGCTCAGACCACCAGGAACAGTTGGAGGCGGCCGAACGGCTCACACAGGAGTACGCCGACGAACTGCAGTCACACCTCGAGTCGAAGGGGCGATGGGAGATCGTTCGCGACGCCGCCTCCGACGGCCAGTAACGGGTTCGCCGGTCAGTCGCCGGCGTGAAACATCGTGAGTTCGCTCGCTTCGTGAAGCACCGCGGGGGCAAGCCCCGAGGCACTCTCGCTGTATCTCTGTAGATGTTGATGAGCTCCATGACGAGTTCGTCGTAGGACTCGTCCTCGACACGCAGTTCGTCGAGGCGCTCGGTCGTCTCTTCGTCGAGTTCGATGGATGGCATAGTCGGACCGTTCGCTGATCGACAAAAGTACCATGGCGGTGTGCCCTGCTCGGGATGGCAGCCATCCGGCGCAAGCCACAGCACCTTTACGGACGCTCCCCGACGGTAGGGGTATGACAGACGAAGTTCAGACGACGACCTTCTCGATCAGTTCCGACGACGGCGCGACCGACGATGTCACGGTTCCGACCGGCCTCGTCGACCTCGTCGCCGAGGGCGACCAGTCCGACGCTGAAACGGTCGGCGATCTCGTCCTTCTCTCCTTTGCCAGCCGTGCTCACCACATCGTCCACCACGGCGAAGACGCAGGCGAGGCGCTCCAGGCCCAGGAGTCCGAAGTAATGGACCTCTTCGAGGAGCGCTTCGGCGTCACGTTTGGCGAAGCGACCGGCCACCAGCACTGAGCGGCTGTCGACCAGCAATGGTGTGCTGGCGCTGATACCGCCGGACAACAGTCCGTGACTCCCCGCTCGTGTCTCGACACCGGTCGCCGCCGGCGGTGTCGGTAGCGCGATCGGTGTCCGAATCGTGTTGCCGACCGGATGCCTATTCAGTACCGGTCGTCTCGTTTTCACCGCCGATCGTCTCGTCGGCGGCTTCGGCCGTCTCTCCGGTAGTCGTCTCAGCGGTGCCGCCGTCCGTCGTCTCGGCTTGCCCCGTGTCCGGCGGGGACTCTACAGGTGGCTGCGGTGGTTGCGGCGGTTGCGGTTGTTCGGGCCCCGGCGGTTGCGGTGGCCCTGGCGGCTCCGGCTCAGGCGTCGCACCCCCGTCTGCTGGGACCGCCTCGATCGTCACCGATGCCTGATCGTCGTCGGTCGCGATCGTATGTGTCGACGTTCCTGGCGGCAACTGGGACGTGAACGAGATTTCCGTCGTTTCCCCAGCCGCGAGCGTCACGGACGACTCATCGACGACCTGCTCGTCGATCGCATAGGCGACTGTCTGGGTTCCCTCGCGGTCACCGACGTTCTCGAGCGTCGCGCTCACCGTTACCTCCTCACCGGGCTGGCCGGTCTCGGGCGCTGTCACGTCGGCGATGGCGAACGTCGCCGGCCGCTCGACGATCACCGTTGTCTCTGCTGTCTCGTTTTCGGTCGACACTGTAAGCGGGTACTCTCCAGGTTCGAGGGCCGCCGTATCGTAGTCGAGCGTGACCGTCTGTGACTCACCGGACTCGAGCGTCACCGCTATCGGCTCGCCGGGCGTGTCGTCGACGGCGATCTCGACGTCCTGTGTCCCTGCGCGGTCGCCGACGTTCTCGAGGGTGGCCTCGACTGCGAGCGGTTCACCCGGGATGACCGGGCTGTTGGTCTCGTCGATCGAGACACCGAAGGTTGCAGGCTCGCCCGGTTCCTCGACGGTGATCGTGGTCTCGGCCGTCTCGTTTGTAGTCGATACCGAGAGCGGGTACTCGCCCGGCTCGAGGTCATCGGTGTCCACAGTGAACGAGACTGTCTGGTTCTCGCCGGGCTCGAGCGAGACCTCTGTCTCGTTGACAACGGTCTCGTCGATCGCGAGCGAGACGTTCTGGGTCCCGTTTTCATCGCCGACGTTCTCGATTTCGGCATCGACCTCGAGTGGCTCACCCCGCACGACTGGGCTGTTCGTTTCTAGACTCGAGACGTTGAAAATCGCGGGCTCGGACGGCTCGACCTCGCCGGCGGGGGGCGTCGCGGCGGTGATCGGCTCCTCGTAGCCGAACGTCGAGAAGTCGGCCTCCCAGACGAGCCGTTCGTCGTCGCTTTCGGGTGTCCACTCGACGGTGAACGTGTGCTGTCCCGGTTCGAATCCGGACGGCGGTTCATCGGTCGTGGTTCCCTCGACGAACCGGCTGTACGACCCCATCGGAGCGTCGTTCGGGTTCTCGTAGCTGAACGTCACATCGATCCCGTCCGTGGTGGGCGTCGTCTCTTCGACGGCGATCGACGGCAGCTCGGGACGGGCTTCCTCGTCACATCGTTCTAATGGATTCGGATAGTCGATGCTGCCGACTTCGGCCGCTTCGGGCGAACTGATCCCGGAGATGTACGTCCCGAAGGTGCCGTAATCAGGCACCTCGACGAGCACCTGCTCGTCTTCAGTCGTGACGCGACGCTCGTCGCCGATCTCGAAGACGATCGTTCCATTATACGGTGCTGGAATCTCGTCACCGGCGGTGACGATGTCTTCCACGATGGTGTCCCCGGCACCGCCGGAGTCATAGAACCACGTGCTGGCGGCGACCCGATCGCCCTCTGCGAGCGATGCGGTGACGACTGCGCGCTGACAGCTCGGAAACTCCACGTCGAATCCCGGCGGTGGGCCGTCGACCGTGTATTCGACGCTCGCCGTCTCGATAGGCGTCCCGTCGTCGGCCGTGACGACCGCGACCTCGAGCGTCGTGTTCTCCTCGAGTGGCGGCTCGAGATCGAACTCCACGGGGCCGATCGTCTCGTTCGCAGCGAAAGGCTCGCTTGCCGCGAGCTGGGTGCCGTTCTCGTCGGTGACGGTGATGGCGTACTCGACGGACGCGTTCGCCCGTGTGACGGTCAGCGTCTCGCCGTCGCCGGTCTGATCGGGCACCGTGAGGTTTGCCGTCGGTTCGCCGGGATCCGGCTCCTCGACCGCGTACTCGATGGAGTCGTTTGCCAGCATCGCGTCGTCAGCCGCGGCACGAACGGCAACATCGACGGTCGTATTCTCCGTTATCGGTGGCTCGAGTGCGAGCGTCTCGTCCGCGACCGTCGTGTTCGCCTCGATCGTCTCGCTGTCGACGCGTTCGCCGTCGTATTCGGCCGAGAGAATGTACGGTACGGATGCGCTCGCCCCGTCGATCGTCAGCGTTTCACCGTCGCCCGTCTGGTTATCGACTGAGAGCGACGCCTCGGGTTCCGGCTCCTCGACTGTGTACTCGAGAGTGTCGTTTGCGAGCGCCTCGTTGTCCTCAGTCGCGACGACTGCGACCTCGAGGGTCGCGCTTTCCTCGAGTGGTGGCTCTAACTCGAGTGTCTCGTTCGCGATCGGTTCGCCGGCGGCGAACGCATCGCTTTCGGCGCGCGTCTCGCCGTCTTCGTCGGTGACGGTGAGCGCGTACTCGACGGAGGCATTTGCTTCGTCGACGGTGAGCGTCGAGCCGTTGCCTTCCTGGTCAGCCACGGTAAGCGTCCCACTCCGGTCGTCATCGGGCTCCGCTTCGACGGTGTACTCGACAGTCTCGCTCGCGAGCGTCGCCCCGTCTTCGCCGACCACGGAGACGTTGACGGTGGTGTTCTCCTCGATTGGCGGTTCTAACTCGAGCGAGAGATTCGTCACCGCCTCACCGGCCGCGAACGTGTCGCTTTCGACTGTCTCACCATCGTAGGTGGCGGTGATGATGTAGGGGACGGACGCGTTCGCCTCGTCGATGGTGAGCGTCTCGCCGCTGCCTTCCTGATCGGCGACCGACAGCGTCGCGGTGGCCTCGTCGGGTTCGTCCGTGACCGTCACGAACGCGCCGTCGATCACCGGCGCGCCGGCACCGGTGACGTACGGTACGTCCTCCTCGCCGCCCGACTCGGCGTACTCGAACTCCTCGTCGTCGTTCGTGTCGAGATGGACGGCTGCCACGAGCGGACCGCTGGCCGCGAGCGGCTCGTCGAGGTCGATCGTGACGTTCTGGTGATTACCCGGCTCGAGATATTCGGAGACGCCGACGATGGCAGCCGGGTCGGCGTCGACGGTGACGCCGTCGTAAACCGCGACGAACCCGCCCTCCGAGAGCGAGACGTTTGCGATGGTGACCTGCTCACCGTCCGACTCCTGATCGGGGAAGTCGATCGAGGCCGTCCCCTCTATCCGATCGATCGTTTCGATCCGCTGTTCGACGATGACCGTGACGCGCTGGGTGATTTGGGTCACATCCTCGGTGTCTTCGCTCACCGCGTAGGCGGTCGCCTCGGCTGCAGCCTCCTCGGTTAGCGTCTGTAGCTGCGTGATGCTGATCCGCTGGGACTGGACCACCCGGGCCGTCTCCTGACCGGCGGTTCGTGCCGCGGTCTGGATCTGCGTGACCGTGGCCGACTGTGACTGGACGAGGGCACCGCTCGCACTGCCCTGTGCGAGTCGCTGGACCTGCGTCACCTCGACGAGTTGCGTCTGGGTCACTGCGCCCTCGCCGGCACCGAACGCGGCCGCCTGGATCTGCTCGATCGACACCTCCTGGCGCTGGATCGCGGACGTGACCGCTCCCTCGGCGGCCCCGACCGCGGCGGACTGGATCTGCGTGATCGAGACCGACTGGCGCTGGACGAGTACGCCGCCCGCGCCCCCGTCGGCGGCAGCCTGAATCTGTTCGACGGTCGCATCCTGACTCTGCGAGATCGCGCCCTTCGCCGCGCCGAACGACGCCTCCTGCACCTGCGTGATCGACACCCGCTGGCGTTGCTCGAGACGCGTCGACTGGACCTGTTTCAGCGACCCCTGTCCGGCCCCGCGGGCAGCAGCCTGTGTTTGCTCGACCGACACCGATTGCTCCTGGACGAGCGCCCCCTTCGCCGCGCCGGCTGCGGCCTTCTGAATCTGCTTGATCGTCACCCGCTGGCGCTGCTCGACGTCGACGCGCTGTTCTTGCTCGAGCACTGCACGCGTACTTCCCGCAAGCGCGCCAGCCGCACCCCCGGCCGCCGCGTGCTGGACGTGCTCGAGCGTGACCTGCTGGCGCTGCTCGGCCGTAACCGACTGGTACTGCGTCAGCGCTCCGTAGGCCGCGCCCTGGGCGGCTTCCTGTACGTGTGGTGCCTTGCCGACATCTTTCGTGCCCGCTTCGTGTGCGGCACCGGCGGCTGCACCTCGACTCGCGACCTGAATCTGTTCGACGCTGACGCGCTGGCTCTGGGCAAGCGCGCCGTGTGCTGCGCCCCATGTCGCGCTCTGAAGTTGGGTTACGTTCGCGGACTGTGACTGTGAGAGTCCACCGTCGGTCGCCCCGCCCACCGCGGACTGGATCTGGGTCACGTTGACCGACTGGGACTGGATCAGCGAGCCGTGAACGGCTCCCGCCGTCGCTGCCTGGACCTGCTCGGCGTCGACGGTCTGATACTGCTGAACTGACGAGCGAGCGCCCTCGAGCGCTGCCGCTCGTTGTTCCTGTGTCACCTCGATGCCCTGGGACTGGGCGAGTTCGACCCCTTCTTCGACACCGGCTTCGACGGCGTCGTCGGTCTCCCCCTGGAGCGTCGCCTGCGCGTTCGCGTCGTCGTCTGGCCTGTCAGCACCGGCCGTCTCCTCTTCGTCTGCGAACGTGACGAGCTCCGACTCACCAACCGTGTCGGTGTCGTTCTGTGTCTGGACGGCAGTCGGCTCGAGCGCGGCCGCAGCCTGCGAGTCGCCTGGGGACGGCGGCGCGTCGCCCGTCTCGGTGGCAGCCTCGTCGATCGGCTCGGTTCCCCCGTCCAGCGCCGGCAGCGCGACGGCGCTGCCGACCATCGCGACTGCGATCAGCACGACGATTGCGGCTCGATCGCGTCTCATCGCGCGCCTCCATCCCGAATCGCCCGCCCGCGTGCGCGACGGAAGTGATCCGATGGTCCGGCCACAGGTATCGACAGCCTCGAATGCCACGTCCACCGTCCCGATTCGCCCCTGCCGTCGTGTGGCCGATTCCCCGGAGGTATCGCTCGTTCGCTCCGAATTTCGGCCGTCATCCGATCGCTTCGCATTTTCCCACCACGGGGCCGAATCAGTGCATAAGGTCGCCGGTCGTTTCGGTTAGCGAACCGAGACAACACGGAATTACTCGGGGGCCACGGCTGCAGTCGCCGGAGACGACCGATGTCCGAAGACAGCGACCGGCCATAGACCCGGAACGACTGCAACTGTCTCCAACACTGAGAGGAAGCGCACTGTTTCGACCCGTACAGTACTGCTCAGCGTCGCTGCTCGCCCACAAATGATAGACAAACGATGACGAATCTCGGAAACCGAAGTTTTGATCCCGGTTTACGAGAGAGCGAGGATATGGAAACGCAACGAAATTCGGTCGATGCCGTCGACGACACCGTCGTTCGGCAGTTCGCTCGAGCGGCCGTGCTGGCGGCGCTGATCGGTGCATCGGTCCTGGTCTCGATCCCGATCCCGCTCTCGCCGGCACCGATCACGCTGCAGGTACTGTTCGTCTTCCTCGCTGGACTCGTGCTAGGCCCGGTCTGGGGAGGGTTTTCGGTCCTGCTCTATCTCGTCGCGGGCGCCGTCGGGCTCCCGGTATTCGCCGGGATGAACAGTGGCCTTGGCGTCTTGGTCGGAAACACGGCCGGCTACCTGTGGTCGTACCCGATCGCCGCCTCACTGATCGGCGTCGTCGTCCACCGCGGGACGACGCTGCGAGACCTCCGTGACGTCCCGCTTTCGCTGGTCGTCGGTGCACTCGTCATGGCGACGATCCTTATCTACGGCATGGGGACGGCGTACATGACCTGGCTGCTTGACATGACGGCCTGGGAGGCGATCTCCGCCGGTGCGCTGCCGTTCATTCCGGGCGAGCTCCTCAAGATGGCTGCCGCGATCGCTATCGTCAGATCCGGCAGAATCACGCCAGTCCAGTCCTGATGTCGAGCCGATGATCGAGTTTCAGTCGGTCTCGTACGCGTTCGACGACGTCCCGGTCCTCCGGGACCTCTCGCTGTCGATCGACGACGGCGAGTTCGTCCTGCTGGCTGGCGCCAACGGAAGCGGGAAGACGACGCTGTTGCGCCACTGTAACGGGCTGCTCGAACCGGACTCCGGCGAGGTCCGCGTCAACGGCACGCCCGTCGCTGAAGATCTGATCGCCGCCCGCTCGAGCGTCGGCATGGTCTTCCAGCACCCACGCGACCAGTTCGTCGCCGCGACCGTCGGCGCGGACGTCGCCTTCGGCCCCGAAAATCTCGGCCTCGAGCGCGTGGAGATCGACCGGCGCGTGACGGCCGCACTCGAGGCCGTGAACATGGCTGGCCGCGAAGACGACCGCATCGAGACCCTCTCGGGCGGCGAACAGTCTCGCGTGGCGATTGCGGGCGCGCTCGCGATGGAGCCGACCCACCTCGTCCTCGACGAGCCCTTTACCGGGCTTGACGAGCCTGCGCGCCGCTCCGTTCTCGAGCGTCTCGAGGCGCTAGCGGCGGATGGCACCGGTATCCTACTCACCACGCACGATCTGCGCGACGTCTGTGGACTCGCCGACCGTGTGATCGCCATGCAGGACGGCCGTGTCGCCGTCGACGGGCCGCCCAAACGCGCGCTGGGGAAACTCGAGGGCCTCGAGGTGCGGGTCCCGAACCAGTGATGGTGATGGCCGACTCGAGACGACCGACGCCACACGCGGGGTGTGTTCGATGCTGACCTACGAGCCCGACGAGACGCTGGCCCACCGGCTCGATCCCCGGTCCAAGCTGGCGGTCCAGATCGGCTTTGCAGCTACTGCACTGGCACACACGACGCCGCGGGCGCTGATCGTCCTCTCTGCTGTGACGGCCGGGGTCTTGCTTGCGGCGCGTGTCCCGATCCGCCGAACCCTCGTCACCTATCGATTCGCACTGCTGATCCTCGCGCTCGCACCGCTGATCGCGGGCGTCACGTTCGGATCGCCCTGGTTCGACCGGCCCGACGCTGTCGCGTCGGGGCTCGCGAGCTACCGGGTCCTGCTTATCCTGCTCGTCAGCGCCGCGTACGTTCGATCGACGCCGGTTCGGGACTCCAGAGCAGCGATTCAACGGACGATTCCAGGAAAGCCGGGCCAGCTGCTCGGAATCGGCGTCGCACTCGTCTTTCGGTTTCTCCCCGTGTTACAGGGCGACCTCCGGACGATCCGCGAGGCGATGGCGGCCCGGCTCGGCACCGAACGGAGCGTCGTCGACCGTGCGAGCACGGTCGCGATTCTCGGCCTGACGCGGGCATTCGACCGCGCAGACCGGCTCTCGCTTGCGCTTCAGGCACGGTGTTTCGCGTGGAACCCCACGCTCCCGCCGCTCGCCTTCTCGCGACTCGACTATCCTGTCCTCGGTCTGGCTGTCGTCCTCGCCGTCACCGTGTTCTATTAACCACTCCGGAGGCGGCTCGGGCATGGGTGATCACCTGATCTGTAATGAGTGTCAGAATAGTATGTGAAATCTGCCACTATATCTTGTATCATATGTGGCTGACCGATGTAATTCATGGGTCTCGAAAATAGCATCTATACTATATGTTTGTTTTAATATTGGTAGTCAAAATATACAGATATAGTATAAATAGGCGGTCAATTCTTAATCCGAGACTAGTCCTTTGTATATTATACGTTATTGCCTATATTATTCAAGGAAAATAGAAAATATAGATTCTAAGCTGAGATTTGGTGTTTTACTGGCTTCTAGACTTGGGTTCGGAACAAGCGGCCCTGGACGCAATAGTGGTCGTTTTACATCTAATTAGAACCCTACCTATCTATTAGATATACATATATCAAAAATGTCTTTTCTGCCGACACGGCCGCCTAATTGGTGTTCGGCGGATGATCGTTTCCGGTGATTTTCCCTGGACTGATAACAGTCGCTGACACGAATGGTAAGATCGGATACGTTTTAGAGGAGGGGGAGTCAGCACCCGATAGTGCTCGAGCGATCAAGTTGCGGCAGCGGGGTTGAAGGGCATGATCCGTGACAATGAGCGACGAGCTACCATTACAATCGTATGGGTGTAATCCCATCAGCCAATCGAGTCATGTTAACTTGTGACGTCCCCTTACAGCTGTATGCGTGTAATGTTACCTCAGAACAGCTCGGCCGTCAGGGACTCGATCTCGTCGAGCAGCAATTGAACGATCTCGTCGGTCGTGCTTTCGTCGACAGCCATGCGATACGTCGGGCCGCCGACGGAGAACGCGCCGATGACCGCCCCGTCCGGGTTCGTCACTGCCGCACCGATCGAGCGGTATCCCTCGAGCAGTTCTTCCTCGTTAGTAGCGTAGCCGCGCCGTCGGATCGTCTCGAGTTCGTCGAACAGCGTCGATTCGTCGGTGATCGTCTGATCAGTCGTGGCCGGTAACCCCCATCGGTCGACGATCGCCCGGACGCGTGACTCCGCCATCGACGCCAGCATGGCCTTGCCCGAGGAGCAGTTGTGCATATAAAAGCGGTTTCCCGCACGAAACGGGCTCGATTCGGACAGTCTGCCGCGGGTCGACTCGCCGATCGCGTACTCGAGGGAGTAGGCACGGCCGTTCTCCTCGACGATGAAGTCGGCTTCGTTGCCCGTCTTTTCGGCGAGAGTGTACACACGCCGCCGCGCCGGCGCGTACAGCGGATTTCGTTCGCGCGCGTGTTCCCCGAACGGGAGAAACTGGAGGCCGACGTGGTAGGTATCACCATCGCGGACGAGAAACCCCTCGTCGACCAGCGTGTGCAAGTGATTGTACAGCGTGCTTTTCGCTGGCTCAAGGCGATCGGCTAGTTCGCTCAGCGTCGCGCCATTACTGTCGTGGATTTCGCGGACGACCGTGAGTGACGTCTTCGTCGTTTTCACCGGGCGAGGTTGATCGTCTGTCATGCTTCGGGTGGTTGCCTTACCGACGCATAAGCGTTCGGAATGTGTGAACTGATTTGTCGAGCAGAACCCACTTTTCGCGTCTCGTTCAGTAAATTCCGATAATTGAATTGTAAATTCATAGGGTGGGTGTATTGTCTTGTCCGAGCAGATGAATGTGGGCGATTGTCATTCATAATTAACCGTCTTCGACAGTCGATCGATACGTCTCTCGACGGAAACAGCGTTCGGAATACGTGAACAGCCGAAACCGACCGCTGTTTGTATTGACGGCCTCCGGTCGTGTACCGTGTTGCCACAGTTTGATCGCTGCCGACTCGTTCACGCATTCCGAACATCGCAGAAGCTGTTGTGATCGACTGCCGGCGACCGATTTCGCATGCGTGACCCTCGAGGCCGATCGATGACCGGCCCGATGGCCACTAATCGGCGCCGCAACGGAGCGTCCACCCGCAGTGTCGACACCACTCGCCCGAAACCGCGGTGGATCGGCCACAGAGGGGACAGTTCGTCTCAGTCATCGTCGGTCGTGATGTCTGCGGACAGCCCCTGGGCCATCTCGATGTCGTTCGAATTGTTCAGCGTCCAGGCGGTGCGTTCGGTGACGGCTTCGATCACTTCGCGGCCGCTCGGGTAACCGTTACCGGACTTCTTGACGCCGCCGAACGGCAGGTGAACCTCCGCGCCGATACACGGCAGGTTCCCGTAGGCGAGTCCGACCTCGGCGTTGTCGCGGTAGTAGTTGATCTCGCGGTAATCCTCGGAGATGATCGCGCCTGCGAGGCCGTAGGCGGTGTCGTTGTGGATCTCGACGGCGTCCTCGATATCGCCCGAGTACTTCAGCAGCGCGACGTGGGGGCCGAAGACCTCCTCCTGGGTACAGCGAAGGTCCGCGTCATGATCGGCCTCGTAAACGAACGGCCCGATCCAGTGGCCGTCCTCGTGGCCGTCCGGAATCTCGTCGTCGCTCAGATCGTCGCGGTCGACGAGCACGTTCACGTCCTCGTTGCGGGCGAGTTCGTTGTACTCGAGGACTTTCTCCTTGTGCTCGCCCTCCACGAGCGGCCCCATGAAGGTGTCTTCCGCGAGCGGATCGCCGACGGCGATGTTCGCGGCGATGTCGACGAAGCGTTCCTTGAACTCGTCGTAGACGTCCTCGTGGACGATCAGGCGCTCGCTCGAGACACAGCGCTGGCCGGTCGTCTTGAACGAGCTCATTACGGCCGAGTGGACGGCCGTGTCGAGGTCGGCCTCGTCGGTGATGACGACCGCGTTCTTTCCGCCCATCTCACAGGCCGCGAGCTTGCCGGGCTGTTCGGCGACGGTCTGGGCGACCTGCTGGCCGACCTCGGCGGAGCCGGTAAAGAGGACGGTATCGACGCGCTCGTCGTCGACGATGGCCGCGCCGGCGTCGCCGAATCCTTGGACCATGTTGAAAACGCCGTCTGGGATGCCGCTGTCCTCGAACATCTCGGCGACGATCTGGGCACACCATGGCGTCTGTTCGGCCGGCTTCCAGACGACGGTGTTGCCCTCGACGAGCGAGACCGCCATATGCCAGAAGGGGATCGCGACCGGGAAGTTCCACGGCGTGATACAGCCGACGACGCCGCGTGGTTTGCGCCGCATGTACGCGTCCTTGCTCCCGATCTCGGAGGGGACCACATCGCCGTGGGGATGGCGGGCGTTCCCCGCGGCCCACTCGACCATGTGTGCGGCCTCGACGACGTCGGCCTTTCCTTCGGAGATCTCTTTGCCACACTCCTTGGTGACGATCTCGCCGAGTTCGTCCGTCCGCTCGCGCAGTTCCTGGTAGATCTCCCAGAGGTACTCCGCGCGGTCGATGTGGGACAGCGATTGCCACTCGTCTTTGGCTGCGTCGGCGGCGGCGAGCGCCGCGTCGACGTCGGCGTCAGTTCCGCGATGGAAGGTCCGAAGCGTTTCGCCAGTCGCCGGGTTTTCGCTCTCGAACGTCTCTGTCCCCGCGCCGTCGGTCCACTCGCCGTCGATGTAGTGTCGGTCCGGCTGGGCTGTTGCCTGCTGACTCATACAGGAGAGATTACCGAACAGCATCGAATAATCACGGCCTCCCATGGTCGGGGCCGCCATAGAGGGAGTGACACACGTTTCCCAACTCCAGTATATTTATGCGACTGTCGCCGAAAGGATCGGGCAGAATCGACGCATGAGCAGCACGAGTTCGACGACGACAGCGGCGAGAACGACGGACGGAACGCGACTCACACTCGAGATCTGGCATCCGGACTGCTGGGGGTTGCAGGCGACGGAGTCGGTCGACGCCGGCCTGCTCGTCCACACGGTCCACCGGACCGTCGACGAAACCGTCAAGGGACACTTCACCGTCTACGCCGACACGACGGCACAACTCGACGAGTTCGTTGCGTTCACCGAAGCATCACCGCTGACCCACTCGACGGTCGAGGTGGGTAAGCGACCGGCCAGTACGGCACCGCACCCGGGCAACGCGGCCCGCGAACTGTTCGTCGAGTACGCGCCCGAACACAGCATCAGTGACACGCTCGTCTCACAGGGATTCATTCACGACGCGTCGGTTCGCGTCGAAGGCGGCGTCGAACACTGGCCGGTCTTCGTCGCCGACGACCGTGAGGCGATCCGCAACCGACTCGAGACCGTCCGTGCCGAGATCGACGCCGAAATCTCGATCAGCAAGATCGCCTCGGCCGACGGCGCCGCGCCGGATTCGACCGACCGGCTCGACCGTCTTACGCCACGCCAGCGGGAGGCGTTCGATCTCGCCTGCGAGCGCAACTACTACGCCTGGCCGCGCGAGATCAGCACGCGCGAACTCGCCGACGAACTCGGCGTCTCGAAGACGACGCTGCTCGAGCACCTCCGGAAGGCCGAAGCCAAACTCCTCAATCCCGACGACGCCTGATCGCACGCCGCCTATTATTCCCGGCATTTCGGCGCGAATCTTTTGGTCGGGTATCGATTTAGGGGGGATCCGTCCCAGCTAGCCGATATGATACCGCCGATCGCAAGCCGATTCGTCGCCGGAACGACCGCATCCGGCGCGCTGGATCACGTCACGGACTGTAACGCGGACGGAATGGGCGCCATCGTGAACCTCCTCGGGGAACACTACCACGACCCCGAGCCCGCTGCCGCTGACGCCGACACGTACTGTCACCTCGTCTCGGAATTGGCCGCTCGCAATCTGGACGGGTGTGTCTCGGTGAAACCGTCCCAGATCGGCATCGACATCGGCCCGGACGTCTTCGAGTCGAACTTCGAGCGCATCGTCGAGATTGCGGCCGACGAAGACGTCTTCGTCTGGTGTGACATGGAAGACTACACGACGACCGACACGACGCTCGATGTCGTCGAAGCGGCAGCTCAGGACCACCCCCATGGCGTCGGCATTGCCATTCAGGCGAACCTCAAGCGCACGCGCGAGGACTTGCAGCGGTTGGTCGACGTTCCTGCCGCAGTTCGGCTAGTCAAGGGCGCGTACGACGAACCGCCGTCGGTCGCCTACGAGACGAAAGCCGAGGTCAACGAAGCCTACGAAGACCACCTCGAGTTCCTGTTCCGGGAGTTCGACCGCGGCGTCGCCGTCGGAAGCCACGATCCGGCGATGCTCGAGCACGCAACCGACCTCCACGAGGAGTATGGGACGCCGTTCGAGATCCAGATGCTCATGGGGGTGCGTGAAGACGCCCAGCGCGAACTCGCGCGCAAGGGTTACGAGGTCAACCAGTATATCCCGTACGGCGACAAGTGGCTGCAGTACTTCTACCGGCGGGTTCGCGAGCGCAAGGAGAATGCGCTGTTCGCGCTTCGCGCCGTCGTTGGTGTGTAAGTTGGAACGCCCTGTTCCCCTCGATCCCGTGGTCAACCGGACGGCTGTCGTGCAATCGAGTGTGAACTGATCGACAGCGGCTGCCATCGCCACCCGCTCGTTTGTAATGATCCTGAACGGTTCTACATGAAAAACGCACAGATTCGGTATACTTATATGTGGAAAGTGAGCACACGGCAGTAATGCCTGAGAGTAGTTCGATGAACCTGCTCTGGTTGTTTGGACCGTTCGCCGTGTATCTGGTGATGCTCGGCGTGTACTACGTCTGGGAGGGAAAGCGCGAGAAAAAGCTTCAGGAACGGTACCAGGAGGCGGAGCATGGCCAGTAGCGGACTTGCCGGCTCGGCCGGTGCCTGGGTCCTCGGAACGTTCGCGACGTATCTCCTCATCCTGCTCGGGATCGGGCTGTACTCCTCACAGCTCATGGACTCCGTCGACGACTACGTCATCGGCGGCCGGAGCGTCGGCCCCGTCGTCACGGGCTTTTCCGAACGAGCCTCCGAGATGAGTGGCTGGCTCACGCTCGGCGTCCCCAGTGACGCCTTCGGCACGGGCGTGATGGCCTTTTATAACGGGCTCGGGATGATTCCCGCCGACCTGTTCGCGTGGGCCGGGCTCGCGAAACGCCTCCGGAAGTACACGGAGATCGTGAAGGCGGTCACGCTGCCGACCTTTTTCGAGACGCGCTTGCAAGACGATACCGGCCTCGTAAAGGGCGCCTCCGCGGTCGTGCTAATGATCTTCGAAGGCGGCTACGTGGGTGCACAGATCGTCGCCGCCGGGACGCTGCTCGAGGTGCTCACCGGTGTCGAGCCGCTGATCGGCATCCTCGGTGGTGGCGTCATCGTCGTCGGCTACACCATGCTCGGCGGCTACTTCGCCGTCGCGTGGTCCGACTACTTCCAGGGCGCGATCATCCTGATCGCCTTCATTATCCTGCCGATCCTCGCGTTTACCAACTACGGACTTCCGTTCAATGACCTCGCCTCGGTCGGCAGTTCGTACACGAGCGTCACGGCCGGGATGACCGGCTGGGCGGCGATCTTCGGCATCATCAGCTATGCTGCTATCGGGCTCGGTATCCCCGGCAACCCCCACGTGATGGTTCGGTTCATGGGGATCGACGAGGTCAAGAACATCCGTCTGGCGGCACTGGTCGCCCAGCTGTTCATGTTCGTCGCCTACATCGGCGCCGGTTTCGTCGGGCTGTACGCACTGGTCGCCTTCGGCCAGAGCGGCATCGACGACCCGAATAACGTCATGCCGATGCTCACGCTCGAGTTCTTCCCCGGTGCGATCGCGGGGATCATCCTGGCGGCCGCACTCGCCGCGATGATGTCGAGCGCCGACTCGCAGCTGCTCGTCGCGACGAGCGCCATCGTCGAGGACGTGTACCACGGCTACGTCAATCCGAACGCAAGCCAGGCGAAACTCGTCCGCTATTCCCAGCTCGTCACGCTCGCACTCGGGGCGGCGAGTATCGCTTTCGCCTACATCGCGAAGGATACGCCAATATACACGCTCGTCCTCGACTACGCCTGGGGTGGCCTCGGTGCAGCCATCGGTCCGACGCTGATCGCGTCGCTGTGGTGGAAACGCGTCACTGCCGAAGGCTCGGTCGCGAGCATGATCGTCGGCACGACGACGATGTTCGTGTGGACGCAGCTGTCGTCGCTTCTCGGCGTACTCGGGTTCCAGAGTGCGGTCGACGCGTCGCCGTTCCTCACGGGACTGGTGGGCGTCTACGGCCTCTTCCCCGCGTTCGTCCTTTCGACGACGACACTGATCGTCGTCTCGCTGCTTACGCGTCCGCCGGAAGGCGTCGACGATCACTTCAACGTGTTCGACAAACCGCTCTCGGCGCTCTCGAGCAGCGATCAACCGACCGGTGCGCCGGACTACGTCACCGACGGCGGTCGCGACGTCTCCCCGAAGGCCGTTACGGAGACCGACGCCATCCGTGCACACGTCGACGCGACCGACTACTGGGAAGAGGGTGACAACTAGATGGGCGAGACACGTCGTCCGCCGGCGTCGACACCGGATGTAGACGCCGCAGGCGGTCGCCGCGACCGGACCGAACTGTCGGTCATTACGCCGGCGATCGCACGCGAAGACGTCGACTCGAGCGGCCGTGTCGGGGTCGTCGCGTATCCGTACCGCGTCTACGACGCGGTCGCGACGGTCGAACGGCCGCTGATTGCGGATCGCGACATCGACTACGTCGTCACCGTCGATCGCACACGTCGGCTCGCGGTTCGGGCCGATACGTTCCCGGAGACGGAGACGCGAACGGTCGACGACGTGCTCGTGATCCCGTCGGAACTTTCCGACGCACAGACCCACCGGAAGGCCGAGGATGCCGTGTTCAAATGGACGCTCCGGAAGGTCGCGGTCGGCTCCGAGCCGGACGTGACCTTCGCACGCTCGGTCGACGCCTACAAACTCTACTGGATCGCGTCACGGCCCGACGGCGACGTGATAATCGACAGCGTCCGCGGGACCGAGTCGCCGCTGGCGGACTGACGGGACTCCGTTCCGCCGCGACGCCGTTTCTCTAGTGAGTAGTTGGTCTCCCGTTTTCGGACTCGAATGATTTACTGCCCCGGCGAGTTCACTAGCTTCCGCTCATTCCATTAGTTCATAATGGTTCTTAACTCGAATGGGTGTTCGGCTACTCTATTGATCGGTCAGTACAGGTGCTTACTGACCGGTGAGCGATGAATTACAGTGCTTACATTGATCCCGATCTAGTTTGTTCGGTGCACCACATTGCGAACAATTAATCCGAGCCGGTGGTTCATCGGTGTCGTTCCACGATAGAATCACCATAACGAGGAGAACGAGGTATACGAACAAAAACAGCTCTAATGGGCCGAATGGGAAGAGAACGAAGAAAACAGGGAAACCAACGAACGCGTATATCGGGAGGGTTGAGAGGCGATCCATGGATTCCATCTTAGAATGTAGGAACAAAAATATTGATACTCTAAATGAAGAAACCGTATTACTAACTACTGCTAACACAGTAATGGCTACGCCGTACTGATCGCTAACTCTTCGTGCTGTACCTACCGCAGAGGGTTCTGAGCCTATCACTACCTGAGGGTTTCAACAGAGCCAGTTACTCCTTAGTAAAGAACTCATCAGCCCCTCGATCAACCTCACTTCGTGAGCTGTTCGTCACATCTTCATCGAATGCATCGACATACGGGTCCGGATCACTACATCTGGCTATGGTTTCTCTGACATCGTCCACCCCTACTCACTTGATCAGCTCCCCTCCCCGTTCTCGACTTGTGCATGCATGTCCAGCATCGTCCGATACGCATGCTCCATCACTAACTGCTCTATCTTTCGAACAACGTACTGCCCCCGTTCGGTAATTCGGTATTGGTCACCGACTGAAGTTTTCTGTTCATCCACTCTTTAATTTCCTGTACGAGTGTACGATTAAAACGTCTGGCGGCTCGTCGATTTGCTGGTGAAGTTGGTGTTGCTGGCAGAGGCGGAATTCCGTTACAAGCCGCTGTGACTGCGGCCCTGTTCCTGACGATTGCGAAAGACTACGTCGGGTTCGATCCTCCCGACTGAAGATTTGTTTTCTGAGTCTGCTTATCCGTGAGTGGCAACACTCTCCACATCAGCTGATTTTCGACGTTCTTCCGCAATTTCAATGCTGACCGATAACTGAATCCGCACGCGGTTGATTGT
Organism: Haloarchaeobius amylolyticus; assembly: GCF_042678045.1. Classification (GTDB taxonomy): domain Archaea; phylum Halobacteriota; class Halobacteria; order Halobacteriales; family Natrialbaceae; genus Natrinema; species Natrinema amylolyticus_A. The sequence goes on from NZ_JBHUDI010000003.1 coordinate 35,591, forward strand.
TGCCGGTATAAACATGTGTAATTATGCCCAATGAGTCCTCTCTGTGCAGTTCTCTCGTGAAACTAGTGATCACCAACCGCTCCGTTTTGATATCGCACTATATAATTTATGATAGGGTTCGTGGATTCAGAGAGTGGTATCAAGAAGCGTAACACTCTGCCATCGGAGGCTTGCAGCACAGTTCTGCCGTCCTTATGGCTGAAATGACTCGGAAACAAACAGTTAGGATCTTTCACCACATCTCATATATTTCAACAATGTTTGAGTTTCCCGTTTCTTGTATCGGACCGGACCTCCACGTGGGCGAAGTTCGGTCTGAATTTATTTGTTTCCTCGACAAGAAACACGGCACATGATCGAATTCGTAGTCGTAGCGTTATATGAACGACTATTAGGCGATCTTAGTCTCCAAATGCAGCCTTATCTGATTTCAATTTATTTGTTTTGAATCAATATTGTATTGATAATAGTAGTGTTCACGATCGAGATCATAGTCCTGATAAATACATTGCAAGTCGGATTCATCAGCTACTGACTGAAAATCGCAGCTGTAGACTCAATCGTGGACTCTTTTCGATTGCGCTTGATACTAAACTCTCGAGATTCATAACAGTATCTGGATTCGATAATCTAGTACGCTGGAGTCGAATAGCCACTCCAGAGCCGGTGTGATACTCGACAATCCACAGCGATTCGGCCGCTACAACCGCTGACACGGGGTATACTACAGCAACTCGTCTCATTCCTGTTTCGCGCTATATCGACCACGAACTGCTGGTCTCACTCGAGTCTGGCTGGGCCGTCGGATACCAGCCCTGTGCGGGCAGCTAATATGACGGATTATTAAACTCTCTATCCGATAATATTCGTCGTGATTAACGAATACAGCGGTAGAGAACTACGACGGTATGCGCCGTCGAGAAATGCTGCTGGCAGGAGTGGGGATCGGGAGTTGTCTCGCAGGGTGTACCGGAAGCGAGACAGCGACGAACAGGACACGCAACGACTCGACCGTCTACGAACCGGCGACCGACGAACCGATCGATGATGCTCCCGACGACACCCAGCCCGACCGACCTGATCGGGCCACTACGCTCGACGATTTCGAGGACCTCTCGCTGTGGACCAGCTACGGTGGAACGCTGATCGCGGACGAATCGACGTACTACACCGGCTCGCAGGCCGCGCGAATCTACATTGGGCCATCCGACGACCGCGGGGTAATCAGCAGGACGTTCGACGAACCGGTCGACCTGACCGGCCAGGATCTGTCGATGGCACTCCGCGCGACCACGACCGTCTATCTTTGAACAGCGAGAGAATCCCGGCGTTTACGCCCGGCGTGAATCGCGTCACTCGACTACACAATCCACAGTCGATGGCAAGCTGGAGATGCAACGTGAATCCACACCTCTAAGTTGGATTATTTATATAGGCTATGTATGGCGATCCAGGTCACTCGCACCTCTGTTGGTTCCATTCAGAACCAGCGACAGGTCTGCGATGAGCTGGATTTGCTCGGAGACGCCGCCTCGAAGATCTGGAACGTCGCACGCTGGACAGCCGACCGCATCTGGGATGAAATCGACGAGATTCCCGATGAAGGGACGCTCAAAGCGTACATGAAGAACCAAGCGTGCTGGAAAGACCTAAACGCACAATCCAGTCAGAAAGTCATCGAAGAACTTTCTGACGCTTTCCAGTCGTGGTTCGATCTACGACAGAAAGACGGCACGGCGAATCCGCCAGGCTACCGCAAACACGGCGATGAACGACCACGTAGTACGGTCACGTTCAAAGCAGACGGCTTTAAACACGACCCCGAGAATAACCGCGTCCGACTCTCGAAAGGGTCGAACCTGAAAGAGAACTGGTCGGACTTCATCCTCTGTGAGTACCAGACCCGGCCAGACGTTGACCTCTCAGAAGTCAACAAGGTACAGAACGTTCGTGCGGTCTGGAACGGCGACGAATGGGAGCTGCACTTCGTCTGCAAAGTCGAACTCGAAACCGCGGATTCAGCAGGTGACGGCGTAGCAGGCATCGATCTCGGCATCACGAACATTGCCACGGTCGCCTTCCCGAACGAGTACGTCCTGTACCCCGGCAACTCGCTCAAGCAGGACAAGCACTACTTCACCCGAGCTGAATACGATACTGAAGGTGAGAACGGCCCATCAGAGAAGTCGATGTGGGCACGGAGAAAGCTCGCTGACCGTGAGACACAGTTCTACCACGTTCTCACGGATGCCCTCATCACTGAATGTATCGAACGGGGTGTTGGCAGGCTCGCGGTGAGTTGGCCTGAAGATGTGCGTGAGTCTGATTGGGGCAAGACCGGGAACAAGAAGTTGCACTCGTGGGCATTCGACCGCATTCACCAGTACCTCAACTACAAAGGCGAGATACGTGGCGTCGAGGTGCTGAAGGAGAACGAGTGGGACACGTCGAAGACCTGCTCGCACTGTGGCGACGACACGAAGTCAAACCGGGTCGAACGTGGCCTGTACGTTTGTTCGTCGTGCGAATTGGTAGCCAACGCGGATTGTAATGGGGCGGAGAATATGCGCCAGAAGATAACTCCGAGTCCTCACGGTGAGGATAGGAGTAACGGCTGTGTGGCACAGCCATCGGTACACCTGTTCGACCGCGAGAGCGGGACGTTTCAGACGAGAGAGCAGGTCGTGTCGTAGACCAGCAAATATCCCACCTGCGGTACGGGAAGCCGCGCCGTCGTCGGGCTTTGCCCGACTGCTTGAGGGATCTCCGATCCCTCTCCGTTTACGGCGCGGAGGATGTCACCCCGCATCGTCGTTCGTCAATCCGGCGAGTATCGGCGACTCCAGCGTCCTGAATCTCGAGCAGCTCAGCGAACTCCACGACCGCGGCTGGACGATCTGCAGCCACGCGTACCGACACGACTCTCTCGACGAACTCGAGCGCGACGCCCAGGAAGCGCGCATTCGCGATGCAAAGGAGTGGCTCACAGCCCATGGGTTCGCGGACGGGGCCGAGTACTTCGCCTATCCGTACAGCAATTACGACGCTACGACGCTCGAGCTCGCCGCCGAGTACCACCAGCTCGGATTCGCCGCCGGATGGCCGGCTGCTGGGCACGTCTCGAATCGCCTGCTGGCCCCCCGTCGTGGGGATCTCGAGCCGGCAGCTGCCGAACGGCTGCTCGATCTGGCAGTCCGCCACACTGGTGTCGTCACGTTGCTGTTTCACTCGATGTGGGACTTTGAGAACGCCGGCTACCACGTCGACTCCTTCGAGACGATCGTCGACGAGGTCGCCAAACGGGAACGCAAGGGCAACCTCGACGTGCTCTCCGTCTCGGAGTTCGACTCGCGGTTGGTCAAATCGACGCTGCCCGCCCCATACATTTAATGCGATTTTGGCGACGATGCGACGCCTCGCGTGGTCTGTCCGTCGCAGAACGGCTGACAGCGTCGATGTCGCTGGAAAGCACATCGGCAACGGGACCAAACGACCGAAATACGTCGCTCTCGCCTTCCGAGTCAGTTCGTCGCAGAAAGAGCCGGTGGAGGGATTTGAACCCTCGACCTAATCCTTACGAAGGATTCGCTCTGCCAGTCTGAGCTACACCGGCACACCGTTCGTGTGCGTTTATTCGTAGGGGCGATACCGGCCATAAGGGTTGCGAATCGATCCAGTTGTGACAGAGAGTTACGGACCCCGATCGCGTTACCGCTCGAGGCGCACGTCCAGACAGACGTTCAACTCGTGGGGGGCGTACGACCGGACGGTGTGGCGCGTCTCGACGGTTACGTCGTACTCGGGTTCGGCAGCCGCACGAATCGCGCGTTCGCCCGGCCCGAACGGGTCGTCTTCGTGCTGGATGTCGTAGTAGTGGAGGACGCAATCGTCGCCGGCGAGCGTCACGGCCGACTCGAGGAACTCGTCGGCGCTGTGGGGAAGGTTCATCACGATGCGGTCGGCCCAGCCCGCATAGTCGGTGGCGACCTCGCGGACGTCGTCGTTGATGGCAGTCACGCGATCGGCGACGCCGTTGCGGCGGGCGTTCTCGCGTAGGTACTCGATCGCGTCAGCGTTGATGTCGACGCCGACACACTCCGCGCCGCGTTTCGCGAACGGGACGACGAAGGGGCCGACGCCGGCGAACATGTCGAAGGCGTGTTCGCCTGCGTCGACTTGCTCGGCGACCCGGTGGCGCTCGGTCGCGAGCCGCGGCGAGAAGTACACTTCGGCGAGGTCCAGGAGAAACTCACAGCCGTACTCGCGGTGGACGACCTCAGTGTCTTCGCCTGCCAGCAGTTCCCAGTCGCGGATGCGCGTCTCACCTTTGACCTTCGAGGCCTTGTTCAGCACCGTCCCGACGGGAAGATCAGAGTCGAGGATGGCGTCCGCGATCTCACGTGCCCGCTCCGGATCGTCCTCGTCGATGAGTGCAGCCTCGCCGAGTCGCTCGTAGGACGGCTCGAACGAGAGGAGATCGGCGGGCGTCGTCTGCGTGTCGCGTTCGTCGACCGTTCGGGTGACGATCTCGCCGTCCTCGAGTACCGCTCGGACGGCGTCGGGATCGGTCACTGGAATGTAGAGCCAGCCGTCCTCGACGGCGATCTCGTAGTCGTCGTTGATCAGATCCGCGTCGGCGAGCGTCGCACGCGTCGCTTCGCCGGCTTCGCGCGCGACGCGGACGCACGGAACTTCCATACTCGCACTGGCCGGCGAACCGGTGTAACGCTGACGTTTCGGCGAAGCGAGCCACCGTGGTGTGATAAATTAAGTTACGCTATAGAAAATACACTGGCCAAAAGTTGAGGCTGCGTTGTTCACGGTGGGAGGAGGTCATTGACATCCTCCTCCGCGTTCACGCGGAGGAATTCCGAGCGGTGGGAGTTTCAGGTTTGCAACATGGACGCCGCCACTTCACGGGAGTTTGCATCTAACCCAGCCGTCGTGGTCGGTGGCTGACTGGCGGTGCCAAACCGCCGTTACTCCTATCCTCAGCGTCGTTGACTCCCAACTGTTGTTTTTGCCAGCAGGGAGTCGCTGACACGTTGACAGATTTGGAGTTATCGTCGTGCTTGCTCAGGCCGACGGGCACAAGACGAACCCTTCGAGGATTTGCGTTCACCGCGTCGGCGTTTCGGATACTACCTCGTTACGAGGGCGGACAGGCCGCCTCCGAAGGCCGTTCGGAATCCGCTCCGTTCCGACCTGACCTTGCCATTGTGTAGAGGTTCCTGTGAGTTGAACGTTAGGATTGGAAATTCGGACTATGCTATTGTCGGTGGAACGTATCACTGAGTGACGGCGCGTATCCACGGCGTGAACGCCGTGGTATTGCGCCTGTTCAGCGTATAAACACAGTGCCTTCTCTCGTGTAGGTTAGTTACATTTTTTGGGGCTATATTTAACTAATGCTGGGTTCAATTCTGTTGTAGTCACAAATGGCTCTCCAAGAGTTACCTGATAACGCCCCTGGACGTCTCGTCCCATATGATCGGCGTCCATATTATAAACCAGATCCCCTCCCACCAGATAACGAGTTACAGTTCGAGAAAGAGTTCTATGAGATGCTATCGGAGGCGACGTTTTGGCTCGGAAAACTCAGCGGATTTAGTCTGACCACTGAATTCGCACCTGTGTTGTACACATCGTTGCTTCGGAAAGAAGCAATGGAGTCCTCAGAAATTGAAGGTGCAGATATCGATTACAATGCGCTCTATAGTTTCGAGACCCGGTCGTTGGACCGATCCAATACGACTGATGAGCAAGCAACAGCTATAGACGAAACTAAAGACGTCCAAGAAGTTCTCAACTATGAGCGTGCCCTGAAAAGCGGAATCAACACACTCGATCACGGTGATGGAATCTCGATTGACCTTCTGCACACGCTCCATAAGATACTCCTGACCAACGTGCCTGAAGACCGTCGAGAAACGGACACTATCGGTGAGTTCAAGACCGTCCCGAATCACTTGGGTGAATTCGTCCCTCCCGTTCCAAGCGCCGTCGACGGACTGATGGATGCGCTGATGACGTACATCCGAACCGGTGGAAGCTACCATCCCCTTATCGATATTGCGCTTACGCATTATCAATTTGAAACGATTCACCCGTACGGGGACGGTAATGGTCGACTCGGACGCCTCCTGATCACATTACAGTTGTATGAACAAGACTATCTTGAGCAACCAACGCTCTACCTGAGCGAGTACTTCAATCGCTACAAAGAGACATATGTTGATCGTATGAACTCCGTCCGGAAGTACGGGGAGTGGGAAGCATGGGCTGAGTTCTTCGTGAGGGGTATCCGTCACCAGGCAGAAGAATCTTTACTCCGATCGCAAGAGCTGTACTCCTTGCAACAGGAATATGAAGTTACGTACGGTGACACCTCTGCTGCCTATGCAGAACTAGCGTGTAAACTCTTTGAGCGGCCATATCTAACTGCTAACGTTGCCAAGGAACTACTCAACGTAACGGGTCCAACAGCCTACCGAGCGATCGATCAGCTAGAGGATGAAGGAGTGCTCGAGGAAACGACTGGGAAGGAACGGAACCGTGAATATCGAGCACGGGAGATTTTTGAGATTCTTGAGCGGCCACCACGAACATATTGATACCCGAAGCAAGAACAGAGAACGATCGCTGGACCATAGAAAATATGTAATGGGGGACAACTAGGCATTACAGCCCCGCTAAACCAACTGTAATCTCAACTCCCCCACTGGCCGCCGAGAGCATTTTCCGGCCGACGTGTGTACGATCGTCTCGAGATGAACACGCGAACACGGTTGACGACCGTGGAAACGGTCCACGAGAAGCGATCGTGGCGGTTCACGGTCCGTGATCAGAGCGGTGAACCGGAGGAGGTGATTCTCGTCCCCTGCGGGGACGGTGTCGAGCACGGCTCGACAGGCAGTCGACCTGCGGCCGACAGCGTCAAAGCGTGGATCAATCGCTGCACTCACGAAGCCCAGCGATTCGATACGGGCCGCGGGGTCGCGATGCGTAATGGACAAATTATCTGCCCGAGACACGGCTCGATGTTCGATTCCTGTTCGGGCTACTGTGACAACGGCGAGGCAGCCGATACGACGCTTCCATCGATCGATATCAGCGTCGACGACGGAGTCGTCTACCTGATCGATGATGAGGTGAGGTTCGTCCACGAAGGTGGAATTGACGACGGGGACGATGACGACGACGGCAGTCCCACGTCGACGTCCCACATCGGGTTCTGATCGCCCGCGGACCGACGGACGTTCGTCTCGAAAGCGTATTCCGGCCGCTACGACTACGAGCGGCTATGCTCACCTTCATCGGTCTCGGTCTCTACGACGAGCGCTCGATCACCGTCGAGGGTCGGGACGCCTTGCAGGCGGCCGACCGCGTCTACGCCGAGTTCTACACCAGCCAGCTGATCGGAACGACGATCGACGACCTCGAGTCCTACCACGACCTCGAGATCGAGGTTCGGGATCGCGCCGGCGTCGAACAACACCCCGAAGACATGCTCGAGGCGGCTGAAGACGAGGACGTCGCCTTCCTGACGGCGGGCGATACGATGATCTCGACGACCCACGTTGACCTTCGGCTGCGAGCCCACGAGCGCGGCATCGAGACGCGGGTCATCCACGGCGTTACGGCCCAGACGGCGACCAGTTCGCTGACCGGACTTCAGAACTACCGGTTCGGTAAGGCGACGACCCTTCCCTTTCCCTACGCACACGGGGCCGACGGCCTCCCCGCGAGCGTGACCGAGACGATCGACGAGAACCGGGCGGACGGATTACACACTGTCGTCTACCTTGATATCAAGGCCGAACGCGAGGAGTACATGACTGCCGACGTCGGCGCGGAACTGCTCGCCGAGAAATATCCTGATCTCGTCGGCGTCGTCGTCGCTCGCGCGGGGAGTCCCGACCCGCTCGTCGAGGCCGGGACGATGGCCGAACTCGCACAGCGGGAGTTCGGCGACCCGCTGCATCTGCTCGTCGTTCCCGGTGAGTGTCACCTGCTCGAGGCCGACGCACTGGTCGAACTGGCTGGTGCCGATCGAGAGACGCTCGACATCGTCTGAGCTACTCGAGGACTCCAGTGACCTGTTCTAGGAAGTCGTTCGGAACCTCGACGTGAGGTGTATGCCCGACGTTGCTGAAGACGACTTCCTCGAACGTGCCACCCCGGTCAGCGTAACGCTCGAGGACGGCCCGGGTCTGATCGACCATCGGCTGGGGCGGGAAGACGTCCTCGCCTGGCCAGTCGGGAATCTGTCCCATCCGGCCGAGCGTCCCGATGTCGAAGACGGACTCGTTGGAGACGATCTGGTCCGAGTCGCCGCGGATCCACAGGACGGGCGGCTTCTCGTCGGGCTCGATGTCGGCGATCTCCTCAAGCGAGCAGTACTTCGGCGAGATGGCGTTGTTTACACCGTTCTCGCCGGGCGCGACGCCGGGCCAGTTTTGGCTTTCGGTCGCGTCGCCGGGGTAGTTCTCGTCGCCGGTGACGGTATCGAGCATCCCCTTCAAGTACGACTCCTCGCGTTCCTCATCGAACACGTAGCTCGGATCGACGTAGAACGTTCGCAGGACCTTTCGCGGCGAGGACTGCCCCTCCTCGCCGCGGTCCCGTTCTGCGAGTCCCGCGACGAACCCCTCGTTGCCCAGCCCGCCGCCGGAGCCGGCGTAGTCGCCGAAACACGGCGTCCCTTCCTTGTCTCTCGTCCCGCCGAAGCCGTACGGCGAGAGTGGATTGATCAGAACGAGGTTCGCGACCGCATCGGGGTTATCGATCGCGTATCGCATCGCGACGCCGCCGCCGTTCGACCAGCCGACCAGCGTCACGGGGTCGACGAGGTCGAGTTCCGAGAATAGCGCGCGAAGATCCGCCCCGAAGTCGCCGAGCCCGTTCGTCGCGTCGACCGGCTTCGTCTCCGAATCGCCGTACCCCCGAAGATCGGGCGCGATCGCGTGATATCCGGCCGGTAGGTCCGTCATCACGTCCTCGAAGAAGCGCGACGAGGAGACGTTGCCGTGGACGAAAACGACGGTTCCCTCGGAGTCGTCGGCCCCGTTCGGGGCGCCCGACTCGAGGTAGTGGGTCTCGAGGCGGTCGGTATCGACGAGACGCGAGTCGATGCCGGCGAGGGTGTCGTCTCGAGTCATGAGCCGTGATATCACGGCAAGTGTGATAGGTGTCGGTGTTGCAAAAGCCGCTCCAGCGGCGGATCGCCGAAACGAACGACGGCGATTGACCGACGGACCGGTCCCGCTCAGGAGAGGAGTCGCTTGAGTCTGGCGAACAGTCCCTTCGAGGGATCGCCGCCGCGACGCGGGGCCCTGGACTCGGCCGACTCGGCGTCGGAGCCGGTCGCGTCGGCCGATGCCCTCGGCTGGGCCGATTCGTCGATCGAGGCCGAACTCCCACCGTTAGCTTCCGCGATCGCTCGCTCGATGAGGTCCTCGACGTCGTTGACGGCGTCTTTCACCGGCGCCTTGACGAGGGGTTTGCCCTCGAATCGATCCCGGTTTACCGACGTGTCCGCGGCGATGATCACCGCGTCCGCCTCGGCGACCGCGTCGCTCGAGAGTTCGTTCTCCTGGCCCATGGCGCCCTGAACCTCGACGTCGATCTCGTGGCCGAGATCGGTCGCGGTCTGCTCTAAGTTTTCGGCCGCCATCTGGCTGTGTGCGATACCCGTCGGACAGGACGTTACTGCGGGCACTGTCTAGTTCAGCACCTCCTGGGCTGGTGTTCGGCCATTAAGCGCTTGATTCGGTCGATCGTGGTTGTAGTGGTGTCTAAACCGTCTCAGCCAGCGGCGAGCGCTGGCTGGACTGCCCCGCCAGAACGAGTGAAAGCGGTCAATCCGCATTGAGACCGTCTGAAACCATTTTTCGACGTGGTTTCGCTCACTGTAGTTGAGCTGACCGCTCAGGTCGTGACGAGCGAGGGCAGTCAGATAGCCGCCAGCATCGACAAGAAACTCTGTCTCGTCGGTTTCGTGTTTCTCAGTAAGTCGATGCAAGAACGTCGCCGCGGGATCAGTCCCGCGGCAGTTGAACACGTCGATTTCGAGCAAGAGCTTCGATTCCGTGTCGATCGCAGCGTACAGCCATTTCTTTTCGCCGTCGACCTCAATCTGTTTCTCATCGACCGCGACCCGCGACGGCTTTGCCGTCGGCGGGTCGCTCTGTGCTTCCGAAAGCGTGTGTGTCCAGTTCCAAATTGGCCGTGAGAACGGTCAATACCGAGTAAGTCGAGCACTGCGACGACCTCCCGAACTGACAATCCCATCGAATGCAGACGCACCCCGAACACCCTGACGGGTGTCGGGGTACGCTCGTTCTCCCAAACCTCATCACAATCCTCGTCTAAGGTCTCTCTGAGCAGGTCTGCGAGTTGCATGGTCACTTCTCGCTACGACCTGCTCGCTTCTCAAACACCCTCAACTAGACAGTGCCTTACTGCGACAAATTTCATTGGTCTGTGATAGTGTTGACGTGCTCTTGACATCCTCCACGCGCTAAAGCGCGAGGATTCCTCCGTTGGGGGTTCGGCTACCGGCCCACGGAGGCAACTTGCGGGTTTGTGCGCACTCCTTTGGGACTTTCGTGAGGGTGTGGTTTCCCCGACCAATCGTGGCCGTCCCACTCGAATCGCACGGGCCGTGCCATCGGCCTGACTTCCGCATCGCTGTTTTTTCGAAGGAACGTCTCTGACGCCGTGAGGTCGGCGTGGCCCTCGAATCCGCATGGACACGTCAGCGTATCCTCGTGGCGAACCGTTTCCTCGTGGTCGCCACATTCAGGACACGTCTGACTCGTCCACGCTTCCGACTCGGCTTCGAGGGAGATACCGTACTCCTCACAGACACACGCGAGACGGTGGATGAAATTCTTGAACGCCCAGAAGTTGTGCGTCTTCTCGTTCACCCTGACCGACCAGTGCGTTTCCAGCACGTCGGTCAAGTCGCCCATGTACACCGTCGCCACTCCCTCGTCGTACAGCCGTTCAACGAGGTCGCGCACCAGCGCGTTCTGTGCGTGGTCACGGCGCTTCGTCCGCTGTCGGTACAGCCGTCGAATCCGTTTGGAACTGTAGCATCCCTCTCGGAGCTTGGACTGTAGGCGGGCGATTTCGTCGGTCGTCTCACGGAACCGTCCGAACAACTCCCGTCCGTCGTAGAGGTACTGGGAACCAGTAGTCGTGGAACAGGCAACGAGATTGTTTGCGCCAACGTCGAGGGCGGCTTCGTGAGAAGCCAGTGGTGAATCCAGTCGAGAATCATCGACGGTGACTGGTTGGAAAGCCCTGAACGTGTCGCTCACTTCGTCGTACTCAAGTTCCAGACGACCTTGTTCGCCGTCCCATTTCGGGTTGCCTCGGACTTCGAGGCGGAGTCGTTCGTGGTAGCCGAGTCCGTATTCGTCTTTCAGTTCTTGCCCAACAGGAATTTCGAGACGGCTACGCTTGCCCCACTGAATCGTGTACTGGTTGTTGCGGATGTAGGTGCGGAGTTCGCGTCCATCCTCCTCATTGCCCCAGTACGACGGTGGGTTGGCGTCCTCGCCTTTCTCCTTGAGGGCGAAAAACGACCGCCACGCTTCGCTGTTCTTGCGTGTGACCTGTTGGACGGTCGCACTACCGACGACACCGTTGTACTGTCCACGGTAGTCGGAAGTGTCCCACACGTCGCCGTCTCCAAAATAGTTCTGACGACGTTCGTAGGTCAGCTCGTTCCACAGCGAAGCGGAGGCGTCGAGTAGTCGTAGAAGGCACTCTTTGTCATTCTCGGTCTGTGGAACCACCTTGAAGGTGTTGACGCGCTTCATGCGTCCTCACCCTCCTGTTCAGCGATGTATTGTTCGATGGCCTCCTTCGAGGCACTTCCCGCCGTACCAATGTAGTAGGAACGAGTCCACTTCACGCGGTCGTCGTACCGCTGGTTATACTTCCGCGCCGAGATGCCCTTGACCCAGTTGACGATGAGTGACGGGGCGTTCTTGGGTGGACTCCCGATGAACAGGTGTACGTGGTCGGGCATGACCTCGGACTCGGCCAGTTCGAGGTCTTTGTCTTCACAGATTTCCGCGAAGATGGTTTCGAGACGTTCCTTCGTCTTCCCCGTCAGGTATGAACGCCGATACTGAGCGGAACCCTGTTCCGCGAGGTCAGCGGAATCTTCGATTCCGCCAGACTTCGGCACGAACACTATGTGGTAGTAGAGTTCGTATTTCGCGTGACGGGTACTCTTTACCATCTATGCATACTATCACGGTAGAACGCCTTAACGATTGCGTTGGAACCCCGTCTCTGCCATCGTCGGCGGTTGAATACTATTGGTCGGCTTCATCCCAGTCCTGAAGGGCGAGGCTTTCGCCTCGAATTTTCCGTAAGAATGTGTTTGTATCTGATCGAATATGATCGATTCGCCGATTGGAACGATCGGATCCGTCTGCGTCGCCGCTACAGTCGGTCGATGACCGCGGCGGTCACGTCCTCGGTCGACGCGTCCCCGCCCAGATCGGGCGTGCGCGGCCCCTCGGCGAGCGTGGCTTCGACGGCCTCGTTGACGGCCTCACTTTCCTCGTGGTAGCCGAGGTACTCGAGCATCATCGCGGCGGAGATGATCTTCGCAGCCGGGTTCGCGACGTTCTCGCCGGCGATGTCGGGTGCGGTCCCATGGACTGGCTCGAACAGGGCACGCTCGGGGCCGATGTTGGCCGAGGGAAGCAGGCCGAGGCCGCCGACGAGTCCAGCAGCGAGGTCCGAGAGGACGTCGCCCGCGAGGTTCGGACAGACGACGACATCGAACTGTTCGGGGTCGAGACAGACCCGCGTCGCGAAGGCGTCCATCAGCACTTCGTCAGTGTCGACGCCCTGCTCGTCAGCGACCGACTTGACGGTGTCGCGGAAGAGCCCGTCCGTCTCGCGCATGACGTTGGCCTTGTGGACGATCGTGAAGCTGTCGTGCTCGTCGCTGTCGGCGACGTAGTCACAGGCGAACTCGGCGAGCCGTTCGGAGGCCGACTCCGTGACGACGCGGGTAAGCGTCGAGACGTCGTCGGTCAGTCGATCCTCGTGGCCCGAATAGACGCCCTCGGTATTCTCCCGGAGGAAGACCAGGTCAGTTTCGGGGCGAACGGCGTCGATCCCCGGATACGCCTTCGCAGGCCGAACGTTGACGAACGAGTCGACTGCCTCTCGGAGCGGCAGGATGACGTCCGCGGCCGTCTCGCCGGCTGCGCCGAACAGCGTCGCGTCGGCCGACGCCGCGAGGTCGTAGGTCTCCTGTGGGAGCGCCTCGCCGGTCTCTTCTTTGACCGCGTCGCCGGCGTCTGCTTCGACGAACTCGAAGCCGATGTCGAGCGACTCGAGGACTTCGATTGCAGCGGGTGTTACTTCCTGTCCGATTCCGTCGCCCGGAATGACGGCGATTTCGTGAGTCATGCCCAACCATCGTCGCGGGGCCGAAAAGAGGGTATCGATTGCCGGACTGGTCGTCGCTTAGGGACTCCCGATGCCAGTGCCGATTCCAACTGCGTTGGCGATCGCACGTCGTTTGAGCAACGCGAATCCGACGACGACCAGTCCGAATCCAGCGACCGTCACCGTACTGATCGACTCCTCGAGAAACACGACGCCAGCGACCGTCGCGACGATCGGAACCGCGTAGCCGACCAGCGCCGCCTCGAACGCGCCGTGTTTCTCGAGGATCCGGAAGTAGATCAGGAAGGCGATGGCAGTCGCGAAGACGCCGAGATAGACGAGCGCGCCGACTGCGGTGGGGACGACGAGCGACGGTGACGGAAACTCTCCAGCGGCGAGACTGGCGGCGTGTAAGACGACGCTGCCGATGCCCATCGACCAGCCGACCAGCGCCCCACGCTCGATAGTCGGGCCGGCACGCTGAATCAGAACCCCGCCGAGCGCGATACTGCACACCTGTCCGACGACGAGCAGTCGGCCGAGGGTATTGCCCGCCATCAGATTACTCGGATCGGGCTGGACGACGAGCGCGACGCCGAAAAAGCCGATCGCGGCCCCGACGGCACCGACCGGCGAGAGTCGCTCACCGAGCAGCACTACCGCCCACAACGCGGTGATGATGGGAACCAGTCCCTGAATGATCGCAGCGACGCCGCTCGGGACGGTCTGCTGGGCCAGAAAGAGCAAGCCGTTGCCGCCGATCAGAAAGATACCGCCGCCGGTCACAGCTGCCAGATCGTTCCGACGAGTCGGCAACCAGCCATCGACTTGAGTGGCAGCGTAGGCCAGGAGCAAAATTGCCGCGATGTCGTATCGAACGGCTGCAAACAGCAGCGGTGGGAGATGCTCGAGGCCGATCGAAATCGCTGGAAACGAAAGCCCCCAGAGAACGGCGAGGAACACAAAAAGGGGCACATCGAGGGAGCGAGACATACACGTTATTCCGGGCTATCGTCCGAAGTATCTCGCGATTCCGGGGCCTCTCACCGCGTTCGTAACAGCAAGTGAAGAGTGGCGACTCGAGGCCCGTTTGTGACTCGACTCAGAACGAAAACGGAGCGACCGGTCGAAACCGACTCCTTACTCTGCTTCGGGGATCGCTTCGTCCTCGACGTAGGGGAGTTCCTTCGCCTTCTCGCGGACTGCGTCGGCGTTGGACTTCATCAGCGCTGTCGTGTCCCAGACGCCTTCGACGAGAGCCTTGCGCTGGGCCTCATCGACGGTGACGTCGATCGTAGTGTCGCCGTAGGTCACTTCCTCGGCTTCGACGTCGATCTCGATCTCGCCGTCGGGGTTTGCGTCGACCCAGTCCTGCAGTTCTTCGATCGTCTCGCTGTCCGCCGTGACGGTCGGGATACCGAGTGCCAGGCAGTTGCCAGCGAAGATTTCGGCGAAGCTCTCGCCGATGATCGCGTCGATGCCCCAGCGCATTAGCGCCTGGGGTGCATGCTCGCGCGAGGAGCCACAGCCGAAGTTACTGTTGACGACCATCACCGATGAATCCTGGAACCGCTCCTCGTTCATCGGGTGGTCCTTCTGGTTGTCGTCGTCGTCGAATCGCAGGTCGAAGAAGGCGAACTCGCCCAGCCCGTCGAAGGTGACGACCTTCATGAATCGCGCGGGGATGATCTGGTCGGTGTCGATGTCGTTTCCGCGGATCGGGACGCCCGAGCCAGCGACGTAATCGACTTCCGGAATTTCGACTTCGTCGCTCATGCCAGATTCACCTCCTTCAGATCGCGCACATCAGAGACCTCCCCGGTGACCGCCGCTGCGGCGACCATCTGCGGGTTCATCAGGACGGTCCGTCCGTCCTTGCTGCCCTGCCGGCCGACGAAGTTCCGGTTCGAGGAGGAGGCACTGGCCTCGTCGCCCTCGAGTTGGTCTTCGTTCATGCCGAGACACATCGAGCAGCCGGCGTTGCGCCACTCGAAGCCAGCTTCCTCGAAGGTGTCTTTCAGCCCTTCTTCCTCTGCGGCCCGCTGGACGCGCTGACTACCGGGAACGACCATCGCACGGACGTCCTCGTCGACCTGCCGGCCCTCGATGATCTCCGCGGCGCGTCGCAGGTCCGGCAGGCGGGCGTTCGTACAGGAGCCGAGGAAGGCGACGTCGATGTCGTAGCCTTCCATCGTCTCGCCGGGCTCGACGCGCATGTGTTCCTGTGCGCGTCGGGCCGTGTCCTGTTTCTCCTCGGGCAGGTCATCGGGTGCCGGGATCGGCTCGGTGACGCCGACGCCCTGGCCGGGCGTGGTGCCCCAGGTGACGACCGGCTCGAGCTCGCTCGCGTCGATGTGGACGACGTCGTCGTACTCGGCGTCCTCATCGCTCCGGATCGACTCCCAGTAGGGTTTGAGCTCGTCGAACTTCTCGGGGTTTTCCTGGAAGTAGTCCGTCTCTTCGAGCCACTCGTAGGTGGTCTCGTCGGGGTTGACGTAGCCCGCGCGAGCGCCGCCCTCGATGGACATGTTACAGATCGACATCCGACCTTCCATGTTGAGGTTCTCGATGGCCTCGCCGGCGTACTCGTAGACGTAGCCGACGCCGCCTTCGGTGCCGAGTCGGCGGATGATCTCGAGGATGATGTCTTTGGCTTCGACACCCTCGCCGAGTTCGCCGTCGACCTGGATTTTGCGGACCTTCTGTTTCTCCATCGCGACGGTGCCCGTCGCGAGCACGTCGCGGATCTGGGAGGTACCGATGCCGAAGGCGAGCGCGCCGAAGGCACCGTGCGTGCTGGTGTGGGAGTCCCCACAGACGATCGTCTTGCCGGGCTGGGTCAGCCCCTGCTCTGGTCCGATGACGTGGACGATCCCCTGATCGCCCGTCGTCGGGTCGGAGAACTCGATGCCGGCCTCGCGGACGTTCTCCTCGAGTTCGGACATCATTTCCTCGGCCGCGTCCTCCTCGTAGGGGCGGGACTGGTCGGCCGTCGGGACGATGTGGTCGACCGTCGCGTGGGTCAGCTTCGGATAGGCGACCTCGAGGTCGCGCTCGCGAAGCATCCCGAACGCCTGCGGGCTCGTGACCTCGTGGATGAGGTGCAGGCCGACGAACAGCTGATCCTGTCCGGTCGGCAGCGTGGTGACTTTGTGTCGGTCCCAGACCTTATCGTACAGTGTTCCCTCGCTCATTCCTCGTCCTCTACTACCGTCTCACGGTCGGCTCGCTTCCCGTGTTCGGTCCCGCGCTCGAAGACGCGGTTCGCGTCGTCGGCCTCTTTCGGCGGCGTGTGGTCGACGTCACGCATCGTTCGTTTCGTGTCGGTACGTCCGTTCCCGTTGGCCTCTGCCTCGCCCCCGTCGGCGGCGACGATCGGCCCGCGGTTGAACAGCCGGCCAGCCGTCTCCCCGGTGTAGGGGTTCGTGTGGCTGACGTCGGCCATCGTGTCTGTCGTGTTCTCGGTGTCGTTCATGGGTGCTCGTGCTCGGTAGTCGTTCGTTAGTCGTCGGCCTGGACCTGGACGGACTCGTCTTCCGTCTCGTCGTCTTCCTCAGCCCAGGCGAACAGGTCGCGCAGTCGTTCGCCGACGTCTTCGATCTCGTGGTTCTGTTCTGCGTTGCGGAGTTGGCTGTAACTCGGGCGGCCAGCCTGGTTCTCGAGGATCCACTCGCGCGTGAACTCGCCGTTTTGAATCTCTTCGAGAATCTCGTCCATGTTTTCACGGACGGACTCGTCGACGACGCGGTCGCCGCGGGTGAGCCCGCCGTACTCGGCGGTGTCGGAGACGGAGTTCCACATCTCCATGTTGCCGCCTTCGTACATCAGGTCGACGATCAGTTTGAGCTCGTTGAGACACTCGAAGTAGGCGATCTCGGGCGAGTAGCCCGCGTCGACCAGCGTCTCGTAGCCGTGTTTGACCAGCGAGGTGACGCCGCCACAGAGGACGGCCTGCTCGCCGAAGAGGTCGGATTCGACCTCCTCCTGGAACGTCGTCTCGATGACGCCGGCGCGGGTACAGCCGATTCCCTTCGCGTACGCGAGGGCGCGCTCCTGAGCGTCGCCGGTCGTATCCTGGTAGACCGCCAGCAGACCGGGTGTCCCTTCGTCGTTCTCGTAGTTCCGGCGGACGAGGTGGCCCGGGCTCTTGGGCGCGACCATCGTCACGTCGACGTCTTCCGGCGGCTCGATCTGGTTGTAGTGGATGTTCAGCCCGTGGGCGAACTGGAGCGTGTCACCCGCCTCGAGGTTGGGCGCGATGGCGTTCTCGTAGACCGACGCCTGAACGGTGTCGGGGACAAGCACGGAGACGTAGGAGGCCTGTGCGACCGCGTCGCCGGGCGTCGTCACGGTGAGCCCGTCGGCTTCGGCGGCCGATCGCGAGGAGGAGTCCTCGCGCAGGCCGACGACTACGTCGACTTCACTCTCATGGAGGTTCAGCGCGTGGGCGTGACCCTGGCTGCCGTAGCCGAGTACGGCCACGGTCTCGTCGTCGAGCGTCGATACGTCTGCGTCGTCGTCATAGTAAATGTCGGTGGTGAATTCGTCAGTCATCGTCTGCTGGTTGGGTATAGTCGCCATAGTTCGCCTCGTCGGCGGACTGTGCTGTCAGGTCGACGCCAGCGGTCTGATCCGTGCCGCGAGCCATCGCCGTCAGCCCCGTCCGGGAGATCTCACGGATGCCGAACTGGCTGAAGGTGTCGACTGCGGCCTCGATCTTCTGGCGCGAGCCGGTGATTTCGAAGGTGGCCGTCTCCGGACTCGAGTCGACGGCCGTCGCGTCGTACATGTCCGCGACGGCGCTGACCGCTGCGGGATCCTCGGCAGCGACTTTCACGAGCGCCAGTTCGCGGCGCATCGCGTCGGGCTCGAGTTCGCGCACGGAGATGACCGGCACGAGCTTGCGCAGCTGTTTCTCGACCTGGTCGATTCCCGGGTCGGGCTCCTCGACGACGATCGTGATTCGCGCGCGATCCTCGTCTTCGGTGGGCCCGACGGTCAGGCTCTCGATGTTGAACTGCCGTCTCGAGAACAGTCCCGAGACGTCAGAGAGCACGCCGGGTTCGTGCTCGACCAGCGCCGAGATGACGGTGCGCCGGGGCTCGTGGGTCGCCTCGACTTCGGGGTCGATGCGAATGCCCTGTTTGTTGCGCCGTCCCGCTGGCGTCGGTCGCTCTTCCGGTGGTGGGCCTTCGAGTCCTCGTTTCATAGCTGATCCTCCGTCAGTGCGAACTGACCGTTGTCGCCGCCGCTTGGCACCATCGGGTAGACGTTGGCGTCGGGATCGATGTGGACGTCGATCACCGAGGGGCCGTCGTAGGCGAGTGCGTCCTCGATGGTCTCGGCGACGTCGTCGTAGTCGTCGATGCGGAAGCCACAGGCGCCGAAGGCTTCGGCGAGCTTGTCGAACTCGGGCATCCAGTTGTAGTCCGAGGCGGCGTGGCGGCCCTCGAAGAAGGCGTCCTGCCACTGCCGGACCATGCCGATGTACTCGTTGTTGAGCACGGCGACCGTGATGTCCAAGTTCTCACGGACGGCCACGGAGAGTTCCTGCAGCGTCATCAGGAACGAGCCGTCGCCGTCGATACAGACGACCTCCTGATCGTCGTCGGCCGCCAGCCGCGCGCCGATGGCGGATGGCAGGCCATAGCCCATCGTCCCGAGTCCGTGACTCGAGACCCAGGTGCGCGGTTCGGTGTAGGTCCAGTACTGGCAGGCCCACATCTGGTGCTGGCCGACGCCGGTAGTGACGATCGCCCGGTCGCTCGTGGCTTCATCGAGGGCTTCAACGACGAACTCCGGCTGGACCGGTTCGTCCTCGGGCGCGTCGTAAGCCATCGAGTAGTCGGACTTCCACTGCTGGCACTGGGCGCGCCACTTCGTGGCTGCCGGCGACTCGTCGACCGCCTCGGCGAGTTGCTCGACGACGGTTTCGGCGTCGCCGACCAGCGGATAGTCCGCGTGGATGTTCTTCGAGATCTCGGCGGGATCGATGTCGACGTGGATGAGCTCCGCGTCGGGCGCGAAGGTCTCGATGCCGCCGGTCAGGCGATCGTCGAACCGGGTGCCGATCCCGATCAGCGTATCACAGTGGGTGATCGCCATGTTGGCGTAGCCGGTGCCGTGCATCCCCGCCATCTCGAGGGACAGTTCGTGGTCCTCGGGGAACGCGCCGATGCCGGGCATCGTGGTGATGACCGGGATATCGTGTTCGATGGCGAACTCACGGCAGGCCTCGCTGGCCTCGCCTTTGATGACGCCGCCGCCAAGCAGCATAACGGGGCGATTGGCGTTTTCGATTCGGTCGGCCGCAGCCGCGACGATTTCGGGGTCGGCCCGTTCCTGCACCTGATAGGTGTCGGGCGTTTTCGGCTCGTCGGGCTCGCGGTCGGTTTCGCTTTTGGTGACGTCTTTGGGGAGGTCGACCAGGGTCGGTCCCGGTCGCCCCTCACGGGCGAGGGCGAACGCCTCGCTGACGTCGCTGCCGACGCGGTCCGCGTCGCTTGCGAAGGTGTTGTCCTTCGTGATCGGCGTCGTGACGCCGGTGGTGTCGGTCTCCTGGAAGGCGTCGTTGCCGACGAACTCCGTCGGAACCTGTCCCGTCAGCGCGAGCAGCGGATCGGAGTCCATGTCGGCGTCGGCGATGCCGGTGACCAGGTTGGTCGCGCCCGGCCCTGACGTCGCGAGACAGACGCCCGGTTCGCCCGAGACAATGCCGTAGGCGTCGGCCGCGTGGGCCGCGCCCTGTTCGTGGGCCATCGTCACGTGACGAATGTCCGAATCGTACAGCGCGTCGTAGACGGGCATGATCGCCCCGCCCTGCACGCCGAAGGCGTACTCGACGCCCGCGTTCTCGAGTGCGCGGACGACGGACTCGGCACCCGACGTGACGGGCTCGGTCGTCGCCTCGCCCTCGGACTCGGTCACCGCGTCGGGTGCGGCGCCGTCGGTGATCTGGTCGTCGTTCTGTTCGTCTTCCGGTGGTGTGACCTTTGCTGCGCGTTCGCTCATCGATTGCCTCCCGCCGGTGTGCGGCGATCGGGTGGTGTACGGTAGTGTGTCATCTGGTGGATTGCTGATCGCTCGGAGAACGATGCGGATGCCGGTCCGGAGCTGCGAGGTACTGAAGATGGGGCTAGAACGCCCCTACAATACGAATCGGAGCGAGCGCGCTGGTGTCGACTGTGCGAACACGAGCCGACAGGGGAGCGCGAACCGTCATTAGTGGTTACGTAGCTCTCTCGAGGATCATAATGCTTACGAGTCGCGCCAGCTTTCGGGAGCAAACGCGATAGCAGGGGCTCGCGGCCGGTGGCAAACGGGGAGGACATCCCTCAGACGCGCACCTCCTCTTCCTCGGACTGGCGTTCGACGCCAGCTTCCTCGGCGAAGCGCTCCAGGACGTCGACCGTGACGCGGCGCTTCTCTGCCCCGTAGTCTTTGACGCGGCGGGTGACTGCGCGTACCTGCTCGTCGGTGGGGTCGAAGCCACACTCGACGAGCCGTTCGCGGACCGAGTGAGTCCCGGTGTGTTTCCCCATGACGAGCTTGCGCTCGGCACCGATCATTTCGGGGGTCATCACGCCGGGCTCGAAGGTGTCGGAGTTTTCGATGACGCCGGCGGCGTGGATACCGCTCTCGTGGGAGAAGGCGTTGTCGCCGACGACGGGCTTGTTGCCCGGAGTCGGCATCCCGCTTTTCTCCTCGACGATTTCCGAGAGCTCGGTGATACGCGTCGTGTCGATCCCCGTGTCGGTCTGGTAGAGCGACTCGACGGCCATCACGAACTCCTCGTAGGCGGCGTTGCCGGCCCGCTCACCGATGGAGTTGACCGAGACCTGTGCCTGGGAGGCACCCGCTTCGATGCCGGCCAGGGCGTTGGCGGTGGCCAGCCCGAAGTCGTCGTGTGCGTGGACGTCGACCCGAGCGTCGGTGTGGGCCAGGACCTTCTCGATCATGGCCTTGAACCGGGTCGGGGTTGCGACACCGGTGGTGTCGGGAATGTTGATCCAGTCGGTTCCGGCCTCGGTGACCGCCTCGATGACCTCGATCAGGAACTGTTCGTCGGTTCGCGTCGCATCCATCGGCGAGAACATGCAGGTTGCGCCCGCCTCAGTGATGCGTTCGACCGACTCGACTGCGCGTTCTACGACCTCCTCACGGGTGGCGTGCATCGAATCCTCGATCTGGACGTCGCTGGTGGACACGAACGTGTGCACCATCTCGACGCCGGAATCGAGCGCCGCTTCGATGTCCTTGTCGACGACGCGGGCGAGGCCACAGGTCGTCGAACTGGTTGCCGAAGCGATGTCACGAACGGCCTCGAACTCGGCGTCCGAGTTGACGGGGAACCCGGCCTCGATGACGTGGGTTCCCATCTCGTCCAAGATGGACGCGATCTGCCGTTTATCGTCGTAAGAGAACGAAGTGCCGGGCGACTGCTCGCCGTCCCGGAGGGTCGTATCGAAGACACGTGCTGACTCTATTTCGTCAGTGGAATCTAACGTGCCCTGGAAGAACTCGACCCCCCTGACTGTTGTCAGAGGATGGGCTGTCTTGTGAAGACATTGTATCTGAATCCCAGGTGCGACGACATATATAAAACTACCGCTGTCTCCGACGGTGGCCGTCGATCGATACCATCACAATCGTTTATTGAGTTTCGAAAATCGCCAGACGGCGTCGACCTATTATCCGACCATACTTCCTAATACTGTATAGCATGAGTCCGCTGATCGCCGTGGTTCTCGAGCAGTAGCCACGAATTCTTACCCGCTTGGCCCCGATCGAGCTCACTCGAGCACTCGCGCGCGCTCGCTGATCGACGAACGGTCACCGTGTCCGATTGCGAGGGGACCGGATTGTGGCATCTCGCGATTTTTAATCCCGTTTCTGGATGAGCGTTCAGCACGCTGTAGCGCGGAGCCTCCTTCCTCAACGAGCGTCGGAGACGCGAGTAGGGAGGAGAGGAAGCGCGTTCGTACAAGAGTAATACACTCGGCAACGTACCTGGTGTTACTGTCGCCCTCGCACATGTCGGGGGCGAGAGGAGCCACCAGTAAACTGGTTCCTGTGGTGCGGGAGTACCGTACCCTATACTCGGGAACGACGACCGCGAACGTGACGCCACTGGCCTCTCCGTCCCCATTTTGGGGTAGAGCGAGAGAACACCGGGAATTAAATCGGCGGGACAATCCACGAAACAGGTTCGGTAAGTCCGGGCCGCAGCAACAACTTCGGCCCGCTGCCCACTTCGTGGACGATAAAAGGAAGTCGGGCCGCGTCCACGCATGGGGTCACGGGGCACAATGTCGTTGCGGTAAAGCCCCGTCCTCAAGGAGTGACCGACCGCCGCAAGGCGGGAGGGAGCGAGTAGGGCGGGGTAGTTTACTCATTGTGAGTTTTGTGGACCACGGGTTTATGGAATGCGATGAGTCAATGGAATGGAACAAGCATGTACACATGTCAATACTTTATACGTGGCCGCTGTAGAAGCGGCCGCATGACGACCGACGAGATCACTGACCTGCTGACGAAGGCGTATATCGACGAGTTCGAGACCGTAATGAACTACCAGACGAACGCGATCGTCCTCGATGGTATTCACGCCGAGGAAGTCAAAGAGAGCCTCGAGGCAGACATTCAGGAGGAACTCGACCACGCGCGAATCCTCGGCGAACGACTGAAACAGCTCGACGAGTCCCCGCCGGGCTCGGAGTCGTTCGAGGCCAACCAGCACAGCCTCCAGCCGCCCGAAGACACAACCGACGTCCAGTCGGTCATCGAGGGCGTCCTTGAGGCTGAGGAGGCCGCCATCGAGACCTATCGGTCGTTGATCGAGGCGGCCGACGATGCGAACGACCCGGTCACCGAAGACGTAGCGGTGACGATCCTTGCCGACGAGGAGGCCCACCGTACCGAGTTCCGCGGGTTCCAGAAAGAGTTCCCCATGGATTGACACGGTCTGCTGTCACTGTGTACCGGCGCACCCGTGTAGGAGGTCGCGGCTGGCCGGCACTGACCGACAGGAGTCCGTATGAACATCCGCGAGCGAACGGAGATGCAGCGCGCCGCAAGAAGGCGAACGGCGTAGTCGTGAGCAGTGAGCGAGCCGGCCGAGGAACCCTCGAAGCCGCGCCAACGGCGCGGCTGAGGGGGTAACGCTGTGCTTTTGATCGATCTTTCACCGAGCGAACGAGCAACGCGAGTGAGCGTCGCGTAACAGGTTGGAGGCGAACGTTTTTCTCATCGCGGTTCGACCCACCCGGTATGAGCGATTTCGACCTCGACCTTCGGGCCGTCGAGGAACACATCGACGAGGAACTCGAGATCGAAGGCAGCATCGTCCTCGGCGTCCTCGACGGAGAGACGCCGGCTGAGGAGTGGATCGAGGCGATCTCGAAGGGGAACGTGCTCGTCCTCAACGTCGAGGGGAACGTCAACGAACTGGCGTCGGGCTTCGCACGCGACGTCAAGGAATCGGGTGGGAATCTCGTTCACTTCCGTGGCTTTCTGCTCGTGACGCCGCCAGGCGTGGACGTGAGTACGAGCCGGCTGTGATCGCCTCGGAGAGCGAGCACAGTCAGGTGAACTGTTTCTTAGGCTGACTCGAGTTCGTCGAA
The DNA here is from genome assembly GCF_042678045.1 of Haloarchaeobius amylolyticus. Taxonomy (GTDB): domain Archaea; phylum Halobacteriota; class Halobacteria; order Halobacteriales; family Natrialbaceae; genus Natrinema; species Natrinema amylolyticus_A. The sequence goes on from NZ_JBHUDI010000003.1 coordinate 59,641, forward strand.
CAGCCGGCCGACTCGATGCTCGATCTCGTCACGGATCGTCGCGACCGCTTCGGGTGATTTTCCGTCCGGATCCTCGAGGTCCCAGTCGCGGTTCTCGCCGGCCCAGCCTGCTGGACAGACGTCGGAGGCCGAACAGCCCATTGTGATGACGTAGTCACTCGCCTGGAGGTCCTCGAACGTGACCTCGCGTGGCGTCCGATCGGCGATGTCGATACCCGCTTCGGCCATCGCGTCGACGACTTCGTCGTGGACGTGGTCGGCCGGTCGCGTGCCGCCGGTGAGGAGGTCGATCTCGTCTGCGAGGTCTCGCCGTTTCAGTTCCTGTTGCGCGAACGCATAGGCCATCTGTGAGCGGCCCGCGTTCTGGACGCAGACGAAGGCGATGCGAGTCGGGTCGGTGGAATCGGTGTGTGAAATCATTGGCGTGGTATCAGTCGTCGTCAGGGGTCGATCCTGGGGGTGATGTCTCGAGGCGGCCGGTCGTGGCACCGGTCCAGTCGAAGCGTCGCTGGAAGTACAGCGCAACGTTGACCAGCGCAAGTAGGACGGGGACCTCGATCAGTGGGCCGACGACTGTCGTGAAGGCGACGCCGGAGCCGACGCCGAAGACGGCGACCGCGACTGCGATCGCGAGTTCGAAGTTGTTCGAGGCGGCGGTGAAACCGATCGCAGTCGTCGTCGAGTAATCTGCGCCGATCCCTCTGCCCATCCCGAAGCTCACGAGGAACATGACGACGAAGTAGATCGTCAGTGGGACGGCGATCAGGAGGACGTCACCGGGCGATGCGACGATGGTCTCGCCCTGGGTCGCGAACATCACGATGACGGTAAACAGGAGCGCGACCAGCGTCACGGGATCGATTTTGGGGACGAGCGTCTCGTCGTACCACTCCTCGCCTTTGGTTCGCGTTCCGACGTACCGGGTAAGGAAGCCGCCGGCAAAGGGGATACCGAGGAAGACGACGATCGCCCTGAATACCTGGGTTGGCGTTACGTTGAACGTCTCGATGCCGGCAACGAGTGTCTCCATCCCGAGCAGTGGTGGGAGAAACAGGCCGAAGAACCAGATGTACACCCCGTAGGTGATGATCTGAAAGAGGCTGTTAAAGGCGACCAGCCCGGTGACGTACTCGGTCGAGCCCTCGGCGAGTTCGTTCCAGACGAGCACCATCGCAATACACCGTGCCATGCCGATGAAGACGAGCCCGAGGAAGTACTCCGGGCGTGCGGGAAGCCCGGGAACGAGCCCGCTGAAGAAGACGACCGCGAGCCCGAACATCAGTGTTGGGCCGATGAGCCAGTTTTGAATGAGGCTCAATCCGAGGACGCGCCAGTTGCGAAAGACGGTCGGAAGCCGCGAGTAGTCCGCTTTCGCCAGCGGCGGATACATCATCGCGACCAGCCCGATCTCGACGAGGTGGAATTCTCGGATCGGCCCGGTGACCGACGGCGCGACGAACCCGAGTCCGACGCCGACGGCCATCGCCCCGAAGATCCAGACGGTGAGGTACTTATCGAGGAAATCCATCGACCGCGGGTCACCACAGCTCTCGCAGCCACAGTTCGGGCCGTGTTCGTGCGCGTCGGCGCTACTCATCCGTGATCACCCCATCCAGTAGCGTCAGGATCGAAACCGCAGCGTTCGAGGCACGATACTTCCGCCACCGGCCGTCCTTTCGGCGTGTCACGAGACCGGCGTCGGTTAACTCCGAGAGCGCGTGGCTGATGGCGCTTTCGCTCGTCTCAACCATCGCGTTCAGTTCACAGACACAGAGCTCCCCGTCGGCGGCGACGAGCAGTCGAACGAGCTTGTACCGCGTTTCGTTCGCGAGCGCCGACAGCACGTTGAGGTCCGACTCGATCCGCTCGGTCGAGAGCACCGCTTCGAGCGTGTCGAGCTCGTCGATCCGTTTCTCGACGTCTTCGGGACGGCAGTCGTCGAGTTCGTCCTCGAGATAGCGGTGGAGACGTTGCGTCGCTGTTGACATCACTCTCAATTGAGAGTCCTCTCAATTAATGCTTCCGACCGCCGGCCGATAATACCGATTGTATCGGTGTTTGCGATCTAGTAACAGACTTGTGCGTGTCCCCCAACACTCCTATAAGTGAGGAGCTATTCAATCGTAGTGTGCAACAGTCGAATATCGATCAGCATCAGTTGCCGTCTCGTGCAAGCGTCTCGAGTCGCAAACAGCGTGCTGGCACCGCGTTCACCGGCGGCTACGGCACGAAGACCGGGGGTTCCGACCTCCTGTTTCTGGAAGGCCAACTCCCGACCGAGGACGGTGTGGTCGACGGCGATCAACCGGCGGCGGCACAGATGAACCGCGCGCTCTCGAACCTCGAGATGGCACTCGAAGAACAGGGCCGAACACTCGACGACGTGCTCAAAGTGACGGTGTATCTCACCGACCTCGAGCAGTACGACGCGGTCAACGAGGTCTACCGTGAGGCGTTCGGCGAGCAGCTCCCGGCGCGCGCCGTCGTCGGTGTTTCGGAGTTACTTGGCGGTGCAAGCGTTCAGCTCGACGCGGTTGCGGCGATCGAGTGAAGATTTCGTTCTCGAACGGTTCTCGTGGGATAGCTGAACGCTATCCGAGAAACAGTGTGCCGAAGTAAGTCGCCCGTGTAGACGGTGTTGATCTCTACATCGATATTTCTCGATTCAACCGAAGCTCGATTCGAGTCCAATCACACCCGGTATGAACCTGCGAGGATCATATGAGTACTTGCGTTTCCCGGATGTATTACCTGCTATTCTCTCGAATGAGCCAGCTATCCGCAATATTTTGTCTTTCCCGAACTAGTAATACATACCCGCTCTCGAGGACTACCTCTGAGTAAGCCCCGGCCGAACAAATCGGATTTTATCGAAACGTACTAATACCGAACCGGACTTTGTCGATATGTATGGCAGATCCAATGGTCGACAAGACCGCCAACGCGCAGGCTGGAACAGGTTTGACGGCAGATGACTCCCGGCGTTGGAGCGTCGAAATCGAAAAAGTCGGTGGTAACCGATGAAAATCACCGTTTACGGACCGGACGGTTGTAGCAACTGCTCGCGGCTCAAGGAGAAAGCGCAGAACGTCGTCGAGGAAAACGGATTCGACGCAGACGTAGAGAAGGAAGGAGACATGGCGAAGCTGGCAGAGAAAGGCATTATGTCCACGCCAGGCTTCGAAATCGACGGCGAAATGGTCTTCACCGGGTCGAATCCGCCTGAAGACCAGTTACAGGAGCTCATCGAGGAACGGTTGTAAGAAACCATGGTTTTCGAACAGATAGCCACGTACGTAGTCGACGCTCTCGGACTCACGGGTTCGCTGAGAGCGGCGGCTCATTTCTGGATCTACGACACGCTGAAGATCCTCTCAATACTCATCGTCGTGATTTTCGGCGTGACGTACCTCCGAACGTACTTTCCACCGGAGAAGATCCGGGACTATCTCGCCGGGAAGCGAGCAATAACGGGGTATGCACTCGCCGCGTTGCTCGGAATCGTCTCCCCATTTTGCTCCTGTTCGACGATCCCGATATTCCTCGGAATGGTCGGTGCGGGAATCCCGTTCGGGGTCACGATAACCTTCCTCGCAGTCTCACCGATGATCAACGAAGCCGCGCTCGTCGTGCTGCCGGGCGTCGTCGGACTCAAACTGACAGCTCTGTATGCGGTGAGTGGGATCGTGATCGGAATGTCCAGCGGCTACACGCTCAATAAACTGGGCTTTGACAGATACATCGAGGAGTTCAATTTCGGCGAGTCGGATGTCGAAATCGATGAACCCTCCCGGAAAGAGCGTGCCAGAGAGGCCTATGTCGAGGCAAAAGACATCATCGTCGAAATCGTTCCATACGTGATCGTTGGCGTCGGAGCGGGTGCAGCTATCCACGGCTACCTGCCCGGCGAACTGGTAACACAGTATCTGTCGGGGCCGCTTGGCGTCTTCGGCGCGGTCGCCGTCGGCGTCCCGATGTACACCGACATCCTCGGCGTCATACCGGTCGTCGAATCGCTGATCGGGAAAGGACTGCCGGTTGGGACGGGCCTGGCGTTCATGATGTCGGTCGCCGCACTCTCGTTCCCGCAGTTCATGATCCTGAATAAAGTGATGAAGAAGGAACTGATCGCGGCATATGCGACCACACTAGCGGCAGGTATCTTGACCATTGGATTGCTCTTCAATCTCCTACTCTAGATTCGCAGTCGGCTGTTTACCTGAAATCAGGCGCTAATGCCCCGTCCTCAAGGAGCAACGCAGGGAGCGAAGCGACCGAGTAGCGCAGTAGCGGGGATACAGTGCTTGATGACGGCAGCGTCCAGCGCGATGTCGGCACCGGAATTGACCGCACAGTGACTCTTTCCAGTAGAAGAGAACGATTCATCCGATATTGCATCCGGTAGTACGTTCCGAGATCGCCGTATCGTATCGGGAATCCCTGAATTGAAAAGACAACGTTCAACACTGGAATGAGCAACATTCAGCCCATATACCTCTCTCTGATCGAAACCTTTAGTGTTAAAACGACCTTTATCGATATGTATGGCTAATTCGCTGTTTGGCAAGATCGTGGCTGCACTGACCGGCGCAGGATCGACTGACGATGGAGAGTAATAAACAACGATGAGTGACTCAGTACCCGAATCGACGCGGCAGACGCTGGATCGACTCTACGAGGACCCTGAAAACCGACTGACGTCGCTGTTCGAACTCGCACCGGACGACGAACAGGTGGACGCACAGCTTGGCGTGTTCAAAGCGCTGGCGAACGAACACCGGATCCGAATCCTCGAGGCCCTCAAAGAGGGCGAACTGTGTGCATGTGAGTTACAGGTCGTCCTCGACGCGCCCCAGTCGACGGTTGCGAGCCATCTACGAGAGCTCAAAGACGCTGGGCTTGTCAAGACGCGACGCCAAGGCAAGTGGACCTACTACCGGATCGGTGACACCGCAGCCCTCCAGTTGCTCGAGATCGCACATGCGCTCGCGGGGGGTGAATAATCGCTAGTTGTCCACTCAACCAATCGCAGCGGCAACAAAAACTTCACCGTGGATCGACACCTACGAGATACTGACAAAATCAGCTGGGTTTACTGTGTGCCACGTACTTGTCGACCAATTCATCATAGAAGTGGATGTAATCAACATCGTGTGAAGAGGTATATGATTCCTTCCTGTCACTTCGATCTGCGAGACCGAAGCCATGGTTCGCCGGGTAAATGACTGCCACCGATCTCGATTATTCGGAATTTGTGAGCGAGTAGATAGACTGCGAGTGCGCCGAGGATCGTTGCGGGAGTGAATGAGAGGTGCCAGACGACCAACGAATCAATAGCGTACCCCATTGACTCCAGTGTCTCACGGAAAGCTCGAAGGAGTGCAAATACCATTGGATGGGTCACGTATATCCCGACAGCGTAAATGCCCAACGTGGGAAGCGGCGTATCGGTGAAAAGCGTCGGCCGTGAGAGAAGAAACAGGAACAGCGAGACACTTAGTAGCGCTGTGGAGATCCCGTAACTCGGGGCGTAAACGTACGACCCGAACGGCTCGTCGCGAAGAGGGTATCCCAGAACGTAGAACTCCGCGAATTGTAACACGATGAATAAGCCGACGAAACCGAGGAGGAGCCAGGCTTTGTCTGTCGATGGGGTCCAACTTCGTTTGCGAATAGTGTATCCCACACTAGTGTAAAAGAATCCGAAGAATAGAGCGTCTCGGGTCTCGAAGGGGATGTCGACGAACATCGTGTAGGTCCCGTCGAGAAGCCCTATGAGGTGAAAACACAGCGCAACTGGAAGTACGTAGGTCGGCCTTCCAAGTACCGTGACAAAATAAACGAAAAACAGCGAGAAGAGGAGAGCAGGAAGGAACCAGAGGATCTCAGAAACTGACGTACCGTAGTACAGGAGTTCGACTGGATCAAGGAACTCAACAACGCTGCTGACTGCTGTAGCTCGAAGTGACTGCCCGGCAAACTCTGCTTGAGCAAGGTCTTCTCCGAAGAACATCGGAACGACAAGCATGAGTCCAAAGAGGTAGAGGGATGTGAGTTTGACAATTCGCTCGGCGAGGTACGTGGTGGGATCGCGGTGGGCCGTTTTGAGCGCAAAAAAGTATCCCGATGCGATGAAAAAGAAGGGGACAGCGAACCGCGAGACCGTTTTCGTTCCAAAATTTATCATATTTCCGTATGTATTAACACCCTGAAACGGATCAGTGTGTACCAGTACGACGAACACGATCGCAATGGTTCGCATTGCATCGATACTGTGGATCCGATCAGTCATTACGGAGATTGTCTTTGATGAAGTCCTTATCAACCTTTTTTTGATTCCAAGTGTGTTAGGATCCCCTCTACAGGGCTTGATGGCCATCTTCTGCTCTCGTCATTCTCTCATTCGCTCAATAGAATTACTTGATAGTCGCTAGCTGCCCATTCAATCAATCGCGGCGGCAGCAAAAGCTAGGTCTCACTCGGTAGGGGCACCGAAACGAGACGAAGAATGACTCGAACGCTATCGAGTGTCGAGAAGATATCGAATCACTCACTTGTTTCCGCTGTGGCTGTCGCTCAGACCACTCTCAGAACACAGCTATCGCTACTCGCCAGCCTCGATTTGCCTGCGGTAGGCGGCTCAGCCGAGTCCGTGCTTGCATTCCACCGGTAGTCAAACGCCGTTCGTCCGATGTTTCTTTTCCCGCTTACGGCCGGTGCTCGAGTCGGAAACCAAAAGCATGGCAGAACGGTCAACTACTTCTCTTTCCGATAAACGGGTAGGCGGATCCCTATCCCACGAGATCGAAGGAACCACCCGAGTTCGGTGCTTCCCCAGATCAGTGCCGTGGCGAGGCCGACGATAATTGGGCCAAGGTCGGACGGAGTCACCCACGGGGGACTGGACTGGATAACGAACGTGACGACGTGAGACGGAGCGAGCGTTCGGACGCCATCGACGATCGGATCGAAGAAGTCGAGGTCGACATCCCGATGGCCGTCATTGTCGTCGGAACTGCTTCGTTGCGATGTGAGCCCGAGCGCCGCCGCGCTCTGCCCGCCGGTGCTCTCGTCGCCGGTCTCGAGTCGTTCGGCGTCGTAGGGATGGGGCACGTCGAGTTGCCAGACGATGTCGCCGCTCTGGTTGACCTCGAGGACGCGCTCGCCCCCGGTGTCGGTGACGAGCGTGTTGCCGTTGGGCAGCCGATCGGCGTCACGAGGCCACTGCATCCGGTCGTCGGACCAGACCCAGCTCCGATTCCAATCTCCGTTTTCGCGCTGGAATTCCTGGACGCGGCCGTTTTCGGAGTCAGCGACGACGACGGCGGGGCCGCCGCGTGACTCGGGGATGTAATCCGGATTGTGTTGTTCGTTCAGGATCGAGTACTCGTCTTCCGCCCCGAGCGTCCAGTCGTCTGCTAGTCCGGTTTCGGGATTGATGAAGACGACCTGGTCCTGATTCCGGAGACTGGCCATTACGCGCCCGTCCTCGAGGACTTCCACGTCGTTGAGATGCACCCAGTTGCCGGGGTAGGAACCGCCGCCCGTGACGGGAAAGTCACTCTGGGCGTCCCAGGTCCACTCGATCATCTCCGTTTCGGTGTCGACCATGAACACCTGATCGGCGGCGATATCGGCGACGACGATGTGTCGGTCGTCGATCCGGTCGGCGTCGTGCCACTCGCCGGCGGTCTCCCGGTGGACGTACTGGGCGTAGACCTCGGTCACCTCACCCGTCGAGAGGTTCGCTCGTTCGATGACGTTGCGGGCACAGGGGGGATCCTGACACCGTGGACTCTCGGCGTACAGCGTGTCCGTCGCGGCGTACTCGACGGTCATCGACTCGTTTTCGACGGGATCGACGTCGTAGTACTTCGTGTGCGTATCGTTGGAATAGACGAGGCTTCCGTTGGGCGCGTACGCGAGGATATTACCGACCCGCCCCGACTGCGTGATGACAGTGTAGTTGTCGGCCGCCGGTGCATCGGTCGGGGCGTCCGTGTACTCGGCCGCGGATTCACCGCCCGTCCCGTAGGCGATTCCCGCAGCACACGCCAGCAGCACCACGAGGAACCCGATTCGAAGGTGATTCCGGGTGAGCCGTTCCCGCACCGCCACGACTGTCGATCGAACCATTCGTGTCTCGCCGTCTGCCGTCCTTCCACGGGGCGGATAATAGGGGTACGGGCACGTTCACGGACCGATGAACGTCAGGAAGTGCCCGTCCGGATCGCGAACGACGATCTCGTCGTCCGTCTCCCGCTCGAGCGAACCGATTCGATCGCGCACGGCCGCGAGTGCGGCGGTCGGGTCGTCGGTCTCGAATCCCAAATCGACGTGGACGCCGCCGCGGGCGTCGGCGATCCCCAGATGGGGCTCCCAGAGCTCCAGCGCCATCGGGCCGTGGAGTCGTACCCGCGTTCGGTCGTCGCCTTCGTCGACGGTCTCGAACCCCAGGGCCTCGTAGAAGGCCATCGCGCGCTCGAGGTCCTCGACCTCGAGGACGACCTCGAAGATCCCGTCGATTCCAGGGCCGCCTACGTCCTGTTGGCCGAGCTCAACGCAGTTGCCGTCGGGATCGTACAGATACAGCGACCGCGCGGGGCCGAACCGGGCCTCCTCGAGGTCGTACGACTCCGAGAGCCGATCCCACCAGTCGTCGTACTCGGATTCGGGGATCGAGAACGCATAGTGGGTGTGCAGGCCACCCCGAGGGAGCCCGCTTGGCCGGCGGAGCACGAGATCGGTCTCGCCGGCCGCGGCGACGAGTTCGTCGTCTCCGCGCTCACGGATAGGCAGTCCCAGCGTCTCCTCGTAGAACGCCCGCGCTGGCTCGAGATATTTGACCTCGAGTGCCAGCCAGGCAAGCCCTGTTAGCATGACGCAGGCTACTCGAAGGAGGAATAAAGAATCGTCGGCAGTCGGCGATCGAACCAGACGATTCGATGGTTGGACGAACATTCGATCGATGGACGCGAAATGATAGATAAGCCAGTGAGCTATCTGCACCTGTCCCATGAGAATCCCAGTTCCGACGAACAGACTCGTTTCGCTCACGCTCGCCGGCGCGGTGTTGACCAGTGTCGTCGCGCTCTCGCTGGCGGCGCCCGGACTCGGCGTCGACTCGCTGGCCGATACCGAGAACCCGCCTATCGCGAGCGATGCACCGACACCGAACGAAGACTTCACACCGGCGGTCGGGACGCAAGGCGACGGTGAACACGAGGACAACGAGTACGAAGAACACGAGGACGACGAGTACGAAGACGAATACGAGGAACACGAAGAGGAGGACGACTAGCGATGGACGTGGCGGGCACCCTCACTGCCGCTCGCACGCGACTCGGTGATGCCAGACTGGAGTTTCGGTGCTGTGACACCGACTTCGTGGTTCGGACGACGGGCTACCGTGCCGATGTCGCGGCCGAGCGTGCCCGGGAAACCGCGCTGTCGCTCGAGACCGAACTCGACGCGTTCGATCCGGACAGCGCGGTCGCGCGTCTCAACCAGACCGGACGCGTCGAGAACGAACACGTCGCTCGCCTGGTTCGGCGCGGCCTCGAGTACGGCGAGCGCACCGACGGCGTCTTCGACATCCGGCAGGGGGCAGTCGAACACGACCTGAAGGCGTACCTCCGCGGTGATCGAGAGACGGTGTCGGCGACGTTCGAGACCGGATCGGTGCGCGTCGACGGTGACCGCGTCGTCACCGAGACGGAACTCGACTTAAACGGGCTCGCGAAAGGGTACATCGTCGACCGCGCGACCGCCGCGGCGGCGGGGCCGGGCCGGCGCGGCTTCGTCAGCGGCGGTGGCGACATGTCCCCGCCGACCGGGCCGATCGCCATCGAGAGTCCCTACGGGGATTCGCGTCCGCTCAAGATCCTCGAGACCGACTGGAACGTCGCCACCTCTGGGAACTATCGCCGGGCCCGCGACGGCGTCGACCATGTCTACGATCCGACGACGGAGCGACTCGGCGCACGCCACGAGTCAGTCACTGTGGTCGCACAGCGCGACTGTATGGAAGCCGACGCGCTCGCGACGACGCTGGCTGCACTGCCGTTGTCGGACGCGCTCGAGCGTGCAGCCGCGAGGCCGGAACTCGAGGCGTTCGTGGTTCACGACGGCGTCTTTCGGACGACGGAGGGATTCGATGAGCACGTCGCATAGCGGGACGATCACGGTCGTCGCTGTCGTGTTACTCGTCGCCACGGTACCGGTGCTATGGGGAATCGCGGACGTTCGCGAGGCGCAGGCGGTCGACCGCGAGCAGGCGGACCTCGTCGACTCGACGGTGCCGACGAGACAGGCACCGAACGATTACGACGGCGACGGGATTCGTGACAACGCAGATCAGTGCCCGACGCGACCGGAGACGACGAACGGCTTTCAGGACGGCGACGGTTGTCCGGATGTCGTCGAGACGACGGGGGCCTCGTGATGGAGATTATCTGGTATCTCGACCGTGGCGCGGCGCTCGTCGCCTATCCCGCACTGTATATCGCGGTCCTGACGGGGATTCTCTACACTGCCCGGTCGTTCGGCCCGCTCTACCGGCTCGCCCGCAAAATCCACATCGAAGTGTCGGTGTTCGCGATGCTCGTGACGCTCCTTCACGGCGTCCTCGGCGTCCTCGACACCTGGTTCATCGTCACCGGGTCGGCCCCCCAGCCCGCCTACTCGACGACCTACCTGCTCGCCGGCGTCGTGGTCGGCGTCGGAGCGCTGCAGGTACTCGTCGTCGCAGTGCTTGGCTTTCTCGATGCACAGCGGTTCGATCGTCCCTGGGGTCCACAGGTCGTCCACGCGTTCGCCTACGGCGGCTTCGCGTTCGCGACGATCCACGCCGTCGCCATCGGAACCGACGTCGCGGGGCTGATCCGTCCGGTCTTCGGCCCGGCAATCGCGTTCCTCGCCTACGTCCTGCTGTTGCGTCTGCTGGTGGCTAGCGGACGGCTGTCGACGCCCGCAACGACGAAGCAGTAGTTAGTAGCTGTCCCACAGGTCGAACAGCCGGTCGACGACTCGATCGGTGAACGTTCGCCGGTGGATCGTGTAGAGATACTGCACGCGCTCCGGATCGCGCAGCTCGTATTCGACGCTGCGACCCTGTCGCTCCTTGGTCACGAGATCCGCATCCTCGAGTTTCGAGAGGTGCCACGACACCGTCGAGGGCGAGCGCTCGAGGCGGTCGCTCAACTCGGCGGTCGACAGCGCTCCTTCGACGGCCAGGTGGGCGATGATCCGGCGGGCGTACTCGCGTCGCAGCGCGTTCATGACGGCCTGATCGGCCTCGTCGAACTCCTCTGCCGGGTAGTATCGTGTGTACTTCCCGTCGTCCGACTCCTCGAGCAACCCCTGGGCCTCCAGCCGGCGGAGGTGGTACTGTAGCGTTCCCTGGGCGTACTCGAGCGCCTCGAGGAGGGCCCGAAAGTGGATCCCGGGATTGTCACGGACGTGCTGGTAGATCGTTCGCCGCGATCGCAGTTCCAGCGCCGGGTCCGCGTCAGGGTCGGAGTCCGTCATGGTCAGTCCCGAGTCAACGCGACGAAGAACGCGAGCAGTCCCACGAGGATGAGTGCCGCCGCGCCGTGCTCGAGCAACTCGACGGTCCGCACGGAGAGATACGGGAGGAGGAAGTACTCGAGGAAGACGACGAACCCGTAGATCGCGAACATGAGATAACCGACGGCGACGACGGCCATGCGCCGGTCGCGTTCGCGTCGCCACGCCAGCGCGCTGAGCAGTGCCAGCGCCGCGCCGAGCACGAAGATCCCGAAACTGATCGTTTGCTCGAGTTGCTGGGCGAGCGTCAGTGCAACGGCCATCGTGACGAATCCCGGAACGAGCCCTGCCATTCGGTACGACTCGACCGAGGTGTCGGGAAAGAAAAAGGATTGTCGTCCAACCGTCGAATCGGTCGGACTGGTTCCGGCGTCAAGTCGGCGGGTACGATGTTGCTGTCGGCCGGCACCTTTCCTGCGGTCGGGACTTTATGACCACTGCGTTCCTAGACAGCGGTATGGCCTTTCGCGCCGACGAGCGTGCGACCGACTTTCGTGAGATCGACCGTTTCGAGGGCGGCGTCGGCTGGATCGCCCATCCCGACGAACGCATGCAACGCGCCAGCCACGCCCTCGTGGTCGACGGTGAAGTCTGGGTGATCGATCCCGTCGACGCCGAGGGAATCGACGAACTGTTCGCCGAGTTCGGCGACGTGGCCGGTGTCGTCGTCACGCTGGATCGGCACACACGCGACGCTGCCGCCATCGCGAAACGGCATCGCGTTCCCGTCTACCTCCCCGCGTTCTTCGACGGCGTGACCGACGACATCGACGCCGCAGTCGCCCGCTTTGGTGACGAACTCTCGGATACCGGCATCCGTGCGCTCACGGTCGTCGACAGCCGCTTCTGGCAGGAAGTCGCTCTCTACAATCCGTCCGACGGAACGCTCGTCGTTCCTGAAACAGTCGGGACCGTCGACTACTTCCTGGCCGGTGACGAGCAACTCGGCGTGCATCCGATGTTGCGACTGAACCCACCACGGGGAGCGTTTCGCGGTATCAGGCCCGAGCGCGTCCTCGTCGGCCACGGCGCCGGTGTGGTAGAGGGTGCTGGACGCGCCCTCGAGGACGCGTTCGACGGTTCCCGCAAGCGGGCCCCCCGGCTGTACGTTAAGACGGCTTGGGACATGCTGCCGATTTGAGCAGTGATGGCAAGCCAGCCCAATCGCTGGAGGATACTTCTAAAAGAGTACAGCGAGAGTTCCACGGGTCACCTGACCCGTGGGTGAATCGCGTATGCTTCCCGCCACAATCTACAGTTTTATTTTACGGTACGTCGTTGAATCAGGGAGGGACCGACGGTAACAGCCTCTCAAAACCCACGCACTGAAACATGGTAAGACGTGGTGAGATGGGCAGTGTCGGGCCGAGTAAAGCGGCCAGCCCTCACGGACACCAGCCTTGTGCTGGTGACGGGGCGGAATACTCCGTCCAGATAAGCCACACTCGCGTCGGCGGTGATAGCACCCCTATTACCGGGCGCGAATCGTTGTGGTGAACGTGTTCGGGTGCTACTGGTTCCACGCAAGCCCTACGGTGAGCGTGAGGGGAATTAACGCATCGTAGGAGCCATCGTCCGTTTCTGGACGCTGGCCAACCGCGAACGCCACGGGTCACCCGACCCGTGGTACTTTACTTACTTCCCACCCAAAGCAGACCTGTGGTCTACGTCACCCGTGCGCTCGTCGATGTTCTGCTGGATCTGGCCAGCGACGCAGATCCTGACGACGTGACGACGGGCGTCTCAATTACCGTGGCCGACGAACTCGAGGGTGCGGACGGCCTCGATCCCGAGACGCCGGTCTTTACCGACTTCTTTCTGCCCGATCCCGGCAACCCCGTCAACGCCGTCTTCGGCGTCGACCTCTCGACGCCCGTTCGCCAGGCGCAGGGGCGGTTCGTCTCCCACCCCGTCGGCGAACTCGAGGTGTCTCGGCGAGACGACCTTGCCGAGATCGTCTTCGTCGCCGTCCCGCCTTGGCAGGCCGACGAACGGTCGTTCGCCGCGTTCGATCGCAGCGGCGAGCGCCAGCCCCTCGAGATCGTCGACGCCGCGCCGCCGGACCAGTCGCTCACGGACTGATGCGACGCGACGGGAATCGCGGACGCAGCGCTGAGCGGCGGTGCGCGTTCTCAAAAAAAGCCGGCCGTGTGAGTCACCCGGTCGGAATGGGGACTTCATCGTCGCCGATGATCCGGTCGATGATACCGCCGGGGTTCCGATCACGTCCAGCGTCATCATCGTTGTCGGATGGGAAGTCCGGAATGTATGGCATGGTTCGCCCCCACGTGTAGGTATGATCTCGAGGCCGAAAAGCGCTGTTCCCCTTGAGTGGTCGCCGTCGGATACCGGTCAGGGCCTCGCTCGAGTCGGTCGCTTACTCGAGATAGCCCAGCCCGCGGAGCTGTTCGGTGATCTCTTCGAACTCGGCCTCGGTGAGTTGGCCCTCCTTCTGGTGCTGGATGACGATGCTACGCAGCAGGAACCGGACGAGATCGCTCGTGCTCTGGAAGCTCGTCCCCTCGATGGTCTCCTCGACGCGGTCGGCGAGGTCCTTCGGGATCGACACCGTGGTGTATTCGGTCATACGCCATACTCCGTCGCGGGCCCCAAATGCGTGTCGGCAGCGGTATCGATCGCGCGTGTGCATCACCCGCTCGCGGCCACCGTCTGTGATGGTTGACCACAGGTACCGTCCAGTGACTGTCGTCGACCGTCTCCACAGACATTTTTATATCCGGCTCCGTACCGAGAGGTAAGGCATGGGAGTCCGGCCACCATCGAGCGGAGACGACGAGGAACCCGACAGTATCGAGTTCGGCATCGCGGCCGTCGACGCTCATCTCAAGGGCGCTGACCTGTCCTTTCCGGCCACGAAAGACGACGTCAGAGCCGAACTCGGTCACGAGCGTATCCCCTACGACGTCCACGGGAACGACGTTGCGCTGGGTGAGATACTCGAGGACGTCCCGACGGACCGCTTCGACTCCCGACAGGAGCTCTTGAACGCACTCCACGAACCGTTTGAGGAGTACCGACGGAACCGCTCGGGGGGCGTCATCGGACAGGTCCGATCGCTGTTGCCGTTCTGATCGTGGGTTTGGTGGCGTTCGAGCCTCTTTTCCGCTGCTATCCAGCTTCAGTCAGCAACCGTCCGATCATGGACAGCTGATTGTCGCGTCACTCGTCGCGCTCTTCTCGAGCGATCCGTTCCAATCGACGGCGCTGCTCGCGGTGGAGGGTGACGAGCATATCCGAGAGCACGCCGAACATGAGTAACTGGACGCCGAGGATGATCGCGGCCGCCGAGACCACTGCCAAGACCTCGTGGCTCCGGGTGTACTGAATCCACTCCCAGAGGACATACATTGCAATGAGGGCACCGGAGGCGATACCGCTCACACCGAGGCTCCCGAAGTAGAATAGGGGGTTGTTGGTTTTGGCCAGCGAGTACAGCGCCAGCAGGATCGTGCCGCCGTCTTTGACCGGGTGCAGGTTGGTCTCGGATTCGTCGGGTCGCGCTCGATAACTGATCGGGACGACTGTCGTGTCGATCCCGTGTTTAACACACTCGACGGCGAGTTCGGTCTCTATCGTAAAGCCGTCCGAGTCGAGTGAGAGCCGTCGGAACGAGTCGACGGTGAAGGCTCGATATCCCGAGAGGATGTCCTGGTAGTTGGCCCCGTGGACGAACCCGAACGCGCGGTTGATCATCCGATTGCCGAAGCCGTTCAACGCCCGCATCGCGTCGTCGTCCATGTCCGCGAAGCGGTTCCCGATCACGTGGTCGTACCCGCGTGCGAGCGGCTCGATCATCTTGTCGGCGTCGGCTGGATCGTAGGTGCCATCGCCGTCGACCATCAACACGTAGGGCACTGTTACGTACTCGAGGGCCTCACGAACCGCCTGGCCCTTGCCGCTGCCCGACTGGACCAGTACCTCCGCGCCGTGTTCGCGGGCGATCTCGCGGGTGTCGTCTTCGGAGTCACCGTCGATGACGACGACGTTCGTATAGCCCTGCTCGTAGAAGCCCTCGATCACGTCGCCGATCGTGGCCGCCTCCTCGAGCGTCGGGATGAGTACGCAGACCTCGTCGGGCGAGATTTCGCGCGTCTGCTCGGTCACGGCGACGACGTCGCCACCGTTCGAGCGAGGGCTTGAGGCCGCGCGAACCGCGTCGTCTTCCATTGGGCATTACTCCCCCACCGAACCGCAAAAGGCTACTGATCGACCAGTGCTGGTTTTATACCGGCCTCTCCTTGTCGTGTCGCTACCAAGTCTGCCCCTCGTAGACCTCGAGTGTTTCTTTGTTGACGTCAAGCCGGCGACCGTCGACGAGCACCTTGTGGGCCATGTTCTCGAACGAGAGGCCGTCGAACTCGGGCCAATCGGTCGCGACGACGGCACCGTCTGCGTTCTCGGGTGCGTTTTTGGTTGATTCGGCATACTCGATGTCGGGATAATCAGGCCGGACGTTTTCGATTGCAACTGGATCGTAGGCGACGATAGCCGCGTCGCGGTCTTTGAGGTAGCCGATCACGTCCAGCGCGCGAGATTTGCGTATGTCGTCTGTGCCGGGCTTGGAACGACAGACCGAGGACGGCGATGCGGGCTCCCTCGAGGGCGACATGATTTTCGAGTAAGTTGATGAGCCGTCGTGGCTGTTCGTCGTTGACTGCGACGGTCGCATCGAGCAGTTCCGTCTTGTACCCCTGCTCGCGTGCGCCGGCCCGCAGGGTATTGACGTCCTTGGGGAAACAGGAGCCGCCCCAGCTCAGTCCGGAGCGGATAAACCTTCGGAGATTCGATCATCGAGGCCAACTGCTTCGAGTACCCCGTAGGCGTCTGCACCGTACTCTTCAGCGACTGCTGTCGCTATCCAGTGTGATGCCCAATAAAAGAAAACCGCGGAAATTGAAGGCCGGCGGAAGCCGGTAGTTCTACAGCTTAGTTCTGACGGCGCAGGGCCAGCATGGCAGCGCCGAGCAGCGCGACGAGAGCGAGACCGACACCGAAGCCGGGCGTGCTGTCGTCGCCGCCGTCGTCGGAGCCGGTGGAGTCGTCCGTGCCGGAGTCGTCGGAGCCGGTGGAGTCGTCCGTGCCGGAGTCGTCGGAGCCGGTGGAGTCGTCCGTGCCGGAGTCGTCCGTGCCGGAGTCGTCGCCCTTCTTCTCAGGCTCTTCGACGGTCAGCGTACCGGAGTCGACTTCGTCGCCGTCAGCGGTCAGCGTCCACTCGTAGTCGCCAGCGGAGGCGTTCTCGAGCAGCGTTTCGCCGTCGACGATGGTGTCGGAGGCAGCGCCTTCGAGTTCGACGGTGTCGTTGTAGACTTCGTCACCGTCGAAGGTGAAGACGACGTCCTCGGAGGACTCAACGTCGTTCGGGTTCTCGACGTCGACCGTGCCGGTCACGTCGTCACCCTCTTCGGGTGCCTTGGGCGCGGTGGAGACGTCGTAGTCGAAGGACTGGAGTTCGTCACCTTCGATGGTGGTTCCTTCGAGGTCGTCGCTTTTGTCACCGGCCTCGGCTTCGAGTTCGTAGTCGATACCAGCACTGTACTCGCTGAGGTCGTGCTGGATCGAGTAGGTACCGTCCTCGGTAACGTAGCCAGTCTCGGACTGGGTGAAGTTACCGGCCGAGCGCAGGCGGTCGCTGACTTCCGTGTGTGGTGCGAGGTTGGTCTCGCCCGTCACGGTTGCGTCAGCCGACGCGGGCAGCTCTTCGTTGCTGTCGTCGAGTTCGAACTCAGGCACCTCGAACTCGAAGGAGTCCGAAGCGACTTCGTTCTCCTCGTCTTCGTCAGCCTGTTCGCTCGCGTAGTCCCATTCGTAGTCGACGGTGAAGTCGACATCGTAGCTTTCGTCAGTTTCGATGCCGCTGATATCGTCTTCCTGGATGTTCAGGAGGACCACACCTTCGGACTGGTTAGCGCCGACAATCTCGACTTCGTCACCGATGTAGTCGGCATCGCCATCATCGTCTGCTTCAGCATCATTGGTGGTCCAGACTGGCGGGTCAGCGTTCGGGCCGCTTTCCTCACCAGTGATGTTGAGAGAGACAGTGTTCTTGTTTTGGAACTCGCTGATGTCGCCGAACGTGCTGTGCGTGTTGCCATCTTCATCCTCGAAGTAGGCGTGGAGACTGTCAGTTTCGACACTGACGAGCATGCCATCGCCGTCTGCGATGGTGTCGGCGTCACTGATGTTCTCCTCGGAGACGACATCTGCGATGGTTTCGTCGTCGTCGAGGCTGTCTGTGACATCACTAAGCTCGCCCTTCGGTGCGGTGTGCACCGTGGTGGCGTCCTCGTCAAGCGGCTGACGGTTCTCGAGCGTCAGGTACGAGGTACTTTCTTCACCGTCCTCGAAGCTGTCCGTGTAGTCCTCCGTATCTTGGATATTGGCGACTTCAGGACCGTCGTCAACAAGGTCGGTGTCGATATCAGTCGAGAGGGCAAGTGGGTAGTCACCAGCCTCGAGTTCCGTGCCTTCGCCCTCGGTGTCAACTGCCACGAGGGTGACATCGTCGTCACCGTCGGCGGTCGAGAAGGCGTTTTTGACGCCATCAGTGTCGTCAGCGGCGGCGACAGTGTCCATCTCGACGTTGACGACGCCGGTGCTGTCCTCGTTATCGTCGTCGTCTTCGACGTGGAGGAAGACGTCGTAGCTGGCGTCATCCATCGTACCGACGCGGAGGTAGGCCTCGTCGGTGTTCTCCATTTCGACCGGAATCTCGGCCGTGTTCGTTCGTGTCTCGATCGCTTCATCAGCGAACGAGAGGGTGCCGTCCTCGCCCTCAGTCACGTTGATCGAGGCGTCGGATTCGGCGGAGGTGTCAGTCGACTCGAAGTTGAACTCGTACTCACCAGTGTCGATGTCGGTGAAGTTCGCGACGTGGTCTTCTGCGTCGCTGACGCCGGTAAGGGTCAGGACTTCTTCGTCCTCGTCGTTCTTTTCGATGCCGAAGTCGTTTTCAGCGTCGCCGCCGTTCTGACTTCCGAAGATGTCCTCGAGATCGTCCTCGTCGAGACCGTCAGCACTGACGTTCAGGTCGTAGGGGTCTCGGTTAGTGTTAATCTCGAGGTCGACGGTTTCGTCATCGTCGACTTCGTCCTCATCGAACTCCAGAGTCCGGAAATCCATGGTCCGGAGTTCAAAGGATCGCTCTTCGTCCGAAGTGTCACCGTTGTTCGGACCGTCGAGGTAGTAGTATCCGGTTTCGTAGCCGTCGGTGTCGAGTTCGTACTCACTGCCGCTAGCAGTGAACTCGTCTTCGAACCGGTCTCCCTCGGCGTCGCCATCACTATCGAAGTCATCAGCGTACCGGATCTCGTAGGAGTCACCATCATTGAGGTCGGTGATAGTGACGGTTTCCCCTTCGTAGAAGCCGGTTGAACTACCGTCTTCGTTTTCGAAACTTGCGTTCTCAGCTGCGGCCGCCCCGCCCACAAACGCAGTGGACATGGCGACAACAGAGAGAACCATAAGCGCGGCCAGGATCACTGCACGACCCTTGTCGCGATAGGTTGTGTCGTCTGTCATTTATTGTTGTGTTAGCATTGTATTTCGGTTGGTTAGCGCACGATTCGGAGTGCGAGTCGTCGCCGACACCGCAGCGCACGACTGCCGGCTTTGGAGACTCACACCGGGTAGGGGTGTTCGATGTATATTAAGCATCCAGTAATAAGCTTTCTGGAAACATACCAGATTCCTATTACTTAGTAAAATAGTAATAATCGCATGACGGCGTCGCCATTCTCGAGAAATATATGGTACTCGTACACACGTTTGACTGTCCGGAAAATATTTTCTTACCGCCTCGAGCCGGCCCCATCCTGCGGAACGGCGGATCACCATACAACCGGCTCAGCCGAGTCCTCTGGCCGGGTTCCATTGTCTCGACTCGAAAACGCCGACCATCGCCAGCCCTCGGTCGTCGCTCACCCGCAACTCCACGAGTGGGGTCTCCGAGTCCGTGACGGCGATGCGGTTCGCTCGAGCCGTCCCCGAACCGCTGTGTCAGCGCGAGGGGTCGTGGCCGGTGATAAACGGGCCCACGTCGGTATCGGTGCTCAGTAAGAAACTATTACCATCAGTAAAACTGTATTTCGGGGCTAGAAAGCGGGCCAGCTTCGTCGCCGGCATCTGATAGTCTTCGACGGAGACTGGTCCGCCGAGCGATCGCTTACTTCTCGTCGTACACGCGCGTCCGAAGATACATCCCTAATTCGTCGCGAACCGCATCCAGCCAGTCGTCGCCATCGGTGCTCGAGCGCCGCAACACAGTCCCAAGGATGGTCGTCTGGATCGTCGCCGCGACGGCCTCGGGATCGCACTCCTGGAAGTCGCCGGTCTCGATGCCCGCGCGGATCACCGCCGCAATGGAGTCCGCAAAGACCCGATCGCTCCGGGTGAAGTGCTCCCGATAGGCCGGATCGCGGATCGCCTGGGTCCGGAGCTCGACCATCGCTGTGACGAACCCCATCCACTCGTCGTCGGCATCCGTTGCGAGCCACCACTCGAGAACCTCTTCGAGCCGTGCGGGCGGGTCGTCGATTTTCCCATCGCTGAGTTCGCCCTCGAAGTACTCGAGCAGGTACTCGAGACAGGCCAGTACGAGCGCGTCCTTGTCCTCGTAGTGGTGGTAGATCAGCGACGGGCTCCGCTCGAGTTCCGTCCCGATCTTCTTGATCGTCAACTCGGCGTACCCGTGGTCTCGCAGGCTTCGGTAGGTCGCGGCCAGGATCTCCTCGCGGGTGTCTGCCGGCTCTTCGAACACGTCGATGGTCACGCCAGATCACCCCGCCGTCGGATCGCGTTGTCCGGCGGGTTCGTCCGGTGGGTCGCCACGGCGTACGGCTCGGCTGCGTTCATTACCGGGACCTCACCAGCAGGCATCATAACCGGTTTGATTGAACGTTCATTCAAAACGGTTATCCCTCGTGCCTCCCGGATAGTGAATAATGAGCGACAGTCATTCCGCCGAGCCGATCCTGCACGCGGCAACACTGACGATCGGTGCGCGAGCCGCCCCCGGAACGTCCGACAGGTGGTCCCTGTGACCGGACGCCGAACCGCGGCCCTCCTCGCGGCCGTCGCTGTCGTCGGGTTGGTCGCCCAACTCGGCGCGACGGCTGCGCTGGCACAGCAACAGACCGGCGGCGAGTTGACCCGCGGCGAACCGGACCTCGAGCTCGTCGACTCCAATCCCGAGGTGACGCCCGGGACCGAGACGACGCTCGAGGTCGACATCAAGAACGACGGCGATCTCCATACCGGTGCCCAGGCCGAACGGGTGCTCACGGCCCGTGGCGTAACCGCCGAGATCGCCGATGCCGGTCCGTTCGAGGCCGCAGGTGGCGAAGTGGCAGTCGGCCCGATTCAGGACGGCGCGATCGCGACGGCTCCGCTCGCGATCGAGGTCCCCGAGGACGTCGAGTCCGGCACTCACGAGATCGAGGTCGACGTCGAGTACTCCTACACGAACCGCGTTTCGGACGCCTCGAGTTCCCAGCAGCGACTCACGAAGACCGAGACCCTGGATCTGCGGGTGACGGTCCCTGAAGAACCCCGCTTTGAGGTGTCGAACGTCGCGACCGATGTCGCCCCCGGCTCGAGCGGTGACGTGACGATGGAGATTCGAAACACGGGCGGCGAGCCTGCAAATTACACGCGGGCATCCGTCACCGGCTCCGGTGGTGTGACGATCGATGGCGGGACCAGTGAGAACGTGATCGGTGACCTCGAACCCAACGAGTCGACGACAACGACTGTGGAGGCCGCGGTCGCCGAATCGACCAGCGCGGCGGACAAGCCACTCGAGGTGGCGTTCACCTACGAGGATGCGTCCGGAATCGACCGAACCGCCGACCCCGTCAGAACCTCGCTCTCACTGACAGACGAACAGTCGTTCAGGATGCAAAACATCGATGAAACGCTCTCAGTCGGCTACGAGGGCGACGTCTCGGGCGAGGTCGTCAACGACGGCCCCCGCCCCGTCGACGATGCGGTCCTGGTCGTCGAGCCGATGAGTGACTCGCTGTTCGTCGAGGACACCCGCTATGCGTTGCCGGAACTGAAGCCCGGCGAAGCCGCCGACTTCAACTATCCGATCGACGTCAGCGGCCAGGGCGATCCGGGCGCGCGGCAGCTCCGCTTTACCGTCGAGTACACCGGTAGCGGCGACACGACACTGACCGACGGCCCGATCTCCGAGCGGGTCGTCGTCGACGAACGGCGCGACGAGTTCTCGATCACCGATGACGACGTCACCGTTCAGCAGGGCGAGGCGAACGAAGTCGTCTTCGAAATTACCAACGAGCGTCCGAAGACCCTGTCGAACATCGACGCCCGACTCTACACTGACAGCCCCCTCGATGCGACCGACAGCGAGGCATTTGTCGACGAACTCGAGCCCGGCGAGTCAGCCGAGATCCGCTTTGAGATCGAAGCTGGCAAGGACGCAACCGTCGAGACCCACCCGGTGGAACTCGACTTCGAGTACGACACCGAGCGAGGCGAGTCGGTCCTCTCTGACGTTTATCAACATCCCATCGAGGTCACACCCAGCGAGGATGACGGCGGTGGCTTCCCGTCACTGATCGTGGGACTACTGGGTGCACTCACCGTTAGTGGGATCGGCGTTGGACTCTGGGTTCGACAAAGCTGACGGATGAACGAACCCGAGCAGCGTCACGCACGCGATGATTCAAATGATCGGTCCCTTATCAACCGAGTCGAGGCGACGATCACTGCCCATCCCTGGCGGGTAGTCCTCACTTTTGCGGTAGTGACGGCGCTGTTTGTCGCCGGAATCGGTGGGGGCGGTGAGCAACAGGCCGGGACGGATCAGTTCACCGACGGACTGGACGAACAGGAGGCCTACGAGGACATGCAAGACGACTTCGAACGCGACGACCGTGGTTCGGGCGGTGCGTCCGCGAACCTGTTCTTCGAGGATCAACGGAACACGCTCTCGAAGCCGAATCTCCTCAGGATGCTCGAGTTCCAAGAGCGGGCCGAAAACGAGGACGGGCTACGAGTCACGTCGACGACTAGCCCGGCTTCGCTCACCGCACAGCAGCTCGACCCGACCGCGGAGACGCCCGAAGAACAGTACCGTGTCATCGAGCGGGCTTCCCAACGTCAGCTCGAGGCGGCGATCGCAGACGCCGACGAGGCGGCCGGGTTGCCGGTGAGCACGGACTTTACCCGCGAGTCGGCCGCGGCTGACGTCGCCCAGATCGCGGTCACGTACGATGTGCCCCCGAACGCCGACACGGACGACACGGCCGAACTGCAGACCCGAACCGTCGAGTTGGCAAACGAGATCGACGGCTACGAGTCGGGCGAGAACGTCGTAGTCTTCGGCGACGCGATCATCGAGGAGGAGACGCTTCAGTTGCTCGGCGACACCGCGATGGTCGTCTTCCCGGCAGCGCTCGTTCTGATTCTGTTCTTCCTGCTGGTCGCCTACCGCGACCCGATCGACCTCGGACTCGGTCTGGTCTCGCTGTTGATGACGATGGTCTGGACCTTTGGGTTCATGGGCCACGCGGGGATCCCCTTCTCGGATTCGCTAGTCACGGTGTTCCCGCTGTTGCTCGCCGTCGGCATCGACTTCGGGATCCACATCATCAACCGTTACCGCGAGGAACGGGCTGCTGGCGCAGCTATCGGCGATGCAATGGGGATTACGACGGGCCAGATGTCCGGTGCGTTCCTGATCGTCACCCTCACGACTGTCATCGGCTTCGCCGCGAACCTGACGAGTTCGCTGTCGCAGCTCCGTGACTTCGGGATCGTCGCCTCGGTTGGCATCATATTCACGTTCCTCATCTTCGGCGTCTTCCTCCCAGCCGGAAAGGTCGGCTTGGACCGACTCCGAGAGGGTACGCGGTTCCCCAAATTCGGCTCGAGCCCGCTCGGAAACGAAGACTCCATCCTTGGTCGTATTCTCCCGGTCGGGACGCGACTCGCGCGAATTGCGCCGGCCGTTGTCCTCGTGACCGCACTCGTCTTTGGAACGGCAGCTGCCGGCTACGGCGCGGGCGTCGATACGGAGTTCTCCCAGGAGGCGTTCTTCCCGGACGAGGATCGGATCGCCCAGTACGAGCGGTTGCCCGAGCCGTTCGCACCCGGAGAGTACACGTTCATGACGGTCCTCGACTACCTCGAGGAGGACTTCGATCAGGGGTTCGTCGGTTCAGTGACCGTCTATGTCGACGATCCCGATGTTAGGTCTGCTGCTGCATTCCGGGATGTTGACCGGGCGGTCACGGACCCGCCCGACGCGTTCGTCGAGACCGATCGGCGCGCCGACGCCGACAGCGTCGTCAGTGTGATGGAGCAACGCAAAGAGACCGATCCCGAGTTCGCAGCGACGGTCAAGCGAACCGATGCGAACGGCGACGGACTCCCTGACCGCGACGCTGATCTCGTCTACGACAAACTGCTCGAGGGCGATCAGGCAGCCCAGTACGTTACCAGTGATCGGGGTTCGACGCGAATCGTATATCAGGTCGACGCCGACGCTGATCAATCCGACGCGACCGCCGCCGCCAGAGAAGTCGCCGGCGATATGTCCATGGACGCAACTGCGACCGGCGAGCTAGTGGTCAATCAGGCCGTCATCGACCGGGTCAGCGAGTCGGCCATTACGAGCTTGATTGTCGCTTTCGTCCTCACTGCGGTCTTTCTGATGCTTTCTTACTGGTGGCTCGAGGGCCGGATGATCTACGGCGTCATCAATCTGGTCCCAGTCCTCGTGACGGTCGCGATGCTTGCAGGCTCGATGCGACTGTTCGACATCCCGCTATCGCCGTTTAATGCCCCGATTCTGTCGGTCTCGATCGGACTCGGCGTCGACTACACCGTCCACTTCATGCATCGGTTCGTCGATGAGTACGAGTCGGGTGCAGACGTCCACGAGGCCCTTTCGGTGACCGTTCGCGGGACCGGCGGTGCCCTGACCGGCAGTATGCTGACGACCGTCTGCGGGCTCGGCGTGTTGTATCTCGCACTGATCCCGCTGATCATGGAGTTCGGCCTCTTGCTCGCGCTGGGCGTCTTCTATGCCTATCTCACGTCGATCTTCCTGTTGCCGTCGACGATCGTCGTCTGGGACCGTCTCGAGCGGCGATACGATTCAGTGGGCAACATCGCTTGGCAGTGAGCGGTCCCTGATTGGGAACTGACACAGCTGTTTCTTTTTGCTTTAGTTCCGGACTCTAAATCATTGATGGACGCCAACCTCGGCGGGATGTTCAGCAGTACTCTGGTGTTCTACGACAATATCTGGAACGCCCACGAGAGCCGGCTGCTCAGCATCTCGAGCGTCGTCGGCAAACAGGGCAACTTCGGGCAGGCCAATTACGCCGCTGCGAAAAGTGGCATGTTCGTCTTAACCCTGACGATCGCTCTCGAGTTCGCCCAGGGCGGCTCGACGGCCAACTGCGTTGCGCCCGGCTTTATTGCTACTGGCACGGTCGAGAGTGTCCCAGATCACGTGCCCGATCATATCATCGCGGAGATCTCGCTCGCCGAGCCGAACCCACCCCCGGCGACTGAATCGATCTACGCAACGAGATTGGCGAGATAGTCGCGGTTGCGATCCTTCCAAATCGTCAACGTGGCCTTCCGGTCGTGTTCGGTCGCCCGATTCTCGAGATAGGCGTAACGCTCTTGTGAAGCACATTGTTGGTTTGAGGGCTTTTCGACCCGGTTTAAAGGATTTGTCATCGGAGGTGGAGCGGCCTGAGATACACTGTCAGTTTGTCCTTTGAGATATCTCGATGCGGCGAGAGCCACCGTCGCGCCAGCGACGCGTGGCTCTCGCAGGTGTTGACGTGTGCATCACCATCTACGTATTCATCGTCTCCGTGAATCACTGCTTCCCGGTGGAAGTTCTCATCGTTTTCTATTGGATCATAGGCCCGAAATCCATCCGTGTAGACGGTTAGCGACTCCTCCTCGTGAGTGTCGAGGAGGAGTCGCACAGTCGATTCGGTTGCGGATTTCGCAGGGACGATGTATCGCTGATCGCTTCCACGATCAACGAGCGTGAATACTGGCGGCTTGTCCTCGTCATACGTTCCTCGTCCACGTTTCGAGAGACCACGCGAGCGCGGCTCTTGGTCGCGCCCGCGACCTTTCTTCCCGGCAGAGACATAGAACTCATCAATCTCGACCGGACCAACGAGAGAGATGACTGGCGCGTCGAGCGTTCTCGCGAACTGCTCGACGCGCCGATGAAGCGTCCGGTAGGAAACGTCGGTTTCCGCCGCTAACTGGTGGATACTCGTGTTGAACCGAAGAAACGAGTAGAACGCGAACAAGAGCGTATCGAGGCCGATCTTCGCGTGCGCGAAGATCGTGCCGGTCTTGTCGTTGAACGTGCGGTCGCAATCCTTACAGAGATACCGCTGATACTCTCGATAGCTGCCGTGTTTGATCACTGAGTCGAACCGGCAGCGCGGGCACTCAAGGCCATCGCGCCAGCGAACCTGCTGGAGCAGGTTCGCGGCGCTTGCCTCTGAGTTTAGCACTTCAAATGGGAACATATCGGGTGACGCGAACGCGTCACCCTTGCCCGCTACGCTTCTACAGCGACAGCTCTACCCGACCAACAATCTGCTTCTGAAGAGCGTAGGCGTAAACGAACGTCTCACGAGTTACGTCGGGTGCTCCCTCGAGATAGACCGGCAGCGAGAGATCGGCGTCGCCCTTCGGGCCGATCGGTGCCCCCAGTACGGCAAGTCGGCTGGTAGTACGTTTGTTCGATCGAGCCCACAGAAAAGACGTTGGCGACGAGGGCGTTCAGGGCGCGAAATTCTGGATCGCCGTAGTCGGCGTCGATCCACCCATACTCGCGGGCCGTACCGATCGCTTGCACCGCGTCGGGAGCGCTCCCATCGAGCCACGACCGAATCCGCCCACGCGGGAGTTCGAGCCGCAAGGCGATTGCACTCGAGCCCTTCTCAGGGTGACGCGAGGCGTATGCCATGATCTGTTCGTAGTCCGTGACGGCATCGAAGAGGTCGGTATACGAGGGCGTGTTGTAGGTCCGCGCCAGCGCGCGTTCATCGATGAGCGAGTTGTCGGTCGAACTGTCATATCGATGGTGGTTTTCTCAAGTCCGCGAAATCGGCCGCGAAAAGTGTTTCAAGCCGTCGTTGTAGTGGTTCCATTAGACGCTGGTTATCACATGTGAAACCGCTAGAGGTTCCACAGAACAAGACTATCAGGTAAATATATATGGTCGCCCTCGAGTCTGTGGATTAGCATCGGTTACGGCACGTCGAGAAAGCGGGGACGGTGGGTGGCTCCTCAATCCCCTGTTCCGCAGTGTCCAGTTTGTCGTGGGCGCTGATAAGTTTTCTCACACGCCGGTTTCGATGCGTGAGAATACATGTTAGATGGCAAATCGATTCAACGGAAATTGGTTGGAAACGACGACGAACGCGCGGTATCACCAGTTATAGGGGTCATACTCATGGTGGCGATAACTGTTATCCTTGCGGCTGTGATTGCTGCGTTCGTGCTGGACATGGGCCAAGGGCAGACTCAAAATCCGCAGGCAGGGTTCGATGTTACTCAGGAAAACGACACTCACTCAGAAGTCCAGATCGTGAGTATCGACCGCCTGGATTCCGCGGAGGTCACGTGTGATAGCAACAGCAATACGGCGTCGTTCGATAACCCCGGCGTTGGGAATACAACGTCGATCGAATGTAACGACGAAAACGTGAGTATTACTGGGACCTACGAAGGTACCAGTAACGTGATGAACTAACAGACACGAGCCGTTTTGTCGGCGGTATTTCTTTATTTGTAGTCCAGTAGCTCGTGCTACTCGAATAGGATATCTCGGCCATCCAGCGCTGAGAGTAGCCTTTTGCCCGGATGAGCGCGTTATGTCTCTTCGTGAGCGCTTTCGATCCACGTTGTGAGATGAGCGGTTCGACACTAAGCGCGTAGAACTCGTATTTCGTGTGCTAGTTATGGAAAGCTTTGTCAGCTGTAACGGACAGCAGGTCGCTTCTCCAACGCTTGTTTGGCTAAACGACACTGCTCAATGAAGTTGAAGAAATCAATTCCCATTGACAGAATAGATCTCCTCGTCTCAATCCTTCTAAACCTATGATATCGGCTGATTAGACAGCCATTCAGCATATAAGAATATTGATGGAATGGACGGTAGTGTTCAGATAAGCTGATTCCATGCAAAGCTAAACGATCTGATCCATTCGTCGGCGGTTTCTGCTTCGGCGTTGCTAAAACAGTTCGAGAAACAGATGGTTCTGCGTTTTATCTCTCTGAAGACACGTTCGACAGCATTCCGATTTCCATGTTTCTCGTATCTGAAATCGAAGCCGTGGCGCTGGCACGCAGCTTGCAACGAGTGCGATCCATCGACGAGAAACACGGCGTCATCGACGTCGTGTTTCTCGGAGAGTTCAGTCAGAAACGAATGAGCGAGAACCTTCGTTGTCGTCGGTTCAAGCTTTGTATGGAGTAATTCGTTCGTCTCAGGGTCGACCGCAGCGTACAGCCAATACTGCTCGTCGTTAAGTCGGATCACCGTCTCGTCAACCGCAACGTGATCCGGACTTTGCCCCTCTTCGGGCTGTAGATCGGCCTTGTGAACCCAGTTATGAACGGTTGATCGAGCACGTTCGACACCGAATACCTCAAGAACAGATACAGTATTCGAAAGAGAGAGTCCAGCAAGATGGAGCTGAATACTCAGCTTCATCAGCAATCGCGGTGTCGCTTCTCGTTCGACAAACTCTAAGTTGATCTCGTCTAAACAACCGTTGAGGCGAGCGTTTTCGGGCATAGAGCACTCGGAAAACGCTCCGCCTCACTTTTCAATCCTTATCTGAACACCGCCGAATGGACATATTGAAGCGATGCTGTAGCACCGGTGAGCGGCGGTGGATCACCTTACGGCTGGGTTCCGAGGCGATTCACCAGGTTAGTCCTTCATAGACGATTCCATCGCGGCGCTCGATACACTGTCGACCATCGATAACGACCGGCGTCGCCATCTCGTCGAATTCGGTATCGAGGTTGCGGAACTCATCCCAGTCAGTGACAACGAGTGCGCCCTCTGCATCACGAAGGGCAGCTGCGGCCGTTGACGCATAGTTAATCTCGGGGAACCGGTCGGCCATTTCGTCGGCAGCAACTGGATCGTACGCGACGATCTCGGCACCATGCTCTTGGAGACGTTCGATAATGGGGATCGCCCGCGAGTTCCTGATGTCGTCCGTCTGTGGTTTAAACGACAGGCCGAGGACCGCGATGCGAGTACCCTCGAGGGAAACGTGCTGCGCGAGCAACTCGAGCATTCGCCTGGGCTGCCGGTCGTTGATCTCGACGGCAGCCTCGAGCAGTGCGGGATCGTAGTTTTCCTCGCGCGCGGCTGCGATGATTGCGTTCACGTCCTTTGGGAAGCACGAGCCGCCCCAGCCGACACCGCTGCGGAGGAACTGTTCGGAGATCCGGTCGTCGAGGCCGATGGCCTCCATCACCTCGTAGGCATCAAGCCCGAACTCCTTGCAGATGTTTCCGAGGTCATTGATCAGGCTGATCTTCGATGCGAGGAACGCATTGTTCGCGTACTTGATCATCGCGGCCGTCTGGGGGTCAGTTTCGACGACCGGCGTCTCGGCGTCGAGTACCGGCTCGAATACCTCGTGGAGGCGGTTCGATGCCCACTCGGAGTTCGTGCCAAAGACTAGCTTGTCGGGGTTTTGGAAATCAGCAACTGCGCTTCCCTCTCGAAGGAACTCGGGGTTCATGCCTACTTCGACGGCGTCATTGTCGTCGGCGCCATTGCGGATCGCCGGTTCGAGTTGCTCTGGGATACTCGGCGGCGTCACCGTACTCTTGATCACGACGAGATGGCGTTCCGATTTCGTGGCGAGCGCCTCGCCGGTCGCCTCGGCGGCTGCTTCTAACGCACCGAGATCGATGCTGCCGTCGTCGTTTGATGGTGTGCCGATCGCCAGAAAGGTCACATCCGACTCGGGGATAGCGTCATACGAGGTCGTCGCTGTAAGTCGATCGCCGGCGTGGGTCTCGAGAAGGTCATCCAGTCCGGGTTCGGTGATCGGTGCCTGTCCGTTGTTGAGCGTCGCGACGATATCTTCGTCGATATCGATCGCGGTCACCTCGTGGCCAAACTCTGCGAAACAGGCAGCGATCGTCGTCCCGACGTAGCCGCTCCCGATGACAGTAATATGCATTACCTGACTCAGGCGTAGCCACATAGATCATCCTTGTGATCGCTCCCTTTCTCTCGCTTGAGGTGGGTTCTTCCAGCGTGAAACCAACCGTGCTTCGGCCAGAAAACACATATAGATGGCATTATCATGTAAGATATAATGAAAGCAGTCGTACTCGCTGCGGGGGAGGGGACGCGACTCCGGCCGCTGACGGAAGACAAGCCCAAAGGGATGGTGGAAGTCGACGGAAAACCGATCCTCACGCACTGTTTCGACAATCTCGTCGAACTCGGCGCGGAAGAGTTCGTTGTCGTCGTCGGCTATCTCAAAGAGGTGATTATCGACCACTACGGCGACGAATATCGTGGTGTGCCGATCACGTATGCCCACCAGCGTGAACAGAAGGGGCTCGCACACGCACTGTTGACTGTCGAAGAGTACGTCGACGACGACTTCATGCTCATCCTTGGGGACAACATTTTCAACGCGAATCTCGAGGACGTCGTCCGACGCCAGCAGGAGGATCGCGCAGATGCGGCGTTCCTCGTCGAGGAGGTGCCGTGGGAAGAAGCATCGCGATATGGGGTCTGTGATACCAACAAATACGGCGAGATCACGGACGTCGTCGAGAAACCCGAGGATCCGCCATCGAACCTCGTGATGACCGGGTTTTATACATTTACGCCGGCGATCTTCCACGCCTGTCAGTTGGTGCAGCCATCGAACCGCGGCGAGTACGAGATCAGCGAGGCAATCGACCTGCTGATCCAGTCGGGGCGGACGATCGATGCGATCGGGCTCGAGGGCTGGCGCATCGACGTCGGGTATCCAGAAGATCGCGACGAAGCAGAACGGCGCTTACAAGGAGAAGAGGACAAATTGGCCATCGAGGCCGCTTCTGATTAGTTTCAGACGAGCGATTCCTACAGCATTAGTGATGGAGCAGGAAGACAAGAAGATTCATATATCGCTTACTACGCGGATACATTACGATGAAGCGGGGGAATCGCTATCGGATACTGAGCGCAACTGGTGTCGCCGGACTTACTGCACTGGCAGTTCTGATAGCGAATCACCGATTCCCCCAACGGCTCTTCACCACCTACGTACCGTTTTTTAACCGGCTTCCGATAACGGTCCTTTCCGGCGACGAGCTTGGGCGAATACTTCTACTCAGCGTCGGGATCAGTAGCATCGCACTCGCCCCACTCTACCGACCACGACCGCGACGCCCCATCGATACAATCGTACTCGTCCAACGTCGCGTAGTCGTGGCGAGTTTAGCTCTCGCAACAATCGGCTATTTCAACTGGTCGCATCGGCTCCCGCGGGCAACCTTGGTACTCCTGACTGGGACCCTCGCCGTGCTCCTCCCGCTCTGGTTCCTCACAGTCAGTCGACGACCGACGGATGAGCCCGATCGAGCACTGATCGTGGGGAACGATCCGGCGCAGATCAAACAGCTCTCCGCCGAGACGACGCTTCCGTACGTCGGATATCTCTGTCCGTCGACCATCGTTCCTCGTCGCGACAGTCATCGACAGAGACTTCCCGTCGCTGACGGTGGCGAGCAGATTCACGAACTCGAGCGATTCGGTGGGCTCACACGACTCGAGGACGTTCTGCTGGCCAACGACATCGACACGGTCGTCCTCGCGTTCGAGGAGGCGAATCGCGGTGACCTCTTCGGGGTACTTGACACGTGCTACGAACACGGCGTCGCCGCGAAAGTACACCGCGACTACGCCGACGACGTACTCGTATCAGGGGCGCCGACCGGGACGCTCGTCGACGTTGAGGTCGAACCGCTCGATCTACAGGATCACCTGTTGAAGCGTGGGTTCGATGTCGCGTTCGCGCTCGCAGGGTTGCTCGCGTTCGCACCGCTGTTCGCCGTGATCGCAGTGGCGATCAAGCTCGACAGCGACGGGCCGGTGTTGTACAGCCAGCGTCGGACTGCCGGGCTGGGCGGTACGCTCACCGTCTATAAGTTTCGAACGATGCACCCCGAGGGTGAGTCACCAGAGCCGATCGACGACGACGAGAACGATCGGATCACGCGCGTCGGTCAGATACTTCGGTCGACGCATCTCGACGAGCTCCCCCAGCTGTGGCTGATCTTCGTCGGGAAGATGAGCGTGGTCGGTCCGCGCCCAGTCTGGACCGACGAGGAAACGCTGCTGGAGGCCGAGACCGACGCTTGGCGTAAGCGCTGGTTCGTCAAGCCAGGGTTGACGGGGCTGGCACAGGTACGCGATCTAGGAAGCACTGATCCAGAGGCGAAGCTCCGATCGGACCTCGAGTATATTAGACGACAATCGTTCAGACTAGATATCTCGATCGTTGTACGACAGATAGCAATGGTATTCGAAGACATCGTTGATTTCATTCAATAGGAATGCGCATTCTCAGAATCGCACAGAAACTGTACCCGGACGTTGTCGGAGGCGGGCCATATCACGTCCACGCGCTGAGCCGAGACCAAGCGGCTATGGGCCACGATATCACCGTTGCGACCGTTATGAGCGACCAGTCATTGCCTGCTACTGAGGAGCGGGACGGATACACTATCAGACGGTTTCCTGCCATCGCGTCGCCGTTAGGAAACGCTATCTCGCCGGCGCTGATCGACTTCGTTCGAAACAGCGACGAGTACGGCGTCGTCCACGCTCATTCCCATCTGTATGCCTCGACGGTGGCGGCAGCGATCAACCGTCTGGTCGGCGAGACACCGCTGGCGATCACTAACCACGGACTCTACTCCCAAAGCGCTCCTCGAGCCGTGTTCGAACTCTACCTCCGGACGATTGGACGGATGACGTTCCAAGCGTCCGATACCGTGTTCTGCTACACTACTATTGATCGAGACCGGCTTCGAGCTCGCGGGATCACCAGTTCGATCGAAGTCATCGCGAACGGGATCGACACGACTCGTTTTACGCCGACTGGTCCGACGGCGGACAATATTGACAAGACAATGCCGACGATTCTCTTTGTCGGTCGACTCGTTAAAGGTAAACGACTGGACCGCGTAATCGACGCACTCCCCGCAATTCAGTCGGCAGTTCCCGATACACGATTGGTCGTCTGCGGTGACGGGCCGTTACGACCAGAGCTCGAAGACCTAGCAATCGACCTTGATGTAGCGGGCACCCTCGACTTTCTCGGCACAGTCCCGTACGATGAAATGCCGACCGTATACCGAAGTGCTGATGTGCTTGTCCTCCCGAGCGAATCGGAAGGTTTACCAAGGACCGTGCTCGAAGCGCTCGCGACCGAGACACCAGTCATTACGAGCGACCTGCCGCAACTGAGAGAAATCGTAGAGGACACCGGAAAGACGGTCCCGATCGATGAAGATGTTGGCCTGGCAGATGCTGTTATCGAACTGCTTACTGACGACCACATGCGTGAGTACTGTGGTATGCGCGGTCGAGAACGTGTCGAGGAACAATTTGACTGGGAAGAGACGGTCCGCAAAACGACAGCAGCGCTGGAACGGCTCGCTATTCGATAATCGTCTGGATCCGGTACGGCTCTTGGTCCTGGTAGTAAATTCGGGTCAGTATTTCTGCGAGGACACCGAAAATGAATATCTGAAGCCCGAACAGGACAAGAGCGGTAACGAGCAATAGACGAGGGAGGTGCGGTTCGAGAGCGTTTCCAAGAACGAGCCGTGTGAACAACATGTGTATGCCGAGTAAGCCGCCAACGCTGAACACCACTGTACCAATGCTTCCGTACAGGTGTAGTGGACGCGTCGAAAACCGGTTCCAAAAGGCGTGAAACAGTAGATCGAGTGATCCCTTCATCAAGCGCTTGGCACCGTACTTCGAGCTACCGTACTTACGCTCACGATGATTTACTTCTGTTTCTGTGATTCTATATCCCTTATTGTAGAGTTTCGCGGGGATATAGCGATGTCCCTCACCATAGAGGTCAATGTCACGCAGGCTGTCCGCGTTATAGACTTTTAATGTGCAGCCGAAGTCGTGAATATCTGGACCGGTCCGTTTGGCGAGATAGGTCTGGATAGTTGATGGAAGACGCTTCGTTATCGGATCTTGACGATTAACTCGTCGACCACTTACACAGTCGTAGCCTTCCTTATACTTCTTGAGGAGGCGAGGAATATCATTGGGATCGTTCTGTCGATCCGCGTCCATCGTGACGATTATATCTCCTGTCGACGCGTCGATTCCGGCGGCCAGTGCAGCCGTCTGGCCGAAGTTACGACTGAGAAAGAGAGCACGAACGGTATCGTGTCGTTCGGCGAGCTCGCGAAGTTGTCTGCGCGATCCATCGGTACTCCCGTCATCAGCAAACACGAGTTCGAACGGGGTGTACTCTTCCAGTTCCGACGCCGATAGGACGTTGAGTATCTCGTCTATGAGGGGTTCGATATTTCCCTGTTCGTTATATACAGGAATTACTATTGATAAGCCGCCATAGTCTACCTGATCGGAAGTATCTCTTTTGAGTTCTACTCCATCGCTACTCATTGGTCATCCGATACTCTCCGATCCAAATAACATCTCTGACTTCTCGCTATCCCATCGAGTATTCGTATGCGGATTCTATCTCGGTGGTGATCTCCTCCCACGCGAATCCCTCAAGAATTCGTTTGCGAGCGTTCGATCCCAGTTGCTGCTGTAGTTCGGGTGAGCGTACTGCCCGAATCAGATTGTCTGCGAAGGCCTCTGTATCGCCCGGTGGTGAGAGGAGCCCAGACTGGCCGTTTACGAGGTACTCCCCCACCTGACCGACGTCCTCAGCGACGATACACTGTCCAGCGAGCATTAGCTCGGTCAATTTCGCTGGGCATTTGGCTCGGTTTACGAGCGTATCGTCGAACGGATAGACCGCGACATCTGCTAGCTCGAAGACCCTTGGTAATTCGTCGAATTCTACCCACCCCGTGAGATGGACCGATTCGCCGATGCCAGCGCTTTCGGCGAGCTGACCGAACACCTGGCCGTCATCGTCTCTGCCTTCGCCGACGATGACGAACTGGACGTTCGGAATCCGCTTGCGGACCTGCCGAAACACTTCGATGACTCGAGCGAGTTCGTACTCGAAAAAACGCGTATACAACAGGACAATTGGTCCATCTCCAATGCCGTACTCCGTTCGGAGATTAGACGGGGTGGTATCGACTTGTTCGAATCGGTCGGGATCTTGGCCGTTCGGCACGTAGAACACCCTCTCTGGATCAATACCGAGACCCCACATCTGTGTCTCCAAGGTCTTACTGGCGACCGTCACGGCGTCGACGACTCGAGGAGCGAACCGCTCTTGATAGTGCATGACGAGTTCCTCGAGGCGCGATCGCCGTGAGCGCTCGTTTTGACCGCCGTCCCCCTCCCAGTCGTCGCTGTCGAGGACGACGGGACAGTCGACGCCAAGCCGCCGGAACTGCGAGAGGACCACCGCGACGATACCCGCGTGAGCGATGGGCTTGAATACGTGGACCAGATCGGGGCCCAGCGCTCGCACAGCGCTGACGAGTCGCCTGACGACTCGTACGTGCTCGAGACCGCCGCCCTCGAATCGGAGGTTCACCACTTCGACGCCGTTGACTTCCATTCGCCGTTCCGAGTATTCGAGGTTATCCCAGGGCGGAACGACAATCGTGACGTCGTGGCCGCGCGCCTGCAACTCCCGGGCGATCGGGATCATCCGGGCGCTGACCGTCCCTCGCGGCTCGAGGGCGAACGGCGCGACGAAGACGATCCGTCGTGGGGCAGTAACGGTCATGAGCGTTCTAGGTCCTCGAACAACTGTACCCACTCTTCCGCTCGTTGTTCGGTCCAGAATCCCTGATCTTCGACGGCCTGGTGGGCGTTCTTGCCGAACTCCCGCCGCTTCTGCTCGTCTTCGATGAGTTCGCAGACGTAGCGCGTCCACTCTTCGGGCGAGTCCGCATGATACCCCGAGTGGCCGTGTTCGATGATCTCCGTAATCATCCCGACGGGCGTGGCGACGACGGGAATGCCGAGCGCCATCTTCTGGACAACAGACGTGTACCCTCCTTTCCCGCGGGTCCATTCGTCGTCAAACAGCGGTCGGATGCCGATGTCGACCTCTGTGAGGAGATCGAGTTCGTCCTCGAGAGTCCAGGTCTGGTAAGTCACGTCCGGATGGTCCCGGAGCGGAGTAACGGGTAGGTCGCCCGCCGTTATCACGTGGAGTTCGGTATCGTGCTGCTCCAAGATTGCCGCTAATGGTTCAGTGATGGACGCGAGATAGTGGAGGTTCTGGGGGTTGCCGATCCAACCCAGCGTGATCGTCTCAGATGGCTCAGTTTCCGATATCTGCTGCCTGTCGGGATACTTGTCTGTTGGAATCGGTGTCGGCAAGCAGACGACACGATCACAGTGCTGTCGAGCGTAGTTCTTGAGCGTCGGACTGCCGACGATCACCTGCGAACTGCACTGCAGCGTTTGGTCCAACAGCGATTTCCACTGATCCTCACAGTCTTCCCATTTCGGAGCCGTGTACACGGCATCGTCGAAATCATAAACGATGTCATCGCACAGCCTCTGCAAGAGCGCAACATAGTGGAACGGCAACGGAACGCGCTGCAGGAAGATGACATCGTAGAGGGGAGCACGAGCTAGCAGCTCGCCCATGAAGAGTACGTAGCCGAGCTCGTCGGGCCCAGGCAGGCGTTTTGAGAATTTTTTCGCGGAGAGAGTCTTATAGCTGATTTCGGCGTCGTCCAGAGCGGGGAGAAGGTTGAGAACTCGAAATCGGGTACTTGCCCGTGTTTCGTCTCCAGCGAGAATAAATAGGACATTCATTGCGAGAGGGAATCTCCTTCGGAAGATATGGATTTTTCGGATCGTTAGTTTTCCAGCCGTCGGCCATTTGGTCGGTTGCAGACAGTAAATTAGAAGACAGTACAGTTCGGACTACAGGATCAAATACTGGCCGCTTAAAGCACAACGCGGTTTGCAGAACCCTACGGAAAACGTTTAAACGCCGGATTCTAGAGTGCAGGTATGCCTAACCAAGAGACGAAGTCGGGATCACCTCTCGTCTCAGTTACGATCTGCAGTTATAATGCAGAAGATTTCCTGGAGAATACCTTAAGATCTGTAATTAAACAGACGTATAGTAATATGGAGATCTTAGTTCTGGACAATAATTCGACAGATGGCACACGTTCAATTCTCCGCGAGTATGAAGATCAGGACGACCGAATTGAAGTATTCTATTCAAACGAAAATAAAGGAGCTTTCAGAGGCCTTAATCACTTGATCGAAATCTGTGAAGGTGAATACATCGCAATTCAGGACCATGATGATATTTGGCACCCAGAAAAGATAGAGCGACAGGTTGAAGCACTCGAGAATAATGAACAATATATCGGGTGTGGTACTAATCTTATCAAGTTATTTGAAAACGAAGATAAAGTGGCATTTCGTCAATATTCTAAGTGTTCAAAAGTTGTGCCACACACCTCACTAATGTTCAGGAATGAAGGCTTCTACTACGACTCATCTATTGGGTATAAAACAGATGTGTACTTTATGAAATATATATTGTGTTCTGAAAATAGAAATTTATATGTACTACAAGATGCGTTAAGTATGCACCTAGTTAGAAGTGACAATAATAATTTAAGCAAAAAGTGGACAAAAGGGATACCAAGGAACGTAATTCGTTATTTCAATGCTACCGGGGAATTTAAAACACTTTGTTGGGGAATCATCGCGCATTTATTACCGGATGCTGCCATAAATAGAGTTAAGTATCAAATTTTAGATTTCGAATTTCAGAACATCGCTACCATTGCAGAGGACAATTTCACCAGACCATATCTAGGATATATAAAGAGCTATTGCCAAGCCCCAGAAAAGTAGTCACCGGCCGTAGTGCTCTACATTTCTAGGAACGCTCTTATGGCGTAGATTGTTGGTGAGTTAGAGTGCTGTTTCGAGGATGGCTTTTAGCGCTTCTTTCCCTGGTTTTCGGAAGACTTCGCGGCGGAGCTGGAACGCTCTGAGATACGGTGTGAGTCTGTCTTTGGAGACGCCTCGATACGGCGAGAGCCACTGTCGCGTCAGCGACGCGTGGCTCTCGCACGTGTTCACATGCACGTCTCCGTCAAAGTACTTACCGTCGCCGTGGATGACGCATTCGACCGCGAATACGTCGTCCTCGTCGAGTGATTCGTATGCCCGAAAGCCATCAGTATAGACGGTCAACAGCTCCTGCTGGCGGTCGGCCAGAAGGAGTCGAATCGTCGATTCATCCGCAGCTTTCGCCGGGATCACATACCGGTCACCACTACCATGATCCGCGAGAATGAACACAGGAGCTTGTCCTCAGCGTACGTTCCACGTCCGCGTGTGGACAGGCCACGCGAGCGCGACGGAGAGTGGTCTGTATAACCTTTGAAACTTCTCTTTGAGGCTGCAAAAGACGGACGTAGAACCGATACGAGGGAGAATGCTGTTCTCTCCGAGCACGGTTAGAATAATAATGGATATTCAACAGGGATTGTATTTGTGTGGAAAGTATGTAACGGCAATTAAATTAAGGAGTGAACTATTCATCGAGACGGCACATTACAACAGTTCTGGAAAAACAGCTCCCAGGAGTATATAAATAAGGATCCGCCAGCCCTAGACATACAACCATCCGTCTTTAGTTAGGAGACGAATCGCGTGACAGCGGCGGCTTATAGAGGTATGTTTGCGGAAGGAACGAGGAGGCGGCAAGTGTGCACCAAGACGCCTCCTCATCTCGGATTATGCGTCGGCTCACTACATTGTTTCCCTCTGAGTTCCTCAAAGAGCACGCCGAGGAACTCGGCGTGGTCGAACGTGACCGCAAGCTCCAGATCCCTGCCTTCGTCTGGGCGTTTGTGTTCGGCTTCGCCGCAGGCGAAAGCCGAACACTCGCTGGCTCCAGACGAAGCTACAACGCCACCGCTGACGAGCCGATCTCTCCAGGCGGTTTCTATAACCGGTTAACGCCCTCGCTCGCGGAGTATCTCCGCGACCTCGTCGAGGTCGCACTCGACGAGGTCGCTGTCCCGGATACAGTCGATGCAGATTTTGACCGATTCCGTGATGGTTGCTGACGGGACAATCCTGCGGTTACATCGGTTTCTCGCTGATGCGTACGAACCACGGAAAGGGGAGCAGGGTGGAGCGCGGCTCCACCTGCTCCACAACGTCACTAATCAGACGATCGACCGGTTCAGCGTCACTGACGAAAAAGCACACGACAGCACGGAGTTTGACACGGGTCCGTGGCTCAAAGACCGGTTGGTACTGTTCGATCAAGCGTACTTCAAGTACCGCCGTTTCGCACTGATCGACGAGAATGACGGCTACTTCGTGAGTCGGCTCAAATCAAACGTGAACCCGGTGATAACCGGAGAATTACGGGAATGGCGTGGCGACGCCATTCCCTTGGTGGGTGAGAAAGTCCACGACGTGGTTGATGAGCTCTATCGGCAGTATATCGATGTTGAGGTCGAGGCAGAATTCTAGCGCAGAGAGTATGCAGGGACGCAGTCGTGGGACACGAAGACGTTCCGCGTCGTCGGCGTCCTTGTTGCGGACGCCGACGACTACCATCTGTATATCACGAATCTCCCGCGAGAAGAGTTCTTACCGGCAGACCTAGCGATGATCTACCGCTGCAGATGGGAAGTTGAGTTGTTGTTCCGCGAACTCAAGACGCAGTACTCGTTGGACGAGTTTTCCACGAGCAAGAAGCACGTCGTTGAGATACTGCTGTACGCGGCGTTGCTGTCACTGCTGGTTAGCCGTGATCTGTTGGATCTGGTCACCGAGCAGGCAGATGATGAGCTCGTGTTTCCACCAGAACGCTGGGCGACGACCTTCCGGTCGCACGCCCAGCTCATCCTTCACGAACTCGGTGAACACCTCGGCTACTCTCCGCCACCGTTGCTGGAACGGTTGATCGACGACGCTCAGAAGATACACCAACAACGACCGATACTCCAAGAGAGGCTCGCTACCGCTACACAATCGAGGGCTGGGGCCTAACTAAAGACCAATGGACATACAACATGGGCCGGAGTAGCCATATTCCACGCTCCTCAGGACTGCATGTTCAATAGTTTCGCTGATCACTCATTGTCGCGCTCGCAGCCCTTGAGCCCGGCTTTCACGTACAGTTCATCAATTTCGACCGGACCTTCGAGGTGTGGCCGAGGCGCATCCAGCGCTCGCAGGAAGCGCTGGACGCGCCGGTAGATCGCCTTGTAGGAAACGTCGATCTCCACGTCTAACTGTCTGAGGCTCGTGTTGAACCGGATGTAGGTGTAGACGGCGAGAAACCACTTTCTGAGTGCCACCGCCGAGTGTTCGAAGACAGTGCCGGTCCGGTCGTTGAACATGCGGTTGCAATTCTTACAGCGATACCGCTGAAACACTCGATAGCTGCCGTACCGAATCACAGATTCGGCACAGCAGCGGGGGCAATAGACGGCGTTACGCCAGCGGACCTGTGCCAGCAGGTTCGCGGCCCGACGCTCCGAGACGAACGTCTTGATTGGGAACATCGTTCGTCGGGTGACGCGGTCGCGTCACCCTTGCCCTCTATGACTTCCAGCAACTGCTGAGAACAGACCAACAGTCTTCTACTCAAGAGCGTATGAAGTGACAGAGTTCGAGAGTGTAGTTACTTCACACCACACCTGTGTTATTTCGTCGGTCATCAACCGAGGTACATAGCGTGTATTCCATATGGGGTATCACTCGTTCAACCTCTTCATATATTCCTATGACAATCGGGCGCTCTCCGATAGTTTGAAAACTAAGCATCTTTTGCTAATCAGTGTCAACAAAACCGGTCGATGCCCAGGCTGAAAACGACTCCACAGAACAATACATAAAACACGCCGATTATAACAATGATACAAATTAGAAGAGTATATGTCTAGATGAATCCAATGTTGATTAAACAAAAACTACAATCGAAAACAGGTCGGTGGAACCAGATCCTTCGGAAAGGATGGGAGGTCTACCTCAATGAAGGAATAACAGAAGTATTAAAAACTGCTCCACCGTTTGCCGGCGCCGTCATTTTCAATTCGTACCTTCGAAACACACATAGTCGACAAGATTTTATTGATTCAGACGACCTACTCAGGTTTGATATTCCTCACGCTTGGCTATCTCAAAATGATGACGAAGCTGAAATCACGCTTAAACCACCAGATCAAGCAAATTTCGAAACAAGGTGGAAAACCGGCCCAGAAAAATTCTCACCAACGTATGTCTCTGAATTGCGTGATGTCGTATTAATCGGGCCAGACGCATTGAGGACTCTTGAGGACGGGCGGTTCCTCATCGAGGACCCGTATGATGCGATGGGTGATAAAAGAATATATACCTCAATTATTCGATTACTCAAACAAAACGGACGTAACAGTAAGTCGCAATTGTCTGCTATTCTCGAACCGTCAAATAGCGATTTTGATGCAGTCGAACCGGGACCAGTGTTCTCACTTGTTGGGTTCCCGCAATCATTCTATCATTGGATTATTGAATTTCTCCCCCGTATAAAATACCTGAGACAGTACCGCCGCGAAACAGGAAAGAACCCGACAATACTCATACCTGAACGGCCCCCGCAGTACATTATAGAATCATTAGAACTGCTTGGAATCGATACAGACACTTGTCATCCGTGGAAGGGGGGGGTCAAGAAATTTGAAAGATTTGTATATACATCGAACCCTCGAAACCCAAATGGGCTTCCGCACATAGTTGCCTGCCACTGGCTTCGGAACGAAATGCGTAGCAATGTCGAAATTGATGAAGCAGATTCTGAGTCACGTAATATATATATTTCTCGAGAAGACGCAGATGCGCGCCGAGTTATTAATGAGGACGCTCTTC
The DNA here is from genome assembly GCF_042678045.1 of Haloarchaeobius amylolyticus. GTDB lineage: Archaea > Halobacteriota > Halobacteria > Halobacteriales > Natrialbaceae > Natrinema > Natrinema amylolyticus_A. The sequence continues at coordinate 101,330 of NZ_JBHUDI010000003.1, forward strand.
TCTCCGTGCTATCGGCATACGGTTTCGAAAAGGTTGTTCTGTCAGAACTGAGTCTGAAAGATCAGATTCAGTTATTTGCAACAGCTGACACCGTTCTGGCACCTCATGGGGCTGGAATTGTAAACATAATTTATGGAATTAATATTGATGTAATAGAACTATTTGGGAAAAATATTCAGCAACACTATTATAATCTCTCCAATCTCATGGGACATAATTATAATTGTTTGAAATGTATGCCGGAAAACCAGATTGACATTGTGGTCGATACTGCCGAGGTCGAGTCTTGTTTGGACGAAGTTCTCACCGCAAGTGAATAAGCTGGAACCTCAGTTCGACTTCTAATGGTTATACACGTGACACTACTGTAGTATTTGCACTAATAGCCAGAGGACTAACAAAATGTTTACATCGTAGGGGGGGTAGCCATATTATAAGATGTCGCATAAGGTACTTGTAACGGGAGGTGCTGGTTTTCTCGGAAGCCATCTGTGTGAACAACTCCTTTCTGCTGGCCAAGAAGTGTATTGTCTCGATAATTTCAGCAGTGGTCGCCGACATAACATCACCTCTTTCGAGGGCAACGATTCATTTCATCTCATGGATCGGGATGTTCGAACCCCCAGTTCACTCCCTCAGATAGACCGAATATATCACCTGGCATCACGTGCATCCCCTGCTGATTTCCAAGAGTACCCTGTCCAGATAGCGCTTGCAAATACTCAAGGAACTCGTCAGTTGCTTGACCATGCTCGTGCGTGTGGTGCAAGAATTCTCTTTGCAAGTACGAGTGAAGTGTACGGGGACCCGGAAGTGCATCCACAGCCTGAAACATATAATGGGAATGTGAACATTCGAGGTATTCGAGGGTGTTACGATGAGTCGAAAAGATTCGGAGAAACCCTTGCAGTCGCATACCGACGAAAATACGATATTGATGCCAGAGCCGTCCGAATTTTCAACACATACGGCCCACGGATGCGACCAGATGATGGGCGAGTTATTCCTACGTTTATAAACCAGGCGCTGAATGATGAAGATCTCACAGTATACGGTGACGGGGAGCAAACCCGTAGTTTCTGCTATGTCGATGATCTAGTAGATGGGTTGATATCAGTGATGAATCATTCCAATCCAAACTACGATGTATATAACATAGGCAGAGCAAATGAGCGGACCATTTTGGAGCTCGCAGAGGAGATAACGGAGTTAATTGAGACAAATTCAGGTATCGTTTTTGAACCGTTACCGGAAGATGACCCTACCCGACGAAAGCCAGATCTCAGTCGGGTTCATAACGATATCGGTTGGTACCCAGAGATCGACCTATCATCAGGACTTGAAAATACGATCAGTTATTTCCAAGAACACGAAGAATAAGCAACTTATCGAGGGTGTCATAGAACGAGTGGCACACCAAAGAGCAGGGTGAACGCTGTGGTGGATGAGCCCAGCGACCCTGCAAGAGCATTCTTCGGTAGAGACGTTCTTCAATGTCGTGGAGACAGAGACGCTAGCGTTGTTTGAGCATCTCTCCTTCGATTTTCTCGAAGAGTTCGACGTGTTCGCCCCGGCGGAGACGGGGCGAACACGAGATCATGAGCCACCAGAGATGATGCGTGGCTTCCTCCATTGCTACTACAAAGACATCTACGGCATCCTCCCCGTTGAACGAGAGCTTCAGAATACAGTTGTCTGGCTCAGTTGTGGCTTCGATCGACCGCCGTCGAGAGACGCGGTCGATCGCTTTCTCACCGATCTCGAACACGTCGTTGACGAAATCTTCGACCACCTCGTCGAGCAGGCCGCCCGCCGGGGCCTGCTCGACTTGACCTACTGCATCGATTCGACTGAGGTGAGAACGATGCCAGCCGATCAAGATGCGTCGAAATGCTACGATCCAACCGCCGAAGAATACTACTACGGCTGTACGATCGTCTCAACCGGACAAAAGATCCCTATCGCCGCGGAATTCACCGAGAGCAAACAAGCACCAGAAGAGACGGCGATGCGCGTCACGCGTGACGCGCTCGCCGTCGAACAGCCGATCTGGATGGTCGGTGATAGTGCCTACGACACGCTTGACTGGCACGACCACCTGCTGGCCGCAGGGGTCGTGCCAGTCGCTCCGTACAACGCACGAAACACTGACGACCCGAAAGACATCGAGTACAGGGTCGAAGACCGCATCACCGAGCACAGTAAGGACGTTCAGCTGAAGCAGTCGACGTTAGACGAGACGTACAACCGCCGCACAGGAGTCGAACGAACCAACAATGCAGTCAAGGACTGCGGCCTCGGGCACGTCCGAGCCCGAGGCCGCGTCCATGCACGAGCGCAGGTGTTTCTTGCTCTATGTCTCCGTCTCGTCGTTGCGATCACCAACTATGAACGTGGAGACAATCCAGGAAGCACCGTGATATCGGTGTGAGAAGACTTCTATCTGTACTTCCGAGGTTTAACGCTACAGTTAACGGTTAGCGACCAGGTTCTACAGGTTGAGCTGGTTGAGAAAAAGAACGGCGGAATCAGTAGTGACTGGGAGTGGCACTCTAAGAACAACTCAGAGATGTGGTCGCGCACATGCGTGTACTTGCCTGGAATTCTGGTGGTAGAGAAGAACCAAGAGAGCGCTGCCGCTACAGCGGCAGGCGCTCTCGTCGAGGAGGTAGCTACCACGGGGAGTAGCTCTGAAGCATATACTCTGCTAACTCCTCTGCTCGGTCTCGATCACACCCCTTGTCCTCCATCAGCCCCTGAATCGCTGATTCTCGAACGATCTGGCCGATTACTTCTTCGAATGATGAGAAATCAGAGTGATTTGTACCGGTCTCAAGCCGCCGCCGTACCACGAACGCATGGGCTAACATCACCACCGCTAGTGATTAACGCAACTTTTGGATATACTCGCCGAGATGATTCTCGATCCACGAGCTCGCAAAGCTCAACCGTTCGGTCAGTTTCGTGAAGATCTCATCGAGGAGGGCGCGGTACTCATCCGCGCCCTCCACGATGAGTGGTGACGACTCCTATTTGAGACTCTTCCAGACGGATTCGATCGGATTGAGGTGTGGAGAACCGACCGGAAGAAAGATGAGATCTATTCCAAGTTCGTGAGCGCGTTTCCGCGTGTATTCACATATGTGTGAGGAGAAATTATCCAAGACGAGCAGAATCCGCTTGCCGGGATTCTGCTCGCGGATCCGTCGAAAACACTCACAGATCTGCTCTTTTGTCTGATCCACGGGGAACTGGAGAACACTCTCGCCAGTAAGCGCATAGAACCCGGCCGCTGGTGTATCGATTTTCACCAGCGGCCGGGTGATCGTCGGCTCGCTGACGGTATAGAGCCGCTGAGAATTGTCCCATGGTTGCGGGTGAGAGATGTCAAAGAAGCCGATTGCTGTGCCTCCATCTGTACAAATATCGTCATCAATCTCCCAGTTTTCGCTACTGTCGTCGTTAGAGAGTTTGTTATGGGGCTTCTCAGGGCCCTCCTCGTCGAACGCGTCTGCAGCGCGTTCGTCGAGGATCTTGTCAGCGTTGTCTGGTCGATCTGGCCGCTCTGTCCGCGGAATTGCGTACGAGAGCCCGAGGTCGGCCAGCATTCGTGGAAGATAATTCGGATGATACTCGATGTCGAATTCAGTGTTCAGGAGGTGCTGTATCTCCTGTTTTTTCCACGGTTCGCCTTCTCGAAGGAGTTTGACGAGGCGCTCTCGTTGGCCATCGCCGAGCTTCGGGGGCCTGCCGCCCCCGAAGTTCGGCATCACTGACCAAGACCACCTTCATTCCAAAGATCTGCCCAGCGACTTCCGGTTGACTGGGACATTCCGACATCATCGGCTGCATCTTCGAGCGTCGCACCCTTGTACAGCCGCTTGATGAAGGTGAGGCGCTTGCTCATCTTCTCATTATCTGTCTGCGTGAGCAAGCGGTCGAGATCGTCCTCACTCAGGTGACGGACGATCTCTTTTTTTTACCAGCCATGACGTCACCGACTCAGAGTACACCCAACTCTTCTGTGAATCACTAGAGGTGGTGATGAACGCCCTTCCAGGTTCGCCCCTGGAACTCGTCAGCACCGAGGTTTTGCTTGACATCTCTGTGGAACTGCTCTACGCACCAGCGGAGTTGTGCCCAAGACACTAATTCCTCCAGTGACGCCTCGTCGACGCCTCAGCATATCCATGCTCTGAGTACACTGTTTTCTTCGTCCTCGTCATCGTTCTTCTCGTTCTTCAGGAGCAACCAGCCTGTTTCATCGCTCACCCACCCTGTATCCCGACATTTTACCTCTCGAACTCGTGTTCGATAGAATTCACTGGAGAGGGGTTCTTTGGTCCCTTCATTCCACGTAATCTCGGTCCAAGCGTCGTCGCCGAGTGCCTCGGCGACTTCCGCTGGCATCTCCGACGTCACGTCTTCAGGATGAGCAGCGTGCTTCCGATTGGGATGCGCGTCTGGATGGATAAGGTCGGTGTCCTCAGGAACGGTCCGGAACTCCGTCGGCGACACTTCCAAGACATATGGCTCAGAAATCGCCCGGAGTTTCAGACGGAAACTCCGGGCTTCGCCGAAGAATCTGTCAGCAACGACACAGCCGTGATCGATCTCGGTTGAGACTGCCTGTTCGACGAGTTCCAAGGCTAGCTCAGGCTTCGACTGGTGTTTAATGTCGGCGAGGACAGCTGTGTTTTTCTGCCACTGAGCGTAGCGTTCTCGTTCTTGCTGGCTCTCGTAGTCTGCATCGTCGTCGCCAGTCCACTTTTGGGACAGGAACAATCGCATCCCCAGTGGCCAGGTAAGTTGGTCAGCATTCTGCCGCTCGCCGGGTCTGGCGAGCGTGCAGTTGACCGTCACCTGGCAGTTGTCAAGTTTTCCAGTCACACCACACCACTGACGAGCGACGCCAACACTGTCCTTTCCCGTCTTCGGGATGCCCATACCATCGACGATCAGTGCAGCTTCGTGCCCTTGGATCGCTTCGGGAACGCGTTCCCGAAGCTCAGCCTCGACGCGTTCGTGTTCCCATGGACTCTCACGGACAAACCGTTCGAGCCGTTCCTGATCGGTGTGCATTTTCTTGGCGATGTCGGTGATGGTGTTGGTACTTCCGGGGCGCAGCAGGCCCCGGAAGTACCGGCCTGCGTTCAGCCATGTCCGTTCGTTTTTCGGCCATGTCGATCCATCTATCCGAGTCGTGAATGCTGAACGGTAGCCACTGAGAAACTGTAGTCCTTCGGCCTGACTGCGTGTCACGTTGTTCATCATACCTCATCTAAGGCGTTCTGTGACCGAAAACCAACTGTCGAAGCTAAACCTCGGAAGTACAGTTATGACACCCTCAACTTATCTGCTACCCAGTTCTTCCCTTCTGGGATGTACTGTATCCCGAATTACTCGAACATATCGGCCAACCATCGGGCGCGGTCCCGAAGTTCACGGAGGTGTTGCTCGTTCGTATTCCAGTTACCTATACCATTGTTGAACCGGATGTAGGTGTAGACGGCGAGAAACCACTTTCTGAGTGCCACCGCCGAGTGTTCGAAGACAGTGCCGGTCCGGTCGTTGAACATGCGGTCGCAATTCTTACAGCGATACCGCTGAAACACTCGATAGCTGCCGTACCGAATCACAGATTCGGCACAGCAGCGGGGGCAATAGACGGCGTTACGCCAGCAGACCTGTGCCAGCAGGTTCGCGGCCCGACGCTCCGAGACGAACGTCTTGATTGGGAACATCGTTCGTCGGGTGACGCGGTCGCGTCACCCTTGCCCTCTATGACTTCCAGCAACTGCTGAGAACAGACTAACAATCCTCTATTCAAGAGCGCCTCTAGAAATAAAATAAGCTCCTGTCAGTTTGCCATTTCCAATTTCTGCTGCCAAACTTCAGGGTTTCTTCTTCGCAACTAGAAGGCAATTCAATGGGAAATACTCAGAATTGCCAGTAAATTTGTCTATTAACACTAATAATTTCTGCATAGTATTATTTATCTTGAGAGTTATCGTTGACGCCACAGGAAGATGATAAGTCGCGCCCAGTAGGAACGTCGCTAAAGAGTAACCAAGAAAACTAAATAACCCACCTACAGGATCCACTCGGACAACTTCAAAGCCAACATCTTCGGCCAGTCTTCGGATACCGTGTGGGGTGTACCGATTGTAATCGTGAGGTTCGTTGTGTAGATACGCTAAGTGGGGCACCGTCACAACGGCTGTGCCGTTGGACTTCAACACTCGATGGATCTCCGCCATCGCTTCATCAGGGTTCGGCACGTGCTCTAACACGTTCCTGCAGAACACCGTATCGTATGTACCGGACCCGAGATCCATATCCTGAATATCTTGTTGATAGTCCAGATCTGGATTGTCAATGATATCCAGACTTTCATAATCTGTACAGTGTTCTTCGACTACCGGTTTATAAAGTAGGTCGCCTGCCCCGGCGTCGAGTAGTTTTCCTTCCGCGTGTTGATCTAAAGCAGTCTGAATAGCCGGGAGGAGAGTCAGACTGGAGGCAGACGTTTGCCAATACTTCCGGCCCAGTTCAGATTGCATATCGCTAATGTTCTGTTGGATAGTTTCTTTTAGACCCATTATATCTCCCTGTATTTTGCCTTGTAACGATCTGCCACTTTGCCCCAACTCATTTTTTCTACTATCTGTCGGGACTCATTGCCTGCAGCACGAATCGACTCCTTATCGTATCTACTGATTGCCTCTGAGATTGCATCCGGGTCCTCTGGAGGCACGACCATTCCATTACCATGAATCAACTCTTCCGTGCCGCCCGTGTTGGTCGTGATTATCGGTAAACCGGCAGCCATCGCTTCTAATACAGTGTTGCTCATACCTTCGTTTTTCGATGGTAGGACAAACAAGTCTGCCGTTTCATAGTATTCGTTGATTTCATCGTGCGGAATGTAGCCTGTAAAAGTTATACGTTCTTCAATGCCGAGATCCACGGCAAGGTCTTGCAATGCCTCTGCTTGTTCTCCATCTCCTACGATCGTCAACTTGACGTCGAGATCATCAACAGCCTTGATCAAGTCGTCGACTCCTTTCCTTTCGATCAATCGGGAGACACACAGTATATGTAACGTGTCTCTATTATGGTACTCCGGGTTGAATTCGTCGACAGAAACACCATTGGGGATCACATCAATCAGTACATCTGAAGTTTCCAACGCCAGCTCACGGAGTCCCTGCGAATTAGCAATCACCGACTCCGCGTCCTGCCACACTTTTCGAATCAACGGCTTCAACACAACGTATTGCCACGAGAATCGCTCGTTGTAACCCGGGACATCACTTCCACGAAGGGCTACAATGTATGGTATTCCGAGGAGGTTTGCAATGATTCCCGAGGGTACGCCGAACCAGGCATGAACAAGGTCGTAGTTCGTGTGCCTAATCAACTCACGGGATTTCTGATATGCTTTCCAGCTGTAACGGAGAATCTCTGCTTGAGTCCAATAATGAATAGCATTTTTGTTAACATTGAGCCGATACAGAGTGATATTCTCCGCGATCGACCTCTCTTGATACTCTCCCTGAGAGGAGGTCACAAGATCAATTACAATATCATCTTGATCTGCGAATTCATCTAGGAGATATTTATTAGCGTTTGCTGCACCACCTCCAAGAGGTGGGTACTCGTAGTTTAACATCAAAATCTGCTTCCGGGTCACTTCACTGTCTAAGTTGTGGTACCTATAATAGGTTTTATTATCTTTATTTCGTGGTAGTCCAAAACCTATTTATAGTAGCCACTGATGGTGTGGACCAATGGGAAACAGAACTGGTCTCAACTTTGATTTTCCAAGACCAGCACAATGGAAAAGGCCTCCTAATATTATATTGATAATAGCTGTTGGAATTCTCGCTAGACTTCTTATATTTGATATAGCATCCGTAAATGCCGATACTGGACTATATCTCTATGACGCCCAGCGCTTTTTGGAAGGGGGTATTCCGATCGCTGATTTCCCTTCCCGTTCACCGTTCTTTCATGCGATACTGTCATCTATATTATTAACTGAAATCGACCCAATAGTTACGACTAGGTTGGCGATGATATCTATCTCCGCCATGAGTGGCTTCGGTGTCTACAAAATAGTTGACTTTCTATCTGGCCAAAAACCGGCTGAATTCGCTACTATACTCTATCTGTTAACTCCACTTCCCCTATTTTGGAGTTTATGGCTAAAGACCGAGCCTGCACTAGTTCTTCTAACCATAATGGTTTCTTACATATATGTTTCTAGATTCACTGAAGAGCGTGTCCGACTTATTTATCTCTTCCTAGTTGGGATCCTTCTAGGATCTGGTTACCTGATCCGACGATCTGCTATTTTCTACGCTGTGTTAATTGGACTTCATTTCTTATACTACCGTACCGTCAAGAGAGACGAGCATATACTGAAAGAGATTCCCGCAGTGGTGGTGCTTGCAAGTAGCATGCTCACTACAATTCTGGGGGGTTACGTAATTATTTCTAGGGGTGATTTGAGTGCTACTGCTGAACTAGCCACATATCATTTGTTTGGTCTCATGCCGTTATCACCAGGACCGCTGACTAGTAACCTTGTACCATATTATATATTGATATCTGTTCTCGCAATCCTTGTTTCATCATATATACATTCCAGTGATACATACTACTCGTTGTTTCCAAGCAATATGATCAGCCCAATAAATCAGGTGATTATCGGGGTGGCATCCATTGGAATCATTTCTCTCCTACTCATCACTCCAGAGTTCTCTTACCAGTCTATCAAGTCAGATATGCAGGAAGACTTCATATTAGGAATTATATATTTATCTTTACCAATATTCCTTATATTTATGGTTTATTTATTTACCTATATTAGATCATCTAATATTAATAAACACGCTAGTGTGCTGGCTTATCTGACTCTAACCGGGATAATGATACAGTTTCTAAAAGGCATATATACTCCATCATACCCGCTCACGGGATATCAAGGACGGGAGGTGTTAGTGGGTGTGATATCGATTCTATTCATAACAGCGATATTGGTGACAATGTTCCTTCCAGATATAAACTTGAATATCTTTCAGGAGGAAAATAGTTCTTTCTTGATAATTCTTCCTGTTGGCATATCTGCCATGTACATATTTAGAGATGACCCAATGCTCATTACATATTCTCAGGAGATACTTCCATACCTATCAATAATCAGTGGGATCGCAGTGGGTCAACTTAGAGAAGCCACCTCGAGGTTTGCGTTTCATGGAATTGCGTTCATATTAGCCTTGTCCGCAGTTGTAGGTGTATTAGCAGCTCCGGTCATGATTTCAAATATGGGAGGTACCGTTCAACCATATGACTCAGATCGAGGATCCATTAGCAATGTGCAAGCGGTCGGTGATCTTGTTGAGAAGAAGACTTCTGAAAATGATCTGGTCTTCACTGCTCAGCCGCTATATGCGATACAAGCAGACCGTGAAAATGTCCAAGACTTCTCACGAGAGTGGGGAGACTATCGCAATGGAGAAGGGCAGCAAGTAATGACTAATAAAATAGTCGATTCTATGGAAAAGGGAGAGGTGGTTCTTGTCATCAAGGAGCGCCGTACGGAAATGGTTATGAAACCGTCTGACGAGATTCGAACTACCTTTGAGAGCCACTACTGTCGAATAGATAATGATAGATTAGAGCTTTCAAAAGCCCAAATTTATATTCACAAGGATTATGGTTGTTAGTAATGCCTGAATCAAAGCACATTGCGGTATATACTGCTGTTTTCGGAGATTACGATGTAGTTCTCCCACCCCTGGTAAATGAGGATAGAATAGACTACATCTGTTTCACTGATAATCCAAGCAAAATACCGTCCCCGTGGGAAGTGCGTGAGATATCTGTTGATGATTTGTCGCCAAAGCTAACTAGTGGGAAAGTGAAAGTGCTCCCTCACAAATATCTACCGGAATATGAGCGGAGTATCTGGATTGACGCCAACATAGCTATTAGTGATCAGATCGCTCCTCTTGCTGACGAAGTCTTGCAAGGTGCTGATTTAGCTGTTCCCCAGCATCCACTCCGGGATTGTATCTATGAGGAAGCAGAAGTATGCGTTGACCAGAAGCTTATCGAGCCGGATATTACGGAACAAAAAATGGATAAATACCGCGAAATCGGCTTCCCTCAAAATTTTGGCCTTAGTGAAACTCGTATATTGATTCGAGATCACCAAGACCCACAGGTCGTAGAGACTATGAGAACTTGGTGGAAGGAGTACAAAGAAGGCCCGGAGCGCGATCAGCTAAGTTTTGACTACTCACTCTGGGAATGTGACCCACAATATTATCGCTTACCGGCAGATACTTCAACCAACTCTAAGCATTTCGAGTACTCCAATCATAAAAAATGTATGATGTTTGAGAATACATATGAATATCTGCTGCGGGTAAAATGGAAAAAAAGAGGATCACTCCCGCATGTATTCTATGTGGCCATCTATATCTTATATTTACTATTTGAACTATTTATCAGGGCAATAAACACCATTAGGAACGAAGGGGTTGACAGCCTAAGGAAAAAAATCATTCGAAAAATTAATAAAACAGAATTCTTTCAGTGATCTGCAACCTCTTCTACTAGAGCCGCTAATTTAGGAGAAAATCTCTGATAGCTATAGTTTCTAACACATTGGACCCGGGCTTTTGATCCCAATTCATCCCTTTCATTAGGATCATTAGCTAAGTCCTCAATCTTGTTAGCCAGCTCGCCTGGTGAATCAGGACTCACGATGACTCCACAATCTTCTAGAACCCTAGGGAGATCAGAAACCTCAGTCGCAATTATGGGTTTCCCCATTGACATTGCGTCGAAGACCTTGGCTGGCATTTGTCCTCTTGTACTTGATGTCTGCTTTTGAGGGATAACGAACAGATCCGAAGCTGCAATCCACTTTGGTAGCTGTGTGAACGGCTGTTGAGAATAGAATACCACTCTGTCATCGGACATAGATTTTAGTTTTCTAACATATCTCGATTCGTGGACACCGACAATAAGAAGTAAGATATCGTCTCGTTCTATCGATTGTACTGCTTCAACCAAATCGCTAACACCTTTATGCGGACGAGGAGTTCCGCTGAAAAGGACTATAAATTTATCCTCTGGAATACCTAATTCATTCCTTGCCTTCTTGCTATCGTAGTTATCTGGATTGAAAAAGTCCGTATTTCTAACATGAGGGACATATGTCCCTCCGAATTTTTCTTTCAAGAAAAAATTGGAAACAGTAATTTCGTCTGCCCAGACAGATGCCTTTTCCATCATTCTCATATATCCGAGAGAGTTCAGATTAACCAACATTGGGATAGACTTTAAATATGACAAATACTTTCTCATCCCATCTCCAGATTTGAAGCCAGACTCCCAATCATCTATATCCAGAATTATCGGCTTATCTTTTTCTATTGAATTCAATAATCCATATCCGTAACTTAGCATACGGGGCTTTACTGCGTAGACTACGTCTCCAGAAATTTTTCTAGATATTGATTGATAATGTAGGGGAAAATCTAAAATTGAGGATCTCATATCCACAGACTGGTATTCATACTCGTCCCGAACTGGTTTCCAGATGTTTTGGCGAGTCTTGGGACCCACAATCTCGATTTCGTAGTGAGGTTCTAGCAGTTGAGCCAGTAAATAGGATCGCCCAAGCGAATTATCGGAGAGATCAGGGGTGAGGATCGTAATTTTCATTCTACTATCTACTACTATGCGTAGACAATATGTTTTACGAAGAGTAAAAGTATCTTTCTACAGCAGCCTTCTCAAGTCGCTTTCTTGAACCGTGGAGGTTATATTGCTCACTAATCGAAACTGATTCCATGAATGACCGCCCCGCCTTCAGTATTATATGCGTTTATAATGACCGAGAGACGCTCGATGAATTCCTAGATACTGGGTTGAAAAATCAAACATGCAGGAATTTTGAAAAGATATACATTGATAATCGAGATTCAACATATGAATCAGCCTCAGAAGCCTTAAATGAAGGGGCATTCAAAGCGAGTGGAAAATACTTAGTATTTATTCACCAAGATGTGAGGCTCACACCTAGATACCTATCATATTCCCTATCATACCTAGATGAGATTGACAATCTAGGTGTTGCAGGCGCAGCTGGCGTACGCAGCACAGGGAATTGTCGATCTGAGGGCGTGAATTTGATACATCATGGTCAAGAAAGGAAAAAGTGGGAGCGTGGTACACATATTGAATCTCCTAAAGAAGTTGATTCTCTCGATGAGCTAATCTTGATCGTTCCAAAAAAAGTATTCGAAGAAGAAAGGTTTTCAACATCTGTTTGTAAGGGTTGGCACCTATATGGGGTGGAGTACTCGATCCGGATGAAAAAATCCGGGAAAAAAGTGGTGGTACTTCCATTAGACTTGTGGCACTATTCCGATGGAGGTTGGCGCGATGTGCGACATGACCTTACGCTACTTCGGATAATACACCAGTACCCAGATCTGCAGTGTATTCACACTACTGGCGGTTCATGGCCAGCAGCAAGATGGTATGTGGCATTACGCATCTTACGCAAAACTCTTGCAGGGTCGCTCTTTAAGTGGCCGCAGAGATTAGCTGATTAAACACCGAGAAGATCCATTAATTAGCAGAGCGGTCAGTTCCTGACAAGGAGCTAAAGTATATGTCCAGACAGTTTATGAATGAATACCTGCTCAGAATCAGGACATCAGCTATTAACGGCGTTCTGGTGAGTGGGTGCGGTTCCTCGATCATCATCCCCTGGTAGTTAGGACATTCCTGCCCAGACGCTTATGAGTCACAATCATTGAATACATCAGGAACACACGGGAAGAAGGATAATCGTGGAATCACGCGTCCACGAGGAGTCACCATCTGAATTGGTCGCTGAGAAATTGGAGTCTCTCATATGAAATAGTGGCCGAAATCCAGCAGAAGGAGATTCGTAAGCAGAATGATATAGGGAGGAAGATATCCCTTTATATCATTAGTAAATAGAACCTCTGAGAACACTAAATGACTTTTCGCGTAGGTCTTTAGACGACAGTAACATGAGTCCGTAAACTACTGCCCCAACAATCACTACGGAGAAAACGGAGATCAAGGACTCGACACCAATCGATATTTTATATACATACACGACCACAGACATGATGACAGAAGATAAAATACACCACCTAATATTCTTCCAAGGCATTTCGATCGCTATGAATTTAGATAGATAATAAACATGTAAGATGTTATTGACCAGAGTAGCAGCTACTGTCCCAATCGCTGCGCCAACAATACCTATTTTCCAAACTAATAAGATGTTCAGCACGAGATTCAATACAAGACTGATCGCAGAAGACCGTGCGGCGAGATTAGGCTGGTTGATACCTAATAATGATTGTCCAGCGATTTTATGTACTCCTTGGAAAATCTTACTCACCATTAATATAATTAATACCTTCGAGGCAATATTGTATTCCTGGCCAAAAACAAACGTCAATATGTCATTTGATAGTAACAACACCCCAAAGAAGGAGGGGATTATGAGCATTAAAGAGGGAATGATCGATTTTGTAAAGACAGCTTCGATACGAGCAGTCTCTCCCTCCTCATTCCATTTGCTAATTTGCGGAAAGATAGAAGTTGCAATAGCTGTACTTAACAACATAACGATGCCCGACACACGCCAAGCCGTTTCATAGGCACCAACATCAGTTTGGGTCAGGAAATACCCGATAGCTATCACATCAAACCAATTGAATAAAAGCCCGCCGATAGAAGATATAAATGCATATTTTGAATAGTTGATCAATGATTTAGAATGTACGTATGAGGGGGGTTTTAATTCCACTGAACTCCTGTGCAACGCCAGAACCATCATTATGAACAAACCGAGCAACTGAGCATATACGAGAGAATAGACACCAAATTGGAAAATAAAGATAAGGATAGCACCGACGATTACGTAAATAAAGTGTTGAGAAAGCGTTGGAAGCGCTGTTAAACCTACGCGAAGTTCCCCCTTAAGTATGGAGATCGACAGGTTTGCAAATTCCTGCAATATGAGCCCAACTACTAAAAGTAGCGCTAATTCAGCCCCCAAATACTGGTTAATAACTTGCCGGAATATTAGTATAGCGGCACATATAGGGAAGAGGAGAATAGATTTAAGTATAATTGCAGATGAAATGAATTCGTAAGATGTTCCGCTCTCGCTCAAACGCTTCACTAGACTGAATCGGATACCAAAATCAGTTGGAATTGCTAATATTCCTAGCAGAGCCTGATAAAGGAAAAAGATCCCAAGCTGATTTGCGCCTAATTCTCGGGCAAAGAAAATAAGACCAACAAACCCTAGAAACTTACTTAATATTTGTGATAGAAATAGCTTGGCACTTGAACGGGAGAGGTTCATTTTCGAGTAGTTGGTTTGTCGCTAGAAATCCGGACATAATACACTTTTGTTTTTAATTAGTCCTCTATTTAGAAATCACCTATAATTTTATATGTTCTAGTAAGTTAGGAAACACTGACTATCCCCTAACCGCGATAAAATGTCAGATATCGATATCAACAGAGGTAAAAACAGGCTTAGCAAAAACAGTACCGATGATCGAAGGCGTCGAAGTACGTGATCTACAGGTAAACGCGGACGAACGCGGCCATCTCGTCGAGATGTTCCGCAAGGACTGGCCGGAGTTCGATCCGGAGCCGGCGATGTCCTACTACTCCATGAGCTACCCCGGGGTAATCCGAGCCTGGCACCGTCACACCCGCGGGCAGATCGACCACTTCGTCTGTCCGAAGGGACGCATCAGGGTCGGCATCTACGATGACCGTGAGGACTCTCCAACACAGGGCGAGCTGAACACGTTCGTCATCGGCGAGCACGACCAGCAGGTCGTCCGGATCCCGGGCGCGTGCTGGCACGGGTTCAAGATCGTCGGCGACGAACAGGCGATGCTGATCAACTTCCCGACGAACCTCTACGACTACGAGGATCCTGACGAGGAACGCCTCCCCCATGACACAGACGAGATTCCACTCGACTGGGATGCGGAGGTGCATGGATGAAAGGCGTTCTGCTCGCCGGCGGGACCGGTTCCCGACTCCGGCCGATCACCCACACTGGGCCGAAGCAGCTCGTCCCCGTTGCGAACAAGCCGGTCATCCAGTACGCGATCGAGGATCTCAAGGAGGCCGGGATCACCGAGATTGGGATCATTCTCGGCAACAAGGGCCGCGACGAGATCCAGGAGTTCCTCGGTGACGGTAGCGAGTTCGGCGTCGAGATCACGTACATCGTGCAGGGCCGTCCACTCGGCTTAGCCCACGCGGTCGGCTGCGCCGAATCGTTCGTCGGCGACGACGATTTCGTGGTGTACCTGGGCGACAACATGCTCAAGCAGGGTATCGAAGGTGTCGTCGACAGCTTCCGTGAGGGTGCGTATGACGCCGGCATCGCACTCCAGCGCGTCGACAACCCCCAGCAGTTCGGCATCGCTGCCGTCGATGACGATGGCACAGTCACGCAACTTGTCGAGAAACCGGACGATCCGCCGTCGGATCGCGCTTTGATCGGTATTTACGTCTTCTCTCCGCGCGTGTTCGACGCGATCGAACGCATCGAGCCGTCGTGGCGCGGCGAGCTCGAGATCACGGACGCCATCCAGATGATGCTCGACGACGGTGCCGCAATCGACTCCCAGATCGTCGAGGGGTGGTGGAAAGACACTGGGAAGCCACAAGACGTGCTGGAAGCCAATCGATTGGTGCTTGAAGACGAATTAGCTGTGCTGGCCGGGAATGTCGACGAGGACGCCGATGTCAGTGGACGCGTTGATCTCGCTGAGTCAGCCAGCATCGAGGCCGGCGCTGTCGTTCGTGGCCCCGTCTCGATCGGAGCCAACACCACGATTCAAGCGAACACCTACGTTGGACCGTACTCGTCAGTTGGGCCGAACACCGTCGTTGAGAACGCACACTTAGAAAACAGCGTCATCGTCGGCGATGCAACGATCACAACTAACGGACGGATCATCGACAGCCTAATTGGCCGCGGCGCGTCGATCGAGAGCGCAGAGGATCTCTTGCCCGAGGGGCGTCGGCTGGTCGTTGGCGAGAACTCACAACTCAAATTATGAAGATCATCACTCACGAGTGTCCGGAGTGTCGCACCGTCGTCGCAGCCAACGAACTCGAGGACAATCGCGTCATGAAGTGTCCAGGGAGGGACTGCGAAACCGTCCTTCGGTTCGATGACCTACCTGAATTTGACCGCGACTTTTTTCTCGAAAACCGCGACCAGTATCGACTCTAAAATAGCGCGGTGATGTCCTCAGTGAGCGTCGGCTGAGGACGACCAAGCAGCGACTCGACTTTCGCGGTATCCAGACAGGTGTACGCGGGGCGTGACGCCTCGCGGTTGATTGCCTCGAGCGAACTCGGCTCGAGTAGATCGGCCGATCGGCCGAGTTCCTCGAGGAGTGTCTCACCAAACTCGTAGGGAGTGACATAGGATCGACATGCTACGTTGTATGTCCCCTGGGCACCGATATTGAGCAGTTCGAGCAGCGTTTGTGCTGTCGTCTCTGCCTGTGACGGAGTAATATACTGGTCGGTAAACAGCGGGACTGACTCTCCTGTTGCGGCCGTCTCGCGGACCCACGCTGGGAACCCTGACAGTTCACCCGCAGGTTGCGTACGGCCATAGACGAACGAAAGACGGGCGATCACGGCGGACCGGTATACGTCCCGCACTGCCTTTTCGCCCGCCAGTTTCGACTCTCCATACGTCTGTAACGGGTTTGTCGGTGCCTCCTCTGGGTACGGTGACTCACGGTTACCATCGAATACGTAGTCCGTCGATGTATGTAGGAACTGAATATCCCAATCGTGAGCTAATTGTGCCAGCGTTCTCGCGCCCTCAACATTGACGGCGTTCGCTTGCTCTGGATTGGTTTCACACCCGTCGACGTCAGTGACGGCTGCACAGTTGATAACCGCGTCCGGGCGAACGTTCTCGAACACTGCCTTGCAGTCACTCCGCGAACGAACATCGAGTTGATAGAGTGGACAATCAAACTCTGGTGCCGCTGAATGGTAAGTCCCTACGACTTCCCATCCGCGTTCAATGGCGGTACTTACGACGTTTCCGCCGAGAAGACCGCCAGAGCCAGTTATGAGTACTCGCATGCTGCGTGCTGAGATGGACAGTTGTAAATAATTGACGAGACATTCTCACCAGCATGCACGTACTCGTAACCGGTGGTGCAGGCTTCATCGGATCGAATTTCGTCCATTACCTGATCAATCAGACCGACCACTCCGTCACAACTGTCGACGCACTCACGTACGCGGGATCGAAGGATAATCTTTCCAGCGTGCTTGATCATGACCGCCATCAGTTCGTCGAAGGAGATATTTGCAATCAGGCGTTGATAGGTGAACTACTCGATGATGTTGATAGCGTAGTCAATTTTGCAGCTGAATCTCACGTTGATCGGTCAATCGACGACGCTGAACCGTTCGTCGCAACGAACGTCGAGGGAACACGGGTATTGCTAGATGGTGCACTAGATCACGATATCGAGCGATTCGTTCAGATCTCGACTGACGAGGTCTACGGGACGATCGAAACGGGGAGCTTCTCCGAAGACGATCCACTTTCGCCGCGAAACCCCTATTCGGCGACGAAAGCAAGCGCGGATCTGCTGGCGCTCAGTTATTATACGACTCACGGATTGCCGGTCGTCGTAACACGGTCTTCGAACAACTACGGACCGCGGCAACACCGGGAAAAACTCATTCCGAAGTTTCTCACGCGAGCAGCTGCAGGGGAAACGCTACCGGTCTACGGCGATGGGTCGAACGTCCGAGAGTGGTTGTACGTCGAAGATAACTGTCGCGCGGTCGAGACCGTGCTCGATGAGGGCAACGCCGGCGAGGTATACAATATCGGGAGCAGTGAGGAGTTGACGAACTTGGAAGTAACCGAGAAGATTCTCACGGCTGCAAACGGCGATGAGAGCCAAATCGAGTTCGTCGAGGATCGTCCCGGCCACGACCAGCGGTATTCGCTGGATACGTCGAAAGTACGTTCGCTAGGCTGGGAACCGAAATGGTCGTTCAAGGACGGGTTGCAGGAAACAGCCGAGTACTATCTCGCATAGGGGACCACGCCTCCGTAGGTCGATATCCTTTTTTATCGCGTTGGCAACAGATGAGTATGCAGATTCTCATTACTGGCGGAGCGGGTTTCATCGGCGGCCACCTCGCTGAAACGTTTGTGGGTGAGGGACACTCGGTTACCGTCTTTGACAACCTTGATCCCTACTACGATGTCGGGATTAAAGAGAAGAACATTCAAGCGGCACGAAATACGGCGGACCGCACCGATGGCAATTACGAACTCGTTAAAGGCAGTGTAACGGACGGAGAGACGGTAACAGGCCTCGTTTCGAACGCCGATATCGTCTATCATCAAGCTGCACAGGCCGGTGTCCGAACCAGTGTTGACAATCCACGTAAGCCACATGAGGTGAACGTTGACGGCACACTGAACATTCTCGATGCTGCGCGCAATTCCGATGTCGAACGTGTCGTCCTCGCTAGTTCCTCCTCGGTCTACGGCAAGCCGGAGTACCTTCCCTACGATGAGGACCATCCGACGAACCCGGTCAGTCCCTACGGCGTCTCGAAACTCGCCGCCGAGCAGTACGCTCGCGTCTACAGCGAGATCTATGGCCTCCCGACCGTCTCGCTGCGCTACTTCACCGTCTACGGGCTGCGGATGCGTCCGAACATGGCGATCACGAACTTCGTCTCTCGCTGTATTAATGGGAAGCCGCCGGTCATCTACGGCAGCGGGGAGCAAACCCGCGATTTCACGTACATCGACGATATCGTCCGGGTGAACGAACAACTCTTAAGCGACGACAGCGCCGACGGCGAGATTCTTAACGTTGGCAGCACTGACAACATCGACATCGAGACGCTCGCGGCGGTTGTCCGCGACGAACTCGCTCGGGATCTCGACATAGAGTACGACGAGGCCAGGACCGGTGACGCGGAGCACACCCACGCCGATGTCTCAAAGGCGAATGAACTGTTAGGTTACGAGCCAACTGTTGATATCCGTGAGGGTGTCACGAACTTCATCGATTGGTACCAGAAGAACCGGGACTGGTACGAGCCTCTAGTACTGAATTCCTGACGGAGGTTCCAACGAGAACGCGATGTTCAAAATCTAATATCAGACTGTACGTCTTAGTGCTCGAGCTCGACCACGGTCCCGTTCAGTACGTCCTCCTCGCTGACTGCCACCTGGCGGTCGTCGATCGAATACTCCCCAGAGTACGGAACTGTCACCTCGCCGTGTCCAGTCTCTTCGATCGTTATCCCACGTTCGTAGATGAATGATTCATCTCCCACGGTGACATTCGTACTGACAACTACTGTCTCACCTGGCGCGCCAGACGCACGGATTGTCGCACCAGGGACCACTGCGAACGCCGCAACGTCGTCATCGACCAAGATCGCTTGGTAGTGGGCAAGCCCATCAGTGTCATTTCCATCCGAATCTAGATCCTTGAGTAATCGGACCTGCGTCTTTTCGGCCGGTTCTTTGCCGTCAACTTCGGTTACGACGTACCCGACTCGTCCCTCGAACTGATCGTACCAGCTATCCGGATCGGAAGCCTGGAAGGCCATATAATTGTTCTGGGCGTAGCTGTAGGTTCTCGACTCCCCGCTCACAAGGTAATTATACATTCGGTTGTCACCCCACTCGCTCAGCACGAAGTTTTCGGGGTAAGTTCGGTCCGCCGCTGCGGCGTGATCGTCGATAGCGCTCGCTGCCTCGACCTGCGACTCGCTATGAGTCACGTCTGCTGTCAGGCCGGGTACGTAGATGAGACTGAGCCCAAGTATGAGTAGACCGATGCCGACCACGTAACCGATCTTTCGGCCGTCCGGGATCGAAATCGAAGGTTCGAGCGACTGCCCACCGTCGGTGGCGACTGTATCTCCATCTCGAGCGTCATCCCTAAGCGATGAAGCTGTCCCCTGAAACGGAACTGGCGTTCGTGCTAGATCGACGACTGCAAGCAGCTGGACGAGTCCGAGGCCGGTGAGTACAGCGAGCGGAATCGCAAGCTGGCCAGCGAACCGGACTTGAACTCCCGCCAGAATGAGCAGATAGGTCGCGTAGGTGCCAACGAGCAACCAGCCCGGTTTGTATCGGCGGGTGACGAGCCAGACGACCCAGCCCAGCGCGATCAGCGCGACGTAAAATCCCATGCCAAGCTGATACATCGGTCCGAAAAAGACGGCGTATTCCGTCGAAAACAGTGAGAGAGTCTCGGTCGCCCCGCTGCGGAGAAACAGATCATCGAGACGAGCAGTCACTTCGGTCCAGTCAGCAGGTCGAAGAACCCGAAATACGAGTAAACCGCCGGCTGCGACACCTCCCTCGAGTGCAAGCAATCCCCGAGAGCGGATCTTGAGACGGTACCACACCTCGCCGAGAGCGGTCACGGCGGTCGCTCCACCCAGAACCAGTGTCGGCGTAGCTGCGACGAACGTTGCATGCCAGCCCCAACGGTAGTGAAGGATGAGCGAGAGTATGCTTCCGACAGCCAACCCGACAAGGAGCGGCAAGTTCGCACGCGCCGGCGACACCCGCGCTCGCACGTCTAGCGCGACTCGCAAGCCGACATAACCCGCAAGTGGGATCAGCAACAGAGGAGAACCGCCCCAGGTATGTGTTCCAGCCGCGACTGAGAGCCCGAAGGCAACGGCGACAGCCCACGTCACTAGCTCCTGGAGGTGCTCCTGAACGGCTGTATCCTGGCTTGTACTACTCGCGAGTCGCCGCTGAAGGTCGACAGCGAGCCATGCCAGCGTCAACAGTGTGATCCCAAGCCAGAAGTACTGGTGAAGCTGGTGATCGATGAATCCAAGGCCCGTGTAGACTGCGTGGATCGGCGTCACGGCGAAGACGAGCACGGACGCAACACCGACCCGGATATCTCGAGTCAACAGGACGGTGAGCTTGTAAATTACGAGGCCGAGGACGACGGAGGCGACGACAGGCAGCTGCGCTGCGACCGTGTCTGCGGCACCCTGGCCACCGCCGAGTAACTCGGCGACGAACCAGTTGGTCGCATGTGCGAGCGGTCGCCGAGCAGCGACACCAGCTGACGGCTCTACCAGCACCCCGTAGTCCGTCGGTCCTGACGACTTTTCGAGCAGGTTCTCCATCCAGTATCGGAAGTAGTACGGGTCGTTCGCCGGCGAGACGACGTACCCGTTCTGAAAGACTGACTGATACGCCGTCATTCTAGCTGCGGCGACGACCAGCAGTGCTCCGAATAGTCCTGCCAGTGCGCGGAGATCGACATCGTTCCAGAACCGATTGAAATCGGCCGCGAAATCATTATCGTCCGTGGGCTCATCGAGCTCTTTGCCCGTCAATACAGATTCAACGACTGCTGGGTCCGCGACCCGATATGCGCCATCAACCTTCGTGACGATGCCGCGGGATACAAGTTCTCCGAAGGTTCCCGAATCAAGATCAACATCATCGAATGTCCAAGTTCCATGGTCGGCGTCGACTGCAAGGACGGCCTCAAGAACAGTCTCCCCGTCGGATCGGTCGTCCAGAAACTCCTGCACCGTCTCGAGGTCGTCGGCCGTCATTCAGAAAGAGTGTAACAGTTATCGCACATGGACCTTTCGTTCTGCGTACTCAAGGATAGTCGATCTGATCTCCTGACTATGCTTGCGCTTACTCAACTCACTGCCACTGGATACCGAGGTCTTTCTGTCGCAACGGACTGTAACACAGCCTTCCGAATTCACACATCACTTCTCATGAGGGTCTTTTTCTCGAGGCAATACGAGGTTCCTCCAACAAGAGCTGATATCCTCAGACGACCCACTGAATGGGGGTTCGAGTCCGGACTGACGACCGATCAACGAAGAGATCAACGACTACTTGGCCGAAGTGGCATAAAAGAACCCGATTAGACGAATTTAGTTTTCATCACGTGGATCCTCAACGAATTCGTATAATCCTCCCTTATTTAATCGCTGTATCCATCCTGCAGTGGTGAGATTTCTTAGAGCGTACTCAACTTGTCCCTTTTCGAGATCCGTTCGTTCACGAAAGAACTGGGGATTCGCGCGTCCCCACGGCTCACCGGATTCTTTGCCTTCTTTAAATAGTTCGAGAATAATTTCTTCTCGTTCATTTGGTTCGTAGTTCTGATTAACCATTATTAGCGTCTCGTGCATCACAGAACATAAGACTGCATCTTATGCTAAGAAATTGGTACAGAATATGTCTGGGCATTTTGCTTAGCAAAACACTAAGTAGATGGCAGAAGTAGGCCTATACGAGAAGCACGATGGCTGCAGAAACTCTGCGGCCCGGTGCTGGTACACCGGCCCGTGCTTCTCTGAGGAACGAGAAGCAATGACGAATTCAACTACTGCCCTATTAAAACGTACTGACAACAAACAATGCGATCACGACTGGTGTGACGGTTTAACTGGTGATCGACTATCCTGCGTTGCGTGTTTTGAACCGTCGTCTAGCGAGGTGAGTAGTGAGAATGACCGCTGACAATCATCGTCATTCTTTCGCCAAAACAAGCTCAACGTATGAAAATGGTCGATCCGTTATCTCGACGCCGAAACAGGTTCTGCAGGGTCACCCTGTCGGATCCAGGTCAAATACCACTCTTTGTATCGGATGTGGGATGGTACTACATGAGACAAATATTATGTTCGCGTACCCCTGCCGGTGTGCCGACTCCGTAGAATGGGATGTTCCACGGGTATACTGCTATGACTGTGCACCCGACAAGATCAGTTCACCCACGCTTGGCACGACGGAAGTGCTTGTTGGTGGTCGCCTTGGGACGATCGCATTTCCCACGCCACGCAACCAGCAACTCTGTTTAACCGAACTCGCAACTCGAGCGCTTAGCCCGCCAGTGGAGGGATCAGCACTATGAGGGCAATTTCAGAGATGCTAGAGCCTGCTGAGCAACCCCGCAAGAACGGTGCTGTGGAGTTCGACGATCCGACGACGCGAGGATACGAGTGGACAAAGCGCTCCAAGGAAATCAAGAAACGAGACAACAAGGTCTGTCAACGCTGTGGCGATCACAACGGGAACTACGAGTATCACCCATTGGTGATGGAGACGCATCACATCGTTTCTGGAAAATATCTACCCAAAGCGGATGCACGCGTCGACCTCAATCTTGTTACCGTCTGCGGGACGTGCCACAGTCATCTTGAGAGGGCACCCGTTGAACAGCAGTTCAAAGAAATCGGTCGAGACAATGCTCTCACCATCCTTCGGACGCTAAAAGAGCAGGAATACTCACTCCACTTCCTGTGTCGCAATCTTGATTTGTCAGACGAACAGATTCAGACGATCGTGCCGCAACTCGAGCAGATGAACTGCATAACGAGCCGAGGTAGCGCACGCTATCGGGCAACCTGCCCAGCAACGTCGAAATCAGCCGCTGAACGCGCAAGAGTGCAGTGGCACCTCGAACAGGAACGACGGCAGCAGCTCGAAACCGCACTCGAGAAATTTCGACGACAAGTTACCTGTGACCTTGACGAGCTTGAGTACGCACTGGAATTGGGAGACGTTGAGCGATTTGAGTTAACACTCGAAAGAATACGGGACGCGCTTCGGATAATCCCTTCACAACAGTAGCGCTCGAGCCGGGGCCACTTGCCTCAACGCGTTGCGCTATGCCTGTATGGGTGTCACTGGGCGCTAGCCGACCCTGGCGCGCTGGCGAGCGCCGGCGGTCCCAGCGCGGGCTGGCGCGTAACCCCGTTCGAGCGTGGCCGGGTCGCCAGCTACGGGACCTCTTACCGATTGTCGCTGCTGACCGGCCCGGGCCACAGCCCTCCCGAAGGAAGGAACCCAAGAGATTCCTCCGATATGCTGCCGGTTCCCTTGGAAGTGCGGGCTGAACTCTCGAAGGCCGCGGCTGGCCGATATCTCATGGTAGGATTCCACGTCGTTCACGGTGAGGAGGAGGTCAAGCAAGCAACCCTCAAATATCACTAGAATTCGCTGTATTTACTAACCTCGACACTATCTAGACTTATCCTCATTACTCGTCGTGCGTCTCTTCCTCTCGAGGATCTTCGACGAGTTCGTACACACCTCGACCGATGTTCTGGACGTAGTCCGCAGCCTCGAGTAACTGTAATCGCTGCTGAACATACTGCCGCGTAACATCTAACTCATCGGCGATGTTTGACGGTACGTTTCGTCCTTCTGTCAAGACATCGAGGATCTTGTCATCAATCTCCTTTCGGTCGAGGCCCATTGACTGCTGGTTGCGTATCGACATAGATGATTGTTGTTTTCACAGCGGCAAGAGCATTACTATCGTCCAGGGTTTCGTAATTGACGATAGTAAACTATAAGCGAATAACGGAACCACTGTAGAGTAGAGGCACAGGTTGGCTACAGAATGTCTGTGGCCCGGTGTTCCAGCACCGGACCCGTGCCTTAGGCTAAAGGCAATGTCAACTACGACTACTACGCACGAAACAATTTCGGATGGACAGCAGGACGACATCGTCCTCGAGCAATCGGGCAGCTACTACGGCTACCTCGGGCAGGATGGCGAGGGCTACCACCATCACGTCGATGAGGTCACGAACACGGTCTACGTGACGCCAGCCCGCGCTGAGCGATTCCTCCCCGACAACGCGGGAGTGTACTGGTTTCGCGTCCATGGCGAAGCAGATCATATCGAAGAGCTCGAGCAGGACGAAGACCGCGATAGATGGATCGCGTATGTCGACTCGGTCAGAGGCTGGACAGACCGTCCAATTCACCTCGACGTCACGGAAATCTTCGCCGAGATGCACGAGGGTGATCGGCGATGACCGACGAACGCCGAGTCACCATCACACTCGAACTCGAGCACCCAATCACCCCCGGCGATCTCGAACGCGCGTACTGCGAAATCTGCGAGCAGGTGGAGGTAGACCGATGAGAGACGGGTTCACGCTTCAGTGGACGCCCGTCCATGGTCCGATGCGAAAGTTCGTCTTCGAACCCCAACTCGAGGGCGATTACGCGTGGGCTCGCATCGAGTTCGAACTCTGCGAGTCTCAGTGGCGAGAGGTCGGGATCGAGTATCTCGAGGAACTTTCGTTCGTCAGTGCCGACGGAAACGAAACCGCGCCATCCCACGCTCACCCCCATCTGAACGGAGGCGACACCGATGCGTAGTCTCTCCGAATGCGGTGAGGTCGACATCGATACACTCATCCAAGCGATCGAGCACCTCCAAGAACAAAACAGACAACTCACGGAGCGCGTCGACACGCTCGAGGACGATCTTGAACAGACCCACGATAAACTCGAGGGCCTCGAAACTGAGAAAGCAACTCTCCAGGAGACGAACGACTGCCTTCACGACCAGCTCGACGACTGCGAACAGGAGACCACTCGGCTCGACGCACTTACAGATGCCGCACGCAAGCGCTCGGGCGTGAACAAACAGCGGATCGAAGAACTCCAGGCCCGCGAACTCGAGAAGGGTGCTCACCTCCACACTGAGACCGTCGATCATCACGAGATCGCTGTCGACGGCGATCACCTCGAGCGAATTACCAAAGCCGACGGCCACACCTACTATCGACTTCCTGAGTCGGACGATCCACTCGACCGCGGTGGGAACGTCGCACTTGCCCACGGTGACCTGCTGCCAATCCAGCAACTCGCCCGAATGGACGAAGAAATGCTTCGTTCGACGGCGAATGCGTTACCAACGCGGTTGGCTGCAAAGCTGTGGAAAGCACGGACCGACTCGAGCATCGGTGACAACCCCTGGGAGTCCGGTTGCAAGGGAACCAAAGAGTACGTCAAAGCGAGCGACCTGAAACACTGGATCCGCAGACAAGAGCCAGGAACAAGCGAGACGTATGCAAAGAAGCTCGTCTCCCGGACGATCGACGCCGTCCTCGACCTCTCGAAGCATCGTGTCGCAGTTCGCAAACGGACCGAGCGAAAGAACGGTCTCGAGTACACCGAACGCCGGCTCGTACTCCCCGCCGATGCAGAGATCCCAGGCGAGATATCGAACTCAAGCGAACCAGACCAGTCCCCGGAGACAGCTGGTGTCCACGGTCATCCATAGACACCGAGCAAAACACACTCTCGAGAGAGCCTAACTCTCTCAGCACACAACACCCACACATCACGCAGGCGGTTAGTTTGGTGGTTGGTTAGCGATGGGTGGATCTCTCGAGCGGTCCTCGGCGGTCACTTCCGAATACGGTCTCGGAAGGAGTGTCCGAAGACGACGGCTGTCCACAGATGCCTTGACCACACACCCCTCAGCTTTCGGAGACTTCCTCGATTGCCCTGACGAAGTCCTCGGGGCGTTGCGATCCGATCAGAACTGCGCGCCCGTTTGCTCGTTCGATCCAGACGCCTCGGTTGCCACTAACATTGTATGCGAGCTTCCCGGGCGCCCAGCGAATTCCCCATCCGCCGAACTCGCGAAGTGGCCTGTACTGCCTGGGTTCGTATCGCTCAATCTCCGACCAAGTAATTCGCCGGAATGACCAGTGAAGCGGCCACATCTTGAAGTGAAGTACCACGGGTCGGGTGACCCGTGGCGTCTGTGTCTACCCTCACGTCGGGGCAACAGTCTTTAATTCCTCTCGCACTTGGCTCTCACCTTGCGCCGACGTTCCGTGTCGGTGAACACCCGAACCAAATATTGGTCCGTGAGAGTCGGCTTCTTCACACAGGCCCGATGCCGTCCGTCTCACCTTCTTCACGCGGGGAAGGGTTTCGAGAGACGGCACATTCTCATTCTGCTTGGTGAACCACTCTTGGGCCACACAAACTGCCGCTTTCCGGTCAGCGTGGTCTTGGAATCCGCACTTCTTGCACTTGAACCGCTTCCTGTGGCGGTTGGCTCGTCCTTTGTGCAAACAATCCGTTCGTGGACATCGTTGGGAAGTGTACTCTGGCTTCACGTCGTCTGAAGGAACCCCATTCCACGTGGCTTTGTACGTCACCATGTCCCGAAGGGCAGCGAACGGGAGGCTGTGTAAGCGACGGTTCATGCGCGTGCCGTAGTTGATGGATTCGCGCATGTCTTTGAGGTCTTCAAAGACAATAACAGGGTCGTTGAATTGCGAAACCCATCGCGTTACGTCGCGCGATACTTTGTGGAGTTGGTCGTGAACGAAGTCACGTTCTTCTGTTCGAACAACAGTCTCGAAGGCGGTTTGCCCAACTTTCTGCATCCGCTTGCGTTTCGTGAAGTACTCGTGGCGAACGCGTTTGATGTCGGGGTACTCGATGACCACGGAGTCGAGTACGTCACCTGTCGTCCGATTCATAGCGGCGAGCGCAACACAGTCCTCGTTGATGTCCACTCCAACCACCGTATCGGCCTCTTCAGGAACACCAACGGTGTGTTGTTTGTGTGTGACGGTCATGTGGAGTTGCCACTCGTCGTGTTTGTAAACGAGTTCGGCAACTCCAACTCGCCACGCTTCAGAGGTCAGAGCGTTCTTGACTCGTTCGAGGTGGTCGGGATTGCCGCGAAGCACGCCTTTGACGTAGTTGTACGGCTTGCAACTGACCCGGAACCGAACGTCTCCTGAATCATCTACTGTGAGGGCGTATCCTTCATTGTGGTTCATTCGCATCGGATACGGTTCATGGATGTATGGGAAGGGGCGGCTCCAACCGTCGTCTTTGTTGGCGTGGTACGTCTCAATCTCCTTGAATGCTTTTTGCACGAGGAGTTGAGTCGTGTTCTTGACGAGGGTGGCGTTATCAACCACAGTGTCGTGGATGTCGTTCCAGTCCCATCCCTCGTCGTCGAGGCGGTTGACTTCGTTGCGGACTCGCCGGGCTTCGAGACAGCCTTCGTGCAAGTTCTCAGACCGCCCTTCGTGGAGGGTT
Organism: Haloarchaeobius amylolyticus; assembly: GCF_042678045.1. Classification (GTDB taxonomy): domain Archaea; phylum Halobacteriota; class Halobacteria; order Halobacteriales; family Natrialbaceae; genus Natrinema; species Natrinema amylolyticus_A. The sequence goes on from NZ_JBHUDI010000003.1 coordinate 129,345, forward strand.
AACCCAAATAAGAGCGTATGGGTTGGTTCTGAGTCTTGCATTATCAATCACTTGCCGTAAATCGTTGTAAAGATAGTGATTTGTCGGCATTCACCACGGGTCAGGTGACCCGTGGTACTATGCCTTGACCGCCTATAGACTGATTGCCGTCCCCCTCCGAAGAACACCTACAAGGCTAGACAAAGAAGCAACAGCCATGACGACCTACCGATTCTGTGTGTGGCTGTTGCCGAACCCGCCGCTGGAGTTCGAGCCAGAATCCGAGGTCTGGCGGGATATCGAAGTCGATGGGGCACATACCTTGGCGGAATTTCACGAGGGAATCTTCGAGGCGTTCGAACGCTGGGACACGCATGCCTACGCGTTTCGTACCCGCGACGAACACGGCATCGCCACTCGGAGCTATGTCCATCCCCAGATGTACAGCGGCGACCAGAGCTGGCCCTCGATGAACGACGAGGACATCGATCAGTTCATCGAACAGGCTGTCCCTGACGACGTTCCCGAGGAGGCCAAAGACCGATTCAGAAACCTCCGAAAGAATCCACCGGACGAAGGCAACGCCGCTAAAACCACCATCGACGACCTTGATCTCGAGCAATCGCAGTCGCTATTCTACGAGTTCGACTTCGGCGACGGCTGGGAACATCACATCGAACTGCAGGAAATCCGTGAGGGGTCGCTTGACGGCGAGCCAGTCGTCGTCGACGAGCAGGGCGATGCACCGCCACAGTATCCCGAATACGATGAGTGATGGTGAGTAGCCCACCCTTGGAGGCGCTCGAGGCGGTGGTCGGTCACTCTTGGGCTTCGGCGAGCTTCTTGAGAACCCGCTCGCGTGGTTCGGTGTCCAATCCTTCCAGGTGCTCGTCGGCTTGCGGCGTAATCTCGACGTCGGTCATGATCCCTACTACTTGTCAGGATCACTGTCGTCACCGTCGACGCCGTATTTGTGCATCACACTCTCGAGCGAGCGGGTCTCGTCACGGTCGCGCTGCTCGCGACTCGTCGCGAGATCCTCGAGGACGTCGTCGGACAGCTCGACACTCGGGTTCAGCCAGTCGCGGAGGGCGTCGCGGATCGCTTCGGATCGGGACGCATACCCGCGGCGGCCGTATTCCTTGTTGATCTGCTCGAGAAGGTCGGCGGGCACCCGGACGTCGATCTTTTCCATGCGGTCGCCGTTGTGGGACCCATCGGTTTCTGTGCTCATATCTTGTGAGACACGTGTGAGACAGACAAGTCCTCAGTCGACTCATGTGATCGCCTGGGCGGCGACAGCGTTCACGCCTCGAGCGAGGTAGAAGGAATCCCACCGCGACGGAGATACCCAGCGCGAGCAGGCCGTAGTTCTCGAGCGTACTGTCGGCCTGACACACGTCGTTGGAGATATGCGGCCCGTCGTCGCCGAGTGGCTTGATTCCCATCGGCATAGGGCGTCCGCTGCGATATGATCAAGGATCGCCACTGCGCCGGTCACTGCGCCGAAGAGAGCCGCGCCAGGAACAACAAGTAGGATCTCGTCCGGAGTCAACACCACGCCCCCATTCCCGCGCCGAGGAGCCCCGTCGCGAGCGCCACTACCACCGCAAAGTGAACTGTGCGCGTTATATTCCCACACTGGAGAAACACTTATTCGATATGCATGCATAAGTGCATACATGAGCACCTCAATTCGACTTTCGGAGAAGGCTAAATCGCGCTTAGACCTCTTCAAAAGAGATGATGAGAGCTATAACGACGTAATAATCCGTCTCACATCGGACGATAAGTGGGCTGGATTTGGGATCGCATCGAGCACAGATGACGAGGGAATGGATGAGATCCGGGAGCAGATGCGTAGTCGGATGGACGATCACATCGAGGAGACGGAGCAGTGACGCTGCTCGTTCTCGATAACAATCTGTTGAGCGACTACCTGAACGGTGAAGATGACGCAAGGGAGTTCCTCGAGGAGTACGAGCAGGATCGGTGGGGAGTCTCCTCTATCGTCCTCTTTGAGTCTCTCATGGGTAGCCTCTACGGGTATATCGATGCTTCTCCGGGCGAAATCACCCGGGCTGTGAACGTCTCAATGGAGATCCTCGAGACGACAGAAGAGACTGCGATGGAGGCACACGGCTTACAAGAAGAACTCCAGGATCGAGGAGCACCAGTCGATCAACTCGATGCACTGATCGCTGCCTCTGCTCAAGAACATGTGGGACGGTTCGCGACGGCGGAGAAGCAGTTCTGGACGGATGACGTTCAGGAAGTCATCCCCGTCGCTAAGTACGATCCATACTAATAGCATCAATAGAGACGGATTCCAGACAACAGCAACGGAGCGAATCAGAATCCTGCCATGTCAAGTTCGTCGAGAAACGCCGGCCGGTTCGAGTGTTTCTCACGAAGATGCTCAACGAACGCTGCCAGCTCCGCATCCAACCCGAGTTCCTCCATGTCTCGCAAATATTCAATAACGGTCTTGTAGTGGTCGCGTCCGGTATCGGCCGCCAGATACGGTTCTAGCAGGTCTCGATACGTCTCAAAGTACGCTTCTGGATCGACCTCGGCGACGGGCTCTCGATACCGCCGAAGCGTCTCGAGGTCGTCACTCTCCAGAACCTTCTCGAAGGCGTTCTCGAGGTCACCCTCCCGGACGTACAGCTCGATCAGTCGGTCGGGGTCGATCCGGCCAAGTTGGGTTCGCAACCCATGGGAGATCGAGTCCCACTCCTCGGCAGAACTGGCCGACCGCAGATCATCGTAGGCATCCCAGTCCTCGAAGCGGACGAACAGAGTCCGCAACACCTCCTGGTAGCGCTCGTCGTCTCGTCCCTGGAAGAACTCGGCTGCCAACTGATGGACGTCGACAGCGTGTGGAAACTCCTCCAGTCCGTCCTCAACGACCTCCCGCGCTCGCTCGTCCTGCCCATCGGCTTGTAGCACGTCGACGTATTGGCGGTAGAACTCGCTCCGTTCGGTATAGACATCCTCGAGGACAGCAGCTACCTGCTCGCGTTCCTCGAGTTCTGAGAGGATCCACAAATAGGTCGACAGGAGCTGTTGCTCATCCACAGAAAAATTCGACTGTTGTGCAGGACGATCGTCATCGCCTCGAGACCCGGCCGTCCCCGCGTTCTCGCCCGGTCGTGGCTCCATGTCCTCGAGAATCGTCGTGAGCGTCTCACCGACAAAATCCGTCACCTCGAGCGGGCCGACAGCTAGATGTTCGACATCCAGTTCGCCACCGGTGAACAACTCGACCTCGAGTCGCCACTGGGTTGGGTCTGGAAGCCACTCGTCGGTCTCGACGGCATCGTCGATGTCTGCTTGTGGTGTCCCACTCTCTGGTCCGGACTCGGCTGTAGCGCCCGCTCCTGTCTCGTCACTGGCGATACCATCCAGCACTGGAAGATCAGATTGGACGAGCGAGAGCAGGTACTCGAGGTCGTCAGCTGTGGTACACACCTCACGGAGGGCACTACTGTAGTAGTCACGGACAAAGCGGAATTCGGCGGACCGGTATTGCTTGTAGAGGTACTCGAGGTGCTCACGCCTCGTCTCGGGATCAAACTCTGCCTCGCAAAGACACGCAGCGTAAGCATCGATGGCAGACTCGAGTTGGCGACCGTAGTGGCCACTACTGTCATCGATTCGTTCCAGATTCTCGCGTATCGCCTCTGCCAAAGCCCGGTAGATCTCGAGGGCACGCTCGTACTCGCTGTTTTCCCGATAGGTCGCTGCGAGGTCGTCGTAGTCGGTGAACTCGAGATGGGTATCGTATTCGACGATCCCGCGGCGGTCGGTGGCGTTCTCGAATCGGCGGTCGATATCGCGCCTGTAGTCGGCAACGCTCTTTTCGACCGACTGGCCGACTGTCGCGAGAAACCGCTCTCGAAGAGACTCGTTGTCAGCGAGGACCGAACGCAGAAAGTTCCGGAGCGTCTCGACATCCGCAGTCTCGAGTGCTGACTCGAGATCGTCGCCCACTCTCGACGGCTCGAGGGACACGGAATCCGACGTACTCGATGGTTCGTCTGAGGTCGCATCCCCCTGATCTTGGAACTGCTCAACCATCTCGTCGTATCGGTCTCGCACCGCCAGCAACACGGCGACGATGTGTTTGCAGTCGCCGGCATAGTCGTACGGACAAGAACACCAGCCATCAAAGTTCTCGGCAGAGAGGTCCACCGTCGTTCGATATTCCCGGCTCCCCCGTACCTTTGCAGTCACCTCAGATCCCTCAATCGTGAGGTCCCGTATACGCCCTTCTTCGAAGTAGGAGACGCCGCGCTGGAACGACTGTGCGGTACAGAGATTTCGAATCGCGTCGCGGGTCGGCTCGTGAACCTCGGTGACGGACACGTCAGCGCTGGTCCTGTTTCGGTCTCGAGATTCAGAGCACGAGCCTGAATCGGAACGAGAACCTGAACCGGACGAGCCGGGAGACCATGACCAGTCTTCGAGTGGCACACGATCGGCAACTGCGGGCGTCCCCCTTGCCTCGACCTCCTCGAGAAAGCCGATGGCGGTTTCTGTCGGGTCGACGTTCCCCCAGCCGTGGTGGGTCCCCCAGAACTCCGTTGCCCACACGAGTTCGTCGTCGACGACGATACCGACATTTCCCACGATGTCCTCCCGGTCGCGATACCGTTTGGAGGGGGCACCGCCGAGCCCTTTTTGGAGTGTTTGATTATACGTGAAATCGTCCCAGGCGTCCTCGAGTGACCGGGTCTCTGTCTCACCGACGAACTCTGGCGGCGGCGCTCGCTGTGGATCGACCTGTACAACTTCGACTGGGATCGCGTGTTCCTCGTGGATCGACTCAAGTAACTCGAGTGTCCGACGGTGATCGACCCCGACGTCCGCTTCGGCGTAGTACCGGAGTTTCATTGTCACCTTGAGTGCGTACGCGAGAGTACAAACGATCGCGTCTTGGTGGCTTTGGTATATGGGAAAGAAATACGGCCATATATAAGATTTCAGGGACCACCGGAAGAAAACCGCTCTTGGACCTACAGCGGTGTCGATGGTCGTCTGATGCCCCCTTCTCCGGGCTCACCGTCCGACCGGTCCGTATTGCGAACATCGTCGGCGCCCGACTCTGGGACACCCTGATCTCCGACGTCATCAAGACACTCCGCAAAAACGCGAGCCACCGTGTAGGGGCGAGGCGACGGGGTACGAACCGCCAGGTCGCGGCGGCCACGCTTCCTCACTGGTGTCGGTCGCGACGCTGGCTCACGCTGACGTGCGCTCGTCGATCAGCCACATCTGTTCTTCAGTGATCGTCCCGTCCGTGCCGATCACCCAAGCAATGATCGGACAGCCGTGACAGCCGCTGTCGAGAGACAGCGCTGCGGTGTCGGCGGCCCCGCTGACGTCGCTCACGCCAGGGATGCGGTCCGCATGCCCGAGCCACCAGATAACGCGATCGAGGCGCCCGTTGGGATGCGTTACGGCCAGTTCGAGGTCGCGAGCCGCATCACGACTGACGGAAAGCGAGTCGGCGGCCGGCCGTTTCCCGTCGATAGCCGGCGCTGGAGTCCCGGTCGGAGACACGTGGACCGTCCAGGTCGCTCGGTGGTTCGTCTCGTCGCCGTCGACGGCGGCCGCCACCTCGTAGGTTCCCGGCGATTCGAAGGTGTGACGCCAGTACTCGGCCCCCTGATGGCTGTAATAGGCGGTGTGCCACGGCCCCAGTGAGTGTCCCTCGTACGTTTCATCGACAAACCAGTGTGTTCTGCCGCCGTATGCACCGAGTGCGTCGGATTCGATGTCAAATAAGACATCTGTATCCGGCTGCACAGTGATCTCGCGGGCGGGCGTTGTCTGCGCGGCGGCCAGTTCATCGACGGCGCGCACGTTGACCGTGCGTTCGGCCACAGCGGTCGCGGTCTCGAACCGAACCGTCACGGTATCGGGTTGTGCACCAGGATACGTTCGATAACTCCCTGGGTCGAGCGGTTTCGTCTCTCCGGGCGCGACCGTCGTCGTGATCGTCACTCGCTGCTCGCCATCGACAACGTAGTCGATTGCTGGGCGGATTTCTGTCTCACCTGTGTTCTCGATTTCGGCGGCCACCTCGAGCAGGTCGCCGCCCACAACGGGCCCGTTCGTCGAAGTGATCCGCAGCGACTCAGCACCTGTTGATTCCGTCTGATCCGCCGTTGTATCGTCCTCGCCACGATCCTGATCTGCGGTTGTGGTGCCCTCACTCTCAGCCAGAGCCGCCGGCGTCTCAGCGTTGTGCCCAGTCTGGCCTGTGATCGTCTCGTCCTTGCCGCCATATCTGCGGCCCGCAACGAGTGAGCCCACACCCAGGGCGCCGAAGAGATACGATCGGCGGCCGAGATGTGATCGGTCGGGGTCAGTTCCGTCCATAGCAGCTCGAGCCAACAGCCCCGTGACCTTCAGTATGCACTGCCCGTCACTGGCCGTGAGATATTCATCAAGACCCTTCTACTTTCAGGAAGTCTTTCTATTCGCCTGAATCCTCTACGAACGGGACTGTTCTAGACAGCTGTCTCCAACGGCGCGTCTACACGAAAACAGACAGGTGACAGGTAGAGCTCTCCCCGTTTACATTGTCCTCTAAATAGAACAGCAACTCAATTATGTATTGGAGCGACTGTCAGGTCAATCAAGACAATCGTTTGGTCGGTTGAAGCGCGATGATACACAGAAACAGTGTGTCGCTCCGTCGGCCCGAGCGGCGACGGCCGGCACTGTCACGCCTGACCACCGAAGCCACACCTACGCTCGAGACAATATCAGAGAGGATTGCAACGAGTTCGAGAACCACATTGCGAGCGAGGGCACGTGGGGCATCAGTAACGGGCGTCAGCGTTTGCGGAGCATCCTGCAACGCAGGTCTGTGGCGTTTCTGCGTCGATCATATGTGACCGGCACCTTCAGTGACTATGATACTGGTTGGCAAGAACAGTCACGGATCAGGTGGGTGACTCGGTTGTCCTGCCACCACGCATTCGTGTTACCGGCTCTGACGTCGCGCTTCGATCACCCGGTGTCGCCGTTGACGACAGCACGGTTCGCTCAGGGGGAAATGTAGCTGATTAACTGTGTGCGCCGCGGTCCAGTTCACCGAACGCGGTCACCGCACTTCCTCCATCTCGTCAGTTTTCAACTCCTCGAGATGCTCCTCACCGTACTGCTCGTCTGCAGTCTGGTGGTGCTGGTGAAGCCGGTAGGCGGCTCGAAGCCGGTCCTCGTTGTCTGTGATTGCCCAGTACGGCCGCTTGTGCCGCACAAGACCTCGTTCCTTCAGTCGCGAGAGGATCGCACTGACGGCGTCCGTATCCAGTTCGAGTTGGTCAGCAATCGTCGCCGCCTTCCACGCTCGGTCGTCGTTCTCATCAAGGAATAGCACGATCCGCTCGGTGTCGTTTTGTTCCTCGAATTCGTCGTCGTCGGCGTTCTCGAACTCGTCGATATCGATGGTGCCGCTCGACATAAATCACTGTTGGTACCATGGGACAATAGCTGTTTGGGTGTTTGTTACAGGGTTAGAAAGCTCACATCTAAAGGCCAGTCTGACTCTGTCATTCACTCTGTCGGCGTCGTAATGAGGTGCTCCTCAAGGTCGCGCGTCCAGTACGTCGCTGGTCCTCCGGGACTACAGTGCACAGAGAACTGGAGTGATCCCTCGAGTGGTTCTCGGCGGTCACTTCGAAATACACCCTCGAGTGGTTCTCGGCGGTCACTTCGAAATACACCCTCGAGTGGTTCTCGGCGGTCACTTCGAAATACACCCTCGAGTGGTTCTCGGCGGTCACTTCGAAATACACCCTCGAGTAACTATACCGGAGACAACAGTTGTCCGTGGATTCCATCGAACGTCTCCCCCTCTGCCACTCATAGCCGTTGGTCCCAAGTCGGTTTCTTACCGATACGTTCAAAAGAGAGATGATTGAACACTAACCAGTGGCCAATATCGAACTCGACCTCAATGATGAAGTGATTATGGTTGAGGATCACGACCAGCAACAGCAACTGATAGCCACAAAAAGCGGCAACACATGGCGTGTACTCGTGGGGCCGATCAACGAATCGAACCAACTCGCAAATCGAACGACTGTGAATACGCCCACACAGGCCCTCGTCGAAACGTTGCGGTGGCTTGCTGAAGATGAGTGAAGAGAATCATGTCCGAACACCCATCCAAGTGAAAAATCCAGCGATAGATGGTGTCTGCCGACGAATCAACTATCGCGAACTGAGCTTCTTCTGAGAGCTACTGCTGTCTAGTGCAGGTTCTTTGGCCCAGGTGGGCACTGTCTAGATAAGGAAAACCGCAGGACTGAGAGATAGTGAAGTGGTGGCATCAGCTGTGAAACCACCATCTATATTCTGACAGAACGACACACTGTTCCATGAGCGTCGAAAATTCAGCTGTTTCAGCATATTTCTCACAAAAAGTGACTATTCCCGATTTCACTGCGACGCCGAAGCAGACGCTAAAGCGTCGATATACGCCGGAACCTCTTAACTAGACAGTGCCGGCAGGAACCGACTTACCTCGTCCGGTGGCGTTCCTGGACTACATCGAATACCATCCTCGAGACTACTCTTCATCATTCAACCCTGGCAGTTACAGGGTTCTTACTGAAGCCAACAGCCGTCGACCAGCCTCACAACCGGCGCACACCAATGGCACCAGCAATCACTCACTTTCTCGTCGGTGCATCGCTTCTCTTGTTGCTCACCATACCCATAGCGCTCCGATACAGACTGGCTCCATGGATACCGCTATGGCTCGTCGCGCTTGGTGGAATCTGGGGCCTAGGGCCTGATATTCATCATATCGTATCAATACACAAACCCGAGTTGCGCATGTTTCACGATTCGTCCTGGGCCAACCTCTTCGCATTCCACCATATGCTTGACCGGCCAGTTGTCCGCGCACAGTATACTGCGAGCGTCTTCGGCTCGATCTTGGGCTTTCTCGGCACCGCCACGATATTCATGGTGGCAACGGAACTCCGTGCCCGAACTAATCTTACCGATACAGCCGCCCCCCACCTCGTCGCACTTGGCGTGGCACTGCTTCTCCTCTTGTTGGTTGTCGCCGCTACGAGCAGTTGATCCGACCAAGAGCGCCATAGAATTCGTCCGCGGTGGTGGTCATACACGTCTACAGCGAATTGACCGGTAAGTCGGTGTGCGAACAGACCAGAATGACACATCCACAGTGATCGTCAGTCGTGAACTTCTGCGCCGGTTCGAAAACTCGTCAGTTCGTCGATGCGGGTTTCCAGGTCTTCGATCTCTTCGCGTAGCTCTTCGGCACCCTCCTCTTCTGAGGCGGCAAGTTGATCCTTGAGCCCTTGGAGGCGCGTCTCTTTGCGTTCTTCATTCACATCGGCCTTGCGGACGTACTCGGATTCTTCAATCTGGTAGATATCGCTCTCGGCCACCTCGGTAACTTCCAGTGCGTCGTCTACCTTGTCGCGGTCCACGCCCAGTACGCGCTCGCGGTCGATCCCGGCTGCCTCAAGCGTTTCTAGTACTTCCTCCTCATCTCGAAGTGAGCGATTCCGGCGTGTCGTCCGCTGAACGGAGCCGAACGGACCACTGACCGGTCGATCATGGTGGAGCCGATTGAGGAGGACGTCAGCCACGTCCTGACGGAGGGCGTTCGCGTTGCGCTGTACATCCGAGAGGAGAGTGTAGATGTTCACTAATGCGTCAGTCTCTCTTTCCTCCAGCGCAGTTACATCGTGTCGCTCGAGTGCATCAATGAGCAAGAGCGCGTCCGCATACACGTCCAGATCCGGCTCGGTTCGCTCTTGCTCGTCAGTCTCTGGTTTATCTTCGGTGTCAAGTCGCTGGCTGGTGGTCGGTCCCTCTTTCTCGACGATCACCCCCTGATCCTCGTCGATCTCGAACCGTGGATGAAGACTCAGTACAGCAGGATACGGATCGGCATCGGAAGGGAGTCTGTCGAGTTCGAAGCCGCCTGGTTCCTTGGTGATCCGTCGATAGAGCGTTTCGAACTGATCGCGCTGAAGTGGCCGTGTCTCGTCGATATCACGCTCGAGAAACTTGATGATAACCCGTTGCTCTTGAACGTCAGTAATCCGAAACCGGTTGTGCGACAGTGGCGTAATCAGCGTGGCTCCTTCAGGGAGATCGTCAAGTTCGTCGAGAAGTGTGTGCCAAGAGACGCTGAATGGCATACCAAGAGTTGGTCAGCAATTGTCAAAGACCTGTGGGTCACCGTTCTCTGTGGCGTAGTTGAATAACAATTCACCCTCAGAACGCTTCTCGAGTCATCCTGGTGAACGCCTTCACAGAACGACCGGCGGTCAAATATATCCAGCAAACCCAAGTACGGCATCGGCCGTAGACGGTTGTAGTTGCATGCGTCTGACGTTCGATGATGGAACACTGCTACTCGAGGGCGCTCCCGACAGTGTTCCCTACGCCGAGTGGGACGACCGCATCGACGAGTATCGAGCGCAGGCCTATCGCTATCACGACCTCCATCAGTGGGCAACTCCCTCCAGTCGCGACCGCGACCAGCAGACCCTCGCGCAGGCCACGATGGCTAGCGAACCCCTTGAAGACGATGCCAGAGCCTACAGTGATCTTGCCCTCTCACCTGCCGTCGCGATCGAACCTCGAGGCTACCAGCAAGCCTCTCTCGAGGCCTGGATCGATCACGACCGTCGGGGGAGTGTCGTCCTCCCGACCGGCAGTGGGAAAACTTTCCTTGCGATCCAGGCGATTGCCGACGCCGGCGTCAGTACGCTCGTGGTTGTTCCAACGATCGATTTGCTTAACCAGTGGCATGCGACACTCACCAACGCGTTCGGAGACCAGCTTCCCGACGATGTCGGCGTTCTTGGTGGCGGCAGCCACACGATCACGGACGTGACGGTGACGACCTACGATTCGGCCTACCGGTACATCAACGAGTACGGCGACCAGTTCGGTCTGCTGGTCGTCGACGAAGTCCATCACTTGCCCGCCCCCACGTACCAGCAGATTCCCGAGATGATGATCGCGCCCTATCGGCTCGGATTGACTGCCACCTACGAACGAGCTGACGACCAACACGAGGTCCTCGACGAGTTGCTCGGCCCCGTCGTCTACGAGGAGGACGTCGACGAACTCACCGGTGAGTACCTCAGCGACTACGAGACAATTCACCTTGAGGTTGAACTCACCGCCGACGAGCGTGACCAGTACAATGAGGAGTACCAGTTGTATCGCGACTACGTCGACTCCCACGACTTCGACATCTGGAAGGAACGGGGCTACCAAGAGTTCCTCAAGCGCAGTTCCTACGATCCACAGGGGCGACGAGCCCTAGTCGCCAAACAGCGGGCCGAAGAGATCGCTCGAACTGCTGAGAAAAAACTCGAAACCCTGGATAACCTCCTGAAACGCCACTACGACGACCGGACGATCATCTTCACAGCGAATAATGACTTCGCCTACGAGATTTCCCAGGAGTTCATCATCCCGTGTATTACTCACCAAACGGCTACCGAGGAACGCACAGACCTTCTCGACCGATTCCGGACCGGGGAGTACTCGATGCTCGTGACCTCACAGGTCCTCGACGAGGGTATCGACGTGCCTGCAGCGAACGTCGGGATCATCCTCTCGGGAAGTGCCTCGAAACGCCAGTACGCCCAGCGGCTTGGACGGATCCTTCGCCCGACGGAGGATCGCCAGCCAGCGCGACTCTACGAGATCATTGCCGCCAATACCAAGGAAACGTACGTCTCTCAACACCGTCGCCAAGGAGTTCGAACCGATGCTGACAGCTGACCTCGCTCGCTCGCGCACGCGAAACGGATCTGTTGAGCCACTGTTTATTGATCCTGCCAAGCCCCAGTATCGGGAGACGGCTCAGGAACTCATCGACATCTTCGAAGACCATCTGGGCGAACCCAAAGGTGATCTCGAGGAGACGATCGACCAGCTGACGATCGCCGATACCGACTACAAGATCGTCCAGGGGCTGGCGAAGCTCCTCACGGATGAGTGCGAGTTCGAGACGGTGGCTGCGGCTGATCCTCAGGAGATCCGTCAGGCGTTGTTCGCGAAAGCCAACGAGTCGTACCCGATCGTCCGACAGCCCACCCTTGGAGATGACACGCAGCGCCTCGAGGTCTACAGTGCCGTCGCTGATCAGCTTGGGCTCAGTCTCGAAGAGTGTCACCGAGGAATGTACGCCGATCTCGAGGACAACAAGCTGCTGGTGCGATTTGGCGATCTGTGGGTCGACGAGTACGCTGGCGACAATAGTTCATCGACGACCCGCTTGACCGGGGATAGCGAGGAGACCTACGCTGAGGACACGATCAGCGTTGACTGGCTTCTCACGCGGTACAATCTCGCGCTGGCTCAGGCGGTCCTGTACGACGCAACGCAGATGCGAATCCGTGTGTGGGACCACTTCAACACGGTGTTCAGCTACGTCAAGTTGTTCGGGTTGATGCACCGAATCTATCCCATTGACGAAACCGGCGAGCGGGTCGACTCGACGGATGTCGCTGCAGGCTACGAGGCAATTCTGGATGGGCCCGCGTCGTTGTTCTCGAAATCCCGGAAATACGGTATTCGGATGGCGAATTTCCTGCCAGCACTGCCGCTGTGTGACCGCTGGGAGATGACGGCCGAAGTCCTCGATCGGGACGAAGGATCGACAAACAGTGGACCACTGACGTTCGAGCTCGATCAGACCGGTGGATTGTCCTCCCACTACAGCGCACAGGACGAGTTCGACAGCGATCTCGAGCAAACACTGGCCCAGAAGTGGGAACGGGCGACCACCGACTGGGAGTTACGTCGCGAGGACGACGTGCTGGATTTGGGTGCCGAGGTGATGATCCCTGACTTCGCAGTTGAGCATCCAGACGGCCGACGGGCGATCCTCGAGGTCGTGGGCTTCTGGACGCCCGAGTACCTCGAGGAGAAGCTCGCGAAGATCGAGGCCGCCGAGCTTGACCATCTCCTGATCGCGGTTTCCGATCGACTCGAGTGTTCAGCGACCGATGTCGAGAAGGTAAGTGATCAGGTGCTGTGGTTCAAGTCTGGGATCCACGTTTATGATGTCGTTGACCTTGCAGAGAAGCATGCTATCCAGACCGGTGTAGATCGGTCTCACGGCTAATCGTTGGACGATGTTCCAATCGAATGAGGTCGACTAGCTCGCTTCCGAATCCTCAGACAAGGTTGGAGACTTCGACCCCAGTCTCTTCTGCTATCGGCCGAAAATCCCACGTAACCGCCGAACGAGAGACTTCGACTGCATCTCCCTCAAGCACTCAGACTCCTCTTCTCGAGCCACGGGTCTTCCCTCATATGCCTCGAGTCGCCGTTCAAGCCGTTCGATCCGCGCCGTCTTCTCCTCCACTTCTTTCTCGAGAGATGTCGTCTGCTTTCGAAGTAGGGAAACCCTCTTTTCGAGGTACACATGCTCGCGATCTCGCGAAGGCCCCGCTTCCTGCGCCTCTACCTCACTCTCAGATGGCTCGTAAAACTCAGAGGTGTGTGCAATCGCTCGAGCAATGGTCTTCTCACCATACGTCGACCCATCTGCATAGTGTTCCTCTCCCCACTTCGGACGGTTCAGTTTCGATCGCCGAAACAGTCGGTCCATCTGGCCGGCATGACCTCCTGTCCAGAACGCAAGCAAACAACACAGCGCCATATCCGCTTCCGACTGGCTCGTATACCCGACAGTCGACCCGTTCCAGAGCCGTTCAAACTTCTCGCCATTCGCCGCATTTCGAGCCTTCTCGAGCAACTCGTCATCCGAGAGCCGAGCTTTCGAACCCGGCTCCGACGTAGATCCCTCCTGACCGCCGTCATCACTCTCACGAACGTACGCTGAATGAACCTCCTCGAGTTCGCGTTGCCGAGATTCGATTTGCGTTGGCGTCCCCGAGACGTGCTCGCCAGTGACAGTAAAGTATCGAGCATGATCGTATATCTCGATGTGGCCACGTCGATTGCGGCCCTCAGGAAGCTCACCAGCCACCAAGACGTGATAGCCAGTCCCCGATGGCGAGACCTCCGTATACGAATCCAGCCGACCAACGATGGTCTTCGCTTGCTCAGTCGGCTGTCCAGTATCTGGGTCACGACAGTCGTCTAGATCAACTCCAACGAATGGATCTGACTTCGTGAACGCGAACCCGAGCCCATTGACCGCAGTTGAGTCCGATTCCACGCACTCGAGAGCAGTCTCGAGATCACACCATGTCCCCTCATCCGTTGTCGATGCGAACCCTGCCGTCTGTGGATCAACCGGAATCTTCGTCGTCTCCCCGTTGCGCTCGGCTTGCTTCCAGCAGATCCACTGGTTTCGAGTACACAACGCCTCCGGAACAGTAATTCCATCAACCATCTCAATCCGAAAGCCCGAGGGAACCCTGACCACCACTCGTCACAGAGCCAGAAACACTACCAGACTGCCCCGGCAACTCCGATCGAGACTGTTCCTTCGGGTCGAAATCGATCACTGCGGTCTCGTCGTCCATCGCCCGGACTTCGATCCCACGCCATTCACCGTCGACACCAACAAGTGCTTCAGAATATCCCGTCCGATCGTTCCCTGGAACGGCCTCCTGGACGAAGCGCATCTGTGCGGAATTGAGTCCGAACTCGTTGGCCCACTCACGATCCATTCCATCGAGATGGTGGAACTGCTTGATCGCACACTGGTCGATGATTGCCTCCGACTCTGGATGCTGGAAGAACTCGTCGACAGTCTGCGTGACAAGCCGAATCGAGAGGTTGTGATGACGGTGATGCCGGAAGACAATCTCGAGATACTCGAGACTTGCTGCATCCTGCATGATATACCGCGCTTCGTCGATGACGAAGACGACCTCCTTGTCCGTCTCCTTCGCACGCTCGTAGACCAGCGAGATCAACAACTGCATGATCAAGCTCGTACTCCCACCGAGACTTCCCTCCTGTTGGGCGAGATCCAGATAGATCACCTTCTCATCGCGGATATCGAACGCCGTCTCCCGACCTAAGTTCTCGTAGCGACCACCCACGGCAAACGGCCGCAACTGATCGATGAGCCACGTCGCGTCCTCTCGAATCTTCGTCGTCTCTTCGTCCGTCCTGACGACGTACTCCGTGGGCGTCTCCACCATCTTCTCGAGGATGTCGAGCACGTCCCGCATCGTCGGACTCTCGTTGTGATGAGTCGCGATATCGTCGGTGATGCCATTCCTCGCATACGCCTTCTCGATCGCCGTCTCCAGCGTAGTCCGTCGATCCCCGAGTGAAATCCCACGGGTCGCAAAGTAGTTCGACAAGAAGCTCATCACGCTATCGAGCTTCTCCCGATACGGACTCGCGTCCTCACCCATCGCCTGCTGGACACGCTCGGGCGTGCGCTTGATCTCGAGCGGATTCAGTCCCATATCCCCACCAATCGTGATTCGCTCGCCACCGACCGCCTCAGCAACACCGGCCCAGTTGTTCAATGGCTCGAGGATGATCCCAATCCGATCCTCGCTCTGCTCGATCGACCGAACGAAATTCTGCTTCGAGCCGAACGATTTGCCAGAGCCAGGATCGCCGATCGTGAACATCGCATACCCATTTTCTCGAGCAAAGGGATCGATCACGACCGGACTCTGATTCTTCCAGTGGGTCCCGAACTCGACACCGCCGTCCTCGAGAATCGTCGCGTTATGCGGCGACGCAAGCAACGCACCGATAGCACCACCAAGCGCCGTCGCCTCTCGACCAAACGGATTCGGTCCCACCGGTGCCGCAGCCTGAATCGCGAGATCCTGCTTACAGATCGCCGTCTTCGGCGAGAGACCCGCTGGCTGTTCACGAAGCCGACTACGGATCGTCCGAACATCCTCACGCAACTCATCCCGGGAATCCGCACGGATCGTGATGAACATCCCCTGATCGAAGACCCGACTTCCGTTCTCGACGCTTTTGTACGTCGAGAGCGCCTCGTTCGCTCGTTCCTGTAGATAGCTCCCTCGAACGGTTCGCTCGAGGTCTGCATCAGCCTGGAGGTCGTCGGCAACATGCTGGAGTTCGTCTCGTGCTTGCTGCTGACTCTTCGGTGTGATGTGCACCGTCAGATCGAACTCGATATCTGTGAGCTCGAAGAGTTCCGTCAGATAGCCATCTTTCGGATAGTCGGGATAATCAGCAATGTAGAGTGTCGATGTCCAGTGATCTCCAACACGAGCAGTCCGCGTATCCCACTCGATCGCCGCCGGTGCGATAACGTGCTGGTGATGCTCTGCAATATCATCGAGGAGCTCGCCTTCACCAATGCCGTCGTCCACAGTGGTCTCCTCGAGGAGATCAACTAACTCGACTTCTTCAACCTCCTCCGCTCGCCAGTAGTCCCACGCAATCTTCACGAGAAGCGTGAGCAGCGCCGTTGCCCCAACAGAGAGAGCAAGCCCTGCTCGAGTCCCTGTATCTGGAAGCAAATTTTGCACCTGACCCACAACCGAAACAACCGAATCGATCACTGGTCGGCCCTCCGTTGATGATCGACCGCCGGATGGTCGCGAATCGCATCCGCACCATCGTCGTATTCGTGTTCCTCTCCGTTCCAGAAGTCCATCGAGAGAACGAACAACTCGACCGTCGTGAGCCGATGAGCAGACCACCCAGATACCTTCTGGATGAACTCCGTCTGGAGGCTATGACATCGATTTTCAAGCTTCTCGAACATGGCCGCTCGAATCTCTGCGTCAGTCATATCATTGCGCCGGGTCACGAACGGGTTGAACAGAAACCCGATCACCGGAAACGAGGTGAGTTTCTCTGCAGGAGAGCGCTCATCCTGATAGCGGTCATAGACCTCGAACGGATCGACTTCGACACCGATGAAATAGCGGATCTGCTGGGCTCCCTCGAGATCTCGCGGCCGTTGCTCGCGATATTCCTCGAGTAACCCTCTAAAAATCGGATTCTCCTCAACATCACTATCAGAGAGCCGCCCATCGATTCGCTCGATCAATCTCTCCACTGGGAACGAACGAGTCGTCGCATGGAACTTCAGCGTAAAATCGAGCTCTTTATTCGCGAACTCTTCGCCGAGTTGCTGGATCTGTGCCCAGTCACCGGACATCGCGAAGTCCATGTTCCCAGGATCGATCTCGAGATAGGCCTCCATCGCCCCATCCGAACGCTCGATCGCACCGGTACCAGGCCATGCACGCCTGATGTTCGTGAGATCCTGCGTTCGCTCGTCCGGTTTGAACGGCGTGTAACTCACGAGCCCACCATCAGTTCCAGACTCACCGGACTCGACTGCACTGTACGTGACTCGAGGTCGTTTGCAGTAGTAGCGATAGACGTCTCCCAACCACGTCGACGCGGGGAGATGATTCGGCGATGCATAGACGACTGCACCACCAGCCACGATTCCCAGGAGAACGAACGGTAAGATCGCCCCCTCGAGCCCAATCAACCCGCCCACGAGAAGTCCCGCGATCGGGAAGCCAAGGAGAACGTAAACGTCCCCCTCCTCGATATTCAGAATCGGGATGCGACTCTCTTCGCCCAGTTCGTCCATGATTCGCCGGCCAGCTGCACCGCTTTCTTGTGTCATTTGAAGTATCCCGGATCGTTCTCAGTGCGACGGTACGCCGGGGCATCGTCCCAGCCATACGCGTCTCCCACGACATTATCGTGGGCCGCTCGTTCTCCATTATCACCGCTCGAATCTCCAGATCCACCACTTTGGCGCATCTTCGACGCAGCAGAATAGCCAACAGCCGCCTTCGGGCCCCACATCGCAGTCGTCGTTGCAGCAGCGGGACCAGCAATCACACCAGCACCGACTACTGCACCTGCAGTGACGCCAGCCTTTGTCGTTGCACCCACGATCTTCGTCGTCATCGGACTGGCGTACTTGAACAGCTTCCAGACGATAACGATCGAAAGCAGTGGCAGCGTGACTGCAATGAGGTAGCTCAAAAACGCACTCTCTGGAATCAATGCCGACTCTGTCCCGTCACTGAAGAGCAGTTCATAGCCTTTGAACAGCAACGCCACTGGAATCGGCATGATCGCAAGTGGCACGAATTTCAAACAAACCGTTCTCGCGATGTGCGAGACGACAGGAAGGTTTCCGTAGGCCAACGCAAGCCCGATCGGCATGGCATAAACCAATATGTACAATATGATTTCGCGAAGGAAGAACAGCGCCTGCAGGGCCCACATCGCAACGGCACCAACGCCCGTGAGAAAGAGCGCAAGGATTGGATTCGTGATACTCAACGAGAGTAGACTCACCATCGCACTCGTCACGGCTGCAATGTCCGGAATCAGCGCAATCGTGAAGCCGTCGACCAGATAAAGCGCCAAAACCGCGACCCAGTACCAGGTTACGATCAAGAACCCGCCAGTCCACGCACTCCGCTTCGTCTTTCGTGTCTCGTATGCACTGCTGATATTGAAAATTCGAATCGCATGTCGACCCTGTACACACATCACCAGTAACAACAGGGAAACGAGCATGATCTCGCCGCTGACAAGGCTGCTGTGGATACTATCCCAGGGAGTATTCGACGGCTGGCCGAACACGAACGCACCGTCCGTTTCCGGCGTTGGTGTTCCAAACACCTGAGCAGTGATCGCAGCATACCCATCCGCCAACCCCTCTTGGAACCATTCAATGAGCTTGTCGATTGCGTCTTCGAACCACTTGATCCCGACATCGGAGAGCGACCACGAGGGCATTATGCAACCCTCTCGAGTTCGATCACACAGCCAGAGCCCTCGAGCTCAACCAGCTCACCGGCACTCTCGAAATCTACACTCGAGGCACGTACAACATACTCGAGTCTCCAAGCAAAATCCTCGAGAGCAGTACAACTCCAAACCAACAATCCGGTAGCACCCCTCCATCGAAGTGTTCGAAGAACAATACTTCCCCACACCGTTTCTAACCCGTTAGTCATATCTCATCTCTTAGTTTCAAGAAGTTCCCCAGTCGCTTCGCCGCATACAGCGCAATCACGAACGGAATCGCATACCGAACAACGTCCACCAGAAGCGTGAACCAGCCCGTCGGCGTCGCAAGCGGATGCCACGTTTCGGTCGCCGTATCACCGAGATACGACGGGCTATGTGATCGCCACGAGCCCGGATGATACTCCGCAGTGTAGATCCCTGGCTGGGAAACAGTGACTTCAGCAAGACCCTCAGAATTCGTCCGCACGCGCTGATCACCGATCGTGATATAGCCCTCACGAACATCGTGGCCGATCAGCCAGAATCGTGGACCATCGTATTGATTCTCGAGCATGATCGGCTCGTCAGTCGCTGTATCGCGAAGTTCGATCTCCAGGGTTACCGCCGTCGCGTTTGAATCGACGATCTCGAGCGATAGCTCACTCTCGCGAATCTCTCGTTCTGTCCCACCGTCAGGTTCGACAATATCTGCAGAGACGCCTCGAACGATCCCGTCCACAGCAACGGCATCCCGATCAACACCATCGTGACGAAGCGCGAGACCAGACGATCTCGTATAGGGCGCAGAAACCACGTCGACCTCGACGTTTTCGTGAAGTGAGGACTCCGGTGAGGTACTCTCTGTTCCCCACACCTCGAGGATCTCCGGCCCATCTCGAATCGGCTCCGCGCGTGGTCCTAACTCGGATGGGTACGCATGGACGTACACCGGCAGTGCATCGGAGGCAACGGTCTCTCGTCCCCCTCGAGTTGCATGCGTGAGTTCGTCCCAGCCGGTCTCTCGAGCGGTATAGTAGCGCCACACCCCACGGACCTTCGTCTCACCATCATCCGACAGCGTATATCCATGCCACGGCTGGGCCTGATAGATCGCAACGCCGCTGTCGCCGTTGGGGTACGAGGCATAGTAGATCGATGCTCGAAGATCGTAGACCTCGATGTCGAGATCCTCGGAGACAGTCACCTGGTCGGTGATCACTTCCGTCTCGTTGCCAACCTCCTGCTCGACTCGAGTACTGATGTCTGCCTCGAGCGTCAGCGTCGCCGACCCACCTCGATCAAACGCATACTCGAAGATCGGTGTATGCGTCCCACTCGTAGCGTCAACCAACTCCCCATCACGTAGCAGCCGGACGTCTTCGATCCCGTGATTTCGAATCGATGAGTTCCCATCAAGCCGGATGCGATAATCGACGAACCCACGGAGTTCACCCTCCGGAGCGATGTAGTGGACCGTCTCGTTCGCATCCAGATGCGTCCTCGTCGACGGATGGATCGCAAACGTCGTCACATGTGCGTCTGCGATAACTACGGAATCCGTACGCGACGCATGCGTGGGATAGATCGAGGTCTCTGCATCGCCTCCCTCGAGCGACTCATAGTCACCTGCTGTCCAGCGCTCGGCCGTATCGGGAGGCGCTTTGAACGTGATATCGGTGCAGTTGCCGAGTTCTTCCATCCCAGTTCGCGTTTCGCCGTATCGTCGCTCGTACTCGGCAGTGCTAATGCACTCATCCGGCGTTTTCGACCACAACGTCGCTGTCTCGTTTTCGTCCAGGCCGTGTTCGTCGCCCCTCTCGAGAGAACTGCTGGCACTGCCGATCTCGGTTCCACCAAGAACAACAGCGATACCGACGACTGTGAGTATGACCGCAACGCTGAGTTTTGGCCCCTTGAGTCCCATTAGGGCCTCTGCCTCGAGTCGGGCTGTTTACCGATCGGCATTACCACGGCACGAAATCCACACAGCCAGCTAACGGAAGACCCATCGTCGAGCCAACAACCGTATACAGCGGTCCAAGGACCACCAGAATAACCGTCGACCGCAACGCCGTTCGCTTGTGTGCTTTCAGGTCTTTCTTCTGCTCGGTGGTCGTCGTGAATATCTCAGCGAGCGAATCGGCTTGCCAGACGACAATTAAGCCGATAAGGCCGATCCCGGTCGAGATCTGGAAGAACCCGGAGATCATCTCGGGTAGTCCTTCGGCATCGCAAACGACACTCTCCTGTGCCAAGGCCGGCTCAACAGCAAGAACGGATAGCAATATGAGTGATCCAAGACCAGAGCGTGTTATTCGGCGTCGTACGTTTGAAGATTCATCTGTCTCGAGTGTTCGACTCGAAACTGGAATTTTTAGATTCATTTAGTGAATTTCAGACCTACTGAGAAATCTCGTGAGAACCAACAGATTGGTTCAGAAATTCATTCATTAGATCGTCAAATTCACTCGCCGATGATTGAGTATATATCTTGTGTATTATATTGGCTCGGAATTATAGTGCATGGATGAAGAACTGTTTTTGTATCGGCCATGAAAATATCTGTCTGAAACTGAGTCCACTTTGCTGTCATCGATCACCTGACCCCATCATCAGAAGTAGAGATAGTGGGTTATCGTGGGCAATCTAATATATGCGAGTGGGCTATGGTGAGCAATATGAAGATTAATGCAGACGAACTCCAGACCAACGAAACCGACGACAGGGGACGCATTTTCCTTGGTACAGAGTACGCGAACAAGCGCGTCACGGTTGCGGTCGTTAGCGTCGAGAACGACCACCCTGAAGAAGACAAATTAGCTGCGGCCTATCGAGATGCGTCGGAGAGTGCCACCGCTCTCTCCGAGGAGTGGGACAAAGCATCCAATGAAGCGTGGAACGGGCTCGATGGATGAGCGGGGGCTCGAGCGTCCGGCGCGGTGACGTCGTAATATCCCAACGCTGAGCAAATCAGAGATTTGTGAGGTACGCAATCTTTGATTCGCTTGATTCGGGAAACCTCGGTGTGAACGCCGAAGAGAACGTCATCTGTGCAATGTCTGAACGCGGTCTTCAATCCATTCAAGCACAGCGAAGAGGACATCCAGATGATGCTCAGATTCGATCAGGGAAGGCTCCACCACTGAGGATGCATCTGGGGGCGGATGAAAGTGTTCTCGAGGTTCCTTTGGCTTTGGATGGCGATCCCAGCGACACTGCCAGATCTCATCTTCACGCCTCTCGAGATAGTGGACTGTGTAGTCACCACCGACAAACCACCGAATATCAATCCGAACTTCATCCACAGCAGACGGGTACTGTGCTCCATCCAATTGAATCTCGAGAACACGGGGAGAAATTGTATCGGGCCGGAACTCCCAGCTCGAACTGAGCGGATGTGTTGCTGCGCGCTGTGCGAGTACCTCGAGTGTTGGGACATCCAGCGGCCCACTTGGGGCTTCGTCTCGCCCCGTCACGTCTTTGATTGTACTTGACCGTTGTTTGACGATTCGGATCGTTGAACGGCGCGTTTCAAGATTGTGATGTCCTGACGAATCGTCCGCCATTCTGTGAGGTCATTCCATCGGTCATGAATCATATCATGATCCTCGGCCGGGTCATCGGTGACGACAACAGCGTCCGGATCTGGAACATCGTATTTCTGCTGGAGTTCCTGATCTGTCTCGAGAAGATCCTCTAGCCGAGCACGAAGCTCACTCGAGCTGTGTTCACGCGCAAGTCTCTCAACACGCTTCCACTGGAAATACGACGGATTCCGCTGATATAGCGCTGGACGGGTTTCTGTTTGCTTTGCGATTCCCATCTCGACAAGTTGCTCGAGTGCTTGCCGAGCACCGTTCTCAGAGCACGCTGCCCACTCCGAGAACTGTTGTGCAGACACGGGCTCGGTCGTGCCAACGAGGACATCGTAGACACGCTGGAACGTCGTCCGATCCGCCTCCCACTGTTTCGTGGAATCGTTTGAAGTCCCTGTTCGATCTGGCATGGTACCATCTTCGATGAGGTAGCTCATATATCTTCTCTAAAGGTCAGATATATTCCTACCTGTAGTGCACTCAACTCGCGGTGAGCTGTGGCACTGTCAAGGATGCTTCCATCCTGTGGCGAGTCATCGCGTCCGGATAGCCGATAAACGCTCTCTCGCCACGGCTAAAGCGACTGACGATGTTCGCAGCCGCATTGATGTTCGTCTGATTTTCTAGCTCATCCACGAGAAGAGCAATCTAAATCACGATTTTACTAACGACGATTTTACTAATCATGATTTTGCTAATCGGCGTTTTGCCCGTAGAATTCTGCTCCGGTTCTTCGAACAGCACGTTTCAAGATCATAATGTCCTGACGAATCGTCCGCCATTCTGTGAGGTCGTCCCATCGGTCGTAAAGCATGTCATGATCTTCAGCTGGGTCATCACCAACAACGACAGCGTCCGGATTTGGAACACCGTATTTCTCTTGGAATTCCTGATCTGTCTCATGAAGATTCTCTAGCCGACCACGATGCTCACTCGGGCTATATTCCCGCACAAGCCTCTCGATGTGCTTCCACTGAAAATACGATGGATTCCGCTGATACAGTGCCGGATCGGTTTCTGTTTGCTCTGCGATTTCCATCTCAACGAGCTGCTCGAGTGCTTGCCGAGCACCGTTTTCAGCTAAAGCACACGAAATGTACTCTCATACTCAACCCACTGGTTTGCTTCCCTGCCTCAGTGAAGCACACGAAATGTACTCTCTCACTGCAGCGTGAAGCAATATTCAATGACAGTCTCTATAGCACCTCGAGCGTCAACCCGATTCTTTCCCCTTTCAGTCTATCGACGGAAAAGACAGTTCACTCACCCCTAACACGCGTTTATATAGGTCGAAACTATTCTCCGCGTATTGAGAGTCACAGTATCAGAAGCGTTCTCGAGGACGGTATCTCAGCGCTGGCTGCATCTAACTCTCCTTCTGACCAATGGCGACAGAGAAAGACACCACGCCGACTAGTGAAGAGACGACTGTACCATCCCAAAACTCGAATCCGACTCCTGATGAAGACCATCCCAGCGACTCGAGTACCCAGTCACACATCACAGACGTCGATTCCACGACGCCTACACCCACATCCCTCGAGTCACGAACGTATATCGAAATCCGGCCATCGACAAAGCCACTCAACCGTGCAGCGGTCTCACAGGCAACGACTATTCTTTACGAGAGCCTCTACAACCTCTCAAACTCGAGCACGTGGCCGTCCCTCCGAAAGAAAACCCAGCAACCGCTCATAGAGTGGCTGCTCGTTGCTGACGGACAATCAGATACGAGCATTCGGTACCTCGTCGGAACGACACACGATGCATTCCTTGACGAACTCGAGGCGATCCTTCGGACGGCGTTTCCAAATACGTACGAACTGACGCAAGTCGAGTGGCATCCACACCAGCTCCAACCATCTCGTACTCTCCCCACAGACAACAGTTCGATATCAGCCACCGCTGATACCCAAAATCAGCCACATACCGCTGGCGTCGAGTATCGCGGCTTAGCGAAAATCCGCCAAGACTGGCAAACCTCGCTCGCATCGTTCGATGAACTTACCAACCACTCTCGAAAGACGCAGCCAGAGAAACAGAAATCAAATTCCCGTCGTGTCCCACTGGCAACGCTCGTCGAAACGCTCTGTGACTCCGCAGTCCCCGTCGTGTACCAGGTGATCTGCAGTCCACTTGGCGATCAGCGAGTAGACGTAGAAGGATACCGCTATGATCTCGAGCGCGCCCTCGTCACACCAGCTGATCGACTTCTCAATTTCGTCTTCCCTCGATCGGAAGAGAAACTCGAGCCAAAAAACCTCGCTCGCACATATCGTGACCGTCTCACCGAGCTCGAAACGCGTGACCTCCGACGGACGTTTTGTCTCTCGGCTCGAGCAGTGGCACTTACAGACAGCACGAACCCACAACAAGCCGAGACAGTCGCTCGAAGACTCACAAACGTGTTCGGCCATCTCAGTGGTCCCTTTCACTCAATCCGCGGATACCTCATCACGGATACCGACCGCCATACGCCTGCAAGTCAACTCTTCGAGGACATCTGTCAACGAACCTATCCCGAACCAACATACGAAACGCTCGAAAGCCGTCTCCCATGGAAGTCACACGAGAGTGCTGGGATCGTCGTTGCACCAGATGAACTCCCCGGGTTCTGTCTGATCGACGGCGTCGGTCTCACACCATCCGGGCAACGAGCACTCGGCGCTCGACAATCCGAACGAACTGGTATTTCTCTGCCATCGCCGGATCACCTCGCACAATACACGGGACCCGGACAGGCGCTCTGCATGCCACTGACTGATGACCGTCAACCCTACCAAAACCCGTTCGTCCTTCCACCAACACTCCAGGACAGGCACCTCTTCGTCATCGGCGATACGGGCTCAGGGAAATCCGTCCTCACGACTAGCGCAATGCTGTCGAACGTCGAGGCCACAGATGGCCCCGAGATCCTCTTCGATTACAAAGGAGGGGGAACAGCCGAGGAGTACCTCCAAGCCCACTACACAGCATATGACGGCCTCGAGGACGTCAGCTACTTCGATCTCACCGAAATCCTACCCGCGCTGTCGATTTTCGATATCAGGCCGCTGCTCGATTCCGGCCTCTCACGAGAAGAAGCACGCTCGAGAATCGCAGGCCATTACGAAGAGATCCTCGCGGGGCTGATGGGCGAAGAACAGTACTATGGAGCGACGGAATCGACGAAGGCGATTCGCAATCACCTTCGAGCATTATACGACCCGATTCACGGTACCGATGCCGTTTCACACAAAGATCTTTACCGGGCGCTCCAGCGCACATTGAGCGATCGAACACCGCCACCGACTTCGGATGAACGACTCACCGAGTACTTCGCCGGATTGCTCGAGCGCGATCGAGACGTCTTCAACATGGTCCTCGGTGGTGCCGTGGCTCGAGTCGAAATAATCGCGACCGATGATCGACTTGCACCGCTGTTCGATCACGTCTATACTCCACCAGAATCAGACGAAAGCAACGAAAGTGACGAACACGAGACGATTGATGATTCGCCTCCCCACTTCGATTTCACAGATGTCATCGACGACGATACAGTCGTTATCTTCGATTTCGGTGGAATGGAAGAGCGAATCAAACGCGCACTGACCCTCGTCTTGCTCTCGAATCTGTGGATTGCGCTGAAAGCACGTTCAGAAGCCCAGAAAACGTCACACCAACAGCCGCCACGAGTCAACCTCTATCTCGAGGAGGCAAAAGACATCGCCGCGACACAACTGGTCGACACCCTCCTCTCGCAAGGGCGATCGTTCGGTCTCTCCCTCATGCTCGGCGTTCAATTCCCGGGGCAACTCGATTCTCCAGATCCATCGAATCACACCTACGAGGAAGCGCTCAACGAGATCGGGACGTTCGTCGTCGGTAACGTCAGCATCGAAGACGACCTTGCGAAGGCGCTCGCGACCGACGATGTTCCACCGAGAAACGTCGCTAGAAGACTTGCAGCAATTCGTCATGGTGAGTGGCTCGTCCGCCCTGCAGCCACATTTGGCTCACCTGCCCCACGGCCGTTTCTTGGCCGATCACTCCCCGCTCCCGATGGTCACCCGGCAAGTGAGACTCCGCTTGGCGACGAGCAGTATCAGGCCTTCAACACAGCATTCGAACTCACCGCACTCGAGACGTGGAACGAAGCCGGACTCAAATATGAAAGCAACCATCCAAGCACCGAGAGCGGATCGGGTGACGAGGACACAACGGAAGAAGCGTCACTCCGGGTTGACTCACTACTGCCACACACGAAGCGACTCCCCGAGTACGTGAGCTACGACGAATCGATACATGCCCTCTGTTGTGGATCATGTGAGAACCGCTACGATCCGACTATCGAAGGAATGAAGCGGTCGATTGAATGCTGTCGTTCACTCACAGAGGTCGAGCCTGATGATATCCCAGTCTGTGATATCAATCTCAAGCTCACAGCCGAAGAGCGAGATCTCTCTGACTGGAGTGACCGTCAATTGCTCTTCTTACAAACAGTGTACAACGCACAGCAGCTTCGGTATGATCCGCTCGAGTACGATCTCCTCCACGACTCGATGATCAGACTGCAGGAGTACGTCGGGATCGAAACCGACGAGATCGCCCCACTGCTCGAGGCCGACCTCCTCAGACACGATACGGATCATCCACATCGTCTCTACACTGTCTCGTCGGAAGGTCGGTCTACAATTGGTGAGAGCTATCGCAAAGGCGTCGATTACGGCCACGGAGTCGGTGATCTCGATGAATCCAGCGAACACATCCTTGGAGTCGAAGTCGCCCGGAAACATCTCGAAGAGGCGTACGCGGAGGATCCCCAGTCGGAGGTCACCGAAGTCATTCCGTATTACGAACTCGACGATCAACATCGACTCGATCTCGCAGGTGTGGATGCCGATGGCGAGATCATCGTCACAGCCGAGGTTGAACGTATCAACCACGACGTTCGACGTGCGGTACCCGCCGATTTCGACAAAATGGCCGCTTGCGAACCCGAAGCTGCAATCTGGGTCGTCATGAAACAGGCCGATGGCCACAAAATACTCTCCGCACTCAACGACCCGCTCGAGGGCCCGCCTCGGATCGAGAAAACGTATGCAAAGACCACGCCACCCCAACAGTTCCGGATCGATACGCCAGGGATGACGGCTGTTTATCCTGCAGAGTGGCTCCGAGATCGATCACCTGATCTCCCGTAGCCCGTGGGGCTGTTATTTTCTTCTGCGGCGTCTCTCTATCTTGATTCAGCAAGAGAATCCCGCCCTTCACGTGAGTGACGAGTGTTCCGACGCTCAGTCGGAACCGAGAAGCAAACAGGGCGGGAGTGAATCGCGTAAGCTCTGTTGGCGAGCGCGAGTCGACCGCTTTAGGGTCAAGCCCCGAGGCCCTCAGCCTGCTCCGCCTGTAGACCCCCTCCGAAGATTGTTCGGAATCCGCTTCGTCCCGACCTGACTTGTCGTTCGATACGAGTAATACCGTTTTAGATATTCTCCAAGCCAGTGTTTCACCGCGTAATCAGAGAACTCGATCGAGCCGAGGAAATATGCCACCCGACTAGTGGGTCGAAGGCGGCTAGGGGCTGTGTTTCACGTGTGAAACACATGGTTGGGTCGATGCTTTCTGCTTTTATTGGCATTAAAAATAGCTAGTGGAAACACCACGGCTGCAATATGAGTTCAACTTTACCAGCAATCTCGCCGACTCTTGCTGTTCTGTTTCCTTTTGAAACGGTCCAGCCCCCTTTTCAGAAACACCGGCCATCTCGTGACCGAAATATGAGTGAGAGAAAAGCGGACACGGCGATTTCAGACCGGGCGACTGTAGGCCATCCATATGAAACGGAGAGTCGGGAGCCGGTCATCGGTACGAATCCAACGATCAGACCGGGAACGATCATCTACGACGACGTCGTCATCGGCGACCGACTCAATACTGGTCACTTCGCGTTGATTCGCGAACGGACTGAAATCGGCGACGACGCCCTCGTTGGAACAAACGTGACCATTGATGGAACGTCGACGATCGGCTCGAACGCGAATTTCCAGACCGGTGCGTACGTCCCTGCGGAGACCACGATCGGAGATCATGTCTTTCTCGGACCGAATGCCGTCCTAACGAACGATCCGTATCCGCTCCGGCGCGACGCAGATCTCGAGGGCCCATCGCTCGAGGATCACGTGTCGGTCGGTGCGAACGCGACAATCCTTCCGGGCGTGACTGTCGGCCGCGGATCGTTCGTCGCCGCTGGGGCCGTCGTAACGCGGGACGTCCCCCAGCAGACGCTCGCGATCGGCGCACCGGCGAGTCACGAGCCGCTTCCGGACTCTCTCTGTGGGGGGAACGCCGAATGATCCCGGTTGCGAATCCCGTACTCGGTGAGCGGGAGATTGAGCGCGTCTCGGCCGTCATCGAGAGTGGCATGCTCGCCGACGGCGACGAAGTCAGAGAGTTCGAGCAGGAGTTTGCCGATTATTGTGGCGTCGAACACGGAGTGGCGACCTCGAACGGGACGACGGCGCTCCACGCGGCGCTTGAGTCCCTCGGCATCGGTGAGGGCGACCGAGTCCTCACGACGCCGTTTTCGTTCGTTGCGACGGCGAACGCGATCAGACATACCGGGGCGAAACCGGTATTTGCCGATATCGATCCGGCCACGTACAATCTAGATCCGACGGTCGCTCGCGAGGCAGCGACAAAAGAGGATGTCGATGCGATACTCGTCGTTCACCTCTACGGCCACCCAGCCGAGATGGATGCGCTCACGGACCTCGCAGACGATCTCGAGATTCCGCTGATCGAAGACTGTGCGCAGGCTCACGGAGCGACCTATCGGGGCGACCGTGTTGGGTCGTTCGGCGACGTCGCCTGCTTCTCGTTCTATCCAACGAAGAATATGACCACCGGCGAAGGCGGAATGATCTTGACCGACTATTCTGAGGTCGCCGACCGCGCTGAGCGGTATGTCGATCACGGCCGAACAGACGATGGAACCCACGCTACCGTGGGACATAACTTCCGAATGACCAACCTTGCGGCCGCGATCGGTCGCGCTCAACTCGAGCGCCTTCCCGTGTTTCTCGAGCGGCGACGAGAGAACGCCGCTCGGCTGACCGATGGTCTCTC
The DNA here is from genome assembly GCF_042678045.1 of Haloarchaeobius amylolyticus. Taxonomy (GTDB): domain Archaea; phylum Halobacteriota; class Halobacteria; order Halobacteriales; family Natrialbaceae; genus Natrinema; species Natrinema amylolyticus_A. The sequence continues at coordinate 158,756 of NZ_JBHUDI010000003.1, forward strand.
CGGCACGTCGCTATCGCTTCCGACCGAACCCGGGTATACCCGTCATACCTACCACCAGTATACCGTCCGCGTTCCCGATCGTCGAGCGTTGCGGGATCACCTCGCGGCACACGATATCGGGTCGGGCGTCTACTATTCGGACTGTATCCACGACGAACCGGCGTACAACGATGTTACTCACGACGCGCCCGAAGCGGAGCAGGCAGCCGCCGAGGTACTGTCGCTACCGGTCCATCCGAACATCTCTGCCGACGATATCGACCATATTACCGAGGTAATCACTGACTATGCAGCCTGAATTCCAACTAGATGTCGGCGTCATCGGCGTCGGATCGATGGGGGAAAACCACACTCGAGTGTACAACGGACTCCCGACCGCGAACCTCGTCGGCGTCTTCGACATCGACGAGAGTCGAGCAACGGCAGTCGCGGACGAATACGGCGGATCTCCGATGGCACTCGAGGACCTTCTCGCCTCCGTCGACGCCGTCTCGGTCGTCGTCCCCACCCGCAACCACGACGACGTGGCGACGAAGTGCATCGACGCCGGGGTTGGGATGCTCATCGAGAAACCCGTCGTCGAGGACCCCGAGGTCGGACGGAAACTCCAGTCGGAGGCGCGGGCGGCTAACGTTCCGGTACAGGTCGGCCACATCGAACGATTTAATCCGGCCGTCCAGATGCTCGAGGAGCTGATCGGCGATCTGTCGATCATCAGTATCTCGGCCGAACGGCTCGGACCACCGCCGGGCCGCGTGATCGAAGACAGTGCAGTGCTCGACCTGATGATCCACGACATCGATATCGTCCTCTCGCTCCTCGGGGAGAAACCCACCAGGATACAGAGCAGCGGCGTAAATGGCAATCGCCACGCGACCGCGCTACTCGAGTTCGATTCGGGCACGATGGCATCGTTGACAGCGAGTCGATTAACACAGCGGAAAGTACGGACGCTCACGGTGACCGCCGAGGAGTGTGTCGTCGAACTCGATTACATCGATCAGTCGATCGAAATCCACCGCCAGTCAGTCCCCGAGTACGTCGCGGACAACGGCGATATCCGATTCAAACATGAGAGTCTCGTCGAACAGCCGCGTATTCCGAACGAAGAACCGCTTCGCGCCGAACTCGCCTCGTTCCTCGGGGCGATCGCGTCGAACGAACCGCCGAAGGTGACGATCGACGACGGGATCACCGCGCTCGAGATCGCACAGCAGATCGAGGCGCTGGGAACCGGTGATCGACTGGCCGCGGAGGTCGCGGATGACTGAGCAACGCCGGCAGTCCGACCACAACATCGATAGCCTGTACGGTGTCGAGAAACCGTCGAACCGACAGCGAGACGCGTTCCTGAGCGGTTCGATCCCGGTCGGCGTCTACGGCCTCGGGAAAATGGGGCTGCCCCTGGCGGCAGTGTTCGCCGAAACGACGGGAAACGTCATTGGCGCCGATATCGATCCCGCCGTCGTCGAGGCGGTCACCGACGGCGACTGCCACGTGAAACGGGAGCCGGGGCTGCCGTCGCTCGTCGCTGAAACGGTCGCCGAAGGCGCGTTTACCGCAACGACGAGTCCGCTCGATGCCGCCAAGCGCGCGTCGGTTCACGTCGTTATCGTGCCGACGCCAATCACCGAGGACAACGAGCCCGACCTCTCGATCCTCGACGCCGTTGTCGAGGAGATCGGGACCGGGCTCGAACGGGGAGATCTCGTGCTCATCGAGTGTACCGTTCCGCCGCGGACGACAGCCGACCGAGTCCTGCCCGCGCTTGAGGGCACGTCGGGCATCTCGCGCGATGAGTTCGGACTGGCGTTCTGTCCGGAGCGGACCTCGAGCGGCCGGGCACTCGAGGACATCCGCGGCTCGTACCCGAAAATCGTCGGTGGCGTTGATGAGGAGAGCACCCGCGCAGCGAACCTGGTCTACGAAACGATCAACGATGACGGTGTGATTCAGGTGACCGACGCGACGACGGCGGAGGCCGTGAAGGTCTTCGAGGGATTGTACAGGGACGTCAACATCGCGCTCGCCAACGAACTGGCGACGTTTACCGACGAGTTTGGAATCGACGTCAGGGAAGCGATCGATGTCGCCAACACGCAGCCGTACTGTGACATTCACGACCCCGGGCCCGGCGTCGGCGGCCACTGTATTCCCTTCTATCCGTACTTCGTAATCGATCCCTTCGAGACGGATGCGCCACTGTTGCGGACCGCTCGAGCGGTCAACGATTCGATGCCGTCGTACACGGTCGACAAACTCCGCGAGGAGTTCGACGCGGAGCGAACTGAGTTGGCCGATACCTCAATCCTGCTGCTCGGATTAACTTACCGTCCCGGCGTCGAGGAAATCAGGGCGTCACCGTCGCTTTCCATCGCCAAGGAGCTATCTGCGGCGGGGGCAGACGTCTATGGCGTCGATCCGGTGCTCGAGTCGTTCGAGGAGTTCGAGGAACGGGGTCTAACCTCCCTCTCACTGGACGACATATACGATCTACCCGTCGATAGTGTGGTCCTCGTTACGCCACACGAAGAGTTCGAATTGATCCGCTGGGACAAACTCGATCGCACTGACGGACGACTGATCGTTATCGACAGCCGCGATGCACTCGACCAGAAGGTGCTTTCGCAGACGAGCCATCGTGTGTATACGCTCGGAACGGGGTTCACGAACGATGTATAGGGGCCATACGGTCGCCGTCGTCGTCCCGGCATACAACGAGGAGGGATTCGTCGGCGAGGTGCTTGAAACGGTCCCGGACTATGTAGATCGGATTTACGCGATAGATGACGATTCGTCTGACGGCACATGGGCGGAGATTCGTCGCGCGGCTACCGTACTGAACGAAATAGAAGGCGGTAGCGATCGCTCGCCGACCGTCACAACAACCAACAGGGGACCGGGAACGACGAACCGCGTCGTCCCGATTCAGCACGAGACGAACCGGGGTGTCGGCGGCGCGATCAAGACTGGATATGTCCAGGCTTGCGACGATGTAATCGACATTACAGCGGTGATGGGCGGTGACGGACAGATGGATCCCGATCTGCTTTCGCGGTTCCTCGATCCGATCGTGGAGGGGGAGGTCGATTACACGAAGGGGAACCGACTCCTCTACCCGGAGTATCGCCGCGGTATGTCCGCCTGGCGATTATTCGGCAACTCGATACTATCCTATCTAACGAAGATGGCCAGCGGCTACTGGAAGATGATGGATCCACAGAACGGGTATACGGCTATCTCGCTGGATGCTCTGCAGACTATCGATCTCGACGGAATGTACGAAGATTACGGCTACTGTAACGATCTTCTGGTGAAACTCAACGTCGAGGAGATGCGCGTCGCAGACGTACCCATGCCCGCGGTATACGGCGACGAAGAGTCGGGGATTCAATATTCGACGTATATCCCGAAGGTTTCGGGGATGCTCTTCCGGAACTTCTGTTGGCGGCTGAGAACGCGGTACCTCGCCTCGGGTTTCAACCCGCTCGTGCTAGGATACATTTTCGGTGTGTTTGTATCGCTGGCCGGTGCAGTGAGCGGTGCGCGGGCGCTGCTCTCGGGGCTGCAACGAGAGGACACCGCATTCGATCGCATCGCAACCAGCGGCCGCCTCCTACTCAGTGGCACAGTATTCCTCTCGCTCGCAGTGTTGTTCGACATGCGAAAGAACGAGGAGTTAGAGGTACATCAGTATGAGTGACGCACCCCGTATCATCGTCACGGTCCAGCACCCGGCGCACGTTCACTTCTTTCGGAACGCGATAACTGACCTGGAGGCCCTTGGATATGACGTCTGCGTGTTCGCCCGGGAGAAGGACATCGCGTGTACGCTCCTCGACACCTACGGGATCGAGTACGAGACACTCGCCGGGACCGCCAGTTCACCGATCGGTCTCGCGAAGACGCAGGCGATCTATGAGTACCGAATCCTAAGTCGAGTTCGTGCGCTGAAGCCGGACGTACTGCTCGCAATCGGTGAACCAGCGGTCGCTCACGCATCGTCGCTCGTCGGGGGTCAAAGCATCATATTTACTGATACGGAACACGCGGCGGTGTCGAACGGGATTACGTTCCCCTTCGCAGACCTCCTCTGTACGCCGGACGCGTTCTGGGACGATCTCGGGGAACGACACCGCGTCTACAGCGGGTTCCACGAACTCGCCTATCTCCATCCGGACCGGTTTACGCCCGATCCGATGATCCTCGAAGACCTCGGCGAAAGCGATAACGAACAACTCGTCGTGTTACGACTGGTTTCGTGGAACGCCGCACACGACTTCGGCCGGAGCGGCATCGATGGAATCGAAACGCTAATCAACGAACTCGAGCGCGGCGGCGCGACAGTCCTCGTCACCGCCGAAGGACAGCTCCCGCCGTCGTTCGCGGACCGAGAGGTCGATGTACCTCCACACCGGATGCACGATTTACTCGCCGCTGCGGACCTGTTTCTCGGCGAGAGCGCGACGATGGCGATCGAAAGCGGACTTCTCGGAACGCCGGCACTGTACGTATCCGACCTCCAAGCAGGCGTCCTCGGTGAGCTCGAGACCAAATATCGGCTGCTTCGATGGCTCTCGCGTCGCGCCGGTCCGACAGAGATCGCGGATCACGCCTGTGGACTACTGTCAGTCGACGATTCGACGTGGTCCGAACGGCGGCGGACCGTCCTTGAAGAGACGATCGACACAACGCAGTTCATCGTCGATACCGTCGAGGAGGTTGCCCGAGGATGACATTAAACGACTCCTTCGACGATCACGAATTCGCACTCTGTCTGACCCACGACGTCGATCGTGTTTTCAAGACGTTTCAGGCCCCTTACTACGCAGTGACCGAGCGCGACCCCTCTCACTTGCGATCGTTGATAACCGACGAGCGACCGTACTGGCAGTTCGAGGAACTCATGGCGCTCGAGGAGGAACTCGATGTTCGGTCGTCGTTTTATTTCCTCAATGAGAAGCGGCTCTTCGAACAGTCGCCACGAGAGTGGTTCCGGTGGAAAAATTGGATGCTGTATACCGGCCGATACGAGATCACCGATCCGGAGATCGTCGACGTCATACGCACCCTCGATCGCGGTGGCTGGGAGATCGGACTTCATGGTTCGTACAACTCGTACGACGATGCCGATCGACTCCGATACGAAAAATCGGTCCTCGAGGACGTTCTCGAAAAATCGGTCCTCGGCGGCCGACAGCACTACCTCAATACGATGCTGCCTCAGACGTGGGACCATCACCGATCGATCGGGCTGCGGTACGATGCCAGCTACGGCTCGAGTACAACCTACGGGTTCGACGGTCGGTACGATGTCATCCGCCCGTTCGACGACGACTTTCTCGTGTTCCCGCTGACGGTCATGGAGACGCCGCTGCTCTCAAACGCGTCCTCGGTCGAGGCGGCATGGCGGGAGTGTCGCCGACTGCTCGAGGAAGCGCACGAACACGACGCGATAATGACCGTTCTCTGGCACCCTCGGTACATGAACGAGTCGGAGTTCCCCGGCTACCGGACAATATACGAGCGGCTGATCCGGGAAGCGAAGGCCATGGATGCCTGGGTCGGCCCGTGCCGCGAGTGCTACCGGCGACTCGAGGCGACAACACCGTCGTCGTTCGAGTAAGACCGGATGATAATCCTGCCTAGTACGGGCCGACTTGACTCGGAACGCTACGGACCGGCGAATCGGCGATCCGGCGAAAAGAACGTCTCAATGCGGTCAGCGAGCAGTCTCCGTGTCAGGATCTAGCTATAATCGGCGGGGTGGATGCGGTCCCGACCGACGTAGACCTGTGTCTTGCCCTCCGTAAACGTGAACTCGACAAGGTTGCCCGAGAAACGAAACCGGTGGACATCGCGTTCGATCGTGCCCCTGACGCTGCTGTCCGAGAGCGATTCCGCCCCGTCACCCGAGACGATCTCGATAGAGCCGTCGACCGTCGCTTCGTAACTCACCTCGTTTCCGTTGCCGACGATAGTGAGCGTCGACAGTTCGTCATCATCGTCGGACGTGTCGATCTCCTCCCCGTTGAGGGAGACGTCTGCGTCACCGTCGACGGTGATCTCCTGGAGTTCGCCGCTGAACTTGTAGGCGTCGCGCCAGCCGCCGACGGTACCGGTGACGTGACCGTCATCGATGACGTCGTCGTCGTTGATCGAGGCAGCCCGGTAGTTTGACTTCTCCACGCGGCCGCTGACTCGGAACTCGTAGCGGCTACTTCCAGAGGAACCAATCCCGTCGATCAAGAGCACGTTCTCGAGCGGAGTATCGTCGTTCGTCGGCGGTTCAGAGGGGTAATCCGACAGGTAGACCTGCTCACCGGAAAGCCACATGCTCCCGGGCTCGTGTTCCGAGTACAGCGCGACGATGTTTCCGTTGATGAAGTAGCCGTCGACCGAGTTCGGTTCGCCGACGGCTTCGAGCATCGTGTATCCGCTCTCGCTCTCGTCCGCGGGAGTGACCGAGACCGTGTCGTTGTAGGTCGCCTGGCTCCAGTCAGACTGAACGATCTCGCCGTCGACGTAGATCCGGTACGTCGAGGTCTGAGACGGATCTCGGTACGTGAATTGATGTTCGTACTGGTCGCTGTTGGCAGGATCTTCGAAGTAAGGATCGTCCTCGTAGGGTGATGTCGGGTCAGTCGGTTCGTCGGTCGAACTCGTCTCGTCGGGCATGCCACCGATAGTGATCTCGTGACCGTCGTAGATCAGTGCGCTACCGGAGAGGTCGGAGCCGACGACGTAGCCGAGGGGGCCGACGCCCTCGATGAGGTTGTCTTCCGAAGTCGTGAACCGGAAATCCGTGCGCTCGTAAGCCAACTCGCCGTTTACCCAGTAGCGCATCACGCCGTCGGCGTTGGCCGACCCTCCCGAGAACGTGTTACAGCGGACGTACCCCTCAATGAGGTTCCACTCGTCCATCCAGACGGGCGTGCTCGTCATCTCGAAATCGCCAGACCCGCTCCGGTCCATGTGGTATGAGTAACTGAAGAGATTGTAGCCGTCAGGTGCGGGCGAGTCGTTCCGGTGGGCGAATCCGATCGCGTTCGACCAGCCGTTCGTCCCGTCCGTCCCATCACCGCCGGAAGAGCCGGATCCGTTTGTCAGTGGCAACCAGAAGATACGAACCGTGTCGTACTGATCGAGTTCGATGTTCTCGGGGTATAGGTAGAACCGCGTGTACACCTCACGAGGCATCCCATGCCCGTGCTCTTCGAACCGATACTCGAGGTTCGCTGTCTTCTGTGCGCTCGAGAACTCCGTTCGTAACGCCTGATCGTTGACCTTCGTCGGTGATGAGACGAACTCCGGGGCGATGCCGCTCCGGTTGTCATTGACGTTGTAGAGGTCGGACGGACTACTGTAGTCGTCGTAATCAAGTGTTAACTGGGTTGTACTCTCAGCGGCCGAGACACTGGAAACCCCGGCAGAAGCGCCGAGGACGGTCGCGGTCGCGCCAGCCAGTTTCAGATACGATCGCCGGTTGATGCTGTTCTTCTCGCCGCAGTAATAATCTGTTTCGGACTGAAACTCTTCCAGTTCCGATCGGTCGCGTGCCATGCAAGCCGAGTAATAAGATTATACCGCCATAAACTTTTCTGGCCGTTGATTGTTAATACATTCGTATATTTATTCAGAACATGAGTTTTCGTCTAACGATTTTAGGATTCATACAGTATTTTTTATATATGGAGATCATTCTATTGTCGGAACGGGAGCGGTTGGGAGACTCAGGAACGGCCGAGAAAAACAGTATTACTGGACCGAAGAACGAAGGGAAGCTCCGAGCAGTTATTCGGCGGCGTTCGTACTGACGCTGATCTCGTGCTCGTCGTAACGGAACGACTGGTCCTGCGGTGCAACTTCACCGCCGCCGTATCGGACGATCGGACCGACGTATTCGATCGCTTGTCCGTCGGTCGTCGTCCAGCGGTAGTTCTCACGCTCGAAGGCGAGTTCGCCGTCGAGCCAGTACCGAACGACGCCATCGTGGTTCGCCGTCCCACTCTCGTGGGTGTTCATTCGAACGTAGCTCTCGAGCGAAACCCACTCGCCGACCGGAATCGCCGTGTCGGTCACCTCGAATTCACCGGCACCGCTGTCGTAGTCCATGTGATACGTGTACGTCGCGAGGCGATAGGTTCCGGCCGGCGGATCCTCCCTGTTCGTGACGCAGATCACGGACGACCAGCCGTTATCGCCAGCGGGCGGCCCTCGAACGCCCGACCCCGCCGTTCCGGCCTCCGTGTTGAAGCCCATCGCCATGACTCGGCAGACGTCGTTCGGCTGCATCGTCCAGTCGTCGCTGAGACGAACCATAATCCGCTGATAGGCCTGTGTCGGTTGCCCGTACCCGTTCTCCGGCAGTGAGTACATTGCGTTCGTCCCCCAGCTATCACCCTCTTTTACCGCCATCTCGAGTGCCTGTGAACTCGCAGTCGTCGGCGTATCAATGAATGACGCGGTCGTTTCGTCACCGGTCCAGACATCGTAGATCTCCGACGGCTGGGTGTACTGATCGTAATCAATTGTTATCGCTTCTGAATCACCCTCGAGTGAATCGACGGGGCGGGTGCTCGGTGTAGCGCTTACAGCGTTCGTTGCAGTCGTGAAGGCTGCAGCCGCAACTCCCATTTTCTGGAGGAACGACCGTCGCTGGACGCCTTTACTACCGTCTTGGCCATGCCGTTCAGATGTGTCGTTCCTGTCATACAGTAATCTTTTACCGTTCATCTCGAACAGGAAACGACACCATACCGTTATAAACTTTTCAAGTTAGAAGGTATAAAAGTATTGTATACTACCTATATATCAATATAGTAATAGCGAAAATAAGAGTGTGCTGCTTCATTATATGTCGACCGGAGATTTGAACGGGACCCGCGATCAGGAGGTGGTCAACCGCCGTTCAGCACGCGGTAGCGCGGAGCCTCCGTCCTCAAGCGCGAGCGAAGCGAGCGGTAGGGCGGAGAGGAAGCGCGTTCGCAGAGATTTAACAGCACCCACGACGTATCTCGTCGTACTGCCGTCCTCGCACACGTCGGGGTCGAGAGGTGCCACCAGTAAACTGGCACCCGTGGTGCGGGAGTACCGCATCCTGAACTCGGGAACGACGACCGCGAACGGGTTGAAGTCCCGTTCCCAGCTTGGGGATAGAGCGCGAGGACACCGGGAATTAAATCGGCGGGACAATCCTCGCCGTCGGTCGAAGTGGGAGGTGTCAAAAACGCGCCCATGCCGACGGCAGGACGGTAAGAGGAAGCCGGATCACGTCCTTGCATGGGGTCGCGGGGCACAATGTCGTTGCGGTAAAGCCCCGTCCTCAAGGAGTGACCGACCGCCGCAAGGTGGGAGGGAGCGAGTAGGGCGGGGTAGTTTACGTAAACACGTACCAACAGGGACGCGCCAAGCACGTCGAACGTGTCGAACGGTGGTTCTATACCGTTCTTGGAGCGGTTCGGACACAGCGGTCTTCCTCGACAATCGTACTAGATTTGATCAGGCGTCCTCTGGAGACGACGGAACAGTGGCAGGATCGACTTGGTCGCCGGAGATCCATAACTCGGCTGGATCGGGATCCGCATCTAGGGCGACGAACTCGCCGTTGAACAGGTAGCCGTCGACGGTATGTGGCTTCGCCGTCGCCTCGGCGATCGCATACCCGCTCTCGCTCTCGTCGGCTGGCGTAATCTGGACCGTTTCGTTGTACTTCGACTGATGTCCGTCAACGTTGCTCCAGTTCGAGTGAGCGACGAATCCGTCGATGTACAGTCGATACGTCGACTCCTCGTCACCGTTCACATACGTAACCCGCCCGTCGTAGTCGTCTAAATTCGCCGGATCTTCGAAGTACGGATTGTTTTCGTACGGAGGTATTTCGGGAATGCCTGCGGCGAACAACTCGTGTTCGTCGTAGAAGACGGCCAGGTCGATCGGCGCGACTTCGCTGCCGCCGTACCGGACCAGTGGTCCGGCGTATTCAATCGCCTGTTCGTCGACCGTCGTCCACCGAAAGTCAGTCCGTTCGTAGACGAGCTCACCGTTGAGCCAGTAGCGCCCCTTCCCGTTTGGATCAGCCTCACCGTCGCTCACCGTGTTCATGACGACTTCAGTCTCGAGTTCAAACCACTCGCCGGAATGCACTGGCGAATCGACGACTTCGAACTCACCAGTGGATCCGGACTGATCCATGTGATACGTATACGTAGCGAGGTTGTACCCACCGTTCTCACCGTTTCGTCTGTCGGTGACTGCCAACATAATCGACCAACCGTCGTTACCCGACGGTCGTCCGCGACCACCGGAACCGTGCGGCCCAGCCTCCGTATTTAAACCGGCAGTCCAGAATCGACAGACGTCGTTCTCTTCCATCGTCCAGTCCTCACTGAGCCGGATCATCGATCGCTGACGGACCTTATTGGGTTGGCCGTAGCCGTTGGCAGGAAACCAATAAGCGGCGTTGGTGCCGTTACTCGTCTCTTTTAGGATGTCACACCGTAGTGATTTTTCGCCGTCGAACGCGACGCTGTCATCAAACGACATCCTGTTCGGTTGGCCGGTCCAGACGCGGTACGCGTCTTCCGGTCTGCTGTGTTCGCTATAGTCGATTTCGATCAGTTCGGCGTTCTCTCTTTGTACGTCAACGGTGTCAGCAAGCGAGTCGTCCGATTCGTTACGTTCGTTTTCGTCAGAGCCGTCGTTCGATTGAAGAGAGGCTGCACCGACTATTGTTCCACCCACGACAGTTGTCACACCAGATATTTTTAGAAGTGAGCGTCGACTAACCATCACCACTTCTTCGCCTCTACGACGTTGTATAGTGGGTGTATCGTTCTATCACAGAATCACGGCATTACATTCAGGTCAGCATACTAGTTCTTTACTTACACACGTCGGATTCGAACACACGAACTCGTTACGGTCGCTGAAACTGCTGCGTAAGCAAAGCGCGCACGCCGTGTTCGCTCATTATGGCCACTGAATCTGACTCGCTCCCTGTTCGCATTCGCAGCCGTCTCGAAGGATTTCGTGACCGCGGACGAGACGGTCGTCGGGTGCCCCTCGAAACACACCATTTCAGTGACGCAGAGCGGCGTCACTCGGGTCGGTCGACGATCCAGCAAGCGGCAAGCCATTGATTAATCAGTGAGTATAGCATTACGTTTCAAAATCTAATTACTAGTATATTCTATCGCGATGGCCGATAAAAGTACTTTCTTTTTCGGCGATAGGAAAGCAGTGTACAACAGAAGATCGAACACGACCAGTATTCAGGTCGGTTTCTGATACTGGCCGCTGTCACTGTGTACCGTGATCGAGACGAAAGGCGCTCATCCAGCAGCCCGCAGTTGCGCTGGTAATAACCGCCAGCGGCCTGTATGAGACAACCGGCGAGCAGTCTCCGGTTCAGGATCGATTCCATCTTTGAGCCGGGTAAAACTGGATTTCAGGGAATCGTATTTTTACGCTCGAGGTAGTGAATACCGCAAATGAAAGACCGTGATTTCGTATTGTATCCGACGCGCGATGTTGATCGACCGTACAAGACGTTTCAGACGCCGAAAGAACGCAACCGATCATACCTGCCGTCCATGAGTCGCGACGACGGTTCCTACCGGCAGTTCGACGAGCTGTCCCGTGAACGGGTGAGCCCATGAGCATCGAGATCACCGAGTTCGACGCGGCCGATCGCGACGAGTGGAACGAACTAGTGAGTCGGTCGGCAGCGGGGACGTTCTTTCACCACTACGATGTTCTCGAGGTGATCGAAGAACACGCGTCCGCACGCCTGTATCCGCTGGTCGGTCACAAGGGGCAAGAGCCCGTCGGGCTCTTTCCATTCTTCGAACTGCGGAACAAGGGTATCACGATGGCGTTCTCACCACCGCCCGAGCTAGGACTTCTGTTTCTAGGCCCCGCGACATTGATGCACGACGGTCTCAAGCGGCGGAAACAGGAGCGCCGGCGAAGACGCTTCATTGAGGGCTGTCTCGACATTATCGAAGAGAGAGTGAATCCACGGTACTACCGGTTTTGTACCCCGGTCGGGTACGAGGATCCACGACCGTTCACGTGGAACGAGTACGAGACGTCACCACTACACACCTATCGGCTCGATCTCGAACGCGATACCGAGGAAATCAAGCGATCGTTTTCGAAGTCGCTCCGGCGGTACCTCGATCCCGACGAGGACAATCGGTTCGTGATTGAAGAGGGTGATCAGGATGCGATCCGATTCATACACGAGCAGGTAACAGCACGCTACGAAGCCCAAGATAAGACGTATTCGATTCCGCTCGAGTTCTTGTTGGACCTCTACGAGCAATCCGCCGACGGGCACGTTAGACCGTATATCGCTCACGTCGATGGCGAGCGTGTGAGCGGTATCATCGTGCTCGAAGACAAGTCGACCATCTACTTCTCGGAAGGTGGCGGCAAACCTGACATCGACTTTCCGATTAACGATATCCTCCACTGGCGGATCATACGAGACGCGCGCGAGCGTGGGATCGAAACATACGATCTTTATGGTGCGAATACGCCCCGAATCTGCGAGTACAAATCGAAGTTCAACTCGGACTTAGCAACCTACTACGAGGCTGAGAAGGGATCGCTAGTCATGAGTACTGCCGCAAAGTTGTACAAAAAATACGGATAGCGTCCGAAATCGGTTGGCAGAATCATACCACTGGTCGTACTGGATTGAAATTCGAGCGATATGTCTCCGTGATAAATTACTGATACAGTCTGAGCGGTCGGCGAGCAACGGACGGTCCGTGCCGTCTACAGAAAAAGCAGGTCGAGTGCCTCGGGGCTTGACCCCGAGGCGGTTCACTGTTCCGACTCAACGAAAGTACGTGGTTCTGGTCGGGTAAATCAGCCTGACTATCGATGTTCGCTGGTACAGATCGCAGGCAACGTTCACGTATGCATGAAAGACGGGGGATAGCTTTTCTGACGTGGTTCACGTTGCCCTGAACAACCGTGACTATTCATACAATCGTTCCAGGTCCCGCCGTCCGAACCGAGAGGCATGTCGTCCCATCGAGTTACCACTCTGCGGCCGCCGCACCGCCGGTCACCAGGGAATGAGCCGACGCACCGCTGTCCTCTACGCCAGTGCGATAGTCGCCTTGCCGATCGCAGCGATCATCGGTATTGCCGCGCCACTTTGGCTGGGACTTACTAACCTCGCCATTCTGGGCCTGTACTTTGCAATTCCGATGCTCGTTTCGCCGGTTATCGTCCGACGGGTGTGGACTGACCGAACGAAGAGCCACTCTTTCATCACGTCCGTCGACTGGCGCGCACTATCGATACTGTTTCATGTGGTTCTGAGCGTGCTCGTTCTCGTCGTGGCCGTCTCCGATGTCCGACCCACTACGTTCTTTCTGGGAATCGGCGTCCTCTACACACTGTGTTTCCTGCTCGCCGTGTCGGTCGACGGGAACGCAAGTCAGTCGGTCGTCCTCTATCATATCGCAATCGCTCTGTTACTCGTTATTTTTAGCGTAACCCTCAAATACGGCTTTTTCGTCGGTCGGACCGATCTGTCGACGCACATCTCACTGACGAACATAGTAATTGAGACGGGATCAGCGCCGTCACAGCCCGCAGAGTACGAGTCGTTCGTTCTCTGGCACGTCCTCTCGGGGGCCACCTATCAGGTGTTCGGCGGGTGGATTACCCCTCACGCCACGATGTACCTCCTCTCCGGGCTGATCTTCGGCGCTGGCGTCCCGATGATGCATTCGTTTGCTTGCCGGGTATACCCGAACAAGCGGGTCGGGCTACTGTCGTGTCTCCTCCTGATTTCGTTTCCAATATACATTTTTTACGGCATGTACTCGATCCCCCGAAGCATCACGTCCATACTCTTTCTCATGTTACTCCTCACGGTCGTGACCCCACCATCACCACGAACGAGGATCTTGTCTGTGCTCTTTCTCATCGGAATAGTCGTCTACCATCCGGTATCGATCCCGTTCGTCTTGGTAATACTCGTGATTCTATTCGTTGTGGAACGACTCCTCGGTCGACAAACCAGAATTGTCGATGTTTTCACGCTTACCTCGGCGGTCCTCATTACGAGCATATACTGGCTGTATCGCGCAGAGTTTATCATCACGCGAATCGCCGGCGCGATTGTCACGAGTTTCTTCGGTGCCACCGAGGAAACTGCGCCCTCGAGCGTGCTCACCGAGCCATGGGTTGAACTCGCAAATTATGTCCAGTACGCATTTCTTCTGGGATTCATTCTCCTCGGCATCTTGTTCTGGCTTCGATCCACTCGAACACACGGCTCGACGTTCGTCGCGGTCGGACTTCTGACCGTGTTGATGATCCCACTCATCTTTCCAGGACCGACACTCCTACTAGACTCGCTGGTCGGAGTGAACGTCGGTCGGTTCGGACACTACAGTTTCATGCTCGTATCAATCACCGGAGCCGTGGGGCTACACTACCTGCTGAAACTGGGTGGGTTCAGAACCTTCGTCGTCCTTCTCGTCGTAATATCCTGTCTTTCCGTCGCGGCCGTATCTAACGACTTCGTTGCCACGGACAATCCGATGGTTGAACGACCGTTCTATACGTATTATCTTACCGATCAAGAACGACAGTCATTCGAAACTATCGACGAGCACCATACCGGTGAGATCGGTGCTGACCGAGTCACCTGTCGCTATTTGCGGGAGATGCGTTCGTCGGAGTGTGCGAGAGTCGAAGTCGCGGACGGCAATCTATTCGAAGGATACGACGGTGTTATCATCCGTGAGGGAGAGCTAACACGACGGCCGTTACAGTTCACCGAGTACGTCTATGCCGATGAGTTCCCGTGGGAAGAGCTGGACGACCGAGACAGAGTATACGATTCGGGATCGGTGTCGTTCTACGCGTAATGGGCAACCATCATCTTCTTCCCGTTGAGCTGGACGAAGTACCACTGGAGGAGCAGTTAGTAATCCGAATACTGTCGAAGTTCCGAACGGATGGACTGGTAGTTGCCGGCGAGAACCGATTCGTAGACTACTGAATCTGCATCGTAAAATAACTTCGAGAGGAGCGTCCTGAACTGTTCGTCGAGGGTGGGATCCGAGGTAACTCGCTGACGAAGGTCGTTACACTTCGAAATGTAGCGATCGGGGAAGTCGCCATCGTAATCGAATACACCACGACAGACGAGATGGGCGAGCGCGTCGGGTGGCGCAGGGATGTAGAACCCGTCGCGTTTGACCCGACGATCGAGCATCGCGGCTTCGACGTCCGGGTCGACTCGGATCTGCGACCCATCGAGCGTCGACTTGTAGGCCAAGTGGTTCTCCAGATCGATGACAATAGCGCCGCTACGGAACGTCCGTTCGACGTAATTCCTATTGGAGAAATCCGCCGTAGTGACGGTCTCTTTTACGATTTCGAGGACGTGTGATGGCGAGGTCGTGATCGCCTCTATGGTTTGCTGCGGTTGGCTTACCCCAGCGGATGCGAGTTTGAGGACGTTTCGGGCTGTCGGCTCGTCCAGTTCGAAGTCGTCCTCACAGATCTGGACCGCGGCATCGAACGAAGACACCTCGGCGAGCACGTCGATGTCGCTGCCCGCGATCGCCTCCGGGAGGTCGTCGTATCCCCGGAGAACGACGTATCGTATATTTTGCTCTTCGAAAGAATCAAAGACGTTGAAGATTGCCTTCTGCTGCTTAAGGCTGATACTCATTTTATTTTGTGAAGTGTCTCGTTCGCTTCTCGAATGACGGTCGCGAAATGATCGAACTCATCCGGAGACAGCTCGATTCGACAGCTATCGAGATGGATGTGAATCACGCCAACGGTGTTGTACTCGATGCGGCACGTATCGATCTCGGAGAGTTCGAACACGGCGAGTTCTTCTTCAACGATCCCCATGGTTGAGTTGCTTTTGAGCCGCGGTCACGTTTTCGGTAAAGGTCTCGAAGTCATCGATGCTCATTTCGATCCGCGTGTTTCGCAAGTGGACGTGGATTCCCTCGCCGATGTTATCTTCGACGACGAACTTAGTGGGTACGATGTCCGGTGTTGGGTCGACGGAATCGGAAGCCAACATTTGAATGAATACGTTCATACTGATGTCTGGATAGCCACGTCCCTTGAGAACATAAAGCTCTCCCCAGAAACTGAGGCGGCTATCATCACGCCTGGTCCTCGTCCGTAGCCTCCGAGACCACGACCGGTTCGATACCATCTCCGTCGGTCTTCGAGTCTTTATAAAGACTGAGCCAGTATCCTATCTGACCGAGAATCGGGAGAGGGTCGTCTTTCGAGACGATGTCGTAGCAACAGGGCTTCGACGATGGGGTAAAGAACTCGCGCATTGCGACGAGTCGGTTCTCGCGCTCCATCGCCTGTAACCAGTCGTGAAAGAGGGACCGTGCCTGTACGCCGACATCGTACGTGAGGTCCTGTTCGAGGGGCTCATCGGTAGCGAATCGATAGAGCTGATAGGGGAAATCGACCCCCGCAAAGACAGACAACGCCAGACTCCCCCACAGGCGCGGGTTGATTTCCATTAGCTTCGGTTCGCCGTCTCGCCGATCGTATCGATATTCTGCCATAGCGACGCCTTGCCACTCGAGCGACGAGAGCAGTCGATCCGAGATTGCCACCAGCTCCGGATCCGAGATCGTCTCGCGGAACGTGCTTGCGCCGCCACCGGGTGGACGCGACCGGAGACGGTGTTGGACCGTGATGCCTGACAGCGTTGACGAGCGATCATACATCGTATAGACACCACGTTCGCCTCCGTTTGGTATGAATTCCTGAAGAATCACCGGGCCGTGTTGACGGAGTGTCCGCCGGTAGACACGGACGAGTTCCTCGTGTGAATCACAGACGGAAACCCCCTTTCCGCCGCTTCCTCGCCGCGGTTTTACGACTACCGGATAGCCACCGAGCGTCGATTCGATCGAATCGAGGTCAATCTCGTCGGACAAACGAGATTTCGGATGGGGAATGTCGTATTTCCTCGCGGCCTTGATCGTCGCTTCCTTGTCCAATCCAACTTTCAGCTGGTCGTACGGGAGGAAGGGGACGTTCGTGTGCTCTTCTAACTGTGATTTGTGCCTGACTACGACTTCTACTGTCTTCTGATCGACGGGCAAGATCATGCCGTAGTCGTGGTCCTGTAGTTCCTGCTGTATCGATCGAACGAACTCGCCTGGTTTTTCTGCCGGTTTCGGATACGTTACGCGCCGAGAGACGTATTTGGATGTTTTGCCAGCGTTCCACCGAATGGAGCTCCCTGCGGTTACGGCAAACCCTCGATTCCCCAAGCTCCGGATGGCAACGAGACCGTGTTTCGCGTGAGCGTCCAGAACAAATACGCGGTCCATAGTAGTCGATACCGCTTCTACCTCCTCAATCACCCGCAGCACGCATAAGAGGCTGGCATACATATACTGGCTCGAGTTATATTAACTTTATATCGAACATAATATGTAGTGTATTAATACCGGGAAACATTTCGGAAAGAAATCCAGTAGTCTGCCATCCCAAACTCACTCTAGATAGCCGAGATCAGAAAGGCGGTCTTCGACTCGGTGGTCCTCGGTCGCGACTGACTCAACTCCAGTAAAACGCGGGTAGTTTTGCGTCCCGATGGGCTCGACGCATGAGAGGGGCGCTCCATCCATTCGCTCGTCATACGGAATATTTAGCGTCGATAGGACGGTCGGTGCCACGTCAAAGAGTTGCGCACCCTCGAGGTCAGCGTCAGGCATGATATCCGCGCCGATTGCCGCAAAGATCCCCTCAAATTTGTGATTCCACGGTTCCGTCGGGGGCCCGAACTGCTCGCCTCGGAGTTTGGTGGAGAGGAAATGATCGAAGTCCGCCGGAACAGTCACGATATCTACACTGCGGTCGCTCTCCGGCCCGTGGAAGTGTTCCTCGCGCGGTAGAACAGCTTCGAAGACTGGCTTACCGTCGGGAGTCGTGACAGATCGGAGCACCTCCATCAAATCGGTACGCACCGCTTCGTATTCTGATGGTGGAACCACCCCGTCCGGGTCGCGCCCTTCAAGGTTAATGCGAACGCCGAGTTCGATCCGGGCACGCATGTACGCCACTGAGTCGGGAAAAGAGACCCGGGTTTCGCCAGCTTTGACGAGCGTCGAAGGTACGCGTTTCGCGACCGGTTCTGTAATTCCGAGCCGATCGAGCAATGTACCGACCCGCTGGCTCGTGACCCCTGCTTTGGCGGCGGCCGCGATAATCCGCTCGATGGCACCCTGTTCGTGACGCGTGGCCGACTCCCCTTCCTTGAGGTTCGCGTCCCGAACTGTCGCCCACGTCGGCATTCCGCGTCCGCCGCTTTCGATTTCGACGTACCCCTCCTCGAAGAGGTAATCATTCACCCGGAATTCGTATCCGTTGTACGGGCCGATCCCGTGATCGCTGGCGACGATCACGTTGTCCGGGTCGCAGATCTCGAGTAGGTCGTCCACCTGACGGTCCACCTCGCGATAGATCGTCCGGATCGCGTCGTCATCGTCCGGACGCGCGTGAAAAATCGAGTCCGTCGCTTGGAACTGCACGAACCCGAACGTCGGATCAAAACGATCCGCGAGATACTGAAACGCTTCTCCACGCATACGGACGCACGACTGACACGATTCGGTGAGCCCTACAACGTCGTTCTCGGGTGGATAGACACGATAGGTACCGATCGCGTTCCGAACCTCATCGAGTAACCCTTCGGGGTGACACTCGGGGTCTTCCGGCGCAGTGTAGCCAGGAATGAGTGCGCCGTCGAACGCACGCGGAGGATGGGTCACTGGCACGTTTACGATGACGCTCGTCGTATCGTGTCGCTCGAGCATCTCCCAGAGGGTTCGCTCTCGGACATCCGTCGCGTTGACCACATCCCACTCGTAGTCGTCGAAAGAGAGGAAGCTAAAGACGCCGTGCTTTCCCGGATTCATCCCCGTGTAAAGCGACGGCCACGCTGACGCCGTCCACGGTGGAATCTGTGAATCGAGCGGGCCGCTCGCTCCGTTTTCGAAGATCGATGCCAGTGTCGGTAGCTCCCCATCCTCGAACAAAGGCTGTAACACTCGATCACAGGCCGCATCGATGCCGATCAGCAGTGTCTCCAACGAAGTGCTGTGATCCATCGGTCGTTTTCGGCTGGTGGAGGATTTCGTTATACGCTTGATACAGATACTCTGCTACGTGCTTGGCGTGATCCGCTGCAGTAATAGTATTTTAGCTCGACAACTTCTGTCGCTCCTACGGCGATATCATCTATTTCGACGATCGAGCAGTCATAGTCAGTCATAGTCCCTTAATTCCTGGTAGAATGACAAACTATAGAGACATTGATCCAATGAGCACGCCTTTTGGCTAGCGAAAACGGTCGTACAGAGATTTGAGGACGTTCGTTGTCTTGGATGACCGTTCGAGAGAGAAATACGATCGAACGTCGGGGTTGAACTTCGATTTGTATTTACAGATCCGGCGGTTATTCGCGCCGACGAGATCGTATCGTTCGATGCCACGGTTACGCGCGTCTTGGATTACGTGCCAGTCAAGGATGTCAGTCGCTGGCACGTCGTGATCGCGATCATTGACAGACTGCCAACGGTATATCGTCTCGTCGTCCTCCAACGTGATCAAACCGCCGACAAATACTCCATCGGAGCGGCAGACGTAGCCACGCACGGTCCCCTCCGGCAGTTTTCGGTACAGATCGGAGGCGAACGACGGTGGAACGTCGTATGTGATGCCCTGCTCAGCATGGCGATCCTGTACGTTGGTTATTATTTCCTCGATATCGTCCGCTCTCCCCTCCAATAGCTCATAACTATCCTCGTTCGTTCGGCGAACGTTCCGCCGAACATCGCTGCTAAAGGTCATAAATAGCTCATCGGGGGAGCGTGAAATATCAATCTCGTAGGTATAGCGCGGAGTGATATCGAAACCACTCCAAATGAACGGGCGGGGGTCAGTGTACTCTGTTCCAGTTCTGACGTGGACGTACTGAGGGTTGATTTCGTGCTCTATCTCCTCGTAGACCGCCTCGTTGAATCGGCGGTGGCGTTTTTCGGCTTTTCTCTGTTTCGCTTTTCCTTGATTGAGCAGCGTCGGACCGAGATACGATATCTTCAGGTCAGGTGGTGGCGAGAACGCGGCTTGGATCGGTCCTCGCGACAGAGAAAACACCGGAAAGAGGCCGACGGCTTCCTGTCCTTTGTATCCAACGAACGGGTACAAGGTCGTGTTCGAATAGTCCGTAAATATATCTAGAGCTTCGAACCGATGAAACGGCGTTCGTTGCTGAGAGCGATCGACTAATTCGTTCCATTCATCGGCATCGTCTGCGAGCGAAACATCGATACTCATCGTTCTACCTCGAATTCCGGAGGCCTCCTCGAGTGGGGCTTACACAGTGACGTCCTCAATGTCGGCTAGGCTATGTCGTATACAATCAATCGACAAAAGACTATGTGATGCCGACTATATTATGCCGAATTAATCCTATCATGCAAATATATTTCATTTCCTACAGAACATTTGTATTGGTCTCTACTGTATTTTAGAATACAGTTATAAAATTGGGAGAGGTACCAGTACATAACAGGTGTGATCGAATTCTGCCCTGTGAACCTTAGCGAAACAGATTCGACAGGCTCGATCGGTGAGACGTGTGCGAGGTCGGACGGAAGGAAGATCCAATATCGAAGTACTTCCAGAATCTATCGTCCAGCATCAACAAAACGTCGTGCGAAGCTCTTCTCATTGCTCCCAAATACATATTACCTCTTCTCGAAATGAGTAATATCTCGATGGAGCGCCGACCTGTATCGTCCAGGTCGATTACAAAGTCGATCATTTATTACGGCATGGGGAATACGACCGCTGAATCGGAACGATGAGGGCTACAGAAATGAGAGTCAGGTTCCCCTATCTTGCGTCTCAAGAAGCTGCTTCTGTACCCGCATAGTCTCGGCCTCAGATCACAAGATGCTGCTATCATTACTACACTCGGCGAACACGCCTGCAATGAACCCGTTGCGTTCTTGCGCGATCGAGAAGCCTCCGACCGACCCGGGCAGAATCAGGGGACGGGACTCCGAGAGCGAATGAGGGGGACTCATCCGCCGTCGCTCTCCGTTCACAAAGGGGGGGATGCAAGTCGATCCTAATCGATGGCAAGATCACTCTCTACAACGGCGCTCTCGATCTTCGCCTCGAGGATGTTCATCCTCACCATCAGCATAATTTTCACGCCGATTCTCGTCCGCCTGCTCGGGCCCACGCAGTACGGGCAATACGCGGTGATCCTGTCCGTTTATGGACTGATCAGTATCGTCATGCGGCAAGGAACGCAGGAGTCGATTCGTAAGTACATCTCCGAGCGGACCGATTTGGAGTGGCAAAGCGCCGTTTTCGGCTACGTTCTTCGACCGGTAGTCGTACTCGGCCTCGTCGTCGGCAGTGGATTCGTGTTCGCCGCCTGGTCCGGGCTGGCCGCACGCGTGTTCGGCGACGCGTTCACCTCTCTGTTTTATCTTCTGGGTCTCTACGCGATCTGTCGACAGTTCCGCACTCACATACTCTATACACTCATGGGACTGCAACTCGAGTCCCGCTCCGAGCTGCTTTATATCGTCCGGAAAGTGCTGTTCGTGACGCTTGCCCTCACGCTCGTCTATCTCGGTCACGGCGTCGAAGGGGTTCTGATTGCCGATATCACGACCAATACGGTTGTTGCCGTCATCGGATTGGGATTCGTCTCACGGAAGATTTCGCTACGGTCGGCTATTTCACCGGCGGACGTCGGGCTGCCGAAAAGACAGATCTTCAACTACGCCATTAGTTCGGTCTTCTTTTTTTTATTTCTCACCTCGCTGTATCACGTCGATGTCCTCCTGCTTCAGTACTGGACCAGTGACGAGGTCGTCGGCTACTACAAAGGCGCGCTGGCGATCGCCGAGGTTCTCTGGTTAGCGCCGAAAGCCGTCCAGCTCTCGATATTACAGCGCGTCTCGATGCTGTGGAATCGGGACGAGATCGATGCGATCCAGCGAAAGGCCCAGTTGGTTACGCGGTACGTCTTTTTGTTCACCGCACTCCTCACGCTCGGGATGGCCGTGCTGGCCGCCGATTTTGTTCCCCTCTATCTCGGCGAGTCGTTCGATTCAGCAGTCACACCGCTGCGACTCCTCCTTCCGGGGGTACTCGGCTTCGCCATGGCACGTCCAACGCTCGCTATAAATCAGGCACGTCGCTCCCTCCGACCGTTGCTCGTTGCGACCGGCGCCTGCTCGCTCGTCAATCTCGTCTTGAATCTCCTCCTGATACCCACGTACGGAATGATCGGTGCTGCTATCGCCACGTCCATTGGTTACGGTAGTCTCGTGGTCTTTCAATCGCTGGCTGCGCGTCACATGGGATACGACCCGCTCGGTGGACTGCAGGTGCGACCGACGCTTCTCACACTAGGTGCGACTGCCGCGGTGATATTCCCGCTCGCCAGTGGACTCTCTTCGTCACTGATCGCACTAATTGTCGTTCCACCGGTCGGGGCCATGATTTATGTGACGACTGCGGTCGCAACCGGCACTGTGACCGTTACCGACATCGAGAACATTATCAGCAGCATCGAACTCATCCCGAATCGAGTCGAACGACGAATCGTCTTGGTTCTCGATCGGATTCCGAAGATTTAGACGGAACCGTCTCCACGTGCACGTCTCATCTATTGTCTTCAGCATTTCATCGGCCCGATTTCACTGACGTCGGTAGCGCGGAGGCCCCACCCTCAACGAGCGAAGCGAGTAGGGTGTGGAGGAAGCGCGTTTGAATGCTTCTTTGCCATTGAACCCGCACTGAACGATACAGTGCGAAGCGGCCAAAACGGACGCTTTGCACGGGCCATCGTAGACTGGCCCCGAACTCGGGGACGAGGACACGTCTCTGCACCGCAAACGTGCCCGTCCGAGTCCACCGAGAATTAAAGTTGAGTGAGCCGACCACCCCGTTTCTGGGGCGTCCGTCCCGCACACGTCTTCGAAGGCGGTGTGGAGTAGCGAGGCCGGGACGAACACTCCCCGCCCGTGAACCGTCGGCGTATATCGACGCCACGCCCAGCACGGGGACGGGACGGAAAGTGCAGAGATCCACGGAAAGCCCCGTCCTCAAGGAGCCGCCGTAGGCGGCGAGTAGGGCGGGGTAGTTTACTGACGTCGCGCCTGACTCGTTCTGATAAATAGTTGGCTTTGATGTGACCCGGTGGTACCGTATCGGCGAGACTTTTTGCCGGTAGCATAGAACGCAGTGGGTTCCTACCGGACGATCCTCCGCCACAGACGGACTAGCGACTTAGTATAAGATATAGAATCTGTGTTCGGATTCGGGGCGCGAAACGAGCGTAGTGCCTTCATAGAGGACCGATCACTGGACTGAGACCTGCGCCAGTTAGCTCTGAGGACTCGCTCGAAGCCCGATAAAAAGGGGCGGGGGTCGTCGATCCGGAAGACGTCAAAATGCGGTGTCGTGTAGCACGATTCGAGTATCTCCCACGCCCTCCCCGCGAACGACGGTCGGTCGGCTAACGTCGGTTCATCGTTGAGGACGCTAAAAAGGTGCTTCAACTCGCCGTGGAGGAAGTGACTCCTCACACCCACCTCGTAGTGAGGATCGATCAAATCCTGCCGTCCCGTCGCCTGGCACCAATAATCAAACGGGAAATCAGCGCCAGCCCGAACAGCGCACGGGAGCGACTGCCACATCCGGGGATTGATCTCGAGTAACTTGTACTTGCCCGTCTCCGTGTCCTTCGCGTACTCCACGCAAGCGAGGCCGTGCCAATCAAGGCTATCCAAGAGTTGTTCGCCGACCGATTTCAGTTCGGGGTCCTTGATAGACTCCCGATAGACACCGCCACCGTTGGCATAGGTGTTGCCGCGAATTTGTCTGTGCTGAAACGTGGTCACCGGCTCGCCGTGGTCGTAGAGGGCACCGAATACGTACTGTGATTCGCATTGGACGTACTCTTGCGCGATCGGGACGTGATCCATCTCCGCAGCGATCGCAGCAACATCGATATCGCTACCGGATTTAACATACCGTATCCCGTCTGCGAAGTCGGATTCGGTTGGCGAGTACGATGGCAGGTACTCCTCTGCGAGGAGATTGTATCGGGATTTGATGACGTAATCAGAGTCCCACTTGTCGACCTCATCGA
>NZ_JBHUDI010000003.1:183022-294490 GCF_042678045.1 Haloarchaeobius amylolyticus
TGGAGACGCATTCGATCGTGAACGGTTTTGAGTACGTCCAGTGGCGGTACGACGAGCGACACGTACTGTTCGAATTCGTCCCGATACTTCGCGAATACGTAGGGATCCTCCGGTCGCGTCGGGATAATCGTTCGAACGTTCGGACGGGCGGCAATTCCTTTCAGCGAATCTTTGTAGGCGAACAGGTCATCGCTAGGTGCCGGAATTCGGACCCGTTCGTCACAGAATCGGGAGGTACCGGCCGGGACGCTCCTGTGCTCCGATGCGACGATCGTACGAACGCCGTGACGGCCCAGCGAACGCACGCACGGGTAACTCCAGGGAGTGAACCCTGTCGGAATAAGAACTGATACCCGATCAGCTGTTTTTTCGGCCATAGAGATCTGAATGATTCTATTGTCCAGTCAATACCGCGAAAAGGTATAGGAATGTGCTTCAGATAAACCAGACATTGTCAGATAAAAAGGAGTGCCATGTCGATGTAATTCTTTACGCATCGATGAACGTCGTCGGATCGACGCCGTCGGCGTAATTACAGCTCTATTTATAAATGAACGCCCATGTAACCATCAGTTATTCCTAACGGATCGACAAGAGATTTACGGTCATTGCCGTCGTTAGCACCGTATATGACGACGCGTCACCGGGTTCAGGTCGTGCGGAGACAAATCGGGTTGATGGGTGCAGTAATACTCATGCTGACCGCCCTAGAGGCGCTGTCGTACGGGCTATTTTTTGGCGTTTCACTGCTCGGGTTCTTGATCGTAACGGAGCTGTCAAGCTCGCAGGTCGTAACTGTACCATGGCGATCACGACTCCGGCGGCTCGGAGCGCTCGGTCTTTTTGTCTACGCGGTTATCGCGACTCTTCGGCTCTCCGACCTCCTTTCAGCCGTAACGCTTCCGTAGCAACGGCCGCCCGAATGGCCATCATTCTCGACGCGAACCCCAGTAACAGATCAGCTGCCAATCGCCTTCGTCGGCTCCTGGAGCGACCTCGAGATTGACGGGCTGATCTAGTCCGACTGCGAAGCCGACGGCGAGGAACGACGCAATGGGGTGATCGAATCGGTCGAGGTCGCCGAGGACACTTCCGGAGACGGTAACAGTAACAGATTCTTCCCCGATGTGATACGGCTCGATGGCGTCTGCGAGTTCGAAGACCTCCACGAGACCGCCGGCGAGCTGGGCTGTGAGTGGCTGCGGGTCGGTTGCCAGTTCGTCTTCGAGCACACGCTCGAAGTACCGAAAGAGGCGTCCGGCAGTTGGTTCGAACGTCAATTCGCGACCATGCCCGCTGGTGGTCGGACCATCGAGGTTTAAATTGGTAGATCTCGACAGCTGCAGGCGTGCCGACACGGCGCCGTCACTCGGTACATACGTCGGTTCAGTTCGCAGTCCGAGCTCGTCGGCAATCGTGACTTGGTTGGCGGCGGCTGCCGCAGAGATGTGATCAGCGACCGTTGCATCGACGACACGATCAAGTGAGAGGGTGTATGCAAGCAGCCCTCCGAACAGCCCCGTTCCAGCCAGCGCGAACAGAACTCGACGTGCATCGGGGAAGACGACGCCGGCGCCGGCGGCGATGAACCCAACGACGGCTAGTCCGAGCGTCGTCCGTTGGTAGCGAGACCAGGAAGATGATTCGTATTCGATCCAGTCTCGTTCGTCTCGAGACGGGACCCCGAATTGGTCGTCTCTTACCTCTCCTTCCTGAGGATCTGTTGTGGCTTCCGTCGAAACGGCGTTGTTGGAGTTTTTGCCGCTCATCTGTAGGTGATATCTCGGAACTGACCGAGAGAGCAAGCGAAAAGAACGACGTGAGGACACACCGACCGCTCTGTCGTGACATAGGGAAGAGACGAGGTGACTCGAGCGCTTTCCGATGGTGGCCACACAGCTCGGGCGCGCTCAGCAATCGATGTATACTGCATATCCGCGTAATATACTTGATTCGATTTGAAACCCACTGATGATCAAAACGAGTAAATCAGTATTAATTCGGCCGAGCGTAGCCTGTGACTAGCTCGCACCTCGAGATATTCGGCTGGTTTGACCTCCTCCACGCTCTGAAGGACGTGGAATCCGACCATCGGATTTCCGCCGAGTGTGGCGTTCAAGGTTCCAACCCGCACTCAAGGGGAACCAGCAACATACTGGGGGGAACTCTCGTTTCCTCCCCTGTCTAGGGCTGTGACCCGGTCAAACAGGCCCCATCGAATACCCTGTCATCGCCGTACGAACCACCGCTGGTTCGCTTCCCCTTGTGGTTCGGGGACGGCATCTCACGGTATTCGTAGCACTTTCTGCTACGGCGAGCCACATCAAAACGATCACGGTGGAAATCCTGTTCAGCCATCGATAGCGGTTGGAGAGTCGAGCCGATCGCTCGACCTCTGCCTGAAGACGGAGGTATGCGCTCAAAATTCATATCACGGACCCCGCGTGAAGTACCGCGGGGGCAAGCCCCGCGGCTTCACCGTTTTGACCGCACGTCCCGAAACGGGCCGTGCGGTCGCAGGCGAGTTTAATTCCCCTCGGACTTCCCATGACGAGTCGTCTGGAATTAATACCCGAACGCTCGGTGCGTCCGTGAGGGTCGGCCGCTCCACCACGGCCCGACAACTCCCGTCTCACCACGCCAAAGACGCGGGTTTTGAGAGGAGTCGCATTCCTCGCAACTGCCGGCAGTTGCTTCGGATTAAGGTCTTTAATCCATGTCGCAACTGTACTCTCCAATACGGTGGTATCCATCATATAGCTTACGCGATTCACCCTCGGGGTCAAGCCCCGAGGCACTCTCGCTGTATCTCTGTAGACTCTGTCATCTGTCGACCAATGATCGGCCGGGTCGAGCGCACTCTAGGCCGTGAAGGTGGGTTCCGACCAATCCCGTCAGATTCTCTTCGCGATAGGAACCACTGCACCATTCATTCACAGTGGCTGACTGACCAAACTTAAGCGTCGGACGTTGAATTACTGGTGATGGCCGACGCTCGTCCGTCGACGGTCTCCCGACTACGAGACATACAAGTCCCCCCAGCGGACCTCACAGCAGTGGTCGCGATAGTGGCCCTTGCTAACTTCATCGTATTCGCCCCCGTAATTCGAGAGACGCCGCTTCGGGTTCCGATCGGCATTGTGTTCGTACTCTTCGCTCCAGGATACGCCCTCGTCGCCGCGTTCTTTCCCGAACGTGGCGAGAGGGGTGCTGAGACGACTGCATTCGAGACGGACGCCAGATCCGAGAGTAACCGTCTCGACCCCCGGTTCTGGAATGCGCCGTGGCCCACGAGAATCGACGGGATCGAGCGTGTCGCCTACGCGGTCGGGACGAGCCTCGTAGTCGTTCCCCTCATTGCCGTCTCACTCGATCTCACACCGTGGGGGATTCGGCTGGTCCCATTTATGACCGCGGTCTCTATGTTCACGCTGATCACGACAGCCGTTGCCACCGCTCGTCGATGGACCGTTCCGGCAGCGGAACGGTTTCGGGTTCCGTACCGATCGTGGCTGGCAACGGGGCGCGCTACGCTGTTCGATACGCGCGCGGATGCGACATTGAACCTCCTGCTGATCGGGGCCGTCGTCCTCGCGATTGGAAGCGTTGGCTACGCCGCCACGGTTCTCCCGCAGGACGATGAGTTCTCGGCGATTTACCTCCTCTCGGAAGACGGCGAATTCGAGGCCGACGACTACCCGACCGACCTCGAAGCCGGTGAAAACGCTGAAGTTACCGTCGGTATCGACAACCGCGAGGACCGAACGGTAAACTACACCGTGGTCGTCGTGGAACAAGACATTGAGTCGAACGGAAACGACACAATAGTCGCCGACCAGTTGGAACTCGATCGATTCGACGTACGCATTGCTGCCGGCGAGAGCGCCGAGTTCGGATACGAACTCGAGCCGACGATGACGGGCGAGAACGTTCGAATCATCTGGTTACTTTATCTTGACGAACCGCCGGACGACCCGTCGATATCGAACGCAAACCGGTACGTCTCACTCACGATGGACGGGGAGGCGACCGCCGAGAACACAACGGAATCCGTTGCCGGATAAGAAACTATTTCTCACATCGCAGTTGCGACGGCGACAACATTCCAATTTATATCTGATATTGAACTCTGATACCGTCTTCTATTTAAAAGGAAGTCCACCCCGAGAGGGAGAGGTATGTCTGGCTACTCTGCTATCGTCCTCGCGGCCGGCGAAGGAAACCGACTGCGCCCGCTCACTCGGAACCGCCCAAAACCGATGCTGCCCGCGGCGACGAGACCAATTCTCGAGCACGTCTTCGATCAGCTCATCGACGCCGGCGTCTCGGAAATCGTCGTCGTTGTCGGGTACAGGCGCGACCGGGTCCAATCGTACTTCGGACCGACGTATCGGAACGTCCCCCTCACGTATGTTTCCCAGGAGAAACAGCTCGGAACCGGCCACGCCCTGCTCGCGGCCGAATCCGTCGTCGACGGGACATGTCTCGCGATCAACGGAGATCAGATCGTCGACAGTCGAATTATCCAAGATTCAATAGCGGGACACGAATCCGACTCCGCTGCGACTCTCGCGTTGCTCCAGCGCGCCGATATCAGCGAATACGGCGGCGTAACCGTCGACAACGGACGCGTCACGAGTATCGTCGAGAACCCAAGCGACGGTCGGGAGTATTATCTTAACGCCGGCGTCTACGTGCTTGAGCCGGCGGTGTTCGACGCCGTGCGAGCGGCGGAGCCGAGCGCCGGGGAACACCACCTAGTCGACGGACTGTCGACGCTCATCGATATCGGTGAGATCGTCCGCGGGGTCGTCTCCGACGGCATCTGGGTTGACGCGACCTATCCGTGGGACCTGCTTGACGTTTCGTTCGAACTGTTCGACGAAGGAATCATTGATGGAACACGATCGTCAGACAGCCATGAGGAGTCGGCTGTCCACGAGTCCGCAGCGATCCGAGAGCCGGTCGTGATCGATCAAGACTGTGTGATCGAATCGGGCGCAGTCGTAGGACCGTACGTGTGTCTCGGAGAAAACGTGACCGTCGGGCCGAATGCGGTCGTCGAACGGAGCGTCGTCGACGCCGATACGCGAATCGGGACCAACGCGATTGCGATCGAGTGTGTTACCGGGACCGGCGTTACGCTCGGAGCCGGCTCAATCGTTCCCGGCGGGCCAAGCGACGTTCGCGTCGGGGATCGGGTCTTCGAGGACGAATCACTCGGTGCGCTGCTGGCCGACCGCGTCAATGACCGAGGTGGAGTCACGTACGTCCCCGGAACGATCGTCGGATCCAACGCCACCGTCCACGCCGGTTCGACCGTTCGCGGGACGATCGCCGAAGACACGGAGGTGCAAGCATAATGTGTGGAATCATCGGCTACGCGCCGGCGGAGTCCAACCAAGACGTCATCAACGTGATACTCGATGGGCTGTCCGGGCTCGAGTATCGGGGCTACGACTCGGCAGGCGTGGCCATCACGGACCCGTCGGTCTCGGTGTTCAAACGAGAGGGTGAGCTGTCAGCACTCGAGTCGGCGGTTCCCCGAGACTCCCTCGATGGCGACGCCGGTATCGGGCATACACGCTGGAGCACGCACGGCCCGCCAACGGACGAGAACGCGCATCCGCACACCGACTGCAGCGGAGCTGTCGCGGTCGTCCACAACGGGATCATCGAAAACTATCGGCCGCTCCGTGACGAACTCGAAGCCACCGGTCACGAGTTCAAGAGCGACACCGACACGGAGGTCATCCCGCACTTGATCGAGACCGCCCTCGAGCAAGGAGCCGACGTCGAAACGGCGTTTCGGCGCGCGATCGGACGACTGGAGGGAAGCTACGCCGTCGCAGCGGTGTTCTCCGGCCACGAGGGTGTCTTCGCTGCTCGCCATCAGTCGCCGCTGGTCATCGGCATCGGCGACGATGGCTATCACTTGGCCAGCGACGTTCCCGCGTTTCTCGAGTACACCGACCGTGTCATATACCTGCAGGACGGGCAGTTCACGACGATCCGTCCGTCGGGTGTCAAGGTGACTGACGAGCGCGGATCGATCATCGACACGTCCGTCGAGACGATCAGTTGGGAACCGGAAGATGCCGGAAAGAGCGGCTACGACCACTACATGCAAAAGGAGATCAACGAACAGCCGCGGGCGATTCGTGACTGTATCCGTGGCCGACTGTCCGAACTGGACCGGACCGTCTCAGTTGACGAGCTCGCCGACGTCGATCGCCCGTCGACCGTTCATTTCATCGCCTGTGGAACGTCGTACCACGCGTCCCTGTACGCCGCACGGCTCTTTCGCGACCGCGGCGTTCCGGCGATGGCGTTCCACGCGAGCGAATACAACGCCGATGAGGTACCACTCGGCGACGAGACGCTCGTTGTCGCCGTCACTCAGAGCGGCGAAACAGCCGATACGCTGAACGCGCTTCGGGAGGCGAACCGGGCCGGTGCGGGAACGCTTGCGGTGACAAATGTAGTCGGCAGCTCGGCCTCGCGCGAAGCGGACCACGTGCTGTACATCCGCGCGGGCCCCGAGATCAGCGTGGCCGCGACGAAGACGTTTGCCTCCCAGCAAGTGGCACTGTCGATGCTCTCTATCGCTCTCACTGACACCTCCTCACGAGCATCCGTAGAGGCTCTCCGGGCGTTGCCGGATCAGATACAGTCAATCCTGGATGAGTCGCGTGCAAAAGAGATCGCCGAGTCGTACGCGGACGCAGAGGCGTATTTCTTTATTGGCCGCGGATACGGCGCACCGGTCGCGCTCGAGGGCGCACTGAAAATGAAGGAGATCACGTACAAACACGCGGAAGGGTTCCCCGGCGGTGAGTTGAAACATGGCCCGCTGGCGCTCGTGGGCGATCAGACGCCGGTGATCGCGATCGTCAACGGGAAATCGAAAGCCGAGAAGATGCTCGGGAACATAAAGGAGGTCGAAGCCCGCAGCGCGCCTGTGATCGCGGTGACCGATTCGGTAGACGAGGTCGAAAGCTACGTCGATCACGTCTTGCGGGTACCCCGGACGAAACCGCGTTTCATGCCTGTTCTGGCGAACGTACAACTCCAACTGTTGTCCTACTGGGTCGCTCACCGGCTCGGTCGATCGATCGATAAACCGAGAAACCTCGCCAAGAGCGTAACAGTCGAGTGACGTCCGTCCGATAAGGTCCGAATAGGTCTGCTATCCCTCCAACACATTTCAATAGTACGTCACCTGATCATCTGCTTCCGTATTGTCAGAGGTTAGTAACTGCGCATCCTCGCGATCGCTGCGTTCGTCGTATTCGTCGTCTCCGTCTCGTCCGTCGTGTTCGTCGTATTCGTCGTGTTCGTCGTCTCCGTCTCGTCCGTCGTGTTCGTCGTATTCGTCGTCTCCGTCTCGTCGATTACATCGACAGTTGGCTCGTTGTCGACATCAGCGGAGATGTTGCCTGCCGCGACGTGGTCGTCGCTCAACAGCGCGCCAGTTCCCGGCCCACCTACAACTGCAGCGCAGACCAGCGCCACACAGACGAGCAAGGTCGTGAGCCGCAGCGCCGAGGACATTTACTCCACCTCCTCGACGGAACCGCCGTCGGGTGCCGGATCGGGCGAGGCATCGTCGTCGGCTTCCGTCTCACTGTCCGGGTTTGGTTGCGATCGGTCATCCTTGGGGAACCGTTCGGCGAGCAACCGGCCACCCGTAGCGAGCGCCAGAAAGAGACTCGCGAACACGATCGAAAACGTCAGCGCGGTTCGTAACTGGAAGGCCACGTAGGCCGCATACGGCGTGACAAGAACCAGCACGATGGTCGTCATAGCCAGGTCAGTCGGATGAATCGCGAGCAGCGGTGGGCTGTCAGCCTGATCGGGTTCCGACTGGCTGTCTTCAGAAGATCGGTTAGTAAGCAACAGGCCACCTGTGGTGAGCGCCGTAAAGAGGCTCGCGAACGCGATTGAAAACGTCAGCGCGGTTCGTAACTGGAAGGCCACGTAGGCCGCATACGGCGTGACCAGCGCCAGCGCGATGGTCGTTATAGCCAGGTCAGTCGGGTGTATTGCGAGCGTCGGTGACGCGTCAGCTGGGTTGCGTTCGGCCGATCCGTCTTCGACTTCCTCTAGTGAAGAATCGTCAGTGCTGGCTCCTGCTTTATTGCGGTATCGCTTCGCGAACTGCCAGGCCTCGGACACCGCGAGCGCGCCCATTGGGAGGCCCACGAGCAGTACGAATCCAAGCGTGGTGTTCGCGAACTGGATTACGTACCCGATATAGGGGATCGTAAACAGTACGGTCCCAAGCACGTTCGACGACGGCACCGGCGCTGGGTCCGGCTCCTCGTTCGCATCACCTTTCGTCTCGAAGGCGACCTGCCCATCCCGGTGCTGGACGTCGACCACGCGGTGCGTTGTCGGGGTTTCGCCATCGGACTGGGCGAACGTGATGACATCTCCCTCCTGAATCGTCGCCGGGTCGGTCTCGTCAACGATAACGACGTCGCCGGTCTCGATCGTCGGTGACATACTCCCGGACAGGACGACGAAGCTATGATCGGCTCCAACTGCGCCTGGGACGGCGTAGATCACGAACGGGACGATGAGCACGAGCAGTGCGAGCAGCGCTACCGTCTTCGCACCCGTCCGCTTATCCATCGGCACTCACCTCGTTGCCACAGACGAATACTGTGAGGTTGCTTGTCCCCGGCCGTTGGCCGTCCGACTCCTCGCCTGGATCGTCCGTGTCAGTTGCAGCACACACCTCTCCGCGCGTCCGCGTCAGCGGCGGCTCGACGTCATAGTAGATAGTCTGGTTCCCACCCTTGACCGCCACCGTGCACAGTGGTGGTGCGGTCGGTTCACTTCCCTCCTTCAGCAGCCGCACGCTCGCACAGACAGTCTCGCGTTCGTCCTCGTCGATCTTGTCGGTCACCGTGAGCACCTCGAGTTGATACGTGCCATCTCTCTCGTCGTCGGTGTATAGCTCGTCAAAATCGTAGATGCCAGGTTTGAGCCGGTCTTCTTTCACCTCGAGCTTACCGAGTCTGACACAGTCCGAACACGTGATGGTCGGACAGTCTTCGTCCGAGAATGGGCTGGACCTGACCGCGTCCTCGGAGACGTGCCGGCACTGCTGGGCAAATAGTTCGAGAACGAGATCTGTCTCGGCATCGACAACCCAGGTCGCATCTGTGGGGAGACGATACTCGAGGTCGAGACACAGCTGCGTTCCCCCTGCCAGACAGGGGTCATCGGGATCGTCGAGCCGTATCCCGTCGTGCAACGCCCGTCGAAGCTCCGTGAACGATGCCCACTCGTCTGAGTCCCTGGGCAGGAGATGCCGCTTGTCCTCGTTACAGTCCGGACTAACGGAGAGACGAGTCTCGAGGGCCTCACCGAGCGGATCCGCGACCGGAGGACACCCGGTTCGAGACCACAGCCGAACCGAATTGGACCCGTCCGGGACGGTGAGTCGGACGGTCTTCGTCTTCCGCTCTCCGGGTGCGACTGATTCAAGCGCCAGTTGCAAGCGATCATCTACGACGTTGCAGCCGTCGCAATCTACATCGAGTTCAACGCGGCCGGCCTGCAAGCTGCCGGCGACCCCCGCCTCGCCGGAGAACGAGGCAACCGTCCTCGCACCAGCAGCGGCCGCGAGCCCGCCGACAGTTCCGAGGGCCGCGAGGAGCCGACGTCTGGTCGGCACCGAGTCGTCCGTCACGGTGCCAAACCCCCGGTTTCGGCCGGTCGATTACGACTCCCCTGGGTATTGACTCCGTCATGATAGGGCACAATCGGTTGACGGGCTTGCTCGAGGCAGTCCTCGTCGTCGATACCCCCTATTTCGCTTCGTGTGATGTCAATCATCATCGAATTCCCCTCCCGATCGCCCGGCTAGGACGACCCGGTTTCACGAATTCAGCACAACAGATACCGTTATGATAATTAGTCGCATAACAAACAGTCACAATTCCAT
This sequence comes from Haloarchaeobius amylolyticus, assembly GCF_042678045.1. Lineage (GTDB taxonomy): Archaea > Halobacteriota > Halobacteria > Halobacteriales > Natrialbaceae > Natrinema > Natrinema amylolyticus_A. The sequence goes on from NZ_JBHUDI010000003.1 coordinate 192,981, forward strand.
ACTGGTCAGTAACGACTGCATTCCGAGTGAAATCGGAAAACGATCGCCGAGAGCTGGCGTGACGAGGCGGGTCGCGTTCGTTCGTCGTTGTCCCGGACGACCGCTCCGCTAGCCGTCTCGAGTGTAAAGTAGATCGATGTGTAAACCGTACGCCGACGTCAGTGAGGTCAAGTGACCGTATCAGTCCAACCGATCTCGCCCGCTCAGAAGTTCTTCGACAATGAGGGAGCCACCGTCGAAATGAAGCCGGCGCACCGCGTCGATTCCTCGCCCTCGATTCCAGCCATCGAGAAACTCTCTTTTAGACCGATACATGTCAATTGAAACTAACGGCTCCGTCGTAGTTAGCTACCACTGGATGGGCCGGTTGGGTCCGGATTATGTCGACATTGCTCGGTGTAGAACCCGAGATCAAAACTCACCGAAGTGTTTTGGAGGTCGTTGACACTATCGACGACCCGACTCGCATCCGTCGGGAGACACCACTCGAACCCGATACAGAACGTCTCGTTTCCGGGGAAACAGAGGCCGGGCTCTCCTTCGCCGTAACAGTACCAGAATTCGGTGTAGCTGATCCCCCTATTGTCTTCATCCGGCGTCATGAAGTCGTCTTGACCGGTCGTACATGCTCCGTTTCGGAGGTCGAACTGTTGGATCGTCTCACCAGCTTTGACTTCTAACTGACACATTCCGAGATCGTGCGATTCGTACGTCGTTTCGCCTACCGTGTACTCCTCGAGAATCTCCCAGTCGAATTCTACGACGTCTAATTCGGCGAAATCATCCTCAGATTGTAACGTTTCCGTGGTACCGTTGGTTTTCTGTTCCAGTTCAAAGATCCTGAGGATTATCTGCGCCCCAGTCTCCGAATCTTCCATCTGGAAGACGTACGCCAGCGTGTCCTCCTCGACCGCCAAGAGTTCCCCATCATCCTCATCGTCTAAAGCGAGACCGTCGTTTGTCCACTCGATTTTTCCGAGGTTCAGACACTGGCTACCGGAACTCACGCCGTCGTCCCCGCCGACACCCGCGATTCCGTACGCCCCCGGGTTCAGCATATACCCGTCGTACCCTTCAAGCTCCTCGAGCCAGTTCGCGAGACTCGTCCGTTGATTAACGATGATCCGGTCCTCGTCGTCCTCATCCAGGTCGTTGTCACAGTCGAGGTCGTACCACGCCTGTACAAGAATCTCTTCTGCGAGTTCGTCGTCTATTTCCCCGGCTTCACCGAAGAACCAGACGTAACCCGGGTTGTCACACAGGTGGAAGCTGAATGTTACCTCACCACAGTCGCCGGGTTTGATGTCCTCGAGTTCGATGAGACTGTCCTGTGTCCGAACACCATTGTAGAAATCATCCGGGACCTCGTAGTTCTCGAGGGTTTCGCAGGTCAGGTACTCCTGGATGTTTGCACCCTCGTCGGAGTACGCGACGACGCCTTCGTTGGCGAACTCATCCAGCTCGTCAGTATCTAACGACTGTTCGCCGTTCGGTTCGTGATCCGGGTGTGCGTTGACGAACGGGTAGCCCGCGTCACCGTACGGTGCGTATCGATCGGTGTTCTCCTCCGGCCCGTAGTACAGCTGTTGCCAGTCGAGCCGGAGATCCAGTTCGCCAGCCGTCAGTGAGTTGTCGTCAAACGTCTCGCGATCGTTGAAGTACGCACTCGTCCCGAATCCGGCGCCCGCGGAGGCGATACCAATCGCTCCCAGGCTGCCGAGGATCTTCCGTCGTGACAGTCTATTTTCGTCGTCTGACATATTCGTTCACCCCCCTCCGGGGGAAGACCCACTGGCGGAATCGAACCGCCGTGCTCCAAGTGGGTCAGTTGATCGTCAACTGTGCTACTGGAGCGCGACGTCTACATAGGTGCTAGCGTCGTCGAACCCATCCGGTCCAAAACAGAACTCGGGTGTCAGATTGACAACGATGTTTCCGCTACCGCTCGGAGGCGTTTCGCTCGCAAAGCCGACCTTTCCGCCAACTGAGAAGTTGGTTCCCAAGCGACTCCGTGGGATCTCGATCGTGTACCGCCCATTCCCGTCGGCTGAACCGTTAATATCGCCGGGAAGACTGGAAATGGATCCCGAAGCAACTGGTTCTTCATATTCGAAGCCCGTGCCGGAAGTATACATGATCTGGAAGTCTCCTACATCGTCATCGTCAGTATCGAATGCGATTCCGAAGTTGTCCGGATACTGCCCTCCGACAAGTTCTTTCGCCAGATCGATACTGATCGCGACCGGATCGCCGTTCAGTGCGATATCCATCGTCTGTTCGGATCCGAGGCCTCCATAGGGCAGTTCGATCGGATCGCTGAAGTCACAGTTCTCGGAATCAGTGCCGCTGAATCCTCGTTCTATCCTGAACGTTTCGCTACAGGGATTCCGTGTACCGTCGTTGTGCCGGCACTGTTCCGCGTAGAACTGGAGATTGAACTCGAGGGAGTCTCCCTGGATCTCGTTACCGACCGACTTCGGAACTTCCCAGTCGAGACAGATGCACGGATTTTTCTTTTCCGTCTTGTCGCCGGTCCCGTCGAAGCACTCCTGACTGCCGGGTGCGAAAAACCCACCGTCAGGGTTGGGAGCCCCACTGTTGCCGTCGAGTGGGACGCCGTACCGAACCTTGGCCAGCAGGTCGGCGAGCGTCCCTTTCCAGATTTCAGTTTGGCTATCGACATCTTTGGGGTCAAAGCTGTCTCCAATATCGTTCAGGGTACAGTAGCTGACAGTGACGTCGATGTTCTCCTCCAATTCACCCTCGCCGTTATTGTCCTCCGGTTCGGGCTCGGTGTATCCATTCTCACTAGAATCAGTAAGTTCACCACATAACCACAGGTACGCAGGATTGGTTTCGATACGGGGACAGAACGCAATAATACCGCTGTCGCCTGGCTTCACGTCTGAAAGATCGCTGCTGACCGCTTCTCCATCAGCGGTTCCTGACACGTAGTCAGAGCCAGCTGACCCCTGATTCCAGTAAGAGTAGTAGTCGACCAGCAGGTCGAGTGTCCCTGCCGTCATGATGTTGTCGTCGAACGTTTCCTCGTCGTTGAAGTACGCACTCGTGCCGAACCCAGCACCCGCGGAGGCGACGCCGATGGCGCCGAGACTCCCGAGCACCTTGCGACGCGAGAGGTCGATGTGTGTATCGTCGGTCATTGTTTCCCCCCGGACGGGCTCTAATCGCCCCATCCGGTTGTTCCAGTCATGTCGAGAGTCCCGTATTGTTATACATCGACACGACAGGATCGAACAGAGCAATAGAGGACTCAAATGGGCCAAATAAGCGTTCGAACGGCCCATTTGACCGGGCACACAACCATCGAATCGATCGTTAGAAGTCTATAAGCACATATGAAAGATTAGTAATATTTACTTTCAGCCAAACAGAACACGTTCCGCAGCGCGTGAGTTACGGAACACGTTCTGTTCATGATCGTTCACGCGATGAGGATTGTCGAGAACGGAGACCAAAAACCTCGATCGCTCCTCTAGGGAGATGATATTAATAAAGAGATACTTGTGATATCTTTTCGGGGAAACCGTATGGGGATGTTCCGCAGAAATTCGTTACCGGAGGGAGAGATATACGAGATACTCGCCAATCAACGGCGCCGAGAGACCATCAGACATCTATCAGTCACTCCAGAGGGCGGCCCGATTTCGCTGCGAGAGCTCTCGGAAACGATCGCCACGCGGGAGACCGGCGAATCGCCGCCGCCCCGAACCACTCGTGAAAGCGTCTACAACTCACTACACCAGACACACCTCCCGAAGCTCGAGGAACTCGGCGTTGTCACCTACGACCGTGATACACGCGAAGTGAGGATTCGTGAGCGTGCTCGAGATGTGAATCGCTATATGGAGGTGCTCACCGAACACGGCCTTACATGGGGTGAGATTTACAGGTCTATCGGCGTCAGCGGGCTGACAGTCGTCGTTCTTGCGCTCGCAGGAGTTCCACCCTTTGGTTGGATCGCCCCTCTGCTGTGGGCGACAGGATTTCTCGTCGTGTTCGTCATTGCCACGTCCTACCAGCTATGGATGAATCGGTGGCTCGTCGTTCAGGCACTGCGAACGTGAATTACCCCGCCCTACTCGCTCGCGGCTAACGCCGTTCGCTCCTTGAGGACGGGGGCTTAGCGCCCCTCTCTTTCAGCTAACGACCCGCCGCCCGGTTCCGGAGGACGAGCTATAGGAACAGCTGAAACGATTTACACACCGATCACACAGCAGTCGTACGATCGAGTATGTCTTGACCTTCAGTGGCTACTATAGCCCTCGAGACCGGTAAGCACGTCCGCTACTCGAGCACGATGTAGGTGTTATCCGGGGCCGTACTGACCGTATTCGGCGTCGATTACGGCCACAGAGTCGGTGATCTCGATGAATCCAGCGAACACGTCCTTGGCGTCGAAGTTACCCGACAGCATCTCGAAGAAGCAGAAGCGTACGCAGAGGACCCCCAATCGGAGGTCACCGAAGTCATTCCGTATTACGAACTCAACGATCAACATCGACTCGACCTCGCAGGTGTGGATGCTGATGGCGAGATCATCGTCACAGCCGAGGTTGAACGTATCAACCACGACGTCCGGCGCGCAGTACCCGTCGACTTCGACAAAATGGCTGCGTGTGAACCCGAGGCTGCAATCTGGGTCGTCATGAAACAGGCCGATGGTCACAAAATACTCTCTGCGCTCAACGACCCACTCGAGGGGCCACCTCGAGTCGAGAAAACGTATGCAAAGACCACGCCACCCCAACAGTTCCGGATCGACACACCTAGCATGACGGCTGTCTATCCTGCAGAGTGGCTCCGGGATCGATCACCATATCTCCCGTAGCGTACCGGGCTGGGTAGTTCTCCTCTGCGGTGTCTCTCTATCGGAGTTCGGATTGTATTCTCGCTTCTTCCAGCGTTCCGTGTCTGTTCCGCTCTCGAGACGCTCTGTACATATCACAGGAACGTGATCCAATCGTCATAATCGGCTCTGCCCTCCGCAAGTGTTGCTGTGGGGGTCTCTCGAGTGAGAATCTAGGACGGTGATTGCTCGAGCGATGGATTGGCTGTTGAGGTCGTAGCTCGCACAAATCGGGCTTTCGTACTCGAGTCGAGATTGAAATCGGCTAATGGCTGTACAGACTCACACCCCAATCGCATGAAAACCAGTTGAATAGGCCTCTTCCTCGGGATTCTTTGTCTGGGTTTTCTCGAGTCGCTCTACGTATTGGGAGACCGCAGTCGCTCGCTGAGTGGGGGCACTCCCACTGGCTTCTCGAGTTGATGGTAGACATCGGCAGTTCAAAACCGATAGACGGGGGCCGGTTATGAGTTTTTAGCCACCCCGTTTCCGATCGTGTTTGCTGGCGCGACTACGCTTCTGGGATGCTCGCTTCGCTACACGACACGCGTTTCAGGGGATCTACTCGAGTTGGGAAATGATCTCGAGTCCTTCTTTTTTCTATTCCTAGAATTGCGTTCTATTGCCGCACAACACCACCTTGCGGTGGCTAGAGCTGATTATGACGACGGTTGGAGGCGTGACTCATCAATAGTCTCTATCTCCCTATCACACGACAATAGAGACGACCCCACCACCGACGATCGCGAGCCCACCGAGGCCGAAACAGACGACCCAGAACGGGATGCGGTCGACGATCCGCATGAGGGCATCGATGGTGAGATAGCCGATAAAGGAACTAACGCCGAGTGCTGCCAGCGCAGGCACAGGCTCAATACCGGGAAGACCACCAGCACCCGTGACGGTGAGGACAGCCGCACCGAGACTGGCAGGGATTGACAACAGAAAAGAGAGTCGGAACGCCGCCGGCGGCTCGTAACTCCGGAATAGCAACGCACTCGTCGTCACACCTGACCGGGAGATCCCAGGCAGGATCGCAACGCCCTGTACGGCCCCGACCAGAACTGAGTCCGGCAGCGTCGGCGCGTCGCGGATCCCCATCGACACCGACTCTGAGGCGAGCTGAAGGATACCCGTGAGCACCAGGAGGACACCGATAGCCGCGATGAAGATGCCGCCAGTGAGTTGGCCGGCAAAGTCGACTGCGTATACGTACAGTGGAATTCCCACGACGCCGGTCATCAGCGTGGCAACGACGACGTACGACGCGATGGCGTTCTCCCCAGTGTACGCACTGTCGGGTCGCCAGCCGGGCACTGCGAGGATAGCCGCCGCAATATCGTCGCGGTAGTAGACCGCCGCCGAGAGCGTCGTACCGACCTGCAAGAATAACGCCAGTTGCACCGCAACTGCAGGGTCGGTTCCCGCGATCGTCAGGAACAGTGCAAGGTTGCCCTGACTCGAGACGGGCAACCACTCGACGATTCCCTGGACGATCCCGGCGAGGATTGCGACGACGAGGTCGATTCGGCTCACTGATGATGATGCGACAGTGCGGCAACTTAAATGAAGCCGATTCGAGTCAGTGATCGAGCGGGAAAACGAATTATTCGACCGTCACGCTCTTGGCCAGATTGCGCGGTTTATCGATTGAACGTCCAAGCAGGTTCGCAACCCAGTAGGCGACCAGTTGTAACTGAACGTTCGCGAGCACGGATCCACCGAGATCGCTGACTGCGGGAATCTCGAGGACGTGATCGGCATACCGCGTCACGTCGGACTCGCCGTCGGTGATCGCCACGACAGGCGCGTCGCGAGCCTCGACTTCTTTGACGTTCCCGATGGTCTTCCGGGCGGTCTCATCGTCGCCGGTGACAACCGCGAACACGGGCGTGTCTTCGGTCACGAGCGCGAGCGGCCCGTGTTTCAGCTCGCCAGCCGCGAACCCTTCTGCATGCCGGTAGGTGATCTCTTTCATCTTCAGCGCGCCCTCGAGTGCGACCGGGTAATGGTATCCACGGCCGATGAAGAAGTACGCATCAGCGTCGACGTATTCCTCGGCGACTGCTCGTGCCTCCGTTGTCTCGAGGACAGTCCTGACCTGACCGGGAATATCCCGGAGTGCCTCGAGTTCCTCGCGAGTCGGCCCATCACTGAGTGTGAACGCAAGGAGAGCAAGTGCGAGTTGCTGGCTTGCGAACGTCTTCGTTGCGGCGACGCCGATCTCGGGACCGGCTCTGATATAGAGGGCGTGATCACACTCTCGTGCAGCCGAACTGGCGACCGTATTGGTCACCGCAAGCGTCGTCGCCCCGGCGCGGGCTGCCTCTCGAAGCGCGCGGAGTGTATCTGCTGTTTCACCACTCTGAGTGACGCCGACGACGAGGGTCTCGTCGTCGACGGGGACGCGATCGCTCGCGTACTCGCTGGCAAGAAATGCCTGTGCGCGTACCCCCGCTCTCTGGAGTCGCTCAGCACCGAACAACGCCGCGTGATACGACGTTCCGCAGGCGACGAACTGAATGGGCCCCTCGTGGTCGAGGTCAGCCAGATCCTCGAGATCGACCGTGCCGTCGAGGTCGTCGATTCGGCCCCGTAGGCATTGCCGCAGAGCTTTCGGCTGCTCGTGGATCTCTTTGAGCATATAGTGATCGTAGCCGCTCTTTTCCGCATCTTCGGGGTCCCACGCGACCGTTTCCGTTGGACGGTCGACGGGGTGGCCTTCCGCATCGGTGACGACAGCACCGTCGGCGGTCAGCCGAACGAAATCACCGTCCTCGAGATAGCAGACGCGGTCCGTGTGTTCGACGAACGCAGGGACGTCACTCGCGAGATACGTACCAGTTTCGCCGAGGCCGACAACGAGTGGGGAGTCCTGTCGGGTCGCATATACCGTCTCGGATCCGTCGAAGACAGCGGCGATCGCGTAACTGCCCTCGAGTTGGTCGATCGCCAGCCGGAATGCCTCCTCGGGGGCCGCACCGCGGTCGAGATAGTGACCGATCAGTTGCGGGATGACTTCGGTGTCAGTCTCACTCTGGAACGCGATGCCAGAGTCGGCGAGATCGTCACGCAGTCGCTGGTAATTCTCGATGATGCCGTTGTGAACGACGGCAACGCGACCCGCTTCGTCGCGGTGCGGATGGGCGTTAACATCGGATGGAGGACCATGCGTGCTCCAGCGTGTATGGCCGATTCCAGTCAGTGCACCCTCGAGGTCAGTCCTCGGAACCGTGTTCTCGAGTGCTGAGAGCTCACCTTCTGTCTTGTGGACCGTTATTGACGGTGTTGGCACAGCAAGGCCGGCAGAGTCATAGCCGCGATACTCGAGCCGGGACAGGCCGTCGAGGATGACGTCCACGGCATCAACACCAGTAGTCTTCCCAACGTACCCGACGATGCCACACATCGTCACTGCACCTCCGTTCCATCGTCGACTGTCCCGCTGACGGCTGTGCCGGCGGTAATAACAGCATCGGAGCCAACGACCGTTCCCGGTGCGTAGGTTACACCGCCCCCATCACGAACACGATCCGCGAGCACGGCTCCCAGCCGTTCGTTCTCGTGGATTCGATCGCCGACGCGGACATCGCCGGGGCCGCCGACGATGGTCGAGCCAGCGCCGATCTGGACGCCATGGCCGGTCACGCCATCGATGACCGTCGCGTTTTCACCCACACGTGTGTCTGCATCGATGACACTGTTCTCGACGACTGCGTTCGCTCCTACCGTCACGTTCTCGCCAAGCGCGACGTTCGGACCGACGACGCTCCCCGGACCGACGACGCAGTCTGCCGAAATCACGACCGGTTCGACGATCGTCGCAGAGTCATGAATCTGGGCATCAGCCGAGACCGTGCTTTCGACGCCGTCTGTACTCCCGAGGAGCGTCTCAGTCACCTCGAGTAAGTCCCATGGATACGTCGCGTCGTACCAGAACCCGTCGGAGGCGACACTACGGACGGTTTCACCAGCGTCGATCGCGTTTGCGATACCATCGACGAGCGAGTACTCGTTGAACTGCGGCTCTGGGCCGCGGAGATACTCGAATATCTCGGGTTCGAACGCGTAGACTCCCGCATTGAGATGGTAACTGCGATCGTCATGGGGCCGTTCGACGATCTCCGAGACATGCTCACCGTCCTCGACGATCACACCACCGTAGTTGGTGATGTCACCGTCTCGAACGAGCCCAAGCGTTGCGATGGCGTCGCTGTTGTGGATCTCACAAACATCCTCGATGATACCGCGTTCAACGATTTGGTCACCGTTGAGAACGAGCTGAGGCCCCGAAATCTCGGGTTCGGCTTCCAGAAGTGCGTGGCCAGTTCCAAGCTGCTTGTCTTGCACTACGTAGTCGATAGACGCACCACGGTACGTCGATCCAAAGTGTGACTGCACATGCGTCCGGCCATAGCCGACGACGACGGTAATTTCCGTAATATCAGCGTCGACAAGCGAATCGAAGACGTGCTCGAGAATGGGCTTGGTCGCCGCAGGAAGCATCGGTTTCGGCCGGTGGTTTGTAAGCGGCCGAAGACGGGCCCCCTCCCCTGCCGCGAGGACCACCGCGGAACGGATTTCCATGTCGATATTGACAGTAACGAACGCTTATTGTTCTTGCGGACTAGAGTTTTTCCATCACAAACATACTTATTAAATTATATTTAAATACATGAGAGAAAAGCCAGATGGCTGGATCACCGTTTTGCTTTCAGAATGATAGGTTTCTAACCTACTTCTGCTGCGGTTACCGCGTTCTGAAACAAGATATGGTTTCAAGAGCGTTCTCAACTGGGGTGACTACGTTTCAGGCTCTGCGAGTGTTGGCTCTTGGCCAGTAAGTCGTTCCTCAGCTCTGTCTCGATCTTCAGGATACCCTACGTCAATCCGCCAGCCATCCATCCGCAGTGCGTCAATGGTTCGTCCGGACTGGATAAGGAGGTCAATTGCGTCGGGCAGTTCGTACTCACCCCGGTCAGAGGGCTGGACGAGGTGGCACGCATGGAAAATCTCGGGCGTAAACGTATAGAATCCAGTCATAACGAGATTCGAGGGTGGATCGTCGGGTTTCTCCATTACTTCGACGATTTCGCCGTACTCGTTCGTGTCGAGGACGCCGTATCTCGAGGCCTCCTCATAGGGGACTTCCTCAACGAGGAATGCGGCATCGGCTCGTTCCTCTTGTTGGCGGTTGATCACATCACCGAGATTCGCCCGGAAGACGTTGTCTCCGAGCATAAGCATGAAGTCGTCGTCGATATGCGGTTCTGCTTGGAGGATAGCGTGGGCGAGTCCGAGCTGTTCACGTTGGTGGGCGTACGTGATTGGGATGCCCTCATACTCGTCGCCATAGCGCTCAATGATCTTCTCTTTCATGTAACCGACGACGAGGACGAACTCGGTCGCACCGACCTCGATGAGATTATCCATGACGTCCTCGAGGAGGGGTTTTCCGTCAACTTCGACTAGGACCTTTGGCTTATCTTCAGTAAGTGGCCGGAGGCGAGTTCCCTTGCCGGCTGCTAAAATGACTGCTTGCATGTTCCACATGGCTTTGCCGGGACATTATATACTTTGTGAGCGACCAGATCGCTAGGAAGTTGTTCGCGCCCCAGAAACGACGCCTATCGGTTATTTGCGCAAGCAGACCGTCTCGGAAGGCGCTCGAATAACGATCTCGGGAAGCACCGCAAATCAGTATCGATGTCGGCATCAAAAGTATCAGATATTATTGTCTCTGTACGGGCACTTGTGGCTGTCTTGCTATCTCGGGGGCTGAGCAAGGAGGGTATTCAGAACCGCCGAATGTAACGGCCAATCGCTTGCGGCGACGGAGTTTGCGGTGTCTAGAGTGATGTAGTCTCTCTCCGAGATGGATCATACAACCCCATCTGCGGAGGCCGAGAACGACAGTCGTCTTTGGGGCGCACTCACTTCGCTTGAGTCCGTTCTGCTGGTTCGCCTGGGGCTACCACTTCGGAATTACTCGAGCAAGTCTTTGGCTGAGAATCTCGGCGTCGGTCGGAAGAACGCTTGCGTTCGGTTTATTCAAAGCCGTTCTTGTGCTGATTCGTTTGCGAATCGCGAGACGATTGGACGTCATAGAGAGAGGGTCACTCGAAGCGTCGTCAGAGGTAACTCGTAGAAAGTTATTATGTTTGACTATCGATATCCGAGGTCCCGGAGATGTTCTTCGATTCCCATCTCGGTAGACGGATCGACCTCGATGTCGGGTTTTCGCGTGTGTTCATCGCGTGCTGTTGTCTCCACCCAAGGGACTTTCCGGATGACCGGATGTGGGAACCCTTCGGGATGACCGTAGGCTTTCCACTCGCCGAACGCTTCGCCGTGGTCGGAGGTGATGACGACCTTCTCGGCGTCGATGTTCTCTAGGAGGTCTTCGACGTCATCAAGCACCCAACGGAGTGTCTCCGCGTAAGCCTCATACACCTCTTCGGTGGACCCGCGGCCCTCTTCAAGGATTTCGTAACCACGATCTTCCAGTTCGGTGGCTTCCCGCCCCTCGCGGTACGCGGTTCCGATGTATGGGAGGTGTGGCTGAGTGTAGTGCGCGATGATACGGTTGGCGTCGCCGTTTCGCCCTTCCTCAATGGTGTGATCAGTCATCGGTTCGGGGAGCACTGATCCGTACGTCTTGTCGTGGTTCGTTTCCCATACCTCTACATGAGAGTTGAGTACAGATTCGTCGACAGTTGACCACGACGAGAAATCGACAGGAATTGTGTTGTTCGCCGGTGGGCGTTTCTCATGTTTCAGCACTCCACCACTAAATCCGTTCCCGGAGATATACGTCGTTCCCTTGATCTCGTCTTGCCACGACTCCGTAAACGTATTCGCCATCCATTCAGCGGACTGGCTGCCGACGGACCATATGCTGTCTACATCCTCAATAAAGTCGTATTCGTCGGCGACCTCGCGGAGCGTGTCCACGCGGCACGCGTCAAGGATGACGAGGAGGTCCCAGTCGGACTCGTAGACATTCCTGCCGAACGGCCAGCGAGACGTCAAGGTGTACCAGACGGTGAGATAAAGTGTGAACACGACGTACAGAGGCGCACGTTTCGGGTGCTCGCGGACATGCTCCCGTATTTCCGAGAGCCATGCACAGAGATTGGTCTCCATCACATCCTCGTAGCGAGCATCAAAATAAGAAGACAATGATATTCGCGTCTGAGAGTGACCTCAGAGGTATCCTAGCTCTTCAAGTTTCGACTCAACGGCGGCGTCAACATATGTAGTTTTCTCCTCAGTTCTAGCATCCTCAATGTCCGTCATGAACGGTGCGGTTGCGTTTGGGGGAACGAGTTCAGGGCCTCCTTCGCGTTCGAGCACGTATTCACCGTTTACTTGTCCGTAGTGGCGTGCGGTGCCCATGGAGTCCCAGACATACTTATCGGCGCCGTTGTTGAGGTAGACACACCGGGACACGCGGTTCCAGTAGTCGAAGTCCTCGTGGTCGGTCGGCGGATGCGCAACGCCAAGGCCAGCGACTTCGGCGGCGAGTGGCTGACATTTCTCGAACTCGGTTTCGGTGGCGATGGCCGTGACGAGATTCCCGAGGTCGAGGTGGGATATTGGCTCAGATTCATCCACGGCTAGGTCGGCGTTGACGACCGCGAGTGGCACATGTAGAAGCGCCTCTGCAGCGTCCGGCGTGACGTGACCGAAGCGGCGCTCACCAGTGCCGTCGTCCAACTGTTCACCGTGGTCTGCGGTGATGACAACAGCTGTGTCATCGTCTACTCGCCTGCAGAACTCGGCGACTCGTCGAGTGGTGTACTCTACGGCAGCAGCGTAGAGGTCTCGATAGGCAGCGATGTTCTCCTCATATTCGTCGAACGTTTCGTCCATATTCATTGCCAATGCATCGATATCCGGACTGCAGTTGCGATGTTCCTCCGCAATCAGTGACTGGTCGTAGCTGCGGACGTTCGTCAGCGGGCCGTGCGCGTCCATGACGTTCACGAACACGAACGTCGGCTGCTCGGATTCGTCCAGTATGCGCCGTGTACGCGACAAGATTCGCTTGCAACCGTCGTCGAAGGGCTTCGCCATCGGGAGTTTCTGGAACAATTTTTCCGTCTGGGATGCAACCCCGTTTGCGAGGCTCTTCATCGGATGGTTATGTCGAACACATGCCTCGAGGAACTCTATATAACGGGTCCAATCTTCAGTCGAGGACTCATGCCAGAACTTCGACGGTGACAGGCCCTCGGCGTACGGCATCGAGGATTCGGCGTGATAGAAGTTGTCGAAAAGCCTGTCGAAGCCGAATACCGGGCTCGCGTACGGGTTCGCACTTACGCCAATAAACTGGAATCTATCGAGGTCCGAGAGGAACGTGTCCTCCCGGTCAAGGTCACCAAACGTAGGCGTGGCTGAGTGAAATCCGTGCTCGTGCGGCAGGACTCCCGTGAACATGCTCGCGTGGCTCGGAACGCTCCACGTACTTGCAGTCCGGCACTCTTCGAAGGTATGATCGGCGATTGCTTGTAAGTCGTCAGCGTGTCGCTCGAAGTAACCGTAGCGGACGGTGTCTAGACAGAGGAGAACGACGTTTCGAGCCATCGCATTAGTGCTTCGCAGAGAGCATTAAGAATATAGCGGTGTGTGGACAACTGGACTTAAGAGTGCGGACTCGTTGGCTTGCGTTCGTTCAGTCGGAGACTTGTGTCTCTGACATTCTGTCCTTCTATCTCGTCGTTTCGACCACAACAGGTACAGATCCGACATGTTCGTCGCGCGATCCAAGCAAGTGAAACGCCGAATGGTCACTACTGGAGGATTCCTGAAAAGAAGATTATCATGGTCTATCTGCCAGTGAATACGGACGCTCGCTCGGTGACGCCGAAACCAGCGACTACTACCCATGTTCTCCTGGTTGGGTTGGTACAATAGTATCGACTACATCGTGTGGACCTCAACGCGGAACCAGTGATTGCCGGTGATGGCCCGAAATGCGACGAACTTGAACGCATTGCCGTTGAGAACGTCAAGTTTGCTAGCTACGTCAAGCAAAATAAAAAAGAAACTAATCACCGACGCGAAGAAATTCATGCTCAACGGATGGTATAAGGACTTCTCGTCGGTCGAAGTTCTCACTCTCGAGGAGGGAATGATGCAGTTTCAGGTGGTCGATGGCAAGAACGGGTGCCTATTTTATCAATGATCAAGATGGTGAAACAACCTAGGAGGAGATTCGATGATTTGAGGCCGACGGTGTAGACTGGGATGACACGGAGATCGGAATCTTCGCGAGCCCCTTCTCCGTGCAGGCATTCCATGTCGTGTTCAACGGATCTGCATACATGAACCGATCCAACGTGTAGTCGAAAAGACGGACGTAACTCCTGACTGGTACTCGGATACCAAAGGAGCGTTGGCAAACTTATGCCGAAAGTGGGAAGGACTAACGCGCTCTGGGAATCATCGAATGAACTGCTTGGCGAACGTCAATAGTCGTCCGTTCCTGTCGATGCCGAACAGCGCGATGACGAACATTACGTACGAGATGGGTCTGAACGGATAGCGGAGGATGGCGAGCCCAAGATGCTTCAATGCCTGCCAACGGTCGCCGTTCGATTCGTAGTCCCGGCCGATAACATGGTGGTGGTACGAAAAGATTCGACTACGGGTCGTGAAGTCAAGGTTCGACGCTCGTTTCCTGACCTTTTCGAAGACCTCGAGATCGCCTTCGATTCTGCTATCGAAGTCCTTCGAAATACTGTCCGGTTGCTCGCGTTTGTCCACAAGGATTTCGTCCACGTAATCGACCTTGTAGTGCTCCGTGATGCGAATCCAGAGGTCGTAGTCTTGACGACTCGGCAGTGACGGGTCAAACCCGCCGACATCCTCTAGAACGTCCCTCCGCACCATCACTGTGGAGGTCGGATGCACTCGGTCACGTTCAAGTTCATCTAAATAGATATTGCCAGACGCCTCCGGGTATCGGATCCACTCATTGCCGTCTGTCTCATATTGTACGAACCCCGTATAGACGAGTCCGAGGTCCTCACCACCACGTTCGAACGCATCAAGTTGTTTCTTGATTTTCGTGGGTTCCCAGGTATCGTCGGCGTCGAGAAATGCAATATAATCACCACTTGCGGCTTTGATACCGGTATTCCTTGCTTCGGCTGCACCACGGTTATGTTCGTGTTCGATCAGCCGGATCCAGTCGCCGAATCCGTCAATAACTTGGGTTAAGTCGACCTCTGACGCGTCGTCTACAACGACTACTTCCAGATTTTCAGCCGTCTGTTTTCGGACACCCTCGAGTGCCTCTGTCAAGAGTTCAGGTTGATTATATACAGGTATGACGACGCTTATCATGTGATAGTACCGATTTGTTCGAGCATCCGTGTAGATTCTTTGGATGAACGCTGCCTGTTTGAGGGAGGGGGATGAATCATCAACTCCCAAATCCGGTTCCAGTTGGCAGGGCTTTCCAAGCAATTATTTTGATCAGCAATAACAAACGAAACCCACAATGGATAACGCACCAGATATTCTTTGGCTGAGTTTGGAGAGCGTTCGTGCAGATCATACGCCTATGTATGGCTACAAACGCAATACGACGCCATCGCTTGACCGGTTTGCGAGTCAGCCGGCCACTACGGTGTTTGACAATGGGATCGCACAGTCTCTTTGGACTCCTGCCTCTTCAGCCTCAATGCTGACTGGGACGTACCTTTCTACTCATCGCGTCGGGCAAGACGGACGTGCAGAAAAAAAACTTCCTGCTGCTATCGACACGCTCCCGGAACTACTCAGTGATATAGGATACGAGACTGCACTCTTTTCTCCGAACCCATATATAAGTAAAGCAACAGGACTTGACAGAGGATTTAATCATACCACCTCTGTGAAGGCTGTCCCAGAAAGCTATTCACCGTTCCAGTCAGATGCGAGAATCTATTGGTCGGAAGGCCTGCGAAGGATTCTACGATCCAGAAAACCGAACCTTGCGCGTATCAAACACGAATTGAAGACCACAGAGAACGAGGTACTTGAACACCATGCGAAACAGTGGCTAAATTCAACGGGTGCAGGCGCTGATCAATTTTTTGCGTATATGCACATTCCCGGCCCACACCACCCATACTTCCCAAATACCGACTACTTGAACTGTTTTACCGACGAGATCTCGTTCTCCGCAGAAGAAGCGTACAATCTCGTAAAAGACATCTACTACGGAGGTTCGGTAGCAATTAAACGGGGTATGGCTGAAGGACTTGACCTGTCCGCCAATGAGTGGGAGGCGATTGAGGCAATGTATGACGCGACACTTCGACACATGGACGCCACCGTTGATGCCCTAATTTCAAAGGCGCGGTCCGTTTCGGATTCTCTCGTAGTTGTCATTGTCGGTGATCACGGTGAACTTTTTGGAGATCACGGCCTTATCGGTCACAATTTGGTTCTACATGACAGTTTGATTGAGGTTCCAATGCTCATTTCGGGAATACCAGACGCTGTCACAGATGAAACTACATTAACACAGCAAATTGACCTAACATACACTCTGGCAGAAATTACTGGTGTAACAACGGATCAATTTGAGGGACGAGATATTCGAGATACCAGCCGAAAGCATGCAATTAGTCAACGAGGTCAGGCAAATCTAAAATCCTATACTCAATATGATGATTCTTTCGACACCGAACGATTTTTTAAGGATCCGTACACTGTAGTCCGGAGTGAAGAATACAAATTGGCATCTAACCAGAATCAAACCGAACTCTATCGACTTCCAGATGAAGAGACAGATGTTCAGAAAAACTGTGACGATGTAATGGCGGAACTCAGTTCTGTCATTGACCGAGAGGGGATTGAATGGACAGGTGAAGACCAACAGCGAGGATCGCACTTTGACGATTCGCAACTGGAACAGTTGAAAGATTTGGGGTACTTGTCCTAACATGGTGGATGCGGTCACGACGCAGTATGCGGGCTGTGCGGAATCAGAGATCGCCGCCGGCACCGAATGCGCCTGTTGGTTGGCCCGTGACCGACTCACGCCGGCCATCAACGGGGCCAGACATTCGAATGTGATCCTTAGCGGTGCCGAAGTGATCGGCCTGAATGATAGATAATCGATAAAATAAACATCTCCCGTTACTATTTTTCTTTTATGAAGGTTACACGGCGCATGATTTCTGCCATTTTAGGGATCATAATTCTGTTAGGAGTAATTCGAACGGCACTCAGAATATTGGTATCTGGCCCATCATCCCTCTTTTTTGATTTTGGTGTATACTATCAAGCGGCTGAGTACGTCTTCAACGGAAAGTCGCTGTTTGCCGCAGATTACTCCAATATACCAAATACAGGTAGCCGGTGGCTCTATCTACCGATTTATGTAGTTCTGTTTATCCCGTTTACTGTGTTTCCATTTCCAGTTGCGGCAACCCTGTGGGTCGCAGCTACCGCACTTGTACTCGTTGTTTCAGTATCACATATGACAAATCGATTTTTCCCGTTTCTCACGACGTTGGAGACTGTTGTTCTCGGCGTTGCCGTACTATTATTTCCGCCGATCCTCTCTGCTCTCTTTTTAGGGCAGGTGACGCCCTTGATTGCTGCTGCATTGTGCCTCTATGCTGGCTCTCTCGCAACAGACCATGAAAACGACGCCGTGACTGGTGTGATTGCCACATTAGCGGCGATAACCAAACCGATCTACCTCCCAATCGGAGCACCACTACTACGGAAGCCAAGACGACTTGTAGGCGCAGTCATTGCTGGTTCACTCGTGTTACTCGTCGGAGTGCTGGTTTTCGACATTGACCAACATATTGCCTATCTCGAGGTCCTGCAAAACGGAAAAGGATGGGGCGCAGAGGCCTACCTCCCTCCGGGAGAATGGCGAGTGACCACATATATGCCTTGGTATTATCTCTACCCACACCATCTGTTCGCGAACGCTGCAGTTATCCTTACAACCCTCCTCACGACGGCCCTCACATGGACGCAACGGGACCGCGAAACAGATTTATATATATTTTCCCTCGGGCTTTTTGCAGTTCCATTAGCAACACCATCGCCGGGTATTTTAGATCTCTCGGTAGCGGTACCTGGTGTTCTCGTTCTGACGGCTCTTGAGAGTCGACAAGCAGGTGGACAACCAATCGTCCCAATTGCTGCTGCGACGCTGATTGCCGCTCACCCATTTGTCGTCGAATTTTTCACTGGCGATATCACGGGTGAGTTACCTATCGTGGGGACGATCGCAGAGATATTTCTACCCACACTGCCGGCACTATCGCCTGCAGTATGGGGATCTCTTCTTCTCTTTGCCCTCCCACTTTGGCGACTGCTCCGTGGTGAATCACGAACTGATGAATCTCAAACACGCCACGTAAAAAGCGATTCAGCGACGTAATTAAGCACCATTCCCGCACCAATCCCAATCATATTTGCGACTGTCGGCCAGAGATCAACATTACCGATCACAAGTGAAATGTCTAGCAGACTTGTCAGTAGGAACAGAACAGCAAATGAGACCGATAACCCACCGATTCGGACGAGGTGGGACCTCCCCCACCGCCGCAGGGTAGCAAGGAACTTCGCGTTCCCGTGGGCCACGAACGTCCATCGGTCATTGATCGTAAACATCGTCGAGATCGATACCTCGGAACCGACCGCTTTCGCGACGAGTGGACTAATCCCCAGTAGAGCGGTTAAAATCGCGACGATAGACGTCTCGATGATTGCCCCGATAACACCGACAGAAACGAACTGCCCAATCCGAGCTGTCTGAGTAAGCGCATCGATTCTTGATTCAGTCGCCATCGCTTCCAAGCACCCTGAGGTCTGATTCGTCCGTCGATTCCACATCGCGATACCGCGGACTCGTTGCAATCGCATCGGTTCGGCGTTTCACATCAACCAAGGCACTCGCTAACTCAACCGAGGTCGAAAGTGGGCTTACTGTAGAATCGGGATGGTCTTCCCACGTGACTGGTACCTCTGCAATTTCGTATCCGAGCGAGCCTGCGACTGATACGAACTCAAGGTCCCATGCGAAGCCTGGCTCATAACAGTGGTGTCCGATCGACGACCATGCGTCGGCTGTCACTGCTTTCGCACCGCACTGATAATCTTGGCACCGTGTTGGGAGCATATATTGGGCTCCGAGAGCGAAAATATCACCTAGAAATCGCCGAAGAACTGTCTGGTGAGTAATGATATCCGAAGTTGGATGCCGTCGCGATCCGATACTAACATCGCTTTCACTGGCTGCGATTGGCTGGATAATATCCACGAGTGAGGCCGCAGGAACTGATCCGTCGGCATCTGTGAATAGACGGATATTCGTTTCGAGAGCATCGAACCCAGCCATGATCGCAGCTCCTTTTCCTCGTCGTTGTCTGGATATACCAAGTTCAACATCTAATTCTGAAAGCCGATCGATATGATCTTGAGTAGGAACATCGATCTCGATTCGGACCTCCTTTGGCGAAATCTCTGATTTTATGTGTTTAATATAAGTTTCGAGAGCTGAGATATCTGGTTGGTATGCAGGGATAACTACTCCAATAGAATCAGCCATCGTCCAAATCACCCATTATATCCATATTTGAATACGCATACTAAAATATACCTAAAAAAGAGTGTTCTTGATCTTGGACCGGCGGAACTCATTTGATCAAAGCAAAGCATAGCCACTCCCGAAACCTGTCCCTGTCACGGGCACGAGCTCGCGTTTACTCCGTTTCGTTTTCGTCGTCGCGCTCGATCTAAATCGAGTTTCAACGTTGTCATCACCTTCGACAGCTCCTATGCCGTTGCTATGGGAACCATGCGCGTCTGCTGGCTGGCCCGTAGAACGCTCATAGCGGCCGTCGGTGGCGTGGGGCACTCGTGGAGCCATTAAGCGGTTCGGAGGTGATCGTCTGGACGATCTCTCATACTGGATATAAATCAGTGAATGATGACCAGAAAGACAATAATACAGAAAGGGTTAGAGTTGATAATAACACCTGAAAATACAGTTTCTCTATTTCGAGTCCGAAAATTGCATGCAGACGGTGATTTGTTAGAACTCTATCGTGGTATCAGGGGTTTTGTTATCATTCAGCTATATCGATTATGATGGACGATCCGCACGATCCTGAATCAGAGCCGGACAGTCCTTATCGACGGTCACGAAATAAACTTGAAGACTGATACACCAATCGAATATCGGCGTGCAACGACGCTAATGTATGAACAGGACGTGCTCGAGGATATCGTCACGAGCATCCAACCAGACGATGTGGTGTGGGATTTGGGTCGAATATTGGTCTGTGCGCTATTTTCGGCGCGACGGTTGCTGATAAAGTGGTAGCAGTCGAGCCCGTCCCGGCGAATATCTCCGCACTCCGAGCGGATCTCGCTCGCAGCGAGCTCACTATGACGACAACGGTCATTGAGGCCGCACTAGGCTCGTCTCCTATAGTAGTCATTAGAAGTAATCACTCATATTTGGCACAGAGATCCGATTAATAGCAGTATCAATCGCTGTTGTGAGATCGTCGAGTGAACCAAAGAAACGGTTGCTGAGTGCCGCTTGTAGTTGTCTCCAGCACTCTTCGACAGGATTTAGCTCTGGTGAGTACGCCGGCAACGTTACGAAGGCGAGGTCGTCACGGGCCGCTAGGTCCGTGACGGCCGACGCCCGGAAATATGGTGCTCCATCCAGGACAATAATTAGATCATCTTCGAACTCTTTGCATAACGCAAGAATGAAATGTTTTGCATGATCGGCGGTAACGTACTCTTCAAATCGAGAGAAAAAGCGATCACCGTCCTCGGTGATCGCGCCGAGCAGACACGTCCAGTCACGTTGTCCAGATAACTCGACGGACGGCCGCGTACCGCGTGGAAACCACGCGGCACGCGGCTCAACTTGGACTGATTTCTTGGTTTGATCGATGCAGACTACTGTGGCGTCCATTTCCCGCCGCTTTTTTTGAGCTCCTCACGGAACGTTTCTTGCTCATCAGCATCCGACTCAGCGGCTGTACGGCGAGGCTTTTGATAGCTTAATCCCGCTTCTTTGAGCAACCGCCGACAGCTCGGGATTGAGTACTCGACATCGTACGTCTCGTCAAGATACTGCTGGACGAGCGCCGGCGTCCACGCCGGCGCATCAACCCCCACATTCTCTGGTGATTCGTGGACAGCTTCTTCGAATTCTTTTTGCTCTTTTTCTGAAAGCTTCCGTTTTCTCCCAGAGCGATGAGCATCAGTAACGGCTTGCTCAAGCGACTCGTCGGTGTCGAGTCGCTTGAGCCAGCTATAGACTGTCCGTCGCTGAACGTCGTACCACTCGGCTAGTTCAGTCTGCGTGACACCGTTCTTGTATGCTATTGCTGCTAAGAGCCGTTGTGTCGGCTTCTTCCCCTCCACGTTGTCAAGGGCATATTGCAATTCCTCGACAGAGATCTCGTCGAGATGATCCACTACGTCTAGCACCAATTCCTGAGTAGAAAGTTCTAACGGCTACTATAGTACGGTCGATGTCCCTATGGCGCCGTCAGACGGTGAAAACCACACTCTAACTGGCGGCACCGACGACCCGGGTACTACCACGGCACCTGTCAAGCGCGGTGATAATCTCATCGACTCGGGAGCAGTTTCCGATCCAACAGTCCTCAAGATAGATATCGAAGCCGGCGAAGCGGATGAGCTCGATGGGCTCAAGTCGGTATTACAGAACGTCCGTCTCGCCTATATCGAGGTGCATGGTCAGCATCTCACCGATATCAGCCGGTCAATCGATGACGTGAAAACTTCGTTGTGAGCAGCCGGTCTCAAGTTGCATCCGCTGGATGGGCACTGCGACGACAACTATCATCTAAAAGCAACACGAGCGTAGCGCCCCTTCAAATCTGATTCAGACGGATGTCTTCTTTCGAGAACGCCTGGTATATAAATGTTGTTTATTTTATAACATCGCTTGGACAGCGCGTTTGATTGCGCCTCGACTGTTTTTAGCACACTATTTATCGAAATGAAGTCCTTTGAGGTACTATATCCACCTGTATTTAGTGGAGGGACTCTTCGATGGAACAAGAGGGAACAAGAGCCACCGTTGCGCCAGCGATGCGCGGCTATCGTAGGTGTTGATATAAATATCGTCATCAGCGCATTCTCCATCGTCGTGGACGATATATCCGCGGTTGAATGTGTTTCTTCATCCAGCGTTTCATACGCTCGAAAGCTGTCAGTATAGCCGGTGAGTAACTCCTGTTGGTGGTCGGCAAGTCGGAATCGAATTGTCGACTCGTTAGCGGTTTTCGCCGGGATAATATATCGCTGTCCAGTCCCTTGACCAGCGAGGATGAAAATAGATGGCTTGTCACCGTCTGCACGAACTACCACTGCGCGTTGACAGGCCACGCAAGCGCGACGGCTGGTCGCGCTCGCGGCCTTTCTTTTCGGTAGAGATGTACACTTCGTTGACTTCGACCGGCCCAACGAGATCGACAGAAGGTACATCAAGCGCTTCGCCAAGGCGTTCGATGTATCGAACTATCATATTTAAAATATTTATTGCGGGAATCGAATCCATGTCATTATACTAATCGTTACGGAGATTCGGCGGTCAGCAGCGACACGCTGACGGGAAGATTCTCTTCGACGGTGGCCCGGAACTCGCGAGAAAGGGCAAGTAAGACGGAAAAGTAGACCACTGCTCCGACACCCACAAGTGCCACTGCGACTGGCAACATGTCTCCGACGAGTAGCCGAAGGGCGTACACGACTGCAGCCATTGCTCCTGCTGCAACCCACTGCTTCCCAATTTCGGTCAGTGGAACGACGACGTTCATTACGTTCGACGCGTAATAGTAGCCGAGCGTCAGTCCAAGTGCGGCGGAGCCTGTGGTTGCTGCTGCCGCCCCGTACCAACCGAACTGCCACGTGAGGATAACATTCAACACTATATTTGTTGCGACGAATACCGCGTTGATCCGGAACGTGAGGTCGGGACGGTCGATCGCGTCGAGCGTGGTGAGGAACTGTCCCTGGTAACCGTACAGCAACCGCGCGGAAGTCAGCATGAGGAGAATGTAGTATCCAGTTTGGAACCCACGTCCGTAAATCTGCAACACGATGTCACCGACAGCCGCCCCGCCGACGAGGCCAGGAATGATGAACAGCCCAGAGTAGGTAAGGCTCACACGAAGAAGTCCCGTGATCTCGCCACTGATACCCTCCTCAGAAGAAAGTTTGCTGATCTCGGGAAACAGCGTTCGCTGAATGGAGGAGCCGAAGATAGCGAACAGCGACGCGAGATTCCAGGCAATTTCATAAACCGCGATCAGGCTATTCGATACAAATACCGCGAGCACAAGTGTGTCCATTGAGAGAAATGTTCGTCCTTTAATTGAGGCAAGCCACGAGAACTGCGCGTAGGATTTGAGCATTAAAAAGTCTCGTTTTGATGGGAGCGACAGCCTCCCCGAGACGAAGTACGCTCCGATAAGAACCCCAGCGACTGCACCGATGACATAGCCCGCTAGTGCTCCGACAACCCCAAATCCGGAGAGTACGAGGGTGACTTGAACGAGACTTCTGCTCGTCCACTCAATTGGTGTGAGAATGCTCGATACATGTACGAGATGTTGACCGTCCAAGACAGCCTGAACAAAGTTCGCCGCCAGTCGCGCCGCAAGAAGCACGATGAGGATTGACGCCGCTTCAAACCCGATGAACTCGTTCAACTGCGGGTGGAATATCCAGAGACAGACAGCGACGACCGCGTAGAGCCCAAACTGTGTGATCGCTCCGGCCATGATGTAGTTTCCACCGGTCGCTTCGCTAACCCGTTTCTTCACTGCCGGTCCCAGTCCGAGGTCTCCGGCAATCGCGACCCACGCTAGAACAGAAATAACTACCACGTACGTCCCGTATTGTTCCTGTCCGAGCGTGCGAGTGAGGACAATCGTCGCGACGAACCCCGAGAATGACATCACGAGCTGCGAGAGGAAATTCACCATCGATGTGTGGCCGTATCTCATACGTATTCACGCGGGATTCGCAAGTGAAGACTGGTTTCAACCACCGACGTATCAATATCCCGTTTCTCCGTTTCCCCGATCAAAGCTATATTATCCCTTTCTCACAAGCTATTTTTATCCACAAGAACATCCTCGTCATAAGCGCTGGGGATTTATCGGATTGAACTTTACGTACTGTCTCGTAGAGGATAAGAAGACAATCGCGGTCAACTACACCTACCTTGGTCTACCTGGGAATCTCGATGTAGGCCTCAATCTTCATAAAAGTCTATTGTAAAATTATAGTATTGATTATATTAGTGTATGTCACAAGAGCGTGTTGCTCGAACATACGTCTCGAAGCCTCTCTAGAGGCTATAGGAGTTGGGCTTAGGATATCGGGACTCTTGAGTCGTGAACGATATGCATCTGGAATCGAGAGTCATAGGAGATGACGGACAAATCCGGGGACCGATCCAATTGTTCCTCCTCAAACCTCGCCATTGCTCACTGGGGAGAGCATGCGAACGGTGGTGGTGATCGACTCGCGTGGGAACTCGCACGCGTATTTGACGACGCTCCGTTCTACGTCGGCTGGCACGACGAATCGATTGAGCCTGACGATATTGAGGCCGAGCAACTCATCCAAGGTCCGTTGATGAACCACGCGCTCGAACGCGGAGGACTTACTCGGAAGTTGGCCCATTTACTTGGCTGGCAGCTTGCTTCGCCGCTACGCGACTACGATATCTTGCTCACAAGTGGTAACGAACCACTGTTCTACGTCCCACCCGATGATCAGACGTGGATCGCCTATATTCACCACACGAATCGGCGACAGTCAGACCAACTCACGGAAGTCGAATCAAAGCGGCTCAAGGCTGTGCGACTTCTCGTCCACTACGCGATTCGTGTCGCTTTCGACCATAACACCCACAAACCGGATCTCTTCGTCGTAAACTCCGAAATCGTCAAGCGCCGTGTCGTCCGCTACTGGGGCATCCCCGAGGAAAAGATTCACGTCGTGTATCCACCTGTCGATACACACTCCTACTCCCCTGAGGGGAGCGATACAGATGACTACTACATTACGCTCTCCCGACTCGACTGGCACAAAGATATCGACGGGATCGTCCGAGCGTTCAACGACTTGGACGAACGGTTACTGATTGCAGGAGATGGCCCTGAGCGGGAGCGCTTAGAGAGCCTCGCTCAGGACAATATTGAGTTCCTTGGATTCGTCGATGAAACCGAAAAGCGGCGCCTGCTATCGAGCGCGAAGGCGTTCGTGTTCAATGGGCGAGATGAAGACTTTGGCATTGCGCCTGTCGAAGCTTTAGCGGCTGGAACGCCACTTCTCGGAGTCAAAGAAGGGATGACACAATTCCAGGTCATCGATGGGAAAAACGGCTATCGACATACCCGACCGGGGTCCTCCGGACCATCGCTCATAGACACTATACAACGGTTCGAAAGGGAGGGCGTCGAGTGGTCGGACTCCGAGATTGCATCGTTTGCTGACCGGTTTTCCGTCGAGGCCTTCCAGAACGGGATTCGAGATTCTGTTGCAGAAGCCATTTCGAAGGCAGATATCACGCCCGCATGGTACGAGAACTACCAGTCGGACAAGCCAGACATTCCACAAAAGTATCAATAATTCGGCATTCGAATATTCTCTTAAGCTGTGAGTAGTCGCCGCGTTAGCTCCCTACTGTAGCATCATGACCAGCGGTGAGTTGAGACCGATCAACATCGACCAAGCCGTAGAGATAGCCAAAGCCGACAGCAGCGGTAAAGACGAAGATAGTCACGAGCTGTTTCATTTTCGGTACTGAGGGGTCTGCCATGAGGCGTTTCAGCCGCAGCAGGACAAACCCGAGTATAAGCTGCCTTAGATACTCGTTTTTATCCCCGGAAGCCTCGGGCAACAGCAGGTCCATAATCCGCTTCGAGTAGCCCTGCCAGAACGACCGGAAGACGAGCCACTGGAAGTCACCGCGGTAGTCGAATAGCTTGTGGTGAACCACCGCATCCGTATTGTAGATCACACCCTTGCCGTACGCGTTCGCCATTCGAATGCAGACCGGCGCTTCGTGGGCCTGGATATGTCGGTCGCCCTGTCGGCCAGTGTTCTCGTCGTAGCCGCCGACGTTCAAGAAGACGTCACGCCGAAAGGAGATGTTCGAGCCGTACGTGTTCCGCAACTCCTCCATGTGCTCGCCCATCCCACGTTCGTCACAGCCGACGAGCCAGTAGAACTCCTCAGGGAAGAAGTCGGGTTTCTCGGTCACCCAGTCGGGGGCGACGTGGCCGCCGGCGGCGATCGCGTCGGTCTCCTCGTAGACGCGAGCCAGTTCGTCGACCCAGTCCGGTTCGGCGACGGCGTCGTCGTCGATGAATGCCACGACCTCACCCGTCGCGATCTCGGCCCCGCGTGTCCGACTGTACGAGATCCCCTGGTTCTCGTCGTTACAGTGGAGGACGACATCCTCGAGACCGCCGTAATCGTCTTGCACACGCTCGAAAACTTGCTCATTACCGTCGACGACGATCACGATCTCGAGCGGGTCGTAGGTCTGTGCGAGGACGCTATCGACGCACTCCGAAAAGACGTCGTAGCGGTCCATCGCGTAGGTACAGATGACGACGGAGACCTTCATTGGGGACGCGTTTCGGTGACGCCTGAATAAGCCTTTTCGTTCACGTGAACCCGACTAACACGTCGATAACGAGGCGGAGATGACTGTCGGATCAACGCTGTCCAAACATCGGACACCAATTCGTCATGAGTATATAACAAGACTTATTCTTGGCTTGGGTCTGGTGGGACCTAATGAGTACCGACACTGAACGCGTCGAGGAGGGAACCGAAACCTCCGTCCTCGAGTCGTTCCGAGACTGGTATCATCTCCCCGTACTCGGGGTCGTGATACTGTTCATGCTCTGGGTGCGTACCCAGGCGTACGAAAAGTTCGTCACCGATGACGGCACGCCTGCGCTCGCAGGCATCGACTCGTGGTATCACTGGCGGACGATCAACTGGACGGCGGAGAACTATCCGCACACGATGCCCTACGAGGTCTGGACGGGCTTCCCGACTGGGAACCACGTCGGCCAGTTCGGGACGCTGTACGACCAGCTCATCGTCACTGCGGCGATGATCGTCGGCCTCGGCAATCCGTCGGCTGAGACGCTGTATACGGTCTCGCTGCTCGCAATCCCGGTCATGGCGGCACTCGTCGCGATCCCCGTCTTCTACGCGGGTCGGCGACTCGGCGGGACGCTCGGCGGACTCGTTTCTATACTCGTCATCGCGCTCGCAAAGGGGCAGTTCCTCTCTCGATCGACAGTCGGCCAGCTCGACCACCACACCGGAGAGGTGCTGTTCATGGCGATCGCGGTCGTCGCGATGATGGCCGCCGTCACCGTCGGCGAACGTGAGAAACCGATCTACGAACTCGTCACCGCAAAAGATTGGGCCGCCCTCCGTACGCCGGCAATCTACAGCGCGCTCGCCGGCCTCGCGGTCACACTGTACATCTGGGTCTGGCCATCTGGTGTCCTGCTGGTCGGGATCTTCGGCGCCTTTTTCGTCGTCCAACTTACGCTCGACTACGCCCGTGGCATCTCGCCGGACCACCTCGCTTTCGTTGGCGCGGTCAGTCTGGGCGTCACCACCGTACTGACGACCCTGCTGATTGAGCAACCTGGCAATATGGGGTCGACGAGCTTCGGGCTACTCCAGCCGTTGCTCGCCCTCCTCGTCGCCGTTGGCTGTGTCTTCATGGCCTGGCTCGCCCGTGAGTGGAGTGCTCGCGGCCTCGAGCGCCGGTACTACCCCGCTGCCATCGGCGGCCTGATCGTCGCAACGCTACTGGTGATGTGGCTAGCCCTCCCCGACCTCTACAATTCGACTGTGGGCAATGCAGTGCGGCGGATGCTGCCCATCGGCGGGACGGCGACGGATCTCACGATCGTCGAGGCTCAGCCGCCGGACGATTTCTTCAACCGCGTCTTCCAGGAGTTCGGCAGCGCGTTCTACACGATGCTCGCCGGTCTCGCCTTCCTCGCGATCCGGCCGCTGTTCGGCCGTAAGTTCCGCGCCGAACATACCCTCGTCATCGTCTGGTCGCTGTTCCTGATCAGCATGGCCGCGACACAGGTGCGGTTCATGTACTACCTCGTGCTCGCGGTCGCGATCGTCAACGCGGCGTTCGTCGCTGAACTCGTCCAGCTGTTCAACCTGAACCTCGAGCGCGGCCTCAACTCCATTCGATCCCTCGAGACCTACCAAGTGATCGCTATCGCGCTCGTCGTCTTGCTCCTCTTTGCGCCGCTCCTGCCGCCACTCGCCCAGGCAACAGCCTGGGAACGCGGCGAAGCGACCCAACCAAACTCGGACGCGATCGTCTGGGAGAACTCGAACCACTGGCTCAAGGAGAACACGCCCGCGCCGGGGAACTACGGCGGGGCGGACAACGCCGACCAGCTCGACTACTACGGCACGTACAATCCGGGTGACGGCGACTACGAGTATCCGGAGGGTGCCTACGGGGTCATGTCGTGGTGGGACTACGGCCACCTGATAACGACACAGGGCGAGCGGATCCCCCACTCGAACCCGTTCCAGCAGAACGCACAGTCGTCCTCGGCGTTCCTAACTGCCGAGTCCGAAGAACGCGGCGAACTGATTATGGATGGGATCGCCGCGGGCGAACCCGTCGCCGATCGCTCGACCGACGAGCTTCGACAGGCAGTGTCGGACGCCGAGACGACCGAGGAGATGCGATACGTGATGATCGACTACCAGATGGCTGGCGGGAAGTTCGGCGCGATCACGCAGTGGACTGGTCCGGACTATAGCCACTACGTGACGCCGGAGGACTACAACGGCGGGCCGATCAACGCGTCTGAGCTCGGCCAGGTCTACGGCGACCTGGCGTACGACGACACGATGCTCTCGAGTCTGTACTTCGACGACGCCGCGGACATGGAACACTACCGGCTCGTCCACGAGAACGCCGATGCTGGGACGGTATATTACGCCAGTTACGCGTACGTCAGCGACGGCCAGGTCATGCACGTCGACGAAAACAATCAGCCGGTCTCACCCGGGCAGGGCCAGCCTGCAGTCGTCGTCAATCAGCAGGTCTCCCGCGAGCAGCTGCTGCAGATTCAGAACGATCCGAACCGACAGCTCTTCGATGCGAAAAGTGGAGCCGCCGTGAAGACGTACGAGCGCGTCGACGGCGCGACCATCACTGGCACCGCCGACTCGGTCTCTGACACGGAGAACGCCACTGCCACGGCCACGGTCGAGCTCGAGACGAATTCCGGTCGGACGTTCAACTACACGCAACGTGGCGACCTCGCGGACGACGGCAGCTTCGAACTGACCGTGCCCTATGCGACGAACGACGAACTCGGCGTCGAGGACGGTTACACCAACAGCAGCGTCGAGGCGACCGGCAACTACACCGTCACTGTCGCTGAAACCGGCGGAGCGGAACCGAGCTATTACAGCGGCGAGACGACCGTCCCCGAGCCTGCCGTAGTGGACGGTGACAGCGCCGATGTGACGCTCGAGGAAGTCACGACGCCGCCGGACAACGTAACGGATGGCAACGAAACCGACGACGGAACGACTGACACGGACGGCTCCGAGGCGTCGGGTAACGGAACGGAGACCGAGTCCACGAACGCGCTCGCGCCGGTCGAAGCTGAACCGGCACCCTGAGTGGACCCGGCGACTGGCGGTTTGTATTGCGGGTCGCTTTCTGAGAGCGTGCAGCCTGTTTTGACCGAGCGGATCGGCAGTCGTTCGTCCCACTGATCGCAGGTAGTCGAACGGGCGGGGAACCCACTATCGGAGCCACTGAACGTCGCTGCACGTCCGATCGCACGAGGGATGTGCGGGGCGGAGCGAGCACCGTGAGCGAGAACCGCAGACTGTGCGATCGGTGTGGAAATCGTTGCAGTTGCCCCTAGAATTCGTTGTGCCGAACTCGGAGTCTTCCTTTATAATAAACCATATATGTAAGTATAAGATAACTTTATTTCGATTGGTGACAACCATTGGAATGTAATGTCCGCGAAAGACAGTATGAAAGACTACCTCGCACAGCACCCCCGAATGATCGGCGCCCTGTTTACCCTGTTCGTCCTGCTCAGCCAGGCAGGGTCGGCAGCGGCTGGCGGCATGTCCCAGGTTGGCCCGTAAGACTAAGGCACGGATCCGCTGGACCGTTCGCCTGCGATCAGAAACCGAACTGACAGTCGATCAGTAGGAACAGAGCGCTCTTTCTCACTCGAGCAGCGGCGTCCCGATGCCGTCGTTCCAGTGTAGCTCCGCCCCGGAGACGATGGGAAAATCGATCCAGGTCAGGTACTCCTGGAGTGTTGCCTCCTCGACCGGCGCGGTCGGCGTGTGTCCCGGAGTGAGATGGCAGTCGGAGACCGAGTCGAGCGACGATGCCGTGACGGTTCCCAGCGTAAACTCCTTTGTCGAGTACGACGTGACCGAGAAATCGAACGCGTCGTCGTCACGGGGGTCGACCTCGACGAGCATCGGCGCACAGCCGTCCGACTGGGCGATGTCGGTCGACCCGTCGCCGACGATGAGATACTGATCGCCGAGCATCGAGTTCTCGCGGGCGATCTCGAGTGCACCGCGGAGCGGGAAGCCGCGGTTGAGCAGTCTGGCCATGGTTTCGCCGGCCGTCACCGCCTGTTCGTTGATGACGTCGGCGTACGTGCTGACGCCGCCGAACGCACCCCGGCGGGTGAGTGCGAGCCCCTGTTCGTAGGAGCGACAGGCGTTCAGGAAGAAGACGCCCACGTCGACCGACTCGAGGGTGCGGACGTCGAGCTCGCCGTCGGGACAGCGCAGGCCGTCTTCGGTCGCGTGGCCGATGAAGTGAAAGAAGTCGTAGCCGCCGTCGGTCAGCAGGGCTGCCAGCCGATCGGTGTCGACGCCGAACTCCGAGTCGATCTCGAAGGGGAGATCCGACCGATTGCCGTAGCTGCCGTCGAGCAGGTCGTGTTCGTCCATCATGCGCGCATCGTTGCAGACGAGCAAGAGCTCGATCGACTCGACGGGCTCTCTGTGCTGGAGTTGGTTGCGGTAGGCCTCGAGCGTCGCTTTCGAGGCCTGCTGGGGAACGCCGTCCCCGAACCAAGCGTGCTCGACGGCCTCCCCGGTCACGGCGGGAACGACGAACTGCGGCTCGTTGGGTCCCGGCGTGGACGATCGCGCCGTCGTCGAGCGAACGAGCTGTGAGGTCGTCGACTCGGTGTTCGGAATCGACGCCAGCGTCCGACTCCGCGTGTCACGGACGATCCCGAGTTCGTTGACGATAAACGGGAGGAGCGTGGCGCTTTCCGGCTCGGCTGGAACGTGGGCCGTCAGCGGCCACCGCGGGATGTGTGGCTCGAGAACGTCGAACGGAACCTCGAGATAGCGCTCGAGCCGGTCGGCAAGCGGCAAGTCGTAGGTCGTCGCGACGTCGAAGGGGAGGTCGGCCTCGAGTGCCGACCGCTCGAGGAGGTCGTACTGGAAGACGCCCTCGGTTCGAACGAGGCAATCGAGGAAGAAAAACCGTTTCAGGAGGTCGGCGACCTCGTCTTCGAACGCACGGCCGGTCGAGAGCGGCTGCTCGAACCGGGGCGTCTCGAGGGCCGGTTCCTCGCCGGGCTGGATCGTCGCGCCGAGAAAAAACGCGAGCGGCGCGACCTGGTACAGCGACGAGTACTCCCGGGGAACGGTAACCGAGATGTCGCTGTCCGGCCGGTCGACGGTGTCAGGGATATCGAGCTGATTGCCGAGTTCGATCAGCGGCGGGTGGCCACGCAGCGTGGGCCACGTCCGTTCTGGCGAGGTGGTCTGCAGTGCGGACGGGAGCGCGGAGACGGCGTCCATCATCGAGTCGATATCGGGAGGGGTGGTGATCGTTCCCCGCGGTTGGTCGTGCAGCGATCTGGCACCGAGCTCGATCGTCGTCTCGCGATCGGTCGTGATCGTGATCGACGTCAGCCCGATGTCGATCGTCCCGGGTGCGTCGATGCGACAGTACAGTTTGATCGGACCACTCAATCCGACGAACTGGGGCCGATCCTCGAGCCGGCTCGTTTCGCTGGCGTCGAAACTCGCTTCCGTTCGCCCGGTTTCGTCGTGGACGGTGACGGAGTACAGCTGGTTGAACGCGAGTTCGTCGGTCTCGAGTCGACAGGTCCGATCGACCGGGAAACAAAACTGTGCCGGCTCGCTGGAATCGAACGACACGGAGCCAGGGGTCTCGATCTGCAGGCGGCGTTGCTCGATCGAGTCGGACACCTCGAGCCCGGTCGGGGCAGTCGTTTCCGCAAACGAGATCGTCATAGCTCAGCCGTTACTGAGTGCACCCTCTCGCCCCACGGTCAAAAAGAATTGTATCGGCCGGTCGGCTACACGCTGTCGTTCCCGTCGGCGGCCGGGATCGATGTCGCCGCGAGCGCTCGAAACGCGATCGTCGGAAACAGCGGCCTGACGGTACTCGGCTGA
The DNA here is from genome assembly GCF_042678045.1 of Haloarchaeobius amylolyticus. Classification (GTDB taxonomy): domain Archaea; phylum Halobacteriota; class Halobacteria; order Halobacteriales; family Natrialbaceae; genus Natrinema; species Natrinema amylolyticus_A. The sequence goes on from NZ_JBHUDI010000003.1 coordinate 225,403, forward strand.
CGGCCGCTGCCGCGATCAGGTGTCGAGAGCGGTACCCGGTCGATGACGCCACGATCCGCGAGTTCGTACAGAAACCGTTTGACCGTGCCGGCAGTCAGTGACGAGCGATCCGCGATCGCGGCCGCAATCTCTCGGATCGGGCGTTCGGCCGCATCGAGTTCGGTCAGCGTCAACAGCACCTGCTGACGGGTCTCCGAAAGTGCCAACGCACGGCCGACGTGGACGCCAGTGTCGGGTACGTCGGCCCGTGCGGTCTCGAGATGGCTGCGTTCGAGTCGATCCGCATCCGCCTCGCTCGCGAGAACGGCAGCCCCGAACAGGGCCGCGAGCGCGTCGTGGGCGTTTCCGTTCGCCCAGGCGGCCAGGTCACGCACGGCATCGTGATCGAGCGCGCCCGCCGCGAGTCCCGTCGAGGCGCGGTCGGTGATCACGTCGACGAGTTCGTGATCGCGATAGGCCGGTACGGTGACGGTCGTTCCGTCCCAGCCGTCGGGTTCGTGCTGGCCGACCGGGACGATCGTGACGTGTGCGTCGACCGGGGACAGGAGGTCGCGAGCGCGCCCGGCGTCGAGCGTCTCGGGTTCGTCGTGGTGGTCGACCGCGACGATCACGCGCCGATCGGGACGGTCGAGCCTGTCTCGCAGCCGCGTGCGCAACTCGTCGGTTCCGATGCCGCTCTCGGGGACCGGCTCGCTCGAGATCAACGACAGGACGGCCCGGTAAAACGAGAACGGGCTCTCGATACGACGGCCATCGACGGTCCCGAACCACGTGATCGGGCCGGCAGCCCCGGCCCGCGTCGTCGTGCCGATCGACCGCGTCGAGCCGCTGAACTGGTCGTTGAGTGAATCGAACAGGGCGGTTACGATCGCAGACGTGCCCGATCCTGGCGGGCCGACAACCGCGACCGGCGGTGGCAACTCACCGTCGAAGACCGGCTCGAGCGCATCGAGCAGTTGCTCCAGGACGGGACCGCGGCCCACCGGCTCTGGCCGGTGGACGACGGGACTGAGCGGGTCGCGGTCGACGACGACGTGCCCGCCCTGTCGCGCCGACCGCCGGCGAGCGATTCGCTCCTGTAACTCCATTACTGGGCGTCTGCCTCCGACGGCGTTCCGACGAGCGCTGCCTCGAGCACCTCGAGCGTGTGTGTGATCTCGTAGCCGGTCCCGTGTTCCATCTGCATCGAGCAAGTCGGACACTCCGTGAGCCCCGTGGTTGCCTCCGCGTCTTCCATATGCTCGAACATTTCTGCCCCGATTTTCATGGAGGTTTCGTAATTCTCCTCCTTCCAGCCGTACGTTCCGGAGATCCCCGAGCAGGAGTCGCCGACGTCGTGGGCCGCGACGCCGTCGATGGCGTCGAGCACTTCAACCGTCTGGCCGTCGAGTCCCTGATTCCGGGCGTGACACGGCGCGTGATACGCGAAGTCGTCGAACTCGTCGCCGACCGAGGTCCCCTCGAGTTCGGCCTCGAGGTCCTCGTGGACCCGGAGGTACTCGACGGCGTCCCAGGTGTTTGCGGCGACCGCTTCCGTGCCCTCGAAGTCGAACAGTTCGGGGTACTCCTGGCGGATCGACATCGAACACGAACTGCAGGAGGCGATGATGTCCGCGCCGTCTGCGAGAGCCGCGGCGAGTTCGCGGACGTTCGTCTCGGCCGATCGGCGTGCGTCCTCGAGCATGCCGTTCGCGAACATCGGCGTCCCCGAGCAGTGCTGGTCGGGGACCATGATCTCGTAACCGAAGTGTTCGTAGACCCGCACCAGCGCCTTCGCGACCTCGGGAGTGTTGTAGTTCGCGTAGCAGCCGTGGAAGTAGGCGATGCGCTTCTCGTCGTTTTCGACCTTCGCACCGCCTCTCGCCGTCCACCACTCCCGGAAGGTCTCGGTCGCGAACTCGGGGAACTCTCGTTCGCCCGTGATCCCAAGGACCTTTTCGCCGAGCCACTGCGTCGCCGAGAGCCCCATCACGAAGTTCGTCGTCCGCGGGAACATCGAGCCCAGCGGCGCGAGTCGGCGGTAGTTCGCGAGCATGCGGTTTCGCCAGTACTCCCGCGAGAACTTGCTCATGTTCTCTTCGACGTACTCGGCGCGGGCGGTGTTGTGCATCTGCGACAGCGGCACCTCCGAGGGGCAGGCACTATCGCAGCGCATGCAGTTCGAACACTTCATCACCGAGTCGTCGATGTCGTGGTCGTCCTGGCGCTTGAGCCGCCACTGTTCGGGGCCCTGGAACTTCGGGCCAGGGAACTCGTCGTCGACCTCCGCGACGGGGCAGTTGGTGTCGCAGGTCGAGCACTTGTAACAGTTGTCCGCCCCCGGTCGAAGGTCCATCTCCTCGGCCTCTGGAAAGACCTGAATGGGCTCGAAGTCGTCGTCTCCCGGTACGTGATCGTCGGTCGGCTGTTCTGCATCACTCATCGAATCACCTGAGTCGGTCGGTCGCTATCGGTCGCATCGCTCGTTCGTTCGTTTTCGCCCCTCGAGTCGCGCAGTTCGCCCGGTCTCGTCATCGTCCCGCCTCCGTCCCCGCGCGCTGGCCCGCGACGTAGCCCGTCGCAAGCGAGACGCCGCTGCCGGATTTCTCGGCGGCGAAGTCGTAGCCGCCCAGCACTGCTCCCGCTGCACGGAGATTTTCGAATTCGGGCTCGTCCCCGACGTCGAGCGGTCGGAGCTCGCGGTCGACAGGCAGGCCGAACCGCGCGTAGGGCTGGTCGCCGAAGACGTCGTCGACGAACCAGTCGTAGCGGTCCGCCGGATGGGGAACGTGACAGTCGAAGATCGGTTCGAACACCCGCTCGCGCTCCGATCGCACGCCTTTGCCGACCAGCCCGCCCGTCGCCAGTACGTACTCGTCGGCACGGTGGGGAATCTCGGTCCCGTTTCGGTCGACGACGACGTGATCGATTCGCCCGTCGGCTGCGGTCTCGTACTCGACCACCGGCACACCCGTCGTTACCCGGACGCCGGCGTCCTCGAGCGCTTCGTAGAGCATGTCCTCGAGTCGCAGCCCGGGCAGGCTCGGCGGCCCCATCGGGACCTCGAAGACGTCGACGCCGAGTCGATCCGCGAGGTCGGCCCTGACCGCGTCGGCGTGGTCGTCGCCGAGGATCGCGGGGAAGCCGACGCGGGTCTCGTCCTCGAGCTGGGACCGAACGATGTCAGCGAGGGCTTCGCGGGCAGTCGTCTCGCCTGCTGCCGTCTCCACGGCTTCGTCGTGGTCGAGCAGGTGTGCGTATCGCGTGACCTTCGCGTCGTCTCGGACGATGCCGGGGAACCGGACCGTGATCCCGCGGGCCGCAAAGGGTGCGCCGGCGGCCTCGAGATGCGCGGCCGCAAGCGGTGCCTCAAAGTCCGGCAGCGTCTCGAAGCCGACGAGCAGGGTATCGCGGTCGTCGCTCGCGACCCCGGCGGCGGTCGATGTCGGGTATCTGGCGGTCGGCTTGACCGTCCCGCCGTGGGTTGGGACGAGTGCGTTCGCGTCCGTATGGTCACCGTCGTATGCATCGCCCGCGATCTCGTCGAAAAACGAGAGCCCCTCGCGGACCGCCTCGCTCCCCACGCGCTCGTAGGGGTGGCCCTCGGGGAGGTCGGCGAGCGCTGCGAACGGGTCCACGATCGGGCCCTCACCCGCCGGCGTGTAGCCGAGGATATCGATCAAGCCGCTGGCGTGGCGCAGCGTGCTTTGTTTGTGCGAAACGAGTCGCACCTGCGCGCCTTCGTCTGCCGCGGCGAGTGCAGCAGTTGCGCCTGCGAGTCCACCGCCGATGACGAGGACGTCGTCTTCGATCGCCATCTAGCGGCCCCCCTGAAGACCGTCGATCCGGTCTTCTTCGGCGCGGCCGTCGTCGAAGGCCGCGAAATCGACGCTCGATGTCGTGCTCGCTGGATCGCGGTCCCGGTTCATCGTCGTCGCGTGCAGTGCGTAGTTGAGCATCGCTTGCGAGAGCTGTTCGCCCCACAGCGCGTGGCGCTCCCCTTTCCAGCGTTCCTGAAAGACCTCGTCGAGCGCCTCGCGAACCGTCTCCTCGTCGTATTCGGGGTGGAGTTCGTTGGCCATCGGTTGACAGCAAAAGCCGCCCTGGCAGTTCCCCATCGAGGCTCGCGTCCGGATGCGAACCGCGTTCAGGTCCGTCCCGGACTGGGCGATGGCGTCGTTGATCTCCGCGCGCGTGACGCCCTCACACTGGCAGATCACCGGGTTCGGCTCGTCGGTCTCGAGCACCTCGCGGGTCCGACTGCCCAGCCGCTGTCTGCTGCGGCGGGCTACCGGCGAGCGCAGGCCGAAGTCGTCCATGCCGGCCTCGAGCGTTGCGATGTTCTCGCTGCCGGGTAGTGGTTCGTCGGCGGTCGTACAGGTGGCGGTCACGCCCAGTTTCTCGCAGACGTGATCCGAGATCTTCTCCGCCATCATCCGATAGGTGGTGAACTTGCCGCCGACGATGCTGGACATGCCCGCGACGCCGTCGCGGTCGGCGTGATCGAGCAGGAAGAAGTCCCGGGTAATGTCGGTCGGGTCCTGTGTGCCGGTGCCCGGCGGCTCGTAGAGCGGCCGGACGCCCCAGAACGAGCGGATGGTTCGGGCCTCCGTGAGGATCGGCACCAGTTCCGAGAGGGTGTCGATCATCTGGTCGACCTCCCACCGTTCTTCGGGATAGTCGTCCGGATCGTCGACCTCCTCGTCGGTCGTCCCGAGGATGGCGGTCGTCTCGTGGGGGACGATGATGTCGGCGTCACCTTTCGGATGGCAGCGGTTGATGACGGTGTCGACTTGCCGGACGTTCATGATCGTCATCACGCCCTTGGAAGGCCGGACCGCGATCTCGAGGTCGGCCATCGCACCGATCTGGCCGGCCCACGCGCCGGTCGCGTTGACGACGTACTCGGCGGTGATTTCCTCGGTGGTCCCGGGCGTGGCATGCGTGCGTTTCCCGGGGCCCGAGTCGTGGCGGACCTCGACCCCGTAAATGTCGTCGCCGTCGCGCAGGAGGTCGATCACCTCGGCGTGGGTCTCGACGCGCGCGCCGTGGGTCTCGGCGTCGATCGCGTTCGCGACGCAGAGTCGGAAGGGGTCGACCGCGCCGTCGGGGACCTCGATCGCCCGTTTGATATCGTCCGCGAGGTAGGGTTCGACCTCGCGGGCTTCCGCCCCCGAGAGCACGCGCGCAGGGATTCCACACTCCCGACAGCCCTGGAGTTTCTCCTGGAAGTAGTCGTCCGAGTCCTCGGGTCGCTGGACGAACAGGCCGCCGGTCTCCTCGACGCAGTGGCCGGCGATCTCCCGAAGGACCTCGTTTTCCTCGATACACTCCGTCGCGCTGGCCTGGTCGGAGACGGCGTATCGCCCGCCGCTGTGTAACAGACCGTGCATCCGACCGGTCGTTCCGTCTGTGAGGTTGCCTCGTTCGACGAGTGTGACATCGAGGCCGCGCATCGCCAGGTCGCGGGCGATACCACAGCCGGTCGAGCCGCCGCCGAGGACGAGAACCTCTGTGTCACGAGCCATTCCTTGACAAGCCTCTACGGACAGCCACACCTTTATTTTATCGACAGCCCCCACAACGCCCATAACAATTGATCGTCAGCGGGACTATCGCTCTGTGGAACGGATTTCGATCACCTGGCCCCGAACACTCTCTAAGCTTGAAATCACGCGTGTCCACAGGCTAGAGGCGCCAATCTCGTTCACCCGAACTTATGATAGGTGGATTATGGGTTTGGTAACGTTTATAATGATTGTAGGATTTGTTTACTGGTAGCACGCGGTCACCAGTAAAGACATCGCGTGAGAGTGTGGGAGATTACCTATGACAGCCAACACATACGTCGGTGCGGTAGACCAGGGGACGACTGGCACCCGCTTTATCGTGTTCGATCACGAGGGGCAGGTCGTCGCGAACGCCTACGAGAAACACGAACAGATCTATCCAGAACCCGGCTGGGTCGAGCACGACCCGATCGAGATCTGGGAGAACACCAAAGCCGTCATCAGACAGGCCCTCGGCCAGGCGGGTATCAGTCCCGACCAACTCGAGGCCATCGGGGTAACCAACCAGCGAGAGACGACGCTGCTGTGGGACGCCGACACCGGCAACCCCGTCCACAACGCCATCGTCTGGCAAGACCGTCGGACGACCGACCGCGTCGAAGCCCTCGAGGAAAACGGAATGGTCGAGATCATCCGTGACAAGACCGGTCTCGAGGCCGATGCCTACTTCTCGGCGACGAAAGCCGAGTGGCTGCTCGACAACGCTGATCCGATCAAACTCGAGCGCTCCCGGCCCGAGGATATCCGCGACCGGGCAGAGCATGGAGAGGTCCTGTTCGGGACGATCGATACGTGGTTGATCTACAACCTCACGGGCAACCACATCACCGAAGTCACGAACGCCTCGCGGACGATGCTTTACAACATCCATGACCTCGAATGGGACGACGACCTGCTTTCTGAGTTTTCGATTCCCGAAGCGATGCTTCCCGAGGTTCGTCCCTCGAGCGACGACGCCACCTACGGGACGACCGACCGCGACGGCTTTCTCGAGGCTGAGGTCCCGGTCGCGGGCGCGCTCGGCGACCAGCAGGCGGCCCTGTTCGGCCAGACCTGTTTCGACGCCGGCGACGCGAAGAACACCTACGGCACCGGCTCGTTTTTCCTGATGAACACCGGCAACGAGGCTGTCGAATCCGACCACGGCCTGTTGACGACGGTCGGCTTCCAGCGCTCGGGCGAGGACGTCCAGTACGCACTCGAGGGGTCGATCTTCGTCACCGGCGCGGCGATCGAGTGGCTCGAGGACATGTCGCTGATCGACAACCCTGCCCAGACGGCGGAACTCGCTCGCAGCGTCGACACGACCGATGGCGTCTACGTCGTGCCCGCCTTCACCGGATTGGGAGCGCCCCACTGGGACCAGCGCGCACGCGGCACCATCGTCGGGATGACGCGGGGCACCCGCAAAGAACACGTCGTCCGCGCGACCCTCGAGTCGATCGCCTACCAGACCCGCGACGTCGCGGAGGCGATGGAGGCCGACTCGGGCATCGAGATGACGTCACTGAAAGTCGACGGCGGCGCGGTCAAGAACAACTTCCTCTGTCAACTCCAGTCGGACATCATCGGTTCGAAGATCGTCCGCCCGGTGGTCGACGAGACGACGGCACTGGGGTCGGCCTACGCCGCCGGCCTCGCGGTCGGCTACTGGAGCGACCTCGACGAACTGCGGAGCAACTGGCAGGTCGACGCCGAGTTCGAATCCGAAATGAAGCCAGCTGAGGCCGACCGGCGCTACGACCGCTGGAGCGACGCCGTCGACCGATCACTCGACTGGGCACGGGACAGCGAGGAATAATCTATGCATCCACCGCTCCTCCAGCTCCCGATCATCGGTATGGAGACCGACGCGTTCGTCCTCCTGCTCATCGCCGCCCTCGCCGGCGGTGCGTTCGGTGCGGCACTCGGCGCGCTGCCGTCGTTCATCTTTACGGGATTCGTCGTCTTCCTCGGCGAAGGTATCGCGATTCTCCAGCGCGAAGTCGGTGCGGTCGAGGGCATCCCGGCTAGTGAACTCGGTGCTGGCATCACCGGAACGATCGGCTTCGGTGCCGTGACCGGTCCCCACATCGCCTTCGCTGGCGGTGTCGCCGCGACGGCCTACGCCGGCAGGCGGTATCCCGAGATGGAACCCGCCGGCTGGGACTACCACTTCGGAAAGAACATCCTGTACGCGTTCGGCACCAAACCTGACATCCTCGCGGTCGGGGCGATCTTCGGCGCAATCGGGATGCTCATCACCCAGGTCATGACCGGGATCGGGTTCCCGACGGACAACATTGCGCTCTCCGTCGTGGCAACGGCGTTCCTGGCGCGACTCGCCTTTGGCTACCCGCTCGTGGGCAAAGTCGGTGGCTCGAGTATCCTCGACATGTCGCCGTTCGAGCGCGAGGAAAAACGCATGGCGACCGACGGCGGCACTGAGACCGAGCGGCTGGCGACCGAGCCGTGGCTCCCCCACCAGTACAAGTGGCCCGGCGTGGCGACTATCGGCATCGTCGGCGGGATCCTCGGGGGCTACATCTGGCTCGAGACCGGGAGCATCTTCCTGGGCTATGCGATCTCCGCGATCAGCCTGCTGTTTCTCAATCTCGGCGTCGAGAAGATTCCGGTTACCCACCACATCACGCTCCTGGGCGCGGTGGGTGCGATCATCGCGATGCCGGCTATCGGGAGCGAACCCGTCGCGTTGCTCGTTGCCGGTGTGTTCGGCGCGATCAGCGGGCTCCTCGCCGAGGTGACACAGCGGATCTTCTACTCGCATTCCGGGACGCACGTTGACCCGCCGGCGATGGCGATCGCGATCTTCATGTTCGTGCTCGGCGTGCTCTATCTGGCTGGCCTCCTCCCCAACGCGGGCTATCTTGGACTCTGACCGCCGTGTACACACCATCCGGTGGTCTGTTTTTGGAGGGTCTGTCGGATGGTCCGACACACGGTACTGTTGTCGCCCACAGCAAGTGATCGAGTGATCGGTTTATGCTCGGCAGCCCGACCACCGCGTCGTCGTCCCTCCCTGAGCCACCGTCACTACTAGTTTATTCTCCCATGTGATGTGCTATCTAGGTATGGGTACACAGACAAGTCCAGAATCGACGCCGACTGTGATGAGTGCGACCGATGGGAAGGCGCTGTGGTCCGTCGGTGTGCTGATGGTCTTCAAGGCCGATGCCGGGCTGACAGACGGTGCGTTCACCCTGCTCGAGCACACCGCCCCTGCCGGGTACGAAACGCCGTACCACGTCCACCACGGCGAGGATGAACTGTTCTACGTCCTCGACGGTGCGATCGACTGCTACTACGGCGATGACGGCGAGAACGTGAGCCGAGTCGGTCCGGGAGAGACGGTTTTCCTCCCTCGAGACGTCCCCCACGGATTCCGTGTCGTGAGCGATGATGCCTGTCGGATGCTCGTACAGGTGACGCCGGCAGGCCTCGAGGAGCTCTTCAGGGAGGTCGGTACGCCGGCGAAACGACTGGAGACGCCGCCGCAAGCCGAACCGGACGTGGCGGCACTGACCGGAGCCGCCGCAGAGTATCAACTCGACATCCTCGGGCCGCTTCCGGATTGAACCGACCGCTTTAGGTCACCCAACCTTGAGTCACGGGTATGACCGCCGATCCACCGCTCGTGCTCGACGTCGACGGCACCCTGACCCGTCCCGAGGGATGGGGTATCGATCCCCGCGTCTTCGATCCGCTCCGCGAGTGGGATGCACCCGTCGTGATCGCCACCGGGAAGGCCTTTCCCTATCCCGTCGCCCTCTGTCACTTCATCGGGATTCCCGAGCTCGTCGTCGCCGAAAACGGCGGTGTCGTCTACACCGGCGACGACGTCTTCTTCACCGCCGACCGCGAGGCTGCCCAGGCCGTCACCGAGGAGTACCGGGCCGCGGGCTACGATCTCGGCTGGGGCGAGGAAGACACCGTCAACCGCTGGCGCGAAACCGAGATTGCTGTCAACTTGGACCAACCACTCGAGCCACTGCGTGAAATCGCCGCGCGTCACGGCCTCGAGGTCATCGACACCGGATACGCCTACCACGTCAAGGATACCGACCCGAACAAGGGCGCAGGACTCGAGCGGATCGCCGAGCACATCAATATCGACCTCAAGGAGTGCGTCGCCGTCGGCGATTCGGTCAACGATGTCTCGACGTTCGAGGCCGTCGGTCGCGGGTTCGCCGTCGCCAACGCCGACGAGATGGCGAAAGCGGCCGCCGACGAGGTTCTCGACGAGATCCACGCCGATGGGACGCTCGCGGTGCTCGAGCGGGTTCGCGGGACGCGCTGATCGGTTCAGACGCGAAAGATACCAGTCCCGGGAAATCACCTGGAACGAGCCAGGCGCGACAGGTCAAAGAAACGCGGTCGCTCGAGTTTAGCTTCCGCCGCCGTTCGAGTCACCGTCCGCTGACGTGTCGGTGACCTCGTCGGTCTCCTCTTCTGCAGACGACTGGACATCGTCCATGTCGAGGGGGGAGCCGAGTTTGTCCTCGTCGACCGCTTGCTCGAGGGTCCCCTTATCGGCCACCGCGCCCAGTCCTTGCTCTTTGACCGCGGACTGGATTGTCCCGGCGTCGATCGCTGAGTCGACGGTCCCGTCGTTCGTCGACGATTTCAGGGCCCGTCGAACGATCAGATATCCTGCCAGCGCCGCCCCGCCCGAGGCGACCGCGCCCGGAATCCCGTAGCGTTTGTAGCCGAACGTGACCGCCTTCTTGCCGATCGTGTACGCTCCAATCATGTCCTGTTGTTCGGCTGGATCCCGGAAGAGGGCGCGGCTTTCGTACGGAAGGAGACGGATAGTAACGACCTGCCCAATCTATATAGTATCCCGATATGAACGAGAGTTAGACGTGTGAGACAGATACGGCATCGAAAGGCGCTTCTACCGATCCGTTTCCTCGAGCGGTGCGTACTGACTGGCGACACTCTATAGATTTGCCCATATTTATGTTCGAGCGGTCGAATCCCCGTACATGGAGACGCGCAAGGTTCAGGTCACGGGCGGGTCGACCTACACCGTCTCGCTGCCGAAGACGTGGGCGACCGAAAACGACGTCGGCGCCGGCACGACTGTCGAGTTTTACCCCGAAGACGACGCACTGTTGCTGACGCCTCAGAGCGACACCGAACGCCAGGAAGGCACCCTCGACATCTCCCAGCTCGAGGGCGAGCGCCTGACGCGGGCCGTGATGACGATGTACGTCAGCGGCTTCGATATCATCAGACTCGAGGCGGGCCGAATCACGACTGACCAGCGCCGGGCGATTCGCAGCGCGACGCAGGGGCTGGTCGGCGTCGAAGTGTTAGAGGAGACGACCGACAGCGTGGTCATTCAGGACCTGCTCGATTCCTCGGAGCTGTCGATCGTCAACGCGGTCACGCGGATGCGCCTGATCTCCCAGTCGATGCTCGAGGATGCCGTCCGGGCGTTGATCGAGAACGACGACGACATCGCACACGACGTCATCGAGCGCGACGACGACGTCGACCGACTCTGGCTCGTCGTTTCGCGGATCTTCCGGGCAACGCTTCGCTCCCCGCGGGCGGCCGAGGAACTCGGCGTTCCCCGCGAGGACTGTTTCGACCTCCACTCGAGTGCCCGCCAGCTCGAACGCGTCGCCGACCACGCCGCCAAGATCAGCAACCTCGCGCTCAAACTCGATGAGATCCCCGCGGACGTCGCCGCGGCGCTCGAGGAACTGCAAACGGACGCGTCGATGATTCTGGAGAAAGCGATGGACGCGCTGTTCGCCGAGGCGGCCGACGAGGCGAACCGGCTCGGCCACGACGCCCGCGAGGCCGTCCTCGAGATCGACCAACATACGCGCCAGATCGACGATATGCTCCGGGATCTCGATCCGGTGCAGGCCCAGTCGCTGGGATTGATCGTCGACTCGCTGTCCCGAAGTGCCGACTACGGTGGCAATATCGCCGAGACGGCGCTGCAGAAGGCCGCACCGCGGCCCTGACGTCTGCAGCGCGATTTCACACCGCCAGCTCGGCGCCGTTCACTTTCACCCTCCTGCGGGAACGCTTTTTAAGCCCCACTCCGAAAGGCAAACGATGGAACTCGACGACCGTGCCGAGGATCTCGCCTCCGACCTCGGTGTCGACAAAGAGGAGGTCAAAGCTGACCTGCAGAACTTAGTGGAGTACAGCGTTCCGATCGACGAGGCAGTCCAGAGCCTCCGACGGAAGTACGGCGATGGATCCAGTGGCGGTGGTGGGACACCATCGTCGAAAGACGTTGCGGAGATCACGCCCGACGATAGTTCGGTCACCGTCACTGGCGTCGTCTTGACGGCCGGCAAGCGGTCGATCCGCTATCAGGGCACCGACCACGTCATCGTCGAAGGCCGGCTGGCTGACGAGACCGGCGTCATCGACTACACCGCGTGGGAGGACTTCGGCCTCTCGCCGGGCGATACGATCACCGCGGGCAACGCAGGCGTCCGCGAGTGGGACGGCGAGCCCGAACTCAACCTCGGCGAGAGTACCTCGCTTTCCTTCCTCGAGGAGTCGCTCGCCGTCCCCTACGAGATCGGCGGCGACGCCCAGCTGGCCGACCTGCAGACGGGCGACCGCGCCGTCACTATCGAGGTCTCCGTCCTCGAATGCGAGCGCAAGACGATCGACGGCCGCGACGGCGAGACGGACATTCTGAGCGGCGTCTTCGGCGACGAAAGCGGCCGGCTTCCGTTTACGAACTGGGACCCAGCCCCCGAAATCGAGGAGGGTGGCTCGGTTCGTATCGAGAACGCCTACGTCCAGGAGTTCCGCGGTGTCCCCGAAGTCAACGTCTCCGAGTTCTCGACGGTCACCACACTCGAGCGTGAGATCGACGTCGGCAGCGACACTGCGACGATGGATATCGGTGAGGCCGTCGCAACCGGCGGGGTCTACGACGTCGAAGTCGTTGGCAACTTGCTGGCGGTCCGTGACGGCTCCGGCCTGATCCAGCGCTGTCCGGAGTGTTACCGGGTCATCCAGAAAGGGCAGTGTCGAACCCACGGTGACGTCGACGGCATCGACGACATGCGCGTCAAGGCGATCCTCGACGACGGCACCGGTGCCGTCACGGTCGTCCTCGACGACGAGTTGACCGAGCGGGTGTACGGTGGGACCCTCGAGGACGCCTTAGAACAGGCCCGCGAGGCGATGGATCAGGAGGTCGTCGCCGATACGATCCGCGATCGCATCGTCGGCCGCGAGTACCGCGTGCGTGGACACCTTTCGGTCGACGAATACGGCGCGAACCTCGATGCCGAGACGTTCGAAGAGAGCGACGACGATCCGGCCGCACGTGCGACGGCCTTCCTCGAGGAGGTGGACGCATGAGCGCGAACGGCAACGAGAACGGCGACGAGATCCCTGGAAGGGAGATCGCCTATCGGCTCTTCGCGGCCGAGTACGACGATGCCTCGCTGTCCTATGCCGAAAGCGACGAAGAACGCGCGCCGAACTACGTGATTACGCCGACCGGCGCGCGGCTCAACCGCGTGTTCGTCGTCGGGACGCTCACCGAGGTCACGTCGGTCAACGACGAGATGGTCCGTGCCCGCGTCGTGGATCCCACCGGTGCGTTCGTCGTCTACGCCGGCCAGTACCAGCCCGACGAACTGGCCTTCCTCGAGGGAGCCGAGCCCCCTGCCTTCGTCGCGGTGACGGGCAAAGCTCGGACATTCCAGCCCGACGATTCGGATCAGGTCTACACCTCGATCCGCCCCGAGAGCATCGCGGCGGTCGACGCCGACACCCGTGATCGCTGGGTCGTCAGCGCGGCCGAACGAACGCTCGAGCGTATCGGCAACTACGCCGCAGCGACCGAACTGGACGGTCAGGGCGATGCCCTGACTGACGCTCTCCGCGATGCTGGCGTCGAAGCCGGTCTCGCGGCGGGGATCCCGCTCGCACAGGACCACTACGGCACGACGCCGTCGTACCTCGCGGCGCTGCGCGACTGTGCGCTCGAGGCGGTCGAAGTCGTCGCGGGCGAGCGCGATCAGGTGAGCGGCCTCGATCTCACCCCTGACGCGACGAGCCCGGACTTCGACGCGACGGCTGCGTCGCTTGCCGACCTCGCCGATCTCGAGCTCGACGCGCTCGAGGCCAGCGTCGAACCCGAGCCTGAACCCGGCGCTGCGCCCGACGAACAGTCGACGGAGCCGGTTGCGGCGACAGCCGGCGGTGACACAGCGAACGCAGGCTCCGGTTCCGCGGCCGGCACGGCGACGAGTACGCCGTCGGAGACGGCAGAGCTCGACGACGATCTCGAGACGGAGACAGCCGAAATCGACCACGAAACCGAGACGGTCGACGCCGACCTCGAGACGGAGACAGCCGAAATCGACCACGAAACCGAGACGGTCGACGCCGACCTCGAGGCAGATATCGACGATACCGCCGAGCCGGAAACCGAGTCCGAGCCGGCAGCCAGTGAGCCAGCGGCGATCGATGCCGCAGCCGATGCCGACACGCTCGAGACCGAGGACGAGGACGACACGACGGACGACCTCGGCGACTTCGACGCTGGCGACGTCGACGACGGGATGTACGAGATGGACGAGGAGGAACGCGAACAGCTCGAAGCAGAGTTCGGCGCGGAGTTTACGACCGGCAGCGAGGTCGACGACCCCGGCGAGGCCGATATCGAGGTGCCCGACCCAGACGAGGGCGACGACGCGCTCGCGGGAGAATCGGCAGAGGACGCCACCGAACAGGACAGCGATCTCGGCGCACCGCCCGAGTCCGGACTCGAGGCAGCGGCGTCCGACGAATCGGAACCGGCGACCGAAGAACCGGAACCCGACGCGGACACCGACGGCGCTGCAAGCGACGACGAGCCGGCCGCCGACGTCGACCTCGAGGACTACGTCGTCGAGACGATGGAGAAACTCGACGACGGCGACGGTGCCAACCGAACCGCGGTGATCGAGACGGTCGCCGACGACACCGGCGTCTCCCCCGACGAGGTCGAAGACGCGATCCAAGACGCGCTGATGGGCGGCCAGTGTTACGAACCCGACGACGAGACGCTGAAAGCGATCTGATCGGCCGCGATGCGAGATGATCCGAACCGTCCCAGCCCCGGGGGCACGTCGCCGTCGGCACACGTCGAGCCAGTCCCCGGCGAACCCGCCGCCACTGCCACGATAGTAGGCGAGCGGCTGCTCCTCATCGCCGACTACCACGCCGGCTACGAGGCCGGTTTGCGATACGAACGCGGCGTCGAGGTACCAAGCCACGCGCCCGACCGCCGGGAGCGACTGCTGGCGCTGTGTGAGCGCACCCAGCCCGATCGGCTGGTGGTTCTCGGTGACCTCATGCATTCGATCGGCGATCCGGGCGGGGCCGAACGCGGCGAACTCGAGGTGCTGTTCGAATCGTTCTCGGCCGACCTCGCAGTGACGGTCGTCAAGGGAAACCACGACGGTCGCATCGAAACCTGGCTCGAGGATAGCCACGACATCGACGCGACGGTCGACATCGTCTCCGGCAGGGGAATCGCCTTCAGCGACATCGGCGTCTGTCACGGCCACACGTGGCCCGATCCGGCAGTCCTCGAGCGCGACGTGGTCTGTCTGGGCCACGAACACCCCTGCGTGCGGCTCACGGACGAAGTCGGCGGGAGCCGCGCCGAACGCGCGTGGCTTCGCGGCCGGCTCGCGCCCGCGCCGTTTCGCGAGCGGTCCGACTACGAGGGCGTGTCGTGGCTCGAGCATGCCGACGAATCGCCGCCACGCGTCGTAGTGATGCCGGCGTTCAACGACCTCGTCGGCGGGACGTGGATCAACGTGGCCGGCCAGTCGTTTCTCTCGCCGTTTCTCCCCGACGGGCTGACCGACGGTGAGGCCTATCTGCTCGATGGGACACGACTCGGGCCGTACGAGTCGGTCTGATGGCGCGTCGGTGAGCGAACCCGGTTACTGTTGTACCGTTTTCGATCGGATCTCGTCGCCCTCGCGCCACTGATAATAGTAGTACTCGGTCCCGGCGATCTCCGTCACCGAGACCGTCGCCCGTTCCGGGACGCCGTCGGGATACGTCTCCGGGTCGGCCGCGTCCGTACTGTCGTGTTGGTCCTTCCATGCGGCCAGCTTCTCGAGGTAGTCGCTTACGGCACGCAACGTCGCGGCGTCGTGTGCCGTGAGCTCGTCGCGTGTCGCCTCGCTGATGTCGCTCAGTTCCGGCGGCGGCGTCGGTCGCTCGTCCGGGGCCATAGCTGGCGTTGAGATCGGCGGACCCCTAAAACGTCGCTTTTGTGCTGCACTCGTCTCTCCTGAGGCGAATGTGACACGTTGTCTCGTCACATTTAGTATCCTAATAGTCACTAGTACCCCAACTACGTGTAGATTTATATACGTGAACGTGGCCCCTTCTGCCGACAATGACGTCACAAACACACCGCCCTGCGACGCAGATCGGTCCGGTTCCGGACGACCTCGAGTCAGCCCGCGCCAAACTCGTCTACATTTATCTCGAGGCGAGCGGCGGGGCCACGGCCGACGAACTCGGCGAGTTCCTGTCGATGAAGCAGATCAACATCCTGAGCGTGCTGAACTCGCTGTCGAGTAGCGGCTACGTCGAGCAGTCAGGATCGGAGTACGTCGTCGCGAACTGATCGTCGGGGCGTAGCGTGGGAGATGCGGAGGTCGTCGCTCGTTCTGTCGTCGTGTCGTCACCACTCCTCGTGAGACGTATCTCCGCTCGAGGCCAAAACCGCGGTCGGTCTCAGAAGGTCTCGAGGTAGCGGTCGAGTTCCCACTGGGAGACGTCGACGAGGTACTCCTCGAATTCCTGGCGTTTGGCCTCGACGAACTTGGAGCCGACGTGGTCTCCGAGTGCGTTGTAGATGACCTCGTCGTCTTCGAGCGCGTCGACGGCTTCGCCGAGGTTGCTCGGCAGCGTCTCGATGCCGTACTCCTCGCGCTTCTGTTCGTCGAACTCGTAGATGTTCTCGCGAACCGGGTCGGGACACTCGAGGCCCTGCTCGATGCCGTCGAGACCGGCGTGGATCATGACGGCAAGTGCGAG
The DNA here is from genome assembly GCF_042678045.1 of Haloarchaeobius amylolyticus. Classification (GTDB taxonomy): domain Archaea; phylum Halobacteriota; class Halobacteria; order Halobacteriales; family Natrialbaceae; genus Natrinema; species Natrinema amylolyticus_A. Next base: position 241,998 of record NZ_JBHUDI010000003.1, read on the forward strand.
GTAGGGGTTACACGACGGGTCGGGCGAGCGCAGTTCGACGCGCGAGGCGGCAGGGACGCGGGCTGCAGGCTTGCGGATCAGTGCCGAGCGGTTGCGGTCGGACCAGGCGACGTAGACGGGTGCTTCGTAGCCCGGCACCAGCCGCTTGTAGCTGTTCACGGTGGGGTTCGCGACCGCCGTGATCGCCGGTGCGTGCTCTAAGATGCCGGCGATGAAGGCGTGAGCGGTCTCCGAGAGATCGAACTCGTCGTCCCCGTCGTGGAAGGCATTCTCGCCGTCTTCGGTGAACAGCGAGAGGTGGGTGTGCATGCCCGAGCCGTTGATCTTCGGGATCGGTTTGGGCATGAACGTCGCGTGCTGGTCGTGCTGGGCGGCGATCGCGCGGACGACCGTGCGGAAGGTACCGACGTTGTCGGCCGTCGTCAGCGCGTCGTCGTATTCGAAGTTGATCTCGTGTTGGCCGCGGGCGACCTCGTGATGGCTGGCTTCGATCTCGAAGCCCATGTCCTCGAGGCCGTAGATGATATCCCGGCGGACGTCGGAGGCGAGGTCTTTCGGCGCGAGGTCGAAGTAGCCGCCGTAGTCGCCAGTTTCTGTCGTCGCACGGCCCTCCTCGTCTTCTTCGAAGAGGAAGAACTCCGGTTCGGGCGCGGCGTTGACCGTATAGCCCATCTCGTCGGCGCGCTCTAAGGCGTTTTTGAGGACGCGACGCGGGTCACCTTCGAAGGGTTCACCTGTCGAGGTGTCGATGACGTCACAGATCATGCGAGCCGACGCGCCATCCTCGCGGTTTTGCCACGGGAGGATGGCAAACGTATCGGGATCAGGCTTGAGCCGCATGTCAGACTCCTGAATGCGAACGAAGCCTTCGATCGAGGAGCCGTCGAAGTAAATCCCCTCAGTAAACGCCTTCTCGGCCTGTCGCGCCGGGACAGAGACGTTCTTGACCGTCCCCAGAATGTCGGTAAACTGCAACCGAAGGAAGTCGATGTCTTTCTCTTCGATCTCGTCTAGCACGTCCGTTTCTGCAGCGGTGAGGTTTCCGTTCGTCATCTTCTACTCGAGTCAAACAATGGATTCTACTATTAAAGCTCTACTGTTGTGGGCGAATATACGTAAATCGACTAAAAAGTGGCCGTACGTAGTTTATAATATGGTATAGTCAAAGTATGGTTGACAGCGGCCGAAAAACATCGTCGAAACTGGATGATCGTGTAGTACTCTGTCGGAGAGGTGGTGTATCGGTCACTCACCGCCGCTCAGAGCGAACTTCGAGCGGCGGATTTCGGCGCCGGTCACCATCGTCCTAACTGGAATTCAGTGACTACTATCTTTAAGTAGCGAGAGAATCCCGCCGTTCACGGCGGGCGTGAATCACGTCACTCAACTTCGCAATCCACGTGCGACAGCACTCCGAATACCCCACGCCAATACGAACTTTTAACGTACGAGGAAACGTACTGAAAAACGGATGCGAGTTGACATCGCCATCGAACGTGGAAGCGACCTCCACGAACGAGTGAAAGAGTACTCCCGTGAGAACGGTCTGCGAATGGACTTCGCCTACGCCGAACTCGTGGAACAAGGCCTCGACGCTACCGAAGAATGAGTGAGGAGTGCAAGACGCTCGAAGCGTATCTTGCCCCACCCACTCAGCACAAACAGCGCAAGCTCCACGACGAAAACGAGCGATACGAGACTCTCCTACGCGAGAGTTTCAACGGCGAGTGCGACACGATGAGTGCCGTCAATGAGGTCGTCAGCGGCGAAGACCTCAACTGGCACTCGAAAAACGCACTCAAACAGTACGTCCCAAACCTCCTCGACGAAGACACGTATGATGCGAAGCAACTCGCAGACGACCACCCAATCCGCTACGCCAACACCGCAGCCGTCTTTGACCATGATGAAGACCGCCACCACTCCATTTGATGGGAGGTACCACTCCCCGGTCGCGGGACGAACTTCTGGATTCCGCTCCAGTTGAACCCGGAACAAGAAGACTGGTGGAACGCACTCATCGACGAAGACGACGAGAGCGTGTGGGCGGGTGAAATCCGCCTGCAACGCGACGGCAGTCGGTGGGTGTTGCACGTCACTGCGAACTACGAAGTCAAATCAGACCACTCGTGTTCGTGTGACAGTGACGACGTGACGCCCGTCGGGTTCGATGTGGGCGAGTCGAAACTCTTGGTGGGCTGTGCCCTCCGAGACAACACGCCCGTTGACCCGTTGTTCGTGGATGGTGGTCGCGTCCGACACCTCCGACAGAAACAAGCCTCTACTGAAGACCGGCTGAAACAGCGGTACGCCTCGAACCTCGTGGACGACCTCGTGTGGGGCCGGTGGCAAGACGCCATCGAAGACGAAGTAGAGAAAGCCTCCACACGGGCCGTCAAATACGCTTCCCAATTCGAGAACCCGGTCATCGTCCTCGAATACCTCGACGGTATCACGGACGAAGACATCGGGAAGTACTGGAATCGACGGCTCGGTAAATGGCTGTTCTCCCGATTACAGTCACGCATCGAGGACAAAGCTGCGGAGCGCGGGATTCCTGTGGAATACGTGTATCCGCACTACACGTCGAAGACGTGCCATGCGTGCCAGCACATCGGGTACAGGCCCCATCAGGGAACGTTCCGATGTACGAATGAGGTGTGTTGGGTGTCGGAGTATCAAGCGGACTTGAACGCAGCAGCGAACATAGTCAATCGGCTAAATCCGTGGGGAGAGAGCCTGCCAGTGAAATCGGCAGGCAATGACTCGCCACGGTGTGGGGGTCAGTGGCAGGCCCGCCAAGACACGTCATCGACCGAGGAACTCCCGTCCGAGAGGCGGGCTTCCGATGACAAGGTTTCGTCTAGCTCACCAGCAGTGGGAGCGGGGACAGAGCCGGAGACCGGTGACACGTACACGTCTTGAAACCTCAATCCAGCGCTTCGCTGGTATTCCACCTGCGGTGGAAGCCCCGGCGTTCACGCCGGGTGAGGATGTCACAGCGCTGTGAGCGGGACCGCGAGCCGGCGGCTGCGAGTTCGGTCAGTGCCGTCAGACTCGAGAGACCGACTGCGATCGACGCCCGCCAGGCGCTCGCCGAGGCGTGAACTGTGTGCTGCCACGCGATGAACGGCCCCGACATCGCGCTCGCACGGGATGGTGCGGGCTCGGTCGATCGCGGACGCGTGGTAATCGTGGTTTCGCATTCGGGGCAGACGTATGCGAGCGACCGCTTCCGTGGTTGCAACTGCCAGTCGCCGTCGACGGGACTCGAGTGCTCACATTCCCAGCAGAACAGCGTCGCTTTCCGCCGGGTCGATGTTGCGTCATCGTGGTCAGTTGCGGACGGAATCATCGAAGGTGGATAGCGTAGCCAGGCATAAAGGTAGGGCCGTTGCGTAGTGCACATACGAGTCGGTTGTCGTGAATATTCACTACGAGACCAGCACTCGATCTGAAGCGTGGATTGGAACATCGTGCGATACGATCATAGCAGCTATTACTGGGCTCGTCACCGCTGCTTGGCGTCACAAGTATCCGTGGGGGGCCCGTACTCGTCTCTATGTCCACACCCACTAAGCCACGCCAACTCGAGACCGGCGACGAACTCGACGAGTTCGTCGAGACACACGACGTTGCACTCGTCGAGTTTTATACCAGCGGGTGTGCGATGTGTCAGGCGATGGAACCGGTACTGGGTAACGTCGCGCGTGCAACGGACGTCGCGATCGGGATGATCAATCCCCGCGATGACGCCGACCTCGTCGGCCGCTTCAACGTTCAGTCGGTACCACTGTTGATCCTATTCGAGGACGGAACTGAAACTGCGCGACTGGCGGACGGATTCCAGGGCGGTGACGCCGTCACCGAGTTCCTGTCGGCGAACGTTCCGGACACCGTCGACGCGAGCTAACGGTACTGCTCGGAAGTCTCACTCTCTCGGTGGGCGTCCTCAGACGGCGCTGGATTCGCAAGAACACAGCACGAGACGGTAGCACAAACGCCTTCGGAGATCTCTGCCCGCAGGGCAACTGTGACGGTCGCTCTCGTGTTCGTGTGTCGAATATTTCTCCGGTCTCACTCACTCGTCAGGCTCGAGTTCGCTTGGATCGAGCTCGCCGTCGAGATACTGTTCGCCCAGGTCGGACACTTCGTAGACGCCGGTAATGGGATTGTTCAGGAGGCCATATTTAGTCAGCTCTCGACACCGGTAGGCGCCGAAGTTGCCCGGACAGAGTCCGGCCTCGTCGAGCTGGGCGGGTTCGAAGGCGTCTTCGGACTGCAGGAACTCGAGGATCGGTTTGTCTACGGGCTCCATCCACTCGGCGTCCGTTTCCTGCTCCGCTTCGGTCTCGGATTCGGTCTCGGTCTCGGCTGCCGGTTCGTCCGAAGCGTCGGTCGTGGACTCGTCCATAGAGTACCTATCCATCTCCTCGGAGGAATGTGTTTCTGAAACAGCCGCGGTCAGAGCACGGGAACCACCGCCACGAAGCGGGCACCACCACCGACAGTCACTGCACAGCCGAACGGCAAGCCGTCGATCGATGTGGCTCTCAGCTTAGTTGGGGCGGGGAGGGACCACGGCCGGTCCGTCTCCCCGTGTAGCGATGGCGAGTGGCGGCGCGGCACTGGCACCTACTGTGTCGATGCAGCGTAATCGACGTGCACGTTCGGGGTCGTCGCCGGTTCCTGACCCGTAATGCCGCGGTCGACGAACGTGACATCGGTCAGGTCGCCGGTAAATCGGAACGTCACCGTTCCAGACTCGATCGTCCCTTCGACGGTGGTACCCGAGCGGACGGCTACGTCCGCTACCGAATCGTCTGCGGTGGGTTCGATCGCTCCGTCGACGGTCAGTTCGAAACTCGAGGGTGCCCCCTGCCCGATAATCGTCAGCGCGCTGGGCCAGTCGCCTGCGCGGGCCTCCGACGGCCGTCTCGTTGCCGCGATCGTCGCGGGCGGGCGGGTACTGCTCGATGTACCGTTTTGGTCCCCGAAGTCACTACGGTCACGACTCTCGTCGCGACCGTCCGTTCCGTTCGTCTGTGCCATATAGTGAACACAATCGAGTATAGACGTATAGATCTCCCTATTGAACTAACGATATCTTTTGGTGAAATATAACTACTCGAGCGGAACAACGGCGGAATTTTGCGCGAACCTGTCGGATCCCGATCCTGGGACCGGCGTCACGGACTCGCCCGGGTGGGAATCGACACGACCGAGAGCGAGTATCAGGTGGCCGTGTCGCGATAGTAACAACTGAAACGATTTACACACTGATCGCACAGCACTCGTGCGGTCAGGTGTGTATTGATGTTCAGTGGCTACTATCGCCGTCGTCCTCGAGAAGGCCGAGGTCGCTAGCGGCGAGATCCGCGATCCGATCGGCGATGTCGGGATCGACTGCGGCGACGTCGTCACCGTCGTGGAGTTGCTCGTTGTGCCGGTCGATCGCGTCGGCCACGTCGGCCAGTGGGATGCGGGAGGTCGTCTCGCAGGCAGGGCAGACGATCGGGACGCGCGGGCCGTCCTCGTCCGCGTCGGTCGTGTTCGCCATTTGGCGAGTGTCTCGCGCCGATCGTCAAAACTGAATTGATTCGACGCTCGCGGGTCGACTGTAGCATCGAGACGTTGCTCTCCCGAACCAGCCACCTCAATGGCATGACAGGTCATGTGATACTTATAATCTCGTGTGCCGACCAATTTCGTCGCTCTCTGGTGATTTCGGCCAGCAGTATTATAGTGATCCGATCGAATCATCAGGTAGACGGGGGTACGACAGTCTGTTGGTGGGATATCCTGCCTGATCCGTTCGCCCCGTCACCGCATGCGAGGAGCTCCATGGTTCCCGGCTACAGCTGTGTAGCCGTTCCCTGTCTTTCGTTCCAGTACCGCACTCGTGAGTGAGCCGTCACAGCGCCTCGAGCCGGCTGGGAGTCCGGCGTTAGCTGCGATAGCGTGCGAGGACGGCAACTGACAGTGCAACGATGGCCGTGAGCACGCCGAATCCGGGCATCATATCGTCCGTGCTGGATGGCTCATCGTCGTCGTCGGTCGTCTGTGACTCGGTCGACTCGGTCGAGTTCGACTCGGTGGGATCGAACCGCTCGTCAGCCGGCGCATCGAGTTGCAAGACGACGACGGCCTGCGCGTGCGTTGCGTTCTCGGCCGCGTTGTAGGTCCAGCCACCGCCCGCTTCGTCGTACGGTTCCGCGGCGTCGATCGGATCGATATCCGTATCCCAGCCGTCTCCCTCGGGGACCTGCTGGATGTAGCCGACGACGTCGATCCGGTCGGCGTACTCGCCGCTGAGCTGGGCTTCGCCGTACGTGAGCGTCGCGTCCTCAGGGTTGCCGTGGAGTTCGATACAGTGCGAGTCCATGTAGCCGTCCCCCTGTGCGACGTCCGGACTCGTCCCGAACTGGTCGCCGTCGAGCGGGAACTCGTGGTGTTCGTTCATCGGAAACTCGACGGTCATCGGATCGGCCTCGGAGTGCCACGTCGTCGCACCGCCGGTCGGGATCGTCACCGTCGTGTTCGGTACCGACTCACCGATGACCGGATCGCCGTTCTCGTTGAGCAACGTGACGCAGATCTTCCCGGAACCATCACCGAGGTACGGGCTTCGATACTCGTCGCGCGGGTTCTCGTAGCTGACCCAGCTTCCGTCGTCGGCTGCTGCCTCGAAGTACGGATCGCCCGGCTCCGGCGCAGGTTGGCGGTACGCTTCCTCCGACACCGTTTCGTTCCCATCAGGCGGGGCACCGACAGCCCCCGTCGCAGCGAGCCCGACGATTACGGCCAGCCCAACTCCGAGTGCGAGCAGTCGTCGGCTGGCGGAGATTCCTCGAGGCCCATCTACTCCCGCCATGGTCACGCCTCGTCTCCAGCGATACCTGCCGCGAAATCGATCACACAACTGTTCGACCGCGCTGACTGTCTGAATGTCACACGGGTCATCGAACTGACGTACCTGATACCCTATTCTATATATGAGTGTGCTACCTCGCAGGTAGACGGCTGCTACCGACAGTAGAGGGCAGTTAAACGACGAGCTCAGAGAGATCAGCGCTCGACGAGCGAACGCGGTGTTCTCACCACGGACGGGTGCAACACGATGGGACGGGGCAGAACGGTCGGTCCCACGCGAGCGCTGGCCGGCCGCTTTTCTGACCGGTCACGATACCACCACCGATGAGCAACGAGCAACCGGATCGCGACCGCGTGCAGGATCGTGCCGAACAGCGTCAGTCCGAGCGAGCCGACCACACCGAATCGATCTTCGACGCCGTCGAGCGCGACCTCGGCGAGCTCGAGTATCCAGTCACCAGCGAAGAACTCGCCACAGAGTACGCCACCGAGCCGATCGACATGCCAAACGAGACGGAGTCGCTGGGCAGCGTCTTCGACCGACTGGCCGGCGAACAGTACGACTCACCGGAAGAGGTCCGCGAGGCTGCCTACGGCGAGGTCACCGGCGAGGCCGGCAGTCCCAACGAGGCCAACCTCGAGCGAGATCTCGACGAACTGGACGACGAGAACGGAGGATCGATCAGCGAGCGCGGAGGCGGCACGAACTAGTCCTGCCGGGCCACCAGCCCGGTGTCTCCGCGTGACGATCGATCGCCACACTGGGGGCTGATCGTGATAGCAGAACGGATTTACGTCCCCGTCACCACCTCTCGTGTATGGATTACGAATCGAGTCTCGACCGAGCGATGGAGGACGTCCCCGACATCGGGGGCGACGAAGAGCGACTCCAGATCCCCGATCCGGAGACACAGAAAGACGGCGCGTTCACGCGCGTGAAGAACCTGGACGAGATCGCCGACGTACTCTCGCGGGAAACTGAGCATCTCCACCGGTTCATCCAGCGCGAACTCGGGACCAGCGGCAAACTCGAGAACGGCCGCGGCCGGTACAACGGGACCTTCTCCCAGCAGGACTTCGACGCGGCGATCGACGCCTACGTCGACGAGTACGTCCTCTGTTCGGAGTGTGGCCTGCCGGACACCCGTCTGGTCCGCGAGGACCGGACGCCGATGCTGCGCTGTGATGCCTGTGGGGCGTTCCGCCCGGTCACCAAGCGCTCGACCAGCAGCCAGCAGCAACAACAGCAAGACGCCGTCGAGGAAGGTCAGACCTACACGGTCGAGATCACCGGCACCGGCCGCAAAGGCGACGGTGTCGCCGAGAAGGGCAACTACACGATCTTCGTCCCCGGCGCCGAGGAAGGCGACGTCGTGGACATCTACATCAAGAACATCTCGGGCAACCTGGCGTTCGCCCGCCTCGACTGAGACGGATCCCTGTCCCGAGTGACCGGCGTCGTCCGCGCTTCGAATCGTTATCGTCGACGCTGTCACGCCGTCGTCCGCGGACCGCGAAATTAAAGTCAGGTTGTGCTAGTCACATTACTGTGGGAGTATCGTTCGACCTCTTCGGGACGCTCGTGACCGCCGACCGGCCGGCCGATCCGGCCGCAGCCGTCGCGACCGAACTCGAGAAACGCGATGTTACGGTTCCCGACGACTGGGCCGACGCCTATGCCGAGGCCCACGTCGATGCACCCGACGGCGCGGAAGTGCCGCTGCCGGCACACGTCTCGCGTGCGCTCGCGAGCCGCGGCGTCGACTACGAACACAACGCGGCCAGACGCGCGGTCGTGGCAGCGTTCGATCCGACAGTCGAGACCAGACCGGGGGCGCTCGAGGCTCTCGAGGCCGCTCGAGAGTACGGACCGGTCGCGATCTGTTCGAACTGTAGCGTCCCCGAACTGGTCGGCCGGACGCTCGTCCGCTCGGACTTCGAGCGCGACGACTTCGACGCGATCGTCACGAGCGTCGGCTGTGGCTGGCGCAAGCCCGCCCCCAAAATCTTCGAACTGACGGCCGAGGAACTCGACGCTGCCCCCGACGAACTGGTTCACGTCGGTGACGATCCCAAGGCTGACGGCGGCATCGAAGCCGTCGGCGGGATAGCGCTGCTCCTTGAGGAGACCCCGCTCGCGGACGTGCCGTCGCGACTGGCGACGCTTGCAGCGCAGTCATGAGCACGCGAGCACGAGCCGTCGGTACTCCGGAGGTGACAGTGGCGTGCTGACGGCGCTTGCGGTCATCGGACTGGCGGTCAGCCTCGATCTCCTGTTCGGCGAGCCGCCGACCGCTGCCCATCCTGTGGCGTGGTTCGGCCGACTCGTCGGCGCGCTCGACCGGGACTGGAGCGAGACCGAACGCGGCCAGCGACTGGCCGGCGTCGGCATCGCCGTCCTCGCACCGCTCGTCCCCGCCGCCGTCGCCGGCGGTGTCGTTCTCGGTTCGACAGCGGTTCATCCGCTAGTCGGTGGTATCGTCGCCGCCGTCGTCCTCTTTTTGACGACCAGCATCCGCTCGCTGCTCGAGCTGACCCGGACCGTCGTCGCGGCAACCGACGGCGAACTCGCGGACGCTCGCACGCAGGTCCGGGGATTGGTCGGCCGTGACGCCTCGACGCTCTCGGCCGCCGAACTTCGCAGCGCCGCCGTCGAGAGCGCCGCCGAGAACCTCGCCGACGGGCTGGTCGCGGCGTTGCTCCCGTTTGCCGTCCTCGCACCGGTTTCGCTGCCGGCTGCCGCAGCGGTTGCTGCGTGGGTCAAAGGTGTCAACACGCTCGACTCGATGCTTGGCTATCCCTCCAAGCCCGTCGGCACCGCGAGCGCGCGTCTAGACGACCTCGTGATGTACCTGCCCGCTCGGATCTCGGCGGCCGCGATCGCCGTCGCCGCAGTCGATCCGACTGCGCTCGTCAGCGCTCGAGCGTGGGCACAGGTACCACCCTCGCCCAACTCCGGCTGGCCGATGGCGACGCTGGCCTGTGCGCTCGCGAGCCGCCTCGAGAAGCCGGGCGTCTACACCCTCAACCCCGACGCAGAGCTGCCGACGCTGGCCGACGGCGAGCGAGCCGTCTCGCTCGTCGGCCGGGCGGCCGGCATCTCGATCGTCATCGCTGCTAGCCTCGTCGTGCTCGTGTCGGCAGGGCTGGGGCTCGAGTCGAGTCCGTTCGCGGAGGTGTTGCTGCCGTAGTATGATCAGCCGCTCGCTCGGCGCGGTCCGCGGAGCACTCGGTTTTCTCACGCGGCTCCCGGTCGGCTACCGCGAGGGTGACTGGGACGCGTTTCGAACGACGCCGGCGGCGTTTCCGATCGCCGGCTTCGTCGCGGGCACGCTGGCGGCGGTTCCGTTGCTCGCTGCGGAAACGCTAGCGGCCCCGACTGTCGCATTCGGCTACCTGCTGTCGGTGTACGCCGTCGCGGGAATCCACCATCTCGATGGCGTCGCGGACCTGGGGGACGCGTTAGTCGTCCACGGCGACAGCGAGCGCCGCCGCGAGGTGCTCAAGGACACGACGACCGGCGTCGGCGCGCTGCTTTCGGTGTCGATCGCCGTCGTCGCGCTGGGGCTCGGCGGCCTCGGACTGGCCGACCTCCCCGTCCGTGCAGCGATCGTCGTCGCGGTCAGCGCCGAGGTCGGAACCAAACTCGGGATGGCCGCGCTGGCTTGCTTTGGCGACGCGATCGCCGAGGGAATGGGAAAGCAGTTCACCGACGGTGCCACCGCTGGGTCGTTTCTCGCACCCGCAGCAATCGCCCTCGCCGTGGTTGCCCTCGTCCGGCCACCGCTCGCCGCGGTCGCGCTCTGTGGGGCCGTCGCTGGCGTCGGCCTCCCCTGGTACTGGGCGAACCGCTATCTTGGAGGGATCAACGGCGATATCTTCGGCGCGGCCAACGAGATCGGCCGCATCGCCGGCGTCCATCTGGGGGTGATCGCGTGGACGCTCTCGTGATGTGCGGCGGGAAAGGCACGCGCCTCGAGAGCAGCCACGAAAAGCCGCTGCACCCGATCGCCGGGACGCCGATGGTCGACCACGTCCTGTCGGGCCTTGCGGCCAGCCGGCTCGAGACGATCTATACCGCCGTCTCGCCGAACGCGCCGGAGACGCGGGCGCATCTCGAGGAGACCGATGGCGTGACGACGATCGAGACGGCCGGCGACGGCTACGTGGCCGATCTGATGGGCCTCCTCGAGCGACCCGACCTCTCACCACCGATGCTGACGGTCGCAGCGGATCTGCCGCTGCTCGAGGCTCCAGTCGTCGACCGCGTACTCGCAGCACATGGCGACAGCGATGCTTCGCGGACCGTCTGCGTCCCCGTGGCACTCAAACGACGGCTCGGCGTCAGTATCGATACCCGACTCGAGTCAGCCGACCACCTCGCGCCGACCGGGGTCAACGTCGTCGGCACCGCATCCGATTCCACATCCATGATCGACGTACACTACGACTCGCGACTTGCAGTGAACGTGAACCGGCTCGAAGACGCACGGATCGCAGCCGATCGGCTGTCCCGGTCGGCGGAGGGCCGCTAGATGCGAGTCCTGCTTGCCGCCGGAACGACCGAGACGGCACTGATCGACGGCATCAGCGCTGCCGGGGCCGCCCCCGAGCTGATGGCACACACGCCCTCGGCGGACGTCGAAATCCTCACCTACGGCGAGCCGACCGCGTCGCCGGTGACACCGGTGAGTCCGACTGGCTGTCCGACGCCCGCGGCCGTGACCCGCGCGGTCCGTGAGGTCGTCGACTTCGAACTGGCAGTGATCGACGCGGGACTCACCCAGTCGACGGCCGCGCCGACGGTCGACCTCGGCGTCCAGCCGGGTGTCGATGTCCGCGAACAGGCGGCCGTCCCGGACGCGAGCGCTGCGTTCGACCGCGCCTACGACTTCGGCGCGAGCCTGCCGGACGACGAGGTCATGATCGGCGAGACGGTCCCCGGCGGGACGACCACCGCACTCGGCGTCCTCACCGCGCTCGGCGAGCCGGCTGGCGTCTCCTCGTCGCTGCCCGAGAACCCGATCGAGCGCAAGCGCCAGGTCGTCGACGAGGCGCTGGCCGAAAGCAACCTCGAGCCGGGCGACTGCGACGGCGCGCCGCTCGAGGCGATCGAAGCGGTCGGCGACCCCGTCCAGCCGACGGTGACCGGGATCGCCGCCGGCGCGCTCGAAAGCGGCACTGACGTGACGCTCGCCGGCGGCACGCAGATGGTCGCCGTCGCGGCCCTGTTGCGCCATGCCGGGATCGACGCGGACCTGTCGATCGCGACCACCTCGTTCGTCGCCGACGAGCAGGGCGACCGACTCGCCGAGACCTGCGATCGGCTCGACTGCGAGCTGACCGTGACCGATCCCGGCTTCGACGCGGGCGACCACGTCGCCATGGAGCGCTACTGCGCCGGCGAGGCCAAGGAGGGCGTCGGGATGGGTGGCGCGCTCTCGCTGGTCCCCGACGGCCGGATGGGCGAGGTCCGCGAGCGACTCGAGACTGTCTGTGACCGCCTCGGCATCGAAGCCGACGCCGCAGAGGGCAACAGTGAACCCTGACGCGATCCGCGCCGGCTCGCGAGTGCCCCACGGCGGCGAGACAGACCGCGACGTGCTGGACTTCTCGGCCAATACCAATCCCCGGACGCCGGACGGGGTCACAGACGTGTATACGGCCGCACTCGAGGAGTCCCGTCGCTACCCGGACGACGACTACCCCGCCTACCGGGACGCGGCGGCGTCGTTCGTCGGCTGCGAGCCCGAGCAGGTGATCCCGACGCCCGGCGGCCTCGCCGCGATCCGGCTGGCGATGGAGAGTACCCTCGAGCCCGGCGACGAGGCGCTGGTGCCCTACCCGAGCTTCGGCGAGTACGCCCGCGAGGTCCGGCTGCAGGGGGCGACGCCACGGTTCGTGCGCTACGACGACTTGCACGAACTCGGCCCCTCGGTGCTCGAGCCGTGTGCGCTGGCGGTGGTCTGTACGCCGAACAACCCGACCGGTGACGCGATCGATCGGGACGCGCTCGAGACGCTTGTCGATCGATGTGCGGACGCCGACACGACACTGCTGGTCGACGAGGCGTTTCTCGGCTTCACCGACCGGCCGTCCGCGGCCGAACTGGGCCGCGACCACGTTATCGTCGCACGTTCGCTGACCAAGCTGTTCGGCCTACCGGGGCTCCGTGCGGGCTTCGCCGTCGCACGCGGCGAGCGGCGAGACGCGCTCGCGACTGCCCGCCGCGCGTGGTCGCTCGGCACGCCGGCCGCGCGCGTCGGCGCACACTGCCTCCGACAGGACGAATTCGTCCGCGAGACTCGCGAGCGCGTCGAACGCGAGCGCGAGCGGATGTCCGCAGCGCTCGAGCAACGATTCGACGTGCACGAATCGGACGCGCCCTACCTCCTCTGTGACGTCGGCGACCGCGACGTGGCGACGGTGATCGCCGACGCGCGAGCCGCCGGCGTGGCGATTCGGGACGCGACGACGTTCCGCGCGCTCGACTCGCACGTCCGCGTCGCGATCAAGGATCAGCCGGCGAACGACCGGCTGCTGGGCGCACTGGGCGTGGGTGTCGCTGACGACGGGGCAGTCGAGCCCCACGACGATGACTGACGCCGAGTCGGCTTACCGCGCGATCCGACGGGACGGCGTCCTGCAGGTCAGTCGCCCGGACACCGAGTGGCTCTCGACCGGCTGGAACGGCGGCCGCTGTACGGCGGACTGCGCGTACAACGTCTCGGTCCCCGAGGGTTGGGAGCGGACCGACCTCGGTGCGTACGTCGACGAGCGCCTCGAGCGCGCGGAGTTCGAACCAACTGCAGCTGACGCGACCGGGCCGGCGCTGCTGACCGGCGTCGACATCGACGACGCTCGTGGTGCGCGCTGTGGCCCGGTCACGGCCTACGCGACTGCCGGGGTGTCGAACCCTGCCGCGTTGCCGATGGAGCCCGAACCCGGCAACGACGCGGACAGCGACATGGATGACACCGATGTGTCGGGACTCGAGCCCGGCCGCGGCACCGTCAACGTCATCGTCGGGACGACGCGGGCGCTCGCGCCCGGCGCGCTGGCGAACCTGATCGCGGTCGCCGCGGAGGCGAAGGCGGCAACGCTGCTGTCCGAAACCGGCTTTCCGGGGACGACCACGGACGCAGTCGTTGTCGGTCACGACCCGGCGGGCCAGCCGGTCGACTTCTCCGGCAGCGGAACCGCGGTCGGCGCGGCGACGCGTGCCTGCGTCCGGGATGCCGTTCGGGCGTCGCTTCGCGCTCATTACACGGATACTGAGATGACCCCGCCGGCGTCGGTCGCCGACGCAACGTACGGCGTTTCGACCGACGCTCGAGCCGCGGTCTTTCGCCCACCAGCCGCAGACGAAGCCGTCGAACCGGAGTCTTAAACCGCCCCGATTCGTATCAGCGTTCGATGGCCGCAGACGACGATCCGACAGCGATCCGCTCGCTCGCGCTGTCGCCAGCGGACGCCGCGGACGCCTACGTCTACAGTCAGGAGAATCCCGGCGAAGCCGTCCTCCGAGCGACGCCGCCGTTTCACGGCCGGATGCGTGCCCGTATCCACGTCTACCACGTCGACGACACCGAGCTAACCGGCGCGGTCCACGTCTCACCCGCGACCATCATCGAAGACGATGTCGTTGCCGACTATCCCGACCTCGAGTCGGCGCTTGCCGACGTGGACGACCCGGACGCGGCCGACGAACTCCGCGAGCGCCACGCCGAGGCTGTCGAAGAGTGGCAACAACGCGCTCGCGAGTCGATCGTCGACAGCGTCACGCTCGAGACCGAAGACGGCCCCCACCGCGTCGAGGTCAAGACGCTCGGATAGGGCTTGAGCCAACCGGAAACCGGTATCACTAATTCTCCGGACTCGAGAGCGCCGATAATGAAACTCGCGCGGATCGCGACGGACGATGGACCGGTCGCCGGACGGTACGAGGACGGCGTCGTGCACACGGACGATGGCGTCTACGAGGTTGGAACGGACGCGGACTTCCTGCCGCCTTGCGAGCCGTCGGCGCTGTACTGTGTCGGACGGAACTTCGCGGCGACGATCGACCAGATGGAGTACGAACGGCCCGACGAGCCGGACTTCTTCATCAAGCCACCGGCGTCGCTCGTCGGTCACGAGGACCCGATTCCGTATCCGTCGTTCAGTGACGAGGTGACCTACGCCGGCGAGCTCGCAGCCGTGATCGATGAACCCTGTCGCGATCTCTCCGAAGACGAGGTCCCGGAGGTCGTCCGTGGCTACACGATCATGAACGACATGGACGCGCTCGACCAGGGCGGGCGCACGCCCCGCAAAGCCTTCGACGCCTCCGGCCCGCTCGGCCCGTGGATCGAAACCGCCGTCGATCCGACCGAGATCGACATGTACACCGACGTGGCCGGCGAGCGCCGCCAGGAAGCCAACACTGAACTAATGTTGTTCGATCCATACGAGATCATCTCGCACCTCTCCCGGCGCGTCACCTTCCGCCCCGGCGACGTGGTTTCGTTCGGCAGTCCAGCGAATCCCGGCCTCGTCGAACCCGGCGACACCGTCGAGATCACCTACGAGGGCGTCGGCACGCTCCGGAATACCGTCGTCGACTCGAGCGAGCGCGAACGGCTGGCGCTCGAGGGCGAGACGGTTCGGTCGTAGCGTCTCGATCAGACGACAGTTGGGTGCGCTCTGGCTTATTTGGTATTCGCTGTGGATAATACCTGCCTACTCGTTCGCTTTGCCTCGGCTTGCAGGCACCGACTCTACGACCCAGCTCACGAGGCTCAGTAGGTTGGTTTCTTGCCTTCGATGGTCGCAGAGACGATGTAGTCGCTGACATCCCGTTCCTCGTCCCAGTCGCGGATGAACGCCTCACTCTCCTCTTTGGGGTCGATCGATATCGCAGTGAAGCCCACGTCGTCCAGTATCGATTCGAGTTCGGAGATCGGTGACGCGCCTGCGACACACCCGGCTACGGAAGCTGGATTCTGCTGGACCGCTTCCGGGAACTGTGTGGTTTGCACGACGTCAGAGATAGCGAGCCGTCCCCCTGGTCGAAGCACACGAAATGCTTCGCTGAACACTTGTGACTTGTCCGGCGAGAGGTTCACAACGCAGTTCGATAGAATCACGTCGACGGATTCATCAGCGACTGGGAGGTGTTCGATCTCACCGAGTCGAAATTCCACGTTCGTCGCGCCGTTCTTTGTGACGTTCTCGCGAGCCTTCTCGACCATCTCCGGCGTCATATCGACCCCAGTGACGAGACCGTCCGAACCGACTTCTCGAGCGGCGAGGAAACAATCGAACCCCGCTCCGGAACCGAGGTCGAGAACGGTCGCGCCGTCTTCGAGACTCGCAATCGCGGTCGGGTTGCCACAGCCAAGACCCAAGTTGGCACCGGATTCGACGGCATCGAGCTCCTCGTCGCCATAGCCGAGCAAGCGCGACTGATCCTCGTACTCCTCGCTGTCAGAGCTGTTACTGCTACAGCAGGAACTCGCTCCCGTATCGCCACAGCAGGACGATGAACTGGCGGCGATCTCGCCGTATCGGTCTCGCACGATACGCCGCTGTTCCGCTGGGCTCAGCTCGTCGGTGTCGACGTCCGTCGACGATGTCTCGTTAGTCATCGGTAGTCGTTCTCGTTTCATCGAGTACATTCAGCAGTCGTTCGGCCCGTGATGTCGCACTGTAGTATCGCCATCGTCCGTCCTTGCGCCGCGTGACGAGTCCTGCAGCATACAGCCGTGAGAGGGCTTGACTGACCGCTCCCTGACTGACACCAAGGGCGGGCTCCAATTCACAACCGCAGGCACCGTCATCAGCCGCCGCAATAAGCCGAAGTGCCTCGTACCTGGTCTCGTTCCCAATCGCAGCGAGCGTCTGGATGTCGGCTGCCAGTTCCTGCTCGGTCAGGGAGTGGGCAGCGTCACGACAGCAAGACGGCTGTTGAGACGAGAATCGAGTCGAGTCATCGTTCGGTTTCTGTTCCCCCATTTTAGCAACTACTAATATTAGCTCGAGCTAATATACTTGTTGCGGTCGCGTGCTGTCATATCGATTGCTTGTCCGTCTCGAGCGTGACTGCGGGAGTGGCCACTCTCGGCTGTGAATCCGTACGCGCTATCTCGTTGATCCGCGATAAACGATCCAGTGGAGAGCAGCCCGAGCGGTGGTGTCTTGTTCGGTGACAGGCTGGTCGAGAACGCAATCCGAAACGACGTGTAGAAAGGCACTTGGCGACGACCACCCACCCACGACACGTGAGCGCTGACGCCCCGCGACACGTCGAAGTCTACCCCGGCCGCGAGGCCGTCGTCGAGTTCGATCCCGAGCTCACCTTCGAGTGCGTCGACGACTGCACGTGGTGTTGCCATCACGGCGTGCTCCTCTACGATCGGGACCTCCTCGAGTTAGCCAAGCGAGCCAATCTCGCCGAGACCACGACCGAGTTCCGCGGCGAGAAGTTCGTCACCCGCGAGGGCAAAGACCGCGACGACCACATCGCCGAGGACGGCTCGGCCTGTGCGTTCCTGCGCGAGGACGGACTCTGTTCGCTGCATCTCGAGGAAGACTGGAAACCGACCCGGTGTTCGGTCTTTCCGCTCGGCGTCTGGCTCGAGGACGGCGACCTCCACGTCGACATTCGTGACTCGGCCCACGACCACTGTGAGGGCTTGAACGTCAGCGAGCGGCGGGTTATCGACAACCTCGAGGCCTTTTTGCCGGAGTTGCTGTGGGACCTTGAGAACCCCGATTCGGACCGCGAACTGTAGGTGCGTCGGGAGCGGTCAGTACAGAAGCTTATTGAGAAGATAGTTCCACACAGCGGTATGGTCAGCACAGATGTCTTCGTGTGCGTATCGACGGTTGGGTTTCAGAAGAGGGACGATAACTCGTGACCGATGACGACGCGTTCGACGTGGATCGCCGGACTGTCCTCGGCACACTCGCCGGCATCGGTGGGACCGCGCTGGCCGGTTGTTCGGCGTTCGAACGCGAGAGCGACGGCCAGACGAGCCAGGTCGACGACGAACGAGCTCGAGAGTTGGCGACGGAATTCGCCCCGACACTGTACTTCGACGTTCACGAACCGTGGTTTCCGACGGACCCACGGCCCTACGCCAGTGAGCTCGACGGCGAGACGATCGTCGACGGATTCGATGCCTTCGACGGGTACCACGAACAATACAGCGAGGGACAGCCACCGGATCCGACGGTGTTCTACAACGCCGTCGAGTACGAGGAGTCGCCCCTTGCCGTGGTCCAGTTCTGGTTCTACTCGGTGTTCGACCAGTTTACGACCAACTTCCACTGGCACGACTGGGAAGTATTGCACGTCTTCGTCGACACGGAGACCGGCGAGCCACAACTGTACGTCGCCAGTTCCCACTCCCGGAAGGTGCCGAACAACGAGTTCCTAGATCCGGATCCGGCGATGGTGCCGCGCATCCTCTCGGAACTCGGCTCACACTCGAGTACGCTTTCGGTCAACGACGTCCCGGATCGCTTCCAGCGGGTCGCCATCGAGGACTTACTGGCGGACATCACGAACACGGCGATCGAGGGTATCGCGGACCTCGCGGACCTCGAGATCCCGCTCGCGTACGGACTGCCGCGAGACGAGGGATCACGGCTTCCCTACCTCGTCCCGGAGTACGAGGGCGTCCCGATCTACGAGCACGAACGCTTGCCCGCCGTCACCCGCGAGTCGCTGGTCGACGACGACTTGACGGTCCGATCGTACGATGCGCTGACGTCGCCGCCGACAGGGCTGCCGACGCGCGAGACGGGGCTCGTCTTCCGACACCGCGATCGGGAGGCTGACGCCGATGTCGAATACGACCTCGTTCCGAGCAGGGAAATCGAACATATCGCGGCCTTCACTGGACCGCAGTTGAGCTTCGAGTTCGCCGTCCCCGACGTGGTCGAAGACGCCATCGCCGGCCACATCACGACGACGGGGACGCCGTGGACTCAGCCACGCTACGACAATCCGGCGGCCGACATCTCCGTTCCCAACCACCGGACGGCACTGGCCGGCCGCTACGACGCCATCGGCGAGGCGGCGCCGATAAACAGCGTGATCACCCGCGTTACGGAGGCGGTCACAACTGACGATGCGCCGGAGAACGAAGGACTGACCACGACGGAGACGTCGCTCGAGTCGGTCGTCTTGCTGGAGAGCGATCCCGAGGCTGTCCCGACGTTCGGTGGTATTGCGGTCGTACAGGACGTTCCGGCCGGCGATCATCGGCTGACAGTCAACGGTGCGGGCCGCACACCACACAGCGAACACGTCGCCGTGTCGGACGACGGAACACCGACAGCAGCCGGCGTCGACGGCGAGATTCCGCTGGTTGCCCGCGATCGTGCGACGAAACTCGAGATCGGCGGCGAGAAGACCGCAACCGATCTCTCGGCGGTCGCCGTCGAAGACGATTTCGCCGGTCGGCTGTACGAGTCGTCGGTAGACGGAACCGACGCCGTCTACGTCCACACTGGCGGGGCCTATACGACAGAGGTTCGAGACAGCGACGACGCCATCGGCGCCTACCGGGTCAACCCGACTCCTGAGAACGAGTCAGCGGTCCGTATCGAGCGCCCCGAGACGGGCAAAGCATCGCTTGCGACGTTCGTGGCGGATATCGCCGAGGAAACACGAGCGGCAGTTGCGGCGCATCGCGACGATATCGATGATGATGATGACCAGGACAGCGGGTCGTCGAACGCCGTCGAGGGACTCGAACGCGCCCTCGCAGCCGTCGTCGAGGCCGCACGAAAGGCCGCCGAGCGGGCACGCGACAGCGAGCGAGACACTGCCGACAAGCAGCTTACCACCGTTGCTGAGCGCCTCCAGAGGGTCGAGCAGCGTCTCACAGAGGCACGTAGTGACTTGTCGGAGCCCCTCTCGAACGCGGCGCAAAACCGGATAGAGCAAGCTGATCGACGCACGGAACAGGCTCGGAACGCCGACAAACTCTCCTCCGTCAGGTGAACGTCCGCAGTACGAGTCACGATACCATGACTCTCCAATCCTTTAAACGTCTGCCCCACGTAGATAAGCTGTGACAGAAGACTCCGGGCGACGGAACCTCCGTATGCCCAACAGCGATGAAGTATTCGCCGTCGTAACCGAACACCTCGGTGGCAATCACGTTCAGCTCCGGTGTGAGGACGGCAAGGAACGGCTCGGCCGCATTCCCGGGCGCATGAAATACCGCACCTGGATCGAGCAAGACGACATCGTCGTCGCCGAGCCTTGGGACTGGCAAGACGAGAAGGCCACCATCGAGTGGCGCTACACCGGCCAGGACGCAGATCAACTGCGTCGCGAAGGCCACATCGATTGAACCTCGGTAGCGGATCTGATTACTACTAGATTTCTGCGTCGTGATCGATTACCTATAGTAGCCACTGAACGTCATTGCACACCTGATCGCACAGCCCTCGTGCGATCAGTGTGTAAACCGTTTCAGTTGTTACTATAGAGCGACTGCGTTCACTCGTCTATCACTCCGGCGAGGCCAAAAATCGGCCGTCCGAGGTGCTCGAGGACTAACAGAAGTATACCCAGTAGGTATGACCGTCCGAGCACGTGACCGTCGTGTGTTCGCCGAACGCCGCGACCGAGTGCCGTACTTTCAGCTCCGTCTCCTCACTGGGGAGTGAAACGCTCGCTTCGTCTCCGCAGTGGGGGCAGGTGACTGCTTTCGTTGCGACTGTTTGCATCTTCGATCAGTATGGTACCATACGGCACAGCGAGGCATAACCGTTGGTAACGATCGAGCCGACAGTCACGAACGTGGTCCGAAAACCATGCGCGGTCGTTATTCCCGACTGCCGAGGCGCGCGTCGACGCGCATCTCGACGTAGCGGTCCGCCCACGTCTCGCTATGAGTCCAAAGCGCCTCGAGTACGGTCGCGATGAGTCCGTCCGTCGGGGCGTGGTCGACTGCGTCAGCGCCGTCATCTGTCGCAGACTGCTCACCCGGTTTGCGGGGCCCTTCTGGAAAACTCATTGTGAGAGAAGATAGCATGGGTGGCGTAATAAATATTGAGGAAATTTTCGCCGAGGCAGTCGAATCGAGCCCCGGCGCGTGCCGGCTGTTTTCGAGCCGACTGACACGGAACCGCCCGCTGTCGCCACACGAACGGTTCACAGGGAGCGGCTAGACGAAAATACTCTTATTTCACCCTTCCAAAAGCAGCGCTCACGGCTCAATGACAGCCTCATCGGTTTCGCGGATTCAGAAGACGTTCCTGAAGTATCAGCACCTGTTCGTATTCCTCGCACCACTGGCGTTCATCGTCGGCGTTTACCTCTTTGCACCCACGCCGGCAGATGCTGGCGCCGGTTACTGGCTCGAGTACTGGTGGCTATTCATCGCGTTCGTCATCGGCGCGACGATCGTCAACACCGTCGGGATCAGCGGCTCCGCGCTGTTCGTCCCGTTTCTCATCTTCGTCTTCCCGCTGGTTGCGTATCCTCTGGAACCGAATACGCTGGTGAAGATCGGTCTCATCAGCGAATCCTTCGGCCTCTCGAGTTCTGCACTCGCTTTCATCCAGTACGGTCTGGTCGACCGGCGACTCGGCACGGCGCTCGTTCTCGGTGGCATTCCGTTCGTCGTCGGCGGGGCACTGCTTTCGTTTGTCATCCCCGAACCGCTGTTCCACGCGCTGCTCGGGCTCGCGCTGCTCGCGGCGTCGTACCTCCTGTTCCGGGCTGATCTCGGCCACGAGGAACCCGGCGGCGGCTCCGGCGGCGAGACGGTCGCAGCCGACGGCGGCACCACTGGTAACCTGCCGAACGACGCCGCCAAACTCGGCCCGGCAGGTGTCGAAACGGACGAAACTGGCACCGTCACTCGAGTCGACCGCGACGGGAACGACTACAGATACTCCCGATCGGGGTATCTCGAGCGATTCGCAAACTACAGCGTCGGCGGCGTCTTTCAGGGGCTGGCTGGCTTCGGAATCGGCGAACTCGGCATCATCTCGATGCTCCGGACGGAGGTGCCCGTCCGCGTCGCCATCGGAACGAACCACATCGTCGTCGCGACGACAGCCGTGCTGGCCTCGATCGTCCACGTCTTCGGCGGCGGGCTGGTTCCCGGCGGCCACACGATGGACCTCGCGTCGACGCCCTGGAACATGGTCGTCTGGACGGTCCCCGCGACGACGCTCGGTGGACAGATCGCACCCTACGTCTCGGCGACGCTGGATACGGGGACGATCAAGAAAGGCGTCGGCTGTCTGTTCGCGATCATCGCCGTCGCGCTGTTCCTGATGGCTTTCGGCGGGTTCTGAGAGCGCAGGCTCCACGTCAAGGGCCGATTCGCCAACCATCGCGACGGCGTGACTGCCGTTCAGCGAGTCGCCTTTTTCCACGCACCCAGTCCGACGACGTCGCCGTCCAGCATTGCGGGATCCGCTTCGGTCGCCGCCCAGACGAACATCGGCGCGACCGATTCCGGATCGCGGCCGTGCCCGCCGGTGAGTTCCGTCGCGACGATGCCAGGATCCAGACACCCTACGACGTACTCGGTATCGGCGGCGAAACCACGAACGACCGCTTCCGCCGTCGCCTTCGAGATGGCGTAGGAGCCGTAGCCCGCTGTACCGTCACTGGCGACCGACCCGGTCGGAACGAGAACCCGTGCACCATCGTTCAGATGCGGAATCGACTCGCTGATCGTCGCGTACACGCCGCGGCCGTTCGTCCGTACGTGGTCGTCGAACGCGGCATAGGATTCGTCGTCGGTCGGTGTGTGACCGGCCTCGCCGTGATAGACGCCCGCCGCAGCAACGACGATATCGATGCCGGCCGTCTCACCTGCCTTCGAAGCGATACCGGCCAGCCGTTCCACGTCGTATTCGTCCCGGACGTCGGTTCGGCAGCCGTCAGCAGTCGCACCCGTCGCCTCGAGTGCGTCAATAGTCGCCCCGACTTCGTCGGCGTCTCGGGCGCCGACGGCGACGGTTGCCCCGTCGGCCGCGAACGCGTCGGCGACGGCGCGTCCGATGCCACGCGTCCCGCCGGTCACAACAGCTGTCAGTCCATCCATACGTCCTCTACGGGGCCAACGCACAGGAATACACCGGTCGGTTCATTCATGCTTGACGATACGAACGGCGCGTCCCGGTCCGGCACCCTCACTGATAACCGGTCGAATTCCCTACCTATGTATGACACACGTTTAACATCGATCGTACACTCATATCGGGCATGGAATCGCTGGCCGGCGTGTCGGTTGTCGTGGTTGGAGGGGGAATCGGTGGGCTCTCGACAGCCTGTTATCTCGCCGATGCGGGAGCGGACGTGCGTGTCATTGAGAAGAACGAACAGGTGGGCGGTCGGGCGAGCCGCCTCGAGAAAGACGGCTTTACGTTCGATATGGGTCCCTCGTGGTATCTGATGCCCGATGTCTTCGAGCGGTTTTTCTCCTATTTCGATCGGACGCCAAGTGACTACTACGAACTCACGCAGCTCGATCCGCACTATCGGATCTTCTTCAAGGACGGTGATCGGGTGGATATCACGCCCGACCTCGAGCGAACGAAGACCGTCTTCGAGGAGTACGAGACGGGTGCGGGCGACACGCTAGAGCGGTATCTCGAGAAATCCAGGGAGAACTACGAGGTCGGGATGAAACACTTCGTCTACGAAGACCGCGAACGCCTGCGGGACTACATCGATCTCGACGTAGCCCGGCAGGCGCGTGGCCTCTCCCTGCTCGGGTCGATGCAGGGCCACGTCGAGGGCTACTTCGATCATCCAAAACTCCAGCAGATCATGCAGTATACGCTGGTGTTTCTGGGTGGCTCGCCGACGAACACGCCGGCGCTCTATAATCTGATGAGCCACGTCGATTTCAACCTCGGGGTCTGGTACCCGGACGGTGGGATCGGCGCGGTCGTCGACGGGATCACCGACCTCGGCCGCGAGCTGGGTGTCGAGTACGAAACTGGCCGGCCAGCAACCGAGATCAAGGGCCGCACGGGCGGGTTCGAGATCGAAACGCCAGCGGGACCAGTCCGGTCGGATCTGGTTGTGAGCAACACCGATTATGCCCACGCCGAGCAGGAACTGCTCACGCCCGAACGCCGCGGCTACGACGCCGACTACTGGGACGAACGGACCTACGCACCATCCGCATTCTTACTCTATCTCGGCGTCGAGGGCGACGTCGACGAGTTGGCCCACCACACGCTCGTGTTGCCGACCGACTGGAACCAGCACTTCGAGCACATCTTCGAGGACCCACGCTGGCCCGACGACCCCGCCTACTACTTGTGTGTCTCCTCGAAGACCGACGACAGCGTCGCCCCCGAGGGCCACAGCGCCCTGTTCGTTCTCGTACCGATCGCGCCCGGCCTCGAGGACACGCCACAGCTCCGCGAGCAGTACCGTGATATGATCCTCGAGGATATCGCCACGAACACCGGCACCGACCTGCGCGATCGGATCGTCCTCGAGGAACGGTTCTGCATCGAGGACTTCGCAAGCCGGTACAACAGCTACGAGGGAACGGCGCTCGGGTTGGCTCACACACTCCGGCAGACCTCGCTATTCAGACCGCCCCATCGTTCGAAAGAAGTCGATGGCCTCTACTTCGTGGGGGGAGATACCACGCCTGGGATCGGCGTTCCGATGTGTCTCATCAGCGGCGACCTGACCGCGGAGAAGGTACTCGAAGACCACGGCGGCGGCCTCCAGCCGTGATCGGGCCGGC
The DNA here is from genome assembly GCF_042678045.1 of Haloarchaeobius amylolyticus. Taxonomy (GTDB): domain Archaea; phylum Halobacteriota; class Halobacteria; order Halobacteriales; family Natrialbaceae; genus Natrinema; species Natrinema amylolyticus_A. The sequence continues at coordinate 266,609 of NZ_JBHUDI010000003.1, forward strand.
GATCGATGCCTGGGGAGCACGACCGCGCGCTCGCGGCGACGGTGTCTCTGGACACTTCGTGAACACGAGCGATCACCGATGAATTCGGACACGAGGGCGATCGGCGACGGCATCGGCGAACGGCTCTCGTACCTGCTGGTCCTCTCGCGGCCACGGTTCTGGCTGTATCTGGCGGGTCCGGTGCTGGTAGGGGCAGTCTACGCCGCACGCACCGCCGACGACCTGTTCGCACTCGCGCCGGTCGCCCTGTTCGGCTACTTCCTCCTGCCCGCGAACGTCTTCCTCTATGGGATCAACGATGTCTACGACCGGGAAATCGACGCGGCGAACCCGAAAAAGGACGACCGCGAGGCGCGCTATCGCGGGCAGGGATACGTCCCCGCCGTCGTCGGGCTCTGTGCAGCTCTGCCGTTGCTGTTCGTCCCACTGCTCTCGACCGCCGCGATCCCCTGGCTGATCGCCTTCCTCGTCCTCGGGGCGGCCTACAGCGCTCCACCGGCCAGATTCAAGACGACGCCGTTCGTGGATTCGCTCTCGAACGGGCTGTACATCACGCCGGGCGCGGCCGCCTATGCCGCCGTTGCTGGCACGCAGCCACCCGCCCTCGCCGTCGTCGGCGGCTGGCTGTGGGCGATGGGAATGCATACGTTCTCGGCGATTCCCGACATCGAACCGGACCGCGAGACTGGTATTCGGACGACTGCGACGGTGCTGGGCGAGCGCCGGACGTACGCCTACTGTGGCGCCTGCTGGCTTGCCAGCGCGGCCGCCTTCGGCGCGCTCGACGTGCGGCTGGGCGCACTCATGCTCGTCTACCCGCTCCTCGTCGGCGCGATTGCTACGGCGAGCGTCGCCGTCGACCGCGCGTACTGGTGGTTCCCGGCGATCAACACAGTCGTCGGCGCTGTACTGACGATGGGCGGGCTCTGGGGGGTGCTTTATGGATAGCGGCGAGTCGAATCCGTCGACCTCGAGTGCCGGGACGGACAGCAGTGTCAGCCACCCGCCGTCGGTCCACGACGGCGACGCAGACGAACCGACGCGGGCCGCCGTGCAGCGGCGACTCGAGGCCCTCATCCGCGAAAACCGGTTTACGATCGCGGTCGTCTTCCCGGTCGTTGGCGCGGTGACGCTGGTGGCGAGCGCGGAAGGGCTCTTGCCGCCGCTGCTGTCGTACAACCCGCTGTTGATCCTGTTCGGGACGCTGGTGATGCGCTCGCCGCTGGTCGTGGCTTTGCTCCCCGAACTCGACCGTCGGGCGCTCGGCTCGCTCGCCGTTTTGACGGCGTACACGTACGCGATCGAACTCGTCGGCTTGCGGACGGGCTGGCCCTACGGGACCTTCGAGTACGGGATCCGGCTCGGCCCGATGCTGGGCGGTGAGATCCCGCTCGCGCTCCCGCTGTTTTTCGTCCCGCTGGTTCTGAACGGCTACCTGCTCACGCTGTTGGCCCTCGGCGAGCGGGCCGCCCGAGTCGTCCCGCGCCTCCTCGCGGCGCTTGCCGCCGTCCTCGCGATCGATCTCGTGCTCGATCCCGCAGCCGTCGCCATCGGCTTCTGGTCGTATCTCCCGCCCGGAGGGTACTACGGCGTCCCGGCGTCGAACTACCGGGGGTGGCTCCTTTCGGGGGCGATCGCCGTCGTCCTCGTCGACCGCGCGTTCGATCGGACGGCCATCCTCGAGCGCGTCCGAACCTGTGAGTTCGCGCTGGACGATCTGGTGAGTTTCGTCCTCCTCTGGGGGACGATCAACGCACTCTACGGGCAGTGGCTGGCCGCCGGCGTCGCCGGGCTGTTCTGTCTCGTTCTCCTTCGGACCGAGCGCTACGACCTGTCGGTACGCAGGCTCGTCCGAAACTAATTCGGCGCACCCGTATGACTGGTCCCGGGTGCGCCGGCACCCACTGACAGGAGTCCATATGAGAGTTCCAGCAGGAGTCTTTTGATTACGGCTAGTCGATCACTAACATGGCACGGAAAGCACCGATCGAATGTCCGGTCTGTCGCGAATCGCCGTCCGCCGGCGAGCAACTCGAGGAGCACCTCCTCACGGCCCACACCAAACGTAAACTGGCGACGTTTATCGTCGCCGAGGCGGCGCTCCTAATCGACGACGACGCCAAGTGAACAGGCAAGTGCCGAGAACGGACCACATTCCGACGGTCTCATACGGTCTGCTATACCGCTGTCCCGGCGCACCCGCAGGACGGGTCGCGGATGCGCCGGCACCCACTGCCAGGAGTCCGTATTAGAGAATGAGGCTTGCGAGTACGTCACCGAACAGTAACAACAGTATGACGGCGGCGACTGTGATGGCGAGCCACGCGCCCAGGCTGATCGCGGCCATGCGTGACAACTCCTGTTCCTCATCGATGATATCGGAACGCTGGTTGACGGACATGGGAAACCCATTCTCGTCCGGGACAACGAAACGAGCGCCACCATATCGAGGGGTTTGATAATCGTACTAGCGAGTCGGGACGCTGTCCCCAGGTTCGGGACCGCGATGGTCGGGCTCGCGCGAGGGGATCGCCGACACCCGCTGGAACACGGCCTCGGGGTCGCGGTTCCAGTGCCAGTGCCAGCGCGTCTTCGCGAGACACCACAGTTTGCGCGTCGTCGACAGTGACGGTTCCTGGGTGAGCACGTCGTACCCCTGGGATCGGATGACGGTGTGGTGTTCCGCGTACAGAACTGCAGCCAACAGGACCGGCAGCTGGCAGTCCTCGGGAAGATAGCGGATGCCGGCGACCCCTTCGCGGTAGAGTTCTTCGGTTCGCTGGAGTTCGGCGGCCATCGCCGACGCGAACGACTCGTCGAACTCGAGGCGCTCGATCTGTACCGGGTCGACGTCGTGTTCCCGGAGCGTCTCCTGGGGAATGTAGATCCGATCCCGCTCGAGGATGTCCTCGCGGACGTCCCGCAGGAAGTTCGTCAACTGGAAGGCCTCACCGAGCTTGACCGCGTGTGGCAGCGCGGTCGCTTCGTCGTCGGGCTCCATGATCGCAGTCATCATCACGCCGACCGATGCGGCCGACCCCCGCATGTAGGACTCGAGGTCGGCGTAGGTCTCGTAGCGCTCCGTCTCGATGTCGGTGGCCATCGCGTCGATGAACTCGTTGATCTCCTCGTCGGTGATGCCGTACTCCGTCCGAAGTTCTTGGAAGGCCTCGAGGACCGGGTCGTCAGGCGTGCGGTCACCGAGGGCCTGGGCGCGAAGGGCCTCGAGTCGGGCGCGTTGCTCCTCGGGGGGTGTCCCGTCGGCGTCGTCGACGACCTCGTCGGCGATCCGAAAGAACGCATAGAGGACGTGCGTGGCGTGTCGCACGCGCTTGGGGAGAAACCGCGTCGCGAGATAGAACGTTTTCCCGGTTCGTTTCTGTATCGCCTTGCCTGCGTCGATGTGTTCCTGTTGCATCCTCTGCCTCGTTGACCCTGACCGATAGTGTTCGGATGTATCTGCTACGACATGTACATATAAAGTATCATCCCCTCACTATGTGTACTGACACGAAAACCGACAGGCGCCGAGGCCGTCACTCCAACAGTTCGGCGAGGACTTTCCGCTGGGCGGCGCGCAGATGCTGGTGGAACGTCGACCGGGAGATATCCATCGACTCGGCCAGTTCTTCCCCCGAGATGTCCCGGGGCCACTCGAAGTAGTTCGCGTAGTAGGCCTTGCGCAGCGCCTGCAGTTGGCGGTCAGTCAGGGACGACTCGAGACGTGCCGTCACGTCGTGTGGCGTCTGTGCAGGCTCGTCCCGCTCGTGGTAGCTGAGCAGTTCGACCTGATCGTATCGGCGCTCGAGGAAGTCGTAGGCCGACCGTGCGGAGCGGCCGTCCGGAAAGTCGACCGCGAGATCGGCGATGCCGTCGGCCGCGGCCAGTTCGCGAATCACCCCACCGTGCTCGCTCAGCGCTGTCACGATTCCATCCGTGATGGCGGCCTCGAGCAGCGTGCCGTCGTCGGTCGTCGAGAGGGGCGTCACGTCGTGTCCGATCCCGGCCGTCTCGACCGCAACGTCCTCAAGCACGCGATCGACGTGGAGGACGACCAGCGGCGTGCCGTCGTCGTCCTCGGTCGGTCCGCGGTAGCTGACTGTGGCGTCGAACGTCTCCGACAGCGCCGTGACGAACAGCGAGGGGTCCTCGATCGCGACCTCGACGGAGACGACGGCCTCGGTCGTCAGCATCCGCCTGACCTCGAGTGCGTTCATCGCGGTCGCGATCGTCCCGGATAGCGACTCGAGGACGAGCAGTTCCCGCTCGTCGAAGGCGTCGGGCTCGGCGGCGAACACGACCAGGACGCCGTAGGTAACGTCGCCGTACGTAAGCGGCAGGGCAGCAACCGACTGGAAGTGGTCGCCGGCCCCCGTTGGCCACAACCGGTCGGCGTCGTCGTGTGCTGTTACGTCCTCGATCACCTGCGTGTCGCCACGTTCGAACGCCTGCACGGCGGGATGCGCGTCGTCGGCACCGAGAACGAGTTCGTCGTCCTCGAGCGGAACGTCGTCGTCACTGGCCCACTCGTGGGGCGAAAGCCGGCGATTCGTCACATCGACGCGGCCGATCCAGGCGAGGACGTAGGGGTCGGTCGCGGCGAGTCGCTGACAGACCTCGCGCTCGATCTCTGCTCGCGTCTCCGCGCTGACGGCCGCGTCGGTGACCTCGCGGACGAGCCCGTCGACGCGTTCGAGGACGTGCTCGACGGTTTGCCGTTCCTCGCGGAGTTGCTGGGCGTGTTCTTCGGCGGCGAGTTCGGCCAGTTTCCGTTCGGTGATTTCGAGGTGGACGAGTGACGCCAGCCGCTGGCCGTTGTGGGAAAACCGGGTGACCCGCATCAGGAACCAGCGCTTTTCATCGGGCGAGTGACAGGGATACTCCATCGAAAACGAGTCCCGATCGCCGGCGAGCACGGCCTCGATCCCCGCAACTGCTTGCTCGGCGTACTCGTCATCTGCCGTCACGGCAGCCGCGAGGTAGTTTGCGCCGACGTGTTCGTCGTCCTCCGCTGTCGCGAACTCACGCCACGAGCGATTCGTCAGCAGGATCTTACCCTCATCGTCGATGATCGCGACGGTGATCGGGAGCGTGTCGAGCGCCGTTGCGGCGAGTTCGTGCCCGGAACCCATCAGGCTCCGATTCGGCTGGAGTACCCTTAACCCAACTGGATCCACAGTGACAAGTCAGACTGGCTGGCGGTCCGGTGCGATCGAACCCACGGGACTGGCGATACCGAGCCAGCCAAGTGAACTTCCCAACAACATTTTTATAATTGTTTGTGGATACTTTCTACGGAGATCGGGTACGGTGGGAGATAGCTCCCGGAGACGACGCGAGCGCTGGACCCGGATGGGGTCGGTAACCCGACGGCACCATCCGAAAACGGGCGTTCGATGGCGATGGTCGCATCGACGAGGCGATCTCCGATCGATCCACGCGAACGGATGGGGTGCTTCGGTGACGCGTGTCGTCGGAGTCGACCCCGCCAAGTAGCGCCGTCCACGCTCCACTCCCTGTCATCCGCGGCCGACGTCGGTTGCCCGTCGGTCGCACAACCCGTCGTAATCGACGAGAGTCACTGCGAACGGAACCAACAACTATGACACCGTCCGACATACGTCGGAACATGGCAAGCGAACTCTCAGCACACGAACGGTCACGGTGCCGAAATTGTGGTTTCGAAGCGCCCGGTGGGGACGACGCATGGCGACGGATCGAAGTCCCCAAGCTGGGCCGCATGACCCAGTGTCCGAGCTGTGGGAGTACGGACATCATCACCAGTCGGTGACCGGACACTGCGGGTGGCTCGAGCGCGCCGTGGCGGCATCGAGTGATCGGCTTGGAGACAGACTCTTGAGCCTCTCGGCCGTATGACTGTCCATGAGTAACGAGGGCGACCACGCGACGAGCGACGAGGAGTGGCGTAGTCGACTGAGCGATGAGGAGTATCGAGTCCTCCGCGAGGCGGGCACCGAACCACCGTTTAGCGGCGAGTACGTCGAGCATACCGACGACGGAACGTACGTCTGTGCCGGCTGTGGAGCCGAGTTGTTCGACTCCGAGACGAAGTTCGAGTCGGGCTGTGGCTGGCCCAGTTTCTACGATACCGACGACGACCGGGTCGAGACACGACTCGACACCAGCCACGGCATGCGCCGTACCGAGGTCCTGTGTGCCTCCTGTGGCGGCCATCTCGGCCACGTCTTCGACGACGGCCCCGATCCGACCGGCAAGCGCTACTGTATCAACTCCGTCGCCCTCGAGTTCGACGAGGAGTGACCGAAGCCGGACGGTCGGGTCGTCGTATCGAGTAGACGGCTCGTATCGCGGTCACGATACTCACGGCTGAGTCCGACGATCCGACCGTCGCAACTGCAGGCAGTGTTCTTTTTGAGCTACTCGCTGCCTCTTCGCCTATGTCAGCCGACCGTCCGACCGCTGACGAACTGCGACAGGGATTGACCTCCTCCCGCGCCTAAAGTCGCGGGAATCCCACCATGGGATTTCAGGCCGTGCGTGGCCCTCAGGTTTCAAGACGCATACGCTCCAAGCGTCAATTGCTGGGCTTCAGCATCAGCTTGGCTGTCTTGTGGGCCGATCAAACGGCCCCCTTCCTCAGCCGAGTCATCGCCATCCGTGTGTTCTCTTGAATGGCTCTCTCCGCTGAGGTAGCGGTCTGCAATATTGAGCGCGGCGTTGATGTCCGCGTGGTACTCCGAGACCCAACACTCCGAGTTGGAACACTTGAACGTCGCTTGGTCGGGGCGGTAGCCCTGCTCTCCGCAACAGTGGCACGTCTTCGAGGTGTACGCAGGGTTTACTGTCTCCACGCGAATCCCTTTTTCGGCGGCCTTGTACCGAATCTGAGCGTGCATCTTTGCGAAGCTCCACCCGTGAAGCCGTCGGTTCATGAACGCACCGTAGTCCATGTTCTCACGGATGTGCGTCAGGTCTTCGAGGACCAATACAGGGTTCTCGAATTGGTCGGCGTAGGCGACGACCTCCGACGTGACCGTGTGGAGAATGTCGTCTATCTGTCGCCAGAGTGAATCGCCGTAGGACTCGGTGATACGTTCGCTTCCGCGTTTCTGAAGGCGTCGGGTCGCCGTGAAGTACGTCTCACGGAGTTGTCGGACTCGCTTACCTTCGTCGTTCCAGAGGTTGGGTATAGCCGGGGAGCCGCGCTCGTCACGGTGACACACCGTTAACAAAGAGGCTTCCCCGATGTCTACCCCAATCGGCGTTTCGGACGCCGAACTGGGCCGTTCCTCCACGTCTCGCGTTGCGACGATGTGCAAGTACCACTCACCGTTTCGGTCGAACAACCGACACTCGCCCATCGTCGCGTCTCCCGCGTGCAACGCTTCCAGCCACTCCCGTTGTTCAGGATTCAGTTGCGCGGGGAGCCACAGGTTGTAGTCGTCGTGATGCGGGATTTTCACGTACCACTCGATGGCGTTCTGTGGCTTGTGGTCGAGCTTCGGGCCTTCGTTCGTGAACCGGACAGGGTGGTCGTCATGAAGCTCTTTTGCGTCGTAGCTTCCGCCGCAGAGTTGTGGGACGTACTTCTTGAGGGCGTTCTTCGCGTAGCCGCTCAGGTTGTAGTCAACCACCACGTCGTTCGCTTCGGTCTGGGTGGTACAGTTAGCGTTGAACGCGGCTTCGAGAGCGTCTTGGTACGCCTGTTTCGTCTCACAGAGCTTCCGGTGCTTGTGGACGTTCGGCTCCACAAGCTTGAGTTCCAGCGTCTCGGTGAGTTCAGTCACTGTTCCTCCTCGTGGCGCTGAATGTAGTCTTGGACCGTTTCGCTTGAGACGTGTCCCGCTGTTCCTGCGTAGTAGCCGCGTGACCACTTGATTTTCTCGTTGTCGTGGTCGGCGTAGCGGTGATTGTACTTCCGCGAACTAATGCCCTTGAACCAGTTGGCGAGAAGAGACGGAGCGTGCTTCGGAGGACTACTCACGAACAAGTGAACGTGGTCGGATTGGACCGTGAGGTCGATAATCTCTAAGTCTTTCTCGTCGGCGATTTCGTGGAGGATTCGACGCACACGGTCTTCGACCTCATTAACCAGTACCGAGTTGCGGTACTTCGGCAACCACACTATGTGGTAGTTGAGGTTGTAAGTCGCGTGTCGTGTGGTCTTCATCCGTACTACACACTATGATGAGTGACGATCTTAAAACTACCGAGTGACGTGGGAAATCCAGCCGTTCGTAGCAATGTGTCTGGACGCACTATGCCTACCGCTCGACCCGTGCCTGAAGACGCGGGTATGCGCTCACACTATGTATCACCGTCGAGGTCGTCCAGGAAGACGCAGACCCTCGGTCCGAGGACACCGAACCGCTCATCGGCGAGATCGCGACGATCTACGGTGACGATCCCGACGGGCCACATGTCAAATTAAAAAGTGGCGTGGTCGGACATGTCCAGTCAGTAGTCGCAGATGAATCTCATTCGAGTACATAACAGTTCCGACTGTTACTTGATCCTGGTTATAACATCCTGGTTTATACGAAATGAAGGAAATTTCTTCGATATTCAACCATATATCGAGTGAGTTTCGGAACGTTCATGACTACTGTCGGTATACGATCGAATATGACGCCCGAAGCGACGTCGACTGGACAGCAGGTGGATGCGTCGAGCGACATCGTGGCAGCGATCGACGAGATCGACGGTCGATCACATCTCGTCATCGCTGATATCGCTCGAGACGACGCCTGGGTTGCGATGTCCACGGACAGGACTGTGACCCTGGACGACTGTCGGTGATTCGCTTCGGTCACAGTGAGAAGACACGCGATCGGTCTCCGATCGCAACTCGGCCCCGGTACCGACAGCCGGGCTCGCTCTTTTTGAACTGATACGGACTACTGTCAGTCGGTTCCGGCGCGACTGCGATCCGTCCTGCGATCGCGCCGGGAATCAGTGACAGCAGACCGTATGAACGTCGACAGGACGGCCGCAACCGATTGCCTCGAGCGATGCTTTGTAGCCGCGGGAGTCCCTATGGGTGACGAATGGATTCCGTACGGACGCTCGACGACGCCCGTCTCCTCGTCGCCGAGCCACCCGACTCGAATCGCGTCCTCTCGAGTACGTTCGCGGACGACGCACGCGCGGTGACCGCCGTCTCAACCGTCGGCGAGGCGCTCGACCGCCTCGAGACCGCATCCGTCGACTGTCTGCTGACCGCACAGTCGCTTGCGGACGAGGAGACCGGGCTCGAGCTCTGCGAGCGGATGCGCGAGCGCGACCTCGACCTCCCGATCGTGTTCGCGCCGGCCGGCGGCGATCAGGCGCTGGCCAGCGCAGCGGTCGCGGCGGACGTCTCGGCGTACGTGCCCCGCGAGAGCACGACCGATCCGGCGGCGACGGACTGCCGGTCGGCGGTCGAGCAAGCGCTCGCGGACGGACGCGAGCGCCGCCGGCTGCGGGAGCGTACCCGCCAGTTCGACGCCATCTTCGAAGGTCCGGAGACGTACGCGTGGGTGCTCGAGCCGGACGGTACCGTTCGGCGGGCCAACGAGCGCGCGCTCACGGCGATCGACGCGACCGCAAGCGACGTTCGTGGCCGGCCGTTGGCGGCCCTTCCCTGGTGGCAGTCGACCGCGGACGGACGCGCGCAGATTCAGAATGCGATCGAGCGGGCAGCGAGTGGCGAGATCGCACATCAGGAGGTGACACACGTCCGCGCCGACGGTACCGGGGCGAACGCGAATCACACGCGCGGCGAGCCCGATGCGAGCGATAAGCCCACGACGTTCGAGGTGACCGTCCGACCGGTCCGCGACGAATCCGGCACCGTCGTCTCGCTGCTCGTTCGGGCGACCGACGTCACCGATCGCGCTCGACTCGAGCACGAACTCCGCGAGTCCGAGGAACTCCATCGGGTGACGCTCAACAACATGACCGACACCGTCCTCATCACGGACGACAACGGCGCGTTCACCTACGTCTGCCCGAACGTCCACTTCATCTTCGGCTATACCGACGACGAGATCCACGAGATGGGGACGATCGACGAACTGCTGGGGCCGGACCTCTTCGACCGCGAGGAACTCGAAGAAGCCGGCGTGCTGACGAACATCGAGTGTACGGCCACCGACAGGGCAGGCCGCGAACACACGCTGCTGGTCAACGTCCGCGAGGTCTCGATTCAGGACGGGACGGTCCTCTATAGCTGTCGGGACATCACGACGCGCAAGCGCCGCGAAGAGGCGCTGACGGCGTTACACCGGACCACGCGACAACTCCTGTACGCCGAAACGGATCACGAGATCGCCGAGATCGTCGTCGACGACGCGACGGACGTGCTCGATCTCGAGGCCAGCGCTGCCTACCTGTTCGACATCGACGAGAACGTGTTACGGCCGGCTGCGTCCTCGTCAGGGATGGAGCGGATACACGGGCCGGTTCGCGACCACCGGGCGTCCGACGACAGCCTTCCCGGCCGCGTCTTCGTCGACGGGGAAACGCGGTTCTTCGCGGACGTTCACGATTCCTCGTTGCTCTCGAATCCCGAGACGGACCTGCGAAGCGCCGCGTACGTTCCCCTCGGCGACCACGGCGTCTTCGTGGCGGGATCGCCCGAGTCGGGGACGTTCGACGATGTCTCCCGGGAGCTAACCGACTTGCTGGCGGCGACCGCAGAAGCGGCACTCGACCGGCTCGAGCGCGAGCGAACGCTACGCGAGCGAGATCGCGAGCTCAAGCGGCAAAACCGGCAGCTTACGCGCTTCAATCGCATCAACGAGATCATCAGGGACCTCGATCAGGCGCTGGTCCGAGCGGAAACCCGCGAAGAGATCGAACACGCCGTCTGCGATCGGCTCACGACCGCCGACCGCTTCTCTTTTGCCTGGATCGGCGCCGTCGGGGACGGCGGCGCTCGTCTCGAGTCACGTGCCCAGAGCGGGACGAGAGAGGGGCAGGAGTACATCGACAGCGTCTCGCTTGCGTGTACGGATGCGAGCGAACCGGCAGTCAGGACGGCGACCGATCGCGAGGCGACCGTCGTCTCGAACGTCGCCGATGGGCTCCGTGACGAACCGTGGCGGTCGACCGCCCTCGCTTGCGGCTACCAGTCCGCGATGAGTGTGCCTCTGGCCTACGACGAGGTCTCCTACGGCGTACTGACCGTCTACGCGGATCGAGCCGACGCGTTCGACGACATGATCCGCGCCGTCCTCGCGGAACTCGGCGAGACGATCGCGGCGGCGATCGCGGCGGTCGAGCGCAAACACGCGCTGCTGTCGGATGCGAGTACGCGACTCGAGTTCGACGTGACCGACGAGACGTTCCTGTTCGCCCGACTCGCCCGAGAGGCTGAGTGTACCGTCTCGTTCGACGGGGGCGTTCGCCAGCACGACGACGGTGCGTCGGTGTTCGTGACAGTCACCGGCGCACCGCCCGAGGCCGTCGCGGCTACCGCTGTAGAGTTCCTCGGCGTCGAGCGCGCACAGGTCATCAGCAGTGAGGGACGCACAGGCGGAGACGACAGCGAGTCGGCCCCCTCTAGCACTGACGCAGACGGGATCGGCGGGACGATTCACTTACACCTCTCACGGCCCGTGTTCGCCCTCCAGCTCGCGGATCACGGCATCGTCTTGCGAGGCGTCGAGGCGACGCCGTCGGCCGTTCGCGTCGTCGTCGACATTCCACAATCCGCCGACGTCCGGGAGAGTGCCAATATCGTCTCGAAGACGTTCTCGGACGCCGAACTCCGATCGAAACGGACCGTCGAACGAACGTCGCCACGGGATTTCCGTTCGACGCTGCGCGAGCGACTCACCGACCGCCAACTCGAGGTCGTGCAACTCGCCTACTACGGCGGCTACTTCGAGTCGCCACGCGAACAGTCGGGCGAAGACGTCGCCGCAGCCCTCGAGATCTCCCCGGCAGCGTTCTACCGACACGTCCGGACCGTCCAGCGGAAACTCTTCGACATCGTCTTCGACGAACTCGAGGTTCCGGCACCGCCGTCCGATGGTGGTTGAATAATGAACTGCTAGCTGCTACCGACGCTAGATAGTTGACGGATACGTTCATCCTAATATCCCTATTATTCCTAAATGCGACGCTCGCCGGAATCCAACCGTCACCACTGCTCCCATGAAAGACATCAAACTCGACCCCAAGTCGGAATCGACCTACGAGTGCTTCAACTGTGGAACCGTCGTCCGTGCGACCGCGCCTGATTCCTGCCCGAACTGCGGTGCAGAGATGCGGAATCGCCGGACACCGATCGAATAATTACAGTAATTGCGACTGTTCTTCGCCGCTGCACCGATAGCGACGGCTGTCGCGGCCGTCACAGGAAGCGGGTCGAAACGACCTCGTCGAGAGCTGGCCTCAGCTGCCTTGATCGAGATATTCGATCGCTTCTTCGTCGGTTACCTGCCCAAAATTCCGGTAGTACTGGCCGACAGCGCGGAAATCCGCGGGCGTCTGCAAGGCGATCACCTCGTCAGTCTCCTGCTCGAGTTCGGTGACCGATTGCGGTGAGCCGACGGGCACGGCCAGTCCGACCCACTCCGCGCCGCTCTCCTGAACCTGCCGGAGGCAGGCGGTCGCGGTCGCACCGGTCGCGACACCGTCGTCGACGACCACGACTCGCTTGCCCTCGAGGTCCGGCAACCCGGCCGTCTCACGGTAGCGATCCGCCTTGTTGCGTGCGTTCTCCGCTTCCTCGGTTCGGACCTCCTCGAGGTACTCCTCGGAGACGTCCAACCGGGCGATCAGATCGTCGTTGTACCAGACGCTGCCGTCGCTGGCGACCGCACCCAGGGCGAGCTCGGGGTTCCCCGGGGCACCCAGCTTGCGAGCGACGACGACGTCTAAGTCGGCGTCGAGTGCGTCCGCGACCGGGCGTGCAACGGGTAAGGCACCGCGTGGAATCCCGAGGACGACATCGATATCGAGGTCGCGGGCCTCGAGTTCTGCGGCGAGGCGTTCACCGGCATCGGTTCTATCGTCGAACATGATCCGTCATGGTCTACGGTAGCAGCATACTATGTGTTTGCGTCGCACACTGTGGGCGGGACGAACCGAACCGGAAGACGCCTGCCGAACGCCTACACGGCGAGCCTCGAGAGGGTGCGTATGGCACGGCTCCAGCGAACGCTTTCGAACGTCTCGGACGTGTCCGGACACGACAACGGCCGCGTCGGGGTCGTCGCCGGCAGCGTCGAGTTCCCGAACCAACCCGCACTCGTCGGCCGCGCGGCGCTCCGGACGGGCTCGGATCACGTTCGAGCGCTCGTCGCCGATCCGATCTACGACATCGTCGCGGGCCACTCGCCGAACCTGCTCGTCGACACCTACGGTCAGCGGGGGTTTGCCGACGGTGCGATCGACCGTACGTTCGAGCTGGCCGACTGGGCCGACGCCGTCGTGATCGGCCCCGGCCTCGTCGACGCGGACCCGAGCGCGATGCGCGAGGCGGTCGACGGGATCGACGTGCCGATCGTCGTCGACGCGCTGGCGATCGAACCCGCGCTGGATGCGGACCTCTCGAACGCGATCGTGACACCGAGTAGCTCCGAGAACGGCCCGCTATACGAGTCCGCCGGCTCGCTCGAGACCTTCTCCGAGGAGACGGGTGCGGTCATCACGCTCACGGGTGACGTCGACGTAATCATCGCTAACGGCGAGCGGCTCGAAAACGAGACGGGAACGTCGGCCATGTCCGTCGCCGGCACCGGGGACACGCTGGCCGGCATCATCGGCTCGCTGCTCGGCCAAGGAATGGATCGCCGTGACGCCGCCGAACTCGGCGCATGGATCCTCGGCAAAACCGGCGAACTGGCGACAGCCGAGTACGGGCCAGGAGTCGTCGCCACGGACGTCATCGAACGGATCCCGAAGACGATTCGATAGCGGGAGTCGGTAACACGATTTCTTTATTCAAAGTTAGGCATGTAACTCGCGGCAAGCACAGGACAAGCAGGTAACGGGGTCGCAGTCAAACCGACTACAATACGTCGAAAGTGTCGTGCAAGATAGAGAGTGTGAAGTCAGCACGAGCGATCTGAGAGTGTTCCATCTCGTGTGCTGAACCAGCCGATCTATAGATGCCTGCTCTCAACAGGGTTAACCATCTCCGGTGCGAATAAGTGTCATGATTGATCAACCAGTAGGGGATGTGATGACACGCTCGGTGCGCACCATCAGTAGAGAGACACCGGCGTGTGATGTTGCCGTCCTCTTCGCGGAGCATAATATCGGTTCTACGGTAGTGGTTGCGCCCGAGACGGGCGAGGTCACTGGTATCGTAACCGAATCAGATATTATGCAGCAAGTTGCGGCAGGCGCTGATATCGAATCCGTCCGTGTCGACTCGTTTCTGTCTGCGCCGGTCATCACTATCGACAGTTCGGAAAGTATCCACACAGCAGCCGACGTGATGAAAGAGCACTCAATCCGGCGGCTCCCTGTCGTTGACGATGGCGACCTCGTCGGCATCCTCACAACGACTAACCTCACCCATTATCTGCCACGCTTACGCAATACGATCCTTCGTGATCGAAACGAACATTCCGGGCAGTGATGGTTCTTTTCGCAGTGACTGTCATCGCTCTCTGACTGTCGAAGTGTGCTGAAGACGCGCTGTATATTTCGCATAATCTACCCGGACCTTGTCGGAACGAACGTGCCGAGTACAGAGTTTATATCATTTCACGGATCAGTGAGGATTGTGTGGATAGACCTAGAGATGGCGGATTTTGACCCAGTGTTTCTCGCAGTCGTTCGGCGACTGCGGTGAACACTGGCTGATCTGCAGCACAGAGGATGCCGATTCGGTCGGTCACGTCGTGCGTCATATAACTGCCCGAACGGGATGGGGCTTAGTCACCAGGTCCGAAGGCACGGGCAACCATCGATGGCCGTGGTCAGTTAGCGGTGGCAGTGAGGGTTCCAAGCCCTCGCCCTCAAGGAGCCGCCGAAGGCGGCGAGTAGGGCGGGATCGTTCACGCATACTTCTGAATACAGAAACCGTGCTGCTATCTACTGATAATCACTCGAAGTGCCCGCCCGGTTCCCACTCAGTCACTGTTCGTGGACGACGATCACTGTCATTGGCGCGCGGCGGACGACCGTCTCGGAGACGCTGCCGAGCATCACTCGATCGACGCCGTGGCGGCCGTGGCTACCGATGACGATCTGTCCGAACTCCTTGTCGACGGCGTAGTCGACGATCTCTCGGGACGGCTTGCCCGTTTGGATGACAGTCTCGAGCTCATGACCCTCGTCAGCCGCCGTTTGCACAGCCGAGTCCAGTAGCTTCTCACCGCTTGCCACTGCCTCGTCGTATCCCGGAAATTTCGTCGTCGAATCGGCAAACGACGTCCAGTACCCCTCCGGCAACTGCACGACGTGGATCGCCGTGATCGCCGACTCGGGAAACTCCTCGAGCGCGTACGCGAGCGCCGCCTCGGCCTGCGGGGAGCCGTCGATCGCGACCAGTGTCTTCCGAGCCATATGATCTGATACCACAGGAACGGACTTAACGACGATTCCCCGACTTCCTGTCAGTCAGTCGCTCGTGAAAGTCGAGAGGAGCGACCGATCCGTCGGCTGTCGCCGTCGAAGCCGCCCGCGGACGATCGGCGTCGCCGGAAAGATCCCAACGTTAGCCCGTTCGACCTCGAGGACCTCGAAGGCATCGTGGCAGACGAAGCGAGCGACCGTCTCGCGGTTCAACTGACAGCCGCCGGCCGCACGCGACCACAGCGGCGTCAGCGCGTCCTGTGCTCGCGCGCGCCAGCCATCGTTGCGAACGTGCTCGAGAAATCGGAGTTCCCCATCCGGCCGGAGGACACGGGCGACCTCATCGAGGGCTGTCTCGAACGACGGAATGGTACAGAAGACCAGACTCGAGAGCACGACGTCGAAGCTGTCGTCGGCGTAGGGAAGCGACTCGCCGCGCGCATCACGGAGGTGCACCTGCAGGTCGGCCGTGTCGGCCTTGCGGGCGGCCCGACGCCGCATCTTCGGATCCGGCTCGATCGCGTGATACTCGAGGTCGCCATCAGCGACGTCGTCGACGTAGGGCACCATCGCGCCGGTGCCGGCCCCGAGATCGAGGACGCGCCCGGAGAGATCGGCCGCGAGGTACTCGCGGTGGGGACCGACCAGAAAGCGGTCGGGCAGCCGATCGTACAGCGCCGCGAACAGGTCGCTGTCGGTCGTGTGCCGTGGGTCGCAGTCAGCCATATGGGTATGCGATGCGACTACGATTGCCCGACTGATATACTGTCCGGCGATTGTGGGTGAAGTACCTCGGGGACAAGCCCCGAGGCTTCACTGTTTTGTCCGAGCACCCAGAAACGGGCGGACGGACGCAGGCGAATTTAATTCCCCTCGACTTTCCCCGTTGAGGTCGGTTGGAATTAACACCCGAACACCTCACTGGTGTCCGTGAGGGTCGGTCGCTCCACCACGACCCGACAACTCCCGTCTCACCTGCCGTAGCAGGGTGTTGAGAGGAGTCGCATTCCTCGCAACTGCCGGCAGTTGCTTCGGATTAAGGTCTTTAATCCATGTCGCAACTGTACTCTCCAATAGGGTGGTACCCATCATATATCTTACTCGATTCTCCCTCGGGGTCAAGCCCCGAGGCGCTCTCGCTGTATCTCTGTAGACAGGCTTCCGGTTAGCCCAGTCGCTGCTCCCACTCGGTGGCCGGCAGCGACTCGCCGGTGACGCCATCGGGCCCCTGTGCGAGCAAGCGTGTGGCCGCGTCGTTCATCACGTCTGGCTCGAGGATCTCGTTCCGTTCCGATTCGGGCAGGTGATCCCAGAACCCGGTCTCGACGCGGCCACCGGGGTCGACCGCGTTGACCCTGATGCCGTGGTCCTCGAGTTCGGCGGCCTGTGTCCGGGTCATGCCCTCGAGTGCCCACTTCGAGGCGACGTACGGGCCCCACTTGGCTGCACCGCGCCGTCCCAGCCCGGACGAGACGTTGACGACGTTCCCGCGTCCGTTGTCGATCATCTCGCGCACGGCGTATTTCGAGAACAGGAAGACGCCGGTTACGTTCACGTCCAGAATCTGCCGGAAGTCGTCGACGTTGACCTCGTGGAGCACGCGCTGTTCGTCGTACATGTTCAACAGCCCGATGCCAGCGTTGTTCACGAGGCCGGTCACCGTGCCGTACTCCTCGACCGTGGTGTCGACGACGGCACGTACCGCGTTCTCGTCGGTGACGTCCGCGGGCGCGACGAGCGTGTTGCCGGCCGCGTCGGCCGCGTCGGCGGCGACCGCCTCGAGGTCGGCTTCACTGCGAGCAGTCACCACGACGTTCGCCCCCTCGCGAGCGAACCGGTTTGCCATCGACGCGCCGAGTCCCCGGCTCGCACCAGTGACGATGATCGTCTCCCCGTCGAGTGTCGTCATAGACAAAAGTATCGCCGCGGGGGACTTAAAGCGGCCCGTCCCGAGACGGCCCTACGGACACTACGCACGCATCCGGGACCTGTGACCCCGTGTCTTCTCGAGTGGTTTTATTGCCGGACGCACCGCTAACCTCCGTATGACCGACAATCAACTCCGCATGACCCCGGGTCCGACCGAGGTGCCTGCAACCGTCCGCGAGCGGATGAGCGAGCCGACGCCGAACCCCGACGTCGAACCCGAGTTCTTCGCGTTCTACCGCGACCTGCTCGAGAAACTCGAGGCGATCTACGGTGACGACGATATCGCCATCCTTGGCGGCGAAGGGATTCTCGGACTCGAGGCCGCCATCGCGTCGCTGGTCGAACCGGGCGACCGCGTCCTCTGTATCGCGAACGGCCTCTACGGGGAGGGCTTTGCCGACTTCGTCGAGATGGCCGGTGGCGAGGCCGTCGTCTGTGACGCGTCGTGGCGCGAGCCACTCGATCTCGAGGCGATCGAGGACCACCTCGCGGCGGAGTCGTTCGACGTCGCGACGATGGTTCACTGCGAGACGCCGACGGGCGTGCTCAACGACATCGAACCGATTCTCGAGACTCTCGACGACCACGACGTCATCAGCGTCGTCGACGCCGTCTCCTCGCTGAGCGGGACGTCGGTCCCCACCGACCGGATCGATGTCTGTCTCGGTGCCTCCCAGAAGTGTTTCAGCGCGCCCCCGGGGCTGACCGTCTGTTCGATCAGCGACCGTGCGTGGGCCAAAATCGAATCCTTCGAGACGCCGAGTCTCTACACCAACCTCGAGCCATGGCGCGACGCCGCCGACGAGGAGTGGTTCCCCTACACCCACCTCGCGTCGAACCTCTACGGGCTCGATACCGCCGTCGACCTGCTGCTCGAGGAGGGCCTCGAGGCGGTCTTCGAGCGCCACGAGACGGCCGCAGCGCGCTGTCGCGACCGGGCGGCCGATCTCGGGCTGTCGCTGTATCCGGACGAGGCACAGCCGTCGCCGACCGTAACGGCACTCGAGATTCCGGGACGAGCGGAAGCGATTCAGTCAGCGATGGCCGACGACCACGACATCGTCCTCGCGACCGGCCTTGGCGATCTCGCCGACGACGTGCTCCGGATCGGCCACATGGGCCACAATGCGCGCGTCGACCGCGTCGACCGGACGATGGACGCGCTGGCAGCAGTCCTCGAGTAGGGTCGCGGCTGCGAGCGCGCGTCGTCCCGTACAACTTCTAGACAGAAATACATTTTTTCGCAGAATAACGAAGACGAGTGACACATATGATCACCATTTCCCGACTGCGACAAACAACAATTAAGGTTATCCGCCACCCTCCATTTGTGTGGGGCTACCATGACACAAGTCATATGGATCATCGCGGCAGTACTGGTGACGTTTACCGCCGGTTACGTGGGGTACTCGAGATATCTCACACAGTTCGTCGAACTCGACGAGGAGACGGAAACACCGGCACACAAATACGAGGACGGACAGGAGTACGTCCCCTCGAAAAAACCGGTGTTGTTGGGGCATCACTACTCGAGTATCGCAGGTGGGGCTCCGATCGTCGGCCCGATCACGGCCGGTGCTATCTGGGGATGGGTGCCCGCATTGCTGTGGATCGCCATCGGTAACCCGCTGATGGGTGCGGTTCACGACTTCGTCTCGCTGTCAGGGAGTCTCCGCCACGAGGGGAAGTCGATCGGTTACATGATCGGCGAGTACGTCGGGGAGAGCGGCAAGAACATGTTGCTGTGGTTCGCGTTCCTGACGATCGTCCTCGTCGTCGCAGTGTTCGCACTGGTCGTCGGGATCGTCTTCAACGCGTACCCCCAGGTCGTTACGGCATCGTTGCTTTACATCGGGCTGGCACTGGTATTCGGCGTCTACCTCTACCAGTTCAACGGCCCGTTCATTCCGGGGACGATCCTGTTCGTCGCAGGCGTCTTCGCCTCCGTCTGGGTCGGCCTCCAGTACCCGCTGGCGTTGTTCGCCGGTGATTATCCGGCCGGGACGATCGTGTTGTTCGGTGGCGCCGGCAACTGGGTGCCCGGCGCGGGTGCCCTCGGCGGCAACACCGCGGCGTGGATTCCCTTCGTCATGATCTACGCCGCGATCGCGAGCGCACTACCCGTGTGGGTGTTGCTCCAGCCGCGTGACTACCTGTCGTCGTTCCTGCTATACACTGGGGTCGGCGGCGCGACCGTCGCGATTATCGTGGGAACGTTCCTCGGGACGTCGGCCGAGCCGCTCGTCATCGACGAGACCATCGGCGCGTTCGAGGGCTTCTGGGGCGTCGACGCCGCGGGATTAGCGCCGCTGTTCCCGCTGCTGTTCATTACGATCGCCTGCGGGACGATCAGCGGGTTCCACTCGCTGGTCTCGTCGGGGACGACCGCTAAACAACTCGACAAGGAAACCGACGCCCGGCTGATCGGCTACGGTGGCATGCTGGGAGAGGGGCTGCTCGCTGCAGTCGCACTCTCGACGCTCGCCGTGTGGGGCTTTGCCGATCCGGCTGGCGGTATCGGTGCCGCGCTGCCGAACTTCGCGTCCGGTGGTGGGCTCATCCTCACCAGCCTCGGCGTTCCCCAGACCGTCGGCGCCGTGTTCATGGCGCTGGTGCTCTGTAGCTTCCTGCTGACCTCGACGGACACGGCCGTTCGTCTGGGTCGGTACATGATGGAAGAGATCGTCGGCACGCCCGCCGGACGGACTGACACGGGGCTGAACGCTGATCCCGCGTCGTTCGCACGTGGCCGGTACACGAATCCGATCATTCAGATCGTTCCCGCGTACCTGCTGGTCGTCTCCGGACAGTGGGTCGTCCTCTGGCAGCTCTTCGGTGGGGCAAACCAGCTGCTCGCGGCACTGGCGCTGCTGACCGCGACCGTGTGGCTGGCAAACTGGGACGACAGCAAACAACTCGTCTCCACCGGCGTCCCGATGGCGATCATGGTGACGATCACCATCCTCGGGCTGTCGATCCTGGTGTTCTACGAGAATCTCTACCTAAACCTGCTGCAGGGTGGGGCTGGCTCAACCGAAGCGATGCTCTCCTCGGCCGTCCAGATGGTTATCGGGCTCGTGCTCATTGTCCTGGCGCTCGCACTCGTCAGGCTCGGGTACAGAAACATTAGCAGCGTTCGCCGCGGTCCCGAAACGCCCGCCGCCGAACCGGGCGACGACTAACGACTCGCGGGCCGTCCGTTCTTCGCAGCCATTTTTTGCTCATCGCTGAACGCTGCTACTGCCAGAACGAGAGCGTCGACTTCGCGGCTGCTCTGTTGCCCGATCTTCACTGCCAGAATCGTTTCGCGAACCGCGAGAGAAAGCCCTCCTCGGGCGTCGTCACGTCGTCCCAGAGGGTAAACGCTTCCGCGACGTCGGCAGCCTCGCTGGCGACGTGCTCCTCGCGCTCGGGGACGACGACGACCAGATTGACGTCGTAGTGGCCGTGATAGCCGAACTTCAGTAACGTCCGGTCGCGAAAACCATCGACGAACTCGCGGACATCGTCGGACAACTCGTCAGCGACGAGGACGAACGTGATGTCCGTCCCGAAGTGTTCCTCGTCAGCGACGACGTGTTCGTCAGCCAGTTCGTGGCCAAGGTCGACGAGGCGCTCGAGTTGCGCCACCGTCGGCCGCGACTCGCGTCTGGCGAAGAGGTACTCCTCGGCCTCGTGATCCGCGTAACTCAACGCCGGGTGGAAGAACTGCTTCTGACTGCGCACGCGCATCTCGCCGTAGAGATCCCACCGCTGGCCGCCGGCACGATGATCTTTCTCGAGGTCGTAGTTGTACATCAGCCGGTCGGCGACCCGGTCTATATACTCGTCGTCCCAGTCGGGGACGGCCTCGCGGATCTCCGCCGGGAGCTCCGCTGGCGTCGCTTTGTCGCTCATCGTGTTCCAGTAGAGAGTGACGGCAGCCGTTCACAACCCGGCGCTCGAGTTGCTCCATCCAGTTTCGTGACCTGTTCTCCCATACCACCGGTTGCCGTCGGAATGGCAAATACTCGTCGGTGGTGGGCCCGATGCGGTGGCTGATCGACGCCGCTCGCCGATCCGCTCGAAAAACTCGTCGGGCCGGTCGGCAGATTTTAGCCGTCGGAGCCGTACTATCGTGCAAGGGAAACTCATGGGAGGAAAGAAAACCGAAGCCTGTGGCCGCTGTTCCATGTCGACGGTCGTCGACGTCGCGTCCTCCGGCGACGAAGACGGCGATGCCGAGGGGACTGGAAACCGGGACCCGTTCGGCGACGCCGCCATCGAAGTCGACGACGAGACGCTCCGGCGCGTGTCGCCGGGTGCCTGGATGGGCCGTCTAACCGAACGGCTCGACGACCTCGGTCGACGGCTTATTTACGGCCGGTAGGCGGATCGTCGAACCATCAGGACAGACACATACTGTCGGCAGGCAGTCAGTTCCAACCGGCGCCATTACGACATCGTCACGAGATACGTCATCGCAAACAGGAGTATCGCCGCCGTTGCGACGTTGACGAGTCCGAACTCGAGAAAGCCCAGATACGACAGCCCCCAGACAATCGTCCATCCAAAGAGCGTCGACAGGACCGCGTTCATCACGAGCAGGACGCGAGGGTCGCCCTCCGAGGACGCCACGCCGGCCTCGAACCCGTCCGCGTCGGCATCGCCATCGCTCATACAGGGAGACGTTGGCACCGCTACTTAACTGTTCGCCGTCAGAATTTCGCAGGTTCGCCGACTGAGTCGGCTGTTCTGTCCGGAACCTGAGAAGACACGGTATAGCTCTTTGCCCCTCGAGAGCGAACGGCGCGTATGCACCTTCGCAATCGTCACGGAACACCCGTCGACCCGGTGCCGTTCGTCGTGGTCGTCGGGCTCACGTTTATGGTCGTGCTGTCGTTCGGCCCGCTGTACGGACTGGAACTGGGACTGGCCCTCGAGACGGCGATCGTACTCTCGGCTGCGCTGTTCGCCGTCGCCGCCGTCGCCGCCTTCTATCGGCAGGTCTGGACGTTTCGGCCGGAGGTTGCCGGCAGCGTTCCGTCGGCGATCCGCGCCGAGCGACTGTTTTATCTCATTCCGATTCTCGCGGCGCTCATCGTTGCGCTATCAGTGCCGTTAGTAGTCGGGTAGTGACGGGACGACGATCGCGTTCCGCGTCCGTCACGACACCACCATCGCCCAAGTATGAGGTGTGGTCACATCCCTTATTGGCCTTGCCCACGAACGGACGAGTATGGGACTCATCGAGTCGGTGAAAACAGCCCTCGCCTCACCCACTCCGAAGAATCGGCCCGATGACGGCTCCGACGGGGCCTACTGGTGTGACGACTGCGGCGTCCGGATCAGGGACGTCGACCTCGAGGGAGAGCCGGTCTGTCCGGACTGCGGTGCCGAGATGCGCTTCGAGCGGTCGACCGGCCGGAGCTGTGCGTGCTGATCACGGCTCGCGGACGACGACCTCGTCGCCCTGCTCGTCGGGGAAGGGGCCCTCGAGCGACGCGTCCCACTCCTCGTCGGTGACCAGTGTGTCCTCGAGCGCATCCCGCAGTGCTGATTCGTCGTAGTCGGTGCCGATGAACACGAGTTCGGTCCGTCGGTCACCGTGCTCGTCGTGCCACTGGAGGTCGGGCCGGTTCGACCGGTACATATCACGTTCGATCTCGGGGAGGCTCGCGATCCAGGGGCCCTGCGCGGTGGCGCGGATCGACGGCCCGGCCTGGGCGACCGCGACTCGCATGTCGTTGTCGGCGATCCAGGCGGTTCCCTTCGAGCGGACGATAGCCGGCGGGAGGTCTTCGAGGAACGCGGCGAATCGCTCGGGATGGAACGGCCGTCGGCGGCGGTAGACGAACGAGGTGACGCCGTAGACCTCGTCGGGATGGTGATGGTCGTGGTGGCCGTCATCGTCGTCCGCGTGCCCGTGGTGGTCACCAGAACTCTCGTGCCCGTGGTCGTCGGCCGACTCGAGCGCGCGTTTCCAGCCCGGGAGGTCGTTTACGCGGCCGGGGTCGAACAGCGCCGCGCCGAGCAGCCGGTCGGGATCGACCGCGGCGAACTCGGTGCGGATCGTCTCGGCGTCCGGTTGGAGTGCGTTGACGAGTTCTTCGGCCTCGGCGAGCTGTTCGTCGGTACACAGGTCGGCCTTGTTGAGCAAGACGATATTCGATACCTCGACCTGCTCGACGAGCAGATCCGAGAGCGGGCGGTCGTCCTCGTTCCCCCGGCGCTGTGGCGTCCCCTCCCCCGCGAAGGCCTCGAGAAAGGCGGGCGTGTCGAGGACGGTCACCAGCGTGTCGACGTCGTACAGCGCCGCGACGCGGGATTCGGTCGTGAACAGCCGCGCGACGGGGGCGGGCTCGGAGATGCCCGACGACTCGACGATGAGGTGGTCGAACGAGCGGTCGCGAGCCAGCCGGACCACGGCGGTCTCGAGATCGTCCTGCAGTTCACAGCAGATACAGCCGTTCGAGAGTTCGGCGACGCCATCATCGAGTTCGAGTTCCGATCCCTCGGCGACGAGTTCGGCGTCGACGTTGACTTCGCCCATGTCGTTGACGAGGACGGCCAGCGTCCGGTCGCCCGCGTGCGACAGCAGGTGATTGAGTAACGTCGTCTTGCCGGCGCCCAGACTGCCCGAGAGGATCGTTACCGGAATCCCCTCGTCCGTGTTCGTCTCCATGTCCGGCCACAGGGACCCCAGCGCCTTGAAACCGAGCCACGAGGGTTTTTAGCGTGCAGCACGGATGGACGAACATGAATCTGGCCGACCGGATCGACGCGTTTCGTGAGACGCTCGAGGAGTGGCTGCGGGGGCTCTATCACGGCATGATCTCGCATCCGGCCTACGAGAAGATCGAGAAGGAAGCCGAAGACGTCGAGGACGCGTTCATTCTGGCGTGTTTCCCGGACGCCTTCGGCATTCCGTCGCCCGTTTCGTACTACACGGCAGAGCTGCTTCCCTACCTCGAAGACGAGTTCGAGGCCTGGGAGCGGCGGCTGTGGGACCGTGGCACGTACCTCGAACGAAAGGGTCAGCAGTACCACTTCTAGTGACATCCTATCCGCCGTACACGGAGAGGGACATTCGGTCCCTCAGGCGGTCGGGCGTAGCCCGACGACGACGGGACTTTCCCTACAAGGGGAATCCAATCTGCCAGGTTTCAGTCCGTGTCGGACGCGAGCGTCATCTGTGAGGATTTCTCACTCGTCTCGCGGTGGGCTGTGGCGCTGTCACAGGCGCTCCCATTCCGTGGCGAGTCATCGCATTCCGGTTCCCAAGGAACGCTCTCTCCCCACGGATCGGCGCGAGCAGCGATGTTCGCTGCTGCGTTGATATCTGCTTGGAACTTAGTTACGTGGCAGTCGTCATGTGGACACACAAACTCTGCTTGCTTGTCTCGGCGACCGAGTCGGTTACAGGCGTGACACGTCTGCGACGTATACGCTGCATCGATGTACTTGACCGGGATGCCCATCTCAGTCGCCTTGTCCTCGATTCTCCCTTGAAGCCGGGCGAATGCCCATGCGTGAAGGCGACGGTTCATGCGTTTTCCGTAGTCGAGGTTCTCACGGATGTACGTCAGGTCCTCGAGTACGATCACTGAATCGTCGAACTTCGTGGCGTACTCGACGGCTTCTCGAGACGCCTTCTCGACGATATCAGTGAGCGCGTTTTGGTAGTGATCGAACCGCTCGTCAATCCGCCACTCGGCAGCGTCACGTTCTTGTAGGCGCGTCAGTGTCGTGTGCATCTCTTTTCTGAGATGTCGCGCTCGACTGCCACTGGCGACTATCGGTTTCCGTGGTACGTCGCATTTGAGGGCACAGCCCGTAATCAATGCGCTCTCGCCGATATCAAGACCAATATACGTTGGGTCGTCCGAACTGGTCGGTTCGTCGACTGAGTACTTGACGGGGCACTGTCTAGTTGAGCCAGTTTGAGAAGTGAGCAGGTCGTAATGTTGAGTTGGTTGATGCTCGCAGACCTGCTCAACGAGAGCTATGAGACGGATTTAGAAGAATCTTGGGAGAACGAGCGGACGGCGACGCCTATCAGGGCGTTCGCCGTCCGCCTCCATCAGACGGGTTGTTCGCTTCGGGAGACAACAACGATTCTCGCCGAATTAGGCATTGAACGCTCTCACGGAGCGGTCTGGAACTGGGTTCATCGGCTAGCTGACAGCGGACGCGACCCGCCGACGGCATCGCCGTCGCGGGTCGCTGTCGACGAAACTGCTGTCAAGATCAACGGCGAGTGGTCTTGGCTGTACGCTGCAATAGACATCGAGACAAAAGTGATTCTTGGCGTTGCATTGTTTAGTCGACATGGCACTGATCCGGCGGCTGCGTTTCTGCAGAAACTCCGCGAGAAACACGATCTCTCCGAGGCTGAGTTTCTCGTCGATCAATTTGGCTATCGGACTGCCCTCTCTCGAGTCGGACTGAGCGGTCGGGTCAACTATACCGACCGAAACCTCATCGAAAAGTGGTTTCACACCCTCAAAATGCGTATCGACCGCTTCCATAATTCATGGGTGGGCAGTCGGGCGAGCGTCCGAGAGTGGATTGAACAGTTCGTACATTACTACAACCACCAAAGACCGCATCAAACTCTCGACGGAAACGTGCCAGTCGAGGAGGTGCAGAACTAGACAGTGCCCTTGACGGTAACGTGTAATTCCCACGACACCCGGTGACGCTGAAGGCGGAGTTCACCCGCGTTCGCCTCGTCATTTAGTAAGTCAAACCACAAGGATTCCTGCTTAGGATTGATTCGAAGCGGAATCCAGAAGTTCGTCCCTCGTCCGGGCATCGGTACCTGCCAGACAAAGCCGTATTCGCGCTCGTCGGAGTAGTCGAACTTCGCAGCACGGTTGACGAGTCGGAGCGGATGTTCGTCATCGAGTTCACATGCGTTGTACGTCTTCCGAAGCTTTGGGACGTAGGACTTGAGCGCGTCCTTGGCTTGGTACGGCAGATTGTAGGGGGTAACGATATCGTTGACGGCAGACATCGTATTCGCCCTTGCGTCGAATGCGTCATGAAGTGCGTCTCGGTAAGTGTCCAAGAGTCTCTGAAGGCGTTGCTCTTTGCCCTTCGTGGGCGTAGCGAGTGTGGCCTGTAACGTTTTCGTCACCGTCTCGGACACACATTTCAATACACCTTGATCAAACTTAATAATATCGGATGTCATGGAAAGGAAGTATGGTTTACGCGCAAGAACAGTTGGGATCCAAAAGGGGCGACTGATCGGTGGACAGCATAGCCAAGCGACGCGATTCCCACTAGGCCTTTAGGCTGGGGTTCCTTTGCTGTGTAAAGATGGAACCGTTCGTCTTCTTCGGCGGCAAGGGCGGCGTCGGCAAGACGACGGTGTCGTGTGCCTACGGGCTCAAGTGCGCCCGCGACGGCCACCGCACCCTCGTCGTCTCGACCGACCCGGCCCACTCCGTCACGGATGTCTTCGACCAGCCGTTCGACGACTCGCCGCGGCCGGTCGAGGGAATCGAGGGGTTAGAGGCCATGCAGATCGATCCCGAGGACGAGGTCACCCGGCACCTAAACGAGATTCGGCAGGACCTCTCCGAGCAGGTGTCGGCGTCGATGGTCAACGAGATCAATCGGCAACTCGAGATGGCCCACGGGACGCCGGGAGCATACGAATCGGCACTGTTCGACCGGTTCGTCGACGTGATGCGCAACGCCGAGCCCTACGACCGCGTCGTCTTCGACACCTCGCCGACGGGCAGCACGCTTCGACTGCTCGGCCTACCTGAGCTGCTCGAGGGGTGGATCGACCGGCTGATGTACAAGCGCCGGACGAGTATCGACCTCTTCGAGAAGGCCGCAGTCGGTAACAACGAACCACGCCGCGTGATGGAGGGCGATCCCGTCCTCGCGCGCCTCCAGGAGCGCAAGGAGTTCTTCGAGTTCGCCGGCGCAGCGCTGCACGACGACGCAGCCTTTTTCCTCGTCCTGAACCCGGACGAACTCTCGCTCAACGAGACCGAGCGCGCGATCGACGACTTACGGGAGAAAGACCTCGAGGTTCGCGGCCTCGTCGCCAACAAACTCACGCCGTCGCCCGACCCCGACGAGAACGGCCGCGGCGCACGCTACCTCCGCGAGCGCGTCGCGACGGAGGAGGAACGCCTCGAGACGATCCGATCCGAGTTCGAGCCGCCGCTGGTCGCCGAGATCGGCTGGCGAAGTTCGGAGGTCAAAGGCGACCTGTTAGACGACGTCGCCGCGGAACTCGATATCGAGACGGCAGTCGAACCGCCGACGCACGTCTAGAGCGAGTCGCATCGGCCACGGGCCAGTTTTCGGTTCTTTTGCTACGGCTTCTCGTACCACTCCGCCGGCGGACAGAAACCCGTTTCGGCGGTCCGCACCACGGACGAACAATGAGTACGAGTTACCGGATCGGACTCGTCGGCAAACCCTCCGTCGGCAAGTCCTCTTTCT
>NZ_JBHUDI010000003.1:294509-330975 GCF_042678045.1 Haloarchaeobius amylolyticus
TGAACGACGTGCCCGTAGACCAGCCTGTTCACGGTGCTACTCCGTCGATAGTCCGGATAATTCGAGTCACCTCGTGGCCGGTTCACATACACCATTCCAGCGATGGAACAAAACCCGTTTAGCCGGGCCGCTCGAGGGACGAATAATGAGTACGAGTTACCGGATCGGACTGGTTGGAAAGCCGTCCGTCGGCAAGTCCTCTTTCTTCAACGCGGCAACGATGAACGACGTGCCCGAGGGGGCCTACCCGTTCACGACGATCGATCCCAGTGTGGGCGAAGCTTACGTCCGCGTCGACTGTGCGGCACCGGAGTTCGACGAGGAGTGTACGCCCAACGTCGGCTACTGCGACCACGGCACGCGGTTCGTCCCGACGAAACTCGTCGACGTCGCCGGCCTGATCCCCGGCGCACATGAGGGCAACGGACTCGGGAATCAGTTCCTCTCCGACCTGAACGAAACCGACGTGCTCGTTCACGTCGTCGACTTCTCCGGGAAGACGGACGCCGAGGGCGAACCCACCGAGGGTCACGACCCGCGAGACGACATCGGCTTCCTCGAGGAGGAACTCGACCAGTGGTATCTGGGCATCTTGAAGAAGGGCATCGAACGCTACGAGACGGGCTACACCACCGAAGACGACGCCATCGAGGAAGAACTGGCCGAACAGATGAGCGCGTTCAAAACGAACGAAGACGAGATCAAACGCCTCATCCGGCGCGTCGACATCGGTTTCGAGCCCGACGAGTGGGAGGAAGGCGACAAACTCGCACTCGCCCGCGAGATCCGCAAGGAGACCAAGCCGATGGTCATCGCGGCGAACAAGATGGACACGCCTGAAGCCCAGGCAAACTACGAGGAGATCACGAACGATCCCGATTACGACCACCTGACGATCGTTCCCTGCAGCGCCCACGCCGAGAAGGCGCTAAAATCCGCCGATAAAGCCGGCGTCGTCGACTACCGGCCCGGCGATAGCGACTTCGAGATCACTGGCGACATCTCCGGTGACCAGGAACAAGGTCTCGAGCAGATTCGAGACTTCCTCGACGAGTTCGGCGCGACGGGCGTGCAGGCAGCCCTCGAGACGGCACTTTTCGACGTCCTCGGTGTGACGCCGGTGTTCCCCGGCGGCGCGAACGGGCTGGGCAACGAACGCGGCGAGGTGCTGCCCGACTGTTACCTGATCCCGCCGAACTCGACCGCGGAGGACTTCGCGTACAGCCTCCATTCGGACATTGGTGACGGGTTCCTGCACGCGATCGACTGTCGGACGAACCGCCAACTGGGTAAAGACTACGAGGTCGAGCCCCGGGACGTGATCGAAGTCATCACGACGAACTGAGACACGGCCGTCAATCCGGGTGGATCGCAGGCAGGGTACGATCTCACCGAGAACTCGGGACGGCAACCCGTCTGAGTCGAACCGGCCGCACGACGATTCTCCGGAACCCGTTTGCTGTGGTTTCTACCGGAATCTATTCCGACGAGACGAATCCGACGTGGTGCTCTTGGTCGTACACGAGCGTGACGTGACGGACGTCGTCCGCGTCGACGGCGAACGTATCACCGTCCGTGAACTCGCCGTCGATCTCCTCGTCGAGGTCGATCTCGATGCGCTCGTCGTCGGTCCAGACGCGGGCCGTGAGATCCGATGCGGGGAGGGAATCCCCACCGACGTGCTCGACTGCGGTCTCGTCGTCGGTGAACGCTAGATCGACCGACGGCCGCGGTCGCGTTCCCCCGACACGGACGTCATCATCGCCCCAGACGACGGTGACGTCGGTCCCCGCGGACACGTCCTCGAGGTCGATCGTCGCGCCGGACGTGACGGTCTCGTATTCGTCGGCCCACTGGGTGGCGGCCGGTTCGTCGTCGAGCAGCAGTTCGTACGCGTCGGCCGGTCGCTCGTCGCCGTCCTCGAACTCGAGCGTCGCCGAAAGCGTCCGGCTGTCGTACTCGTAGTCGAAGCTGACGACGCCAGGCGGCCGGATCTGGTGGTACGCGATGCTGTCCTGCTGGCTCGTACCCTCCCAGCAGACCAGAACGGTCTCGCCCGGCGTGACGTTCTCGAGCGTCGCCTCGTCGCCGGCTGAAAGCGTTCTCGTCCAGGGCTGTGCAGTCGTGCGTGGCTCGGGGCTGTCCCCGTTGGGACGGTAGGTCGGACGGTCCTCGTAGACCGCGAGGGAGACGCTATCGCCCTCGAGGGGGAAGTCGTCGGCGTATTCCAGGGTCAGCGTTTCCGCGTCGGCGTCGTACGCGAAGTCGAAGTGGAAGTGGCCGAGGATCGTCGTCGAACTCGCACTGCCACCGGCCTCGTGGTCGTGGCGGATCGTCACCGACAGGTTCGGTTCGACGTCGTCCATGTCGATGACGATCGTATCCCCTTCCTCGAGGGTCCCGTGACCGTCGGCCCAGATCTCGCGGTCGTACTCCTCGTCGTCGACCTCGAGCGAGAGGTCTTCGACCGGGGTTGGATCGCCCCGCCCGATTTCGATCTCGAGGACGTCGTCGTCGGGATCGACGTCGCGTTCGGGTCGGAGGAAGCCGGGGCTCTCGTGGTTCCGGGCTGCCCGTTCCGCAGCGAGATCGCGCTCGGCAGTGATCGTCACGACCGCCCCATCGGTCTCGACCGTCGGTTCGCCTTTCGTCGCCATGTACGCGAGGTCGCCTGTGAGTCGCTCGACCAGTTCGTCGGTGACGTCGGCCGCGTCCTCGAACACGATCTCGTGTGCCACCTCGATCGTGTCCGGATCGCGAACCGTCATCGCTCGCACGACGTATTCGACATCGGCGTCGTCGGCCGAGAGGCCGCTCTCATCGCCGATCTGGACGACGTAGCTGTCGGCGGAATGCGACTCGAGGGCGTCCTCGATCACGGGTTCGGCCTCGAGCAAGCGCTCGCCGTCGCCTGCCTTCGCCGCAAGGGCATCGCCGATCGTCGCCTCGTCTTCGGCGATGACGACGAGGGAGTCGGTGACACCGGCGACCAGTTCGCTGTCGTCGGTCTCGTAGCGGTCGTACGCGAGGCCGTCGTCGGTCTCGCGGCGGTCGCCGTCGCCTGCGAGCTGGATGTCGCCGGTGAGGACGCTGACCGGTCTCGAATACCCGTCGTCGGTCTCGAGGACCGTGACCTGCTTCGAGACGGACGCGGGATCGATCCGGAACGAGCCGGTGTTGGGCCGGGGATCGTGGGGTTCGTTCGCGTTCCGTCGACGGTCGAAGTCGATCGCCGTAACGACCATCGAGTCCGTCGCGACCGACGCCGGAAGCGCCTCGAGGAGCGCCTCGAACGAGGGCGTTCCGGACCCGCGGTCGGTCGAAGCGTCGTCGTCCGTCGCTGTCGCGGCGTTTCCAGCCAGTGCGACGGTGATCGTCGTGCCGATACCACCGAGGAGGGTGCGGCGGGGACACTGCGGCATACACACTGGACTTGATATCTCACCTACAAGTATGTTGCCATTACATTCTTCCTTGCCGACATTAGATCTCGGGTCGGCGGACGAACGTGGGACGATCGCTCGAGTCCCGGCGATTCCGTACTGGGGCGACAGGTTCTCGTCGCAGGCTCACGTTAGGCCGATAATGAGCATGGGGCAGCCCGCCGCCTACCGGCCGACGAAACCCGACGTCGCGGTATTCGTCTCCGGCGTCACCAGCATGGGCCTGGAAATCCTCGCCGGTCGGATCATTGCCCCCCAGTTCGGCAGCAGTATCTATACCTGGGGGAGCATCATCACCGTCTTTCTGGCAGCGTTGAGTCTTGGCTACTGGCAAGGCGGGAAGAAGGCGTCGACGGCGTCGAATCAGCGCATGAGTTGGCTCCTGTTGGGGACGGCAGGCTACGTCGCGATCGTGATCTATGCGAGCGACCAACTGCTGCTCTCGGCGTCGGCGATCCCGCTGCCGGCCCGGTACGCCTCGCTGCCGGCCGTCATCATGCTCTTCGGGCCGCCGACCTACCTGCTGGGCTTCATCAGTCCGTACGCGGCCGAACTCTCACAGAAGGAAGGGACTGGCGAAGCGTCGGGCCACGTCTACGCGCTCGGCACCATCGGCAGCATCGTCGGCGCGGGCGCGACGACGTACGTCCTCGTTCCCGCACTCGGTATCGACATGATCGGTCTCCTGTTCGGGTTCATCCTCGTCGGGACTGCGTTCGCCCTCACGCTACCCAGACTCACCCCGAAGCCGGCGTCGGCCAGCGTCGCGATCGCGATCGTGCTCGTCGTCGCGGCCGGCCTCGGCCCGGTGGCGTTCGACCACCGCGGCGACGTTGTCTACCAGACCCAGACGGCCTACCAGGAACTCGAGGTGATCGACGACGGCGATACCCGAACGCTGTACCTGGATGGTGCGCGCCACAGCGCGATGGATCTCGAGGACCCCGACCGGCACGTCTTCGAGTACACGCGGTACTTCCACCTTCCCATGCTGATGGTCGATGATCCAGACGAGGTCGAGAACGTACTGTTCATCGGCGGGGGTGGCTACACCGGGCCGAAGGACTTCGAGCGGAAGTACGACGTCGACGTCGACGTCGCCGAACTCGACCCCGAAGTGACGCGGACGGCCAAGGAATACTTCCGGCTCGAGGAAAGCGAAAACCTGTCTGCCCACACGGAAGACGGGCGGATTTTCCTCCAGGAGACCGACAAGAAATACGACGTGATCGTCCTCGACGCCTACCAGAAGGATCAGGTCCCCATCCACCTCACGCAACTGGAGTTCATGGAACTGGCCGAGAGCCACCTGGACGAGGACGGCGTCTTGCTCGCGAACGTCATCGCCGCACCGAGCGGCTCCGGCTCGGCGTTCTACCGGGCACAGTACAAGACGATCGACGAGGCCTTCGCGTCGACGTACAGCTTCCGTACCTCGAGCTGGGATTCCGTCCAGAACATCGAAATCGCTGCGACGAAAGCCGAGACGAACTTCACCGAAGCCGACCTCGAGGCGCGAAACGAACAGCGAGAGCTGGGGATCGACCTGCGCGGCGAGGTCAGAAACTACATGGACGCGCCGAACACCGACGGCGTACCGATACTGACCGAGGACCACGCACCCGTCGACAACCTCCAGGCCTCGACGGTAGGCCAGGAGTACGTCATCGAGCAAACGGGCGACGACGAGACACAGCCCGAACCCGCATCGATTGCGGTTGGACCGGAACTGCCCGCGCACGCACGGCCGACGCCGGGACTCGAGGCGATCCCGACCTGACGCGGACGGCCGGCAACTTCCCGGCCGTCACTCACTCCGAGAGCGCGTCGATCTCGAGCGGCGTCGCCGTCCGCCAGTAGTGATCGAGCGAGTCCTCGGCCCACGAGCGGACGGCGTCGTCGTCAGTGTCGACGGAGGCCCGCAGGATGCCGTTCTCGTCGCGCAAGAGGAGATAGACGAGCTCGTCGACAATCATGATCGCGATCGGGACGCCCTCCTCTCGAACCCTGATTTCCGCATCGTCGGCGTCGAGCAGCGCCTCGAGTTGGCGTCGAAGCCCCGATTCGTTGGCCAGCGCGTCGATCGCGTTCCGACCGAAAACCCCTCTGAATCGCTGCTCGCCTGCGGTGACGCGCTCCCGAACGACGCCCAGCGTCTGTTCGTTGAACGTATGCGAAAACGTCCGTACCTCGTCACCCTCTCGGAGGAACTCGAGCAATCGGCCGAGCGGCGCGTTCGGCCGCGTCGCGCTGGGAACCGTGATCGTCGCATCCGAGAGCCGCCGCAGGTCGAAATCCATCGCGTGGGTCGGCAGATAGTCGACGATCTCGCGGAGTTTGGCTTCCGTCTCGAGGATCTCCTGGAGGTCGGTAAACCCAGCCGCGACGAGTCGGCCCGTCGCGGTCGCGACGTACTCACTGCCGTCGTGTCTGATCCACGACCGGTCCTCGAAGTCACCGAGGATCCGCCCCAGCGTCGCCTGCGACGCCCCCGTCTCGTCGGCCAGTTCGGTCCGCGTGTGTCGCCCCTTCGAGAGCAGTCTGAGTACCTCGACGCGGTTTGACGAGAGTGCGAGGAATTCGATCTCCTCGAGCGCTGATTCCATATGCCCTCTCGTCGCCGTCACGGGAAACCGTTTTCGCACCGTGCAATGATTTCATGGGGTGCAGCGATAGCACGGTTCCCGACTCTTTCTCGACTCGCTGCCCTTTCTTGCCGTGAAATATTTTCTGAACGAAACTATAAACCCGGAACTCGTACGCTATAGTACGATGATCTTCGCTATTCGCGCGTCGCCCGCAACCGGGTCGGCGCAGCCGGTCTCCACGGAGGTGGCGGGATAATGATGTCCCGTCGCAGTGCCGTCTTCTTTGCCCTCTCGAGTCTGCTCTTCGGCGGGACCTTCGTCGCCGCGAAGGCCGGGCTGGCGTACTTCCCGCCGCTGTTGTTCGTGGCACTTCGCTACGACGTCGCGGCGGTGCTCATGCTGGCGTACGTCGGCCTGACCAGCTCGCGGTCGGAACTGCTTCCGCGGAACAGCGGCGACGTCGCCAGCATTCTCGCGACCGGCGTCCTCGCGATCGGACTGACGAACGCCTTGCTGTTCGTCGGCCAGCAGTACGTCTCGAGCGCCGTCGCCTCGATTATCTACAGTCTCAACCCGATCATGACGCCGGTGTTCGCCGCAGCGTTGCTCTCCGACGAACGGCTTTCTCGGCGCGGCGCGGCGGGAATGGGACTCGGACTCGTCGGCGTCGGGTTCGTGGTCAGCCCCGACCCCGCAAACCTGCTCGGTGGGGCCGTCGGCAAGGGCATCCTCTTTGCCGGCGCGATCAGCGCCGCGCTCGGTGCCGTGTTGATCCGTCGGGCCGACAGCGGCCTCTCGAGTCCGGTCCGAATCGCCTGGGGACTCCCCTTTGCCGCAGCGCTGAGTCACCTACTGGCCTGGACGAGCGGCGAGTCGGCGGCCGCGATCACGTGGACGACCGAAGCGCTGCTGGCGCTCGGCTACGTCAGCGTCTTCGCCGGCGTCGTCGCCTACGTCGCCTACTTCGGACTCATCGATTCGGCCGGCGCGATCCGCGCGAACCTGATCTTCTACGTCGTGCCCGTCGTCTCGACGCTCGGCGGGTGGGCGCTGCTCGGCGAGACGATCGACGCGCTCGCGATCGCCGGCTTCCTGACGATCTTCGCCGGCTTCGCGGTGCTCGGCAGCAAGTCGATCGACGTCCGCTCGCTGCTCCCGGATATCGGCGCCGACGTGCCGTCTGCCGACGACGAGTCGGTCGTCAGAGAAGAACCGCGGGGCTACCGCTCGGACTGATTCGCCGCGCTCGAGGCGCTCACTGCGGATCGCCGATCAGAACAGTGAGAGGTCGCCGGTCACACTGTCGACGCGGTCGTCGGCCGCCGGCCCAACGGCCAGTGCGGTAACGGTGCCGGGCTCGAGTTGGGTGTGCCCCGCGTCGCGGATGAGCGCGTTGGGGATGCCCTTGCTATCGGCGATCTCCGAGAGTTCGTGCAACTGACGTTCGCTCTCGCCCTTGAGGACGACTTTCTTCTGGCCGCCCTGTTTCCACTGGGATTGCAACTGGCTGTCTGCCTTCTCGTAGGCTGACAGCGACGCGTGGGCGACCTGTGCGGCGAGCTTTCCCTCCCCCATGCCGATGTCGGCCCGGGCGACGATGGCCTGCTTCATGGCCGACTCGAGGACGGGGATCCCTTTACTTGTACCTATCCTGACGCCGGAACCGGCAGCCAGCCCGGACGGCGATAGCATTGATATAAGTGACAGTCACACAATCTTGCATGCAGGAGCGTCGTCGGGTCCTCGTCGTGACGTCGATCGCACTCTTCCTCTCTGTGCTGGTGTGGTTCAATTATTCCGCGGTGCTCCCGTTAATCGTCGAGGAGTGGGGTCTCTCGGGAACCGAAGCGGGGATCATATTCGGCGCGCTCCAGGCGGGCTATCTGGTGGCGATCGTCCCTGCGGGCTGGCTCGCGGATCGCTACTCGCCGCGGTGGGTGATCGCCGTCGGTGCCACTGGAACCGCCCTCCCGAGTCTCGCGTTCGCCGCGGTCGCCGACGGGCTCCTCGTCGGTACCATTTTGCGATTCCTCTCCGGACTCTTCGTCGCCGGCGTCTACGTCCCGGGAATGCGCTTCGTCAGCGATTGGTTCCCCGAGGCCACGCGCGGCCGGGCACTGGGGCTCTACATCGCCACGTACGAACTCGGTAGCGGCTTCTCGTTCGTCTTCGCGACGGTCGCCGCGGAGGCCGTCGACTGGCGGCTCGCGATCGCCGTCACGAGCGTCGGCGCGCTGTTCGTCGCGCCGGTGATACTCGGCTTGACCCGCGACAGTCCCGAGCGGACGACATCGTCCGCCGGCGGATTCGATCTCTCGATTTTCCGAAACCGGGAGTATCTCGCTGCGGTCAGCATCTACTCGTGGCACAACTGGGAGCTGTTCGGCGTCCGCAACTGGTTGCTGGCCTTTCTCGTGGCGACGCCGGCGTTCGTGGCGACCGACTCGGCGGTCCTGCCGGGGCTGGTCGTCGGTGCGATGATCGCCATGAGCGGCGTCGGCAACGCCGCCGGCGGCTGGCTCAGCGACCGCGTCGGCCGGCCACAGACGATCGCCGCCGGCCTCGGTGCCAGCACCGTCCTGAGCGCGACGTTCGGGCTCCTCGGTGGACTGCCGCTAGCGGCGCTCGTCGCCGTGACGCTCGCCTACGGCGTCGTCCTCGCGCTCGATAGCGCGCCCACGTCGACGCTCGTGACCGAGGTCGTCGCCGACGAACACGTCGGCACCGCGCTGTCGGTCCAGTCGCTGGCCGGCTTCTCGACGACGGTCGTCTCGCCGGTCGTCTTCGGACTGGCGCTCGACCGTGGCGGCTACACCGCGGCGTTTCCAACGCTCGCCGCCGGTGCGTTCCTCGGCGTGCTGTCGGTCGGTGCGCTCGTGTGGACCAGGAAATAAGAGCCTCGAGCAACCACGGGTCCCGATCACTGACGGCCGCCCACAATGCAAGTAGGCCGACCGTTACAGGACGATCGCGTCGTTACGAAGGAGTTCCCGTTCCGTCCGTTTCGCCTCCGGGCCCGCCTCGACGAGTGTCGGCTCGTCGACCGGCTCCGAAAACCGGTTCGGGTCGGGCTCGAGCGGCTCGAGCATAGACGTAAAGACCGATCCACGCCGGCCGCCGGCCGAGACGATGCCGCCGTACTTGCGCTCGTCGAACGAGGTATCGTCGGGGTCGGGGAACTGCTCGCGGATGGTCTGTGCTGCCTCTCTGAGGTACGCTGCGGCTTGCTGCTGTGAGTAGCGACTCTCCTCGTAGTACGTCGTGGCGTACTCGTCGGCCAGTTCCTCTGTGCAGTGTTCCGGCGACTCGTAGTAGATCGATTCCGTCGTGGTGTATCCGGGTGTGAAGCGAATGTTCACCGTAAAACTGTCTGGATACCGTAAGATAACCGGCGAGAACATCATATCCGTGATGGTTGCTCGCTGTTGGATCCGCCACAGCCCTTCGAAGTAGTACGCAGCCAGTTCTCCGAGCCGGTCGTCGCGCTCGCCGCGGAAGTAGGCCATCGCGATCTCCTCGTAGCCGTCGCCCGCAATCCGCCTGAGTCGTTGCTTGAAACTCTCGGCGATGGCGTCGAGTTCTTGCTCGTAGGCGACCGGCAACGGGACCTCGGAGTCGGCGAGTAGCTCTGCCTTCCGCTCTTGGGCGTCCGCCACGATCATCATGTTCTCGTGGAACACTCGCTCGGCCGCGCGGTCGGGAAGTGGCGTCCTCACCGCTCGCTGATGCAAGACTTTCGTATCGCCGTTGAAGCGATCCCGCTCCCCATCCATGCACCGCCGTTCGTCGTGTGTCATTATAATTTATTAGGCCGTACAGACTATAATTTCACTCAGTCGGTAATAGATAGCTATTACCATACACGATATGGATTGACTGCCGCAGACTGCTCGCCACGGACCGAGGAATTTAGGGCCCCGTACTCGCTCCTACTCGGTATGATCCTCTCCGATGCGGACATTCTCGAGCGCCTCGAGGCCGGCGACCTCGTCGTCGAGCCCCTCGATGATCCGGAACTGCAGATCCAGCCTGCCAGTATCGACCTTCGGCTGGGACGGGAGTTCCTCGAGTTCCAGCGGACGAACATTCCCTGCATCCATCCGAACTCCGAGCGGGAAGTCGACGAGTACGTCACGGAGACGATCGTCGAGGACGGCGACGATTTCATCCTCCATCCCGGCGACTTCGTGCTGGGGACGACCCACGAGCGCGTCGAGATCCCGGCAGATCTGATCGCCCACGTCGAGGGCCGGTCCTCGCTGGGGCGCCTCGCCGTCGTCGTCCACGCGACGGCCGGCCTCTGTGACCCCGGCTATCGCGGCCAGATCACCCTCGAACTCTCGAACCTCGGCACGGCTCCGGTCGCGCTCACGCCGGGCATGCGGATCTCCCAGCTTACCTTCACCGAACTCAAGACGGAAGCCGAGCGCCCCTATGGCAGCGAGCGTGGCTCCAAATATCAGGACCAGGACGGCCCACAGGCCTCTCGCATCCAGAGCGACGACGAGTTCGGCGGCGACCAGCTCGAGCGCGACCGCTGAACGCGCCGACAGGAGGTCCAGTCCCGACCCGACCGTAGCCACGGGACGTGTCCTGTTGTGGCGCCACGACATGGTGACACGAGGTCGTGGGAGCGCTCGACACCGGCAGCAGCGCCCTGCTGTGCGTTTCGACCGAGTGAGACGGACTCTCATCGTGCGTTGCCGGGGTGCTTACTAAGAGTCTCCCCATCATACGGCCGACAGCTATGGTCCAAAGAGACGAACGAGGCGGTGGCGAGGGTGTCGACGTCGCTGGCCCTGCGGACGCACAGTCGATCGTGTTCGTCCATGGCTCGGTGTTCACGCGGAAAATGTGGCTGCCACAGCAACGGGAACTCTCCGAGGAGTTCCACACTGTCGCCCCCGACTTACCGGGACACGGGACTCGTGCCGGCAAACCGTTCCGGATGGAGCCGGCGATCGACGTGCTCGAGGAGACGCTCGAGACGCACACCGACGGCTCGGCGGTACTCGTTGGACTCTCGCTGGGCGGCTACGTGATCACGGAGTACGCCGATCGCCACCCTGATCAGGTCGACGCACTGGTGTTGTCGGGGAGTAGCGTGAATCCGACGGGGAAGCTGGAACTCGGGACCCGACTGACGGGCGCGCTCGGGCGGCTCCTGACCAAACCCGACCTCGGGACACGAGCGATCGAGAAGCTGAACACACGCTGGGTTCGAAATCGGAACCTCCCGCCGGATATCGAACGGGAGATCATCGACGCCGGCTTCTATCCGAAGGGGTTCGGCGATGCCGGGCCAGACCTCGCAGGCGAGGACTTCCGGGCGAAGCTCTCGAGCTATCCCGGGTCGACACTCGTCCTCAACGGAGAGAACGACAAACTGATGCGCCGGGGTGAGCAGGCTCACGCCGGAGCCGCACAGGATGGCCGCGTGGAAGTGCTGGCGGACGCCGGCCACATCTGTAACCTTCACCGGCCGGCGACATACACGGATCGGGTTCGACGGTTCGTCAACCGGACTGTCCTGACGCGGCAGTGAGTCTGCTCGAAGGAGCCGCGAAACGGGCGCGAAATTCGGAGTAGCAACGGTTCCGACTGGCCAGCCGGAATCGTCCCGTCAGTGCGTCGTCGAGTCCGACTGCGCCAACTCTCGTTCGTCATGCAGGTCGTTATGATCCCGAAAAGAGAGGAACGGCATACGCATACGAGCGGATGGAGGAAAACTGGCGCCGGCGGGCAACTCTCACCCCTAAGGACGCCAACAGTACCGACGGACACAGATCGCACGCCGCCAAGGGGTATGGAACGGCCGTCGCGCTCAACGGCACCGTCGCACTCGTTTGCGACAACGCCGATGGTCCGGGGATCACGTACGCGTTCGAACTATGGTCACTCGCGGGCGTTGCCTCACCACGGTACCGATGGGAGGCCTGGTTCGAGTAAATGGCTGCGAAATCGCTGGCTGATATTTGGCAGAATAACAACAGCAGTGGCTGGACGAAGCCGTTCGATGGGGATTCAGCGTAATTCGAGGTGGAGCCTCCGGCCTCAAGGAGCGACCGAAGCGTAGCGAAGGGAGCGAGTAGGCCGGAGAGGAAACCGATATGGTACGACGAAACTGGCATACCGCGACCGACCGACTCCCGAACGTATAAGTACCGTTGCCAATTCTCTGAAGTATGGACGTGCGCCGAACCGCCGTCGTGAAACTCGCCGTTTCCGACGAGCAACGCGACGCACTCCACCGAACCGCCGAGCAATACCTGTACTGCGCGAATCGCACCGCCGACTACTGTTGGTCCGACACTTCCTACACCGAGTGCAAGACCAACAAACGGCAAGTACGGGACGCGCTCTACTCCGAACTTCGAGAGGAGACGGAGTTACAGGCCCAACTCGTCCAAGCCGCCATCCGTCGTGCCGTTGAAGCCGTCAAAGGCGTTATCGAACGCTGGAAAAAGGGACAGCGCGTCTCTTGTCCGACGTTCACTGCCGAAACGATGGACTACGACACGCGGAGCGCGACCTTCTACCGAAACAAGGTGTCGCTGGCAACGGTTGAGGGCCGGGTCGAACCGTCGTTCATCCTCCCGGTAGACAGCCCGACGCCTTACGAGCAGTACGTTCTCTCCGAGGATTACAAGTTCCGTGAGAGTACGCTCCGGTACGACGCGGTGAACGACGAGTTCTACCTCAACATCTCTACTCGGCGCTGTGAATCTAACGGCGACGACGCAGAGGTTCCAGCAGATACCGGGCACCCCGACCAAACGGTCCTCGGTATCGACCTCGGCGTCAACAGTCTCGCCGTCTCCTCAACCGGGCGCTTCTGGCAAGCTGACGACTACGACCACTGGTGCCGCGAGTTCGAGAAGCGACGTGGTGAGATGCAACAGCGAGGCACGCAGGCCGCACACAACGCTTTGCTTCGACTCGGCAAACGCGAAGAAGCGTGGCGGAAACAGTACATCCACACCGTCGCCAACGAACTTGTCACCGAAGCCGTCGAACACGGCTGCGACGGTATCGTGTTCGAGGACCTAACCGACATACGCGAGCGACTTCCGCACGCGAAGTGGCACCACATATGGGCGTTCCGACGCCTCTACAAGTACGTCGAGTACAAGGCACCAGAACGCGGTGTCTCCGTGGAGCAAGTTGAGCCGAACCACACGTCCCAACGCTGTTCTCGAACGGACTGCGGGTTCACGCACGACGACAATCGCCACGGGGAACGCTTCTGTTGCCAGAAGTGCGGGTACGAGGTGAACGCGGACTACAACGGCGCAAAGAACATCGGGCTACGGTACGCTCGGAAGCGAACACACAAACTCCGTTCCTCGCCCAAGTCGGGGGGCGGAGACGCAGAAGTAGACCTGCGTATAAATGGTGGGACGGTGACCGGCAAGAGTCACCAGCCTGTTGCTGGCGATTAATCGTCGGGAGTCCACATCAAAGCCCCACCCTCAAGGACCGAGGCGCGGAGCGCCGAGGGAGTAGGGTGGGGTAGTTTACGAGCGCCGTTCGCCGATCGCATCGCGAAGGCGGCCGGGTACGTCGAGTATGGAGATGCCGAATCCAAAGAGGACCATCAGCACGTAGACGCCGAGCGTCGAGGTCCAGACGACCAGCAGCGACAGGATCGCCCACGGGCCCGTGAGGAAGTAAAACGCCGCGATCGACATCGCGGTCCCGTATAGCAAGACGATGTATGGCCCCCAGTCGCGGGCGTGGCCGCGCCGAACGCGGCGACGGACGTAGCGTTTGAGCTCGCTCTCGAGGGACTCCTTCCTGACGGTGCGGTCCTCGACATCGTCCTCGAAGGTTTCGACGCGATCGCGCAGCCGCTCGATTTCCTCGCGCAGTACTTCGGGATCGTCCGCGCGGTCGTGTGTCCGGGCGCTCGCGCGGTTGCTGGCGCGGTCCTCGGTCGCCCCCTCGTCGGCACCCGTGGCGTCGTCGGTCATCGCTTCTGTCGAGACCTGTCGTCCGCGGGGACTTTGTAGCTGCCGATCCACTTCACGGTCGGCTAGGGTCGCGTTGATTACCGCTCCGAAGACGAGGATGATCGCGCCGACGTACAGCCAGACGAGCACGAGAAAGACGGCACCCAGCGCGCCGTAGATCGTGTAGCCGGTGACGAGGTTGGGGTAGACGGAGAACATGTGACTGACCGCGAACCAGCCGATGGCTGCGACGAGTGTTCCCGGTAACGCCTCGCGAACCCCGACGTCGCTGTCCGGAAAGACGACGTACAGCGGCAGAAACGTCGCGATCAGGCCGACCACGACGAACAGTTGGCCGACGATCGCCAGCCTGAATCCCGGCACGAACCGGATCACGAACTCGAGGATACCGACCGCGAGCAGCCCCAGCGAGATACCGATCGAGACGATCGTCGCGTCCCAGATCGTATCAAGCACCGACTTCGATCCCACCGTTCCGTACACCCGGGAGAAGGCCCGATCGAGACCGCGCAGGACTCGGCTCGAGCCCCACAGTAGGCCGAGGATGCCAGCGACGGTCGCGCCCTGTCGCCCGGTCTCGTCGACGAGCGTCTCGGCGAGCACCTCCCGGGCCGACGGCGTGAGGACATCGCTGGCCGCCGCGGAGAGCCGCGCCGCAAGATCCTGGCCGCCGATCGACGCTGCGATCCCAAGCGATAGTAGGACGAGCGGCACGAGCGATAAAAAGCCGTAGAACGCGACGCCCGCGGCCAGCAGCGTCAACTGTTCACCCCTCGCGAGCCGAACGGCTCGCCTCACTATCTCAACCACCCGTCCGTAGTCGGTCACACCACCTCTTTCGAGCCAGACACAGATATGTAATTACACGGCACAGAATAGCCAGATAGCTGTTATTTAGCGCCTGTGCGCCGGCGGTGTCGGGCTGGCGAGGCCGTCGGTCCGGTAGTCGCTCGCTTCGACCGGCTCCGTTCTCGAGTTACTCGAGACTGTCCTCGGTCGCCGCGCGGATCTCGCCCACGTCGGCGTCCGTCTTGAACGTCGTCCCGCCGTAGTGGGCCCTCGAGGCCTCGTAGCCGGCGTCACGGAGGTCGGCGAGGAAGTCGTCCATCGCGTTGGCGGGCAGCCCCCAGTTCCGACAGAGTTTGTGCTGGTCGTAGTGGGTTGGCACGTCGAGTTCCGCCGCGAGCGTGTCACAGAGCTCGCGCGCCTGTGGCGCGGTGCCGAACGTATAGGGGATTTCGTCCCGGACAGCGGCGATGAAGTCCGGGTCCTGAACGGGGCCGAGCCAGACCGGCCCGGCGGTGAGCATGCGATTCCCGTCGCAGTGAGGACACGTCTCGAGCGGATCAGCGATCAGCCCGGGGTCGGCCTCGCGGTAGAGACAGTCTTCACAGTGGTAAAGATGGCCTAATTCGTCGATCGCGGCGTCGGCCGACGTGGCCTTGTGCTCGAGCTCGAGGTACGTCCGGACGTAGTGGCTGGTCGCGTGGGTCAGGATCGGCTCGACACCGACGTCGAAGCGGGCGGCACTGCGCGCGAGCGCGGAGATGAGTACGCGGACGCCCATCTCGGCGTGATAGTCCGTGTTTCGCGGCACCGCCGAGTACGAGCGGACGCCGCTGTTGAAATGGGCCCCACACAGCGGCGCGGTGTCGGTCGCGGTGACACAGACGAGATCCCGGCAGTTGGCGAACGCGGCATCGGCGAAGGGCATCGGCGTTCCGTAGGGGTCGAGATCGATCACGTCGAACGGCTCCTCGTGCATCAGGGCATTGACGTTGCGGTGTTCGACCCTTGCCTCGCAGTCGTTTCGCTCGAGGTTCTCCCGCGCCAGGTCGACTGCCTGTTCGTCGACATCACAGCAGGTGACGTCCCAGCCGTCGGCTGCTGCCCGCACGCCGCGGACGCCGCTTGCAGTCATCGCGTCCAGATACGACGTGGCGCGCTCCTCGCGCTCCCGGTAAGCCCGCAGCGTCGCGATCGTCAGATCCCGGTTCAACTCCTGTCGCGGGTTGTAGAAGACCGCCTCCTCGATGCCCTCGGTCTGTTCGCCGGGCACCTCGAGTTCGACCCCGCCCTCGGTGACGCGCATACCACGTCTCGTCGGTAGCGAGCGAAAAACGGTGTGGTCTCGAGCGGCCGCGCTGGACGGACAACCAAACCGATTTTACAGTTGGGCGCACAGTTTCGGACGTGTCGAAGGCAGATCCCGTCGAGCGATGGCAAGCGGCTCTCGAGGAGGCCGGCGAGCTCACGCCCGAGATCGTCGGTCAGATCACGCGGATTCACGG
This sequence comes from Haloarchaeobius amylolyticus, assembly GCF_042678045.1. GTDB lineage: Archaea > Halobacteriota > Halobacteria > Halobacteriales > Natrialbaceae > Natrinema > Natrinema amylolyticus_A. The sequence continues at coordinate 310,805 of NZ_JBHUDI010000003.1, forward strand.
CGACCGCGGCGCTCGCGCCATCGAAGCGGTGGGCGAAAATCGGGTGAAAGCTTACCGCGATTTTACGATCGTCGTCGGCTACGACGACGAGTACATCGTCGAGGACGGGAACTGTACCTGCAAGGATAGCGAGTACAATCTGGACGACGACGACCCGACCGAACGCTGCTGGCACTCGCTCGCTGTCGCGATCGCACGGCGGGTAGGGCACGTCGACTACCACGATATGTGGTACTCGGACGTGCGCGAGTTCCTGTGAAAGCAGCCTCCCGCCCAGTGAATCGCTGACCACACTACTCGCTTGACTCGGGAAACCTCGGCGTTTACGCCGAGAAGGATGTCATTCGGACTCGTTACAGGCGGCAATGATAACCGTCGGATCGTCGATCAGCCGATTCTCCATATAATTACCTTTTCCCCGTCCGGCCCACTTGCGTTCCTGCTCGATGATCGAGAGGAACTCGAGTTCCGAGAGGATGTCGCGGACGCGCCGGAGTTTCAGGTGGTCGGACTCATCGCGCTCGCAGAGTCGCTTGTAGAGGTCGTAGGCCTCGTTCGTCGTCACCGGCGCGTTATCGCCTTCCTTCTGCTGGGTGAGTAGCGCCATTGCTTCGAGGACCAACTTCGCGTGACTCGGGCTCTTGGAAATGAGTTCGGCGAGCCGACTCGTCTCCTCGCGTTCGTGGGCGTGATCGACGCAGTCCTCTGTCACGGACTCGTGGTCACTCTCCTCGGCGATTTCGCCGGCAAAGCGAAGAATATCGATCGCCTTCCGGGCGTCGCCGTGTTCACGGGCAGCGAGTGCGGCCACGCGGGGAATGACGCCATCCTCGAGGACGCCCTCGTGGAACGCGTCCGAACGCGATCGCAGAATCTCACGGATCTGGGTCGCGTCGTACGGCGAGAAGACGTACTCCCGTTCGCAGAGGCTGGATTTGATTCGCTCGTCCAGCGAGTCCTTGTAGCGAACCTTGTTCGAGATGCCGATGACGCCGATCGTACTCTCGGTGAGTTTGCCGGATTCGACCGCCCGCGAGAGCTGCATCAGGATGTCGTCGTCTTCGATCTTGTCCACTTCATCTAGAATGATCAGCGCGACATCGTATCGACTATCGACGATCCGCCAGAGCCGGCGATAGTACTCCGAGGTGCTCAGCCCCGAGTGAGGAATCGAGATATCCGTTGCCGCCTGGTCGTTGAGTTGATGGCCAGCCGACTGGACGGCCTGTGTTTCCGTCGACTCTTGCAGGCAGTCGACATAGGCGACGCCGATCGAGATGTCGTTGCCCTTCGCACGCTCGATGGCCTGGTTGGTGATGAATTTCGAACAGAGGGACTTCCCGGTTCCCGTCTTCCCGTAGACGAGGACGTTGTTGGGTGTGTTCCCGCGTGTGGCCGGCTTGATCGCGTTCGCGAGGTCCGTCAGTTCGTCCTCACGACCGATGATCCGGTCGCCATCGGGGAGGTGCGAGACTTGCAGGAGTTCCTTGTTCCTGAAGATCTCGTTTTCGCTGCCGAAGTAATCCATCGAGTCAGGCATTCAGTTATCGGAGATATTCCGCGGAGAGCACTTAACCTGTTCGAACCGCAGTGCCGCTGTATACGCATTATTTCGCACTTTGAGGTACTAAACGGGAGAAAATGCACCCCTCGGTGCCGCTGTATCTATGAAACGTGACCCCGGAGTTCCGCTGTAATCGACGCGGAAGTCTCCCGACGGACACCCCTCGGTGCCGCTGTATCGCGAGCGATCAGTCCGCGCCCGAGAAGATAGCCGGATGAACTCGCCCGCGGTCGAGTACCGAATTTCGCCTGTAGAGTTGCAAAAGAGTTTCTATCTTTGAACAGCGAGAGAATCCCGGCGTTTACGCCGGGCGTGAATCGCGTCACTCGGGTACACAATCCACAGTCGATGGCAGGCTGGATATTCAACGTGAATCCACACCGCTAAGTTGGATTGTCTATATAGGCTATGTATGGCGATTCAGGTTACTCGCAGCTATGTTGGTTCCATTCAGAACCAGCGACAGGTCTGCGATGACCTGGATTTGCTCGGAGACGCCGCCTCGAAGATCTGGAACGTTGCACGCTGGACAGCCGACCGCATTTGGGATGAAATCGGCGAGGTACCCGATGAAGGGGCACTGAAGGCATACATGAAGAATCAAGCGTGCTGGAAAGACCTGAATGCACAATCCAGTCAGAAAGTCATCGAAGAACTCTCTGACGCTTTCCAGTCGTGGTTCGATCTACGACAGAACGACGAGACGGCGAATCCGCCCGGCTACCGCAAACACGGTGGCGAACGACCGCGCAGTACGGTCACGTTCAAAGCAGACGGCTTCAAACACGATCCCGAGAACAACCGTGTCCGACTCTCGAAAGGGTCGAACCTGAAAGAGAATTGGTCGGACTTCATCCTCTGTGAGTACCAGACCCGGCCAGATGTCAACCTCTCAGAAGTCACCCGAGTGCAGAACGTTCGCGCCGTCTGGAACGGTGACGAGTGGGAACTACACTTCGTCTGCAAAGTCGACCTCGAAACCAGCGACTCGGCAGGCGACGGGGTAGCAGGCATCGACCTCGGCATCACGAATATCGCCACGGTCGCCTTCCCCAACGAATACGTCCTGTACCCCGGAAACTCGCTCAAACAGGACAAGCACTACTTCACCCGGGCCGAGTACGACACCGAAGGTGAGAACGGCCCGTCAGAGAAGTCGATGCGGGCGCGTCGGAAACTCGCAGACCGCGAGACGCATTTTTACCACGTTCTCACGGACACCATCATCACCGAATGTGTCGAACGCGGTGTTGGCACGCTCGCAGTGAGTTGGCCCGAAGACGTTCGAGAGTCCGACTGGGGGAAAACGGGGAACAAGAAGTTGCACTCGTGGGCGTTTGACCGCATCTGCCAGTACCTCGCATACAAAGGCGAGATTCGTGGCGTCGAGGTGCTGAAGGAGAACGAGTGGGATACCAGTAAGACCTGCTCGCACTGTGGCGATGCGACGAAGTCGAACCGTGTCGAACGTGGCCTGTACGTCTGTGAGTCGTGTGAGTTGGTAGCCAACGCGGATTGTAACGGAGCGGAGAACATGCGCCAGAAGATAACTCCGAGTCCTCACGGTGAGGATAGGAGTAACGGCTGTGTGGCACAGCCATCGGTACACCTGTTCGACCGCGAGAGCGGGACGTTTCAGACGAGAGAACAGGTCGTGTCGTAGACCAGCAAATATCCCACCCGCGGTACGGGAAGCCGCGCCGTCGTCGGGCTTTGCCCGACTGCTTGAGGGATCTCCGATCCCTCTCCGTTTACGGCGCGGAGGATGTCACAGGGACCGTTTCGGTCGTTTTCTACCCCGCAGTGCCGCTGTATAACGGAGGCACACACCCCACGATGCCGCTGTAAGCGCCTGGTTGTTTCGGGTCACTGGAAACGGGGGTTCGGAAGCAAGGATCGAGCGAATGAGAGAGTCTGCAGTCAGACCAGGCGAACAGCGAGAACGGGCTGCAACCGACTTTATCGGTTCGAGCGGCAGTTCCGCGTTCGAAACCGATCGAACGCGACCGCGTTCAAAACACTCAATGGACGATGACACACCAGTCATATTTAACGATACCGCCTTTCAAGCAGTTCGTCAGAGTGACCGAACTCACCGTTCTACTCGATCAAAACTGTTCCACGGAGATCGTCCAATAGAGTCGCTATTCTGCCGTCTTACAGCGGCACCGCGGGGTGTGTCTCTTCTATCCGCTCAACTTCGCTGCTCGTGTCATTGGTCACTCCCGCTCGCGTCGCTACTCTGGTCGGAAACCATCGAGTCAGAACGAATGGGATCCGCGATGGAATTACTCCTCGGCGCAGATTTCGACGAAGTTCCGCAGGATCTGTAGTCCCGTTTCGCCGCTCTTCTCGGGGTGGAACTGCGTGCCGAAGACGTTGCCATCATCGTTCGCGACGATCGAGGGGAACTCCCGTTCGTAGTCCGTCGTCGCGACGACTGCGTTCTCGTCGTCGGGAGCCGCGTAGTAGGAGTGGACGAAGTAGGCGTACTGTCCATCGATACCTTCGATGAGCGGGTGGTCGCGCTGAACCTCGAGTTCGTTCCAGCCCATGTGGGGGACCTTCTGGCCCTCGGCGAACCGGACGTTGGTTCCGGGAATCAGGTCCAGTCCCTGGACGGCCGACTCGCCGTCAGTTTCGCCCTCTTCGCTCGTCGTGAGCAGCATCTGCATGCCGAGGCAGATTCCAAAGAGCGGTGTGCCACTCTCGGCGACCGCGAGGAGGTCTTCGCGAAGTGGATCGGCGTTCTCGACGCCCTCGCGGAACGCGCCGACGCCCGGCAGGACGACGCCGTCGGCCGCGGCAAAGGCGGCAGGATCGTCGGTGATTTCGACGTCGGCACCCGCACGCTCGAGGCCGCGAGTGACGCTACGGAGGTTTCCCAGCCCGTAGTCGACGATGACGACGGAGGCGAGCGTTTCCTCCGGTGGAGACGAGACGGTGCTCATACGTCTACTCGGTGTGGCCCGTTGAAGTGAATTACCATTCGGGCAATCGTCCTCACGGGGTGACCTCGAGATGTCCGAAGCCAGGGCTACCGGTCAACTGCTATCGACGGTGTGCCCCTCTCGCACCTACTGAAGTATTGCCCACTATTGTAAATGCTAGAGGTAACCTGATGCGAAGGGATCGATGCTATCGTTGGCCACACAGTACCAGTACGTGTTCACTCACGGCACTCTCGAGTTCAGTAATTGCCGCAAGAAGCCATTCTGGTGCAGGAATCGACGACTTTCGGAGACAGCATCTGTCTCCGATACCGAAGGCGCTATTAACAATTGGGTGCCGAATAATAATTGCGTGACGAATACAAGACTAATGCGGCTTAGACACACGATACGAGACCTCTTTGACGCGCGTGGCGTCCCGGCAGCGGACCAGCGGCTCATTGGCTATACGACGGGTGCACACGCACTCGATCACCTCGTTATCCTCTCGATTCCGCTGTTTATCCCCATCTGGATCACCGAGTTTCAGGTGACGACGTACGAGCTGGGACTGCTCGTCACGCTCATGACTGGGCTGTACGGAGCCATGGCGCTTCCCTCTGGCATTCTCAGCGATCGATTCGGTGCGGACACGGTGATCACCGGCTTCTTGCTGTTGACCGGTGGGGTGTTCCTGACCGTTCCGTTCATCGATTCGTTTGCGGCGTTGGCAGTCGTGGTCGCGCTGGCAGGCGTCGGTGCCGGGTTCTACCATCCGCCGGCGCTCGCCTTCATCAGCCGCGAGGCGGAGGCACCGAGCAAGGGCTTTGCGTACCACGGCATCGGCGCGAACCTCGGAATCGGCATCGGACCCCTGCTCATCACCGCCGGACTCGCGGTCAGCGACTGGCGGACCGTGCTTGGACTGCTCGCGGTCCCACTGCTGGGGTTCGGCGTGCTCTTTGCGTTTCGCGGCCCCTCAGATTCGAACGATCACACGGCATCGGGGCACTCGATCGGCGACGTCCTTAGCCAGCTCCGTACGCTCATTACCCCCGTCTTCCTCGGGATCATCGCCGTCTACGTGTTCGCGGGGATCTATTACCGTGGCACGCTGACCTTCCTCCCGCAGTTCATCGACACGCTGTCGTCGCTGCCAAGTCTGGATCTCGCCGGGGCATCCGTCGGTGCCGGACAGTGGCTCTACTCGCTGATCCTGCTGACCGGCTCGGTCGGCCAGATCGTCGGCGGTCACCTCGGCGAACGGTTCGAAATCGAGCGCGTCCTACTCGGCGTCTTCGCCGCGACGAGTCTCGCCCTGCTCGCCCTCGGCGGGCTCTCCGGGACCGCCGTCATCGGGGTCGGACTCGTCTTCGGTGCCCTCCTCTTTACCCTCGCGCCGCTCCAATCATCACTCGTCGCGAAACACACCCCCGACGCGGGACAAGGCATCGGCTTCGGGCTCGTCTTTACAGTCAACTTCGGGATCGGCGCGCTCGGTGCCTCGCTGGCCGGCTGGGTCCTCTCGAGCAGTTCTTACTCGCTACTGTTCGGCGTGCTCGCAGTGTTCCCACTCGTCGCAGCCGCCGCGGTGCTTTCGGTTTCGAAGAGAGGCCATCCTCCTGAATCGCACGCACACTAACCCACTTCACTCACAGATACACGACATCCATGACCATCACGTTCACTCCAATCGGACACGTTCGCTCACCGTACGACTCCCCCACGGACGTCGACCACGACGCAGTCGACGAGACGACCGGCGAAATCGTCCTCGAGGACGACTACGAGGACGGCCTCGAGGGCATCGACGACTTCTCACACATCGTCGTCTTCGCCCACTTGGACGAGATCGACGACTACCGCTCGACCGCGCGACCGCCACACGCCGACGACCTCGAGGTCGGCACCTTCGCGACGCGGAGTCCCCACCGACCGAACCCGCTCGCCCAGACGACCGTCGAGTTGCTCGAGCGCGACGGGACGACGCTGCACGTCAAGGGACTCGACCTCGTCGATGGAACGCCCGTCATCGACGTGAAACCCTACGTCGGCTCGATCGACGACGAAGACGTGTCCTTCGGGTGGCTCGAGGACCTCTGAGACCGACCGAACCGAGAAACCAGAGCGTCGTTCAGCACGCGGCAGCGCGGAGCCTCCGTCCTCAAGCGCGAGCGAAGCGAGCGGGAGGGCGGAGAGGAAGCGCGTTCGCAGAGATTTAACAGCACCCACGACGTATCTCGTAGTACTGCCGTCCTCGCACACGTCGGGGTCGGGAGGTGCCACCAGTAAACTGGCACCCGTGGTGCGGGAGTACCGCATCCTGAACTCGGGAACGACGACCGCGAACGGGTTGAAGTCCCGTTCCCCGCTTGGGGAGAGAGCGCGAGGACACCGGGAATTAAATCGGCGGGACAATCCTCGCCGTCGGTCGAAGTGGGAGGTGTCAAAAACGCGCCCATGCCGACGGCAGGACGGGAAGAGGAAGCCGGATCGCGTCCTTGCATGGGGTCGCGGGGCACAATGTCGTTGCGGTAAAGCCCCGTCCTCAAGGAGTGACCGACCGCCGCAAGGCGGGAGGGAGCGAGTAGGGCGGGGTAGTTTACTTAGGAGAGATCTATGTCTCTTGGCGGGGAACGGAGGCCTGTCGTTGCCGACAGTACCCGTCCCAACGGGGCCGTTCGTACAGCAGCCACCCTAAACCCGTAGCGATTGCTGTCGGAGGCGTTGGCCTCGCACTTTTGTAGCTTGGGTACTTAAATAGCGCTCGTGACCGCGCGGGAAAACGAGCGGCAGCCAAACGGTGAGTCCGTCGATCACCGTCTCGGTGACCGATCGGCCGTGAGCGCTGCCGATCGACTGTCGCTCGACGAAGGGACCCGCAGCGAGGGAACCGATCCGCTGTCGGACCGCTCTTCCCGTGCTGACACACCCTTTACGGAGGACAGCGGCATCGCTGTTTCCGTTACTGGTCTGCGAAAGCGCTTCGGCGACGGACCGGAGTCCGTTATCGCCGTCGACGACGTTTCCTTCGACATCGAAACCGGCTCGATTGTCGGTCTGTTGGGACCGAACGGCGCCGGAAAAACGACGCTCATCAAGTCGATTCTGGGCATGGTGCTTCCGGACGAGGGGTCCGTTCGAATCGGCGGCGTCGATGTCTATGAACGCCCTCGAGACGCGTACGCGCACGTTGATGCGATGCTCGAGGGAGCCCGGAACGACTACTGGCGGTTGACCGTCAGGGAGAACCTCCGGTACTTCGCGACGATCAGCGGCGTCGACCCGGATTCGGTTCGCGAGCGCCACGAGCGGCTTCTGACACAGTTGGGACTTGCGGAGAAAGCAGACGTTCCCGTTCGTGAGTTGTCGCGAGGGATGAAACAAAAAGTCTCGTTGGCCAGCGTCCTCGCTGGCGGTGCCGAGGTTGTGTTCCTCGACGAGCCGACCCTTGGACTGGATATCGAGAGTTCGCGAACGCTCCAGCGGGAACTGCGACGCCTCGTCGAGGAAGAAGCACTCACCGTCGTGCTCAGCAGCCACGACATGGACGTCGTCGAGACGGTGTGTGACCGCGTCCTCATTATGTCCACCGGCGAGATCATCGCGGACAACACCGTCGACGCGCTGCTGTCAGGCACCGATTTGCACTCCATCGAGATTACGAGTCGGGATCTCGATTCGGCCATCGTCTCGAGCCTCGAGGAGCGCTTCGAGACGATCGGCGTCGAACCGCGCGAGCGAGGGCACCGGATCACCGTGACGACGGACAGCGATGGGCTGTACGCGCTGTTGGCCCAGCTCCGCGCCGAAGACGTCTCCCTCGAGCGCGTCCGGACGATCGAACCGGATCTCGAGGACGTCTTCGTCGACTTGACGGCCGGGAGGGACCGATAATGGCCAGCCAGCAGGGAACGGATGAAACGCCGCAGCCGGCCGGTTACTATCACCTCGCGCGGGCAGTACTCTACCGCGAGTTTCTGATCTTCGTCCGCTATCCCGCCAACGCGATCGGCGGCATCGTCATCTCGGTGTTCTTCTTTGGCGTCCTCTTCTATGGCGGACAGATGATCGCCGGACAATCGTTGACCGATTCGATCGAGGGGATCATCGTCGGCTACTTCCTGTGGACGCTGTCGGTGGGCGCGTACTCCTCGATCTCGAACGACATCGCGAGCGAGGTCCAGTGGGGAACCCTCGAGCGCCACGTGATGACGCCGTTCGGGTTCGCACCTGTGGCGCTGTTGAAAGGCGTCGCGAAGATCGTCCGGACGTTCATTATTTCAACGGTCATTCTGGTCGTGATGATTCTTCTCACCGGCACGACGCTCCAACTGAACCTGCTCACGATTGTCGTCGTCGCGACGCTCAGCATCGTCTCGGTGCTCGGACTCGGACTCGCAGCCGGTGGGGTGACGGTGCTCTACAAACAGATCGGCAACTGGCTGAACCTCCTCCAGTTCGGGTTCATCGTTCTCATTTCCGCTCCCGCGTTCGACCTCGGGTGGATGCAGGTGCTCCCGCTTGCCCACGGCAGCGCCCTCCTTCAGCGAGCGATGGTCGACGGTATCCGTCTCTGGGAGTTCACAGCGTTCGATCTCGCGTTGTTGTTCGTCACTGCGGCCGGCTATCTGGCGCTTGGGTATGTCGTCTTCCAGTATGCGACCCGCCGGGCGCGACGCCTCGGTGTGCTTGGCGACTACTGATCGTCACCCGTCCGTACGACCATGACTCACGACCGAATCCACGCCCGGAAACCGACACACGACCTCGAGCGCTGGTCCGTCGGCACGATCGAGTCGATTACCGACCGGGACGGCCACTGCGTCTTCGAGGTCCGAACCGCCGCCGGCGAGACGATCGAACTCGTCGTCACGACTGCTATCCGGGAGCTGGTGTTGCGACGGCTCGACCTCGCGGACGACGAGTCACCGATCGGGTCCCACGTCTGGTATCGACAACACGGCGGCTGACAGGTGTCAATCGGCCGTGAACGCACGGCCACGGGCGACGAGCCGCCAGGTCTGTCCGGCAGTAATCGTCCAGATGACCAGCAGCAGCGCCGTCACCCCGATCAGGACGTGACCGAAGACGGCGACGCCGAGGAAGGTCGCGAGCACGTCGGCCGAGACGGCGAACGCACCGATCGGGAAGGTGTAGGCCCACCACGTGAAGAAGAACGGGTGCGTCCGACGCGTAACGTAGTAGCCGACGAGCGCGCCCGTCAGGACGAACCACCAGGCCGAAAAGCCCCACAGCAACAGCGCCAGCAGCTTCAGCAGCGGCACCAGCGGTGCGACCGCGATGTCGAAGCCGACGCCGGCCTGTAACGCGTGGGTGAGTCGCGCGAGATCGATGACGAGGACGGACGTCGGGGCGAGTCCGATAGCGAACGTCGGGGCGAGTTTCTCGTGGGGCAGCGTCTCGTAGGCATACCGGTAGAGGACGATCGAGCCGAAAAACAGGAACAGGAAAGTCCCCACGCCGAGGGCGACCACCGAGACGGTGAAAATCGCCTGCCCGGCGAGCGTACCGGCGTAGTACTCACTGGCGAGCAGGAAGCCAAGCAGCGGAATCACGAGGTGGGACACCGGTGGGATGTACCACGCGAAGACGCCGTCGTCGGGACCGATCCGGTCATTGGTGAACATGAGCGTGACCAACAGCAGGCCAAACCCGAAGATGCCGGCGCTTCCGGAGACAAACAGAGCTGTCAGTAGCGATCGCAGCGTCGCCGCTGGCACGGCGTTCCCCATCGTCTGAGCGATGCCGACGCCGAGCACGATCAACGTGATCGGCATCGTCGGGAAGAACTGGCTCCGGATCGGGTGGGTCAGGTCGGCCCACACCCGATCGGGATAGAAAACGAGCCGCAAGCACCACGGAATCAGGTAGGCGACCGTCGCGACCGCTGTCAGGCCGACGAACACGACGGCGAGCGTCGCGACGGGAGCGAGATCGGTCCGTGCTGCAACCAGCGCTAGCGCGATACCAAGCACGCCCGTCCCCATCGTCGACCCGAACCACTGTGGCCCGAAGAATTCGACCATGGTCGAGATCCGTGACCACGTGTCGTCTGTGGTCCGTTCTACATTACTCATACACACCTAATATAGTAGTCAGTAGGCACAACCACATTTGAAGGTATCGACTACCGCCTGCAGCGTCTTCCCAGATTCCTCAGCTCTCCACCCCACATATGCAGTGTGTTCTAATTTACACCTCGCCAGGCGATTCACAAGGCATTTATCTATATGGTGAATATCGCACAATATAGAGATGGACGACGTTTCCCTGACAACGATCAATGACGATGGATTCGACACACGGAGTCTCATCGGCGACTTCGAACTCGAGATCGACCCCATGGAAAAGACGGGGCCGAACCCGAACGCGGTACTCGTCGCCGACTACGCGTCGTGTTTCCTGCCTGCCGTCCGCCTCGGCGCACGGAAGGCCGGCGTGGGCGATCTCGGCCGTATGGAGATCGACGCGACGGCGACGCTCGACGACGAGGACGACCTGGAGTCGATCGCGTTCACGCTGCGCGTCGAAGCTGACGTCGACGACCCCGACGAATTAGTCGCCCGGGGCGAAGAGCTCTGTCACGTCCACGCGGCGCTTCGCGAAGAACTTCACGCCGACGTCACCGTCGAAACCGACGCGTTCTAGGTTCCCGGTCGGAGCTTTGTCACCGCACCTCGAGTGAGATCAGTGCGGTTCAAAAGCCATCGAGTCGCGTTTGACCACTCTCGCTGTCGGCGACACCCGCGAGTTCTGCCGCCCGCTGGAGTGCGTTCTCGAACGTCTCCTCCTGACTGCGGTCGTACAGCGTCGCTGCTGGGTGGACACAGAGCAGCACTCGTCGCGGCGTGTCGCCGATTCGGACCTCCTCGAGCGAGCCGGCCTCCTTGGTGACTGCGACCGACCGCTCTAGCAGGTGTTCGCTCGGCACTTTCCCCAGCGTGACGATCACCTCGGGATCGAGCCGGTCGATCTCGCGCTCGAGATAGCCCCGGCAGTGCTCGAGTTCCTCGGTCGTCGGATCCCGATTCTCGGGCGGCCGACAGCGCACACAGTTGGTGATCCGGACGTCGGCGCGTGCGAGGCCGACGGTTCGGAGGCCGTCGTCGAGGACGGAGCCGCTGCGGCCGACGAACGGCTCACCCTGCTGGTCTTCATTGGCTCCAGGTCCTTCGCCGACGAACAGGAGGTCAGCGTCCTCGGGACCGACACCGTTGACGATCTGACTCCGTGACTCGACTAACGCTGGACAGCGCGTACACTCCGTGACACGGAGGTCTTCCATCTCGCCCATACTGATGGCTCAGGCGGTCGCCTCCTACGTCTTTCGGGACGCACGTGCCAGTCACTCCGAATGCGCACCCGAACGAGCGTACGAATCAGCCGCGCGAGCCGCCAGCCGTGCGACGCGGATCGGCTCCGGACGGCCACCCGCGGGCGTAAAGGCCCGGACGATCTCGGCTGCCTCGTCGGACTCGAGGCCGACGGCTCTGACGTACACAGTGTCGCTGTCGAGCGACAGTTCCCGTCGCTCGGGCAGTGCCCGGTAAGTCTCGAGACGTGCCTCGAGTTCGGGGCCGGAAAACGCCTCACGGAGGCCGGCCGCGAGTCCGTCGCTTGCCTCGAAGGTGACGGCGATCACTGGTCGTTCGGCTGTCTCGTGAATCCGTGACAGGTCGAGAAGGTTGTACCACGCGGGGGCGACAGCGCCAAGCAGGACGTACCGTATGTCCGGTCGCTCGAGGTCGTCTAGCAGCCCGAGAACGGCATCGGTTGCGTCGGTGCCACCGATACGGCAGGAACTGTACGCGAGTCCGTCACAGACGCGATCGGCACGAACGACGGCACCGGCGAGCGTGCTTCGGCCCCGATCGCCGCGGTACGATTCGGCGATGCCCAGCGCCCGCACCCCGGATTTCATCAGGTGTCGTCTTCGTCTTTGATTTCTTTGAGACGGTCGAGTAATTCGTCGCTTGACGCGCCGTTTTCGAACTCGATGGTTCCGTCGTGACTGTTCGCTCCCGACTTGACTGCGTCATCGTCGTCAAAATCAGCGTCTACCTCCTGCTGCTCGGATTCGTCGTAGCTCCCGAATCCCATACAGTGTCCACTATGCGATTCGGGTTGAAAAATTCAGTGGTCACTGGTTTATTAGGGGTCTCCAAGTCCACGGGACCGTCCGGAGGCGGCCCAATGCCACCCGTCCCGACATCGAATATAAGAACTTCGTCATATGAGGGGCTGATCGAGGAGCCGCCGGACGACACGGATCGATCATCGATGATACCGTTTTTGCCCCCGGCCGTCGACGACCCGTGTATGGAAATTCACCACGTCACCGAGGACGCGGAGACGTTCACCTGCAACGCCTACCTGGCCGTCGGCGACCGGCCCACGCTGGTCGACGCCAGTGCGATGGAGGGCGTCGTCGACGAGATTCGTGAACACACCGACGAGCTCGAGGCCGTCGTCATGACCCACCAGCACGGCGACCACGTCGCTCAACTCGAGGCTGTCGTGGAGGCCTTCGACCCCGACGTGTACGCCTATGCCGACCACCCAACGCGCACCCACGCGATCGATGACGGCGACACGGTCGCAATCGGCGACGAGGAGTTCGAGGTCGTCTACACGCCGGGCCACGCCGACGACCACGTTTCCTTCGTCTCAGAGTCGTCGCTGTTCTCCGGCGACGTGGTCGTCCACGACGACGGCGCGTTCGACTACGGGAGCTTCGGCCGCACCGACATGGCCGGCCAGTCCCGCGAGCGGCTGATTCAGAGTATCCAGGACCTCCTCGAGCGCATGCCGGACGGTGTCGAGCACATGTACGCGGGCCACGGCGGCGTCTTCCACGGCGACGTACGTGACGTGGTGGAGACAGCACTCGAGCGGGCCGAAAAGCGAGAGCCGAAGTATCCCGACGAGTAACCGCGAGCGGTTTTAACGAGGGTTCGAGAACTGTCCGGAAAGCTAACGCTGTGCGTACCGGGTGCTGTAGCTCTGGCCGAGTAGGACAGTTGGGAAAACTGCTCGCTCGATTATGCCGCGCGCGCTTCCTTCGCCTTGGGGCGAAGCTTCTTGTAGCCGCACTTGCGGCAGCGCTTGGCGTCCTTGGCGTTGCGAGCGTTACAGCGCATGCAGATCATCTTCTCGAGCATCCGTTTCTCGGCGGCGTCGAAACTGGCCATACCCGGCCTTTGCTCGTGGTGCATTTAATCGCTGTGATTACCGTTCCGAACCGGATTCGACTGACAACCGATGTATCACTCCTCGTCGGCCAGATAATCGTCCTGCACCGCGACGACCTCGCTCGAGTCTGTACACTCGCTATACCGGCGCAGCGGTTCCTCGTTGAGCGTCAGGAAGGTCTCGCCCCATCGGAACGGCTCGAGCAAATCCTCAGCGAGGTCCCATTCGCCGAGGATACAGGCCGCGCCGGCGAGAGCTTCGACGGTCGTCAACTGGAACGGACGGCCGTAGTTGATCGGATTGGCGGCGACGAGAAAGGGAAGTGCCCGGTGGACGCCGCGCATCTTGAACGACGCGGCTTCGGCGGACTCCCACGAACAGTCGAGGGCGACCAGCGTCCCCAGTCCGTCGTCGGCGTCGGCCGGTGACAGCGCCTGCTCGGCGTGGGGATTGAGCACGATCCCGTAGGGAACCTGCCCCATCGACCGATAGAGGGTCGCCTTGTCGAACTTCTCGAGGCGACGCGCGGTGCACTTGTCGGGGTCGTCGTCGCCCTCGTAGTAGACGTGACACTCCACGCGAGGGGATAGGAACGGCCGCGAGAAAAGCACACGGTTCGGGACCGGGTCGTACGCTTTTGTCGGTGGCGACGAATGCGGTGATATGGATACGGAGTCGGACGGGACGGACGCCGCGACGGACGACGGCCGCGCTCTCGTCCGTCGGTACTACGACGCGCTCGACGAGCACGACTATGCTGCGCTCGAGGCGGTGCTCTTACCGACGTTCTCACAGCGCCGTCCCGACCGCACGTTCGAGGACCGCGACGCGTTCGTTGCGTTCATGCGCGACGGGCGGCCGAATCCGGACACCAGCCACGATGTCGAGTCGATGGTCGTCGGGGACGACCGCGTCGCGGTCCGCGGCCGCGTGACCAGTGACGGAACGACGCTGTTCGAGTTTGCGGACTTCTTCGAACTCGAAGACGGACGGATCAGTCGGCTCGAGACGTACTCGCGGTGATCAGGCCGAACAGTTGTTCGGTCCGAGCTCGAGTTCGACCCGGTCTTCCGGCGGGATATCAGCCACGCCACGGTTGTACTCGATGATCTCCTCGTAGTTCGACGGCTTCTCGCCGGCGTCGGCCATCCGCTCGACGAACGCGTCTTCGTCGAGTCCGAGCAGGTCGATGCCCGTTCGCGCGTCGCGGATCGTCGTCCGGATCGGCTCGCCGGGTGCGCCGTGTTCGAACTCGCCGTCCGCGGTGACCGTCACGTGTCCCGGGAGGACGACGAGACGCTCGGGTTCGGTCAGGATCGTCCGGTGGAGCGTCTCGTAGAGCATGCGTGCACCTTTCTCTCCTTCGTCCTCGCTGAACTCGAGTTCCGTCCGGCCGGTCGAGTCGACGTGCAGCGTGTCGGCGGTCAGCAGCGCCGCGTCGTCGACCAGCAGGGAAATCATCTCGCTGGTATGGCCTGGCGTGTAGATGGCTTTGAGCTCGCGCTCGCCGACGGTGAGCACCTCGTTGCGCTCGAGCGGAGTGTACTCGCGTTCGATGTCGCGCTCGCTGGCGTCCTCGCCGAGGTAGTAGGGCACACCGATATCGTCGGCCAACTCGCGACCGCCGGAGATGTGGTCGGCGTGGACGTGCGTGTCGATCACGCCCGTGATCGAGAGATCGGCCTCCTCGGCGGCGCCCGTGTACTCGTCGGTGTCCGCGGTCGGGTCGACGATGACGGCCTCGCCCGTCTCGGCACAGCCGACGACGTAGCCAAGACAGCCTTTCGCGCGTCGCTGGAGTTGGACGATCGTCAGCCCCTCGCCGGCGTCGATCTCGACGCGGTCGTAGACACCGCTCCATCCCTCCATACCGCCGTCGACGGCCGCAACGTCGAACTCGTCGGTCGCCGAGTCGAGGCGCGTCGCCAGATTGCTCGAGGAGATCCCCTTCGCGCAGACGGCGATCACCCTGTCGGCGTCGCCGACGACGTCTCGTAATTCGTCGATTTGGCCGTCGAGTTCCTCCTCGGGGCCGAAGGGGAAGTTGATTGCACCTGAAATGTGCCAGGCCTCGTAGCTGTCTTCTGGGCGGGTATCGACGAGAACGTACTCCGCGTCCTCGTCTTGTAGTTCTGCGAGTCGTTCGGGCGAAATTGTGTTAACCATACACGATCGTACCCCTTCGAGCGACGTAAACGCCGAGGCGTCAGGTGCCGGGATCGCACCCGCGAGACGGGCGACGGAAGCCGTCGTTTAACTGATATGGTATCCAAGAACCGGTATGGCCCTGTCAGATTTCGTCGCCGCTGTCGTCGCCGTCCTCCGTCGTCGCCCGTCGGATCTCCTGCCCCTGTACCTCCTCGGTATCGCGATCCCTGCGATCGTCCGCGCCGTCCCGTTTCTCGCACTCGGCGTCGCCTACCTGCAGCTCGCGGCGACCGGTCGGCTCGAGACGATCCATACCCACCTGGCCGACATCGAATCGCCACCGGACCCCAACGCCGAGCCCGAGGCGTTCGAGGCGTGGGCCAGCGGCCTCGAGCCGATCCTCGACCAGCTCGTGACGCCACCGTTGCTCGCCCTCGCTGGCGTCTCGGTCGTCGTGAGTGTCTTGCTGTTTGCGGTGCTGTCGGCCACTGTCGCCGCGGGCCAGCTCTCGGCCTGTTACGGTCGGCTCCGTGGGACTCGCGGGCTCCACACCGGGATCGACGGCGCGTTCCGCTTCTGGCTCCGATTTCTCGGGCTGTTCATCCTCGAGTTGGTGTGCTGGGCGGTCATCCTCGGGACCGTCGGCATCGCCACGGCGCTGTTCGCCGGCGGCATCTCGTTTGCGGCCGGTTCGGGGGCCGTCGCGATCCCCGTCGTTCTGCTGGGCGCGTTCGTCGCGTTCCTCGGTCTGCTCGTCGTTCGTGCCCTCTTCGCGCTCGCGCCGGTCGCGATCGTCGTCGACGACGCGGGCGTGTTTGCCTCGCTGCGGAACGTTCTCGGGTTCGTTCGCTCGCAGCCGGTCGAAGCGGCGTTTTATTACGTGATCGCGATCGGCGTGCTCGTCGGTCTCTCGACTGTCACGGGACTGTTCTCGCTCGTCGATGTCGTCACCGTCGGCTCGCTGCTCTCCGCGCTGGTCGTCATGCCGGCGCTGGACCTGCTGAAGACCGCCATCTACTGTGGCTATCGTGGACGACTACGCCCACCGGAGCCACCGACGCGATCGCTTCGCGACGGAGTCCGGGCCGGCCTCCGTCGTGGCTGGCAAGAACTGATCGCGTTCGTCCGGGCGCACCCGGGAACCCACGTGTTCGCCGCTGGCCTCGGCCTCTTCGGGTTCTGGATGGGGTGGATTGCCGCCGATCCCTTCGTCGGCACGTTCGAAGCGTCGATCGCGGCCCGTCTCGAGGGGGAGTTCCCGCCGACGATGGCGGCGAACCTGTTTGGCAACAACTGGCTGGTCGCGCTCACGACGGCATACGCCGGGGCTGCGTTCGCTATTCCGGCGGTCGTTTCGTTGCTGTTCAACGGCGTCAGTCTCGGCGTCTTCGCCCGGTTTGAAGTCGATCCGCTCGAACTCGCCGCGTTCGTCCTCCCACACGGCATCCTCGAGATCCCGGCGATCCTGATCGCAGGCGCACTCGGCATCTCAGTCGGCGTCACCGCCTGGCGGACGTGGCAGGGCCGTGTCGAGCGGCCCGAACTCGCAGACGCGCTCGAGCGGGCGTTCTGGGTGCTGGTCGGCGTCGGTATCTTGCTCGCGGTCGCTGCCGTCCTCGAGGGCTTTGTCAGTCCGTACTACTACCGGCTGTTCCTCTAGTGGGGACTACCTGTGACAGCGAGAGAGTCCCCGCCCTTCCCGTGAGGCGAGAGTGTTCCGACACTCGTTCCTAGAGGGGCAGACGAGCAACACAGTCAGGCCGATGGCACGGCCCGTGCGGTTCCAGTGGGACGACCACGACTGGTCGGAGTCACCACGCTCTCACCGTCTCAACGAACAGCGCACAGATCCGAGTACCGTCCAGCGTCACGGGAATGTTGCCTCCGGGGAGACGTAGACCGGCTGAGACTTCCACGGAGGAAACCGCGTCGTTTACGGCGCGGAGGATGTCATCGATAGGCTTCGAACTCCTCGCCGAACAGGAGGAAATACGCAGTGCCGACGAGGCCGATTCCCGTCGCTATCGTGAAGGCGGCGACCGGATCGCCGTCGAACACCTGCGTGCCGGTTAGCGGGTTCGAGACACCGTCCCAGAGCAGGCCACCGAGCGCAGCGCTCGGGATGACGACCACGTTCCGCAGAAGGTAGTACGCGCCAGTCACCCGGCCGCCGGTACCCTGTTCGGCGGGGCCAACGATCAGCGCCTTGTGGGCTGGCAAGCCTGCGAACCGAAGCCCCGAGAAGGCAAAGAGGACCGCGAGGACGGCCGGATCGGCGGGCGCGTTGATCAACAGGATCGGAAAGACCGCATAGACCACGAACCCGAGCGCGACGACCGGCTTCAGCCCGATGCGTTCGGCGGCCTTCGCGACCGGAATCATCGTCAGCAGAGCGACCACCATCTCGAGCCCGAGTAGAAGTCCGAAGTATGACTGCGGCGAGAGCTCGATCGCGCCGACGATCGGCAGGGAGACGGCGAGCCCGACCTCGAGAAACCGGGTGACGACGATCACGAAGAAGACGTAGACCATCCCGTTGGCGAAGCGAACCAGCGTATCGCCGATCAGCAGGGGTCGGAGTTCAGCGGGCATCGCACGGAGGTCGGCCAGCAACTGGGAGACGCCCTCGAACTCCGTGCCGATATCGTCCGCGTCGGGCCTGTAGCGGACGTGCTGGACGACGGTCCCGACGACGCCGAAGACGACGGACACCAGCAGGATCAGCTGAAAGGCGGTGACGATCTCCCCGTCGCTCGAGCCGAACGGATAGAACAGCGCGGCGGCGACCAGCGGCCCGACGAGAAAGGCGCTTCGACGGAACGTCTCGGTGCTCGCGAAGCCAGCAGCCAGCTGTGAGGGTGGAACCGCCTGCTTGACGATGGCGAACGTCGCCCCGAGCCCGAACGATTTCCAGGCCTGTGCCAGCAGCAAGCCGAGAAAGATCGCGACGATCGCAAGCGAGGTCGGGCCAACGGTCACGTCCGCGAGCGCGGGCGCAACGAGCCAGATCCCGAACCCGAGCGTCGAGCAGAGCCCGAACGCTGTCAGGGCGTACCGCGATCCGATCCGATCCGAGATTGCCCCACCCGGATAGGGATAGATGGCACTGATGACGTTCCCGACCGTGCCGAAGAGGCCGACGACGAACACGGAGGCTCCAAGCGCCGACATGTACTCGGCCATGTACCGGTTCGTCATCTGGAAGCCGAGACTAAAGGCGAACATCGCCAGCGAGAGGACGAGCACGTCCCGCTCGAGCGCGAAAAACTGCCGAAACGCGTCCAGTGGATTAGCCTGCCCGTCTGCGGGCTCCTGCTCGAGGCTCATAGCCGCTGCTTTGCAGTCCAGCGGCTTGAAACGTCTCCGTCAAGCGGGCTCGTTCGTCGATGCCAACGGCGGAATACGAGAAAGGGAAGGGCTCATTAGCAAGTAGTGTGAGTTTCAGCACATGGCATCGTGGAAACGGGACTTCGCCAGCGGGCTCGTCGTCCTCGGTCCCATTCTCGTCACGCTCTACGCTATCTATTGGCTCTACGGACTTGTCGCCGGTCTGACTCCCGGGCTGATTCTCAGCGCTGACGCGCTCGAGCCGCTCATTTCGGGCACGAGCGCACAGGCCGAGCAAACACGCGAGCAGGTGGCCCAGTTCCTCCGCGTGATCGTCGCGCTGACCGTGTTCGTCATTCTGACGTTTTCGGTCGGCTACCTCATGCGGACGACCGTCGGCGGGCTAGTCGAACGGCTCGTCGACAATATTGCGAACCGGGTGCCCGTGATCCGGGTCGTTTACAACGCCTCGAAGATGGCCGCCGAGACGGCCTTCGGCGAGCAGGAATCCCTCCAGAAGCCAGTCAAGATCGAAACCTGGGAGGGGCTTCGGATGACCGCGTTCAAAACCGGCAAGATGACCAACGACGGTCGCGAAGTCCTGTTTCTGCCGACCTCTCCAAACATTACGACGGGCTACGTCGTCGAAGTCGAACCGGACGAGATTACGGAACTCGACGAGGACGTCGAGGACGCGCTGACGCGCGTGTTGAGCGCTGGATTCGGTGACGCGAACCACCGCGGCATGGACGCCGGCATCTCGATCGACGTCATCGACGAAGCGAAAACGGGCAAGAGCGATGATGACTAACGACCTTTTGCACTGTCGTTCGAAAGACACTTTGTGTCTTTCGTGATGACGAAACGCCGGAGGCGTTTCGAACCACAGTCTATCGCGTTGACGGCAGCAGAGCTGCCGCACAGCGCGATGTCCCTCGGCAAAATATCGAGAGAGCGAAGCTCTCTCGGACCTCGCGGGAGCTTCG
>NZ_JBHUDI010000003.1:331006-470894 GCF_042678045.1 Haloarchaeobius amylolyticus
GCTCGTCGGCCCGCTCACTCCCTGCGATCGTTCGCGGTCAGTTTCTGTGAATGGCCTGCCCTTCCCCGAGTCGCGCGACTCTCGCAGCTGCTCGAGCCGCACTCCTGGTCACAGCAATCACACGTTCGAAGACGGGAACAGAACACAATTCGGTCGGTCGGCTCGTCTCGAGCCCGATACTGGTGTCGATCGCGGGGAATCGATTACTCGAGGTCGACGAACTCGAACCAGTCGGCGTACTCGTCGGGGGCTTCCTCGACGATCTCGAAGAATTTCTGCTGGAGTTCCTCGGTGACGGGGCCACGGGAGCCATCGCCGATGACGACGTTGTCGACCTTCCGGATCGGGGTGACTTCGGCCGCGGAGCCGGTGAAGAACAGCTCGTCGGCGGTGTTGAGTTCGCCACGCGAGATGGAGACGTCGTCGTGGACGGTGTAGCCCAGTTCCTCGGCGATCGTGATCACGGAGTCACGGGTAATGCCGTCGAGGATCGACTCCGAGAGCCCGGGCGTGTAGATCTCGTCGTCGCGCACGAGGAAGACGTTCTCGCCGGGGCCTTCGGCGACGTTACCTTCCTTGTTGAGGACGAGCGCTTCGGCGTAGCCGTTGCGGCGGGCTTCCTCACCGGCGAGCATGCTGTTGACGTAGAGACCGGTCGTCTTGGCGTTGGTCGGAATCTGGCTCGAGGCGTGTTTTCGCCACGAGGAGATCATCACGTCGATGCCGTTCTCGAGGGCGTCCTCGCCGAGGTAGGCACCCCACGGCCAGACCGCGATGGCAGTTCGAGTGGGGCAGTCCTTGGGGCTCACACCGAGGGAATTGTAGCCGTAGTAGGCGATCGGGCGAACGTAACAGGAGGGTAGCTCCTGGCGCTGAATGAGTTCCTTGGTCGCCTCGGTAAGTTCCTCCTTCGTGAACTCGATGTCCATCTCGTAGGGCTTTGCGGACTGGAACAGCCGCTCTAAGTGTTCCTCCCAGCGGAACAGCGCGGGGCCCTTTTCGGTTTCATAACAGCGCGCACCCTCGAAGACGCCCGACCCGTAGTGGAGGCCGTGCGTGAGGACGTGGACCTGCGCGTCGTCCCAGTCGACGAATTCGCCGTCCATCCAGATCGTATCGACGTCCATCTCGTCGAATCCCATGATCAGAACTGTTGAAAGCCCCCGTACTAAGTGTTCGCGGTTTGTGGCTGTACGCCGGCTAACGGGTCGATTCGGCCGCGCCTCGATCGGTCCGTCTGATCGAGTGCTATTGCCGCGCGGCGTCCCTGAGCCGCTCGAGGACGTCTCGGCCCTCGAGGTAGGCGAAGCCGTTGCGATCGGCGTAGGCGCGGGCGTCGGCAGGCGAGAGTGCCTCACCGGTGTCGTCGTCGAGCATCTCACAGACGACGACGGCGGGCGAGCGGTCGGCCGCGTCGGCGAGTGCGAGTCCGAGTTCGGTGTGGCCCTCGCGCTGGGCGAGCAGGTCGGGGGCGCCTTTCAGCAGGTGGACGTGGCCCGGGACCCGGAACTCGTTGGCAAAGTCCGTCGTCTCGGGCGTGGCGGCGGCCTCGCCGAGCGCCTGGATGGTCGTCGACCGGTCCTCGTCGGTGATCCCGGTGTAGGTGTCGCGGTGGTTGACCGTCAGCGAGAACGACGAGCGGTCGTCGTAGCCGAGTTCGTGGTCGGCCGTCGCGGGGTGGTCGATCGCCTCCGAGTAGAAGGGGAGATCGAACGCCTCCGCGACGTCGTGGCCCAGTGCAACGCAGACGAGCCCGCCCGCGTCGTTGCGAAGGCGGGCGACGGCGTCGGGCGTGACGGCGTCGGCGTGATAGATCAGGTCCGTCTCTCCCTCGCGGTCGGCCGCGTCGTGGACGAGGATCGGCTCGCCCGCCCGCAGCGACTCGAGTGCGTGATCGAACGCGCTCGAGGCCACGTCCGTCCCGGCGTTTGCGACCCCGTCGGCGTTCGACCGCGGGCCGGCCTGGCCGGTCATTCGCGATCACCCACCGAGACGGTGACGTGATCGCCGTCTTCGAGTCCGAGTTCCTCGCGGAGCTTGTCGGGGGCGATGACCTCGAGTTGATCGTCGTCGTGGTGGGTGCGTTCGGGCGCAATGGTGTGAGCGTCGTCGTAGACCTCGCCGTCGGCGGTTTCGATCATCGCGGGGTAACAGACGGCGGGGCCGTAGGTTCGCTCCTCGGACTCCCAGCCGTCGATGGGGACGGGCTCGAGCGAGGCCATGGCGCTGCGTCGGCGGACACTGTCCTCACGGAGGTCGACGTTCAACGTGCCGGGGAACGGCTCGTAGCCCAGTCGCTCCTCGAACTGGCGCTGATACCCCGATAGCGAGATGTAGTGGCGGCCCTCGCCCATACCGCTGGTGACGGTACCCTCGAGTGCGACCTGTGCGTCCGTCTCGAAGATGCGACGGTAGTCCTCGTACTCGGCACGTAACGTGCGCTCGCCGGTCTCCGTCACCTGGACCCACTGGCCGTCGCTGACGGTATCGCGCTCGAGCAAGTCGGCGCTCTCGAGGCGCTGGAGGCGCCGCGAGGCGGTCTGGTTCGACGCGTCGAGGCGGTCGGCGAGGTGAGAACAGGAAATCTTGACGTCGCCCTCGAGTCCACCCTCGAGTGCGAGGAGTTTGAGCACGGCCAGTTCGTCGTGCCCAACGGCGGACTCCGCTATCACTGACATACACGCACCTATACCGTAGTCCCCTAAAAGCATATCGAATGTGGAACGCATAACGAAAATGTGACGGCGTTCCGAGCGGGGATCGCGTACGTGGATGTCTCGAGGCGAGTGGAAAAAAGCCACCGGTCGGTGTGTCTCGTTCACAGCTGATCTACGGTCGGCCCGACCTATTTGGCAGTCTGTCACGAAGGTCCCCCATGGCGATAGCGTCCCCACTCGTCGCTGTGGTGGCGTTCCTCGTCGGGGTCGCGCTGATCGTATACAGCGCCGAAGAACTCGTCGAAAGCATTACGAAAGCCGCAGCGGTGACGGGGTTGTCGACGTTCGTTCTCGCGATCTTCTTTGCGGGACTGGACCTCGAAAACTGGGCGTTCGGCGTCGCGTCGATACTCGGTGACCTGCCGGGCGTCGCGATCGGCTCCGCGCTGGGGTCCGGACTCTTCCTCGTCGGGGTTGCAGTCGCGGTCGGCGGGCTCGTCACGCCGTTCGAACCGACGATCGACCGCGACTATCTGCTCTTGTTGCTCGCCTCGCCGCTCGTGTTGCTTGCGTTCATCGTCGACGGTACCGTCTCTCGGCTGGACGGATTCGCACTCCTCGTCTACTTCGGGCTCGTCCTCGGCTACATCTATCGCGAAGAGCGCCGCGGGAGAGAGACCTTCCGGGACGAAGAGGCCGAAGAGGCGCTCGAGGAGATCGACACCGAGGGCCGCGGATCGCTGTACTACCTCGGGCTGTCGGCGCTGTTCGTCGTCGGCATCGTGGTCGGCTCCGAACTCGCCGTCCGGGGCGCACGCGGGACCGTCACCGCGTTCGGCCTGAATCAAACGGTGTTCGGAATGACGGTCGTCGGGGCCGCGATGTCACTCGAGGAGGTGACGCTGGTCGTGGCCCCGATCCGCGAGGGACGACCGAGCATCGCCGTCGGCAACATCGTCGGCAGCCTGATCTTTTTCGCCACCGGAAACGTCGGCCTCCTCGCCGTCACGCGCGGATTTGCGCTCGAGCCCACCGTCCTGACGTTTTACTGGCCGGCGTTTTTTGTGTCGACGGTCGCCATCGGTCTGTTTCTCTCTCGTGGCCGGATCAAACGTCTCGAGGCGGCCGTCCTCTCGCTTCTCTATGCGGGCTACTGGATCGGCAGTTATCTCGTTCTGTGAGGCGAGGGACGCGTATCCGTTCCGTGTGCGGCCAGCAACCAGCAGCCGCGCGTATGATATTTCCGCGTCGACGACACTCACCCCGATCCGATATCGGTCCGATCGACGTCTGACGGCGGGGCCTTCTCTCGGTCGGGGACACTCTCCGTAAACTCGTCGAGCGTGTGCTCGGGTTCGATGGCGCCGCGCTCTCGCTCGGGATTGGCCAGGACTGGGAGGATCATCCTGACGAACGTCACGATGAACAACATCAGGAACGGCCCGAGGAAGATCCCGGACCAGCCAAACAGCGGCGGACCAAACAGGTACGCGAACATGACTAGTCCGGTGTTGAGCAGTCGCCCGGAGAGGTACGGCCGGATGTACGTCCGGACGAGGTTGTCGAACGCGACGATCATGACCGCGAGGAAGACCAGCGGGACCCAGAGAAGTTGCGGTTCGGTCATCGCTGCCTGCACTGCAAGCGTTCCAGCGATCGTAAAATAGACGATCGACCGGCCAACGAGCGGCACGAGCGTAAAGAGGCCGGTGACGACGGCGAACAGCACCGCCGACGGGATCGCCAAGCCGGCGGGCGCAACGACATTAAACAGCGCGTAGATGATCGCCGAGAGGATGATCACCGCGAAGATTGTCATCGTGTAGCCAAAGTAGATCGAACTCAGTCCCCGATCGACGGCCGAGAGGTACGCCGTCGCCAGACTCTCTTCGCCGAACACGTTGGATTCGAACCAGGTGGCGATATTGCGGTCGCTGATCAGCAGGAAGAACGCGATCAGCAGCGAGATGAACATGTTGAACAGCACCGCACCGACCGCACCGATCGCGCCACCGACCGTACCGACCATGTTCTGGACCGATGGGTCCTGAATCAACACGGCAGTCGTGTCGTACACCTCCGAGGGCGTGTTCGGCAGCTCCGAGAGCTGGACCGGCAACTGTGCGAGAATCCTGTCGACCGGCAGGTCCGCGGTCGCCGTCACCAGTTGCCCGAGTGCGACGAGCAGAATCGCGCCGATCATCACGACGATCGGAACGACGATCAGGAGCAGCGTCAGTGCGGCGACGAGCGTCGGCGAAGCGATACGCTGCTCGAGCCGTCGGGTGATCGGCCGTGCGACGTAGTAAATAAATAACCCAAAGACGAGCCACGGGAGGTACTGGTCGATGACGAGCCCTAGCACGGCTAGCAACACGGCTCCCAGTACCCACCAGCCGAGGTGGCCCTGTGCTGCCCAAACACGGACGTTCCGGACCGGTGACGACGTTTCATCCATGGGTGATGATACCACAGAAACACTATTAACGAACGTGCGTCTTCGAAATGAATAACTCGGAAACTGGCGGTTCGGCGCTGCGCCGGTCAATCACGAATCACTCGAACAAGACGAGTTCGTCTGTGTGACCACCGGCCACAGCAGAACGTGATCGGTGGAGAACAACCACTCCCTGCACAATGCAAGCCGTCGTGCTTTGCCGCGACCCGTTGAGCGTTGAGGCGTACTCGCATGAAGCGGTTCCTCGAGGCGCTGTTCGGGCTGATCGCACTAACTGGGATTCCGTATCTGCTCTACCTCGGCGTCTACTACCTCCGACGGCCATCGGGCACGCCGGCCGCCACATGGCCCCGAGAGCCGTCGGTGAGTATCGTCCTGCCGACGTACAACGAAGCCGCCATCGTCGAGTCGAAACTCGAGGAGTTGGTCGACCTCGACTATCCCATGGAGAAGGTCGAAATCGTCGTCGTCGACTCGAGCGACGACGGGACGGCCGACCTGGTCGAGACCTTCTTCGCCGGCCGAAAGGAGCCGAAGCTGACGCTTATTCGCGAGGACGAACGCCGGGGGCTCGCAGTCGCGCTGAACGAGGCCTATGCGGCCGCGGCCAACGAGGTCGTCGTCAAGACCGACTGCGACTCCCGGATCGCGCCTGACGCCGTTCGGAAGGCGGCCGCGAACCTCGCCGATCCCGACGTTTCGGCGGTGACTGGCCGCAACGCAGAGGTCATCGGCGACAGCGAGGTCGAACAGGGCTACCGCGATATCCAGACGAGGATCCAGGTGCTCGAGTCACACATCGACTCGACGCTGATCTTCCACGGGCCGTTCTCGGCGTTCGAACGAGACGCGATCGTCCCGATCGACGAGGATTCGCTCGCCGACGACACCGAACTCGCGCTGAAGATTCGACGCAATGGCGGTCGGGTCGTCTTCGATCCAGCCATCCATTACAGGGAAGCCGCTCACTCGTCGTTCGGCAAGCGCCGCGAGCAGAAAGACCGGCGCGCGATGGGGCTGTTGCGGCTGCTGTGGCGACACCGCGACGCGCTCGGCCGCCATGGAGCCTACGGCCGGGTCGTCCTCCCTTTCAACTGGTGGTTCATGATCGTCTCGCCGTGGCTCGTCGCCGCTGGACTCGCGCTGGCCACGGTTGGCTCGCTGGCGATTTTGGGTCCGTTCGGGCTGGCGACACCGGCCGGCGTCCTCGCGTTCACGGCGCTCGGTTCACGCGACGCGCTCGGGCCGCTCCAGCCGATTTACTCGCTGTTCGACACCCAGATCTCGCTGTTTCGGGCGAGCGTCTCCCTGCTGCGCGCTCGAGCCGACGGCGACGACGAGACTCACGACGGCACGTGGACGCCCGACGAGGAACTCCGGGAGGTGTTACAGTGACCGACGTCGCGATCCTCCACGATCGGTTCCCCGGTATCGGCGGCGGCGAAGAGTTCGCTCTCGAGGCCGCACGCGTCCTCGACGCACCGATCTACACGGCCTACGTCGCCGCGGGTACTGACATTCCCGACGATGTCACCGTGATCCCCTTCCGACAGGAAAAGTACACCTCGTTGCCCTGGCAGCCGTTTCTCGAGTGGAAAAACGAGGGGATGAACCCACTCGAGACACTCAACGTGGCGCTCGACATGACCGACGCGCATCCGGATTTGGTCGGCTACGACGTGATCCTCGAGAGTGCGCCGCTCTCGAAATCCTACGTGCCCGCGGTCGGCCAACGGATCGTTCACTACCCGCACAGTCCGCCCCGGTGGCTCTACGACCTCTACCGGGACCGGCTCTCGTCCTTCCGAAAGCCGATCGTCGAGGCCGGCGTCAAGGCCTACGCGAAGGGCTGGCGGGCGCTGGACAAGGAGGCCAACGACTACGTCGACCAGTTCGTCGCGAACAGCGAACTGGTCCGGGACCGAATCCGACGGTACTACGACCGCGACGCGACGGTGGTCTACCCGCCGGTCACTGGCGACTGGCGCAACGACGGCGACGACGGCTACTTCGTCACCTGGTCGCGGCTCGCCCCCGAGAAGCGGATCGACCTGATCGCGAAAGCGTTCGCGGGGCTGGACGAACGGCTCGTGATCGCCGGCGACGGCCAACAGCGCGATCGACTCGAGGCGTTCGCGGCGAATTACGACAACATCGAGGTTCGGGGCTACGTCGACGACATCGAGTCGCTCGTCGCGCGGGCCACTGCCGTCGTCTACGCGCCGAAACAGGAGGACTTCGGCCTCGTCGGTGCGGAGACAATGATGGCCGGCAAGCCGTTGCTCGGCGTCGACGAGGGGTTCACGCGGTATCAGGTACAGGGCGGTCGAACGGGCCTGTGTTTCGAGCCGACCGTCGCGTCGATCCGGGAGACGGTACGGCAGTTCGACCCCGACGATTTTGATTCCGTCGAAATTCGCCAGGCCGCCAGACGCTACGAGTATGACCGCTTCGCAGAGAACCTGCGCGCGGTCGTTGCGGAGACGGCAGCCGCCGACGTGGCTCCTGACACCGCCGACGAACTGGAACCCAGTCGTCGGTCCCGTTCCCGCACCCGGAGACGCCACCTTCCCGAGACGACCCGCGCCCTCGATACGGATCGCGATACGTCACTCGAGGAGGTGACTGACGAGTGACGGGGGCGACGACTGAGTCCCCACTGTGGCCGATCGACCACCCGGACCCGGTCATCTCAGTGGTTATCCCGACGATCCCCTCGAACAGCCACGATGCCGTCGTCGACTCCCTCCGCGAGCAGACGGCCGACGCATACGAGGTGATCGTCGTCGACGACGCGACGCTCGACATCTGTGAAGCGCGAAACGAAGGCATTCGCGCTGCCCGCGGTGAAATCATCGCACTAACCGACGACGACTGCCGCCCGCCACGAGACTGGCTCTCGAAGATCGTGACGGCCTTCGACCGCGATCCGGAACTCGTCTGTCTCGAGGGGGCCGTCTTCGGCGGGCGCACCTACGACGGGGAGCGCCGCTACGTCGGCTGTAACCTCGCGTTCGACCGTGACGCAGCGCTCAGCGTTGGCGGCTTTCGCTCGACGTTCGCCGGCTGGCGCGACGACACCGAGTTCGGCTGGCGAATGGAGCGCGACGCCGACGGTCACTGTACGTATCACGACGCGGTCCGGATGCACCATCCCGATCCGCCGCGGGCGACGCTCGACGAGACGCTCGAGGCCCGCCTGAAACGGGAGTATCCCGACCGCTACGAGAGCGTGCTCGTCCCCGATACGCTCACAGGACGAGTCAACGATTGGCTGTGGCGAAAGGGGGTCTGGAACGTCGTCGACACGCTCCGATATGACCTCCAGAACGCCATTCGATCCAACAGATGACCTTCCATACGAATTCATGACGAACGTTGCACTTGTCGTCCTCGATACGCTGCGATACGACGCCTTCGAAGAGCACTTCGACTGGCTGCCCGGCCGGCGATTCGAGTCCGCCTGGAGTACGAGCCACTGGACAGTCCCTGCTCACGCATCGCTGTTTACGGGACGGTACGCGAGCGAGATCGGCATCTACGCCGGCGCACAGACGTTCGACTGTCCCGAACCGCTGCTCGCCGAACGGCTCCAATCGGCCGGCTACACGACGCGCGCGTTTAGCGCGAACCCAAACATCACGCCAGTGTTCGACGCTGATCGTGGCTTCGGTCAGTTCGAAAAGAGCTGGCGGCTCCAGCATCACCGCACGGACGTCTTCGACTGGGACGCGTTCATCGCGGAGACGCGCGACTGCGGCCCCGAACGGTATGCGCTCGCGCTTAAGGAGGTCGTGTTGGGAGACAACCGGACGCTCCCGTCGTTGAAACACGGCGCGAAGCTGAAGCTTCGCGATACCCCGCTTGCGAGCCACGTCGAGCACGTCGACGACGGCGCGAGCACCGCGCTCGAGCTCGTTCGCGACACCGCTTTCGCCGACGACGAGTTCCTCTTTCTGAACCTGATGGAGGCCCACTCGCCGTACGATCCGCCGGCGGAGTGGAAGCGTGTCGATGTCGACATCGACGGGCTGGCCGCCTCGCTCGGCGAGCCCGAAGACGATCCCGCGGACCTCGAGCGAGCATACGACGACTGCGTCCGGTACCTCTCGCACGTCTACGAGCAGATTTTCAACGAACTGTGCGAATCGTTCGATCTGATCGTCACGGTCAGCGACCACGGCGAACTCCTCGGCGAGTACGGCGGCTGGGAGCACCTGTCGGGAATCTACCCCGAACTTGCCCGCGTGCCGCTGTCGATCTACGACGCTCGCGAGGGGACCGTCGATGGGGTCACGTACGACGACTGCTCGGTGAGCCTCCTCGATGTCCACGAGACCGTCCTCGCCGCGGCCGGCCTCGAGTCCGATTCCGATGCCAGGGGACGCGACCTCACTGACACCTCTCACCTCACGTCTGAGGGCCGCGACGACGAGGACCGAAGCGAGCCCCCCGATAGCGGGTTCCGCGATGGTGAAGTGCTGGTCGAGTACCACGGCCTTCCCGACCGGCACCTCGACGCCCTGCGCCGCAAGGGGTTCGAAGACCTCGAAAAGCGAACCCGATGGCTCGAGGGAGTCGCGCTCGGCGATTACTTCGGGTACGAGACGTTCGACGGCTTCGGAGAATGGGGTGAATCACCCTACGCGGACCCACGAGCGCGGCTCCGTGACCTCGTCGACGCGCTCGAGCGTCGCACGGACGTCGACGAGGATCGCGAACTCGACGATTCGGTGCTCCAACAGCTCGAGGAGCTGGGATACGCATGAGTAGCCACCAGCATGTCACAGGCGGGCGGTCGCACTCGAGAGAGGTGATCGACTGATGGGCGTCGAACGATTCGTCCGAAAGCTGCCCGAGCGCGGCGTTCGCCGATCGCTCGAGATCGGGTACGAGTGGATGGGGCGCCAGCTGTGGATGGGTGACTTCGCGGACGAAACGGTCCTCGAGCGCGAGTGGGACGTGCTCGTTCTACTCGATGCCTGCCGCGTCGACCTGATGGCCGAGGTCGCCACGGAGTACGACTGGCTCCCCTCGCCGGCCGAGATTGAGGCTGGGGCGATCGACTCGGTTGCGGGGTCGTCGAAGGAATGGATGCGGCGGACGTTCACGCCGGCGCATGCAGCGACCCTCGAACAGACAGCGTACGTGACGGGGAATCCGTTCTCGGCGGCGGTCCTCGGCGACAACCATCCACTGGGGCTGGTCGATGAGGTGTGGCGGTACGCTTGGGACGACGACGCTGGTTCGATCCGCCCGGAACCGATCACCGATCGGGCGATCGGCGTCTGCCGCGACGGCGACTTCGACCGCGTCATCGTTCACTACATGCAGCCACACGTCCCGTTTCTCGATCGGCCGGATCTCCACGCGGGCTACCGTCCGGACGACTGGGGGTCGCCGGATTCGGTCGTCGACCCCGACGAGACCGGAGTAGACGTGTGGGGTCGCGTTCGGCGGGGGGAACTGAACCGAGACGAGGTGTGGGCCGCTTACGCCGACAACCTCCGCGTCGGGCTGGACGCGGTCGCGACGCTCCGGCGGAACGTCGACGGGACGCTGGTGGTGAGTGCGGACCACGGCAACGCGATGGGTGAACTGGGTATCTGGGGCCACCCTGATAGACCCGTCTCGAGCGTCCGACGGGTGCCGTGGATCGAACTCGAGGCCCACGACGAGGGGACGCGAGAATCGGTGCTCGACCCCGACGAGACGGACACGGACGACCGCGCGGTCGACGCTGACGTCCAGGATCGGCTGGCGTCGCTCGGATACACGGAGTGAAACCAAATGCTATCACCAGAGAGAGAACCAGTCGACGGAGCGAATCGGGCGGAGGTGGGGTCACCGTGAGCGACCCCGCCGTCGCGCTCGGCGTAAAGGTCTTCAATCGCACCGAGAAGCTCGAGGCACTCCTCGAGTCGGTCCCGGCCGACGAGTACGAGACGGTCTACGTCGCCGACGACGGCCAAACCGAAGAACGCACCCACCTCTACGAGCGGTCGTGGCCGTTCGATCTCGAACTGATCGATCTCCCCTACGATGCGGGACTCGGTGTCGGCCGTAACGCGATCGTCGACGCGCTCTCCGAGGACTATCTGACGGTCGTCGATAGCGATCACGAGGTGCCGACGAACGTCGGCGTCCTCGCGCGCCAGCTCGAGGCCCGCCCCGAGTTCGGTGGGATCAGCGGGCTGTTACTCGAAGACGGGCGAATCCAGGGGCTGTGTCACGACCTGTTCGAGGAGGGTGACGTGCTCATCCGCGACACCGGTTCGAAGACGGCTGCAATGGTGGCGGGCTACCCGCTCGTCGAGTTCGATTTCGTGCCGAACGTCGTGACACTTCGTCGGGACTGCCTCGAAGAGCTGGCCTGGGACGAAAACTACGTGATCGGCCGCGAACACCTGGATTTCTTCGTTGGCCACTGGCAGGGAACCGACTGGCGGTTCGGTACCTGTCCTGCGGTGTTGTTCCCCCACCGTCCCGGCGGCGGCAGCGAGTACGACTCGAACAGACTCGATCGCTCCAAGCTCCTCGCGAGCAAGTCGTACTTCCGGGAGAAGTGGGGATACGAGCAGGTCGTCGCCCGCGAGTTCTGGCTCGGGAATCAGTCCGTCGATAAACCGCTGGCCATCCTCGACAGCGACGTCCCGGTCCCCACGTGGCTGGGTGCGAAGGTGATGGACCTGCGCGACGCACGATTACGACTCGAGGCCGCGACTGCGAGCGCGAGCGGATCGCTGCGGACGGTGATGCGGCGATGACGACACGGTGAGACGACCATGACGACAGACACGAACACGGATTCGACCGAAACGGCGCGGACGACGCTCCTGGTTACCGTCGACTCGCTACGGGCCGATCGGTTCGACGAGATGGAGCGGACGCGAGACTATCTGGAAACGTGTCACCCGCGGGCGTTCGCGACGTCGACGGCAACGCTGGGAAGTTTTCCGGCGATCATCGGCGGCGAGTACGCCACTGGCGACGGCCTCGGTCGAGCGACCAACGTCGCCAGCCGGTTCGACTGCCGGCGGATCGGGATCACGACGAACCACCTCCTCTCGGCGGAGTACGGGTACGCCGACGCCTTCGACTCGTTTACCTCCCCGAAAGGCGGCGGGGAGACGCTGAAGGAGAAAGGCGCGGTCTTGCTGGATCGCGGCACCCTCGCCTATCGGGTCGCAAGCTGGGGCTGGAACCGATATCAGGCGCTCCTGAGCCGGTTTGTTGACCTCGAGAAGTCGTTTCGCCCGGCCGACGACGTAATCGACCAGTTCTTGGGGGAGATCGAGGGACGCGGCGAGTGGTTCGGCTGGCTGCACTTCATGGAACCCCACCACCCCTACGATCCGGACGGCGCAGACGTGAGCCGAGCCGAGGCCCAGCGGGTAACCCGTCGCGTGCTCTCGGGCCGCGGCTCGGCTGCCGACGAGGACCTCGTTCGCGACCTCTACCGCCGGGAGGTAGCCGAACTCGACCGGAAACTCGCACGCCTCTGGGAGGCGATCCCCGACGACACGCGCGTCGTTTTCTGTGCGGACCACGGCGAACTACTGGGCGAGGACAGCCTGTGGGGACACCCTGGCGAAATGCGACCGGAGTTGCTCAACGTGCCGTTCGGAACGCGAAACGCGCCCGACCTCAGCGAGGTCGTCTCGCTGCTCGACGTCCCGACGATTCTCTCCGGGAGCGAACACGGCCTCGGGACGCTCGAGCGCGAGGTCGCCTTCGCGGCCTACGGAACGAACAAGGCGGCGATGAACGCCGAACACCTCGCGACGACCGACGGCACCGTTCAGCTCTCGGACGGCGAACCGGCGACCGACCCCGAACTCGAGCGGCGACTCGAGCGGTTCGACCCCGAGTACGTGGTCAAAGAGGACGCGCTACAGGAGGATCTGGAGGATCTCGGATACGCATGATCGACGATCGGCAACCCACGGCAGACGGAGGGAGCGACGAATGACAGTGGTCGTCCTGGCACTGGACGCCCTCGACGCAGGCCTGGTCGAGCACTTCGACCTCGACGCGTTCCGACTCGCCTCGAGTGGCGATCTCGAGACGTTCGCACGGACACAGGACGTGCCGTACACCCCGGAGGTCTGGGCGACGGTCGCGACCGGCCTCCCGCCCGAGGAGCACGGTATTACCGGCGGCGGGACGAGCGAGTGGGACAACCCGGTTCTCGAGGGACTCTCGCGTATCTCCGGTCGGCTCGACGAGTCGACGCGCGGCACGCTCGGGAAGGTCGTCCGCTCGCAGACCGGCGAGCGCGAGCAGATCGGCCGCACTGACGCCGCATCGATCTTCGATGCCGAGGACGCAGTGGTCCACAACTGGCCGGGAGTCGCCGACGGCCGGCCGCTTCAGCGGGCCTGGGACCTGATGAACGCCGTCGCCGAGGGAATGCCACGCAGCACGTTCGAGCGCGAACTGTTCGGCCAGTGTGCCCAACAGTTCTCCTGGGCACGCGAGATGCTTCGCCACCCCGTCTCGATCGCCGGCGTCCACGTTCATGCGCTCGACGCCGCCGGCCACGCCTACGCCGACGACGAAGACGCGCTCCGTCGCGTCTATACCCGCGTCAGTGAGTTCGTCGAGGAGGTCGTTGACGCGCTCGAGGACGGCGACGATCTCCTCTTGCTCAGCGACCACGGGATGCACACCGAGTTCTACCCGCCGGACGACGGCGAGAACCCGGCGACGCACTCCTGGCGGGCGTACGCGAGTTCGACGACCGACACCTGTCCCGAGTCCGTGTTCGACGTCAAAGCGTGGATCGACGCGCAAGCCAGCACCACGCGTGTCGAGGGCAGGGCCGACGAGAGCGAGGAGGCCATCGACGTCCCCGAAGATCACCTGCGCGAGCTCGGTTACCTCGACTGACCTTTCACTCGAGATAACCCAGATCCCGAAGCTGCTCCTCCGTCGTGTCCATGACTGCCGGCCGTCGCTCGGCTCGCGTGGCGTCGCTATCGGCGGCGTGTTCGTCGACCCAGTCTCTGACGTCGAAGACGCTCGCCGGCGGCTCGTCCGACAGCGTGGTCGACGCGAGCGCTCGCCAGCTGTGGAACCCGGGCTCGGAGTCGCCGTCGATCCACTCGACTTGCATCCCGTGGTCCGACAGCACCAGCAGTTCGTCGACGCGCTCGCGGACGGCACCGAGCAGGCGATCGACCCGTTCGTACACCGCCCGCAGCCGATCCGGGTGGGTCGCGAAGGCGTGGCCGGCGGCGTCGAGGACGTGCATGTGAACGCCGGCGACGGCAACATCGGCCGTTCCCATCCCCAAGAGCCAGCCCGTCTCGAGGCCGGCGTTGCCATACAGGCGCCGCCAGAGTTCGCCGTCGGTGATCTCGTCGTTCGACGCGAGGTTGAGCCAGTGCCAGGTCTCGCTCAGGTGTTCGGCCGGGGTGACACCGGGCCACCACCGCACGACGCGGCCGTCCGGTTGGAAGAGATGCGAGTGTGACGTCTGGCGTAGCGTCATGCCGACGTCGCCACCCCCGCCGTCAGTGCCGTCGCCCCCACCGGAGTCGCCGCGGAGCCACGTGCCGATTCTAATGCGGACCTCCTTGGGCAGGAGGTAGGGTGCTGCCTTGCTCGCGTACTCGAGGACCGGATTGTGCCACTGCTGTTGCTCGCCGGTCGAGGCGAGGTCGTGCTCCTCGGGTCCGACGCCGGTCGCAGTCGACGTCCAGACCTCGAGCGTGTTCGGGTTCTCGCCGGAGTAGGCGAACGTCTCGAGTTCCCGGTGGGTCTCGAGCAGCATGTTCTCACAGCCCCAGTCGCGGGCGAGGTCGTAGTCGGCGGCGTCGAGGGCGACGATCCCCAGCGTCATGGACGTGTGAACTACGAACGTACTATTCAATGTCCGGCCGGCAGTGGGATCGGCGGGTGTGGCAGGCGGTACACTGATACCGCCGGATGATGCAGTCGTCTCTAACTCGTCCACTGACATCGATGGTGACGATCCACGCTCCTCCACATTCACGTCGATCGAACGTCGTCGCCCGAACACTGACGCGGATGATCGTTCGCACGCCGCTCGAGTGCGAGACCGGGCCCGTCGGCCTGAGCTATCGGTCGCCACGTTCCGCTCGAGACGGATGACGGACGCGACGTCGGTTAGCCTCGGCGGCGAGACGGTGAAGGCGACGGCGGCGAAGTTCGCGATGGCTGCGATCGGCTTCGTCGGGACCGTCGTCTTCGCGCGGATGCTCGGGCCGACCGGGTTCGGCGGCTACTACCTCCTCTTCTCGCTGGTCAAGCTCGGCGACCGGGCGGTCAACGGGTGGGGGACAGCGATCATGAAGCGGTTCTCGGAAGCCGACGCCCCCGAACGGGAGCTGATCGGCGGGCAACTGGTGTTCACGCTGGCGTGGGTCGTGCTCACGGGCGTGGTCAGCGTGCTCGCGTCGCGATGGCTCGTCTCCTACACCGGACTCCCCGAAGCGCCGGTGCTGTTCGTCGTCCTGATGGGGGCCGTCACGCTGTACGAGCCCACAGACCGTGTCGTCCAGGCCCGGGGGCTCGCCGGCGCATCGATGTGGATCGATACGTTTCGGTCGCTGCTGACCTTCCCGCTGCAGCTCGGGCTCGTCCTCCTCGGCCTCGGCGCTGCGGGGATGGCCTACGGGCTCGCTGCGGCGACGTTCCTCTCGCTGCCTGCACTCTGGTATTTCGTGCGGACGAAACCAACGATCCCCTCACGCGACACGCTCGAGAGCCTCTGGTCATATGCGAAGTACAGCATCCCGAACTCGTTTCTCGGGCAGGCCTACGATCGATTCGACATCATCCTGCTTGGCTACCTGCTCGCGCCCGCCGCGGCCGGCCAGTACGAGGTCGCACTGAAGCTCACCGTCCCGGCGACGTTCGTGATGCTGGCCGCCCAGAGCGTGCTGATGGCCCGCGTCAGCCGGCTCCACAGCCAGGGCGAGGACGTCAGCGATGACATCTCGAACACGCTCGCGTTCTCGAGCGTCGTCGCGATTCCGATGTTCTTCGGTGCCGTGGCGATGCCCGAAACACTCGTCGTGACCGCGTTCGGGGCCGAGTACGCCGACGCCGCCTCGTTGCTGATCGGGCTCGCGCTGTTCCAGATCGTGAGCACACAAAGCGGGCCACTCACGAGCGCAATCGGTGGGATCGATCGGCCGGACGTCAACACGTGGATCTCGGCGACGACGCTCGGGCTGAACGTCGTCCTCGGCGTCGCGCTGACGCTCGTATACGGTGCGATCGGTGTCGTGATCGCAACGGTCGTGGCCGAGACGCTTCGATATATTCTCTCTGCGTATGTGATCAGGCAGGAATTGCCGGCAGTCGAGTTGGTTCCTCGAACGCTGCTCGAGCAGCTCGTGGCGTCGGTGCTGATGTTCGTCGTCGTCCTGCTACTCGTCCGAACCGTCCCTGTCGATCGGTGGTACCACCTGCTCGCCGTCGTCTCGGTCGGTGCGGCAGTGTACTCGGCGGCGCTGCTCGCGATCAGTCAGAAACTCCGTGTAACGATCGAGGGGGTCGTTCGGAGTTCTCGCCTCGAGCTGTAGTATGGTCCTGTCGCGAGCAGAGGCCGAAGCCGCAAAACGGGGATCATCCGCTCGAGCAGTCGTAATTGTGTCAGTCCCCGGTGACAGGATCGCGCTCCCAGAACTCGCTTCCCTTCTGCAGTTTCGGCACCCACGTATCGGTCGTCTTCGAAAGTAACGCGACGCGGGAGGCCGGGACGCCCATGACCTCGTCGAACTCGGGCATGTGGTCGGCCACCGCTTCCGTGAATTCCATGACGTCCTCGTGGTCGGGCATCGACGAGCGGTCGAGTCGGCCCCGCGAGTGGCCCACGTGCATGTACGCTTTCAGTTCGATGAAGTCGGGGTCGGCCTGCTGGTAGAAGCCGGCGTACCAGTCGGGATGGTGCATGTTCTCGCCGTCGACCAGCGTCGTCCGCAACACGGTGCGCGTCTCGTCTTTGTCGGCGAGGACGGCCATCGTCTCGAGTAGTTTCTCCCAGGCGTCGTCTTCCATCGCGCCGACGACCTGATCGAAGGTGTGGCGCTCGGGGGCGTCGACGCTGACGTACAGTTGGGTGGGGTCACACTCGGCGAGCACCTCGGGGCGGGTGCCATTGGAAACGAGGAACGTGGTGATGTCGCGGTCGTGGAAGGCCTCGATGAGTTCGGGCAGGTAGGGATACAGCGTCGGCTCGCCGTCGAGGCTGATGGCGACGTGGCGCGGTTCCATCGCCTGCTCGAAGACCTCGCGGGGAACCTCCTCGTTGCCGCCGAAGCCCGAGAGCAGCTTTTTCTGGAGTTTGATGGAGGCATCGACCACCGCCTCGGGGTCGTCCCATTCGACGTCGTCCAGTTCGTAGGCGTGCCCGTTGTGATCGCGCCAGCAGAAGACACACCGCTCGTTACACCGGACGACCGGCGTCATCTGGATACAGCGGTGGGACTCGATGCCGTAGAAGATGTTCTTGTAACACTTTCCCTCGCCGCGCAGGGCGTTTGCCGTCCAGCCGCAGGTCTGGGCGGCCGTGTGGTTCTCGCTGTGGTAGTCCGGGCTCGAGACCTGTGCCGCTCCGCCGTCGTCGGCGTCGGTGTCGGTCCCAGAAGGTGCGGAGTCGCTCATGTTGGCGGCCGTTAGACGGGCGGGGGCAAAAGACGTGTGGTGTTCGTGGTCCCTGACGTGTGACCAACGACTCACGGTACGCGGACTCGTTCGGACTCCTGCGGCGTTCTTCACGGAGTCCGTCTGAGAATCACGTGAGTCGAGTGATCGTCGCCGATCTTCCGCAGGTCGTCGATCGAGGTCCACGGAAGCTGGACCTCGTACCACATCGGCCCCTCGAGGTCCGTCACGGCGACGAGTTCGAGACCGGACTCCTCGAGCATCTGGAGCATCCACTCGAACGACTCGTCGTCGATTCTGGGCCGGTGGAGTTCGAAGAAGAGTACCAGTGGCTGGTCGGACGCGAGCACGTCGGGCATTCCCCGAAACACCTGCGCTTCGTATCCCTCGACGTCCATTCGGACGACGTTGATCTCGTCCGGGGCGACGTCGTGCTCCTCGAGGAGGGTTGACGTCGTCTTCTGTGCAACGTCTATCTGCCGCTCGATGCCGTGTTTTCTGTCGAAGCCGTCCACGTCGACGTGTGACTTGTTACTCAGCGGGAGCACGTTGAACGTGACTGTGCCGTCGCTGTCCCCCACCGCCACCCGTTCGACGTCGATCCGGTCACCGTACCCGTTTCGCTCGATAGAGCGCGTGAGGAGGTCGATGTTTCGTGGATCCGGCTCGAACGCCAGCACGTGCCCGTCGTCACCGAGCACGCGCGCCTCCAGCAACGCGTAGTACCCGATGTTGGCGCCGATTTCGAGCACAGTCACGGTCGAATCGAGCCGCGTTGCGAGTCGCTCGAGTTCCCGCTCGAAGATGCTCGCCGATAGCTCTTCGCGACCGCCGTACATGAGCAATTCCTGTGAGATCCCGTCCATCGACGGATCGAGGACCATTTCGCTGCCGTTGATGTCGCGTACCACGACGCCGTCATCCGCTCGCCAGGCGAGATAGCTGGTATACGCATTCCAGTCGAAGGCACCGCCCGTGAGCCCGCCGATTAACGGCCCGAGTTCGCCACGGCGGAT
Organism: Haloarchaeobius amylolyticus; assembly: GCF_042678045.1. GTDB lineage: Archaea > Halobacteriota > Halobacteria > Halobacteriales > Natrialbaceae > Natrinema > Natrinema amylolyticus_A. Next base: position 349,777 of record NZ_JBHUDI010000003.1, read on the forward strand.
CCAGCGTTTGACCTTGCGCCGATTGGTCGCGACCCAGGACTCGACAGCCGTCGGATCGCTGAGTGCTCGGTTTACTTTCGTGATGATATCCGCCATAGGTACGGCATCGACGCCCGATCTTTTGAAGATATTTTCGACTATATGGTTAGTAATAGATCTATATGTTGATCTTTATTACAGTATAGAGAAACCGAACAGCTGAGCTACGAAGCTGAACGCATCGACGGCTTTCTCGCTCCGCTTGGTGACCAGGGCTCGAGAACACTCGACGTCGCCGCCGGAGGGTCCGTCATTCGTCGGTCCGTTGGTCACTCGAGGAGTCATCGCCGGGACCGCCCGGCAGCGAGAACGGATCGGCGGGCTCGTCGCCGTGTGTCACGTCGTCGCGTTCGAACAGATACAGCGCCGGCCCACCGACGACCATCACGAGCAGGCCGGGAATCGGCACGGCGAGCGGTGAGAGATAGAGACCCAGCGCACTGCCCCATGCGACGCCAACGACGCCCGCCCAAAGTATGGGTCTCGAGACCTCGTTCTGGGCCGCGTCTCGGTAGACGACACCGGCACAGCCGAGCACGGCTGCGACTCCCACCAGCGCGACTGCGATCCCCTGCAGCGAAACCATACCTCGCGTTAGACCGCCGGCTGTAAGTGAGTGTCGCGATCAGCCGATCAAGCCACGATTCGCGAATGCTTGAGTGTGATACGGACTTCTGTCAGTCAATTCCAGTACACCTGCACGACGGTCGCAGTTGCACCAGTAAGCAGTGACAGGAGATCAGATGAGCCAATCACCGGTAGTGCTCTATAGTACCATATAGATATTATAGAACTATGTGACAACTGATCCATATATATGGCTCATAGCATCGTATTTTTATAGCCTCCCGAATTCCTCACGTGATGGCAGACAACCAGTTCGGGCGCTCTGCTGACGGGGTATCGCGACGGAAGTTCATCGCTGCGACCGGCGTTCTCGGATCGATGGCAGCCGCCGGCTGTCTCGGGAACGCAAGCGAGGGTAGCAGCGAGGGCTCACTGTCGGCCGACGGGTCCTCGACCGTCTATCCGATCACCAGCAAGGCCGGATCGCTGTGGAATTCGAACCCGCCAGCCGACGACGAGGAGTACTGGGGCCCGGGTCAGTACGATATCGACTCCGACGAGAACCTTGCGGACTACTGGGCCGGTCTCTACGGCTTCGAGGCAAACGACAGCGGCAAGCCACCGTTCGAGACGTCGATCGGACTGAACCACACTGGCGTCGGGCTGCAGAAACTCGAGGAGGGACAGGTCGATATCGGCGATGCGAGCGCGCCTGTCTCGGCGGAGTTCCCCGACCGAAGCGAGAGCGAACTCGAGCCGTTCGTCGACCACGTCGTTGCCGTTGACGCCCAGCCGATCATGGTGAGCAAAGCCGTTCAGGACGACGGCCTCGACAAGATCACGCTCGAAGAGGTCCAGGGCATCTACCAGGGCGAGATTTCGGACTGGACCGAGGTCGAAGCCTACGACGGGCCGTCGAAGGAAGTTCAGGTCATCGGTCGCGCCGAGGGCTCCGGGACGGACACGTCGTTCCGGAACAACGTCCTCGGCGATCCCGACGCCGAGATGGAAGTCGACTCGCGCAAGGGCGAGAACCAGCAGGTCCAGACGACCCTCGAGCAGTCGGACAACGCCATCGCCTACGCGGGTCTCGCGTTCGTCTCGGACCAGGCGCCGATGGTTAACCTCGTGATCGACGGCACGGAGTACACGCGAGAGAAGATGGCCGAACCCGAGTATCCGCTCGCTCGAGACCTACACTGCTACACGTGGGAGGACACGTCCGAGAAGGAAGCCGCGTTCATCCGTATGATCCTGCACCCCTACGGACAGCAGCAGTTCGTCGAACCGGCAGACTATCTCCCGTTGACGGACGAACGTCGCGAGGAGGAACTGAGCAAACTTCCCGAGCCGAGTAACTAACCAGCGCAGGCGGACGACCGCTCACGCAACCATCACTATTCCATTATAAATGAGTAACACATTACAGAGAGGTGATCAGTCGGAGATCGACGAGGGCGACGATCGGAGGGAATCGCTCCTGCGTCTCGTCGCCGGCGCTTCGCTTGGGGGTTCGTTGCTGACGTTTCTGGTAGCACCGTGGCTCACGGTGTTTTTCGTCATCGCATTTCTCGCGGTCGTCGGGTACGGCTGGCTCGCCTACCAGGAACGAACTGCGAAAGGACTGATGTTCCTCGCGACCGTTTCGACGGCGCTCGTTCTCGTTCTCATCATCGCCTTCCTGTTCATCCGTTCGCTTCCCGCGTTCGGACACATGGGGCTCGACATCCTCTACACCGACGGCGATTTCTGGAGCCGCGCCAACGACCGATACTCGCTGTACCCGGCTATCTGGGGGACCGGTCTTACGACCATCCTGGCGACGATCGTCGCCGCTCCGCTCGGAATCGCATCGGCGATCTTCATCAGCGAAATCGCACCGCCGTGGGCCCACGAGATCGTGAAGCCTGCCGTCGAAACGCTCGCCGGGATTCCGTCGATCGTGTACGGGTTCATCGGTTTTACGATCATCAACGGCTACATGATGGACAACTTCGGCCTCTCCTCGATCGGCAGCATCGTCGTCGTCGGCGTCGTCGTCGGGCTGATGGCGCTACCGACAGTTGCCTCTGTCGCTGAGGACGCGATCGCGAGCGTTCCAGATCACATGAAAGACGGGGCCGTCGCGATCGGTGCAACCGAGTGGCAGACGATCAAGACCGTGACGATTCCTGCGTCCTTTTCCGGGGTTTCAGCCGCGGTACTGCTCGGCGTTGGTCGAGCGGTCGGAGAGACGATGGCGGCGACCGTTATCCTCGGAAACATCATGGAACTGCCAGAGCCGTTGTACAACGTATTCGGAAACACAGTTACGCTAACCAGCCTCATCGCCAGCCAGTACGGTAACTCACACGGCCTTCACAGGGAGGCATTGTTCGCGGCCGGCGTGATCTTGTTTATTACTGTTATGGCGTTGAGCGTCACTGCACAGATAATCGAAGCGCGCGTAAAACGGAACCTCGGAGGTGACCTATGAGCGAACGTTCGCTGCAGTACCAGTCACAGAACGCGTTGACCGTCGAGCACTCTCCAACGCTGACGGGACTCTCGGTCGTCCCGATCGGGCTGTTTCTCGTCGCGTTCGTCGTCGGCAGTGCGACGCTGGCCGGATGGCTTGGCTTCGAGTCGCCGCTCTTCGGGCTCGCACTTGAGACGGTGTTCACCGCGTTGCTGTTCGCTTCCGGTGCCTGTCTTCTGGCAACCGGAGCGGCGTCGCGACTCGAGATAGTCGACACGACGCCAGATCGATCGGCCGGCGTCGGCGTCGCGTCCGGATTCGGATTCGTCGCCTTCAGCGCGATCGGTCTGACCGCGTCGCAGACGTTCGGACTCGGTGGCGTTCGCTGGGCGCTTCCCGCGTCGGTGGTCGGCGTCCTCGTCGCCGGTTCGATCCTGTTTGCGCGCGAGGACTTTGGGGTGACCGTTCCGTCGGGCTTGTTCTCACTCCTGATCGGCGGGCTGTTCCTGTTCGATGTGATCGATCCGAGCTGGACGTTCAGCCCGGCCGGATTCGGCGTGACGTTCTTCGGTACCGTCTTCGTCCCGCTGCTGACGATCGTCGCGACCTTCGTCGGGGCGTGGGCGGCTGCCAACGCGTTTCAAGGATTCGGCGCGGCCGGCCGTCAGGCGGGGGCGTTCTTCCTGATCGGGACCAACGCTGCGCTCATCTTGCTAGTTTTGGTCCTGTTGATCGCGTTCATCGTCAAGAACGGGTTCTGGTACGCCGTCGACGGGATGGAGATCGGGCCTGGCCTGCACTTCCACTGGCCCTTCGTGATGGACGGATACGATGTGTTCCTCGGGCAGAAGGGCATCTTCCCGGCGATCGTCGGCACGTTCTGGCTCGTCGTCGGCGCCGTCGTGCTGGCGGTTCCGATCGGCGTCGGCGCGGCAGTGTTCCTGACCGAGTACGCCGAACAGGGACGGTTCACGTCCGTCGTCGAGGTCGCGACGAACGGCCTCTGGAGCACCCCCAGCGTCGTCTTCGGCCTGTTCGGCTACGCATTCCTCGTTCCTCGACTCGGGAACAATACGAGCCTGTTAGCCGGGATGATCGTCCTCGGATTCATGCTGCTCCCGCTCGTGTTGATCACGAGCCGCGAGGCGATCAAGAGCGTCCCCGACGAGTACCGTGACGCCAGCGCAGCGCTTGGCGTCTCCAAGTGGGAGACGATCAAGGAGGTTACCATTCCGTCGGCGATGCCTGGCATCGTCACCGGCGTCATCATCGGTATCGGTCGAATCGCCGGCGAGACGGCACCGATCCTGATCGTCACCGCCGACAACCCACAGCGGAAGTTCGCGCCGGCCGTCCTCGGCTCGTTCGAGTTCACGGCGACGCCACCGTTTATCGTGAACGACGCGTTGCTCAGTGGCTCGAGCGCACTTCCCTATCAGCTGTACGGAGCGATCACGACCGGTGTCGTGGGTGATGACCCAGGATACGGGTGGGCGACAGCGTTCGTTCTCTTGCTTGTCGTCCTCTCGTTCTACGTAATCGGCATTATGACGCGGATGTACTTCCGGAAAAAGCTACACGCATGAGCAATCGAATGAACGAACCACAAGAACCAGCGGAATCGAATCGACAATCGACTGATAGCGTTACGCAGACGACAGCCGGTGAGTCCCAGGAGAAGATACAGCCGGAGTGGACTGAATACGAGTTCCAGGGTGACCCGAAGTTCTCGGTCGAGGATCTGGACGTCTACTACGGAGACGAGCAGGCGCTACAAGGGATTACGATGGAGGTTCCCGAGAACAGCGTGACTGCGCTGATCGGGCCCTCTGGTTGTGGGAAGTCGACGTTCCTCCGGTGTCTCAACCGGATGAACGACCGCATCAAAAGCGCCCGCGTCGAGGGATCGGTCGAACTAGACGGGGAAGAGATCTATCAGGACGGCATCAACCTCGTCGAACTCCGGAAACGCGTCGGGATGGTGTTTCAGTCGCCCAACCCGTTCCCCAAATCAATCCGAGACAACATCTCCTACGGCCCGCGAAAGCACGGCGAACTCGAGACCGGACTGCTCGCTCGGCTGCGTGGCACCGATTCGACCGATCGTGAACAGCAACTTGTCGAACGCTGTCTCAAGCAAGCCGCACTCTGGGAGGAAGTGAGCGATCGTCTCGACGACAACGCGCTCGGCCTCTCCGGTGGGCAGCAACAGCGACTCTGTATCGCGCGTTGTCTCGCCGTCGATCCCGATGTCATCCTGATGGACGAGCCGGCCTCGGCACTGGACCCCATCGCGACCGCGAAGATCGAGGACCTGATCGAGGAGTTGGCCAAAGAGTACACGGTCATCGTCGTCACTCACAGCATGCAACAGGCCGCACGGATCTCTGATCAGACAGCCGTCTTCCTGACCGGCGGCGAACTCGTCGAGTTCGACGATACCGACAAGATCTTCGAGAATCCCGAGAGCCAGCGCGTCGAGGACTACGTCACCGGCAAGTTCGGGTGATGACGCGCGAGGACTATCAGGACCGCCTCGAGCGCCTTCGCGAGACGGTCATCGCGCTGGGCGATCTCGTCCGGGACCAGCTCGCGGACGGGCTCAGCGCGCTGTTCGCCGGCGATCGTGCGCTCGCACGCGAAGTAATCGCGGACGATCAGGCCGTCAATCGCCGCTCGCTCGAGATCGAAGGTGAATGTCTCGACCTGCTGGCGCTGTACCAACCGGTCGCCGGTGACCTCCGGAGCGTCGTCGCGACGTTCAAGATCGTCACCGACCTCGAGCGGATGGGCGATCTCGCGACCAACCTGGCGGCGTACACGCTGGCGTCGACCGGGTCCGCACCGACGCTTCCCGACGTCGATTTCGAGCGGATCGCCGCGCTCGCACTCGAGTTGGTCGAGGACGCGATCGAGGCGTTCGTCACGGACGACGCCGACGCCTGTTTCGCGGTCGCCGACCGGGACGCCGAACTCGACGCTCGCTGTGAGGCCGTGACCGAACGTATCGTCCGCACGCTCGTCGACCTCCGCGTCGACGGCGATGCAGTCAGAGCCGGGACGGCGTTCTCGGACGAGTCCGACGAGTGGCCGCTCGAGGCCGTCCTGACCAACGTCTCGCGAACGTTCGTGATCGTCCGCGACATAGAGCGGGTCGGCGACCACGCAGTGAACGTGGCCGCCCGAACACTCTACGCACTCGAGAGTAGCGAGGAACTGCTCGCCTGACGACGATGCAGACGATCGAGTGAGAAACGGTTTTCAGAATCCATTGGTATATCAACGGGTTCCTATCTCGAGAACTCGACGGCAGACTGGATCACAGATGAGGTCAATTACGTCCCCTCGAGCGACGAGCAGACCGAGACGAATCTGCAGACACTCGCGGAGATCGTCGGAACATAACGTACTAAGGTCGGCTTCGGCCGAACAGGGACGAGTTGAATCGACCGATGTCTTTGCCGTGGGTGTCGAAGCGACAGTACCACTGTATCGGAACGGTTTTTTGGGAGTGGCAACGATATCCCGTCTAGACAGACGCCCACTATAGATTTTGCAAAACTATAGTCCATACCAACTATAGTCGGCTATGTAAGATATGGTGAACGCAACCATATGTTCCAGCACCGTCATTCACGCGTCTAGCCGTGCAATAGAGCGGAATTGTTCTTCGCTGGATGAGCCATGAGGAGGGGCACCGATCTATATAGAAGTATATATCTAACATAGCATCGTATTTCTATACACAGTCGAACGTTCACCTGATGACCGATACCCAGATGGATCGTTCGGGTCGCTCGTTTTCTCGACGAAAGTTCCTGGCCGCGACGGGCGCAGTGGGCGCCGCTGCGATCGCCGGCTGTACCGAAAACGCGGACGGCGGCGGGAACGAGCGTGTCGTCGTCACAGGAAGTAGTACGGTGTTCCCGGTGTCCGACAGACTCGCCGAAGAGTTCATGGCGGAAAACGACGGCGTGAACGTCACTACCGACTCGACCGGGACCGGTGGCGGGTTCAGCAATAATTTCTGTCCCGGTAACTCCGACATCAACGGTGCCTCGCGGCAGATCAAGGACGCCGAGGTAGAGGACTGCAACGACGAGGGCGTCGAACCCGTCGAGTTCCAGATCGGCAAAGACGCGGTCACGATGGCCGTCCACAACGATTCGCCGGTCGACTGTGTCACTTACGACGAACTCGCCCAGATCTGGAGCGAGGACGGCGCAGAAACGTGGGCCGACGTCAACTCTGACTGGCCCGACGAGGAGATCCAACGCTACGGTCCGCCGTCTACGTCCGGGACGTTCGACTGGTTCAATACCAACGTCATCGGTGAGGATGGGAGTCACGTCGAGCAGTACGAGAAGACCGAAAACGACAACGAACTCGTTCAGGGCATCTCGTCGGGCGAAAACGCGATCGGTTACTTCGGCTACGCGTACTACCGGGAGAACGAAGACAAGCTCAAGGCACTCGAGGTCCGCGAGACCGAAGACGGCGAGTGTACCGCACCGAGCATCGACGCAGCGCAGTCGGGTGCGTATTCGATGGCACGACCACTGTACATCTACGTCAACAAGGAAGCGCTCCAGCAAGATGTGGTCTACGACTTCGTCGAGTTCTACATCGAGCAGTCCTCGACCGACGTCATCTCCGATGTTGGCTACGTCCCCATGAGCGAAGAGCAGGCCCAGTCGAACCTCGACAAACTCGAGAGCGAAGCGAACTGACGGAGCGAATCGAACGATTCACGATGGTAAGTCAACTACGCCCCACAAATGAGTGAACGATCGATAGACGTCGACTTGACACGATCATCGTCGGGTCGAGTCGTCAAAGAGCGCATCTACAAGTGGCTGCTGTTCGCTTGTGCCGCGCTGACCGTGTTCGTTACAGCGGCGATCATCTACACGCTGACAGCCGACGCGCTCACGTTCTTCAGCATGGTCTCTCCGGTGGAGTTCTTTACCGGAACGGAGTGGTTCGTCCGTTCGGACGGCGGGACCTTCGGCGTCTGGCCGCTCGTGACCGCGACGCTTGTCATCACTTTCGTCTCGGCGCTCGTCGCGGTGCCGATCGGCGTCGCAGCCGCCGTCTACCTCAGTGAATACGCCAGCGATCGGATGCGCTCGATCCTGAAACCGTCACTCGAGATCCTCGCCGGGATTCCGACGGTCGTCTACGGCTATCTGGCGCTCGTCTACCTGACGCCTGCGCTCCAGGCGATCGGCATCCCCGTCAGCACGTTCAATCTGCTGTCCGCGTCGATCATGGTCGGGATCATGATCATCCCGATGGTCTCGTCGCTGTCGGAAGACGCGATGAGTTCCGTCCCGGATTCGCTCCGGCAGGCGGGCTACGGGATGGGAGCGACGAAGTACGAGGTGTCAACCGGGGTCGTGATTCCGGCTGCCATCTCCGGCATCTTCTCGTCGTTCATCCTCGCGCTCTCACGGGCGATCGGCGAGACGATGATCGTCGTCATGGCCGCCGGACTGCGACCGCGGATGTTCAATTTTGCGAACCCACTCGACAACCTGCTCAGTTCGGGACAGCCGATGACCGCGGGTATGGTCAGCGCCGTCACCAGTGACGCGACCGGCGGCTCGGCAACGTATTTGAGTATGTTCGCACTCGGACTGACGCTGTTCGTCATCACGTTCGTGATGAACCTCGCGAGCGATTACGTCGCAGCACGCTATCAGGAGGAGTACCAATGAGTGACACCGACGAGATGATGGAGGTGTACCGATAATGGCGACCGACCAGCAGACCAGGACGTGGTACGGAACGGACGAGGCAGTCAGCCGCGTCCGTGGCCAGGCGTTCAAGACGCTCTGTCTCAGTGCGACCCTTCTGGCCCTGTTGTCCGTCTTCGTGCTCCTCCTGTACGTCGCGAACGACGCTTTCCGGCCCCTCTCGGCGGACACGGGGTGGCTTCTCGTAACCATCGGGACGGTCGTCATCCCCGCCCTCGGGGCGATCGGTTACTACTATACGCGTGATACGAGAGCGGGAGAGACAGCAACCATCGCGCTCGGCTTACCGGTCGTCTCGCTGCTGCTCACTGGCGGGGTGTTCATCACGTTCGAACACGTCGTCAGCGTCTATCAGTGGCTCTCGATCCTCGTCTCGCTCGTCGTCGCCGGCGGGATCGTGTACGCCCACAGCCGCGTTCGGACGGAAGCCGACCTCGAGCGACTCGTGGCCGTCGTGGCTGTGCCAGCGCTCGCGCTCTGGTTCATTCCTGGACTCATCCTCTCGCTGCCGATGTTACCAACGGAGTCGCTCGCGCTGCTGGGATCGTTCGTCGTGCCAGTCGCAGTCGTCGTCGGCCTGTTCGTCCGCAGACAGCGCGAGAACAACCGTGACGGTGCGATCGCTGCGGTACCGACGCTCGTCGGGGCGGCGGCAGGATTCGGCGTCGCACCAGTCGTCGGCATCACCCCGTTCGTCTGGATGCTGCTCGTTACGGTCACCGCCGTCCCTGTCGGTCTCTACGTCGAGAGCATCGTCCGCCGTGGGGCCGGCGTGTCAGGGCTCGCGTTCCCGCTGATCGTCGTCGGTGGGATCGTCGCGAGCGTCGTCCTCACGGACACGCTCGGGTTTGCCGGCCCAACGCCGTGGCTCGACTGGGAATTCCTGACGAACGCACCTTCGCGGACGCCCGAAGACGCTGGCTTCTATCCACCGCTGGTCGGCTCGGTGATGATGTTGCTCATCATCGTCATCTCCGCGTTCCCGGTCGGCGTCGGCGCCGCACTCTATCTCGAGGAGTACGCCCCGCAACGAGGTCGCTGGGGCCGGCTCGTCAGCCTGATCGAAGTCAACATCGGGAACCTTGCGGGTGTCCCGTCGGTCGTTTACGGGGTTCTCGGGCTCGCACTGTTCATCCGAGCGGGCGGGCTCGGTTCAGGAACCGCCCTCGTCGGCGGGTTCACCGTCGGGCTGTTGATCCTTCCGATCGTCATCATCTCCTCGCAAGAGGCGATCAGCGCCGTCCCTGACTCGATGCGTCAGGCATCCTACGGCATGGGTGCGACCAAGTGGCAGACGACACGCAACGTCGTCCTTCCGGAAGCACTGCCCGGTATTATGACTGGCAACATCCTCGCGATGGGGCGAGCGATCGGTGAGACGGCACCGTTACTCATCATCGGCGCGCCAGCGGTCGTTCGCATTGCGCCGAGTTCGTTCACGAACAAGTTCAGCGCAATGCCGCGCCAGATCTACACTTGGTCGGGCGAGATCGACGCCGCGTTCCGACACGGTGTGCTGGCAGCTGGCGTTGTCACGCTACTGGTCGTTCTCCTGCTCATGAACGGCGCTGCAATCCTGATTCGTAACAAGTATCAACGCCGAGAGTGACCTATGACACAAGATTCAATGACTAACCCGGACAGCCGTACTGATAGCCAATCGACCGACCTCGAGGGATCGAATCAAACGAGCGATCCGCTCGTCGATTCGTCGATCGACACCGGCCAGTCGGGCGGCTCCGGGGGAGAAACCCGGACAGTAATCGAATCCCGGAACCTCGACGTGTTCTACGACGAGACGCAGGCGCTGCAGAGCGTCGACATCGAAATCCCGGCCGAGAAGGTCACGGCGATCATCGGTCCGTCCGGTTGTGGCAAATCGACGTTCCTCCGGTGTATCAACCGGATGAACGACCTCGTCGATGCTGCACGAATCGAGGGCGAGTTGAACTTCGAAGGGAAAAACGTCTACGACGACGATGTCGATCCGGTCGTCCTTCGGCGCAAGATCGGGATGGTCTTCCAGTCGCCGAATCCATTCCCCAAGAGCATCTACGACAACGTCGCCTACGGCCTGGACGTCCAGGGGATCGAAGGCGATTATGACGCGATCGTCGAGAAGGCGCTCCGCCGCGCTGCGCTCTGGGACGAGGTCAAAGACCAACTCGACTCGAGCGGGCTGGACCTCTCGGGTGGCCAGCAACAGCGGCTGTGTATCGCCCGCGCGATCGCACCTGATCCGGATGTCTTGTTGATGGACGAGCCGGCCTCGGCACTGGACCCGGTCGCGACCTCGAAGGTCGAAGACCTCATCGAGGAACTGTCCGAGGAGTATACGGTCGTCATCGTCACCCACAACATGCAACAGGCCGCCCGTATCTCCGATAAGACGGCCGTCTTCCTGACCGGGGGCGAACTCGCCGAGTTCGACAATACCGACAAGATCTTCGAGAACCCCGAGAGTCAACGCGTCGAGGACTACATTACCGGGAAGTTCGGATAGTCGCTATCGTCGTGTTCTGTTCGGTTTGACGGTCCGTTCGAACTGCCCGCTTCAGTTACGATGTGTGTATTCAGTACTAATCACATCGGTCGAAAGAGACCGTCAGAACGTCTCATAAGTGTCTTCTGCTAACTACGGTGTTTATCCTCCGCCATCGCATGAGTCGGAAGCGATGGTCGCCACTGGGGTTCACATCCTGGTCGGTCTGGCACTGGTCATGCTGGCTTTTCGGTCCAGCCGGCCCGAGCCGTACCTCGTCGCGGCGCTCGCCGCTACCGTCCCCGATAGCGATTCGTTCGTCTTTCGGCCGCTCGTCGAACTCGGATACGTCGGCGGTGCCCTGTGGAGTCATCGGGCCCTCACGCACTCGCTTCTCGGTGGCGTCATCGTGGTTGCTCTCCTCTCGTATTTCGGTCCCCCGCGGGCCGCTGCTATCGGGTTCGGATCACACATCGTCCTTGATGCCCTGTCCGGTGGCATCCGACTGTTCGCTCCCGCCAACCAGACACTGTACGGACTGTCGATCGATTGGTTGCTGCTCAACACACTCGTATCAGCCGTTACAGTACCCACGATTCTCGTCGGGTTGCTCGCAATGAAACACGACTTCGAGTATCGGCCGCCCTCGTTCGCGTCGAAACCGGTTTTCGAGTGGTTCCGGTAGCACGACCCCACAATCGCTCGAGACCCCCAAAATGGATCTGAGGATCGACGGGCGATAGGGTGAGTCTCACGTCTGATACGGACTGCTGTCAGTCAGTTCCGACGCGACCGCGAGCCGTCCTGTGATCGCGCCGGGAATCAGTGACAGCAGACCGTCTGAGTCGTCGCTAGAATTGGTACCGCACGCAGCCTTTATCAGGAACGGACACCGTGAAAACGGTATGGCCAGACAATCGTATCAGGACAAGCTCATGGAACTCCGTGAGGATGTCCTCTACATGAGCGAAGTCGTCATGGAACGGCTTCGCATGGGACTGGACGCCCTGGAACAGAAAGACGAGGACCTCGCCCGCGAAGTGATCGAAGGCGACGGCGAGATCAACCGGATGTACCTCGATCTCGAGCAGGACTGTATCGACCTGCTCGCGCTGCAGCAGCCGGTCGCGAGCGATCTGCGCTTTATTGCCGCCTCGTTCAAGATCATCACCGACCTGGAGCGAATCGGCGACCTCGCGACTAACCTCGGCGAGTACACGTTCGACGCCGAGCGCGATCTGTTCCCCGACGTCGACGTTCAGGAAATGGGTGAGTTGACGCTCGACATGCTCGAGGACGCGATGGTCGCCTACGACACCGAGGACACCAACGCCTGCCGCGAACTGGCGACCCGTGACGACGAACTCGATCACTTCGCCGAACGAGCCAGCGAGATCGTCGTCCGTGATCTCATCGAGCGCGAACTCGAGTCGCCCGACGAGGTCGAACAGCTCCTCCAGGACGTCTCGCGGCTCCTGTTGACGATTCGTGACCTCGAGCGCGTCGGCGATCACACGGTCAACATCGCAGCACGGACGCTGTACATGGTCGAGAACGACGACGAACTCATCTACTGAGACGGATTACTGTCAGTCAGTGCCGGCGCACCCGCAGGACGGGTCGCGGGTGCGCCGGTAACTCGGGACAGCAGACCGTATGAGACGGCCGGACCTGCGTTCGACAGAACAATGGTTCCGTCTCGGCCTCGAGACGGTCGCTGTCGTCAGCCACGACGACTCGTGGCGTCTTAGCCTGCACTGCTGGGACAACCCACGTCGAGGGTCGATCGACAGTTAACTCGTCGAGGGGGTCAGTTACTTTCGTTCCCTGTCTCGTTGTCGGTTTCGTTACCGTCGGTTTCGTTGCCGCCATCGCCACCGCCACCGCCGCCACTGCCACCCATCTGAATCTCACCTTCCATCTGCGGGTGGGGTTCGCAGTTATACGTGGCCATGTCGCTGCTTGCCGTGAAATCGAGGAACTGATCCTCGCCCGGATCCGAAACGGGATCGCCGGTGGTCAGGTCGTTGAGCACCTCTCCGTTCGAATCACGGATCTCCATGTTGTGGTTTGCACCGTCGCCTTCCGACCAGCCGATCGTGTAGTCTTCGCCTTCCTGGAGAATGAGCGTCGGGTTTTGTTCTCCCTCGATGTCAGACGGTGCGAGCCCTTCCCAGTGGGTCGTCTGGCCGCTGAAATCGATCTCCGTTCCGGGTTCGATTTCGAAGCCATCGCCGTCACCGCCGCCACCGTTGCCATTGCCGTTTCCGTTTCCGTTTCCGTTGCCACCGCCACCACAGCCTGCGACAACCGCTGTCGATGCAGCCACACCAGTCAACTGAAGCATCCGTCGTCGGGATAACCGATCGTCTCGTGCCATCATCCTGACTTTGTGCTCAACCGGAATAATCGAATACCCGTCTCCTGCGTGGGAGTCAAGTACGGGAAGGTGCAAAACGGTGAGATCCCCCGTTTTTCGGCCCGAGAGCGCCGCCCTACATCACTGCGTCGGTCGCGGGCGGGCACGTCGATCCGGGACGCCGGTCAACAGCTGTGCCGTGTCGACGACATTTCGGGTGTCGAGCAACAGTTCTGCCGCCTCACGAACCGTAAACTCGGCCTCGAGGGCGACACCGTGACAGCGCGTGTAACACTCGAGCCAGCGGTTCATCGCGGTCTCGAGGGCGGCGAGTTCGGCCGCCGAGAACGGCACCAATCGCCCGCCGGTTCGGGCCTCGACGTAGAGCCAGATGGCCTGGCCCGCGCCTGCCCGGAGGTAGGCGGTGGCGTCGTTGGGACTCGTCGGGCCCTCCGGGCCCGGATCGCCGTCCGGTTGCGTCTCGGCCTTATCGAACGCTGCCCGCTCGCGTTCGGCACGGCGTGCGAGCGCGGCGATTCGAGGCCCGTACCGACTCATCTTATCCCTCGCGGAACTCGACGCCCTTGCCGCCGCGGGGGTGTTCCCACGCCGTGTCGGCGACGATCGCACAGGTCCCACACTCGACGCAGGGCTGGGTGTCGAGGCTGACCACCGTCTCCGCGGTGCCGTTGGTCTTGACCGTCTCCGACCGGTAACAGCCACCGCCGAAATCCTCGGCGCTGACCGGGCAGGCGGTGACGGCTGCACCGCTCGCCTCGTAAGACTCGTCGAGCAGTTCGATGTGTGGGTTGCCGACGTCGGTATCGTACGTGAGGTCGCCGATACGTTCCTCAAGGCTCGGTGGCTCGACGTCGCTGTCCCAGTAGATCGTCTTGCCGTGTTCCTCGGCGATCAGCGTCGGCAGGGAGACGTAGCCGGTCTTCGTGTCGGGCAGCATCGACACCAAAAACGGCGAGTTGTACGCCCGCTCGAGCAGCCGGTCGGCGATCGGATTGCCGACTGCCAGTGAGCCGATCGGCGAGTCCAGCACCCGCTCGACCGCGTTCGTCACGGCGTCGCGTTCGCTGACGCTCCGACTGAGTTCGTACCGCCGCGGCCGGAGTTTGTCCATCGTCCCGGAGTCCTCGAGCAGCTTCGTATAGCGCCGGCCGGCGGCTTCCGGATCGCGGTTGCCACGGGTGACGGCGAAGGCGTCGGCCGCGAGCGCGCCCGCGGTGACGGCGTGGTTCATCCCCTTGATGATCGGCCCCTGGGCCTGCATCTGGCCGGCAGCGTCGCCGACGAGGACGAGCCGGTCGCGGTACGGTTCTCGGTGGGCGACCTTCTTCGAGTCGGGGACGAGTTTCGCCGCGTACTCGCGCTCGTGGTACTCGTTTTTGAACCAGCCCGCCAGTATCGGGTGGGTCAGCAGGGCATCGAGCAGTTCGTGGGGCTCGGCCTCCTGCTCGACGAGACTATCGAGGTGGAAGACGGTCCCGATCGACAGCGAGTCCTCGTTCGTGTAGAGGAAGCCACCACCGCGGACGTCGCTGAAGAGGTCGCCCGAGAACAGGTGGGCGGCCCCCTCGTCGGGCCCGATGTCGAACCGGTCGTCGATCGCGTCGGGGTCCATGTCGACGATGGCCTTGACGCCCTGGAACCACTCGTCGGGCTCCTCCCAGTCCATCAGTCCCGCCTCGCGGGCGAGCTCGGAGTTGACGCCGTCGGCCGCGACGATCAGGTCCGCCTTGATCGGGTCGAGTTCGTCGCAGGTGATGCCGACGATCTCCCCGTCTTCACGCAGGAGGCCGTCGACTCGGACGTTCGTCAGGACGCCGCCGCCGGTCTCGCTGGTCTTCTCGTGGATGCGTTGCTCGAGCCAGGTGTCCATCTCCCGACGCAACACGGAATCACACCAGTCGGTGTCGTGCTCGTGGAGGTCGGTCAGGTCGTAGGTTTTGACCGTGTTGCCGGCGACGTTGTGGATGTAGTAGTCCGTGACCGGTCGCTCGGACGCACGCTCGCGGAAGCCGTCGAAGAGGTCGTCGATCGTGTAGGGGGCCGAGTCTTCGGCGTAGATCAGCCCGCCGGAGACGTTCTTCGCACCCGCTTCCGTTCCGCGTTCGAGGACGAGCGTCTCGATATCGTGGTCTGCCAGCCGCGAAGCCGCCGCAGCGCCACCTGGACCACAGCCCACGACGACGGCCTCGTAGTGTTCGTAGACGTCCGTTCCGGCCGCCATCACTCGTCACCTCCGTCGGCGACGGCCTCGGGCTCGAGTCCCGGCTCACCCAATTCGACGGCCTCGGTCAGCCGCGGCAGGACCTCGAAGAGGTCGCCCTCGATGAAATAGTCACTGAAGTCCCGAATCCGGGCGTCGGGATCGGTGTTGATCGCGACGATCGTGTCGGATTCGTCCATGCCGACCTTGTGCTGGACCGCACCGGAGACACCCGCCGCGATGTAGACGTCGGGGGCGACGACTTGCCCGGTCTCGCCGATCTGACGTTCCTCCTTCGAGTACGCCTCGACGTGGCCCTCGAACTGATACGAGGAGGTGACGATCCCACGTGTGATGCCGAGTTCGGCGTCCTCGAAGGCGTCGACCAGCTCGAGGCCGAGTTCCATCCCCGCCGTCGGGTCGTCGGCGATCCCGCGGCCCAGACAGACGATCACGTCGTGACCAGTGAGATCGATCCCGGCCTCGAGGCGGTCGTAGTCCGTGATGTCGACGCGGAACCAGTCCTCGTCCAGTTCCATATCGTGTTCGATGACCAGTCCCTCGCGGTCGGGGTCGCGCTCGATGGGTTCGAAGCTGCCCGGGATGATCGAACACCCCTTCGGATGAAAATCCCGATCCGGATTGTCCAGACAGAGGATCGTCGAGTACTCGAAGCCCGAGAAGTCCGGCCGTTTCATATGCAAGACCTTCTCGAAGGTCTTTTTGACGCCGGGCTCGCCGGTTTTGACCGGATTCGACACCTCCTCCTCCTCGATGAACAGGTCCGAACAGTCCGAGGCCAGCCCGGAATCGAGTTCGGCCTGAACCTTCGCCGAGAGGTCCCGACCGTTGTTCGTCGCTGGGAACAGGATGTATCGTGGCTCGTCGTAGTCACGCCAGTCGGTACTCTCGACCGTGCCCTTGCCACGGGCCATGTGGGCCGCGATCTCGGTGTAGGGTTTGTGCAGGAATCGCTCGAGGCGCTCGTCGTCGTGATAGACCGCCACGTCGGCACCATAGGCGATACACTCCTCGGCCAGTCCCTCGCAATCGTTGCCCATCAGGAAGGCGACCACGTCCTCCTCGTCGCCGTAGTCGTCGGCGAAGCCGTCCATGAGTTCGCGGGCCTTGCCGAGCATCTCCTTCGAGACGTCGAGCAACTCGCCACCCTGGGTCTCACAGAAGACCCACATGTCCGCGTACTCGCCGTCAGCGAGCGCCCGGACGTGTTTCTTGTCGCGGGTCGGGTGAGAGAGGTCGTCGTCTGCTTCCGGTTCGGCGTCTTCTGTGTCCGACTCGTCGGTCTCCTCCTCGTCAGCGGCTTCGTCCGCCGCTTCGTCGCCGACATCCTCCGTCGTCTCCTCGTACTCTCCTTCCGTCTCCGTGTCCTCCTCGACGCCCTCGTGATCGACGCCGAGTTCTGTGAGCCGGTCCTGGATCGCCTCGCGAGCCGTCGTTCGATCCTGGCCCGTCCGTTCGGCCTCTAAGATCGCCTGGAGATCGTCGACGTCGTCGATCGTCTCGAGTTCGTCGGTCAGTTCGTCAACGGTGTGGTCGTCCGGATCGATGGCTGTCATGTCAATCACCTGCCTCCGCAGCGTAGGGCTGCATTTCTTCGAGCACGTCGCTCATGTCGTCCTCGTCGGGGTCGATCATCGTAGCCTCCCGATCGGACGGCGCTTTGGGGATCGGGTCGACCGACGAGACGATCGTGGGCGAGCCGTCGAGCCCGATGTAGTCGGGATCGAGGTTGAGGTCGGTATGATCCCACGTCGTCAGATAGTCGTCGTGGTTCGTGGCTCGCCGTTCCGTCTCGGCTCGCAACTCCTTGTGTGTCAGTCGATGTGAGGCCTTCCGGTAGGTCGGCTCGAACTCGGGATCGGTGACGACGAAACAGGGCAACGGGGCTTCCACGGTTTCGACCTCGTCGATATCGCCCTCGACGAGCCGTTTCGCACGCAGCGTCCGCTCGTCGGGATCGATATCGAGTGCGATGACGTGGGTGACGATCGGCCAATCCATCGCCCAGCAGGTCTGTGGGCCGGTCTGGCCGGTCTCCCCGTCTGCCGTCTTGAACCCGGCAAAGACCAGATCGATATCCGCGATTTCGTCCTGGTATTTTTCGAGGCCGGCGCTCAACGTGATCGCCGTCGCCCACGTATCGGAGGCGGCCAGCTCCCGGTCGGAGAGGAGATAGCTATCGTCGGTGTAGACCGTCTCCATCGCCCCTTGCAAGACGTCGGCGTACCCTGGTGGCCCCATACTCATGCCGGTGACGTGGCCGCCGTGGCGTACCTTCGTCTGCAGTGCGGCCTGCAACGCGAACTCGTCGTTCGGGTTCATCACGGTCGGCGTCTTTCCCCGTTCTAGGTGACCGTCCTCGTCGAACGAGACGGCCCCTTCCGAGAAGTCCGGGACGCCTTTCGTCAACACGATCGATCTCATCGATCCCTCCGTGAATGTATGTTGAACTTTCGCATGCCTGTCCGCCCCTATCATAGTATCGGTATTAAGAATAGGGGTGGCAATCGCTGATCGGAAATGGCCACGCAGCGGGTTTCTCTCGACAAATGAGCGGGAAATCGTGTCAGCAGAGACCGACGCGGCTCGTGGACGATCTGGATATGACCCGTGTTAGCTGGCCGGCTGAACGGTTGGTGTTACTCCTGTTCGCGTTCGGTCGTCCCCATCGTGATCTCGCCGTCGGCACGGATCGTGCCGTCGATCTCGGCGTCGGGGCCGAGCTCGAGATCGGCACAGGAGACGTCACCGAGGACGCGCGCGTCGGCACCGACCTCGACGTCGCCGTTACGGGTGGTAACGTCGCCATGAATTCGCGTGCCGTCGCCGACGGTGATGTCGCCGCGTGCCCGGAGACTCCCGAAGATATTGCAGGTCGTTCCGACGTCGATCGTCTCCGCGCGGACGTTGCCGTGGAGTCGGCAGTCGTCGCCGATCGTCGCGGGCGTCGAGACGCGCCAGGCGTCGTCGCCGACGGTCGCGTTCTGTGGGATTACCAGCGGTTCAGCGTCAGCGTCGTCCGCGTCGTCCTCGAGGAGTTCGGAGACGAGCTGTTGGGCGGTGTCGTCTTCGCCGATCAACAGGAGGTGTTTGAGGTAGACGAACAGGAAGACGATCGTCGGCATCGGATTGCGGATGACGATCCAGCCGTTTGCCTCGAATCCCTCCTCGATCTCGACGTCGTCGCCGATGTCGAGATCGCCCGCGACTTTCAGCCTGCCGCCGACGTGGACGCGTTCGCCGATGTAAGCGTCCTGGCCGACCAGGACGTTTTCGGCGACGTCACACCACATGTCGAGTCGGCAGTCGCCGTCGGCCTCGATCGCGCCGCCGAACTCGGTCCCTTCGCCGGCCAGGACGTTCCGGCCGCGGACTCCGAACTCGACGGTCGAGCGCCCACCGACGAGGACGTCCCCGTCGGTAACGACGTCGCGCTCTTGCGTTTCCGTTCCGTCCGGAACGACGAGTTCGTCGAGCGGATCCCTGCTGAAGGCCACATTCACGTCACAAGGACATATCACCTAATAAATCTCGCGCGTCGTCGGCCGTCCGTCTGACGTGTGTCTGCCAGTCCGGTGAGTCGGCCAGCGCGGACAGTCGCCCCGTTTTTACACTCCCATCGCATACGGCCAGTCATGACTACGCTCGCGTTCGACGACGACGGCGTCGACGTTGTCTACGAAGGAACCGAGTTCCGCCTCGAGCGGGACTTAGTCGAGGAAGCCACCGAGAAAGCCTACTACGACGTGACCGACCACGAAGTGTTGAAGATCGTCGCCGAACAGCCGAACCTGCAGGGCGAGCCCCGGCGCATCGGCGATATTCTGGACTGACCGGGCCCGCCGTTTGCGGTCGTTAATAGACGACGTGGAGGATCACGAACACCACGATCCCGAGTCCAAACGAGATCAGCCACAGCGTCGCTGCGATCCGGCCCACGCGGGCGTGGCTCGTCCGCGGGAGTTCCGAAGCCGGCCGGGAGAACGCGAGCATGAGGACGTAGTAGAGCAACGGAATACAGACGATCGCCAGCAGGATGTGGATCGCCAGCAACGGCAGATAGACGAACTGGTAGACGGTCTCGGGTCCGGGGAACGGCTCTGGACCACCGGTGACGGTCAGTCGGTACAGGTAGAGGACGAGAAAGCCCACGAACAGGCCGAACGACGCCATCATCGCGACCCGGTGGCGGTCGACGTTCCCGCGTCGGATCGCCCGCCAGCCCACCGTAATCGTCCCGATCGCGGCCGCGCTGAGCACGGCGTTGACGAGCGGAATAGTCTCGATAACCCACTCCGGAGCAGCGGGAACGCTCGAGGACGGGATCCGACCGCCTGCGGCCGCGAAGACGACCGCCAGCGATACCACGCTCAACACACCGGTGAGAAGCCGCACGCGCTCTCTGGGGACGTATTCCATGTGTGACCGTTCGAGCGCAGCGGGAAAGTGGTTACTCTCTGGGTTGCTGTCGCCATCTCGCGTTGCACGGGTTAGTGCACTCCGTTAGAGATGGCTGGCACTCGTCAGGAGTAGTGTCGGAAAGGATTATGCGTGGGTGATGTCCACGAAGGGAAATCACCTGCATCGATGATGGTGGATGTTTTCCACCTATGCGATGCGTGGGACCGGATTCGAACCGGCGGACCCCTACGGGACAGCGCCCTCAACGCTGCGCCGTTGGCCTGGCTTGGCTACCCACGCTCGCTGTCTTTGTCTGCACTCAATCGTATCCAGTGTGATTATAAAAGCCCTTTCCTTTGCGTCCGCGACTGCGGGCGAATCACACACTCCTAGTTATACCTGAATGACGATTCCTCGGCTGATTCGCGTCGCCACCCGCCGATCGACTCCCTGACTGTCGCGATACTTGCCGCTATCTTCACCGCGACCGGGAAAGTCACAAAGGTTTCAACGCTCGAGCAAGAGGTTCGAGTGATGTCAGTGCCGTCTGGTCGGTCGCGCGCGCTCGCTGGGGTGCTCATTGTTGCCGGAATGATCGCCGCCGGCGTCCTCGTCTCGCCGACGACAGTGCTCGAGACCGTCGACGCGGTGGCCGCGGACCCACTTTCGTTCGGACTCGTCGTCGTGGGGCTCTATCTGGTGCGGCCGGCGTTGGCTTGGCCGACCACGCCGCTTGCAGTCGTCGTCGGCTACGGCTTCGGCGTCACGGCCGGCGTTCCCATCGCGCTCGCCGGCGTCGTCACGACGGTGCTCCCGGTTTTCGTCGCGGTCCAGTGGCTCACTGACGACACGGCTCCCACGGCTGCCAGCGACGCTGGTCTGCTCGAGCGGGCCGGTGAAACCGTCGCGCGCTATTACGACACGGCGGGCCCACTACGGGGCGTCACCGCTTCGCGGCTGGCACCGATCCCCTCGGACGTCGCAACCTGTGCCGCCGCCGTCAGCGGCGTCGAACTCCGGTATCTGATCGTCGGCACCGCGATCGGCGAACTGCCCTGGACGATCGCCGCGGTCGTCGTCGGTGCCTCCGCAGCGACGGTCTCGACAAGTGGCCTCGGTGATCTCGGGCTCGCACTCTCGCTTGGCTGTGCGATGGCTGCCGCGCTCTTGCTCGCTGGGCCGCTCTATCGCATGCTCCGAGCACGGACTCAACGGCGTGCCGACGGCTCGAGGCGATCGACGGACGGGTAACTGGGCTCTTTGCGTTGAGACGCGCTCACCGGAACGGATCGCTACAATCGATGATGACCCCGTGATGCGGACAGACGTACTTGCAGTGGCGTTTGTACATCGGCGACTCACAGTGTGGACAGCGAGGGCCGCCAGCCGCTCGGTCGCTCGAGTCGTCCACGGGAGCGCCACCAGCGGTGCCATCCCCACTGTCGGCAGTCATACGACCGTGTTCTCGCCGACCGGTGCTAAGTGTGGTGTTTCCGGTAGTTCAGCGACGGAAAATGAGAAACAGAATGAAAGGTACCGCTCGAAACGGCCTCAGTCAGCGCTTAGCACTCGCTCCAGCCACAGGACTCGCAGGTCTTGCAGCCTTCGGAGAAGTACAGCGACATCGAGCCACAGTCGGGACATTCCGGCGACTCGCCGGCATCGATGAGGTCCTGGGTCGTGTCGTCGTCGGCATCCGCGCCGCCCTGTGCGGCGGCTGCACCGCCGTCGGTCTTGTGACCGTCGGATTCGACGGGATCCGCGTCAGCCGATTCCTCGAGCGTCTGCTGTTTCGGGTACGGCTTGTCGATCTCGCCCTCGAGATAGCGACGCATCGCGGTGCCGATCGCGTCCGGGATCGACTGGATCTGCTCGCCTTTGTCCCAGGCGACCTTGGGACTGCGGGTCCCACAGAGTTCGTCGACGATTTCGTCGGGGTCGACACCCGAGCGAAGCGAGGTCGAGATGACTTTCGCTAGCGCCTCAGTAAAGGAGTTGGTGAAGCCACCGGAGTGGCCGATGTTCGCGAACAGCTCGAACGGCTGGCCGGTCTCGGGGTCTTCGTTGATCGTCACGTAGATCTTCCCGTAGCCGGTGTCGATGCGCTGGCTGACGCCCTGGAGGGCGTCGGGCCGTTCGCGCTTCTCGGTGAAGTCGACCTGCATCGGCTCGGCGTCGCCCAGCAGCGCGTCGACGTCTTCCTCGAGGATGTCCTGGACCTCTTTGCTCTCGAGGAACTGCTCGAGTCCGCCGAAGATCTCGTCGATCTGCTCGACCAGCGCCTCGGCGGCCTCGGTCTCGTCGGCGAAGTCGGTGTTATCGGCGCGCGTGGTCAGCACCTGCTTGCTGCGAGTCCCGTCGCGGTAGTAGGTGACACCCTTGCCGCCGTGCTCGTAGATGTACTCGAACACGTCCTTGGCGTCTTCAAGTGTGGAGTCGTTGGGCGCGTTAACGGTCTTCGAGATCGCGGAGTCGACACCCTCCTGGCAGGCGACCTGCACGCCAGCGTGCTCTTTCGCCGAGAGATCACCGGTCGTGACGAATAGTTCGCCGATGGCGTCGGGTACCGTCGAGAGTCCCTCGACGCCGTTGAACTGATTGGTCGCCATCTGCTCTTTGGCCTCTTCCTTGACCGCGTCGACGTCGATGTCGTTGTCCTTCAGGACGCGGAGGAAGTAGTCGTCGAACTCGACGAGCATCTCGTCGCCCTGAACGTCGTCGGAGACGTTCTTGTAGTAGGCAACGTTATAGATGGGTTCACAGCCGCCGGTGGTGTTGCCGACCATGCTCGTGGTGCCCGTGGGGGCGATGGTCGTCGTGTTGTGGTTCCGGATCGGGAACCCGTCCTCCCAGTCGTCGGCATCGAGGCCGGTCTGGTGCTCGAACCACTCGCGGTACTCGGTTGGGTTCGCGTACTTGGACTTGTCCCACTCGTCGAAGCTCCCGCGCTCCTCGGCGAGTTCGTGGGACGTCCACTTCGAGGTGTGGTTGATGTGGGTCATCAGCTGGCGCGCGACCTCGTTGGAGGCCTCGCTGCCGTACTCCATGCCGAGCTGGATGTACAGCTGCGCCAGGCCCATGATGCCCAGCCCGATCTTGCGCATCTCCCGAACCTTCTGTTCGATCTTGTCGACCGGGAAGTCCGACATCGTGACGACGTTCTCGAGGAACCGGGTGCCCATCTCGATGCGCCGATCGAACTCCTCGAAGTCGACGGCGTCTTCGAGGAAAGCGTCCACGGCGTCCGCGAGCGTGTCGTACTCGTCGCCGTGCTCGTCGTACCAGACGCGCCAGTCAGGGGCCTCGAGGTCAGCGAGCGTCGAGAGGTTGATGTGGCCGAGGTTGCAGGCCTCGTACTCCTCGAGGGGCTGCTCGCCACAGGGGTTCGTCGCGAGAATGCGGTGGTCAGGGTGTTTCTCGACGTCGAAGGAGTGTTGCTTGTTCACCCGCTCGAGGTAGATAACGCCGGGTTCGCCGTTCTCGTGAGCGCCTTCGACGATGTCTTCCCAGAGTTCCTCGGCTGGGATCGACAGCTCCGCGCCGACCTCGACGTATTCTCCGAGGCCGAACATGTCGTAGAGCTCCTTCGTCTCTTCCGTTGCAATGTGTGCCTCGCCCGTTCGGGGGTTGGTAAACGTAAACTCCTCGCCGTTCTGGACGGCCTCCATGAAGTCGTCAGTGATGCCGACAGAGATATTGAAGTTCGAGAGATGGCCCTCGACGGCGTTCCGGAGATGCTTGGGGACCCGCCCCTCGTCGTCGATGAGTTCGCGGGCTTCGTCCAAGGCTTCCTGGAAGGAGGTGTGGGTGTAGTCGTCGGGGTCGTTCAGGCGCAGCGTCTCGGCCAGCGAGACGTCCTTGTTCTTGGCGTGGATGAACTGGATGACGTCGGGATGGGAGACGCGCATGACGCCCATCTGCGCGCCGCGGCGAGCGCCGCCCTGGGCGATCGTCTCGCACATCTGGTCGTACGTGCGCATGAACGTGATCGGGCCGCTGGCGATGCCGCCAGTCGAGCCGACCGCGTCGCCGTAGGGACGGAGCCGCCAGAAGGCATAACCCATGCCGCCGCCGCTCTGGAAGACCTGCGCGGCCTCCTTGGCGGTCTGGTGGATGTCGTCGATGTCGTCGTCGGGGGAGTCGACGAAACACGCCGAGAGCTGCTGGAGCTCGTCGCCTGCATTCATCAGGGTCGGCGAGTTCGGCATGAAATCGAGGTTCGCCATCATCTCCTGGAACTCGTCGGCGACGTCCACGACGTGCTCGCGGATCTCGTCGGGGAGTTCGGGGACGATAGTGTCGTAGGCGAACTTGTTGACGTTGTAGATAGAAAGCGTGGTTTCAGTATCCTCGTCCGTAGTGGTACCGGCGCCGAAGACCTCCGCAGCGAGTTCGTCCCGCCGCGGGTGGTCGGGCTTGAGCTGGTCGGGCGTGACCGTGATCTCGAGGTCTTGCTTCTCGGCCTCGTAGACGGCTTCTGCGAGCGCGATGTTCTTGCCGACGCGGTCGAAGAGATCCTCCTGCTCTTCGATGAGGTCGCCGTCGGCGTTCTTCCGCAGATAGCGTGCGGGCAGAATGTTGTGGTAGGCGTTGTCGGTCAGTCGCTCCTCGAGCGTGTCGCCCTCGGTGCGCTTGATCGGGAGCGTCAGCTCCGCCGCGGAGAGGTCGGCGTCGCTCATGCGCGCGCCACCTCGTCGCTACACCGCTGCAAGGCGTCGATTCTGGCGTGGATCCGAGTCCTGACTCTGATCATTCGTGACGAAGGTTCAGTATTCACGTATTCCTCTTAAGCGTGGTGTTTTCCCCTACTCTCCTTGTAGTAGTACAACTGTACTTGTATAGATGTCTCTGTAACGTATCGTGTCTGGATTTCCTGGGGCCGTCGAGACGGCCGCCTGTGTGGTCACCAGATGCTAGGTCGCCGACCGTCTTAACGATTTTCAGACCGGAGTGAAAGTGACTGTAAGCGACGAGAACCGGTCTCTCTCGCGTGGTTTTCTCTTTCACGACACTGCGATCGGCCCTCGCGAGCGTGTCGCTCGAGTCGCGAACCCCATTTCGAGTCACTCACTGTCGGTGATTAGTCACGTTATCCAGAAAGATTACGTCCCCGTGGCGTCTGGGATCACGTATGATCGATGCACTCACGTCGGCACCACCGATCTTGCTGGTGTTGACCGCGCTCGCTGCGTTCGCCGTCGCAGTCGTTGCGATCAAGATCGCGATCAAACTGGCCGTCCGAATCGGGATCGTCGCAGCCGTCGTGCTCGCGGCGCTCTACGCTGCTGGGTTCACTGATCTTTCGTTTCTTCCCTTCTTCTGAGCGCCGCCGTCTCGTTTCACCGCCGCGATAGCCGTCAGCGCTCGCCGGGTGAATTCAAACCTGCGCGAGGAAGTTTTCGATCACGTCGTGGCCGGCCGCCGTAAGCACGCTTTCTGGATGGAACTGCACACACTCGAGTGGATACTCGCGGTGGCGCACGCCCATGACGAGCGTCTCAGCGTCGTGGTCTGCGGTTGCCGACACCTCGAAACAGTCCGGCACCTCGGTCGCGATCAGCGAGTGGTACCGGCCCGCGCGAAAGCCCTGCTCCAAGCCCTCGAAGACACCCTCACCGTCGTGGTCGACCGCGGAGGCTTTGCCGTGGATCGGTTCGGGGGCCCGACCGACGGTGCCGCCGTATTCGTAGACGGCGGCCTCGAGGCCCAGACAGACCCCCAGCGTCGGCACCTCGGGGGAGAGTTCCCGGAGCACGGCCATCGAGACACCGACGTCGCGGTCGTGTTTCGGGTGACCGGGGCCGGGGCTGATGACGATCGCGTCGGGGTCGACGGCGCGCACGTCCGCGAGCGAGGCCGTGTTCTTCAGCACCTCGGTCTCGGTGCCGGGAAGTTGGCTGACGTACTCGACGAGGTTGTACGTAAACGAGTCGTAGTTGTCGACGAACAGGACCGTAATCGGCTCCGCCGCCCCATCGTCGGTCGCGGGTGTGTCCGCCTCGTCCGTCGTCGCGTTCATCGGCTCACCTCCGGCGTCGCCTCGGCGTCCTCTCCGGGCAGCTTCGCGGCCGGGAACTCGATCTCCTCGAGCGCCGCTAAAACGCCGCCCATCTTCTTTTCCGTCTCCTCGTACTCGGCGGTCGGATCGCTGTCGGCGACCAGTCCCGCGCCGGCCTGTACCGTGATCCGATCTCGCTTCCCTTCGTTTTCAACAGTCGCCGTCCGAATCACGATCGCGAAATCCGCATCGCCGGTCCAGGAGTAGTAGCCGACACCGCCGCCGTAGAGGCCGCGGGGCTCGGACTCGAGGTCGTCGATGATCTCCATTGCGCGGATCTTCGGCGCGCCCGAGAGTGTCCCGGCGGGGAACGACGCTCGCGTCGCGTCGAACGCGTCCGAGTCGTCGGCCAGCCGGCCGGTCACGGTCGATTCGATGTGCTGGACATGGCTGTACTTGAGGACGTTCATGAACTCGTCGACGCGGACCGAGCCCGGCTCCGAGACGCGGCGCACGTCGTTGCGCGCGAGATCGACCAGCATCGTGTGCTCGGCTCGCTCCTTGCCGTCGGCGAGCATCTCGCCCGCGAGCCGGCGGTCCTCAACGGGGCTCGAGCCCCGGTCACAGGTTCCCGCGATCGGGTTCGACATGACTTCGCGCCCGCGCACGGAGATGAGCGTCTCGGGGCTGGCCCCGACGACCGTCAGATCGTCGTGGTCGAGCAGGTACATGTACGGCGACGGGTTCACCTCGCGCATCGCCTCGTAGAAGCCGAGGGGATCGACATCGCCGTACAGTTCCCGCGTGCGCGAGATGACGCCCTGATAGATGTCGCCGTCGAGGACATGCTCTTTGGCCTGCCGAACGCTGTCTTCGTACTCGGCTTTCGGCCCCGCGACCTCGTCTTCGCGGACGAACCCGCCCGTTTCGGGGTGGTCGGCATCGGCAAGCGTCGTCGCGACCGCGGCCGCCTCGTCGACGAGCGCGTTGTAAACCGCCTCAGGGTCGTCGTCGCCTTCGAGTACCGGCGTAAAGACCAGCGAGACAGTCCCGTCGCACTCGTCAAAGGCCAGCGTCTTGGTAGTCAGGAGGAACTGCGCGTCCGGGAACCGCGAGTCGGGTCGCTCGAGCCCGACCTCCTCGAGCCAGAGGTCGTAGACGGCGTCGTAGGCCAGGAATCCGACCAGCCCGCCCTCGAGATGCTGGCGGTCGTGATCGGGCACGTTCTCGAGGCGGACGTCCGGCATCGCGGCCCGCAGCGCGTCGACAGTGTCGCCCTCAGCGTCCGTCTCGATCGCCGATAGCGGCGCATCGTCGGCCAGCGCCTCGACGGTCGCATCGCCGGATTCGACCGTCACGACCGCTGCCGGATCGTAGCCCACGTAGGAGTACCGCGCGTGGCGCTCGGCGCCCGTGGTGCTCGGCCGGAACGCGCCATCCGGATCGCTCGAGGCGGTCTTCTCGGCGCTCTCGAGCAGGAAGGCATACGGCGCGCGGTCACGGTCGATCGCGTCGGATCGACCGGTCAGTGCCGCGTAGGCCGCAAGCGGCGTCGTGTCGACCTCGAGGGTCGCGACGGTGCGGACGACGGCCGGCTGGTCCGATCGCTCGTCGCTCGTCCCCGCGTGGTTGCAAAACGTCTCTCGATCGATGTCGAACGTCGGCGGCTCGGTGGTGTCGGCGTCGCTCATAGTGGTCACGGTTCCGGCTCCGCCGGCCGGCGGGCAGTCTTTGCTCGCTCGACGAACGAGCGGACGGCGTCGACGTCTTTGACGCCGCCGCGTTTCTCGACGCCGCTTGCCACGTCGACGGCGAAGGGCTCGACGGTCCGGACCGCATCGGCGACGTTCGCAGGCGTGAGCCCGCCCGCGAGGATCAGCGGCGACTCGAGGTCCGACGCGGCTTCTCGGGTCCGGTCCCAGTCGTGGGTTCGGCCGGTCCCGCCACCGCCGTCTTCACCCGCGGTGTCGACGATGAGGCCGTCAACGATGTCATCGTAGGCTTCGGCGGATGGGACGTCGTCGGCGTCGATCGCAAGCAGGAGATCCGTGTCGATGTCTGCGCGCAGGGACGCGAGCTCGTCAGGGCTGGCACCACCGTGGAACTGGAGCGCGTCGGGGTCGACTGACTCGACCAGTTCGACCGTGTCGGCGGGATCGTCGGACATCGTGACGAGCGTGCTCGTCACGAACGGCGGCGTAGCCGCTGCAAGCGTCGTGGCCTGTTCGACCGACACTTCACGTGGCGTCTCGACCGGCACGTCACAGATGATGCCGACCGCGTCCGCGCCCGCGTCGACGGCTGCCTCGAGATCGGATTCGGTAGTGAGTCCACAGACCTTGACGCGCGTCATCGTCCCTCCGGCTGTGGCGTCACGCTGCAGAGTTGCTCGAGTTTCTGCGCCGCCGCGCCCGAGTCGATCGCCTCGTGGGCGGCGTCGGCACCGGCCTCGAGCGAATCGGCTTCGCCGGCGACGTAGATCGCCGCGCCAGCGTTGGCCAGGATGACGTCGCGTTTGGCACCGGTCACGTCGCCCTCGAGGATGCCGCGCATGTCCGCGGCGTTCTCCTCGGGAGCGCCGCCAGCGATGTCGTCGATGTCGTGCTCGTCGAGGCCGAGGTCAGCGGGCTCGAGCGCGTACTCCTCGACGGAGCTGCCGTCGACTTCGGCGGCGACGGTCTCGCCGTGGATGGCGATCTCGTCGGTGCCTGCGCCGTGGACGACCAGCGCGCGCTCGATGTCCATCCGGGAAAGCGCGTCCGCGAGGACAGGGACGAGGTCGGGATCGTAGACGCCGACGACCTGCGCGTCGGCCCCGGCAGGGTTGGTCAGCGGCCCGAGGACGTTGAAGATCGTCCGCATCCCGAGTTCCTTGCGCGGGCCGATGACGGCTTTCATCGCCGGGTGGAACACCGGTGCGAGCATGAAGCCGATGCCGTCGTCCTCGATGGCTTCCTCGACGGCCGGCGGTTCGGCCTCGACGTCGACGCCGACTTCTTCCAGGACGTCCGCGCTGCCCGACGACGAGGAGACCGAGTAGTTGCCGTGTTTGGCAACCGGGACGCCGGCTCCCGCGGCGACGATCGCACTCGTCGTCGAGACGTTGATCGTGTTGTAGTCGTCGCCACCGGTACCGCAGGTGTCGACCAGCGGCTCGCGATCCGGTGAGATCGTTCGGGCCGCATCGCGCATCCCCTCGGCGAAGCCCGCGATCTCGGCTTCCGTCTCCCCTTTCGCGCGCAATGCCGCCAACAGCGCGCCGATCTGTGCGTCGGTCGCACCGTCGAAAACGTCCGTCGAGGCGGCTCGAGCCTCTTTCTGTGTCAGATCCTGTCCCTCGGTCACTCGTTCGACGTACTCCTGCATAGTGAACACCAATGTACGTTGTTGTCTTGTAATGCTCAAATCCGTACATCAACTTAAGCGTGTCGACCAGGTGCGTGGGGTCGACTCCCGTACGGCGTCCGATTCGAAACCTTCATTTATAGGGGCGAGCAACAAACGAGTGCAGACAGGAAGCGTGGCAGTGAGGTCACGCAGACCGAAGCCAGACGGGTTGGTGGTCTAGTCTGGTTATGACACCTCCTTGACATGGAGGAGGCCGGCAGTTCAAATCTGCCCCAACCCATTTTCCTGCGAACAAGTCCGTGAGCGGTGGTTTCGTTCCGTTCGGGAAGTTACTCCTGGCAGTCGGGCACAGTGAGACCGGCGAGCGACCGCGGCGCTGATACTCACGTGGACAAACCGATTCGGCTGCACCAGCCCGAATCGGCCACAGGCGGCTCGAGTCGACGATCACTTCTCTCAACACAAGAACGTCCCACCGAAACACCTGACCGGGAAAATTGTCATTGTTTTCCACGATATTGGTTTATGTTATCACTTGGTGTAATATAGGGTATGAGCTCGCACTCAAAACACACTGGCGAGGGTCATGTCCACGAACACCACGCTGGCGCGGTGGGATACGAGACGCCACAGGCCGCCATTGAGGAGGCGACTCGAGAGTCCGTCGCCTATGTGCCGGCCCTCTACGTCGGGACGGGGATCGACGCGCCCGACATGCTGACCGTCGTCGACGTCGACCCCGACTCGTCGACCTACTGTGAGGTCATCGATCGGATCGAGATGCCCACGCCGGGCGACGAGTTACACCACTTCGGCTGGAACGCCTGCTCGTCGTCCTGCCACGTCGAGGGTGCAGAGCGACGGTACCTCGTCGTTCCCGGCAACCGCTCGTCGCGTATCCACATTATCGACACGAAAGACCGGGAAAACCCCGAACTGGTCGAAGTAATCGAACCCGAGGAAGTCTTCGAACACGACCTCTCGGCCCCGCACACGGTCCACTGCATCCCCGAGGGAAAGATCATGATCAGTATGCTGGGCAACGCCGACGGCGACCTCCCGGGCGGGTTCCTCCTCCTCAACGAGGATTTCGAGGTCGAAGGGCGGTGGGATACGCCCGGCGACATCGAAATGAACTACGACTACTGGTACCAGCCCCGCCGGAACGTGATGGTCTCGAGCGAGTGGGCCGCACCCTCGACCTACCAGCCGGGATTCGACCTCGAGGACGTTGAAGCCGGGAAGTACGGCCAGAAACTGCACTTCTGGAACTGGGAGGATCAGACGGTCGAACAGACGATCGACCTCGGCGAGGAGGGGATGATCCCGCTCGAGGTACGCTTCCTTCACACCCCCGAATCGGACCACGCCTACGTCGGTGCCGCGCTCTCGTCGAACATGTTCCACCTGTACAGAGACGGCGACGAGTGGCACGCGGACAACGTCATCGACGTGGAGCCCCGCGAACACGAGGACTGGGACATGCCCGTTCCCGGCCTGATCACGGACCTCCTGGTCTCGATGGACGACCGCTACCTGTTCTTCGCGAACTGGCTCCACGGCGAGGTCCGCATGTACGACATCTCCGATCCGTCGAACCCACGACTGGCCGACACGATCTCCGTGGGCGGACTCTTCAGTGACCGCCAGGAGGTCCAGGGTCGGGCGATCAATGCCGGGCCGCAGATGCTCCAGCTCTCGCTCGACGGCGAGCGCCTGTACTTCACGACGTCGCTGTACTCGACGTGGGACGACCAGTTCTTCCCCGAGGAAGGCGAGCAGGGCTCGGTGATGCTGAAAGCCGACGTGAATCCCCGCAGGGGGACGATGACCCTCGACGAGGAGTTCCTCGTCGACTTCGGGACGCTGCCGGAGGGGCCGGCACGCGCCCACGAGATCCGCTGGCCCGACGGCGACTGCACGAGCGACGTCTGGATGTAGGAACGACGATCGAAGGCACCCCCTCGAGAGGACGACTGCTCGCGGGGGTAGGAGGCGGTCCGCCGGCGGCGCGTGGGCCGATCGAAACGGTGACGAGACAATGGACGTTCACTCAACGAAAACCGGTGAGAGACGATGCGGGTGAGCCAGGCGACCGCGACCGTACTCATCACGCTCGCAGTCTGGCCTATAGCCGTCAGCGCACACGGGGATGGCGTAGAGACAGCAGCGGCAGGAGGTCACGAGCCAGCGATACCGTTCGTGGTCGCGATCGGGTTCTCGGCGCTACTCGGCGTCGCAGTCGGCCTCGGGTCCGTCTCTCACTACAGAGTCGACCCTGCCGTCACGGACGTCCACGATGCGACGACGCGACGCGAGGTGACGGTCCTGGTGATCGTACTCGGACTCGCAGCGTTGCTGTCGGGGCTCACTCAACAGTGGCTCCTGGCGATCGAGGGCGGGCTGCTCGGCGGAGCAGTTGCCTGGATCGCGCGAACACACGGTGTGTCTCCCCACGCCGGCTGTGCGGACGCGGCACTCGGCGCGATACTGACCCACCGCGTCGTCGAAGGGGTCCTCGTCGCGGGCATCTACGCGACGAACGCCTCGTTCGGACTGGTCGCGCTCGCCGTCCTGACGGTACACGCACTCG
This sequence comes from Haloarchaeobius amylolyticus, assembly GCF_042678045.1. Taxonomy (GTDB): domain Archaea; phylum Halobacteriota; class Halobacteria; order Halobacteriales; family Natrialbaceae; genus Natrinema; species Natrinema amylolyticus_A. The sequence continues at coordinate 382,023 of NZ_JBHUDI010000003.1, forward strand.
CCGAGACGGTCGCCGTCGGCGGACTGTATGCGCCGGTCAGCCGCAGTTGGGGCGTCGCGAGCGTCCTCGCGGTCCAGTTCGGCTTCGTCGCCGGTGCCGTCGGTGGGGGCGTTCTCATCGCAAGCCTCACACCACCGGTCGCCACGCTCCTCCTTGCGGGCGTCGGGGGAGCCCTCCTTGTGACCGGAACGACCGAGTTCCGCGTGTCGGCGGTGGGGCGACAGCATCGTCTCGAGGCGTGACGTCGAACGCGTTGCGAGCGTCAGTCGAGTGATTCCCAGGTCGCGGAGGCGGTCACGCGACCGTCCTCGATTTCGACCGAACTCTCGGCGGCCGACGAGCCAAGCGAGTCCTCGAGCGCGCTCGCGTCCCCGTCACCGAGGATCGCCGCGAACTTGCCGCTTGCCTGCGACCCAGTGTCGTCGAACGTGAGCGAACTGACGCCGCCGTCAACGCCCTCGAGTTCGCTGTATTCCATGTTGAATTCGTCCTGGGTTTCGCTGCCGATGTCGGAGACGTCGTCACCGCTCTCGTCGTCGCTTTCGGAGGGTGACTCGAACGTCTCGCCGTAGCCGCCGAGCACGAGGTGACCGTGTCCCGCCGTCGAGACGAGCCACTCGAGGTCGTCGCTCTCCGCTGTCGCCCGCTCCGTCTCACCTGCAGCAGCCTCGATCGGGGTCCGAATCGCGTCGACCGGCTCGGTGATGTCGTCACCACTGGTAAAGACGAGCGCGCTGTCGCTGACGGCGATCGCCTCGCTGCCCTCCTCGTCCACCGGCGTGTAGACGTCGTAGTCGTCGATTTCGTCGGTCTGCTCGTACTGTTTGGAAAGCGAGAAGCCCTCCGGCTCGGCTGTCAGGATCCCGTCGACTTCCTCGGTGTCGATCTCCCCAGTCAGGACGATGGCCTCGTTCGTCGAGAGCATCGCGTCGCTTTTGGAGGACAGATCTTCGCTTTCGTCAGTCTCAGTTCCCGACTGGCTGTAGTTGACCATCCCCGAGAGCCCGTACGCGCTGAGGCCGAACCCGACGACGAAGGCCGCTGCCATCATGCCGGTCAGCGGAAGCCCGAGCATCGGGTCCGACTGTGAGTCAGTGGTGGCGTTGGTGGTACTTTGGTTTCCGGACTCGAGGTTCGAGAGGTGGTTCCAGTCGACGTAAATGTAACTGAGCGAGCCGTTACTGTCGGTGGTGAGCCAGCGGTGGTAGCCGGGTAAGTCGATGCCATTGCCGTTTCCATTCCCGTTCCCTGCTTCGTTTGATCCGAGACAGCCGGCGACACCGGTCGCCATCGATGCGCCCGCAGCTTTCAGAACGTTCCGACGGTTGAGATTCATCAGAGGTCGAGGCGGATACCCCGAGGCTTGACCTCGGGGAGGAAGCCGACACTTGGGAAACAAACCACGCCTTACAGCACGGCTAACTCCCCACACTGCCAAACACCACCTATTAAATAGTTCTATAGCTTCTAATGAAGTATGGCGGAGGTGATCAGGAACATCCAAGTCAAACTCAACATCCCCGAGTCACGACACTCGGATGTTGACCAGACATTCGAGGAGTTCCGCCAAGCCGCCCAACACGTCGCAGACTACGGGTGGAGCGACGACCCAGACCACCTCGTCAAAGCCAAGAACAAGCTCCACGAAGCCACGTACACCGAAGTCCGCGAGCAAATCAACCTCCAATCCAGCCTCGTCCAATCTGCAAGAAACCTCGCCGCCACGGCTCTCGGGAACTGCCACGACTTGCTCGAAGACGACAAGAACACGAGCAAACCGGAGTTCCGAGGCACCGTCATCGTGTACAACGGACGCACCATCACGTACAACGACGACCACGTGACACTCGCCACTACAGGCGACCGCGTGACAGCCGAGTACGTCCTGCCACACGACGACGAGGATACGCCGTTCGAGGGGTACTGGAACGAGGATGACTGGGAGAAAAAAGAGGCCACACTCCACAAGCGTGACGGCGAATACTACCTCCACGTTGCCGTTGAGAAGGAAGTTGAACCTGTTTCTATCGACGAGCAGACCGGGAACGGAGTGGTTCTCGGCGTAGACCTCAACGTGGACGGCTACCTCGCTGTCACCAGCACGGGAGCGTTTCTCGGCAACGCGGACGAACTCAATCACAAGCGCGACGAGTACGAACGCCGCCGTGGAAACCTGCAACGGACGGGAACTCGCTCGGCACACCTCACCATCCAATCAATCGGCGACAGGTTTGCCGAGTGGAGCCGTCACCGCTTGCACGACGTGTCGAACGGTATCGTTCGAGAGGCCGTTGAGAACGACTGTACGCACATCGCGTTCGAGCGGTTGACATACATTTGGACGCGAATCTCGAACGCCTCGAAGTTCCAGCAGTGGGCGTTCAGAGAAGTCCAACGGCAAGTCACATACAAGGCCGAAGAACACGGCATCGAAGTCGAAACCGTCGCACCGCAGTATACGTCCCAGCGGTGCAGTCACGGCGATTGTGGGTTCACCCACGAGGATAACCGCGATGGCGACGAGTTCGAGTGCTTGAAGTGTGGAAAAGAGTTGCACGCAGATTACAACGCTGCGCGGAACGTGGCGTGGCGTCTCGTCCAGAACTGGCTCAAGTCTGGTTCTGGACGGGCCACCAGTCAACTGGCCCTGAAGTCAGGAACCGTGAACGCGAACGGCGATTTCACCGCCTCCGCCTAAGTGCGGCAGAGCGGGAGTTCACTAACAAGCCTCGGGGCTTGACCCCGAGGCAGTTGACGATAGCGAACGATACGTATACCTCCTGAAGAACGTTTCTGATCGACGCCGTGTTATCGGGGTATGACGAATGTTTCGCGATGATATCGAGAGACAAGACGAAATTGGGTGGTGTGAAACCGCCACACACGGCGATGTGCGACCGAACGGTACAAACCCCCGAATCAACTGGACCTTGACATGGAAGTCGTCGGTCGGCTGCTGGCGCTGCTCGCGGTGTTACTGGTCGGTGCTGGACTGCGGACGACCGGCATCCTTGATCGCCGTCGGACCGAACTGCTGAACGCCTTCGCATACTACGTCGCGTTGCCGGCGCTGATCTTCGTCTCTACCTACAATCGAGCCATTGGTGAACTCCTCTCGCCAGCACTGCTGGGTGGTCTTCTCTTCGTGCTGTTCGCGACCGTGGGACTCGCCGCGCTCGTCCACCGCAACCGCGACTCGAGTGCACGCCGCAGCGTCGCGATCGTCCAGTCGTACCACTCGAATCTGGGCTATCTCGGCTTACCGCTGGTCGCGGCGACGTTCGACGCGTCGGTGACGGCGATCGCAAGCGTCGTATTGGGCGTCGTGACGCTGACGCAGATGCCGCTGACGATCCTCGTTCTCTCGACGCTGAACGGGGCCGATGTCTCGCTCGCGCGGGAGCTCCGCGGGCTCGCGACCAACCCCGTGCTTGCGACGCTGGTCGGCGGACTCGCCGTCGGCTCGCTCGGAATCTCGGTTCCGTCGACCGCTGCGAGCGGGCTCGATGCGGTCGGTTCGCTGGCGTTGCCCGTCGCGTTGCTCTGTGTGGGTGCATCCCTGCAGGTCGATCCCGGCGACATCGATCTCGGAGCGACAGCCGCCGTCGTCACGCTCAAAATCGGGCTGATGCCGGTGCTCGCGTGGGTCGTCTTCTCGACGCTGGCCGTCGACGCGGCGACGTTCACTGCCACCGTGGTGATGTTCGGGACGCCGACGGCCGTCTCGACGTTCGTCTTCGCGAACGAACTCGGCGGCGACCGGGAGTTCGCATCGCTGAACGTGTTCCTCACGACGCTACTCTCGATCGCGACGCTGTTCGTGCTCATCACGCTAGTCGGCTGAGCGAACGAGCTGTCTCGAGCAACGCGACCTCGAACGGTGGATCGCTGCGCAGCAGCGTCGTACTACCGCGAGAAGAAGTTCTTGATCCTACCGAGCAATCCAGGCGCGTCGTTGCTCTCATCGCCATCGTCGCTCGCGTCAGACGCTCCGTCGCGGTCGACCGAGCCGGCCAGTGGGCCGGCATCGTCGGGCACGTCAGCATCGCCATCGGTGCCGCCAGCACCCGCCTCCGACGTCTCGAGGTCGTCCAGCGAGAGGTCGACATCGTCGATCTCGGGGGTCGACTCGCGGCCCTCGCCGGCCTCGGCGGCCCGGACGTCCGCGCCGGTGACGGCTCCCTCCTCGATGCGGGCGGCCAGGTCCTCGAGCGAAGCGTCGTCGGGAAGCGACGAGGCGGCGGCATCGACCGTCGTCGCGTCGTTCGCGGTCGTGTCCGGCTCGGATGGAGCGTCGGTGTCGTCAGTGTCGTTGGTCGCGTCTGCGTCCGACTCGCTGTCAGCAGCTGTTCGGTCGGCCGTCGCAGTCTCGGTGACCGATCCGGCATCTGGCTGACTCGCGTCGTCAGTCGTCTCGGCGGCTGCCGGAACGTCGTCCTCGTCGAAGGTGGCCGTGACGGCGTCAGACTCGTCCGTCGTGACGGTCGTGTCGCTCGAGTCCGCTGACTTGGATTTCGTCTCGTCGAGCGACGCGAGAATGTCGTCGACGCTCTCCTCGGAGACGACACGCTGGGGGCCACCACTCGGCTTGAGGCTGTCTCCCGACTCGGCATCGTCGGCCCCGTCCGGATCGGCTGCACGCTCGTCGCTCATGATGGCAGTCTGGCGCTGCCGAGGACATAACTGTTCCCCTGTTACGACAGTCCGGATTCCGAGACGGACCGCGGCTCGAGCGGGAGCTACTCCGCGAGCGGGGGGTGTGCCCGGACGACGTTGAGGACGGCACCGACGAGGATGATGATCCCGGCGAAGTAGAGCCAGGTGACGAACAGGAGAACGACGCCAACGGCACCGTAGGCCTCGTACTGGGCCGCGTTCGCGGCGTAGAGCTGAAACCCGAACTGCAGGATCGTCCAGCCGACGGCGGCGAAAACGGCGCCGGGCAGGATCTCGCGGATGTCGACCGGAATCGGCGGCAGGACGTAGTAGATCGGCAGGAAGACGAAGACGAGCCCGACCAGCAACGTGAGCCAGCTCAGAGCACCGACGAACGGAACCGTATCGGAAACGATTCGGAGCAACGTCCCGATCCCGATCATCAACACGAGCGCGCCTGCGCCGGCGACGATGACCGTGAGTCCGTCCTTGATCTGGTCGACCATCGAGTCCTCGGCTACCTCGTCGTAGACCTTGTCGAACGCCAGACTCAGCCCGCGAAAGACCTTGAGTGCACCCCACGTGGCGACGACGAGTGCGACGATCGTCGCCTCGGTGCGCCCGGATTCGGTAGTCAGGGCGTCGGTCACGAGTTCCTCGCCCGCTGCCGGGAGGAAGTCGCCGGCGGCGGTGATCAACCGCTCGGCTGCCTGCTCACCGCCGAGCAGCGATCCGACGACGAGCGCGAGCAAAATCAGCGGGATGAGCGACACGAACGCGTAATATGCGAAGCCGGCCGCGAGAAATGTCAGATCGCGGTCGCTCGCCGTCCGATAGATCGCGGTGAGCGTCTCGGGAACCTCCATAGGGAACGTACGACGGTGTGGACCATGAACCTGTAAGTCGTTCGCACTCTCTGTACTACAGTTAGTACCGGGGTTTTCGCTGCGATCGTCAGCGATCGTGATTGTCGAGTCGGAGAACGGACCCCACGATCACCACTCCTGGCAGAAGTTCTGCCCCGCGTAGACCGCCCCGTCGTCGGTGATGTAGACGCCGACGCCGGCCCGGTCCCAGCTGGGTGTGCGACCCTCCTCGAGGATGGCCTGCCGGTGGGACGTGGAGTTCATCCACTGGTTGACCAGCCCGGTCGCGAGTCCTTCGGCAGTTTGGTGACGAACGATGCCGTCACCGCTGGCGCTGCTGACGCGGCGGTCGAGCCACGTCTGGGCGATGTTCTCGCCGTATCCGCGGCAGTAGTCGCCGACGTCCTGGAACCGATCGGCGGGCGCTTCGTCGTCCGGGTTTCGGTGGGCGAAGTAGTCACGGCGAGCCATATCGGCACTGTGTGCGCGTGCGACGGACGCGACTGTCCCGTCCCACTCGAGGGGCTCGAGGCCATGAGCAGCTCGTCGGTCGTTGATCTCGGCGTGGACGAAGTCCTCGACGGTCGTCGAGCGAACGACCTCCACATCGCTCTCGTAACTCGAGGCGTTTGGGTCGTCGGGATCGACGACGGCGGGATTTCGCTCGCCGGCCGGAGGTGGCTCGGGGCTGGGCGAGGGCTGGTCTTCGAACCCGAGGCCGTCGATGAGCTGAGGTGCAAAGAGGGCGGTTCCGAGCGCGAGCGAACAGACGAGGACGACGGCGACGAGAAGATTTACGAGTCCCCGCACCAGTGCGCGGTCGGTACCGCCGTCCGCGTCCGATGCTCCAGTCGCGGGTCGCCGGCGATCCATCGAATCCACAGTTGGCCCGTGGATACAAGAGAACCGTGACCACTCACAGCGGCTGAGACATCCACAGCGGTTGATAGAACGCCCGTCCACTCGCTCGAGGAGCCAGTTTCGAGGGGTATACCAGATGATGCTTTAGGCCGAGGCTGCAACCATCGATATCGATGCGCAAACGGACACTGCTTGCGTCAGTTGGCTCCGGCGTCGCACTGAGCCTGAGTGGGTGTATGGGCATGCTGGGCAACGGCGACAGCGAGTCGAACGGGAACACGTATCTCGACGCGAAAGAGTGGGAGGGAGTCGATGATCCGTCCAATCTCCCGTTCCCGACGCATGGCGAGGCGCTCCCGTCGGCGACCCTGCCGGCACCGTTGCGAGACGGTTCCGAGTTCTCGATGCCCGGCGACTTCGAGACGGATCTGCTCGTGACGTTCATCTACACGACCTGCATGACGATGTGTCCGCGCCTGACCGCCCTCATGGCACAAGCACAGGATTACGCACGCGAGGAAGGATACAGCGATCAGGTGTCGTTCGTCGAGACGACGTTCGACCCCGAACGGGACGACGCCGACGCCTTCCGGGAATGGGCCGACAAACACCGGGTCGAGATGGACGATGATAACTGGTACTTCCTGCGGCCCGAGACCGAGGACCGCGCCAGGGAGGTCGTCCAGGACGAGTACGGCGTACATTTCATCAAAACGGAGCCGGAGGACATGGACGCCTACATGTTCGATCACACGGGTGTGATCCTCCTTGCCAACAGGGATGGATACGTCGAACGCGCATACAAACTTCAGGCCGAACAGAATCCCGAGTCGCCACGAGTGACCAGGCAAGAGATCAACGATGATCTGGCGACGCTTCGCGAGCAGGAAGGCTGATTCCCGCAGCGAGCGTTTGTAGCTGCCCTATGTGCTCTCTCACCCGGAGCGGCTGTTTTCCGTCCTGTCGCCGAAGATCGTCTCGTGGACCCCGACGACGAGTCCGGGGACGACCGCCATGAACAGGTGTTCCTCGAGTGGGATACCGGCGACGTCGATGCCAGTCCTGAGTTTGATGTCGAAGACGCCGACGGCGAGGGTGTACCGGTCCCAGACGTAGGCGATCGGGTACAGCGCGAGGATCGTCACCGCTGCCTTCCGGAGCGCGTTCGCACGGTGTAACAGGAGGGCGGCAACGGTTCCCCACACGAGCTCCGTGACGAGGTAGGTGTACCGGCCGAAGACGCTGATGTCGAGCATCGGCTGCAATTCAACGGCAGCTATAAAAACCCCTGGGCTGGATCCACCCGGACAAAACGGGCAGTATCTTAAATACGTGGGGGGCAGTACATCAGGACAGAAGGATGAATATCGCTGATATCGCCACTACGGAGTTTATCGAAGTCGACGCTGGCACGCGCATGGGGAAGGTCCGTTCACAGTTCGAGAACGGCAACCCCAAGGGAATTATTGTCACGAACGACGGGGAGTACGAGGGCGTCATCAGCGAACGGGAAGTCCTCCAGTCCCACGTCGAGGACGACGCCAAGGTGTCGGCGCTCACCAAACCCAGCCGGAGCACGCCGTCACCCAAGGTCGACCGGCAGGAGGACGTCCGCGAGACCGCACGCGTCCTCGTCGAGAGCAACGCGAAGGTCGCACCAGTCTTCGAACACGGCGAGCTCTGGGGAGTCATCAGCAACGACGACATCCTCGAGGCGGTCCTGGACAACCTCGATGCACTCACCGTCGAGGACATCTACACCGACGATCCGGTCACGCTCCGTGAGGACGACGGGATCGGCAAGGCAATCAACCTGCTCCGCGAGCACGGCATCTCCCGGCTGCCGATTCTCAACGAGAACGGCTACCTCTCCGGCGTCGTGACGACGCACGACATCGCCGACTTCGTCATCCGCAAGAGCGACACGACGACGACTGGCGACCGGGTCGGCGACAGCCAGCGGATGCTCGACGTTCCCGTCTACGACATCATGAACAGTCCCGTCGAGACGACGACGCTCGACGCCACCGCCAAGGAGGCCGCCGAAGCGATGCTCGAGGACGATTACGCGGGCCTGATGGTCACGCCGGCGGACGACGACCGCGTCGTCATCGGCATCATCACCAAAACGGACATCCTGCGCGCGCTGACGTTCACCGAAGAAGAGCACATGGACGTCCAGATCACCAATATCTCGATGCTCGACACCATCACCCGGGAGTCGATCGTCCAGAGCATCGAGGACGTCTCGGACAAGTACGCCGACATGCAGGTGATGCATGCCCACGTTCGCTTCCACGAACACAACGAGAAGCTCCGTGGCACCCCGCTCGTGCAGTCGCAGATCCGCCTGCGCACCAACAAAGGCCAGGTCGCCGGCACCGGCGAAGGCTACGGCGCTGAAAACGCCTTCCGGGTCGCACTCGACAAACTCGAGCGCAACGTCTTAGAGCTCAAGGGCGTCACCAGCGACGAGGAATACCGCGGCCAGCTCCTGCGGAAGCTCAACGAGATCTAGACCGGTCGCGCGCTCGGACGAAGATTTGGTGTTTTTGCCCTTGGACGATGGCGAACAGCGGGTTCCACAGAATTATAGCAGTTACTCGAAGGTGATCGAACGCCTGCCGCTCAGGGACGGCCCATTTCGTCAGCACCCTCGAGCCCAGTTTCCGTAATCCGGAACTGGACCGTTTCCCCGGCGGGTTTCGAGCGATGCTTCTCGAGCGTCGCCCGTCGATTGCCGCCACGGAAGCGCTCGAGGCGAACGACGGCACCAGTCCAGTGCTCCAAGGTGTTGCCGCCCAGTCCACGAGTGCGATCCGAGTCGGGATCGGTGAAGACCTGATTCGTCAGGACGACCGCGAGATCGTGTTTCCGCGCCAGCGAGAGCAGGTGCGTCACCTGCCGGGTGACGCTGCGCAACGCCTCGCCCTCGTCGCCATCGGCGGTACGCTCGAGCCGGTAGAACCCGGTCGCGCTGTCCAGGACGATCAGGTCGGCGCGCTCGGCGAACTCCTCGGCGTCGCGGACGGCCTCGGCTTGCTCCTCAAAGTCCAGCGCGTCCTCGATGACGATCCGTGAGGCGACCGCTTCGATATCGCTCTCGTCGGCTCGAGACGGCCGGCCGTCGACGGTCGCCTCGAGCAACTGCTGGAACCGGTCGACGGAGACGCCTTCGGTATCGATGTAGACGACGGTCCCGCCGTCCACGGCCGTTTCGACGGCCGCCGACAGCGAGAGGTTCGTCTTCCCGGCAGCTGGCGGGCCGTACAACTGCGTGACAGTCCCGCGTTCGAACCCCCCACCAAGCAACTCGTCGACCGGGCCACAGCCGGTCGAAATCGCCTCGTCGGTCACGGTTCGAGTTGGCTGGCTGTGAGGAAAAAGGCCCCGGAACGCTGGCGATCGGTATCGGCCGTTTCGCATGGTCGGCAGCCGACAGGAAGGTAATCGGTCACACGTGCCGCCCTGTGGACTGCTTGCGGGACGGTCGCAACCACGACACGTGAGCGAAAAATACTGCGACGTGCAGAAGAGAGTTAGCAGAAGTTCTGCGTCGCGTACACTTTGCCGTCGTCAGTGACGTAGACGCCGATGCCCTCGTTTTCCCACTGCGGTGCGAGGAGGTTCTCCCTGTGTCCATCCGAGTTCATCCACTGGGAGACGACCGCGTTCGCGAGTTCGGTTTCAGTGGTGTACGTGTCCGTTCCGCCGTCGGTTCGCACGGGCGTGTCGTACCACGTCTGCGCGATGTTCTCGCCACCGGTGTAGTACGTGTTACCGCTGCCATCGACACGGCACGTGTATCCGGCGTCGGCGTACCGATCAGCGAAATTGTCGCCTTCAGGGCTCGTGTGTGAGAAGTAATCCCGCTCGGCCATGTCCCGGCTGTGGTCCCGTGCGATGTCACGGAGTTCCGTATCGAACGCCAGTTCGTTCAGGCCACGCGCGGTCCGTTCGTCGTTGACGGCCTCGTGGATCCCACGCTCGACAGCGGCGCGATCGAAGCCGTCAGTCGTCTCGTCAGTTGTGGTCTCGGTCTGATCGCCGTCCTGGTCGTCCGTTGTGGAGTCTCCGTCGGTTTCGTCGACAGACTCGGACTCGTCAGTCTGACTCGAGTCAGTCGTGTTGTCGGCTGGCTGGTCGGTCGTCTCGTCCGCGTCGCCAGTATCGGAACTGGAGTCGGTGTCGGCCGAATCGTCGTCACTGTCGGTCTCCGTCTCGTCACTGTCTGACGAGTCGTCAGTCGGCCCTTCGTCCATCTCCGTCGTCTCGTCGCTGTCATCCGCGGGCTCGTCGCTCTCGTCCGTCCCCGTCTCGGTGTCGTCGTCCTCGTCGGGCGCATCCGACCCCGTCTCCGACGGTTCGTCACTGTCGACAGTGCCCGAGTCGTTATCAGTACAGTCAGAGAGGCTATCAGGCACTGAGAGCCCGTATTCGGTGAAAATACTGGTCAACTGCAGCTCGAACTGGGAACAGGTGTCGACCTGTTCCTGCTGCGACAGCGTCGTTACGGTGTTGCTACTCGTCGTCGCATAGTTTGTCGTCGAGACCTCGTTTTCGATCGTGTTCGTTGCCGTGGCGGATGGCGCAGCCGCTGCAACCCCCGTCCCGGCCATACTCACCACGAGTATCGCGGCGATGGTGAGCGTGATACCGAGTCGTGCTAGTCTACTCATCAGCACGTAAAACCAGAAAATAACGGTCAATGAACTGTCTCCTGAATCTGTACAGTCTTTACGTCTGAACTCAGATCGTGGTACAGATACTGCCGGACAGCTATTTGTGAATCCGCCACACGAGGTGTGTTATCACGGGGGTCGGCAGGCGTCGGGGTGAAATCGAGTAGTCACGGACTACTGTCCAGCAGTACTATACTCTCTCTGTGTCGTCCACTGCCGTCGAGAGCGGACAGCTGCCCCGTTATCGCCCCGGAGACACCCAGCTACGACGATATTTGTGTGCCCAGCGTCCGGGCCCGGCACGGGCGTTCGTATACGTTTATTCGGGATGGTGTCGAAGCCAATCCCGTGATCGTCGTCGCCACGTCAGACTTCGAGGTGTACCACGGCGTCGTCACCGAGCTCCGCGAGCGGGGGACGACGTTTACGACCGTCGAGCCCGACGCGGAGCTGCCGGACCACACCGACGTGATCGTCACCGGTGCCGACCACGCCGACGACTTCGAGGACGTGCCGACGATCGTCGCCGACCCCGACGACCCCCGGCGGGCCGTCGACCAGGCGCTGGCCGCGGTCCGCGGTGACGGTGGCCGAACGGTCATCGGCGTCGATCCCGGCCGCAAACCCGGGATCGCCGTCCTCACCGGGGAGACGGTCGTCGCCGCCTTCCAGGTACCACTCGGCGACGCCGTCGACGTCATCCAGCGCGAGGCCGCCGAGGCACCCGCACCGATCGTCCGGATCGGCGACGGCTCCCGGCTCGAGGGGGCGACACTCGTCACCGACCTCGAGGGCGTGCAGGTCGAACTCGTCGACGAGACGGGGACGACCCCCTATCTCGGCACGGGCGCGCGCGGGATGGGTGACGTGCTGGCGGCAGTGAATATCGCGCGGCTCGAGGGAGAGGTCGTCGATGCGCGCGATATCGAGCCGACGGAGGGCGAGTTACAGGTGATCAAGGACCGCTCGCGCGAGCAAAGCGAGGAGAATCGAGCGATCGACGAGGTACTGGCCCGTCGGGTCGCTGCCGGCGAGTTGACGATCGACGAGGCGCTCGCTGAGCATCGGGACGACGAGTAACGAGAAAAGAATCGAATTTCAGTTACGCCGGTCGAAAGCCGACCGCGCGGTGGAATTCGGTTACGAGTCGGCCCAGATGTTCGTCGCAGCAACGGACGTGAACTGGACGTTCTCGTTTTCTTGGAGGCTCACCTGTGCTGCGTTAGCACTGCCGTCGTCTTCGGCCACTGCCACGGAGGAGTGTTCGTTGAAGTTCTCCTGGGTTACAAACTGCTGTTGCTCGATCGCAACGTTCGAACCCTGACTAATGTCGTTTTTGTGGTGTGCGCTGGTGTCGTAGTCGTACGAGATTCCGGGGTCTTCGTCGACATCGTCGCCGCCGATCGTCGCGGTCGTACTCTTGGTCTGGGTAGCGCTGTCGGTAGCGTAGCCCGGACTGGCGTAGACGTTGAGCGCCTCAGCGTAGCCGATCTGTGCGTTGAGGTTCTTCTGATCGGCGATCTGGAAGGCAGTCGCTTCGCTGCCGTTGACCGCGACAGCCATCGCGGTGTTGTTCAGGTTGACGTTGAGTTGCTCGACGGACTGGTTCTGCGCGACCGCTGCAGTCGCCGTTTGGCCCTCGTCCTCGGTGTCGTCACCTTTTTTGTGTTTGTCTTTTTGCTTCGGGCTGTTGGTGTCGGCGACGTCGCTGTCACCGATCTCCGCGACGTTCATTCCGGACATCGACGAGATGACGTTCGTGGCTTCTGCGACCCCGGTTTGCTGGTTGAAGTTGGACTGATCCGTGAGCTGCATCGCCGTCGCGCTGCTGTTTTCGCCGACGGCGATGGCGACGGCAGCGACGTCTTGGTTAACGTTGTCCTGACTGACATTCTGGCCCTGTGCGACGAATGATGTCGCCGACTGCGTTTCGTCGTCTTTCTTGCCTTTCTTGTGGTCGTCGTACTCGCCGAACTCTCCGTCACCGAGATAAGAGTTGGAAGCGTTGGCCGCCCCTTGCTGTATGTTCTGGTTGGCCTGTTTGGTCTGTTGGAAGGCAGTCGCCGTACTGTCGTTGACGGCGAGCGCGAAGGCGGTGCTTTCCTTGTTGTAGTTGAGCTGGGCGACGTGCTGTCCTTGAGCCACCATCGCGGTCGCGGTCTGGGAATCGCTCGTCTCACCGTCCTCGTCGGCGATTCCCCAGCCACTGAACTGCTGGCCGCCGTCGCTTCCGTTCGCCATGACGAGGTGGACGTCACCGACCTCTTCGAAGTCCGTCGTGCGAGAGTCGGATCTCCGGTTCTCGGCGGAGGCCTCGCCTTGCTGGACGTTCATATTCTGTTGGTCGACGTCCTGGACGGCCGTCGCGGTGCCGTTGTCGATCCCGATGGAGACGGCGGCACCCCGTTCGTTAACGTTGACCTGCCTGACATCCTGGTACGAGACGACGTCGGCGACCGCCTCCTGCTGATCGGCGGTTTCCGGATTCTCCGCGACGTGTTCCTCGATGAACTCATCGAGGCTCTGGTCGCCGAGATCGGCACCGAAGACCAGATAGAGGTCTTCGCCATCCTCAAGTGTGTGTACTTGACCGTCCTGTTGTCCGTCCTGTGCATCCTGATCGCCGCCGGCGGCTACCGGTGCCACCCCGACCATCGAGATGGTGACCATGATAGCGACGAAAACTGCTGTAATTCGTGATCGTTCGTACATTTTGTTGATCGTGGATCGTGTCAAATGACCCGTGAGGGTCTGGTATTGCTGAATCTCTGCGATGCAAACCGATCTCTCTCGGATACAGTCTTTGTTATCAATTCGTTATGGGTGAGAAGGAGGGTGCTACCGAAACAGAGAGCAATTAAAGAATCTGAGCGAGCAAGCCTGTGGCGGAAGTGCCATATTTCCGAAGCGTTTCGTCCTGTTTCAGCCGTCAGAAGCAGAACGAGCGCAGAAAAGAGAAACTCAGCTATGTTATAATGACAGCCTGTGACGTCCGCAGACGAAAGATATAGTCTTTTTCTATATACTATCGGAAGGGGACCGTTCCATATGCGCTATTTCGAAGACGGCGTAGCGTTAATATGCCAATCAATACAATCATATTGCCGATCCTATGATAGTTATGTCACTAGCTAGCTCCTGATCACTGCAAATGATTATGTCAATGATAGTACCTACGTGCGTTTTCCGTTCGCTATTTCAATGCTAATCTCGCATAGCGTCTGAAACCGTGATTCGGCTTAATACGGGATATTCGCAACAGGGTCATCTGGGCAACGCGCTATGGTATCCGCTCGGATCAGTCGGACGAGTCGCGAGGAGACTACAGGCAGCCGGTCGGGAGACGAGACAGTTCCGGAGGTCCGCGCGTATGCCCGCCCGCGGTAAGAAATCCAACGAAGAGATCGTTGGAAGACTCAACTATGAAACGGACACTCACAGCAACGATTACAGTTGCATTGGCTCTCGGTATGCTCCTCTCGATGGGAGTGGGAGGAGTAGCAGCAGGAGCAGATAATGGACACGACGGTCATGACGGTGCCATTCAGGTCAATTATGCCGATTCGACAACCACCGCTGACGCGTCCAGCGGCGACATTGTCGTCGTAGGCGGTAGCGGCGGTGACGGCGGTACCGCAGGTGACGCAGTCGCTGTGACCGGTAGCGGCGGTGACGGCGGTGACGGCGGTGACGGCGGTGACGCAGCAGTTGAAGACGATGATAACGGGGAAGAAAATAATAACGAACCTGAGGCTGAAAGGATAGTCCCCCCGCCATTCCAGGATGATGCTGCCGGTGCTGTCGGCGGCGAAGGCGGTGACGGCGGCGACGGCGGCGACGCTGGCGACATCAACGACGAAGTCGAAGGCGGTGACGCCGAGGGCGGTGACGGCGGCAACGCCGACAACTCCGGTGACACCGGTGACGGTGGAACGGCCACCAGTCTGAGCGACATCCAGCAGAACAACTACAACTGGTAAGACACGGCGCACCCTACTAGAGTCGATTGCCAGTTCTTTTTTGTAGATCAGTCCGACGTACTTGCCGACCAGCAGACTTGGAAGTTGCTTCCTTCAAATAAGCAGACATCTTGCACACTCACCAAGGACCGTCCACTCAGTTTCGATAGCAGCGGATACTGGGATGACGGAGACCGTTCTCAAGGAGGGCATCGGCATGGAATCCGTGTTACGACGACGCTACCGACAAAACCGTGTCGCACGTTCATAACTGCCCGAATGCTTCGACAGCCTATGAGGGGGCTGGATGGGAAGACTGCCCCTCGGAACGACATATGATTCGAACGATCGCAATTCTACTGATCGCACTGGTCGCGTTGCTGCTCGCGTTCGGGAGCGTCACGAACGGCGTTATCGGCATTGGAGGCGAGGACAGCGTCGCCATCCAAGACGGCGGTTCGGACGGGGACACCGTCTCAGTCTCCGGTGAAGACGGCGAAGACGGTGCAGACGGGGACACCGTCTCGGTCACCGGTGAAGACGGCGAAGACGGAACGTCTGACTCAGCGGCCGGTGAGGATGATGACGACAGCGAGGACAGAGACTGCAGTCAGAGTGACGATGGTAACAGATCCTGAACCGGTGCCGCAGCTTCTGACTCGGATACGGACACTGACCAATCCGCGAGATAGACCACGAGTGACTGACCCACGAAATTAATCGATAACCCCGGCCGTGACGGTCGCACAGGAATCTACTGAAAGCTTCAGCGATTCCGCAGTCACTGCCAAGTAACTCGAGATTGGTCCGTCCAATTTTCAGTGACTCGAGGACCGATCCCCCACTGCTTCACGCTCGGCTCGCTGTAGAACGTTTCGGATCGGAACACCCGTCTCTCGAGCCACCCGCTTTGCGTCGTCGTACTCCGCGCTCACGTCATATACCACACCCTCCACGTCACTCGCGATTTTCACAGAAATCTCGTACTCCTCGCCGTCGATCTCGAGCGTTACCGTCTCGAACTCCCGATTCGCGATCCACCGATGTGTCGCACCCGCATCTCGAACCCCC
The DNA here is from genome assembly GCF_042678045.1 of Haloarchaeobius amylolyticus. Taxonomy (GTDB): domain Archaea; phylum Halobacteriota; class Halobacteria; order Halobacteriales; family Natrialbaceae; genus Natrinema; species Natrinema amylolyticus_A. Next base: position 398,118 of record NZ_JBHUDI010000003.1, read on the forward strand.
AGCGTGCCCGTCTCCTCGGCCAATTTTCGAGCAACCCGCTCCCGATCTTCGGGCTTGCAGATGACCTTCACGAGGTGGCCGGGCCGGGACTTCTTCATCGTCGCCGGCAGAATCGAAGTGTCCCGCGCGCCCGCGTCCGCGAGCGTCTCCTGGAGGCCACCCAGCACCTCGGGCGTCGCGTCGTCGAGGTTGGTCTCGAGGACGGCGATGTCGTCTTCGACTAACTCTCCCCGGCCGCTGCCGTCGCCGACCAGCACCCGGAGTACGTTCGGGTGTGGATCGAGGTCGTAGCCACCCGCGCCGTAGCCAGATTTCTCGAGCGAGAGCGTCGGCAGCGTCTCGATACCGTCGGCGATGTAGCCCAGAATCGCCGCGCCGGTGGGCGTGAGCAACTCCGCGTCGACCGGCCCGCCGCGCAGCGACCAGTCGGCCTGCTCGGCGATTTCGACGACCGCCGGCGTCGGAACGGGGTACTCGCCGTGGCTCATCGACACCGTGCCGCCGCCGGTCGCAAGCGGCGTGGTCACCACGCGCTCTGGCTCGAGGTCGTGGACCAGTGCGGCGGCCCCGACCACGTCCGCGATCGCGTCGTCGGCCCCGACCTCGTGGAAGTGAATCGACTCGAGGTCCTCGCCGTGGACGCCCGCTTCGGCCTCGCCGAGGAGTTCGAATATCGCGAGCGCGTCGCGTTCGACCGCCGGCTCGAGATCCATGTCGGCGACGATCTCGCAGACCTCGCGATAGCTGCGGTGGGGGCCGTGTCCCTCGGCGTGAACGCCGTCGTGATCATGGGTGTGGCTGTGGCTCTGTTCGTGGTCGTGGTGATCGTCGTGGTCGTGATCGTGACTCGAGTCACTGTGGTCGTGGTCCGACTCCACGTGGTTGTGTCCGTCGTGCGGGTCGTCGTCCATCAGGAGCACGTCGACCGACGTCGCGGCGATGCCGCTTTTGTCGACGGTACCGTTCCGATACTCGACCTCGAGGGCGTCGGTGACGGGCTCTAAGACGTCGGAGTCGGCGCCGGCGTCGAGGAGGGCGGCGAGGATCATGTCGCCGCTCGCCCCCATCCGGCCATCGAAAGCGAGAACGCGCATGTCTATGATCCGGATGGCGAACGAGAAAAACCCATCTCTCCGGGGGTTCGGCGGGCTGTCGGTAGGGCCAAAACCCACCGATGCCGGTACATCTTTGTAGCGTCCGGTCCCAAGTACCTATGGTAAAGACTAGCACATAGATGTGGGGTAACACAAAACCTATCCGATCACGTATCGGAGTCATTGACATCGCCGTCCATCCCTAAACCATGAACGAAGTCCAACTTGAGGTCGCGAAGGCGTACCCGAACGATTCGGGTCGTGGTATCGCCCGACTCGACCCGGACACGCTGTTGCATCTGAAGCTCAGTCCGGGCGACATCATCGAAATCGAAGGTGCGGACACCACCGCCGCGAAGGTCTGGCGTGCAGACCGGCAGGACTGGAACACCGATACCGTCCGTATCGACGGGTTCACCCGCCAGAACGCCGACGTCGGCATCGGTGAGCGCGTGACGATCCGCAAAGCCGAGGCGACGAAAGCCGACAAGCTGACGCTTGCGCCGCCGGAAGAGGCATCGGTCCAGTTCGGCTCCGACGCCGCCGGCATGGTGAAACGCCAGATCCTAAAGCGGCCGGTCGTCGGTCGCGACATCGTCCCCGTCATGAGCTCGACGAACCACCCGTTCATGCGCTCGCCGGGGCAGGCGATCCCGTTGATCGCCGTCGAAACGGAACCCGAGGGCGTCGTCCTCATCACCGAGGACACCGACGTCGAACTCCGCGAGGAACCGATCTCGGGCTTCGAGAAGACCGGCGGCGGGATCACCTACGAGGACATCGGTGGCCTGCAAAACGAGATCCAGCGGGTCCGGGAGATGGTCGAACTCCCGATGAAACACCCGCAAATCTTCAAGAAACTCGGCATCGAGCCGCCACAGGGCGTGCTCCTCCACGGCCCACCGGGTACCGGGAAGACCTTACTCGCCAAGGCCGTCGCCAACGAGACCTCCGCCAGTTTCTTCTCTATCGCGGGGCCGGAGATCATCTCGAAGTACTACGGCGAGTCCGAACAGCAACTCCGGGAGATCTTCGAGGACGCCACCGAGGAGTCACCCTCGATTATCTTCATCGACGAACTCGACTCCATTGCGCCCAAACGTGAGGACGTCACCGGCGAGGTCGAACGCCGTGTCGTCGCTCAGTTGCTGACGATGATGGACGGCCTCGAGTCACGCGGCCAGGTCATCGTCATCGCGGCGACCAACCGCGTCGACAGCGTCGACCCCGCCCTGCGCCGCCCTGGTCGGTTCGACCGCGAGATCGAGATCGGCGTCCCCGACGAGACGGGCCGCGAAGAGATACTCCAGATTCACACGCGCGGCATGCCGCTGTCGGACGACGTCAGCCTCGGTCACCTTGCCGACGAGACCCACGGCTTCGTCGGGGCCGACATCGAGAGCCTGACCAAGGAAGCCGCGATGAAAGCGCTGCGCCGGTACCTCCCGGAGATCGATCTCGACGAGGAGGACATCCCGCCGAGTCTCATCGACCGGATGATCGTCAAACGCGAGGACTTCCGCGGCGCATTGAACGAGGTCGAACCCTCGGCGATGCGGGAAGTGCTGGTCGAACTCCCCAAAATCTCGTGGGACGACGTGGGCGGCCTCCACGACGCCAAAGACCAGGTCAAAGAGTCCGTCGAGTGGCCGCTCTCGACTCCCGAGCGGTTCGACCGGCTGGGAATCGATCCACCGGCCGGTGTCCTGCTGTACGGGCCACCGGGGACCGGCAAGACCCTGATGGCCAAGGCAGTCGCCAACGAGACCAACGCGAACTTCATCTCGGTGCGCGGCCCGCAACTCCTCTCGAAGTGGGTCGGCGAGTCGGAGAAGGCGATCCGGCAGACCTTCCGCAAGGCGCGGCAGGTCTCGCCGACGGTGATCTTCTTCGACGAACTCGACGCGCTCGCGCCGGGCCGGGGCGGTGAGACCGGCTCGAACGTCTCCGAACGCGTCGTCAACCAGCTGCTGACCGAGCTCGACGGCTTAGAGGAGATGGGCAACGTCATGGTCATCGGCGCGACCAACCGGCCGGACATGATCGACCCTGCACTGCTGCGCTCGGGTCGGTTCGACCGCCTCGTTATGATCGGCGAACCCGACGTCGACGGCCGCGAACGCATCCTCGAGATCCATACCGAGGACACGCCCCTGGCCGCCGACGTCACGCTGCGCGAGATCGCCGAGATCACGGACGGCTACGTCGGCAGCGACCTCGAGTCGATCGCCCGCGAAGCCGCCATCGAGGCCCTGCGCGAGGACGATGAGGCCGACATCGTCGAGATGCGCCACTTCCGGCAGGCCATGGAGAACGTCCGGCCGACGATCACCGACGAGATCCTCGAGTACTACGAACAGATCGAAGAGGAGTTCCGCGGCGGCACGGCCGGTGGCCCCGACCCAACTGGCCGGCGCGGCAGCCGCATCGGCTTCCAATAACCTCGGTCTCGCGACCCCCGTTTTCCACTGTTCTGTACCCGACTTCGTTCGCCGTCCTTGCGTGACATAAGCGCAGCCGATCAGATCACGCAGACCTCCGGCAGCGCTCGAGTCAGACCGTCGGTCGTCAGTATCGATGTCCCCGCGATCGTCGTGCGGTGACGCTGAGACCCAGTGGCCGTCTCACCTACAGTCGATCAGTTGATTCTCGAGCTGCCTCGAAGTGACGGCGCTCGATGCGGACCGTCGACGCCTGCTCGTTGGCCGTCTCGGGATCGTGCTCGCTTGCGACCTCGCGGATCGCCCGCATCGAGGCGTCCCTGACCAGCGCCTCGAGGTCGGCACCGGTGTATCCCTCGAGGTCGGCTGCGAGGGCAGCGATATCGACGTCGTCGGCGAGGGGTTTGCCCTGGGTGTGGACCACGAGGATCTGCTCGCGCGCTTCCAGGTCTGGTTCGCCGACGAAGACGTGCGTGTCGAGTCGGCCCGGCCGGAGCAGCGCTGGGTCGATCCCGTCTTTGCGATTGGTCGCGGCCAGCACGACGAGATTGGGGTTTTCGCGCATCCCGTCGAGTTCGGTCAGCAGTTGCGAGACGACGCGTTCGGTGACTTCGTGGCCCTCGCCTCGAGCGGCCGTGATCGCATCGATCTCGTCGAAGAAGACGATCGACGGGGCCGCCTGGCGGGCGCGCTCGAACACCTTGCGGATCGCCTTTTCGCTCTCGCCGACGTAGCGGTCGATGATCTCGGGGCCGTCGACGCGAACGAAGTTGACGTCGGTTTCACCTGCTAACGCGCGCGCAAGCAGTGTCTTTCCGGTGCCTGGCGGGCCATACAGCAAGACGCCAGAGGGCGGGTCGGTGTTGGTCTCCTCGAAGAGTCTGTCGTAGGTCAGCGGCCACTCGACGGATTCCCGGAGCGTCCGTTTTGCGTCCTCAAGCCCGCCGACGTCCGAAAAATCCGTCGTCGGTGACTCGGCGACGTATTCGCGCATCGCCGACGGTTCGACGGACGCCAGCGCGGCGTCGAAGTGGGCTTTCCGTACTGTCGGGTTCCGATTCCACTCGTGGCGTTCGGCGTCGTCTACCGGTCGATCGCGGATGGCAGCCATCGCGGCCTCGCTCGCGACGGCATCGAGATCGGCTCCGACGAAGCCATGGGTCCGGCGAGCGATCGCGTCGATGTCGACGTCGTCGGCAAGCGGCATGCCGCGGGTGTGGACCTCGAGGATCTCTCGGCGACCGGCCTCGTCGGGGACACCGATCCCGATCTCACGATCGAAGCGCCCGCCACGCCGGAGCGCGGGATCGATTGCGTCGACCCGGTTGGTCGCACCGATGACGATCACCTCGCCACGGGCGTCGAGCCCGTCCATCAGGGTGAGCAACTGGCCGACGATCCGGTTTTCGGCGTCGCTCTCGTCGTCGCGGGTGCCGGCGATCGAATCGATCTCGTCGAAGAAGATGATCGTCGGTGCCTCCTCGCGGGCACGCTCGAAGGTTCGCCGGAGCTGTTCTTCCGACTCGCCTTTGTACTTCGACATGATCTCTGGGCCCGAGATCGTCTCGAAGCGGGCGTCGACCTCGTTGGCCACCGCGCGGGCGATCAACGTCTTGCCCGTGCCCGGCGGGCCGTGCAGCAAGACGCCAGAGGGGGGCTCGACGCCGAGGCGTCTGAACAATTCGGGCTCCGACAGCGGGAGTTCGATCATCTCGCGGACTAACTCGAGTTCCTCGTCTAAGCCGCCGATGTCCTCGTAGGTGACCCCGGAACTCGTGGGAGGCGCATCGGCGTCGCCGTCACCGGTGGATGTCGTCGCTGCCCCCGGTCCCGTCGCGTCGCTCGCGTCGGGGCGACGGCTGGCAGTCTCAGATTCTCGCGAGTCAGTAGCGGGTGCGCTCGAGCCGGTGTCGACGATCCGGACCGTCGTCTCCCGCGTGATCCGCACGTCGCCGTCGGGATCCGTGTCGGTGACTTTGAACGGCTGTTGATCGATACCTTCGATTCGGACCTGTTCGCCGGCACGAACCGGTCGATTGCGGAGTTTCTCCGCCGCGCCGGTTTCTGCGGCTCGCTGTTGATTCTCGGCGAGTCCTGGCGGCGCGATCAGCGTGACGCGGTCGGCATCGGTGATCGTCGATTTGTCCTTCGCGCGTACGGTCACGGTGTCGCCGACGTGAACGCCGGCGTTGGCTCTCGTGTCTCCGTCGATCTGAACGGCGTCGTCCGGAACGGACGGGTCTGCAGGCCACATCTTGGCGACCGTCGTCGATTCGCCGTCGATCACGACGGCGTCGCCACTCAGAATGCCGAGCTGTCGCCGTACCGGTTCGGGAATCCGTGCGACACCCCGGCCTGCGTCCCCCTTCTCGGCAGCGCGTACCGACAGCGTCACGCCGTCTCCCTCCGACGAACTCATGGTCGTTCCTTTCGGGCCTGTCACCTTGAGAATTGTCCCCGTGAGAGTCGCGGACGCCACCGAACACAGGCTTCTCGAGGCCCTCATATTCAGTAGGGCCGGTCGGCGGAGCGGTTACTCGAGGCGATCGCGGTGCTCGGCTGCAAGGTCGCGTGCCTGTTCCATCGTGTGGGTGTCCGTCCAGCGGACGCGGTCGCCGTCACCATAGGCGAGTGCGGTCTTGAGTTCGTCCCGGAGGACGCCGTGGTCGACCGCCAGCACCGTTCCCGATCCGTCGCCGAGTTCGTAGACGCCTGGACGGTCCGGGGCGGCAGCGACCGTCTCGCGTGTGAGATCGCGCCAGGGTTTCTGTAATGGCATCAGTCGGTGCTCTCGACGAGTTCGTAGGCGTGTTCGCTCATCTCGTCTTCGGCGAAGACGAAGACGCGCCCGTCGACGACAGATAGGTCGGCGTCGACGCGGATCGAGTAGGCTTCCGTCGCGACGGTCACGCCCGGGAACAGTTCCTCCTCGTCGTCGCGTTCGAGCATGACGCGGCCGACGCCGGTCGACTCGAGAATGTCGTCGTGGGTATTCCGGTCGTTGACGTAGGTCATGACACCCTCGACGCCGTCGGGATCGGTGACGAGGACGTGCACCTCCTTGCCCGGCGGGGTCGTCAGCGGGCCCTCGACGGGTTCGGGCGGCCCGTGGTAGAACACCTCGCGGCCATCGAGATACTGGACGACGATGCCGCCGTCGACGAGATCGACGCCGATCGTGCTGGGGGCGACGTCGTTTCGCGCGCTCATGGCCGTACGTTCGATCGGATCGGGCAAAAGACGTGCGTTCTGGACGATCGGGACCATCGCGGACCGCCACTCGCCGTGTCGACGTGTCACGGGGATCGTCAGCCGTAAGTATTCGGTCTGTGAGTGTCCGGATATGGATGGTCGTGCTGTCGCCCCCGCTGCCGGGACGGTACTCAACGCGCTCGCGACCGGGACCGGCTCGGCGTTCGCGATCGACCTCGAGACGACGGCGACCGTCGATCTCACCAACGACGGCGAAATCGTTGGTGAGATCGCCGGTCAGCCCGACGCCGACACGGCGCTCATCGAGCGCTGTGCCGAACTGACGATCGACGAGTACGCCGACGCGGCGGGACTCGACGAATCGGACGTGGGCGCTCGCGTCCGCACCGAAAGCGAGGTGCCGATGGCCGCCGGCCTCAAAAGTTCCAGCGCCGCGGCCAACGCGACGGTGCTCGCGACCCTCGACGCCCTCGAAGTCGCCGACGCCGTCGACCGGATCGACGCCTGCCGACTCGGCGTTCGGGCGGCTCGTGACGCCGGTGTGACGGCGACGGGTGCGTTCGACGACGCCAGCGCGAGCATGCTCGGCGGGGTGACCGTCACCGACAACACGAGCGACGCACTGCTCGCCCGCGAAGAGATCGACTGGCACGCGCTGGTCTACACGCCACCCGAACAGGCCTATAGCGCCGACGCCGACGTCTCGGCCTGCGAGCGGATCGCGCCGATGGCCACGCTCGTCGAAGAACTCGCACTCGACGGCCGCTACGGCGAGGCGATGACCGTCAACGGCTTTGCGTTCTCCGCTGCGCTCGAGTTCTCGACGGATCCAATGATCGACGCGATGCCCGACGTCGACGGCGTCTCGCTCTCCGGGACGGGCCCCAGCTACGTCGCCGTCGGTGATCGGGACGCACTCGAGGCCGTGCGCGAGCGGTGGGACGAACGCAACGGAACGACACGATTACTGCAGACGCGAACCGACGGAACACGAACGCTATGACTCGAGAGCACACGGACACAGCGACCGACGGCGGGATCGACGACGAGACACTGACACCCGAGGAGATGAGCCTCGACGAACTGCGCGAGGAGATCCGGACGATCGATCAGGAGATCGTCGAGCTGATCGCCCAGCGGACCTACGTCGCAGACACGATCGCCGCTGTCAAGGACGAACAGGGGCTGCCGACGACCGACGAGAAACAGGAAGCCCAGGTCATGGAACGCGCCGGCGAGAACGCCGAACAGTTCGACGTCGATGCAAATCTCGTCAAGGCGATCTTCCGGTTGCTGATCGAGCTGAACAAGGTCGAGCAGCGCGAAAATCGGTAACGCGCACCACAGCTAGTTCTACGTTATTCATCAGCCTTTGCAGCGGCTGGCACCGCTGGTGTCCCTTTATTGCTACGACGAGCGTAGTAACAGTGAGTTGTTATGGTTTCTATTCTCGTTCTGTACGGCACTGGCGAGGGACAGACGGCGACCGTCGCCGAGCGACTTGTCGCGGTCTTCGCCGAGCGTGGCCACGACGCTACGGCGATCGATGCCGACGACGTTCCATCCGACCTCGAGGTCGAAACGTTCGACGCCGTCTGTCTTGGCGCGTCGATCCACATGGGGAGCCACCAGTCGGCCGTCCGGGAATTCGCAAGCGACAATCGCGACGCGCTCGCGACGCGACCGACGGCGTTCGTCCAGCTTTCGCTGTCCTCGGCCGTCGACGATGAAGGGCGACGGGCCGAAGCCGCGGGGTACGTCGACGACTTCCTCGAGGAAACCGGCTGGCAGCCCGATCGGATCGGCCTGTTCGGTGGCGCGCTTCGCTATTCGAAGTACGGCTTTCTCAAGCGACTGGTGATGAAGCGAATCGCCAGGGACGCGACCGGCGATACGGACACGTCACAGGATTACGAGTACACCGACTGGCACGAGGTCGAGGCGTTCGCTGCCGATTTCGCCGCCTTCGTTGAGCAGCGTCTCGGCGTGGTGCCGCCCGGCGCGACTGCGGGCGATGTGGACGATGGGGCCGATGAAGAGCACGCAGGTGACGGAGCGCGAGACGAATGACAGCGTCGCACGAGCCGCTTCCGCGGTCGATCGTCCTCGCGTCGGTGCTGACGCTCGTATTGACCGTCGTCGCGACGCTCGCGGGGTTGTTCGTCCCTGGATTCTACCGCGATGCGCCGGTGTTGCTCCCCCAGCTGTACGGCCAGGATTTGCTGACGCTGACCGTCGCCGTCCCCGCACTGGCTGTCTCGCTTGTGCTCGCCGTGCGCGGCTCGCTTCGGGGCTACGTCATCTGGCTCGGCGTGACCGGCTATCTGCTCTACACCTACGCGTCGTACGCGTTCATGACCGCGTTCAACGAACTTTACCTCGTCTACACGGCCCTGCTCTGGCTGACGCTCAGTACGTTCGTCGGCGGGATGGTCCGACTCGAGGCCGCGGCGCTGAAACGGACTCTCGGCCGGATGCGGGTGCGGTCGTTCGTCGCGTTCCAGCTGGTGGTTGCCGTCCTGGTTGCGTTCGCCTGGCTTTCGGAGATCCTGCCGGCCATCGCCGGGGGAACGACGCCGCCGAGTATCACGGCCGCGGGGCTTCCGACGTCGGTGATTTACTCGCTCGATCTCGGGATCGTCGTCCCGGCGCTCGTCTGCTCGGCGTCCTGGCTCCGGCAACGCCGGCCGTGGGGGTACGCGTTCACGGCGGTCCTCCTCGTCAAGCTCGCGACCCTCGGCGGGGCCGTGATGGCGATGGCGGTCGTCTCGATACTCGAGGGGCAATCCGTGCCAGCAGCCCAGCTCGTGGTCTTCGGCGGGATCACGGTCGTCAGCATCGTGTTGACGGCGCGGTTGCTTCGGGCGATCGGGGCGGACTCGAGGCCGCGACCGGTCGAATCGGTATCTGGATCTCGCGGTGAGGCCTAGCAGGGTGGGCTCGTGGTCGGCTCGAGAGAGCGTCGGTATCGATCGCGATCGCGACCGATCGATGTCGTGGTAAGGATCGCAGTGGCGATCGGTCTTCCTTCGTTCGTCTGCCGTTCGTCGGTCGGCTGTGACTCGATCGACAACCGATGGCAACCGTCGTAATATTCTATTATCAGTTCACTAATGCTCTTCGCTCGGGATAGACCTTTCGCGCGTGCGGACCATCGGCTTGCTCGAGATATGATGGCGATTGCTCGAGGAGAAAGCTCACGCGCCAGCAGTATTACGTCATTCCTATAAAACACACAAATAGATAATTATATAGTATAAATAGCTAATTCCTGTTTCGACTCCTGTACGCTGACTGTCAATAAGAGGATAGCGGCTCCAACGGCGACGACGGCGCGCCCAGCTTCGGTGTCGGCGTCGCCCTCGTCGCCCTGCTCGGTGTGGCCATACTGGCCCTGCGACGTCAGAACTAAGCTGTAGAACCACCGGCTCACGCCGGCCCCAATTTCCGCGGTTTTCTTTTCTTGGACGTTACACCCGACAGCGACAGCGACAGCGCTCGCGGTCCTCGACTGTCGGTGACTCGAGCGGAGCGTCACATCACATACGTACCGCCCGGTGCAGGTGAAACGACACGAGACGCTAAATCACTCGCGTAGCCTCCAGAAGTGATCCACAGCGCCAATCGCCAACTTCGTCAGTTCGATGCGTGGGATAGAATGGAACGCCGCCCGTATCGTATCGTCGGTCCCGGGTGACGAACGGTGGTCGACCGCCGCGACGCCGTCAGTCGTCAGCCGCAGCCGCTTCCGCTTCTTCGGCGCTCGAGTCGGCCCGTTCCAGATCCTCGAGATACTCGTCGGCGTCCAACGCGGCTTTCGAGCCCATGCCTGCCGCCGTCACCGCTTGCTGGTAGTGGAAGTCGACGACGTCACCGGCACCGAAGAGGCCGGGGACGTGGGTCTCGGTCTGGCCGCCGCCGTCGCCGCCTTTGGTCTGCAGGTAGCCCTCGTCGTCCAGCTCGACGCCGGTGTCCTCGAGGTAGTCGGTGTTGGGGGTGTGGCCGATCGCGAAGAAGACCGCACCGACGTCGAAGTCGAACTCTTCGGTTTCGGGGTCGTCGAGGCGGTCGGTGGGATGACCGGCGTCGTTGTGGACGAGGGTGACGTGGTCGACGCCGTCTTGCTGAGAGCCGTGGATCTCGATCAGTTCCGTGTTTTTCATGATCTCGATCTCGCCCTCCTCGACCTTTTCGTGGACGCGGTCGACCCAGTAGTCCTCCGCGCGGAACTCCTCGCGGCGGTGGGCGATGTAGACGGTGTCGGCGAACTTCGTGAGGAAGGTGGCTTCCTCCATGGCGGCGTCGCCGCCGCCGACGACGAGCATGTCCTCGCCGCGGAAGAACGCGCCGTCACAGGTCGCACACGTCGAGAGCCCGTAGCCCATGAGTTCGTCCTCGCCGGGGATGCCGAGCGTGCGAGCGCTGGCCCCCGAGGCGGCGATGACCGCGTCGGCGGTGTAGACATCGCCGTTTCTGAGTTCGACACGGAAGGGACGACTCGAGTCGTCGACCGACTCGACGATCCCGTTTTTCAGCTCGGCACCGAACTGCTTGGCCTGCTCTTTCATCCGGTTGACGAGCTCGGGGCCACCGATGCCCTCCGGGAAGCCGGGATAGTTGGCGACGTCGGTGGTCAGCGTGAGCTGGCCGCCGGGTTCGTCGCCCTCGATGACCAGCGGCTCGTTGTTCGCGCGGCCGGCGTAGATCGCCGCGGTCAGGCCGGCGATGCCGGTGCCGGCGATGATCAGTGGGCGGTGATCGACGATTTCGTCGTCGGATATCCCGAGCAGGTCGTCGAGGTCGCCCGTCTCGTCGAGGTCGTGTGTGTCGTCCCAGCCACCGACGTGTTGGTCGTCGATGAATACCTGTGGAGCGGTCTTGCGGCCGTTCGCGCGCTCGACCATCTCGTCGAAGCGCTCCTCGTCGTCGGAGACGTTGTACGCCTCGTATTCGACGCCCTTGCTCTCGAAGAGGTCCTTGGCTCGTTCGCAGTGGGTACAGTTGCCTTTGGTATAGATCTCGACGCGTGGCTGGTCGGTCATATTGCAGGTGTTGGGTCAGAGCGCCTAAACCGCTTGTGCTCGCAGCAACGACACCCCCTTGCTGTGACGGTGGTGTCGTGTTGTCAGCTAGCTTCGTTCTCCCGCCAGTGAATTTCCTGTGGCCGATGTACTGGTGTCGTTCGAGCCGCTCGGCAGCCTGTGAACGGCCGTGTGACTCGAACGTCCGAGGGCACGTTGCCACTCGTGTCGACACGACGCACTTACGGGGCCAAACGACGATCACCGACTATGGCTGCCGATCTCGAGGAGAAGACGAACCGGTACGGCGAGTTACTCACAGAGGCACTCGACGCGGCGACGATCGCGCCGCCGGAGGGAACGCCGATGGCAGACGCGGCCGACGATTGTTACGAGATGGCGGCGTCGTATCTCGAGGACGGAAACCACTTCCGAGAACAGGACGATCTCGTCAATGCGCTGGCGTCGTTTTCCTACGGCCATGCGTGGCTCGATGCCGGTGCTCGCGTCGGACTGTTCGACGTCCCACGGGAAGGCCACCTCTTTACTGTCGAATAAGCCGTTGGCGACGCACGTACGTCACGGAATCTCGTCGACAGCTCGCCGGTGAGAGCACGGTACGGGCCGGTTGGGTTGGGGTATCTGGTGAAGAGCGGACATGACCGCCAGCCCCGGTATCCTCGATGATTAATAACTATGTAACCGGAACATATATACCAGCAGACCCGGTTAGTTTATAAAGTAGGCGAAAACTTTATATGCCTTACGGCCTTACCCTATGTTAGCTGAGGCGACCGGGTTTCTTCTGGATTACCCCACCCGGGAGCCCCAAGTAACCCACCCGATACACAATGACTGATACGAACATTCGAACCTATACGAGCGAGCAAGAGACCGAGGAGGAAGAAACCACGTCGGTATCCGACGAGCAGGAACGCTGTCCGGAGTGTGGCAGTCGACTGGTCTCGGACGACGAACACGCCGAGACGGTCTGTACCGAGTGTGGTCTCGTCGTCGAGGAAGACGAGATCGACCGCGGCCCCGAATGGCGTGCGTTCGACGCCGCCGAGAAGGACGAGAAGTCCCGTGTCGGCGCGCCCACGACGAACATGATGCACGACCAGGGCCTGTCGACCAACATCGGCTGGCAGGACAAAGACGCCTACGGCCGGGCACTCTCGAGCCGCCAGCGCCAGAAGATGCAACGGCTTCGCACCTGGAACGAGCGCTTCCGCACGCGCGACTCCAAGGAGCGCAACCTCAAGCAGGCACTCGGCGAGATCGACCGGATGGCCTCGGCGCTCGGCCTCCCCGAGAACGTCCGCGAGACGGCCAGTGTCATCTATCGGCGCGCCCTCGAGGAGGACCTGCTGCCGGGCCGGTCGATCGAAGGCGTCGCGACCGCCTCGCTGTACGCCGCTGCCCGCCAGGCTGGCACGCCGCGCAGCCTCGATGAGATCTCGGCGGTCTCCCGCGTCGAGAAGATGGAGCTCACCCGCACCTACCGCTACATCATCCGGGAACTCGGCCTCGAGGTCAAGCCGGCCGACCCCGAACACTACGTGCCGCGGTTCGTCAGCGACCTCGACCTCTCGGACGAGACCGAGCGGATGGCCCGCGAACTGCTCGAGTCGGCCCGCCAGGAGGGCGTCCACAGCGGCAAGTCGCCGGTCGGCCTCGCGGCCGCGTCGGTCTACGCTGCCGCCCTGCTGACCAACGAGAAGGTGACCCAGAACGAGGTCAGTGAGGTCGCGAGCATCTCGGAAGTCACGATTCGCAACCGGTACAAGGAGCTGCTCGAGGCTTCGGACACGGCTGCACCCGCGTAAGGGTCCTTTTGACGGCCGTCGACTCGCAGGCTGTATCGCGGGTGGTGTTTTCGGCCGACTGGAACTGCGGCAATGTTTTTGATCTCTCGTGTGAAAGAGGGTACCATGGATAAAACGACCGTCCAACTGTTGTGTCCCGAATGTACGAAGGATTGGCAAGTTTCTCCGGATGAACTTCCCGCGCCCGCCGAAATGTTTCACTGCCCGAACTGTCACGCCTCACACCGCACTGCCGAGTTCATGCGGACGGACCGCGACCTCCAGACTCTGAAACAGCTCGGCTAGGGCCACGGTCGAAACGGCGGCCGACGATCGACAATTCTGAATACGTTTTTGTAGGGACTGCTTGTCACTGCACACCTGATCGCACGTCGATCCCGTGATCGGTGTGACACACGGGTTGGTCGGAACGCTCCTCGGACGACGCGGATCCGATCGACCAGATGCTCGACGATCGAGTATGATCTTCTTAATGCTGTCCGACCCTCTCTGAAATTATACTGAAAGACGGTGTTACGCTGGTAAATAAAATACTAACGTGGTTTCATCTCTCGAATCCGCTCGCGTAATCACTGCATTCGAATCGTCTCTGGCGATGATACACCAATCTCCCAATACTGGCTGCGTGTTAACGCGACTCAAGATAATAATATAACCCTGCAGTGGGTAGGAGAGGATGGTTATGAAGAAGCAGGAGCTCATTCACCTTCACGGCCTTCTCGCGGAGGTATCGAACCAGTGTGCAGAGTGGGAAGACTGCCAGATCGACCTCGAGGAGTACGAATCGCGAGGCATTCGGCCGACATCCATCCACAAATCGAAAACTGACCACAAAGCTGCTGTTTTTGCGCTCGCCGGGGGAATCACGAAGAACATGCGGGAAGGGGAGCAGGAAGCAGTCGCCGCCACTGCAGACTGAGAATATCGTCGCATCCTCCGATCGTCAATACCGCCGACTGGCGAGACTCGCCGATGTCGGGTATACCTGTGTGATTACTGTACACTACAATACAGAGTTACGTCGATACCGCTTTCGAGACCGCCCGAGTCAGGCCGTTACTCCACGAGATCCTCGAACTCCGGGAGGATCTCGTCGTCCGACTCCTCAGTTTCGTCGGCAGGCTCCGTGTCAGTCGACTCCGTATCCGTATCCGTGTCCGTCGACTCGTCGGTCTCTGCTTCGTCAGTCGTGTCCTCTTCGATGACCTCGACCTCCATGACCTCGAGTGGGATGTTCTCGAGACGCTGACCGATCTCCTTCCGTGCGATCCGTGAGGCGTGTTCCTCACGTTCGACGTTGAAGACGGTCATCTCCAGTTCGAGTGCGACGAGCGCTTCGTCGGCCGCGATAAACGCAGGTGGGAGCTCCTCTCCGGATGGGGAGGTGCGCTCGCCCATATTGATTTCGACGTAGTTTAAATCAGGGTTCAGCATCTCACCCGTCTTCGAGATGGCGATCCGGATCGCCTCGTCCTCCGTCTCAACGTCGAAGACCGGCACGGCGGCTTCAACGACGACCCTGCAATTCATACCGTGACATTGGATGCCCTACAGTAAGAAGGTTCGCCTCACGAACCCGTACTCGCCGCTCGACTGCGCGACGTGGCGGGAGACAACCGAGCGACATGACTCACCTCACCGTCGCGGGTCCGAAAGGCAAAAGCCCACACCGCCGAAGGGTCGGACGAATGGAGACGGGGACGATCTCGATCGACGAGTGCTCGGGTGGATTCGACCTGTACCGAACGCTCGAGAGCGGCCAGACGTACCTCTGGCGGCGCTCGGACGGCGAGATGTACGGCGGCACACCGGCATCCGACGCGTGGTATACGACGGTTGTCAGCTCAGGGGGCACGGGCGACGGGGACGTGATCCGCGTGCGGACCCGCGACGGCCGCCTCGAGTGGGAGTCGACGACTGATGCCGAGGCGCTCGTCCGTCGGCTGTTGCGTCTCGACGACGACCTCGAGGAAATCGTCGCGGCCGGGCCGGACGATCCCTTACTTCACGAGGCCTACGAGGCCCACCATGGGATGCGACTCGTGCAGGATCCGCCCTTCGGCTGTCTGATCTCGTTTATTTGCTCGGCACAGATGCGGGTAAGTCGCATTCACACGATGGTTACGACGCTAGCACGGGAGTACGGCGACGCGGTCGCGTTCGACGGCGAGACCTACCAGGCCTTTCCGACGCCGGACCAGCTCGCGACCGCGACCGAGGCCGAGCTTCGTGAGCTTGGACTGGGTTACCGCGCTCCATACGTCGTCCGTACGGCCGAGATGGTCGCGAACGGCGAGGCCCATCCGGAAGCGGCGCGGGGCCTCGAGTACGAGGACGCACGCGAGTACCTGACGCAGTTCGTCGGCGTCGGCGACAAGGTAGCCGACTGCGTCCTCCTCTTTTCGCTGGGCTTCGACGAAGCGGTCCCACTCGACACCTGGATCAAGTCGGCGATCGAGGAGTATTATCCGGACTGTGATCGCGGTTCCTACGCTGCTACCTCACGGGCGCTTCGCGACAGCCTGGGCGGCGAATACGCCGGCTACGCCCAGACGTACGTCTTCCATCATCTCCGAACCGGGGAGTGATGGGCCGACCACCGCTGACTGGATGGCTCGGAACCGTTTTGTGAACTGATTGTCAATTACGGATATGGTCACCGCGTCGGTCGTCAGCCTCATCGTGACGGCGGGATTCATCGGCGCGCTGGGAATCCTGATCAAACACTTCGGGATCGTCCAGTTGATCGCGGGCTACGATCCGGATCGCGCCACCGACGAGGCAGAGCTGGCCGATTTCGTCGGAACCAACGTCCTGTACGTTGCGGCGCTCGTCCTGCTCGTCGCGATCGTCGAGGCAACAGCACCCGACAGATCCGATTCGGTCTGGATCGCGTTCGTCGCCGGTGTCGGGCTGCTTACTGTCCGAATGATCCGCGGTGCTCGCCGCTACGAAAGCGACGAGTGACTGACCGGGTTGAGGCTACTCGTCGTAATCCTCGCGCCCAGTCATGGCCCAGTAAGCCTGTGAGACGAGCGTGATCGTGAAAATGACAGTCAGCGCCACGGCGAGCCACACTGCGATCCGCTGTCCGAGCAGGTAGTATGCTAGTGCGCTCGCACCGACGACGAACAACACTGCGCCGACGAACAACTCGAGGAGCTCTCGGACCGTCGCGCGGCTGCTCGAGACGTCGAGATATTCTTCCTCGAAGCGGTCGATGATGCCCATCGGCGGTCCCTTTCGAACTGTTCGTCGGGTCAGTAACGGATCTCGAATCCGTCCTCGCCCTGTGGCTCCTCGTACTCGGCCTCGACGGCGTCAACCTCAGCCGCGGGACTGCCCTCGTGACACCACTCGATCATCGACTCGACCGCGTCCTCGGGGCCTTCGAAGACTGCCTCGACGCGGCCGTCCTCGAGATTTTTCACCCAGCCGTCGACGCCTTCCTCGCGGGCGGTGTCGCGGGTGTTCGCACGGTAGTAGACGCCCTGTACGGTGCCCGAGACGAAGACGTGTGCGCGGGTCCGTCCTGCCATGTGTGAGTCGTCGCCGTCGAAGGTCAAAAATCCGGGTCCATTCGCGTGTGCGGTCGGTCGTCCTGTGGCGATCAGAACTCAGTGCCGCGTCGCGCCCGCTGGCCGTCGTCGATCGGGTGTTTGACCTTCCGAACGTTCGTGATCAGGTCCGCACGGTTCTCGAGGTATGACGGCTCGGTGTGGCTGCCCGACAGCACCAGTTCGAGATCGGCCGGCTTCGCGTCGATGAGCCCGTGGACGTCGTCCTCGGAGAGGAGTCCGCGATCCGCAGCATAGAGTACCTCATCGAGGATCAGCATGTGCATGCCGGCTTCCGGGTCCGCGTCGAGGGCGATCGGCTCGTCGAGGGCGGCTTCGTCGGCTGCCTCGAGCAGTTCGTGCGCACGCTCGAGGCCGGCCTGAGCTTCGGCCTCGTGGTCAGCCTCGTCGCTGCCGTCGGCCATCCCGTGCCAACCGTAGTGGCCGAGATTTTCGTAGCTCATGCCGGGGAGAGCGGCGATCGCGTTGTACTCGCCACGCACCGCGTCGACGCTCGAGGCGCCGCCTTTCATGAACTGGAGCATGTGGACGCGGTAGCCGTGGCCAGCGGCGCGCATCCCCATGCCGAGCGTCGCCGTCGTCTTCCCCTTGCCGTCGCCCCACCAGACCTGAACGAGGCCGAACTCCTCGGGGGCGGCCGGTTCGATCCGCTCGGCTTCGGGCGTCCGTCCCTGGCCGGGTGTGTTCTCGATCGGTGACTCGGATGTCCGGTCGTCGCTCATACGCGATCGGTCGAACCGTGCGTACATGTAGTTGGCCACTCGACGTGCCCGTCGACCGGCGTAACCAAACGCGTCTTGTGGACTCGCTGCCAACGGATCGCAATGGTTCTCGAGCGATCATCCGCCGGCGACATGCCGAGTTTCGAGCGCATTATCGCCGCGCTGGACGATGCCAGCTGTCAGCGAATTCTCTCGGTACTCGACGGGCCAAAAACTGTCCCCGAGGTCGCAGCGGCGGCGGACCTCCCGCTGTCGACGGCCTATCGGAAGTTCGGCCAGTTGACCGAAGCAGGCCTCGTCACCGAAACCGTCGGCGTTCAGCATGGCAGCCACTACTCGTCGCGGTACGTGGTCGATTTCGACCGGATCACGATCGTCCTCGACGACGAGCGAGCGTTTCGCATCGCTGTCGACCGCTCGAGTGATCGCTCGCTGGGTAGCTGGTCGAACGACAGCCGAGAGACGTGAACGCGTCGGCCGCCGGTGGTGGTAGGCACTCTCACGACCCGCGGCCGGTGGCCCGTTTTGTCAGGCGTTTTCGGCGTCGGGCGATTGCGCCTCGAGCGAGTCGAGGGCGACGAAGGCGGCCTCGAGATCGGGTTCCGTGACGATCTGGGCGCCGAAGAGGATCACGTACGGGGCGTCTGACGGGATTTGGTCGTCGGGTATCTCGGACTGGGGGCCTGGAAACACGGGGCCGCCACCCTGCGTCGCGTTTCCGTTCGACGTCTCGTTTCCGTCCGCTGTCGTGTTGCCGTCCGGCATGTCGAACGTCGATTCGTCCGCTGGCGACCCTGCCATCGCCAGAAACAGTGTTTCGCTGTCGCCACACTGGTACAGGAGCTGACCCAGGAACACGTACTCGTCGGTCACGAACAATCGTTGGCCGCCGTCAGCACACTGCTCATCGAACTCGAGTTCCTCGAGATACTGGTCGAGGGCGTCCCCGAGGTCGGTGCCCAGTTCCGTCGTCGTATATACCTCGATGCCGGGCACATCCCAACGTTCGATGAACGCGTCGAGATCCGGCGCGGCCCAGATCGAGGGGCCGATGCTGGCCGGCGTAGTGTCGACGTCGCTCCAGGCAGCCGGAATCGTGACCTCGATAGTTCCAGTGTCGTCGGTGACCGTCTGCTCGTCCTCGTAGTCCGAGCCGTCGTGCACCGGTTCACCCTCGTGGTTTCCGTCGTCCCCATTCGAGCCACCGGCGGGCCACTCGGAGTCGTTCTGTGCCATTCCCGCGGGGACCGACGAGAGTGCACCCAATCCCGCCAGCGTGGTGCCTCCCGCAACGAGGATGGATCGTCGATCGATCGTCGGCCGTGACGAATCGGTGTCGTCGCTCATGCACCACATCGCACACCAGCAGGGGTAAGAAAGCCAATTCACGACCGGAGAGAAGATCAGATCTCAAGTAATATGAGAGCGCGTGACGAAGTGACGCCGTTCGAAACCGGCTTCTGGCGTTCCGGTTCAGTTCGAGCCGACGATATCCGCATCCGTCGGCCCCTGCCCGTCGAACTCCCGAACGAACGCGTCGAGTGTGTCAGGCTCCGATGCGCTCGGAAGTTCGGTCTCCGCCGTGCGACAGTCAGCGTCGACGCCGAGTCGGTCACAGACCAGATCAGCCGTCGCCTCGGCCATCGTCCGGTAAGTCGTCAGTTTCCCGCCAACGATGCTGCAGCAGTTCTCGACGCCCCCGTCGGCGTGATCGAGCAGGTGAAATCCTCTCGAGATGCCGCGCCCGCCACGGGCGGCTTCCTCGGGTTCGTACAGCGGCCGCACGCCCCACCAGGTCCGGACGTGCTCGGCGTCGGCGACCGGCGGGAGCATCGCCGCGCACTCGTCGATCGTCCGCTCGACCTCCCAGTCGGCACGCTCGTAGTCGTCCGGATCGTCGACCGGGACGCTCGTCGTCCCCAGGACGACCTGCCCGTCGTGTGGCACGACGATATCGCCGTCGTCGGGGTTGCGACAGCGATTGAGCACCGGCTCGAGGCCATCGTATTCGACCGAAACCATGACGCCCCGGGTCGGTCGCATCGCGACGGTGACGCCGGCCAGTTCGGCGACGTGGCCGGCGTGGGGTCCGGCGGCGTTCACGACGTAGCGCGGGTGGATCGTCTCGTCCGCGTCGCCACCGAGTGTGACGCTCGTCACTCGCCCGCCCTCGACGGTCATCGCCGTGACCGGCGCGTGTGTGCGGACGCGAGCGCCGTGCTCGCGGGCGTCGACCGCGTTGGCGGCGACCAGCCGGGAGGGGACGACAACGCCGTCCGGGACCCACATCGCCCGTTCGACGTCGGCTGTGAGGTTCGGGACTGCCTCGCGGGCAGCCACCCCGTCGATCACGTCGGTCAAGATTCCCACGTCGGCGCAGGCGGCACGCTTCGCGTCGAAGTAGCCCGGATCGTCGTCGGCGAGTTGGACGAACAGGCCCCGCGTTTCCCGGATACACTCACCGGCGATCGCACGGAGGATGCGGTTTTCCTCGAGGCACTCCCGGGCCTCCGGGCCGTCGGCCTCGGCGTAGCGAGCGCCGCTGTGAAGCAGGCCGTGCGAGCGGCCCGACGTGCCGGCCGCAAGTCCGTCTCGTTCGACAAGCGTGACGTCGACGCCCCGCAGTGCGAGGTCTCTGGCGATTCCCGTTCCGGTCGCGCCGCCGCCGATAACGAGGACGTCCGGGTGACTCTCCATATGTACCCGTTTGACTCGAGACAGAGATACCTTTCACCGAACGGCCGGGGACAGATTCAGTCGTCTGCAGCCGCTTTCTCCGCGAACTTCTTCCGGACTTTCTCGACTTTCGGCGCCGCGTGCATCCGACAGTAGGCGTCGTTCGGATTCTTTTCGAAGTAGTTCTGATGATACTCCTCGGCCTCGTAGAAGGTGTCCAATGGCTCGATTTCGGTCACGATCCCGTCGTAGAGTCCCTCGTTTTCTAACTCCGCGGCGAATGCCTCGGCAGTCTCGAGTTGTTCGTCGCTGTGGGCGTAGATCGCCGACCGGTACTGAGAACCGACGTCGGGCCCCTCGCGGTCTTTCGTCGTCGGATCGTGGATCGTAAAGAAGACCTCGAGCAAGTCCTCGTAGGCGATTTCGTCGGGATCGTACTCGACCTGGACGACCTCGGCGTGGCCGGTCTGGCCGGAACAGACTTCCCGATAGCCCGGATCCTCGGTGTGGCCGCCGGCATACCCCGAGGTCACCGATTCGACACCCTCGAGTTCTTCGAACGCCGCCTCGATACACCAGAAACACCCGCCGCCGAACGTAGCTCGTTCCATACTCGAGATGAAGGCGCGCGCGAGGAAAGATGTGACGGGGGCCGTCATCGCAGTCGCGGTCGAACGTTGGGCAGTCGAACCGTCACCGTGTCCGAAAGGATTTCACGGTGGCCATCGAACGCCGGAGTATGTCTTGGGACACAGTCCGACTCGAGTGGGACGGAGACGTTGCGACGCTAACCGTCGATCGACCCGATGCGCTGAACGCGTTGAACATCGAGACGCTCGAAGCGATGGGTGAAGCACTCGAGGAAGCCGCCGAAGAGGGCGCTCGCACGCTCGTCCTGACGGGGGCCGGCGACGCGTTCATCGCCGGTGCTGACATCAAGTATATGCAGGATCTCTCCACGGCGGAGGGCGAAGAATGGGGCACACTCGGCCACGACGTCGCCGACGCGCTCGAGGCCTTCCCCGCGCCGACGATCGCCGCGATCAACGGCTACGCGTTCGGCGGCGGCTGCGAGATGGCGATGGCATGTGATCTGCGGGTTGCGGCCGAGTCGGCACTGATCGGCAACACCGAGATCGATCTCGGGATCATCCCTGGTTGGGGAGCCACCCAGCGGCTGCCGCGGCTGGTCGGCGACGAGACCGCACGGCGGATGATCTTCCTCGGCGAGCGCCTCGACGCCGAGTCGGCCGCTGAAGCCGGCCTCGTCGGCGAAGTCGTTGCCGACGACGAACTCGAGGCGGTCGTCAGCGAACTGGCCGACCGACTCGCCGCGAAGCCAGCATTCGCGATGCAGACTGCCAAACAGGCAATCAACCAGACCCACGAGGGCTCGCAGGAAAGCGGGCTTGCGTACGAAAAGCGTGCCTTCGGCAGTCTCTTCGGGACGCACGACCAGCGCGAAGGGATGGCGGCGTTCGTCGAGGACCGAGAGCCGGACTTCGAATAGCGCGTTTAGCGGTCGGCAACGCGCCAGGTCAGAACCACGCCGTCATCGAGTCGGTCGACTGACTCGAGGTCGAGCGACGGAAAGTCCGCGACGAACCCCTCGCCGTCGGCCAGCGTCGGGGCGTCGCGACCGCCGATGATTTTTGGGCCGACGAACACCCGGAGTTCGTCGACTAGTCCGGCCTCGAACAGTGAGAAGATGAGTTCGCCGCCCCCTTCGACCATGAGTTGCTCGAGACCCTGTTCCTGCAGCGTCGCGAACGCGCGCAGGAGATCGACTCGCTCGTCGCCGGCGGTGACCAACTCGGCGCGATCGGCAAGAGCCGCGCGACGCTCGACGGATGCGGCCTCGCTCAGACAGACGTAGGTCGTCGCCGCGTCGTCCAGCACTGCTGCGTCCGGTGGGGTCCGGCCGCTCGAGTCCACGATGACGCGTGCGGGGTTTGCGGGTCGGTCGTTCTCGCGGCGCTGCCCGCGCAGCGTTTCGTCTTTGACGGTCAGGTGTGGATCATCCGCGAGGACGGTGCCGACGCCGACTACGACGGCGTCGCTGTCCGCCCGGAGTCGGTCGACGCGCTCGAAGTCGGCCTCGCCGCTGATCGCAATCTGTTCGCGTCGACGCGAGGAGAGCTTGCCGTCTGCACTCATGGCAGCATTGACGACGACGTGCATACCCGTGGTGGGGCGCGGGTCGTAAAGAAATCCAGTGTCTTGGGCCTCCGCCAACAGAATCCGAGGAGTCAGTCAACAGGAGATTCGGCTATAGCGAACTACATAGCGTACAATACATAACATATAAACGACTTATCCGGTCTCGCTGGAGCACAGAGACAGAAGACACGTGACGACCGGGAACGCCGCGCTCGACGACGCAGTATCGTTCGACCACCGACATATCGACCTTGAGAAACGGGACGATGTCTACGTCATCGGTGACGTTCACGGCTGTCTGGATGCGCTCGAGGAACTCTTGGAGACGCTCGATCTCGACGGCAATGACCTCGCCGTGTTCGTCGGGGATCTGGTTCGAAAAGGGCCGGAGAGCAAGGCTGTCCTCGACCGCGTCAGGCGGTCGCCACGGTTGCTCTCGGTCAAGGGGAACAACGAGCAAAAGATAATCGAGGGAGATGCGTCGCTGTCGGGACTCGACGCTACCGACCAGCAGTATCTAGAGTCGCTGCCGACGGCGATCTCGTGGGACGGTGGCCTCGTCGTCCACGGTGGCGTCGATCCGAACCGGTCGCTGTCGGCACACGCTACCGAGGACCTGTTGACGATGCGATCGCCGGCCGGCGACGGCTACGACGGCCCATTCTGGTTCGAGACCTACGAGGGGGCACCGCGGGTCTTTTTCGGCCACACTGTCCTGGACGAGCCGATCAATCGGGAGTGGGCGGTCGGCCTCGATACCGGCTGTGTCTACGGTGGGGACCTCACCGCGTATGATGTTCGACGCGACCGCTTCCACAGCGTTTCCGGCCCCGATCACGTTGATCGCTCGGCCGCGAAGATCGTCGCACTTGGCAATAGCTGAGGTGGACGCTCGGATGACTGATGGAAACACGACCGCGAACGACGAGGAGACGGTGGACTCGGATGACCAACGGCATGACTCGGTAGCTGACGACGCGGACGCGGATACGGTCGCGTTTCGGTCGATGCTGGACGACACGACCGCAGACAGTGACTCGAGTGTACCCGACCGGCTGACCGACGGGGACGCTGACGGTGGAATGCTCCCCGTTGACAGCGAATCGGCTGCACGCCTCGAGCCAGTCAAGGATGGGGGATCCAATCGAGCGGCCGGTGCCGACCCGATGGCAGCCGACGAGGTCGAATCGGCGGCGCTCGATGTGACGACCACAGGCGACGGCACGGAATCCGACACCGCGAGCCATGCCGTCGATCTCTCGGATCCGTCGTACTATTTGAATCGCGAACTCAGCGAACTCGCCTTTCAGCGGCGCGTCCTCCACGAGGTCGAAGACGCGGACAACCCGCTGTTAGAGCGCGTGAAGTTTCTCGCGATCGTCACGACGAACCTCGATGAGTTCTTTCGCAAGCGCATCGGTGGCCTGAAACAGCAGATCGCCGCCGGCGTCACCGAGGAGACGCCCGACGGACGCACGCCCTACGAGCAGTGGGTTGACGCTCTCGAGGAGGTCCAGCCATTGCTTGAGCGCCAGGCCGAGTGTTATCGTGACGAGATCCGGCCGGCGCTGGCGGATGCGGGGATTCGGATCGTCGACTATGATGACCTCACCGACGCCGAACGCCGAGAGCTGCGCGAGTACTTCGAGAGTTCCGTCCTGCCGACGCTGACGCCGCTGACGTTCGACCCGGCTCACTCGTTCCCGTTTATTTCGAACCAGAGTCTCTCACTGGCGGTCCTGACGCGGGAACGGCCCGATGCCGAGCTCACCTTCTCGCGGGTGAAAATTCCACGCAACCAGCTCCGATTCGTTCAACTGGACGACGACACGCGGTACGTCCTGCTCGAGGACATCGTTCGAGCCAACCTCGAGTTGCTCTTCCCGGACGTCGAGATCGTCGACACCGCGCTGTTCCGGGTCACGCGCAACGCGGAGGTCCGGCGCAACGAGGAGGTCGCCGAGGATCTGATCGAGATGATCGAAGAGGTCATCGAGGAGCGACGGTTCGCGACCGCCGTCCGACTCGAGCTCGAACGCGACGCACCCGAGGCGATCCGCGAGATTCTGGCCCGCGAACTCGACCTTGAGGATCGGGAAGTGTTCGAACTCGACGGCCCCCTCGAGTATCGGGACTTCGCCGACCTGACGGACCTCGACCGTCCGAACCTAAAACTCCCAGAATGGTCACCACAGCCCCATCCACGGCTCAAGCGGGCCGACGACGGAATGACCGTCTTCGACGTGATCAGCAACGACGACGTGCTCGTCCACCACCCCTACCACTCCTTCGAGGGGACCGTCCAGCGATTCCTCGAGGCCGCAGCCAACGATCCCGACGTGCTCGCGATCAAGGCGGCGATCTACCGGACTGCCAGCGATTCCCAGATCATCGAGAGCCTGCTCGAGGCCGCGCGCAACGGCAAACAGGTCGCCGTCATGGTCGAGCTCAAAGCTCGCTTCGACGAGGAGAACAACCTCGAGTGGGCGAAGAAACTCGAGGAAGAGGGGATTCACGTCGCCTACGGCACGATCGGCTACAAGACCCATACGAAGACGTCGCTGGTCGTCCGTGAGGAAGCCGACGGGGTGCGACTCTACTCCCACGTCGGCACCGGGAACTACCACTCCGAGACCGCAAAGCACTACGAGGACCTCGGCCTGTTGACCGTTGACCGAGACATCGGACAGGACCTCGTCAGGCTGTTCAATTACTTTACGGGCCACTCGATGCACCGCGACTACCGAAAGTTGCTCATCGCGCCCGGAAACATGCGCGAGCGCTTCGTCGAGCTCATCCGGGCCGAAGCCGAACGTGCCCGTAACGGCGAGGACGCCCGCATCGTCGCCAAGATGAACCGGCTCGAGGATCCCGCGATCGTCCGTGAACTCTACGAGGCGTCGATGGCCGGCGTCGATATCGATCTCATCGTCCGCGATATCTGCCGGCTCCGGCCCGGCCTCGAGGGAATCAGCGAGACGATCGACGTCTACAGCATCGTCGGCCGCTTTCTCGAACACTCCCGGATCTTCTACTTCCGGGCGGGCGGCGAGAACCGCTACTATATCGGTTCGGCCGACTGGATGACCCGCAATCTCGACAGCCGAGTCGAGGCGATCGCGCCGATCGAAGCCCCGCGGCTGCAGGACCGGCTCGAGACGATCCTCGAGACGTTGCTGTCGGACGATCAGAACCGGTGGGTGATGCGCTCGGACGGGAGCTACGAGCGCTGTCGCACCGACGAGGATGGATCGACTACGGACGTCCACGAGACGTTCATGCGGACGGCACTGGACGGCTGGCCCGATTCTCTGACGTAGCGGGACTTGCAGGTGGATCGGACGTCTCTCTTTATTGTTGGCTCGTGAGACGGCAGTCCTGTATTCGTAAGTGGAAATCATGGCGGCGCAGAGCCGACGACCATCTGTAACGCCCGTATGGAGTAGCTGGAACCGATACCAATCGCTCAATAGTACAACTAGCAGTGGCTTTGTACGTGCCGTCGGTCGGTTCGCATACGCGACTCCATCGAACCCATGACCGGATCCACCAGCGGTTACGACGACCGGACCACCCGACAGCGACTTGCCACGGCCGCACAGTACGATCACGAAACGGTCACCCTCGAGTCGACCGTCGTCCGATACGAGGACGGGCCCGACCGGTGTACGATCGCGCCACGCGAGTGTTCCGAAACCGAACGGGTGACCAGATGGCTGTCGGCGAATCTCGAGGCGGTCGTCGATCTCGACGAACTGCGCTAGCGACCTGCTGCCCCAGATCTACGGAGTGTTATTCCTATATAGATCTATGGTTGGTAATTGTTATCGATAGAGTAGTAGGATATCGAAGGTGCCGAAAACGGCATTCATGGACACTCTATCACCGATCTCGCCATCATCATATCGCTCTATAGTCTGGTGGATTTATATTGTTGTAGTAGAAAGCGCCGCGTATGGAGACGCGAAAGGTCCAGATGACCGGTGGGTCGACGTATACCGTTTCGCTGCCGAAAACATGGGCGACCGAGAACGATGTCAGCAGTGGGACGACAGTCGAGTTCTATCCTGAAGGCGACGAACTGCTCTTGACTCCCGAGCGGGAAACGCGGCGACAGGAAGGGTCGCTCGACGTCTCCGGACTCGAGGACGAACAGCTGATGCGGGCCGTGATGACGATGTACGTCAGCGGCTTCGACATTATCACGCTCGAGGCCGGCCGGATCACGACCGACCAGCGCAGCGCGATTCGCGACGCGACCCAGCGCCTCGTCGGCGTCGAAGTGCTCCAGGAGACGAGCGACAGCGTGGTGATTCAGGATTTACTCGATTCCGCCGAACTCTCGATCGTCAACGCGGTCACACGAATGCGGCTGATCGCCCAGTCGATGCTCGAAGACGCCGTCCGTGCGCTGGTCGAGAACGACGACGACATCGCCCACGACGTGATCGAGCGCGACGACGACGTCGATCGACTCTGGCTCGTCGTCTCGCGGATCTTCCGCGCGACGCTTCGCTCGCCGCGGGCCGTCGAGGAACTGGGCGTCTCCCGCGAGGACTGTTTCGACTTCCACTCGAGTGCCCGCCAACTCGAGCGGATCGCCGACCATGCCGTCAAAATTAGCGATATCGCGCTCAAACTCGGCGACCTCCCTGCGGACGTCGCCGACGCCATTCACGGCCTCCACGCCGAAGCCGGGAGTGTCTTCGAACAGTCGATGGACGCGCTGTTCGCCGAGGACGCCGACGAGGCAAACCGGCTCGGCCACGGCGCACTCGCGGCCGTCGTCGAAATCGACGAACACACCCGCCAGATAGACGACAAACTCCGCGAGCTCGAGCCGGCACAGGCCCAGTCGCTGGGACTGATCGTCGACTCGTTGTCCCGAAGCGCCGACTACGGCGGCAACATCGCCGAGACGGCGCTTCAGAAAGCAGCACCACGGCCCTGACCACCCGTCCGCTCATCGTCTTCTTTCTCCGTTTGCATCCCAGTCCGGCTTCGGAGGTCGTCAGCAGGTTAGCTACACGGCCTCGTCGACTCGAGCGGCCTCGAGCCACTGGCACGTGACAATCCCGTCGCTGAGAACACGGCTACACGATCGGGTACTCCTGACACCCAGCCGGCGAAGAGAAACGGCTCTCGGCACTTCGCTGCAGCGATCGGAAAACAGTACGAGTCGACGGAACGCGTTATTCGATGAGGACGGCGTTGACCTGACCGGTCTGACCGGGACGGGACGTGACACGTGCCTGTCCTTCCGAGGTCTCGATGACGGCACCCTTCGTGACGATGTTCCGGCGGACGTAGTTCGGGTTGGCGTCGTTCTCGACGACGTCTTCGATCTCTGCGGAGACCGTCTCGTCGCCTTTGTTGACGCTTGCGACGTTCGTCGCGAGCGCACGCGTCTTCGTTTCGTTGCCGCGGGCGTCGACGGTGCGGAACCGTGGCTCACCGACCTGCGTCTCCGTCGGCAGCCGGCCGAGTTCGTTCTTGCGGCGCTTTCGAACGTTCTTCAGTCGACCACCGGTTCGCTTGCGCGTAGAGCGTCCCTGATCTTGCATACCAGATCAAAATCTTGGCGTCTACTTGAATGCACTGCTACGAAATTCCGCCTGCGATGCGGACGCTACTGGCCCGTTGGTACGGCACAACGTGGTTCAAGATGGTTCTGGCTCGAGCGAAACCGAGTGTTTCGCGGCTGGCGCGGAAGTGGCGATCCCTCGACCGACAGGATTCGAAGCGGCCGAGAAGCGTAGTAGGACAGAGATACAGCACCGTTACATCTGACAAACACTCCGCGATACCCGGCCCGCCGACGGCAGGGACAGGTCCTCGGCGAGTACGATGTGTGTTACCTACTAACTCCGTGTTGTATGGGCTCGAGAGAAATCGACATTACAACTCCACCTGCCACCAATGACACCAAAATACACCCCGGAAAACGGCCGGTTTCACACCGGAAGGCGGCGGTTTGTCGGATCCCTCGCTGCGACTGGCGCGGTCATCGGACTGAGTGGACTGACGACTGCGGATACGAACAAAGGATTCCTGCCAGCCGGCAGCACCGAGTGGGGACGATCCGTCAGCCTCGGAAACGGCGAGGCAAAGACGTTCACGACTGTCACGCCCTCTGGGATGCCGAAGTATCACGGTCTCGTCATCGAGCGGGCCGCACTCGAGGGACTCCCATCCGCCAACGCGCTCGCAAGCTCGGGGGAGGACGACTACACAGACAAGTATGGCCCGACCGGTGAGGCGACGATCATCCATCACAAATGGTCACAGGAGTTTTTCGTCCCATTCCCAGAGACGAACGCGACGCCGATTACGTTTCTTGGACTGAACTGGAATCCGGGCGGTCATCCGCCGGACGGCGTCTGGACGGTGCCTCACTTCGACGTCCACTTCCATATGCTGCCGGCTGAAACCGTCGACGCCATCACTGGGCCGGCCGCGCCGACCTACGAGATCCCGGCCAGATACGTTCCCGAAGGATATGCCCGCAATCCGGTCGTCGGTGAACGGGTTATCACCGACATGGGCGAACACCTGGTCGATCCCACCGTCCCCGAGATGAACGGTGGGACGTTTACGAACACGCTCATCTGGGGTGCCGCCGACCCGGATGGCGATGGGACTGCGGAGTTGACGTTTGTCGAGCCGATGCTCACCCGGGCATACCTTCAGGAGCATTCCGGGACTGATCGGCGAGCAATCGCACAGCCTGACACGTACGCCAGAGCCGGATACTATCCGACGACATACGCGGTCCGGGACGTACCGAGTCGGGACGCGATTGCCGTCACCATCGAAAACTTCGAGCAATTCGAGGGGGACTCTCGGTAGACGACCTCACTCGTCGGGAACCAAACAGTAGGCGCGGCCGGGCTTCTCGAGCACCGTTTCCTCGTCATCGTCGTAGTAGTTCTCGAAGACGCCGCGTTCGGCGTAGTAAATCCGACCGTCGTGAGGGATCGCACCGCTGGTCACGTGTCCGCGATTTGCGATCCGCCAGCGGCGGTCGCCAGTTGCTCTGTCGAGTGCGTACAGGTGGGTGTCGTAGGAGCCGACGAGAATCGTCTCGGCGGTCGCCGTGATCGACCCGATGACGTGACCGCCGACGTACGCCGACCAGAGTTCGTCTCCCGTCCGAGTATCGAGCGCGTGGACGTGGCGGTCGTCGCTGCCGACGTAGACGATGCCCTGGTCGGGATCGATCGCCGGATTCGACATGACGACGTTGCCGGTGTCGAACGACCACTCCTCGCTGCCGTTCGCGAGATCGAGCCGATAAAAGCGGCCGTCCCAGGAGCCGACGAACGCCGCCCCGTCGTAGACCGGGGTCGTCCCCTTGATTTGCGCGCCGAGGTTGAATCGCCCACCGGCCATCGATTTGCCGTCGGGGCCGCCCTCGCCGCCGGCCTGGAACGACCAGGCGAACTCGAGGGAGGGAAACTCCCAGCAGTAGACGACGCCGTCGTTGGAACCGGTGACGAGCTTGCCGGCCTCGCAGTCGATCGCCGGCGAGGGATGGGGCATTCCCCAGATGCGATCGTCGCTCCAGGTCGGCGTTCCGGTTTCGGCGTCGACCTCCCACAGCGCACCTCTGGCGGGGTTCTTGTACTCGGCGACGAAATAGAGGTTCCCGTCGACGTAGGCGGGACTCGAGCCGATCGCGATCGAGCCGCCGAACTCGCGCAGTCGAGTCTGCCAGATCAGGTCGCCAGAGGGGATATCGATGGCGTAGAGTTCGCCGTCGTAGCCGCCGATGTAGGCAGTGTCACTGACGATCGTCGGTGTGCCGTGAAAGCCAAGACTTCGACCGGCTCCCGTCTCGAGCGTCCAGCGGCGCTCGCCGGTCGGCGTGACCGCGTGGATTGTCCCGGTGTCGCCGGCGACGAGGATCGTCTCGCCGTCGGGCGTCGGCCGGGGCGTCGACTTGGCCGCGGTGTGGCCGATACGGTTGACTGGCATCGACCAATCGACGCGCACGGACGAGGGAACGGTTTCGTCGGGATAGTAGCCGTACCGGCGCAAGCCACGCCGAAACATCGAGATGGCGTCGTCCGCCGGCAGCGGAACGTATCCGTCCGTGTTCATCGTAGTAGTGATAGGCGAACAGTCTGGGTACGTGCGAGACGGTCGTCCGGCACAGCCGGCAAGCCCCACGGTGCCAGCGGCGCCCGCGGTACAGAGCAACTGCCGTCTCGAGAACCGCGGACCGTCGGCTGTCTCATCCTCCCGATCGGACGGTGCGTCCCGACGGTCGGCGGCCTCCTCGTTCACAGGTTATTCTTTCTGGGCGTCGACGACCGCAACGCCTGCCAGGTTCACGATGTCTTTGACTTCGTCGCCACGCTGGAGGACGTGGACCGGCTCGTCCATGCCGACCAGCATCGGGCCGATGGCGTCCGCACCGCCGAGTCGCTGGAGCAGCTTGTAACCGATGTTCCCCGACTCGAGGTTCGGGAAGACCAGCACGTTCGCGGGCTCTTCGAGTTCGGAGAAGCCATAGGTGCCCTCGAGGATGTCCTCGACGACGGCGGTGTCGGCCTGCATCTCGCCGTCGACGGGGAAGTCGACTTCAGGGTCGTCTTGGAGCATCGCAGCCGCCTTGCGCGGCTTGCGCGTTCCCTCGTTGTCGACGCTGCCGAAGTTCGAGTACGAGAGCAGGGCCGCGCGGGGCTCGACGTTGAACCGGCGGGCGAGTTTGCCCGTCTGTTTGGTGACCTCCGCGAGCACGTCCTCGTCGGGAGCCTGATTGACCGTCGCGTCGGCGATGAAGATCACGCGGTTTTTGAACGTCAGCATGTAGACGCCCGCCGCGTAGTCAACGTCGTCAGCGGTGCCGATCACCTGCAACGGTGGGCGAAGCG
Source organism: Haloarchaeobius amylolyticus (assembly GCF_042678045.1). Taxonomy (GTDB): domain Archaea; phylum Halobacteriota; class Halobacteria; order Halobacteriales; family Natrialbaceae; genus Natrinema; species Natrinema amylolyticus_A. Next base: position 429,731 of record NZ_JBHUDI010000003.1, read on the forward strand.
CCGACGGGTAGTGATGGGAGAGTCCGGACAGCAAGGCGTCGGCATCGCCCTGTTCGACCATGACGCTGCCGAAGTAGTTCGAGTCGCGTTCGATGAGTTCGCCGGCCTCGCTCCGCGTGATTCCCTTGCGCGCGCGGAGTTCGTGAAGCCGGTCGGCGTACTCCTCGTAGTCACCGACAGACGGGTCGGCGACCTGCGGATCGTAGTCGAGTCCGAGGTTTGCAGCCGTTCCCTTGATCTCGTCTTCGTCGCCGATGAGGATCGGCATGGCGATTCCCTGCTCCTGGATCTGGTAGGCTGCCCGAATCATCTTCTCGTTTTCGCCCTCGGCGAGTGCGATCGTCTTGGGATCGCTCTTGGCCTTGTTGAGGACGACGCGCATCATCTCGCGGGACTTCCCGAGGCGGGCCTCGAGTTCTTCCTCGTACTCCTCGAGATCGAGTTCGGTGCGGGCGGCACCCGACTCCATCGCGGCCTCGGCGATCGCCGGCGCGACGCGGAAGAGCACACGCGGGTCGACGGGCTTTGGAATGATGTAGTCGGGGCCGTACTGCAGTGGTTCGTCACCGTAGGCCTTGACGACTGCGTCGGGCACGTCCTGTCGGGCGAGTTCGGCCAGCGCCTCGGCGCAGGCGACTTTCATCTCCTCGTTGATCTCGGTGGCACGGACGTCGAGTGCGCCGCGGAAGATGAAGGGGAACCCGAGGACGTTGTTGACCTGATTTGGGTAGTCCGAACGGCCAGTCGCCATGATGACGTTGTCGTCGCGGGCGGCCTTGGCCTCCTCGTAGCCGATTTCCGGGTCGGGATTAGCCATCGCGAAGACAATCGGGTTACCCGCCATCGACGCGACCATCTCCTGGGTGACGATGCCGCCGGCCGAGAGGCCGACGAAGACGTCCGCACCGTCCATCGCGTCCGCGAGACTGCCTTCGGGGACGTCACGGGCGAACTGCTGTTTGTACTCGTTGACGTCACCCGCCTCGGCGCGTGCTTCGGTGATGATCCCCGTCGAGTCACACATCGTGATGTTCTCTTTCTGGACACCAAGCGAGACGTAGAAGCGGGCGGTCGCGATCGCACTTGCGCCCGCGCCCGAGAACGTGACCTCGAGCTCGTCGAGGTTCTTATCCGCGATGTCGGCCGCGTTGAGCAGCGCGGCGCCGGAGATGATCGCGGTGCCGTGCTGGTCGTCGTGGAAGACCGGAATATCGATCTCCTCGCGCAGGCGTTCCTCGACGGTGAAACACTCGGGCGCTTTGATGTCCTCTAAGTTGATACCGCCGAAGGTCGGTTCCATCATCTTGACGGCCTCGACGAGTTTGTCGGGGTCGGAGTCGTCGAGTTCGATGTCGAAGACGTCGATGTCAGCAAACCGCTTGAACAGGACGCCTTTCCCTTCCATGACGGGCTTCGACGCCTGTGCGCCGATGTCGCCGAGTCCGAGCACGGCCGACCCGTTCGAGACGACGCCGACGAGGTTGCCCTTCGCCGTGTAACTGTAGGCGTCGGTTTCGTCCTCGTCGATCTCGAGACACGGCGCGGCGACGCCCGGCGAGTACGCAAGCGCGAGATCACGCTGCGTGTTCGTCGGTTTCGTCGTCGAGATCTCAATCTTGCCTGGGGGGTCCGTCCGATGGTACTCCAGTGCGTCCTCGTCTAATCCCATATTGGGGACACTGTCGGCGACCACTAAAAACAATGTGAAGGGGACAATCGACGATCGTCGAAATCCTGGGTGAGAACCGAGAGACGGAAGTGGTAGCGAAAAAACACAGCAATTCGACCGTTTTATACGGACCGCGAGAGTGACGTGGGATATGGACGTCGCGCTTGGTGGGACCTTCGACCCCGTTCACGACGGTCATCGGCGGCTGTTCGAACGGGCGTTCGAACTCGGAGACGTGACAGTCGGCTTGACCAGCGACGGACTTGCGCCGAAGACACGAGACAGCGACCGACAGGTCCGGTCGCACGACGAGCGAAAAGAGCGACTCGCGACCGAACTCGAGCCGATCGCGGCCGAGTACGACCGGGAGTTCGAGATTCGCAAACTCGAGTCGCCGACGGGGATCGCGACGGAACCGCAGTTCGACTATCTCGTCGTCTCTCCGGAAACCCGCGAGGGCGGCGCACGGATAAACGAGATCCGCCGCGAGCGCGGCCACGACCCCCTCGAGGTAGTCGTCGTCCCGCACGTTCTCGCCGAGGACGGCGACATCATCTCGAGTACCCGGATCGTCAACGGCGAGATCGACGAACACGGTGCCGTTCGTGACGACAATTGACGTGGCCGTCGTTCCGGAAGGCTGACACGACCACGTCGAATCGGTTCGATCGGCACTCGGTTCGATGAGCAAATCGACTTCGTAGCATACACTTACGCTACGGAATCATCCCACTACGTCAGATAAGTCAATCGTACGGAGTCGCTACCAGCGCGGCGGTTCGAGCCCTGCCGACTCGAGCAACTCCTTCCAGCGGGACTGAATCGATAGGCGGGAGACATCCGCCGCGTCGGCGACGGCACCCTGTGTGCGGCCGTCACCGGCGACGAGCGAGCCGGCATACACGCTTGCGGCAAGGACCGCTTGCTTCGAGCGATCGGATTCGGGGACATCGGCGAGGAACAGGTCGGACGCACACGATCGCGCCTCCGCCGACAGCTCCAGCCGGTCGGCGACCTCGAAGAGTTCCTCGAGCCACGGTTCGTACTCGATGCGGTCGCGCGCGCTGTGCATACATCGAGATATCGGATCGGATCCCATAAACGTGTGGTCCCGGTCACGTCCTCGCCGGCCGACACGGGTTCATCACGCGCCAATACGACACTACGGTATGCAACAGTTTGCTACGAATCGGTAGGAAAACCGGCCGTTCACTGCTGATTTCACTAGGAGACCAATACTAAACCAGCTGCCGACCGAACTGTGTCCAACACCAGCGGTCGGTGGCAGTCCATGACGCCCCATGAAAGAGCCTACGTGTAAACTCGTCTGTACTGGCTGCGGTCTCGAGATGCCATATCGGGAGCGGGCACTCGCCGAAGAGGCCGCTGAGTTACATCAGCTGCGCGATTCTGAACACGTGACGCATATCGTGCCACCGGACTGGTCACCGGAGGAATCGGTGACCCATCGCTAACGCAGACCGACAGGTACTTACTCGATTCTGCGAAAGGCGAAGACGAGCGCGGGTAGCCAAGCTAGGCCAACGGCGCAGCGCTTAGGACGCTGTCCCGTAGGGGTCCGCCGGTTCGAATCCGGTCCCGCGCACTTGTCGCCTCGCACAAGAGGCGCTATACTCGCTGAAAACGCCCTTTCTCGCCCAAGTTCCGTATCGGCAAAATACGGAAGATGACGCAACTACCAATCACGCTCTCGCGCTGTGCCATTTCGACCAATGTCGAGGTGGACAGCGAACGGGCCATCAAAGTGGTCCCGAAATCGCATGACGAAGCACTGAATGACAAGCAACTGGTTGACTACAAAGACCACCGTGTGCGGTTCCTGTCATGGCTGTTGAAGGTTGGGAAGATCCCCGAGAAGGCTGAAGGGTACTCGCCGTACACCGTTTATTCTACCGCGTACCGAACTGCGCGGTTCGACTTGTGGCTGTGGGAGCAGAAGGGCGGATACAAGTACCCACCTGATTCCGACGATGGTGCGGCGTACATGGATTACTTGGCTTTCTCCGACAAGAGTCAGACATCCAAGGGGAAGGCCCAAGAAGGGCTCCAGCACTTCTCGAAGTGGCTTCAACACACGCAGGGGCGCGACGAGTGGGAGTTTGAATATTCCTTCGACGGTTCCGGTGGCAACCACCAACCAGAAGATTACCTCACTCGAGAAGAACGCCGCGATATTAGGCAAGCCGCACTCAACGAGGGGAATATCCCTGCTTACGATACCCTCACAGCTAACGAGCGGAGAGGGTGGAAGCTATACATCTCGAACGCACTCGGCAAAGATTACGAGGAGGTGACGCGCGACGACTGGGACCGTGTTGACGGATGGGAAATCACCTCCCTTGTATGGACCAGTCTTGACGCTGGACTCCGACCCAACGAGGTGCGTAACGCACGAATCGAGTGGGTAGACACCAAGAACGGTGTCCTTCGGATACCCAAGGACGAATCCTCGAAGAACGAGGGGAATTGGACTGTCAGCCTCACAGATCGCACGGCAACGGCATTATCCCGCTGGTTAGAGGAACGTGAGCAGTACAAGCGGTACGAGGATGCCGATACTCTTTGGTTGACAAGCCACGGCAATCCCTACAGCTCGAGCAGTCTCAGACGGCTCCTTCATCGACTCTGCAACCAAGCAGGTATTGAGACGGCGAATCGGAAAATGTCATGGTACACGATACGTCATTCTGTTGGGACCTATATGACCAAAGAGCGGGACTTGGCCGCCACGAAAGCACAGCTTCGGCATAAGTCAGTTCAAACCAGTATGAAGTACGATGCGGTCCCGATTGAAGACCGCCGGGATGCGCTCAACAAGATGGGGTGATGCTGGTGGAAGATAGTCAACACACGGCGGGTCTCCAGTTCCTTCGAAAAACGATAGCAAGCGGTGGCCTACATCTAAATTTGGGAGAGCAACGAATGTAAGGGACCTCGTATCGAGGATATTCGAAATGCCCCGACTCAGTGAGTAGTCATCCAATTCGACGGAGTGCCATTACCCATCATCTCGACTCGGACGTACCGAAGGCTATCGTCTCTGAACGGATGAACGTCTCCGAGAAGGTGCTTGACCAGCACTATGACGCTCGAGACAAGGAGCAAAAACGCCAGAATCGGCGCAAATATCTTGATTCTGTGTAGACATCTTCCTAACGATAATTTTATTTAGAATGACTTTCAGCTAATGATATAGCTATCTCTGAACATGTATAGACCATATTTCAATTGGATGACCTCCTTAGACGGTAAAATTCTAAAACGTTTAAAGGATGAAGAACCGAGGGATGCCGAATGGTTGACAGAGAAAGTAAATATTCATATTCCAAATGATGATCATGAACACGATGTAGGTGAAATAAGGGAACACTGTGGGAAATTACAGGAAAAAGGATTTATATCGCTCAATAGTGGCAAATTCTGTCTAACAGAAACTGGAGAAAGATATCTGGAGGGAAATATAGATGAATATGAACTGTATTCTTCTTCGGTTCCGATTCATATCCATTTCTCTCGTAAAATAGGTGGATGGACGCTGACATTGTTAGATGTCATTGAGAGTAACCAGTACTCTACAATCAAAGATATAGACAAAGCACGAGACCAAGTTGAATACCATTTCTTGGACGTATTTAGCCAACGTTTCTACCAATATACGCTATTTTTGGCCATTATTGTGGGTTTTTGGTTCTCTGACGGGTTAATTGATGGCTTTAAGCTTTGTATCCCGTTATATGAGATATTGACACTTCTGGGGACACTATTATTGGCCCGCAGTATAGTCCGTGGACGCTATGGTATTGCTGTAGAAACTGAAGAATCCGCTGGAAGAACGGCAGGAATGAATTCACCGGCTCTAATGCCTTCAGCAGTTCGAGCGACAGTTTATGATACAGTAGACGGCTTGTGGGGTGCAATCCTCATAGTGATTGGATTTTCATTCCAAGTAATGTAGCGATCCGATTGGAGAGAAGTTCGAGTGATTTATCTTCAAACATTAGATGTGGGTCAGAAATCGACTACCGCCGGGGTTAGGATTACGCCCAATAGGCGAACGAAGTTACGTCATCAAGGCTCACGCAAGCAGTATCACTATCTATGAGAGTGCGGTCATTTGCCGCCTGTGCCTCACATTGGTATTTCCCAGATATGTCACACGGATAAGCGGCTTCAACACCTGTTATATTCATCGTATCGAGAAAATCTATATTACTGTAACCTTCAAGATGGTTGTGTACACGTTCAATCGGTGTCACCGAATGGCCAACGTAATAAAGTGTTGAGGCTGTCCGCGTGAGTTCGACCCACAGGCGATATACCTTCCCATAGTCACCATGATGGACATAGTAACGACTTCGGTTTGCTTTTGTACGAATCGCCTCAATGGGTATGGAATCAAACTCCACTATCCAATCACCCCCCTTTTCCGGGTAATCGTTCACCCACCCACGTTTGAGTGCTGTGGTCCTGATATCCGAAACAGCCAACGTGCATTCGAGTACGTATACAGCAGGCATATTGTACTGAGATATCTCTGTGTTCTGTGGGGGCGATCGGCCTTCTACAATTGAGTTCAACGCATTCGTTAACCGAGCGTCAGCCTGAGGAGCCATAGAGAATAGCACAATCCATGGCAATTTCACTGTATTCAGGGATTGCATCGGCTAAAATCAGGAGATAACCTCAACACCCACCCGACAAGACTTCCGCCGATAAAACTAAAACCTACCCGAAGTGTCTTCCGTCCTCACAGACCGCACAAGAGTCCAAGTAGCTCGCCTTCGCTGGTGGAGTAAACACACGAGGGGCGCTTATTCAGGACAGATTTAATGTACTGAACTAACACTACTAACCATGGTTAGTGAGTATACGCGTTGCTTGGTCTGTGGACAGAAGGTAGAGTTTCTCCATCCATACCACCACGAAGCAAAACACGATGTTCCTCTACCCCAAGACCACGAGTCCTACCTAAACTGGGTAGCTGAGGTTTGGGACTTGCCAGATGACCATCCGGTTTTTGAGTCAGGCGAGCTAACAACTCCTGAAGGATGGGAACGGAACCGCGATCTCTTTTCTGACTGGCGTTCAAAGATTGCTCAGTAATCCGACTCGGATTGTACACGAGTCCGAGTGGTCTGCCTTTATTTAGAAGGATTGTAAACACACGAGGTGCTACATAAGCTTAAAAGAAGTTAATTCCAATTAATATAGCGATCAAAAACTCACCCTCTTCAAAAAGAAAGCGAATCAATATGTGATAAGAAGTGGTTTTCTCTCAATCGCTGCTGAAGAGCTATATTCGTCTTAAAATTGATGAGCGAATTTTATGTGTGGCGGTGTTGTTACCAAAGAGGAAACATGGTACTACACGATATAATATTCGGGGTTGGATGGTGGAATATCGCATCTTTTCTTGTAGGAGCGCTTGTTGGCGGTATTCTTGGGCAACTTGTCCCAAATCTCTTGTATGATTTCATCAGAGGACCTAAAATACAGATCACAGGCACAATTAAAGAAGGTGGTAACTACTATTGTGAAGTTCTCAACAGTGGTAGAGGAAGAGCTGAGAATTGTATCCCACGAATCAAATTGCAGGGACAGGGGGAATTTTCTCATTGGCAAAATCCTCGAGAAGGAGTTTTGGAACATGAGTCAAATAGCTTCTGGGTAGATAACGGGAAAAAGAAATGTATAAACCGGGACGAGGTGGCAAAATTCCACCTATTTCAGTTAGACGAAGATGCCAGCCATGGCCTCAAAGTTAAATTGCCGACAGAAGAGGGTTATGATTCTCCGCAAAAAATCCTAAAGGCTGAAAATGATTCAGAGTGGAGAGGGACTGATGATGTACGTGATTTTCAATCTATAGAATATACTGTTTCCAAGGTTGAAATCACATGTGGGAATACAACTAAAACTGAAGCACATATCAGACAGTTCCCTTGGGAAGACGAAGAAAAAGAAGCGAAGTTGAAATTATCGTTACTTACCAGACTACGCTTTAGTACTTCCTCCCGGTAATTATGGTGTCCCCACATACTTCTGGTATATATTTCTAACCTCACGTTGTGAAAGATTACGGTCGTAGAAATAGATCTCATCTAAAATACCAGAAAAGCCTTCGTCTGTCATATCTCCAAGCAATAATGGTTCGGTGTTTGTGAGTTCAAGTTCTGCGTCGCCCAGATCTCTTAATTTAGAATTAATATAAAGTCTTGCATTTCCTGCTTCACGGACTACTGCGATAAAATACTCCTCACCTATCGATATTCCTGCTTCTAACTGTGTTGACCCAACATCATCCCAGAATGATGCTTTAATTTTACTATCTTCTATCCGTATCTCATATCCGCTTTCATTATCACTTTTCTGCAATACTGTTCCCTCCTCTTGTGGAAGAAGGAAAAAACAAGAAGCAAAATCGTCAAGATCAAAATTAAATTTGCTATGTCCCCTCACTTCCACATGGTCACCAATATCAAAGGCAAGTGCTTGACTAATATTACCGTCAATCCGTGTTGGACCATATATTCGTCCATCATTCCCATTCTTTGACTCGTCGACTAACAGAATACTTCCTTTCTTCTCTTCCATTGGATAAAAAGCTATCAGACCATCACGATCCACTGTTAATGCGGAACCTCGGTTATTTGTGTGAATTGTCCCTCTATCAAGAGACACCTTTGACACGTATTGGCTCATGGAACACTCACCTTTGAATTGAAAAATGCGGACACATCTTTTGTAGTTCCCGTAGAATTGTTAATACGAATCTCCACTTTGTCACCGCTTACAGAAACCGACTTTGGTGGGGTATAACTTACAGAATCATCGTTGATTGAAATATACACAGAATTTGAACTTATACTGTAGATTTCTAACTCAAGGCCGCTTGGGGCATCACCATTTCTGTCTGCAATGCCTGCAGAGTAAATATTTATTTGATTGTTTTTTGGAACTTGAAATCTATGGAGAACGTGTTTATCTGTGTCTCCAATAACTGTACACCCTTCTGCGAGTACGACTTCCATATTTAACCGTCAACAAGAAGAGACAATAAACTATCCACATATAATACTACACATTTTAAATATATGTAAAAATCTCTCTACAGTCAAATGGCCATGAGTCCGAGTGATTTTGGTGGCGAATGTGGTTAACACACTGCCGCCCAGTACACATATCTCGTAGGACAGCGACGGGTTCAGTTTCGAAAATCCGGGTAGGGCGTGGGGTTTATATTTGCTCCGGGAAGCCGTGAGAGTCCCGCTGACGCGAGTTAGAGGCCCCTATACATGCCGAATTAGGGATGTCCGGGTTGTTTCACGAGAGGTAACAGATGTGTGCTCGAGGGAAGTTGCTCTCTATCCTAAGAGAACAGCAGTAAACACAGTGGGGGGTTAGTGGTGGCTACCGCACAAAACTTCCGGAAACACGTCCAATAGTAGTTAATAGGGGATACTTCCGGAACTTTACTCGGAGGTATCTCCCCATTTTACGTATCCAGTAGCATGCCTTTGATTCAGTGAATCACGTTCCCAGACGATCGTCCGACGGTCTTCGGGATGCTTGTCTTTCTTCGCAAGTCCATATTCTTCCAGTTTAGAGAGATGGTCACGAACCATGCGCTCTGAGATACTGGTCTCCTCTGCAATTTCAGTAGTCGTCAAACCCTGCCCGTCGTGATCCAAGGACAGGAGTTCATCCACGACCTCAGACATACCGTCGCTCCAGAGTTCTACTTCACCCCTCTCCTCAATAGGTATCCAGTCAGGGAGCGCCGCAGTGTGAACATACACCGTTGCGCCGTCATCGTCTCGACCGTAGCGCATGAGTGCCTGAAAGACGGAGTGCTCCCGCATATTTCGAAGCACTAAATTCCCGAATGTACCGTAGTCGGTATCCATGCCATACCCGCGTCGTTCAACACGTTCGTCCGCCAACGCACCCCACCGCTTCACGTAGTCGTCCCCGTAATGCGGGCTCCCAGCGATAATACCGACGCGTTCATCGTCAAACTCATTTGACCCTTTGAATCCCCCGTAGTTCTTCATTGAACCCACAGAACTAAGCGACCCCTTTTCCTGATACTGACTGATTGCAGTCTTGGAGGTTATTAGTGCAGGTGAGGTATCTTCTCGACGGGCAATGGCATCAAACAGTTCTCTGTCTTGTACTGGCTTGACGTGCTGACCACCAGAATACGGTTTCGAGGTCTGAGCAGTCTGGATAACGGTATAGTTGAGACACTCCGAAATATACTCACGCCGCTCGTCGTCGTCAAGTACACGTTGATGTTCCAGCTGATCGTCAACGACGAGATGCCACAGCTCCGGTATGGCAGTTCCATCAAGACCGACAACACCTATCGCATCCGCAAGTGCCGGAGGGTTCACAAGGAAGAGGTCGCCCGAACTCCGATCACGGGCGGCAATATAACTTGTATCGATACTCGAATTGGTCTGGGCATCAACCGTTACCGACTCCCATCCATTACCGAGATCTTTCGCGGCGAATACTGTGTAGGCGAGCACCGGTGACAAAGCGTGTGCGTCGTCTTTTGCATTTGCGAGAACTCGTTGTCCATCACGAGTGAGCGTCTGCTTGTTAAACCACTCTCTGGCTGTATCACGATCGACTGACTCACCTCGATTTTCAACCAGATCAGTGAACTCGTCGAAGGGCGGGTCCTCAGCGTCATCGAGATATGCAGATACCGCCTTAGTTACTTCATCCCCGTTGAATTTTTGGACAAAATCGTCAACAGGTGATTCATCGAAGACAGCTATTCGGTTTTCTACTGTTTGAGGCTTGTAGGCGTGGCTATAGTGCCCAATGAGAACGTCGTACTCGTCAGGATCGAAGTCCCATCTCTTCTTGAACGGGCACGCCCCCTCCTTATCGCACGGTAATTCTTCGCCGAAATGGCGGGATGCGTGGTTATGGATCTCATGCGGCATCGCTCCCCTCTCATAGAGAGTAAGTACCTTATTTTTCCACTCTTCACCAAACTCTCCGCTCGCTGTGGGACAGTCCTCGTGGAAGCTCGGCAATTGTCTCGACGTTAAATCCTCTTGCTCACACCACCGTGTATACTCCTCATAGAGATCGTGGCGCGGTGCAAAGACAGTCAGCGGCGTCCCTGTGTTTGCCGCTCCTCGAATAACACCACTGCTCTTCCCCATAGCGGGAAGTGCGTCAACGAGTACATGTTCACCATCGGCGAGTGACTTATTGATAATACGTTGGCATCGGTCACGTGCCTGTTGGAGTGTCAGAGGGGATTTCTGCGTTGCTTCTCCTGAACGTGTTTGGGTGTTTGCAGTGTAATCCCTGCTGGAACTGATTGCAGTCTCAATGGTTCCTTCGCCGTAGGTGCGCCCGTCGGCGTGGTGTTCATCATCCCATTTCGCGCGATATAGATCTGACTTGCGAAACAGACGATCAATCCAGTTTTTATCATCGCCAGTCCAGTAAGCCAGCATACTACAGAGAGCGAGATCTGCTTCACTGTGCGACTCATAGCCAGTGGTATCCCCATGCCAAAGCCGTTTGAACTTTTCACCATTGTCTGCTGATTTCGCTTTCTCCAGAAGTTCTTGGTCAGAGGTGCTAATAGGTTCAGAGCGATTATGATCGCTCTCTACGGAGGGGCAACTGGTTGTCTCTGCACTGAGGTACTGAGCAGACACTTCTTCTAACGCGTCTTGCCGTCTCTCGACAGTCATCGGTGTTTCACTGACGTGCTTTCCGGTTACTGTGAAGAATTGACCGTCCTCATACATCTCTACATCTCCTTTCCGCTGTCGTTCAGCAGGGTGATCACCCTTCACGATGATATGAAGACCGGTCCCTGAGGGGCTATATTCCGTGTAGGAGTCAAGAGTATCGACAATCTCCTGTGCCCACTCATCGATGTGACCGTCTTCGACGCAGTCGTCAAGATCGATACCCACGTACGGACCTTGATTGGTGAAGACAAATCCAACACCATCCCTTTCATGCCTGATCACGGACTGCAACGTCTCGTCAAAAGCGGACCACGTTGAATCATCATCAGTACGTGCCCCGTCTCCACTGGGCTGAACGGGTTTTTTGCTGGGTTTACCGGAACCCTGATTGGAGTACTCCCAGCACACCCACCGCTCCTCTTCTTTCAATGAATTGGGGGTGGAATCTGCTTGGACTATCTCACTCGGGTCTTCCTCGTTTGAGGGATTTACTCGTGCCTTGGGGATCGTTTCTTCGTTGATTTCCTTGTTCATTGTCACTATTTGGTTTGGTTGGCTGGTGATCAGATATGCCTCTGCTCAATAACGGACAAAGAACCGCTAAACCACCGACTATTCGGAAGGTTCTCTTTGTCTAATCTTGTTTCAGGCGTATGTCCGGTCTGTTACCGGATTAGAACCCATCAGCGGGCTCTAACTCTGTATAATAGACGAGACACCCGAGAAACTTATAGCTTGTCTGGTAAGTAATATATAGAGGGTGTTGCTCTGCAGAGATTATTGGCCGTACATGGGTTGTGAGAAGGTAGGAAACACACGACGAACATTTGGGCGCGGTGCGCCCTGAGGGCATAGCAGTCTGGTACTGTCCGAGGAACGGCACGGCGTGTGTTGACTCACTCTCAGCCCGGCATGACCCTACGGCGAAGGGAAGTGCAGTCTACCCGCCAAGCAGAACCCACGGCCAAGAGGAAATGTGTTCAAGGCAGTTCTCAACCTCACCAACCCCTCCTTTGGGATGGAAGACTACCCTTGCACAAGCCGAATTAGTCGCACTTCCACTTCGGCCAGGCTTTTATCAATCCAGCAACTAAAGCCGAAAATCCGGTCTTAGACTGGGTAAAAATCTCTGAGCAGGAGGGCGCTTGTGAGCGGGAGCGCGGCCAGCAGATTTAATAAAAAATCATTAAGGTTGAGGCTCACGGGAAGCACGACTGAGCGGCCACCGTTCTGACAAGCACCGAGACAAGTTTGGGACTTTATTAACAGAAACCCAAACTCACATGGTGCTGGCCACTATTCGTTTAAATATCAAGGTAATAGAAATGGCTGGCTCTACGAATACCCAAACTCAGGAAGACGACAAAGCACAGGTCTGGCTTAAGCCGGAACAAGTCGAACGGATGCGAGATGCGACGGTTGCCGAGAGTGCCGATTACCTCGCAGGTAGGAATGACGCGCTTGTTGCTCTCCTATACGATACAGGACTCAGGGTGGGCGAAGCCGTCGCGGTAGACACCGAGATGTTGGACTTGGACGAGGGGGTACTGATGCTCCCTGCGGACATACAGAAGGACTACCCCAATGATAACAGCCCTCAGTATACCGAGATCAAGCTTGGGGACGAGACCGTGCGCATCCTTCGACAGTACCTCAACACGCGGTGGAAGGACTCTCCTGCGCTCTTCCCGTCGAGGCAGTCAGACCGCATGACTACTGAGAGTGTGCGTAACGTCATCAGAGACGCCGCAGAAGACGCCGAGGTTCGTCCCTTCACGGTTCGGGGAAGAGACAACCCGGACCAAGTGACGCCGCACGTACTTCGCCACAGCGTCGCATATCGGATGCTCAACAGGGAAGAGGATAACACCCTGTATGACGTGACGAAACGGCTCAGGCATGCAACGATACTGACGACAGAGCGGGTGTACTCGCACTTTGATCGAGTATAGTACCTACACCTGTTTTCCCTTTCCAACATAATCTAAATTCGACAACTAACAGAACTGCCAGCACAATCCTATTTACAGTAACACTTGAGATGTTCCAGTACGAGGTGTCCAGTACTGAATGTCATCGAATAATGATGAATTCAAGAAGTATGTCTCTGAGGAGTCCCAAGAACAGATAGATTTCGTTGAGAAGTTTGTATCGGGTGGTTGGGGCGTATCGGGGATGGAGGGTAGCGCCACGAATAGCATGTTCGCAGTGAGTTCCGGGTCAATTTCTATGAGAACTGAAGAAGGGGGCTTGGTCCAGCTTTTCGGCGGCTCACGGGAAATGAGAGCTGACCCAGAAGACGGGGTGTCTGGAGGGGCAGATGGTCTGCTTTATCATTCGAACATTCGACTAATTGACGAGTATGATCTCCTCAATTTAGACATCGATCAACTCAGGATTCTCGGTAAGTATCTGACCGACGTCATTATGAAGCCTCAGACGAGAATTGGTGGGTTTGGACCTGACCATCTCGCATATTGGGCGTGGACTACTGACTTCGCGTACTATACTTTGCTCGAAAAGCAGGAGAAGACAGAATACCGTGGGATCCTACTCGATTTTGAAACCCTAATTGATTTCGTTATACTATCTTTTCAGAACTCGATGAACACACAGGTTCCTACATCCCTGATGACCTCAGGACTTAGGTTTGCGGGCGGGGCTGGCTTCCCTATTCTTGAGGGGCTTGTTAGACGACGCTGTGACGAAATTAGTCTGGATGGCTCAGTAAATTTCGAATCGGATGATAAGAAGTTAGAGATCCCTGGGAGGAGAGGTTCCATCTCAAATGATCGAGATCGCCCTCTGCAACTCGACCACATCCTCCATATCTGGATGAATTCAGGGGCTTCAACCAGGGTGCAGGAACTTCTTGAAGACATAGACACCGGATATGGTCCTGGTCAAATTGGAATGAAATTCCCTGATGCTAATACCGATAAGTTCTCTGAGGGGTATTTCCGTGTTCTATTCGACCTGCGAAACTACAATCTGCACGGCGAAGGTTCAACTCAAACTGTTGGCGCTATCCTACTCAATCTTTGTTGCCTGTTGTTATGGGACGCAATTACTGAAACCGAGTTCTTCGACGCCAGATCTGATTTCGATTCGAGAGAAGCACCAAAAGCCATGTCTCACCGACTTATGAGACTGATGAGGACGTTATAACTTTCTACGACTCATCCTGGAAGTGGCATGCCTGTGTTCACTCCGACATACAAAAGAGGACCAGTGTAGTTTGTCCTCCGTTTGGTGGAATCACGAACAGCGAGCGAAGCTGTGCCATGCACAAGCTTATGTACCTTGCCCAAGATTTCGGGAATATCGATACGGAAGTTGGGCGTTCGAGGCGGTTCCCGGTCGGCAAGCCGACCGGCGCTTAGGACGCTGTCCCGTAGGGGTCCGCCGGTTCGAATCCGGTCCCGCGCATTGCTGTCGCGAGCAAACCCGCGAGCGACAGCGATCGCCGACTGATTCGAATCATCGAGACGCCGCTGTCGACGACCTGGGGCCGTCAGTCGAGAAACGAGATGACCAACTCAATCGACGGCCGTTGTGCGAATCCGACCGAAGCGTGAACGGATCGACAGACGCGCGTCAGCTGTCCCACAACGCTTATTCACGCGGCAATGAGTTGTAGTATCAATGGCCGGGTTAGACGACGTGTTTGGGGATCTCTTTTCCAGTGTCGATGCCGTTGTCCTCTTTTCACCGAGTGGATCCTACTACGAACGAGTCACGGATATCGAGGATCTGGACGTGATCGTCGTCGGTACCGAGAACAGCGTCGGCGCGGAGACGTTCGTCGAGTTACCGCTCGAGTTCGAGGAAATCGCTGAGCGGATTCGCTTCGGACTCGAGGGAGCGTTAGAACAGGACGTCATCGAAGACGGCGACGAACTCGTCTGTGCGACGAGCGTCTTCAGCGACGGGATCGATACGATCTCGCGGGTTCGTGCGGACGCGGAAACCCACACGGGGATCTACGATCTCTTCGCCAAATCCCGCGCTGAACCCGAGGTGGTCAAGGCGGTCCTCGAGCTGGCGATCGAACTGGGACAGAAAGGTCAGAAGGGCAAACCCGTGGGCGCGCTGTTCGTCGTCGGCGATGCGGGCAAGGTGATGAACAAGTCTCGGCCGCTGTCGTACAACCCCTTCGAGAAGTCCCACGTCCACGTTGGCGATCCGATCGTCAACGTCATGCTCAAAGAGTTCTCGCGACTCGACGGCGCGTTCGTCATCTCGGATGCAGGCAAGATCGTCTCGGCGTATCGCTACTTAGAGCCCTCCGCGGAGGGCGTCGACATTCCGAAGGGGCTGGGTGCGCGCCACATGGCCGGTGGCGCGATCACGCGGGATACGAACGCGATCGCGATCGTCCTCTCGGAGAGCGACGGGCTCGTCCGAGCGTTCAAGGGCGGTGAACTCATCTTGGAGGTCGACCCGGAGGCGTACTGATATGGTAGTATGGCAGTCGCTACTCAACGAGCCAGCGGTCATCGCGGCCGCAGTGCTAGCACTCGGGCTCGTCGTCGGCTACCTCGTCGGCCGGCTCAATGAGGAGTTGCTCTCGGCATCAGGCGTTCCGAACGCTGTCGAGGGGACGCCGTTTGAGCGGACCGCCCAGTCGCTTGGCACCTCGACGGTCGAAATCGTTGCCCGGCTGAGTTCGTGGTTCATCTACGGCATCGCGGTTCTCACCGCGATTCACATTGCCCAACTGCTGGACACGAACGCGTTCTGGCTTCGAATTACAGAGTTTATCCCACAGCTGTTTATCGCCGTACTCGTACTCATCGTGGGGTTCGTCGTCGCGGACAAGTCTGAACTGGTCGTCAGCGAGTATCTACGAGGCGTCAAACTCCCTGAAGTGTCGGTCATTCCGAAACTCGTCAAGTACTCCGTCCTTTACGTCACCTTCATCATCGCACTGGGTCAAATCGGCGTCCACGTCCTCGCCTTGCTAATCCTGTTGACGGTCTATGCCGTCGGCGTCGTCATCGTCGGTACCGTCGCGTTCAAAGACTTCCTCGTCTCGAGCGCCGCGGGCATCTACCTGCTGCTCAACCAGCCCTACGGGATCGGCGACGAGATCAAGATCGGCGAGCAGACGGGTATCGTCCAGGAGGTCGACCTGTTCGTCACCAAGATCGAGGACGACTCCGAGGAGTACATCGTCCCGAACCGCAAGGTCTTCGAGAACGGGATCGTCCGGATGCGCAAGTAAACTACCCCGCCCTACTCGCTCCCTCCCGCCTTGCGGCGGTCAGTCACTCCTTGAGGACGGGGCTTTACCGCAACGACATTGTGCCCCGCGACCCCATGGAAGGACGCGATCCGGCTTCCTCTTCCCGTCCTGCCGTCGGCATGGGTGCGTTTTTGACACCCCCCACTTCGACCGACGGCGAGGATTGTCCCGCCGATTTAATTCCCGGTGTCCTCGCGCTCTCTCCCCAAGCGGGGAACGGGACTTCAACCCGTTCGCGGTCGTCGTTCCCGAGTTCAGGATGCGGTACTCCCGCACCACGGGTGCCAGTTTACTGGTGGCACCTCCCGACCCCGACGTGTGCGAGGACGGCAGTACTACGAGATACGTCGTGGGTGCTGTTAAATCTCTGCGAACGCGCTTCCTCTCCGCCCTCCCGCTCGCTTCGCTCGCGCTTGAGGACGGAGGCTCCGCGCTACCGCATGCTGACACCCTCGTTACTCCGTCCGATAGCGTGCGTCCCAGCGCGGGCCGGCGCGACTCGAGAGGACAACACCGATGGCGCCCATCACAACCCCGCCGACGCCGAGCGCAGTAGCGAGTTCGACGGACGGCGGGACGACGACGAAGCCGGCAACCAGCGTCGGGACGAGCGCGACGGCGACGCCGAGAGTAAACGTCGCGAAGCGGACTGCATCGAAGAGGAACTCGTTGGGGTCGAAGCCAGCGATGTAGACGGTCAGGCCGTAGTAGTACAGCGCGTAACCGGCCAGCAAGATTGCGCCGACGACGGCGTCCAGAAACGCCGCGTCGAACCAGACGACGGCCGCGAGGTAGGGCACCGCGACCGTCGGCGCACCGACGAGGACGAATGCGATCCGCTTGGCCCGGAAGACATCCGCGATCGAGACGGGGTAGGCGAGGTAGGCCTCGAGCGAGTCGAACTGAGTCAACCAGTTGTAGGTCGTAAACGCCGAGAGCCCGAGGACGCCGCCGAAGAAGATCCCCGGTGCGGGTGCGATACCGGTGATCGAGTCGACGACGCCGACGAGCGCGGCCACGAGCGCCAGCAGGATCGATGCCGAGACGAACGGCTTCCAGACGCCACCGGACGAGCGCGCGAGGTCGAGCAGCGACTTCGTGACCAGCGGCGCGTTCTCGAGGGAAAGTGCCCCGCTGAGGCGAGCGAAGTGATCGGTCGCGGTCCGTGAAGGTCGGCCGTACATCGGATCGTACACGGTGAGCGAGACCGTCGCGACGACGACGGTGCCGACGGCCAGCCCGCCCGCAGTGACTGCGGAGCCGCGTACCGGCACAAGGATGGACTGAACGACCTCGAGCCCGCCAGTGGCCCAGCTGCCGACGACGGCGAGGCCGATCGTCAGTCCGATCGCCCACGGCGGCACGCCACGGGTTCGGACGGCGATCAGCGCGACGGTCGTCGCCATCCCGGCCGCGAAGACGAGCCAGAGCGACAGCCAGAACAGCCCGACCGTAAGCGGCGTTGCAGCCGAAACCCCCGTCAGGGCCGCACTCGCAAGCGCCATCGGCAACACGAACGCGACGCCGTAGAACAGGGCGTCTTTCAGAAGGAAGACGCCGAGCAACCGCCGGCGCGAGAGCGGCAGCGTCGTCGACGACGAGAGCAACAGGGACAGCCGGCCGAAGACGTTCTCGAGCATGTCCGACCCCGCGAAGCCGGCGGTGCCGCTGTAAAGGCCGAAGCCGACGGCAAGCGCGTGGAGACCGCCGACGATCGTCCCCCGCGCGGTGCCGGTCTCGAGCAGCGCGACCGTCGCGCTCACCGCGAGGACGGCGATGACGACCGGGAAGAGCGCGAATCGCCAGCCGCCGAACAGCTGGGTGTGCATGCGCCACTCCTCGCGGAAGAGCACCGCGAGCAGTCGCCGAGTCGAGAAGCCGGTCCCGTTCGAACCGCCGCGGTCGCCAGTTGCACTACCAGTCATGAGCCCAATCGTT
Source organism: Haloarchaeobius amylolyticus (assembly GCF_042678045.1). GTDB lineage: Archaea > Halobacteriota > Halobacteria > Halobacteriales > Natrialbaceae > Natrinema > Natrinema amylolyticus_A. The sequence goes on from NZ_JBHUDI010000003.1 coordinate 448,338, forward strand.
CGAGCGTTGGCGTATCTCGCGTCGCTTCGGCCTCGACGCGCTCGAGGAAGAGCTCGAGCAGCGACTCGTCGTCGTCGCCCTCAGCGTCGTCAAGCGAGCGTTCGGTCACGAGCTGGCCGTCGGCGACGATGCCGACGCGGGTACAGATCTCCTCGGCGACGTCGATGTTGTGCGTCGAGACGAAGACAGCGTTGTCGCCGGCCGCATACGAGACGAGAAAGCGCTTGACTTGCTCCTGGACGAGGGGATCGAGGTTCGCCAGCGGCTCGTCGATGAAGACCACGTCCGGCTCGTGGACGAACGCCTGCGCGATCATCACCTTCTGTTGCTGGCCGCGCGAGAGGTCGGTATGCAGCGTATCGAGCTTGCTCTCGAACCCGAGTCGCTCGGCCCACGCCGCCGTCCCCTCGGCGACCCGGTCGGCCGAGAGGTCACGCACCTCGCCGACGAACTCGAGGTACTCACGCGGCGTCAGAAAACTCGGCGGCGACCCCTGTTCCGGCAGGATACCGACCCGCCGGCGCGTTGCGAGGGGTTCCGTCGCTGGATCGGTCTCGAGAACGCGCACCGTTCCCGCATCCGGTTGAATCTGCCCGGTCAGCGTCCGAATCGTCGTCGTCTTCCCGGCACCGTTCGGCCCGAGGAAGCCGTACAGCTCGCCACGTTCGACGGTGAACGTCATCCCGGCGACCGCCTCGACGGCTCCGTAGGACTTTCGCAGCCCGTTGACGCGAATAGCACCCATTGAACGGCGAACCATTCACAGGAACTGATATTAACGGTGCTGGTCGCGGAACCGACGCGTATTCGAGTCGCGCGACGCTCGGCCGACGATGGGTGAGAGCCGCCGAACGGGCTGCACCGTCCGCAATCTTCAACGGTCGGCCGGCCGAACCCTCGCGTATGATTACAGGCGAGCGAATGGCCGCCGTCGATGCGAACGCTGCGGCGCTGGGCGTGCCACAAAAGCAGTTGATGGAGTCGAGTGGACATGCGGTCGCTCGAGCGATCCGAGAGGTCGCCGACCCGGGCGCGCGGGTCGTCATCGTCGCTGGCCGGGGGAATAACGGCGGTGACGCGTTCGTCGCCGCCCGATTTCTGGACGCATACGACGTCACGACGCTACTACTCGGCCGCGCGGAGCTGATCGGGACCGACATCGCCCGCGAGAACTGGGACGCGCTCGAGCAGGCCGACTACGACACCCGTGAAGTGACTGACTCGAGCGCCCTCGCAGCCGACTCGAATGCGTTCGATCTCGACGAGGCGGACGTGATCGTCGACGCGATGCTCGGCACGGGCATCAGCGGCGACCTCCGGGAACCGGCGGCGACCGCGGCGGCGGCGATCAACGCAGCCGACGCACACGTCCTTGCGGTCGACGTTCCCTCCGGGTTCGACGCCGACGGTGGCGATCACGCGGCCAACGGCGTTACAGCCGATCGTGTTGTCACCTTCCACGACACGAAACCGGAACTCGACGACCTCGACGCCGAAGTCACTGTCGCGGATATCGGGATCCCGGCCGCCGCAGAACGCTTCGCTGGGCCCGGCGACGTTTCCCTCGCTCGACCCTCCAGTCGCGACGGTCGCGTCTTCGTCATCGGCGGCGGGCCCTACACCGGTGCGCCGGCACTCGCCGCACAGGCAGCGCTGCGAGCCGGCGTCGAACTCTCCTTCGTCGCTGCGCCCGATTCCGTCGCCGGCGAGATCCAGGGCTACGCCGAGGACCTCATCGTCCAGCCCTACGGAAGCGATCGTCTCTCGCCGGATCAGGCCGACGACCTCGTCGCCACGGCCGAACGCCACGACGATATCGTCGTCCTCGGTCCCGGGCTCGGGACGGCAGACCAGACGCTCGAGGCGACACGGCAGTTCCTCGAATCGTACACGGGACCGGCGGTCGTCGACGCCGACGCGCTATCGGTCGTCCCCGAAGTCGAGACCGAGGCGACGCTCGTCTGTACGCCCAATCGCCGAGAACTCGCCCGGATGGGCGGGCCGGACACTGACTCGCTGCGCGAGGCAGCAGACGAGATCGAGGCCTTCGCAGCCGAGCTGGGCCACGTCGTCCTCGCGAAAGGCGTCGACGACGTGATGACTGACGGCGAGCGCACCCGGATCTGCCGGGCAGGCACACCGGGAATGAAAGTCGGCGGCACTGGTGACTTGCTGGCCGGCATCGTTGCGGCGCTGCTCGAGGAGGCTGACCCACTCGAGGCCGCGACGGCCGGCGCGTACGTCAACGGCGTCGCGGGCGAGCGCCTCGCTGAGACCGATGCACTCGGCGTACTCGCCTCCGAGATGCTCGACGAAATTCCCGCAGCCCTGTGGGGTGGGGATGATGAGTGAAAACGACGACGCGGCCGGCGACCTCACCCACACCACTGACGAGGGCGACGTGCAGATGGTCGACGTCGGCGACAAACCGGACAGCAAGCGTCGTGCGGTCGCGGCCGGGGAGATCCGCCTCCAACAGTCGACGATCGAGGCCATCAGAGACGACGAAGTCGGCAAAGGCGACGTACTCGCGACCGCCCGTGTCGGGGCGATACAGGCCGTCAAGCACACGTGGGAAACGATCCCAATGTGCCATCAGATTCCGATCACGAACGTCGACACTGATTTCTCGCTCGCCGAGGATCGGATCGAGCTTCGGGTTGCCGTCGAGACCACTGGGAAGACGGGTTGTGAGATGGAAGCCCTCGAGGGCGTGACGACTGGTCTCAACGTTGTCTGGGACATGGTCAAAGCTGTCGAGAAAGACGATGCGGGTCAGTATCCCGATACGGGAATCGAGAACGTGCGCGTGCTTGCGAAAGAGAAAGAGCGAGCGTAGCAGGGAAGACGATACTCCAGCCGCCGCTCGTGCCTGTGGCCTGCCTGATAGCGTGTAGATGCACGCTGTTATGAGGAGCTATTAAAACGAGATGCATGACAGTTGTGGTCGGCTTCGCTACCGAATATCTGAGTGCACTATCCAACCCACGAGAAGTATGATTGTTATACTCTATCAGTAAAAGGATTTACAATAGTGTCCTGATTTGAAATCAATGAGATGCAACTAACGGACGACGCTGTCGGCTCTCCCGTGCTCGAGGCTCTCGAAGGAAACACTTGCACGTTCTGTGAGGAGGGCATCCTTCTGCAGGACAGCTACAAGGGAAAGCAGGCTGTGATCTGTGACAACTGTCACGTGCCGGGCGCACAGGTGTGGTAACCGCTCTGTTTGAAGCCGGTTGCAGACGCTTCGTGCGACTGTGTTTCTGTCTCGAGACCCAGGTTGTGTCGTTTCTCGTACCAGTGTTCGCGTCCTGAAACTGACACAGTAGACACATATACGAAGATCAGACCGGAAAGACGTTTCGAGAGAGGCTAGTACTCGAGTCCGTCTACAGGTCCATTCCACCGTTGACGTCGATCACTTCGCCCGTCACGTACGACGAGTCCTCGCTCGCTAGGAACCGGACCACAGCAGCGATGTCCTCCACTTCGGCCAGCCGCTCGAGCGGGATCTCCGCGATGATCCGATCGAGTACGTGGTCCGGGACGCTGGTGACCATGTCAGTGGCCGTAAAGCCGGGGGCGACACAGTTGGCCGTCGAGCCACCCTGGGCGAACTCGAGGGCGATCGTCCGCGTGAACCCGAACATCCCACTTTTCGCAGCGGCGTAGTTGGCCTGCCCGAAGTTCCCCTGTTTGCCGACGACGCTCGAGATGTTGATCAGCCGGCCCTCGTCGGCGTTCCAGATGTCGTCGTAGAACACCTGGGTACAGTTGAACATCCCGCCGAGGTTGACATCCATCACGCGGTCCCACTCCTCACGAGACATTTCGGTGAACTGCTTGTCGGCGGTGATACCGGCGTTGTTTACCAGCACGTCACACTGGCCGAAGGCCTCGTGGCAGACTTCGCGCATGTGCTCGACAGCTGCGCGGTCGGAGACATCGGCCTGGGCCGCGACGGCCGACCCGCCCGCCGATTCGATGGCGTCGACGGCCTCGTGTGCGTCCTCTTCCGACGATCGGTAGTTGATGACGACGTTCGCCCCCTCTTCACCGAGATATTCTGCGATTCCGCGACCGATGCCCCGTGCCGAGCCTGTGATCACACAGGTGCGACCATCCATAGACATAGTTCACATGTTCAATCCCGGATGATAAATAATGGCGTGTTATTAGTCAGTGATTTGATGATGAGAACAACCCAACGGAGAGGCGGTGGACACGCTCGCCTGTGCCCCCAAATCTGAGTAGTGACCTGGACAAGTTGTCGTCACTGTCCAGTTAAATCGGTACCGCAGACAAAGCGAGAATTCGCTCGAGCCGCCGTCGCTCGACGGCTCCTGTGACCGTGACCGTAGGCCACCACCAGCTGCTTATCGCTCTTGAGCCTGTTCGATCCAGTCTTCGATCCGGCTCGGAGCGATGCCCGTTTCGGCGGCGAGGTCGGCGACATCTGCCTCCGCGAGTTGGTCGAACGTGTCGATACCGGCCGCGGAGAGATCCTCGGCGTATGCCTGGCCGACTCCGGTCAGATCCGTGAGATCGTCTGGTTCGGACTCGAGTTCCTCGTCCGTAACCTCCTCGACGACCTCCTCGTCGACGGTCATCTCGCCGGGCTCAGCGGGTTCTTCCTGAACGTCCGTTTCGCCGCGCTCGACGATCTCCTCGTCTGACCGGTCCTCGCCGTGGAGCTCGCTCGTCTCGGCGTCGAGGTCCGTCTCGGTACTGGAACTCGCCACGGAGTCGAGATCCGTCTGGGCACTGCTCTCGGAACTCGTCTCGACGCTCGAGCCACCGTTGGTGAGATCCACTGTGCCGGACTCGTCGCCTGCGACATCTTCGGCGAGGGTGGCGTCTTCGCCCTCTACCTCTGGTGTTTCCGGCTCAGCGCTTTCTTCCGTGCCATCCGAGCGCGCTTCGAACCAGTCGCAGACCTGCGGCCACAGTTCCTCGTGGCTTCGCGAGGAGACGGACATGCCGATGTGTCCTGTCGCGAACTCGAGGATCTCGGTGTCATCCGAGGCGATCTTCTCGTTGAACGGTTTGGAAGCCCCTGGCGGGATGAGGTGATCGTACTCGGCAACGATCTGGAGGACGGGCATGTCGATGTTGGTGATATCGACGTGCTCGCCGCCCAGTTCGAGTTCGTTCTTATACAACTTGTTCTCCTGGTAGATGTCGTTGATGAACTCCTCGTAGGCGACGCCGGCGACGTCGATCCCTTCGTCGAGCCAGCGTTCCATCCGGGCGAAGTTCTCGACGAAGTCTTCGTCCTCGACGTTGTCGTAGAACCGGACGTACTTCGTCACGTTGTTCGCGACGGGGTCCATCAGCGCGAAGCCGATATCCAAGAACTCCGCCGGGACGTTGTCGAACGTCTCGGTGACCCGCTCGGGATCGTAGTAGTCTTCGGCACCCCAGAGTTCGAGGACGCCACCGTCGCCCGCAAAGCAAAGACCGGCGGCCATCAGGGAGAGGTTCTTGACCTTTTCGGGGTGCAATGCGGCGTACATCGCCGACATCGTCCCGCCCATGCAGTAGCCGAGGATGTTGATCGCGTCCTGGCCGGAGCGCTCGCGGACGACGTCAGTACAGTTGTCGATATACCGGTTGACGTAGTCGTCGAGCGAGAGCTGTCGATCCAGCTTGGATGGTTCGCCCCAGTCGATCAGGTAGACGTCGAAGCCGGCCTCGAGCAGCGTTTGCACCACGGAACGGTCGGGCTGGAGGTCGAGGATGTACGGCTTGTTGATCAGCGCGTAGACGACGAGGATCGGAATGTCGTGTTGCTCCTCGGTCTTCGGTTCGTAGTGGAGGAGCCGGAGTTTGTTCTCCTCGTAGACGACCTCGCTTGGCGTCTGGCCAACCTCGACGTTCTCGAGCGTCTCGGTGCGCTCGGGTGCGACCTGGCTCTTCTCGGCCAGGTTGGCGGTCGCCTCCCAGGCCTGTCGCTGCATTTCCAGCGCGGTTGCGTACGGGTTCTTCATTGCTCGTCTAGGTGCTCGAGGACGCGGTCGAGTTTCTCCTCGACTGCGTGCTGGCGGCGCTCGAGTTCGACGAGGCGGTCGCCGATTTCGACGACGTCGTTTTCGGTCGCAAAACCAAGCGACCGGAGCGTCTCCTGGGAGGCCTCGTCGGCCTGCTGCTGGAGTTCGAGGACGTCACCGACGGTCTCGCCGGTCATCTTCGCGAAGGCGGTCGTCGACATGACGTCTTTGAACGCCTCGTTGGCCGTGTTGAGCCAGATGTCGCGGAACTCATCGACGTCGACGTCTTCGCCTTCGAGCTGGTCGTTCATGCGATCGACCATCTGCTGGGAGGCGTTCATCCACGTCTCGTAGGCGCGGGCATAGCCCTCGACGCCGTCTGAGAGTTCGGTGTCCTCGCTTACCTCACCGACGGTCTCGGACCAGCTCTCGACGAACTGTGCCTGGGCTTCCATGTTGTCCTCGAGCGCCTCGAGGAACTGTTCGTTCCACTGTTCGACGAACGCGTTCCAGTTCTGTGTCTGGGGCTGTGAATCTGTCATTGGGATAAAATTGGGGATCGACTACCAAAAGGCTAGGCCCGGCCGACGGTCTACGCCGAGGCGTCGAACTCGTCGGTGGCCGCTTCGACGTTCTCTGCGACGGTGCTGACGTTCTCCTCGACCTGCTCGTGAGCCTCGAGGGCGGCGTCAAACGACGTATCGACGACCTCGGTGTAGCTCTGGGCGAACTCCTCGTAGGCGACTTCCGACTCCTCGAGCGCGTCGAGCATCGCGTCGATCGACTGCGACTGGGCCTCGGTGGCCGAGTCGACGCCTTCGTCGACGAGTTCGCGGAGTTCGTCGAAGTCGGCTGCGTCCTCGGGCATCGAGGCCTCGAGGGCGTCGAAGTAGGCGTGGACGGCGCCTTTGGTCAGTTCTGCGTTGGATTCGAACAGCGAGCCCGACGTTTCGACGGCGTCGGCGAAGACGCTGATCGACGTCTGTTGTGCCTCGAGGGCATCGTGGGTGAACGACTGGCTCTGTTCGAGTGCGGTGCGCTGTGCGTTGAATACTGCGGTGAGTGGGTTCTGAGTCATGATTAATCTTCTCGGTTGCGTTTGACGGGGACGACGATAGTCTGGACGATATCGCCCTCTTCAATGTCGAGGGCCTCCCGTTCGGGGCCGGGAATGCTGATCCGACCGCCGCTCTGGACGCGGGCTTTGAACGTCGCCGTGCCCATGTTCATCGGCCCGAAAGCCGACGTGTTCTCGAGCGGGTTCGCCGACGTGGCCTGCAGCAACTGTTTCATCATCTCCTGCTGGGATTCAGCGACCTGTTCGCCTGCTTCCTGCATTTGCTCGGTAAACATCGAGGGTGGGAACCAGAGCGATCGGTCGGAGTCGTCCGTCATCAACAGTGAGTTGGATCGCGGACATAATAAGCCTTTCCACTAGATACCATCTGATGGCAAGAGATGGTAGATTCAGTATAGTAACCCCGATCTATTACGATGAGAGACGGCGGTCACGACTAATCAGCTGATATGATAGCGCCCCCTGTAAGTTGAGATTTACAGGAAGAGCGTCGCTAAGTCCCAGTTACTGTGATTTTCCGTCAGAAAATGAGACTTGTAACAGCCAAAGAAGTCATATAGCCGCCACACTTAGCCGCTTATAGATGTCCCACCAGAACGCGGGTGAAGACAACCTTGCGGCCATGACCGACGCGTGGTCGGCGATGACGCGAGGCTTCCTTCGAACGGCGACCGCGGCGAATCGTGCTGCCGTCTCTGCAATGCTCCCGTCGACCAACGAGAGTAACGGCACGGAAGCGGGGCGAATCGCTCCGTCGATCCCGTCGATCGATTACTCCGATCTCGACTGGGAGTTCGAGCGAACCGTCAACGATCCAGCTCACATCAACGTCGGTGACACCGTCACCTTCGAGAAGGCGCTCTCCGACGAGGACATCCGGGCGTTCGCCGCCGTCAGCGGCGACACGAACCGGCTCCACCTCGACGACGAGTTCGCATCCGAGACCCGGTTTGGCGAACGCATCGTCCACGGAACGCTCGTCTCCGGGCTCATCAGTGCTGCCCTCGCACGGCTTCCCGGACTCACGATCTACCTCTCACAGGACCTCGAGTTCAGCGGCCCCGTCGGCATCGGCGACCGTGTCTCGGCGCGCGTCGAAGTCGTCGAGAGCCTCGGGAACGACCAGTACCGGCTCGAGACGATCGTTCGGGACGAGGACGACGACGCGACCGTAATCAACGGCGAGGCCGTCGTCCTGATCGACGACCTGCCTGCCGAGTAACGCACCTCGGTCGAAGGACGAGATCGCTCGCTGCGTACCACAGCCGCTTCTGTCTCCACATGACAGCCGCGTTCAATGGTGCAAGGACTGTCACGATGCTGCCCGAGTCTTCGAGACTAAGTAGCTCCTCGCGGAACCTAGCCATATGACCCTTTTCGGAACTGCAGGAATTCGCGGCCCGGTCGAGGACGTCACACCCTCGCTCGCGCTCGCCGTCGGTCAAGCCGCCGGCGAGCCCGGCCAAACGTTCGTCGTCGGTCGCGACGGTCGAGAGACGGGACCGGCGCTCGCGGCGGCGATGGAAGCCGGCCTCGAGAGCGCCGGGGCCGACGTCCGCCGCCTCGGACAGGTACCGACACCCGCGCTCGCTTTCGCCTCGCGTGGCCGACGCGGCGTGATGCTCACCGCCAGCCACAACCCGCCCACGGATAACGGCATCAAACTCTTCGTCGACGGCGTCGAGTACGACAGCGACGCGGAACGACTGATCGACGACCGCATCACGAGCGAAGACTCTCGACTCGCTCGCTGGGAGGAGTGGGGCGACTCCGAGCAACTCGGGGTGCTCGAGCAGTATCGCGACGCGGTCGGCAACTACGTCCGCGAGCGGTTCGCTGATCAGCCCGATGGGAATGCGACCGTGAGCACGCCACTCGAAGGCCTTCGAATCGCCGTCGACTGCGGGAACGGCGTGGGTGCGCTGGCGACGCCACAGGTCCTCGAGCGACTCGGCGCGACCGTCGTTGCGATCAACGCATCCGTCGACGGCCACTTCCCCGGTCGCGAGAGCAAGCCGACGCCGGAGACGCTAACGGAGTTCAGTGAGTTCCTCGCAAACGCTGACTTCGACCTCGGGCTGGCCCACGACGGCGACGCCGACCGTCTCGTCGTCCTCGGTCCCGACGGCGACGTGATCCACGAGGACACGATCCTCGCCGTCGTCGCGGCCCACTACACAGCTGACAGCGACGCCGGCGATCCAGTCGTCGTCACGACGCCCAACGCCTCGGCACGCATCGACGAGCGGGTCCGAGTGGCTGGCGGCCGAGTCGAACGCGTCCAGCTGGGGGTGCTTCACGAGGGGATCGCCAGAGAACGCGAACAGGGGACGGAAGACACCGAGATCGTCTTCGCCGCCGAACCCTGGAAACACATCCACACCGCGTTCGGCGGCTGGATCGACGGCGTCGTAAGCGCTGCCGTCGTCGCTGCGCTCGTCGCCGACGCCGGCGACACGGCGACGCTCCGCGAGCCGGTCACTGAACGTCCCTACCGGAAGGTCAGCGTCAACTGTCCGGACGCGGCCAAAGCCGACGCGATGGCCGCCCTCGAGACGACCCTCCCCGATGCGTTTCCAGGTGCAGCGGTCGACACGGAGTACGGCATCCGCCTCGAGTTCGACGACGCCTCGTGGCTGCTCGTCCGACCCAGCGGCACGGAGCCGTACATCCGCCTGTATGCGGAAAGCGAGTCCGTCGACGACCTCGTTTCAAAGGCGCGGTCGGTTATCGAGACGGCGATCGAGCAGAGTCAGTAGGGAGTCGATATCCTTTGGTGGCCACTGATCGAACCCATCGTCTATGGACGACCTTATCCAGGCCGCTCGCGACGTCCAGGACCGCGCACACGTCCCCTACTCCGAGTATCGAGTCGGTGCCGCCCTGGAGACCGAAGACGGCGACGTTTTCGTCGGCTGTAACCTCGAGAACGCCAACTTCAGCAACAGCCTTCACGCCGAGGAGGTCGCGATCGCGGAGGCCGTCAAGAAGGGTCACCGGGAGTTCACACGGCTCGCGGTGAGTTCGGATCGCCGCGACGGTGTCACTCCCTGTGGGATGTGCCGGCAGACCCTCGCGGAGTTCTGTGATGACGACCTCGTCGTAGTTTGCGACGAAGGCGAAGACGAATCACCGACGGAGTATACGCTAGGCGAACTGCTGCCGAATACGATCTCGCAGGAGACACTCGAATAGTAGGAATCGAATCGCTACGAGAGCAGTTCCTCGAGTTGCTCCCGAAGAATCGTCCGGTGACACCGCTTTTTCTCGGTGTTTTCGTAACAGACCAGCGCCAGCGATTCGCCCGACTTCAGCCGGTCTTCGAGCTCTGACAGCACCGCTTGTGCGTCGGCCGACTCCTCGAGATACGCCCGATACGCCGCGCCGAACCCGACCTGATCCCACGCGGCGTTGTGCGCACCTTCCTCACAGAGGCCCTGCATTTTCATGTCTTCCTCGGCGTCGTGAAACGCCTCGAGTAGGTCGGTCGGCGGACCGAGTTCGGGCTGATTCTCGTCGACGGCCGCGTGAAACCACCCGGTCGGTCGCCGAACGACGCCGACACGGGTTGCGTCCGGCGGCAGGTCCGCCAGCCCGTGTTGAATTGCGGCGACGTACGTGTCTGTGAGTTTTTCCCATGTCATAGCGTGGCTCTATTCGTCCTGCAGTTATATACCGTGACGGATTGAATCGTCGCTATTCAATGGCTCGCGACAGTGAAGACCCGAACGCTGACGTCCAGTACCATCTCGAGGTCGGCCCCGACGACGTGGCAGACACCGTCTTGTTGCCAGGCAATCCCGAACGGCTCGAGACGATCGTCGATTTCTGGGATGACCACGAGATTCGAGGGCATCACCGCGAGTACCGGACGGCGACGGGAACGTACGAAGAAACGCCGATTTCGGTCACCTCGACAGGGATCGGCAGCCCCTCTGCTGCGATCGCCGTCGAGGAGCTGGCACGTGTCGGCGTCGAGACGTTCATCCGCGTCGGCTCGTGTGGGGCGATCCAGCCGGAGATGGCCGTCGGCGACCTGGTGATCACGACCGGCGCGGTCCGTCAGGAGGGAACCAGCGACGAGTACGTCCGCGAGGACTACCCGGCCACCGCGGATTACGAGGTCGTTTCCGCGCTCGTCGCCGCCGCCGAACGACTCGGCTACGACTACCACACTGGCGTGACGATGAGCGCGGATTCGTTCTACGCCGGCCAGGGTCGGCCCGGCTTCGACGGGTTCGAGGCCGCCGGGTCCACCGAACTGGTCGACGACCTCAAAGCGGCGAACGTCAAAAACATCGAGATGGAGGCGAGCGCCATCCTGACGCTCGCGAACCTGTACGGCCTTCGGGCAGGCGCGGTCTGTACCGTCTACGCCAACCGCGAAACCGGCGAGTTTCGAACCGAAGGAGAGGCCCGCGCCGCCGAAACCGCGACGCTCGCAACCCACCTCCTGGCAAAGATGGACGCGGTCAAACGCGAGGCCGGCGTCGACCGCTGGCACGCCGGCCTCTCGCTCGAGTAGCCCGAACGACTCGTCCTCGTCCCCATCGGTTCCGGGATCAAACCACGAGATGTTCTGCCAACTGCTCGCGATCCGCGAGACTCGTTTCGTCGAGTTCGTTGACGATACGTCCTTTGTCCATCGCGTAGCAGCGATCCGCCAGGTTCTGGATGACCGAGAGATTCTGCTCGACGAACAGGATCGTCGTCCCGAGGTCCTCGTTGATACGCCCGAGGTCATCGGTGATCGACTGGACGATCGAGGGCTGGACACCCTCCGAGGGTTCGTCGACTAACAACAGATCGGGATCGCCGACGAGTGCACGCCCGATCGCGAGCATCTGCTGTTGGCCGCCACTCATCGTGTCGGCGTCCTGGTCGGCCCGCTCCTCTAAGATCGGGAAGTACTCATAGACGCGGTCGTACAGCGTCGTATCACCGTTTCCGACGTTTTCACCGATTAAGAGGTTCTCCTCGACGGTCAGCCCGGGGAAGACGTCCCGGCCTTGCGGGACGTAGCCGATGCCCAGTCCCGCACGCCCGTCGGCGGATCGGTCGGTGATATCCTCATCACGGTACCGAACCGTGCCGGTATCGGGCTCGAGCAGGCCCATCACCGTCTTCAACAGGGTCGTCTTTCCGACGCCGTTCTTGCCCATGATCCCAACGATCTCGCCCTCGTCGACGTGACAGCTCACGTCCCGAAGGATGGGTGTCCCCTCGTAGCCTGCCGTGAGGTCCGTGATCTCGAGGGTCATGCGTCTTCCCCCAGGTAGATACGCTGGACGGCCTCGTCCGCCTCGATCTCCTCGATGGGGCCCTGCCGGAAGATCGACCCCTGGTTCAGCACCGTCACCTGATCGGAGATCTTGCGGACGAACTCCATGTCGTGTTCGATGACGACGAACGCCATCCCATCGTCATTGAGCGATCGGATCAGGTCGGCGACGCTCGCGGTCTCTTCGACCGACATGCCCGCGACGGGTTCGTCGAGCAACATCAGCGTCGGCTCGAGCGTCGTCGCCATCCCGATCTCGAGGCGCTGTTGTTGCCCATGCGAGAGGTCGCCGGCGGGGGTGTCGGCCCGGTCGGCGAGGTCGACTTCCTCGAGGGTCTCGCGGGCCACCGCGCGGATGTCGTCGTGGTCGGTCCGCTGGAGTGGGATCTGCAGGTTCTGTGCGACGGTGAGATCTTCGTAGATGTGTGGCGACTGGAACTTCACGCTGAGCCCCGCGTTGATGCGCTCGTGCGCCGGCATGGCGGTGAGATCGGTGCCGTCGAAGTAGACGTGGCCTTCAGTCGGCGAGAGCTGTCCGGTGATCAATTCGAGCAGCGTGGACTTGCCGGCCCCGTTGGGGCCGATGAGACACTGTAGCTCGCCCTCGTCGACCGTGAAGTCGACGCTATCGACGGCGGTCAGTCCGCCGAAGCGCTTGGTGAGGTTCTCTGTCGCTAATACCGTATCCTGGTCGGGACCTGTCGCCGCCACGGCGGGCGTGACCCTGACGTTCGGATCGCCGGGCGTGCTCACGATGCGTCACCTCCGACGATGAGCCACCGGTGGCTGGCGACGGCAGTTCGTGATTGGTCGGTGAGTGAGGTGGTCATTCGACTGCTTCCTCCGTTGGACGGCTGGATGAACGGTCCCCGACGCGCTCGAGTAGCCGCGTTCCAAGTCGGTCGAGAGACGGTGCGACACCTGCTGGCATGAACAGGATGACAGTCAGCAGCAAGCCGCCGATGATGACGAACGCCCATTCGGGTCCGAGCGGGCCGACGCCTTCCGTCAGTCCGGTTCGCAGCCGCTCGATGGCCAGCGTCGCGCCGACGGTCCCGAGCAGCGATTCGCGACCGCCGACGCTGGCCCACACCACGGGCAGCGCAGCGAACTGGACGCCGAAGACGGTCGGGTCGACGTAGTTCCCCCAGGCGGCGTAGAAAACGCCGCCAATGGCCGCGAGCGCGCCACCGATCGTGAACGCGACGAGTTTCACGAACGCGATGTCGTAGCCGAAGGTGGCGGTTCGCTGTTCGTCCTCGCGGATAGCGACCATCGTCATTCCGAACCGGCTGTTAACGAGGACGCGCAACGCAAGGTACGTGACGACGAGCGCCACGAGCAGCGCGTAGTACAGTGGGATGATGTCGCCGAGCTCGAGACTCGTCTCGCCGATGCCGACGACGAGGTCCGGAATGTCGGGCATCCCGTTGAATCCGCCGAGCTGGGCCTCGCCGACGGCCCACTCACTGCCGGCCGTCTGGGCCATGAACGTATTCAACACCAGCGCCACGACGAGCGTGATGATGGTGACGTAGACGTCGCTGACGCCGCCGTAGAACATGAAGTAGCCGAGCACCAGCGCGAACAGTGTTCCGGTGGCGACCGCGCCGACGAGTGCGGCCGTGATCCCGCTTGCCGACGAGAAGTTCACGCCGATGATGCCGAACGTGTAGGCGGCGATGCCGAAGAAGGCGACCTGCCCGAAGCTGAGGACGCCGCAGTAGCCCCAGACGACCGTCAGGCTCACCGCCAGAAACGCGAGCGCGAAGTATTTCGTGGACGTCAGGACCGCGTACAGCCCTACGAACTGGGGATAGGCTGCGAGAGCGACGACGGCCACCGCGAAGACGGCCCAGAACGGCGTGGAGTTACCGAGCGTGTTCGGTCCCTCGAGACGGTCGCGAACCCGGGCAATCGGTCCCATACTCGAGTCGCGCGAGTCGATGCCAGTCATTGCTCGGCCCTCTGACGGTCACGCCAGTTCTCGACGTATCCCGTAATACCGTCTGGAAGCAGCCGGAGTAGGACGATCGCGACCAGTAGCATTGCCATCAGGCCAATGAAGGTCCCGAGTTGCCAGCTGAACACCGCATTGACCAGCCCCAGGAGCGTCGACGCGGACAGCGTTCCAACGACGACCGACGAGCCACCGACGACGACGGCGACGAACGACTCGACGAGGAAGGTGCTCCCGCGGTCGGGCGTGATCGCGCCGATAGCAGGGGCATACAGCGCGCCGGTCAGCCCCGCGAGTGCCGACCCGATGGCGAACGTCGTGATATACATCCGGTCGGTGTCGACACCCATCGCACGCGCCGTCTCGGGGTCCTCGATGGTCGCCCTGGCTTTTACGCCGAATTCCGTCCGAGTGAACAGGAGGTACAGGCCGCCGAGAACGACCAGGGCGGCCGCCGGCAGGAACACGCTCCGGTAAATCGACGAGGTGTACGGCCCGTATGCGACGTTGCCCATCGGCGTCGAGATGCTGTCGAGGCTGGACCCGAAGGCGATGAGCAGCAGTTGTGCGACCACTAGAGCGAGCCCCCAGGTCGCGACCATCGAATCCAGCAGGCGGTCGTAGAGATGCTGCACGATGAGTCGCTCGACGACGACACCGAAGACGGTTGTCACGGTAACGCCTGCGATCATCGCGAGTGGGAGCGGTGCGCCGGCGTGATACGCCAGTGCCGTTCCGTAGATACCGATGAGGATGAACTCCCCGTGGGCGAGGTTGATGACGCCCATCATTCCGAAGATAACCGCCAGGCCGACCGTCACCAAGACGATAAACCCGAAGGTGTTCAGGAACTGAAACAGCAGGGACAGCCCGTCGTAGACCGGCAACACTGCCGTCGATCCTGCCGCTACGCTCGCAGTCACAGGCGATCACCGCTGAGTCCGATCTGCTTGTGTTCAATCATCGTCATACGTCGTAGACGTCGCCGGGCTCGTACTGGGTTTGTTTGGACTCCTCGCGCAGATCACAGCCATCGCCACCCTGAACCTCCTCGCGGAGGAAGGTCGGCTCGATGAACTGTTCGGCGTCGAAGCTGATCTCGTGATTCTCGTCGGCGTGTGCGACGCGCATCTTGTGCGTCATGTGGTGGGTCGCGCCGTCGAGTTCGATGGTGCCCGAGGGAGCCTCGATCTCCATGCCATTCTCGAGTTCCTCAATGACTGCCTCCTGATCGAAGGTGCCGGCCGCTTCGACGGCATCGCGCCACATGTACACCGAGAAGTAGTTGTTCTGGGCCTCCTGGTTGAGGTAGTTGGCGTCGGGCCATCGGTCGTAGAAGTCCTCGACGAAGCCCTCGCCGCGCTCGTCGCCGAGTTCCTCCATGTAGCTGACGCCGGCGTAGACATCGGTGAGGGCGTCGGGTTCGTAACGGATGTGCTCGTGGCCCTGAGCCATCGTCGTGGAGGTGCCGATAGGGATCAGCATGTCGTTGGCGTCCCGCTGATCGTAGAAGTTCTCGTGGTTGGATCCGACCAACATCGACATGACGAAGTCGGGATCTTCGGCCTGGATCCGGTTGATGACCGACGAGAAGTCGGTCTCGTCCAGCGGGATGTACTCCTCGCCGACGATGTTGTAGTCGTTCTCGTCGGCGATGACATTGACCCAGTCACCCGATAGCTGGCCGAAGTTGTAGTCGGCTGCGATGATGTAGATGTCCTCACCGTACTCTTCGGCCAGGTACGGCGTCACCGCGCCGAGTTGCTGGCGAGCGGTCGCGCCCACCGGGAAGATCGTGTCGTCACACACCCCGCCTTCGTACTGGGTCGTGTAGAAGTACAGCTGGTCGTAATCGTTGATCATCGGCCGGATCGCCTCGCGGGTCGCACTCGAGTAGCCGGCCCAGAGGGCATCGACCTCGTGTTTGAGGATCATCTGCTCGGTCAGTTCCTGGTACCGTTCGTTGTCCGACTGCGGATCGGGATCCTCGATCTGGATCTCCTCGCCGAGGATGCCACCGTCGTCGTTGATCTCTTCGATTGCGAGCCGCGTCGCCTGCCACTTCGACGTCCCGTTGAGCTGGAAGTTACCCGAACGATCCTCGAGAATCCCGACGGTCGGCCCGTCGGAGCCGCCAGATCCCATACAGCCGGCGAGAGCCGCGCCGAGGCCCGCCCCTCCGGCCGACAATATCGAGCGTCGAGAGACGTTACGCATGGAGACGATCACCACGGCTACGGAGACGAACAATCAGTTCCACTAACGCACCGAATTTGGGCTGAAAGACACCCGAATATCCAGTCATTTCCACACTGGCTCGACAATCATAGTCAGTATATAAGAATTTTCGATATATTGTCCACACATGGCCAAACACGACTGTACAATAGGCAGAGTATTCTTTTCCTTATACGGATGTGGCGCGAACAAACGAATACTCGAAACGAACGTCCATCCTCCGTGGTGCTACCGCAGCGGAAGGAACGATACCGACAGTGCCATTCGGTAGTTGTCCAGCCAGACATCCTTCGACGTAATATCTGATTAAACTCGAGCATATCGATCACTTATCATGGAATATCAGAACAAATGTATTGTTTGTAGATTCGTCTTGGAAAATATCGCATGAATAGCCATACTATGTACTATCCAGCACAGAGGGGAACGTATGTTCGACGCACTACTGCATACTGGTACAGAACACCCGAACCTCATGCCGATCGTCGTCGCGAGTTTCCTCACGTTCGTCGCAGGGCTCGGGGCAGCTTACTCCGAGCGCGTTCGCGAGTTCGTACGCACACTGTCGAGTTCGTCGGAGTAACCTCCTCAAAACGATGCAATCGATATCTACCGGTGCGTACCTGGAGCGGCGCCAATCCCGTCCTCGGACGGAGGTGGCGTGGTCGTGAGCGAGTTCGTCCCCGGCGAGTTGCTCACTGATAGCGACCCCGTCGAGATTAACGCCGGCCGGGAGATGGCGACGGTCACCGTCGAGAACACCGGCGACCGGCCGGTGCAGGTCGGCTCACACTACCACTTCTTCGAGACGAACCCCGCACTCGCGTTCGACCGGGAGACGGCCTACGGCATGCGACTCGACATTCCGGCGGGCACCGCGATCCGTTTTGAACCCGGAACCGAGCGGGACGTCAACCTCGTCGCCATCGGTGGCGACCGCGTTGTCTACGGCATGGGCGGCCTCGTCGATGGACCACTCGACGACGAGGAAACGCGTGAGCGTGCGCTCGAGCACGCGGCAGAACAGGGATACGGAGGGATCGAAGAGTGAGCCGAGAGCTCGCGCGCGAGGAGTACACCGACCTCTTCGGCGCGACCGAGGGCGATCGGCTCCGACTCGGCGACACGTCGCTGTTGGCCGAGATCAAACGCGATCACGCGACCTACGGCGACGAAGCGGTCTTCGGCGGCGGGAAAACGATGCGCGACGGCATGGGGATGCAGTCAGGGACCACGCAAGCTGACGGAACCCTCGACTGGGTCTTCAGTAACGTCGTCGTCATCGATCCGATCCTCGGGATCCGGAAAGCTGACATCGGTGTCAGAAACGGGGAGATCGCCGGCATCGGTAAAGCCGGCAATCCGGATACGATGGACGGCGTCGACGAGAATCTCGTCATCGGACCGAGCACGGACACGGTGCCCGCCGACGGTCTGATCGCCACACCCGGCGCACTCGACATTCACGTCCACTTCAATAGCCCGCAACTGTTCGAACATGCCCTGGCGAGCGGGATCACGACGATGTTCGGCGGCGGCTACGGCGGCGGCGCGACCACCTGCACGTCGGGCCCGCAAAACATCAAGCGATTCCTGCAAGCCGCCGAGGAATGGCCGATGAACGTCGGCTTCTACGGGAAGGGCAACAGTAGCCGGCCCGACACGCTCCGCGAACAGGTTGAGGCCGGCGCCTGCGGACTGAAACTCCACGAGGACTGGGGATCGACACCGGCCGCGATCGATACCTGCCTCGAGTACGCCGAGGAGGCCGATGTCCAGGTGTGTATCCACACGGACACACTGAACGAGTCCGGTTTCGTCGAGGAGACCTTCGACGCTATCGACGGGCGAGCGATCCACACGTTCCACATCGAGGGTGCCGGCGGCGGCCACGCGCCCGACGTGCTCGAGCTGGTCGGCCACGAACACATGCTGCCGTCCTCGACGAACCCCTCGATGCCCTACACCGAGAACACCTTCGACGAACACCTCGACATGGTGATGGTCTGTCACCACCTCAACCCGGACGTTCCGGAGGACGTGGCCTTCGCGGAGTCGCGCATCCGCGCAGAGACCATCGCCGCCGAGGACGTTCTCCACGATCAGGGAGCGATCAGCATGATGACCTCCGACTCGCAGGCGATGGGTCGGATGGCCGAGGTCATCTCCCGGACCTGGCAGACGGCGGATAAAATGAAACAGCAACGCGGCCCGCTGCCCGCAGACGAAGGGACCGACGCCGATAACGCACGCATCAAACGGTACGTGGCCAAGTACACCATCAACCCCGCAATCGTCGCGGGCATCGACGACTACGTTGGCTCGCTGGAACCGGGCAAGCTGGCCGATCTCGTCCTGTGGGATCCCGAGTTCTTCGGTATCAAGCCCACGTGTGTTATCAAGGGTGGCTTCCCCGTCTACAGTCAGATGGGCGAGGCCAACGGTTCGCTCATGACCTGCGAACCGGTCGAGATGCGCCCCCGTGCCGGCGCGATGGGCAAGGCCAAACACGCCCTATCGGTGACCTTCGTCAGCGAGGCGGCCGCCGAGAACGATGTCGGCGAGGCATACGGGCTCGAGACGCCGGTCCGGCCGGTCACCGGCACTCGATCGGTTCGGAAGTCGGACATGGTCCACAACGACTACTGCCCCGACGACATCGACATCGACGCTCAGACGTTCGAAGTATCGATCGACGGCGAGCACGTGACGTGTGAGCCGGCCGAGGAAATCGCGCTCGCACAGCGGTACCACCTATGAACCTCACACCGAAAGAACGGGAACGACTGACGATCTTCATGGCGGCGGAACTGGCCCGCCGCCGGAAAGACCGCGGCATCGCACTCAACCACCCCGAGACGGTGGCGTACATCTCCGACTGGGCCTGCGAACGCGCCCGCGAAGGGATGTCCGTCGCCGAGATCCGCAAGGAGGCGACGACGCTGTTGACCCGCGAGGACGTGATGGACGGCGTGCCCGAGATGATCGACATGGTACAGGTCGAGCCGATGTTCCCCGACGGGACGAAGCTCGTGACGATCCACGACCCGATCCGGGCCGACAACGCAGCGCAGGTGGCAGACTAATGGGACACAGAGACGTTGCGACCGTCGGACTCGGCGGTCCCGTTGGGTCCGGCAAGACTGCCATGGTGAAACGGCTCGTTCCCCGGCTGGACGACGCCGGCTACAACGTCGGCGTCATCGCAAACGACATCATGACCCAGGAGGACGCCGACCGACTTCGAGAGTCTTTCGAAGGCGTGCTCCCGCCGGACCTTGTGGAAGGCGTCGAGACTGGTGCCTGTCCCCATACCGGCATCCGCGAGGACCCCTCGATGAACCTCGCGGCTATCGACGCGTTCACTGAGGCCTATCCCGACCTGGATGTCGTGTTACTCGAGAGCGGTGGCGACAACCTCGCGGCGACGTTCAACCCCGAACTCGCCGACTACTTCGTGTTCGTCATCAGCGTCGCCGAGGGCGACGATATTCCCCGGAAACGGGGCCCAGGCGTGACTCAGGCCGACCTGCTGGTCGTCAACAAGACCGACCTCGCGCCACACGTCGACGCCGACCTCGAGGTGATGCGACGCGACGCCGCACAGGTCCGCGGCGACGATCCCACCTGTTTCACCGACTGCAAGGCTGAGGAGGGCATCGACGCGGTCGTCGAGCACATCGAAGAGAACGCGCTGTTCGTATGACTGCTGTACCACACGCCTTCGAGGAGTACGGCGACGAGACGCTCGAGCAGGCGCCGGCGTTCGGACCAGGAAAAGACGGCGTCTTCGAAGCGACGCTCGTCCGCGAACCGGGCGAGGAGACCCGGTTGCTGCGCGACTATGCGAAAGTGCCCTATCACCTGACCGGCACGCTGGATAGCGATCCGGCTCCGGGGCTGACGACGCTGTGTCTCCAGGAGCCGACCGGCGGCGTCGCCCAGGGGGACCGACACAGCATCGACGTCACCGCGCGTGCGAACGCGCGGGCCCACGTGACGACCCAGAGCGCGACGAAGGTCCACAGCATGCGCGCGAACTACGCCCATCTCGACGCGACGCTGGAAGTCGGGGCGGACGCCCACCTCGAGTACGTGCCCGGCCCGACGATCCTGAACGAGGACGCACGGTGTCTCCAGACGACCTCCGTGGAGCTCGCGGAGACGGCGTCGGCCATCGTCGGCGACGTCCTGATCCCGGACGGGCTCTCCGACCACGAGCCGTTCGCGTTCGACCACTACTATAGTCGCTTCGACGCCCGGTGTGACGGTCAGCTCGTGTGTACGGATGCGATCGATCTGCGGCCCGACGAGCGTGACCCGCGCGATCCGGCGACCGTCGACGAGTACGGGATCGTAGGCACGCTGTACGTCCTGGCTCCTGCCGAGGACGCGGCGTCGCTGTCGGATCGCGTTCACGATCGGCTCGCCTCGCTCAAGGCGACGACGGCCGGTGCGTCGGAACTGTCCTGTGGGGCCGGCGTCGCGGTCCGCGTCCTCGGCCACCGGAGCGCGGACGTCACCGAGGCGGTGACCGCCGCGTGGGACGAGGCGCGACGGGCGATACTTGGAGTCGGCGCACCCGCCGACAGGAGGTACTGATGCGTCGAATCGACGGCATCGTCGGCAACCGCTATGATAATCCTGATCTCGAGGACCAAGTCGCGGCTCACGAGGATGCCGGCACACTCGAGCGGGTCGTGCTCGACGCCACCAAGCGCAGGAAGTCCCGCCTCCGAGTCGAAACCGATGCCGGAACCGATCTCGGCGTGCTCGTTGACCGTCCGGAGCTCAGGGAGGGCGATATCCTCTTTCTTGACGATGACCGAGCCGCGATCGTGACGTTCCGATCCCGGGAAGTCTACGTCGTCGAGTTACCTGACCCCACTTCGGACGCGATGGCTGCCGCCGTCGAACTCGGCCACCGGGTCGGTAACCAGCACTGGGATATCGCGATCGACGGTGGCCTCGTGTACGTCCCCCTCGAGGCCGACAGGCACATCGTCGAAGCCGTCGTCGGCGACTACGTCCCCGAAGATGCATCGACGTACTATGACGAGGTCGATGCGACGCTGTTCATCGACGACGAGCCACAAGATCAGGGACACGAGGCGATCGATGTCGATCAGGAACCCGAACACGACCACGGCATGGGCGTCCATCATCACGACTCGGGTTCACACGAACACGGCCACGGGCACGACCACAGTCATGAATGACGCGGCCTTCCTGACGGCGATGCGGCTCGCCGATTCATTCCTGCCGGTCGGCACGTACACCGCCTCGTACGGCATCGAACAGTACGTCGCCGACGGACGGATCGGGACGGCTGATGAACTCGGCGCGCTCGTCGAGGCATATCTCCGGCGCGTCGTCGGCCCGGCCGAGACGGTCGCACTGGCGAACGCCCACGGCGCGGCTGCAGCCGACGACCTCGAGGGAATCCTGGCCGCCGACGATCGCCTCTCCGCCGCGACGCTTCCTGCGGAGTTTCGCGCGAGTTCGAGCAAGGCCGGCAGCAAATTGCTCGAGTTACTCGCGGACACCGACGAGGAACTGCTCGAGACCGCGGACATCGATGGTGCGGCTGCAGCGTATACCAACACAGTCGACGAAGGGATGGCTCGTGGGCAGTATCCAGTCGTGCTCGGCGTCGTGACCCAGTGTGCCGGCCTCGAACGGCGAGCGGCATGTCTCGTCGGCGCGTACTCGTTCGTCACCGAACTACTCGGAGCGGCCCAGCGGCTCGGCCGGTTCGGTCACACGGCCATCCAATCGCAGCTGGCCAACCTGCTGCCCATCGTCGAGGACGTCTGTGCGAAATACGCCGAGGCCGACCTCGAGACGCTGACTACCTTTGCCCCGCTGGTCGAAATCGAGAGCATGCGCCACGAGCGTGCCGACCGACGGCTATTCATGAGCTGATCGCCCGAAGCTCAGCACGCGGTAGCGCGGAGCCTCCGTCCTCAAGCGCGAGCGAAGCGAGCGGGAGGGCGGAGAGGAAGCG
>NZ_JBHUDI010000004.1:0-29631 GCF_042678045.1 Haloarchaeobius amylolyticus
AAGCCCGCCTGCGTTACGGTGAGTACTGGAGTGGGCGACCCTCTGGGAAACTCGTTTCGCCGCCCCCACTCATACTTCAACCCTCCACAGCCACCGCTCTAGCACTGGCTGTGTGGGGTTTTCTGCGTATATTCACGGCACAATTTCAGACACGGGCTGTTCCGTACCGCTACGCTTAAACGAACGCAGTAACAACGATAAGATGCGCCAAGGTGGCAGAGTCCGGCCGAACGCAGCGGCCTGCAGAGCCGCCCACCGCCGGTTCAAATCCGGCCCTTGGCTCTCACACGTTATCCAGAAGTCCAAGACGATTAGATCTTGGAAATTCTTCTCTTCCGTGTACGACAGCACTGACAAGTTCTCCGAACCGATCGAATCAGTTGATATGGTCTTCCGTGCGATGCATTCGTCCGCGCTCGAGCACAGCGGCGCGACAGTCGACTCGAGAGTCTGCACAACGGCCTGACGTTGAGATGGGGCTGCTCGTGTACAGGTTGTGAGTGGTTTGGTTACCGAGTGTGTACGTGTGTGGTCGCGATAGGAAAGCGAGCCGGGCGCGATTTGAACGCACTAGTGATCGGTTCCTCGACACACCGTTCGCGAGATGGCGCTCTCTCTGCATTCAACTCACGGTGGTCGCGTTGCTCCTCACAAAAGTGTTCGTCTCAAAAGCGGGCCGGGCGCGATTTGAACACGCGACCGTCTGGTTAAAAGCCAGACGCTCTGCCAGACTGAGCTACCGGCCCTGTGGTTCTTTCTTTTGGGGAGGACCGGTTAAACGTTTCTTTCTTGATCGGCGCGCAGGCCGGTTAGTCGAAGTAGTCCTCGAGTGCGTCCGTGACGAGCTGGCCTGGTTCGACGCCATCAAGAGAGGCACGCCGCCGGAGATCGCGGTAGGTCGGTGGCGAGAGCGTGAGCTCGAGTTCGCCGAGGACGACGTCGTGTTCGGCGAGTGCCTGCTCGATCGACACGCCATCGTTGACTTTACTGGCGATACTGCGAACATCACGGACGGTAAGATCGCCGTCGAGGGTGGCCCACGCGAGCAACAGTCGTGCTTCGCCACCGACGCGGGCGATGTGTTTGGCAGCGGTCGGTGCGATTTGACCGAGCGCGACCTGTTTGCGGACCGATCGGGGGAGATCGTGGACGCGGGCCCACTTCCGAATGAACGAGACAGTCGTCTCGTCACCGGCGCGTTCGGCAGCGGCTTTGTACGAGCCTTCGCCACGGACGAGGGCGGCACAGGCGGCTGCACCGCGGAGCATATAGAGGTGGTCGTCGGTGGTCTTGCCAGCGGCGAACTGGCGAACGGTTTCGGCGGCGTCGGCGAGACTGTCGGGATCGTCGGGATCGAACTGAACGGCCTCGCGGGCGCGGGTTCCGGTGACCGATTCGTCGCCCCGGATCACTGGTGCACCGACGGGCGATTCACGGTCCGTCGGGATCGATCGACCGTTCTCGCCGTGGCGGCGTGAGCCGTCACCGGGTCGATTGTCGGTCATGAGCCTAAATAGGTGGTTCGCATCAAAAAGCTCATTGTCTGGACGAGAGGGGAGTTACTCTTCGCGCTTCTCGGCGAGGTGCTCCCAGATTTCCGTACAGCCAGCCCCTTCTTCGATGTCGGCGAGGTGTGCGTCGTCGCGGTCCGTCGGTTCTTGCTCGACCGGCTCTGGGTTGCATTCGGCTGCGTCAGTCATCGACGGCCTTTCGAATCCTGCTGGCATAAGCCTCGTCTCGGCTGCAAGAGATACCCGTGCTCTGTCTTATGGGTCGATTATGCCGCTATCTCCGACGACCGGCACGTTCGAAACGAACGGAGCGCGAACGGCTCGAGGCCCTGAAAAGCGGAGTTGCCGCGAGCACCCTCGAGCGGGGGCTGACTGTTGTCGTGTCGACTCGACAGCCCGTGGCCACTCGCAACAGCGGTGTCGGTCGACCGGCAGTCCGCGATGAGCAGACGGTTCCGACCACCATAGCGCTGGGCGTCGATCGGTTCGAGCCGATCGCGTTCTGCCTTTTCGGCCGTCTCGGTGTGTCCTGGCTGTCGGAGACGACAGTGCCGGCGGGAACGATGGCGAATGCCGGCGCTCGTGCGCTGGAACCCCTGATTTCCCGTACCCCTCCTCGAATCAGGGGGCGGTTGCCATCGGCAGAGGTGCGGCAAATACGACCGCTAGATGGGGCGCTCGTCGCAGCAAATCGTGTCTTTTAGTATCATGATCTGTGGTGCTGAGAGGCGTCTTCTGTGATAATTACGACTGCATTCGGTCTAAATGGTACTCGATTGGCCTCTGTTTGCTGGCGCCTCGAGCCGGCGCGCGGCCGGCGAACGCTCGACCGGTCACACATGAGCATGGAGACGATTCAGGAGTTGTTCGAGCATGGCCTCGAAGACATCTACCACGCGGAACACCAACTCCTCGACGCGCTTGCGGACCTCGAGGAGAATACCGACCACGACGAGATCGCGCAGGCGTTCTCGGAGCACCGTGAGGAGACCCAGGGTCACATCGACCGGCTCGAGGAGGTCTTCGAGATGGTCGGTGAGCCACCAGAGAAAGAGGAGTGCGAAGGTATCGAGGGGTTGATCGAGGAATACGAGGAGTTCACGTCGATGGATCCGTCCCGGGAGGTGATGGACTACCACAATATGGCGGCCGCCGAGAAGACCGAACACTACGAGATCGCCGCCTACGGGAACCAGATCCCGCTCGCGGACCAGCTCGGCATGGACGAGGCGGTCGATCTGCTCGAGGAGAACCTCCGGGAAGAGCAAGACGCACTGGACGAACTGAAAGAACTCACTGAGACGTTCGAGATGGACGCGATCCCCGCCGAGTGATTCCCGTGACTGACGACACTGAGACGGGCTGCTATCACTGGTTCTCGGCGCACCCGCATGACGGGTCGCGGGTGCGCCGACACTGACTGAGAGAAGTCTGTATGACTCCGAGGACGACCAGACCCAGTACGCCGGCACCGAAGACGAGGAGCCAACGACTGACATCGACGAGGTCGATGACGAAGAACTCGCCGACGAGTAGCGGGTCCCACAGCCGGATCCGTGCTGGCCGGCTCACGGGATAGACGCCGCTGCCGCGACGCGTACGGCTTTTATCGGTCGCCCCGTTATCGATACGTGTGACGACTTCCGCACCTGAGGATGGCGAGGCGGTGTTGATCAGGCCCGCAGAGCGTGCGGATCTCCTTGCAGTGGTTCGCATCGAGAACGCCTCCTTCGCACAGGCCTGGCCGTACGATGCCTTCGAGCGGTTCCTCGGCGAACCCGGGTTTCTCGTCGCCGAAGTCGATGGCGAGATCGCTGGCTACGTCGTCGCCGACGTCACACAGCAGATCGGCCGCGCGCTCGGCCACGTCAAAGACGTCGCCGTCCATCCTGATCACCGTCGAGCGGGCGTCGCCTCCACGTTGCTCTCCCGGTCGCTCGGCGTGCTCGCGGCCCACGGTGCCGACACGGTCAAACTCGAGGTGCGGCGGTCGAACGACGGGGCGAAACGACTGTATCGGAAGTTCGGCTTCGAGCCGTTGCGGCGAGTTCCCAGCTATTATGCTGACGGCGAGGACGCGATCGTGATGATCCGGAAAATGGGATAGCAAGTTGCGGGACGTTTTACCGTCCGGAGCCGTACGCTCGGGTATGGGATACGCCTGTCCGGTCTGTGACACCGAGGAGGCAGACGCAGTACACCTCGCGAACCACCTTGCGATCACCGCGTCGCTCGGCCGCGACGACCATCGCGCGTGGCTCGAGGAATACGCGCCAGACTGGAGCGACTGCACGCCAGACGAACTCGGCGAGCGCGTTCGTCCACACGCCCAGGAAATCGACACGCCCGAGTTCGATGCGGGCGGCCACGATCACGGTCACGGCCACGAGCCCGGTCGCCCCGACTCGCTCGAGGCGGGCATCGCACGCCAGAGTCGCCAACCCGGACGCGGATCGATGACTGCCGAGACCGAGCGTGTCCTGCAGGAAGCCGCCGAACTGACGCGTGAGATGCAGACCGACTCCGAGCACGACGCCGACGAGAACGAAAACGCGTAACTGCCAGTCGCTCGACTGGCCGGATATGCATACCGAAGGGACGTTTGCCTTCGAGTCGGCCGAAGACGCGCGGGCGCAGTACGAATCCGTCGGTCCTGCAGCCCAGACGGTCGTCCGCGAGGTCGCGAAGGCGATGGCGTTCGACCGCGAGGAGTACGACGAGCGTGTCACCGGCGACGTCGTCGAAACCGCCCGTGACGCGCTTTTTGCGAGCTTACTCGAGGTACACGTCGGCAGCCGCGAGGAGTTCGACGACTGGCGCGCGGACTACGACGGTGCGGTGACGACGGTGGGCCACGAGGCCGTCGACCGCGTCGTCTGGCACGTCGGCCCCGACGACGAGGCCGTCGCAGCGACGTTCCAGGACGAGGAAGCGGCAGCTGTTGCAACGCTTCGTCGGCAGGCGTTCGGGCGGCTGTATCGGGACCGCGTCTAACAGCGTGGCCGGGTCGCCGCCGGCACGATCACCACCTCTTATCCGCTCGCGCCCGTATCGTTCGCCGATGACCGTACCGGACGACTGGGAGCTACTCGAGGAGCGAACGGAGTACGAAACGGGCTGGTACGACGGCGGCTACGACCGCCTCGAGCAGCCGGATGGCACCGAGAAGCGCTACTACTGGGCGGATCTCCCACCGGCAGTGGTCGTGGTCGCGCGGATCGATGCCGGCGTGCTCGCGGAGACAGGTACTGACACCGCGGATGGCGATGACGACCGACTCCTGTTCGTCGAACAGTACCGGCCGACGATCCGCGAGACGCATCTCGAGTTGCCGGCGGGAATCGTCGAGGACGACGAGTCCTACACGCAAGCGGCGACCCGTGAACTCGAGGAGGAGACTGGCTTTCGACCCACGAGTACCGCGCTCCTCCAGGAGTACGCGGTCGCGACCGGTGTCTTGCGCCACGACCGCGGCGTCGTCTACGCCGAGGGGCTCGAGCCGGGCGAGCGGGAACTCGACAACAACGAGTTCCTCGAGGTGACGACGGTGCCGGTGAGCGAGGCCCTCGAGCGTGCTCGGGAACAGCCGGCAAACGATTCGACGCTGTCGGCGTTGTTGCTGGCCAAAGAGGACGGGCTCCTGTAGTGCCGTCGGCTGTCGCGCTCGATCGATTCGCACCGGGTGTCGGGACCCGTGTCCTTATTCGGTCCGCGGTCCAATACGTCGCTAATGGACGGCGAAATCTCCACCGGCGAGGTCAATGACCTTCTCGAGGACGATGCCGACGTTCGTATCGTCGACATTCGCGACGAGCGAGCCTTCGAGCACAGCCACATTCCCGGCAGTGAGAATATCCCGTTTCACGAACTCACGAGTCGGGTCGACGAACTCGAGGACGCCGACCACATCGTCACGGTCTGTCCACACGGCAAGGCGAGTGTCCAGGCCGCACAGCTCATCGGCTCTTACGAGGGCACTGCCGACGCCCGCGTCGAGAGCATGGAAGGTGGCCTCGAGAAGTACGGCATGAAGTTCGGCCTCGTCCGTGAGGACGCGGAGAATGCGGAATCGGCCACGCGCGAGTCCCCGTTCTGATCGAGGCGGACGGGCAGCAGGCCCGTCGACCGACAGCGTGGCGACTACTCGAGAGCGGTATAAAAGAACGTAGTAGGGCTGCGACGCGGTCGTGGGTTCGGAAGTCGTCTCAGAGCATCGCGGGCATTAGGCGACGTTGAAGCCGCGGTCCCGAAGGAACTCCTCGATGCGGCCGGTGTGGTTCCCCTGGAGCTCGATCTGGTCGTCCTCGACGGTGCCGCCACAGGCGAACTTCGATTTGAGATCCGACGAGAGACTGTCCAGATCGACGTCCTTCGGATCGAATCCTTCGACTATCGTTACCTCTTTCCCGTATCTGCGCTCGTCAATGCGGATGTTGAGTTGCTGTTGGCCCTTGGCCACGTCCTCGCAGACGCAGAGTTCCTCGGGCAGCCCGCACGTCGAGCAGACTTCCGACATTACGTTCGTTGGTATGAAACGGGCATATTAAACACTATCGGGACCCGCATGCTCTCGCGTGGTTCTTTTTCAGTGAGTGGGACCGTTCCCGTCGACTGGACGCCCATGGGCGTTCTCGATACCGTCTCCCACACGGAATACGATCGGGTACTCGTCTCATCGTAGTCGATTGATCACTGGGATTCGATCCCGTGTGAGGTCGTCGACGATCGCGATCGCTTCATCGGCTTGCGCCCGACTGACGCCGGTTCCGTAGGTCGCTCGTTCGTAGTAGTCGACGACGCGCTCGATTCGCGGGTCGATCGACGGTGCGTCGTCCGTGTCGGTCGCCGACAGTGCCTGCAGGTACGCACGAGCCGACTCCGACCTGCGACGGGGCCGATACTGGCGGGCGAGCAAGCGCTCGAGGCGGGCGAACGCGCGTTCGGCGTCCCGATTGGGATCGCGCCGGCGGCCGTGCCAGTAGAGTCCGAGTTCGCGCCGAAGTCGCGTCGCTGCGTCGGTTCGGCGAGCGCCCGTCGCGAGGCCGACGAGGGCCACGAGCCCGAGCGCGGCGGTTTCCCGCGTGATCGGGACGAGCGGGCTTTCATTCGCCGAGTCGGTGTCGGTCGTACCGGTGGCGGGGTCAGACGGTGGGTCAGACGGTGTCTCGTTCGTCTCGTTGCGCTGATTCGTCGGTGACGATTCGTTCGGTTCGTCCGGATCGGTCGTTTCGTTGGGCTCGGGTTGCGTGATGGATTCGTCACTGGTGGGGTCGGATGGCTCGTCGGGGTCCATCACGTCGGCGCTGTCCCCGGTGTCTACGTCTTCGTCGCCGGTTTCGCGGGCCTGCTCGAGCCGGTCGGTGTGGACGTCCTCGCGGCCGTCGCCCGGCGTCGGATCGAACCGGACCCAGCCGTGCTCTGGAAAGTAGACCTCGACCCAGGCGTGGGCGTCGAGCCCGCGGACGACGTACGTATCGTCGTCGACTTGCTGGCCGCTCGTGTAGCCGGTGACGTAGCGGGCCGGAACCCCCTCGGTGCGGAGCATTTGCGTCATCGCCGTCGCGAAGTAGACGCAGTAGCCCGCCTCCATCTCCGTCGTGAATTCCTCAGCGACGTTGCCGTCGGGTTTAGTGACCGACAGCGAGTACTCCTTCGAGGAGTCAAGGTGGCGCTCGATCGAGACCGCGGTGTCATACGGGGTCTCGGCGTCGGCCGTGATCTCGGCGGTTCGCGTTCGGAACTCGCTCGAGGTGCTTTCTGGCGTCTGCAGGTAGCGATCGGTCACCGCGTCGGGGTAGTCCGTTCCTGCAGCCCGGAGCGCTGCCGGATCGGGATCGACGACCCCACTCACGACGGTGTAGCTCTCGCCTGCCGACAGTGGCGTGTCAGGGCGTGGCTGGCCGTGTCCCGAAACGGTCGTCCGTCGCGTCACGTCGCCCTCGAGGGCGATCGGCTGTGGCGCGACGGGCATGACGCCCAGCTCCGTCTCGGGGGTGATGGTTTGTTCGACCGTCTCGACGTCGCTCGGCGGTGACGCGAGGTCGCCGTCGTACCGGCTGCTCCGACCGGTTCGGACCCACTCGTCGCCGGTGAACCGATCGTAGACGCCGGTCCGCCAGTACGATCGCTGGTCCGACTCGACGGTAAACCGAACTGCCGGCGAGAGTTCGACCTCCCCGGCGATCCCCGACCGCTGGGGCGCGGTATCGAGCGTCGCCTCGAGCGTGCCGGGCTCGCCCTGGGAGAGGTGGGTCGGCGCCGCCGGCTGACCGGGGACGACCGTGACTGAAAGCGAGAGGACGACGGCGAGCGCGAACAGCGCCGCGAGCAGGTCCACCTGCCGGAGTGAACCGCCGCGGCGCTCGAGTTCGCCGGCAGCGACGGCACCGATGGCGGCGAGGGTGCCGACCACGGTGACGTGCGTGCCTGCATCGCCGGTCAACACGAGAAAGCCGAGCGCGGCCCCGCCGGGAACGACGGCGAGTCCGTACCGGCCACGCATGGCGAGATACCACGAGAGGAAGACGGGGGCGGGGACGAATCCCAGCGTCCAGACGCCAGCCTGTACCATTCGGAGGAGGGGAAGGCCGGTCACGAGCGCGACGGTATCCGAGACGATCGTGCCGGCTGCCGTCACGACGATGCTCGGGTCCACGCCGGCCGACGCGAAGTAATAGGCGAACCCGATCCCGGCCGCTGCCAGCGCGAGGGCCGCCGCAGTCGGCGGCCGAATCAGTCGTGCAAGCGCCGTCGCCGCGACGAGCATCACCACGACGACCGCGAACAGTGCCCGACTACCGCCGACGATCTGTGTGATCCCGTAGAGAACGCTCACGTACGACGCCGTCAGGACCACCACACAGGCTAGTGCGATCGAGCGGGCTGCCCCAAATCGGGGGCCGGCAGTCCCGTCCGTCTCGATCGAGCGCATTCGCTCGTCGGTCCGTCCGGATGCGTCCGTGCTCATGTGGTCACCTCCATCCCGTCGCCGGTCGTGAGGGTATCGAAGCGGAGTTCTCGACCGTCGACGGCAATCGTCGTTCCGTCCGCGTCGGTTCGAATCAGCACGTCGGCGGTCCGTCGCGTCCCCTCGTCGAGGTCGCCGGCATCGACGACGGCGAGCAGGCCGAGTAGTTCCCGGTGGTGATCCTGGCCCGCTCCCGGTGGCTGGGTCCCGCCAGGAACGACGAGCCCGACCCGCACGCCCTGCTCGAGGAGGGCGGTTACGACGGTGGCAGCGGCCGACGCGAGCTCGTCGCCGCGGCCGGCGACACAGTCGGCGGCGACGGTGACGGCACCGGCACCCCTACCATCGTCGTACTCTCTGACGAGCAGCTCGTCGTCGGGGCGTTTGGCCGCGGTCTTCCAGTGAACGTCACGCAGTGGGTCTCCACGGCGGTACTCCCGGAGGTGATCGAACGCCTCGTGCTCGGGGCGATCGGCGATACCGGCCAGCGCCTGGAGGTCGTCGACGGCACCCCGCCCGAGCTCGTGGACCTGCGGATAGACGAGCACGGGCGTCTGATCTGCGTACTCGAAGCGGCGCTCGACGAGGCCGATGATGTCGCTCACGACGATCGAAAGCGGGCCGACCCGGTGGCGGCCCCGATCGGCGAGTTCGACGTCGTAGGTGATCGTCTGGTCACCCTCGAGGGTGGTCTCGACAACCGGTGGCGTGGGTGTCGAGAGGCCGTTGCCCACGGTGTCGCGGACGGTCGCGTCGATCGGACTCTCAGTTTCGATCGTGACCGCGATCTGTCGCTGCTCGCCGACGAACCCGTCGGCGACGGGCTGGCGGGTGAGCCGTGGACGGTCCGTGCGAGCGATCGTCACGAGGCCGGCGACCAGGACGACGACCAGCGGGACGACGACCGCGTTCAGCGCCCGCGGACCGGATCGCCAGCTCAGCGCGACGGCGCCGGCGACGACGGCGACGACGGTCCAGCCACGGCGTGTAAGTCTCATTCGACGGGGATGGTCTCGAGGGCGTCGTCGACGATCGCCGCTCCATCCTGGTCGCGATCGGCCGTCTTGATCCGGTGGCGCATGACGACGGGTGCTTCGGCCTGGACGTCGTCGGGGATCACGTACGCTCGGCCGTTCGCGGCGGCACGTGCCTGCGCTGCGCGCAACAGCGAGATCGACCCGCGGGGGCTGACGCCGATGTGTGCGTGCTCGCGGGTGTACGCGGCGAGTCGTGTCACGTACTCCCGAATCGGCTGTGCGACCTGCACCGTCGAGACGGTCTCGCGGGCGGCGACGAGCGTCTCGCGGTCGGTCACGGACTCGAGCGACTCGATGGGGTGGTTGCCGACGGTCCGGCCGAGCAGGTCGACCTCCTCGTCGGGATCGGGGTAGCCCAGGTGGAGTTTCTTCATGAAGCGATCGATCTCGGCGAAGGGAAGGTCGTAGGTGCGATTCGGCTCGACGGCGTTCTGGGTCGCGATCACGGTAAACGGCGTCGGCAGCGCGCGTGTCTGGCCGTCGGTGGTGACCTGCTGTTCCTCCATCGCCTCGAGCAACGCGGCCTGAGTCTTCGGTGGCGCGCGGTTGATCTCGTCGCCGAGCACGATGTTGCCGAAGACGGGGCCGGGCTGAAACTCGAACTCGCGGGTCTGCTGGTTGAAGACGTTGACGCCGGTGACGTCGGCCGGGAGGAGATCGGGCGTAAACTGAATGCGGCTGAACGAACAGTCGACAGACCGGGCGATCGACCGTGCGAGCATGGTCTTGCCGACGCCAGGGACGTCATCGAGCAGGACGTGGCCACGGCCCAGCAGGGCGGTGATGACGTGTTCGACGACGGCCTCGTGGCCGACGATCACGCGCGAGACGTTCGCTTCGATGTCTGCACAGAGCCGTTCGACCGTCGCAATCTGAAGCGACTCGCCGTCTGCCGTCGGCTCGGCACTCGTCTCTCCTGTCGGATTCGTATCAGTCATATTCTAATGCTGTCGGCAGGGACCCGTCCATTACTACGCCATCCATCGCTTCGGAACATATGTTTTGTGCCGCGTGAATGATAGCTATCGCAGAATACGCGGCCGCCGATAGCTGTCGCTCGAGCAGCAGCGTCTTCCGAACCTGCCGACTCGAGCGCTGCTGCTATGCGTGTAGCGATCAGAAAACGATACTCCTATCGGACCTGCCTAGAGCCGCTCGACGTTCGTCGCGCGTGGCCCCTTCTCGGCCTCCTCGATATCGAACTCCAGTTCCTGCCCCTCCTCGAGGTCAGGACCGCCGATGTCCTCCATGTGGAAGAACACGTCCTCGTCCGCGTCGTCGGTCTCGATGAATCCGTAGCCGCCAGTGTCGTTGAAGAATGCGACCGTACCTTTCGCCATTGCAAGTGAACAAAGCCCCGACGAAGACATAAAACTTCGGGAGCACACTCGCAAGGTCGCCTCGAGATGGGCGCTATTACCGGTCTCAGCCGTCGCTTACCACGCTTTGCAGTTGGGACAGACGAGTTCGCCGTCAGCACGCCAGACACGGTCGGTCGCCTTCCCACACTGGGCGCACGTGTACTCGCCCCAGGCGTACGTCGACAGGCTGGCTCCTTCTGTCGATCCGTCCGCGTCGGTACTCGCGTCCGTCGGCGGCTCATCGTCAGCGGCTGCGAAATCCGAGAGCGTCGCGTCGTCGGTCACGCGCCGGTGTAGGGCCGCGGCCGGTATAATCGCTCCGCCAGCGCGGGACCGGCACCGCCAAGTACCATCGATAACAACCCCCGAATATGGACACCATCACTCCGATGAACATTATCGTGGACAACATCACCGAAATGATCAGCCTCTTCAGCGACGTCGCGATGGGCGCCGGACTTGCGCCTCTGCTCGTCCTCATCGGCGGACTCCTCGTCGCGTTCTCGATGGGCGTCTTCGGACTGCTTACCCTCGGCGCTGTCGGCGACCTCTTCACTGCGAACTAACAGCGATTCCGGCGGTTCGTTTTCTACGGCGCGTCAGCTCATACGGTCTGCTGTAACGATGTCCCGGCGCACCCACAGGAGAGGTCGCGGGTGCGCTAGAAATGACTGACAGGAGTCCGTATCACTGGGTTGCACGAGCGAGTGCCTCGCTCGCGCGTTCGACCGCGTCCTCCAGATCCGGCCCCAGCGGCGAGCCCACGACGATCCCGTCGACGTGCTTGAGCGCCGCCGCGAACCGGTCCGCAACCGTTTCCGTCGTGCCTGCGATACAGAAGGCGTCGATCATCGCCGGGGTCACGTGGCCGAACGCCTCGGTTAACTCCCCTCGCTCGAGTGCCTCGCTGACCGCCGTGGCGGCCTCGCGGTCGATGTCGTGGCGCTCGAGGACCGGCTCCGCGGCCCCGCCGACGATGAACGCGACCGGTGGACGGGCCGCCTCGCGTGCCGCGTCCTCGCTGCCGGCGACGCTGACGCTCGCGAACGCAAGCGCCTCGAACTCGCCGTAGTCGTCGGGCCGCTCGGCGAGTCCCTGCTCGAGCTGGCCCGCGGCCCACTCGAGGTCCTTGGGATGGGAGGCGTTGACCAGCGCGCCGTCGGCGTGTTTGGCGCTCATCCGGAGCATGTGTGGCCCCTGTGCGCCCACGTACGTCGGAATCCGTCCCGATGGGGGCTCGAGATTCAACGAGGCGTCGGTCGCGCTGAAGGTTCCGTCGTGGGTGATCGTCTCGCCGGCCCAGAGGTCACGCGCGAGATCGAACGTCTCGAGGACGCGCCGGAGCGGCCGGTCGCGATCGATCCCCAGATTCGACAGTGAGGAGCGGTCGCCGGCTCCGACGCCGAAGACCGCGCGGCCGTCGCTGATCTCGTCGATCGTCGCCACCTGGGCTGCGAGTTTCACGGGGTGGGTCTCGTAGGGATTGACGACACCCGGTCCGAGTCGAATCTCCTCGGTGGCGTCGGCCATCCGCGAGCACACCACGAACGGGTCGCGATTGAAGTAGTGACTGCTCGCGAACGCGATGTCGAACCCCTCGTCCTCGGCCAGCGCCGCGAGGTCGGCGATCCGATCCGGCGGGTGTTCGGGCGTGAGTTCGATGGCCCACGTCGGGTCGTCGTTCGCGGTCGGTACGTCGTCGCTCGAGTCAGTGGTGTCTGTCATTAGTCGTCGAACCTCCATTCTCGCAGTGCCTGTCGAATAAAATCGTCCTCGACGGCGCGAAACAGTTCGTCGCTCCCCGCGTGATCGCCAAAGTCCCAGTCGCGGATGACCACGGCGGGCGTCCCGCCGGCTCCCTCGCCAGTGATGAGGTTCGCGGCGGCCGCGAGTTCGTCGACCACGGACTGGACGGTGACGCCGAGTTCGTGGCCGTCGCGGTCGCGTTCGCCGCGCCAGTCGCGGCTTGCGGGCATACCGGCCCAGCCGATCGCGACGCCACGCTGACCATGGCGGAACGGGCGGCCGCAGGTGTCCGTGACGATCACCGCGATGCCCTCGATACCCTGCTGTGCGAGGCCCGCGCGGATCCGTTCGGCGCTCTCGCTCGGCCGCTTCGGCAGCAACAACAGGTCGTGGTCTGGCACGTTCGAGCGATCGATCCCCGCGTTCGGCGCGATGTGCCCGAAGCGGGTTTCGGCCAGCAGGAACGGACAGTCGATCAGCAACTCCGTGCTCTCCTCTAAGACCGCCTGTGCGAACCGCGGATCTTTCTCCTCACCGGCCACCGCTTCGATGCGGTCGGCGATCTCCTGGGCGCGGCCGCTGACGGGGTAGTCCGCGAGGTCGGCCGTCCGGCCCTCGGCCTTCGAGACGATCGTGCTCGCGACGGTGAGGACGTCGCCGGGCTCGAGGGCAGCCCGCTCCGCGACGAGCGCGGCGATGTCGTCGCCGGGGCTGATCTCGGGGAGGTCCGCCACGCCGTTGAGCTTCATACCGAAGCGTAGGGCAGCGCCGTCAAAAGCGCACCGTCACCGGAGAATGGAGTCACCGATTCCCGACTCGAGTCCGACCGACGTGATCGACTCCAGCGGGAACGGGAGTCGGCCCCGATCTCGATAACCCTTCCGTCCGACGGTTCCATTGCACAGTGGCCGATCTGGCGACCGAACTGTTATGATGCGTGTTTCCCTCTCTCCTGACATGGGTAGTACACATAATTCCCCGCAGGGCGACCTTCTCGCACACGTTCTCGTTCCGGTCGCAAACGAGACCGATGCCGAGAAGACAGCGCTGGCGCTCGAACCGTACGATCCAGACACGGTGACAGCGCTCCACGTCGTCGAAAAGGGGGACGGCGTCCCAGATAAGACACCCGTCGAGCAGTCCGAAGACCTTGCTGCAGAATCGTACGCCGCTGTCCGCAGAGTCTTTCCAGATGCGAACGACCACACTGCCTACTCTCGGAACGTCGTCGACGCTATTTTCGAGGCTGCTGATGAAGTAGATGCGAGCGCTATCGCGTACCGTTCCCGCGGTGGCAACCGACTCATGCAGTTTCTGTCGGGTGACCGTTCACTCAAGCTCGTCACTCGGGCCACCCGACCGGTCATTGCACTGCCACAGACGGATACAGACCGAGACCAGTAATCGAGAGGTCACGTGGCGTTTCTCATACTCCGGACAAAAGTCAGTGAATACTCGACAGCGTCTTGGGTGCGATCGAGGTATGAACCGTTTTGTCTGGCAGTATCAACGGCGGCCAAACAGCCGATCGCGGAGCGAACGCGACGATGGCCGTTCGGTCAGCAGAACCGGTGTGTCGAGTTCCTCGATAACATCGAACACGAGTGAGCCCCGGATGATACGCGACAGGAGTCCACGCTCCGTTGCGCCGAGTATGACGAGATCGTGATCGGCACTGACGCGTTCGATCACGGTTTCGGTATCACCCGTTTCGATGTGTAAGTCGGCATCTGACAACTGATGGCTGTCGGCCCAGTCACGCAGGAATTCACGCCCTTCCGCTTGTTCTCCCTCATCGACGATGTGTAACAACGACACCTCGGCATTGAACGTTTCCTGCAGTGCGAGGGCGACCTCTGCGGAGAGATCCGACGACGCTCCGCCGGCAGTGGGGACGACGATATCGGTCGGATCGAACTCCGTTGCGTCCAGGACGAGGAAATCACACGGCAAGTCGTGGGTCAGTTCGTCAAGGGTGCTTTCGGCACGCCCGCCCGCAAACTGCGTGCCGCCGTAGCCCATTACGACTTTGTCGGCATCGTTCGATTGCGCTGCATCGTACACTTCCTCGAGCCCTCGATGGGACAGGATCGTCTTCGTCTCGATCGGCACATCGAACGCTGCCGCGTCTTGTTTGGCGGCTTCGAGAAGCGTCTCCGAGGTGGCGGTAATTTCGCCGCTCTCGGCAGCAGCGGTAAGCGTTGTCTGGTCTGGAACGGTGACGATGTGTGTTGCAAGCACACGCCCGCCTTCGTGTTCGGCAATCGCACTGGCAAGTGTGATAAGCGCGCTCTCAGTTCGCGGGTTGGCCAGTGCGACCATGATCGTCGGCCCGTCCGACCCATTCGGCGCAACTGCGTCGGCGGCCTCGACAACCCGATCCGGCAGCTCTTCCTCACGGCTCCGAATGTAGTGCGAGAGCACACCTTGTTGTGACGTTTTGTCGCGGGCGTAGAGGAAGTACCAGAGAACAGCAACGACGACGAACCCTGCAGACAGTGCGATCTCCAGACTGTCCATAAACGCGACGAGTCCGAGCGATAATACCGCGCCGAGGATCGGCGTGATGGGATAGAACGGAACCCGGAAATCGGGATCGTACTCCGGGACGTCCGCCTCTCGAAACACGATGAGCCCGACGTTCATCAGCGCGTAGACGATGAGGTGGAGGACGCTCGCTGCCTTTGCAAGTACCTCGATGTCTTTCCCTAAAAACATAATAAACGCGATGATGAGTCCACCAGTGACGATGATCGACCGATAGGGCGTCGCAAAGTTCGGATGAATCTCGTTGAGCCAGTTCGTGACGATCTTGTCACGGCCCATCGCGAAGTTGATACGTGCTGAGGCGAGGATGGATGCGTTCGCCGACGACGCCGTCGCCAGCAGTGCGCCAACGGTCATCAGAGACGCTGCCACAGCAGCGATCCCCCTGATGGGTCCGACAGAAGCAGGAAAGGCGACCTCGGCAGCCTGTGCGACCGGTGCACTCTGACTGAGGTCGGGCCACGAAATAACACCGAGCATGGTCGTCACAAGGATAGCGTAGATGACAGTTACGATTCCAACGCTTCCGATGATGGCGATAGGGAGGTTCCGGCCGGGGTTTTTCAACTCCTCGGCGACAGTTGCGATCTTCGCGTAGCCGAGAAACGACACGAACACCAGTGCAGTCGCCGGTAGGACCGCACCTGCCCCGAACGGTGCAAGGCCGCCCTCGTTAGCCAGTGTCGCGTAATCGAACGAAGAAAAGCCCGCGAGTGAGAATGCCGTGAGAATCGCAAGCAACATGAACACGATGATCGTCTGGATGCTACCGGTCTCCTTGGCACCGATATAGTTGACGCCAACGAAAACACCGCCAGCAAGGAGCGCCCCGAGCTGGATCGGGCTGAGAAACGCAACCTCCGGTAATGGAACGAAAACGGCGAGATACTGGCCGAATCCGATACAGTAGAACGCGGAGGCGAAGGCAAGCCCCATCCAATCACCCATACCCGCGATCGAGCCGAACATCGGCCCGAGTGACTTATTGATATAGTAATATCCACCACCGGCTTTCGGCATCGCAGTCCCGAGTTCGGAGACGGACAGCGCGTTTACCATCGCAATCAGTCCACCGACGACGAACGACACGACGACGATCGGCCCTGCTGCGTTGGCGGCGACGCCGGGTAAGACGAAAATCCCGGCACCGATCATCGTCCCGATACCGATCGTCATCGCGGAGATGAGGCCGAGGTCCTTTGCAAGTTCCTCGTCACCTTCGCCGTGGCTCATACCGGGAAATCGAACACCGATCATATAAGGGCTCCGGTAGGATTTCTGAATCCTGAATAATAGTGGTGTAGAATTGCTGCTCAAGTAAATTACACCGTCAAAAATATCGGTATAGTGTGCCACACAAATAGGAAGTAGCATGGACGACCGGCTCGATGAGATCGTCCGGTGTCTTCTTCGAGTACGAGAGCGAACGGTCGTTTTCT
Organism: Haloarchaeobius amylolyticus; assembly: GCF_042678045.1. Lineage (GTDB taxonomy): Archaea > Halobacteriota > Halobacteria > Halobacteriales > Natrialbaceae > Natrinema > Natrinema amylolyticus_A. The sequence goes on from NZ_JBHUDI010000004.1 coordinate 16,609, forward strand.
GACCGTTTTTCGTACTGTCAGACAGAACGACGTGACGATCGATCGCGCTACTGCGGCCGTCGCCAGTGGAGACGGCCGCGAATTCGCGACCGACTTCGTATTGCCCTCTGTCCGACAGTATCAGTGATGAATCGATCGAGCAGTCACTGGCTATCGCACTCGAACAGCGTTCCCGGTCCGTCGAGATCCCGTTCGAATCCACCGACGCGACCGATATCCCACAGCGTCGCGCCGTTGCTCGTGATCACCGGAACCCCCAGTTTCGACTCGAGGTCCTCGACCGCAGCCAGCGAGCGGTAGTTCGTACAGGAGACGAAGACGGCGTCGAGATCTTCGGCGTCGCCGACGGCCGCGAGCACCTGCCGAGAGGCGTCGTCGGGGGTCAACTCGCCGATAGCCGTGTTCGCTGCGAGTCCCCGGCCGTCGATCGACGCGACCTCGAACCCCGCTGCCTCGAGGAAGTCCCGCTCTTTTTCATCGAGGTCACTGGTATAGGGCGTCACGACGGCGATCCGCTCGGCGTCGAGCGTCTCGAGCGCGCGGACGACCGAGCGGGCCGTCGCCACTGCGGGGACGCCAGCTGCGTCGGCCAGTCGCTCCTCGAGTTCGGCGTCGAACCCCGGGCCGTGGAGTAAGCTGCCGGTAGTACAGGCGTAGGCGACCGCGTCCACGTCGGCGTGACCGAGCAGTTCGGCGGCGCGGGCCGCGTCGTCGCTCATCGCGTCGAGTTCGTCGACGGTGACCGACTCGAGGGCCATCCGCGCGCCGTGGACGGTGACCGAATCCGGGAGGTGTGCCCGGAACTCCGGCTCGGCCGTCGTGTTCGACGAGGGGACGACCAGGCCCAGTTGGCCGCGTCCCTCGTCAGTCATCGCGTCCCTCGCTACCGTCGTCCGCCGCCGGTTCGCCGTGGCCGCCGCCACCGGGTGTCTTGACCGTGACCGTCGTGCCGGCGTCGACGTCGACGGTGGTCTTCGCCGGGGCTGGCTCGCCGTCGATCAGGTTCTCGCCGGTCGCGCCGTTTTCGCCGCCGGCGACGCCCTTCGGCGCGTGGCGGCGGCGTTCGGTCAGTAGCGAGACCGTCGCCTCTTTCTCGACGGTGACCGAGCGCTCGAGTCCCAGTCCCCCGCGATGGCGGCCACGGCCGCCGCTGCCCTCGCGGAGCGCGTAGCGCTCGACCCGCAGCGGGTACTCGGTCTCGAGCGATTCGATCGGCGTGTTGAGCGTGTTGGTCATCCCGACCTGGACGCCGTCCATGCCGTCGCGCTCGGCCCGGGCACCGAAGCCGCCGGCGATCGTCTCGTAGTAGGTAAAGGAGCCGTCCCGGGCTCCGATGGTGAGGTTGTTCATCGTCCCCTGGCCCTGTGCGGGCACGCGGTCAGGTGCCGCCTGCGCGAGCGCGGTGAAGACGACGTCGGTGACGCGCTGGCTGGTCTCGACGTTGCCGCCGACCACGGCGGCCGGAGACTCCGGATTCAGGAGCGATCCCTCGGGTGCGTGGACGCTCACGGGCTCGTAGCAGCCGTGATTCGGCGGGATCTCGGGATCGGTGATCGAGCGCACGACGAAGTAGACGGCGCTCGTCGCGACCGCCAGCGGGGCGTTTAAGTTCCCTGCGAGTTGGTCTGCGGTGCCCGAGAAATCGACGTCGATCGTCTCGCCGTCGACCGTCACGGCGACGCTGATCTCGATGTCCTCATCGATGACGCCGTCGCCCTCGAGGACATCGGTGGCCTCGTAGGTGCCGTCGGGCAGCGCCGCGATCTCGTCGGTGATCCGCTCGCGCGAGTAGTCGATCACGGCATCGAAGCCGGTGAGGACGGTTTCGCGGCCGTGTTCCGCGAACAGCGCGGCGAGTCGTTCCTCGGCGCGTTCGTTCGCCGCTTGCTGTGCTCGGAGGTCGGCCCGGCGCTCGCGGGCGTTGCGAACGTTCGCGAGCACGAGCGAGCGCACGTCTTCCCGGGGTTCGCCGCCTTCGACGAGCCGGGTCGGTGGCAGTCGGAGCCCTTCTTGATAAATCTCTTGTGCGCCCGCGGGCATGCTTCCGGGGGTCATCCCGCCGACGTCGGCGTGGTGGGCCCGCGAGACTGCGTAGCCGACGATGTCGCTGTCGGGGGCGATCGGCGAGACCATCGTCACGTCCGGCAGGTGCGTTCCACCGGTAAAGGGGTCGTTGAGCACGAAGACGTCGCCGGGCTCGGGGTCGTGCTCGCGGACGGCCGCGACCGCGGCGGGCATCGCGCCGAGGTGGACCGGGATGTGTTCGGCTTGGGCGATCATCCGCCCGTCGGCATCGAATAGCGCCGTCGAACAGTCCCGCCGCTCCTTGATGTTCGGCGAGTACGCCCCGCGGATCAGGGTCTGTCCCATCTCCTCGGCGACGCTCTCTAACTGGTTGCGCAGGACCTCGAGGGTCACTGGGTCGATACTGTCCGCTGTGTCGGGTGTCGAATCCCCTGTCATTGTGCTTCCGCCTCCGTTCGCGTCATGACGAGCGTCCCATCAGCGAGGATCTCGCCGGTCCAGGCCGGCGGGACGACCGTCGTACTCTCTGCTTGCTCGAGCACTGCCGGTCCCGCGACCGACGCGCCCGTTTCGAGTCGATCCCAGTCGTAGACCGTTGTCTCCCGTGCCCCGGCCTCAGGGAAATGGGCCTCCCGGGAGCCGACGACGGCGTCGCCCGTTCCCGCGTGGCTGATGGCCGGCTCCGAGCCCGGCACCGTCGCCGTCGTGCGGAGATTGACGACCTCGATCGATTCGTCCATTGCGTAGCCGTAGGTCCGCTCGTGGGCCTCGTGGAAACGGTCTGCGACCGCCGCCGCGTCGAACGCCTCGTCGACGGGCACGGTCAACTCGAAGCTCTGACCCGCGTACCGGCAGTCGGCGGCCCGTTCGACCTGTGCCGCGTCCCGGTCGGACGCGTCCGCGAGCACGTCCGCGACGAGTTCGTCGTAGACGCCCTCGAGCGTCGCCCGGTCTGCGCCGTCGAGGTCGACACCGACCGTTCGAACGGCGTCGTAGCTCTCGTCGGCCGCAAGCAGGCCAAACGCCGAGAGGACCCCGCCCGGTCGCGGAACGACGACCTGATCAACCGACAGCGAATCTGCGAGCGCCGCGGCGTGCATCGGGCCCGCGCCGCCGAAGGCCACGAGCGCGAACTCGCGGGGGTCGTGGCCCCGCTCGACGGTCACCGAGCGGATCGTCCGCGTCATCGTCGCGTTCGCCACGCGGTAGACGCCCTGTGCCGCCTCGAGCGGCCCCGCAAGTCCCGCTTCGTCGGCCAGTCGGCCGAGCGCGTCGCGGGCCGCCTCGATGTCGAGGGTCATCTCGCCGCCGAGTGCGGTTTCGGGACCGATGTAGCCAAGCACGACGTTGGCGTCCGTGACGGTCGGTCGCGTCCCACCGCGGCCGTAGCAGGCGGGCCCGGGCTGTGCACCCGAGGACTCCGGACCGACCCGGAGCGCGCCACCGGCGTCGACCCAGGCGATCGAGCCGCCGCCCGCGCCGACGGTGTTGACGTCGACCATCGGCGTCCGGATCGGCAGCCCATCGATCTCGGCGTCGGTAGTCCGTTCGGCCTGTCCGTCCCGGACGAGACTCACGTCGCTCGAAGTGCCACCCATGTCGAAGGTCACGAGCCCCTCGACGTCGTCGTCATCGACGGTCGCTGCGGCACCGACGACGCCGGCGGCGGGGCCTGACAGCGTCGTCGTGACGGCATGTTCGCGCACGGTTTCGGGGTCGGCGATCCCGCCGTTGGCCTGCATGATCCGCGGTGCGGGGATGCCGGCGTCGCTGGCCTCGTCGACCAGCTGGCCGACGTAGGTATCGATCGCCGGCCGGACGTAGGCGTCGACCGCGGTCGTCGATGTGCGCTCGAACTCGCGGAACTCCGCGAGCACCTCGTGGGACGCCGACACTGGCACGTCCAGTTCCTCGCGGAGCGTCTCGGCGACGACCCGTTCGTTTTCGGGGTCGGCGTATGCGTGTAGTAGGGAGACCGCGACCGCCTCGACGTCGCGCTCGCGCAGCGTCGCTGCAAGGTCGCGAACTTCCGTTTCGTCGACCGGTCGCTCGACGCCGTCTTTGGTCGTCCGTTCGTCGACTTCGAACCGCCGCTTTCGAGGCACCAGTGGGTCGGGCTTTTCGGCCTCGAGGTCGTACAGATCCGGCCGGTCCTGCCGGCCGATCTCGAGGACGTCCCGGAACCCCTCGGTGGTCACCAGCGCCGTCCGTGCGCCGCCGCGCTCGAGGAGGGCGTTGACCGAGACGGTCATCGCGTGGGCGAAGCCGTCGATCTCGCCGGGTTCAATGCCGGCTTCGTCACATGCCTTTTCGATGCCTTCGAGGACGCCGACGTGCTGGGGCTCGGTCGATGGCACTTTCGCGGTGACGAGGCGGTCGTCGACGGACAACGCCACGTCGGTGAACGTGCCGCCAACGTCGACGCCGATGCGGGTCTCGTCGTCGCTCGAGTCGTCGTGCGTCGTTGCGTCCGAGTTCGTGTCGTAGTTCGTTGAGTCAGTCATGCAGATCGTTAGACGAGAAGAACGTCGTAGAGCGTTCGGAGGCCGATACCAACGACGACGAGCGTCACGATCCCGCCGAGGACGTTCTGGAGGGTGGTGTTCGTGTGCTCGCCAAGCAGTTCGCTGTTGTTCATCGCGTAGATGAGGAAGACGGCCAGGATAGGCAACAGGAGCCCGTTAGCAACCTGTGCGAAGACGATCACCTGGATGGGGTTGTAATCGAGTGCCGAAAAGACGATGCCGATACCGAGGATGGTCATCCAGATCGCCCGGAACCGCGTCGACGTCAGGTCACGTTCCCAGCCGAGCGCGCCGGCGGTGGCGTAGGCGCCGGCAAGCGGCGCGCTCATCGCGCTGGTAAATCCAGCAGCGAACAGGCCGATCGAGAAGAACGTGAGCGCGTAGCCGCCGAAGACGGGCTCTAACTGGTCGGCCATCGCGCCGACGTCACTGATCGACGTGCCCTTCGGGAACACCGCGGCGGCCGTGACGACGATCGCCGTCGTGATGAGGCCGCCGACGATGATCATCCCGATCGTGTCGGCCCGACACTCGGCGAGATCGTCCGCGCCGCTCCACCGTTCCTGGACGGTGCTCGCGTGCAGGAACAGGTTGTAGCCGACGACGGTAGTTCCGACGAGGCCGGCGATGAGATACGCCGAACCGTCGGGAACCGTCGGGACGAGGCCGCCCGCAAGCGCACCGATGTCCGGTCGGACCATGACGGCGTTGAGCAGGAACGCCGCGCCCATGATCCCGACGAGGCCGATGAACACCCGTTCGATCAGCTTGTAGTTCCCCGTCCACAGCAGTCCGGCGGCGACGAGGCCGATGATCGGACCCCAGACGTTTTCGCTGACACCGGTAATCGTCGACAGACCGGCCGCGCCGCCGACGATGTTGCCCGTCTGGAACGCCGCCGTCCCGATCCCGATCGCACTCACGACGAGCACGACCGAGATCGTCCGCGGAATCGGATTGTCGAACTCGTTTCGGAACGCCTCCCCCAGCCCTTCTTGCGTGATCAGTCCCAGTCGCGCGCTCATCTCCTGGAGGACGATCGTCGCCAGAATCGAGAACGCGATCGTCCACACGAGCAGATAGGCGTATTCTGCGCCGATCACGCTTGCAGTCGTTACCGTTCCCGGACCGACGAACGCTGCCGCGACGAGCGCTCCTGGTCCGATCGCTTTTAGCCGGTCAATAACACCCATGATGTGTATTCACATACAACACTCTCCGAACCCCACAAAAGGGTTGTTAAGAGTCGAACATACGGGCACGCAACCTGCCGAAAAGTCATTGTATTTGTATGAAGACGTGTGAACTCGTATGATGATCCCAACCTAGCCGGTATATGATTGCCGTTTCGATTGGTGGTCGATTTGGTGTCCACAGCGGCTACCGAGTGTCGGCTCCACCAGTCGTTGGCTCTCTCACAGCTTGGCAGGGACCAGAACGGGCCTGTGACCGACCGCCGTTCTTGGGGCGGTTGTTCCCGGTCCCATCGATCGGCTATCCGGCCGAAAACCCACGGATCAACGGCAATCGGACGGCTGCCGGAGAGAAAACCTGCTTGTATTAGATCAATCAAAATTGTTTTAATGGGGAAGGCAGATAACTGCGAGTACGGCGATTACAGATGCACATCATGGAAGGGTTTCTGCCCGGCTTCTGGGCGCTCGTGTGGTACGCGATTGCGGCCCCAGTCGTCGGCTACGGGACGCTGAAGACTGCACGTCTGGTGAAGGATCGGGAGGTCAACAAGTCGCACATTGCCGTCGCTGCGGCGTTCATCTTCGTCCTGTCGGCGCTGAAACTCCCGTCCGTCACCGGGAGTACGTCGCATCCGACAGGCACCGGCATTGCAGTCGTCCTCTTTGGGCCAGCTGTCACCGCGTTTCTCTCGACGATCGTCCTGCTGTATCAGGCGTTGTTGCTCGGTCACGGCGGCCTGACGACCCTCGGTGCGAACGTCGCGTCGATGGGGATCATCGGCCCGCTCTTTGGCTGGGTCGTCTACCGCTCGGTCAAGCCACACACAGACCTCCAGAAGGCGACGTTTGCTGCGGCCCTCGTCGCCGACTGGACGACGTACGTCGTCACGTCCACGCAGCTCGCCCTCGCGTTCCCGGCGGAACCGGGACTCAGTGGTGTCATCGATTCCATGAGCACCTTCTTGGGCGTCTTCGCGGTGACTCAGCTCCCGATCGGGGTCGTCGAAGGCGCGCTCGCAGCCGGCTTGATCGGCTACATCTCCATGTCGAGTGAGTCGGTTCGAACCCGGCTGGGGGTGACAGCATGAACCGGTGGCTCGCTGCGGGTGGCCTCCTGATGGTCGGACTCATCCTCTTTTCGTTTACCACCGCGGGTGCGTGGGGTGGGGCCGACGGCGCTGCGGGCGAGAAAGTCGATTCCGTCGCCCCGGACTACGACCCGTGGTTCGAGAGCCTCTGGACCCCCCCGAGTGGTGAGATCGAGAGCTTACTGTTCAGTCTCCAGGCAGCGATCGGCGGCCTTATAATCGGCTACTACCTCGGACGAACGTCACCGCTGCAATCCGCGTCTGAGACGCCGTAGTGAGTCATGCACCACACGAGCCTGGAACAGATTCAGATAACCTCGAGCTCACGAATCGAAGGACGCTTGAACGCGTACTTCGTCTTTGCCGCACTGGTGTTGCTCCTCGTCGCTCCCAGTCGGCTCGCGTACGTCTGTGCACTCGTCTGCTTCGTGGCACTCGGTATCGATGCAACGGGCTCCGACTATCTGCAGGTGGTCCGGCTCCCGGTGTACTTTTTGCTCCCGAGTCTGGTCCTCATCGCGCTGTTTACCAGCGGGCCGACCGCCGTCTCGATGGGTCCGCTCTCGATTTCCTGGACCGGAATCGACCGGTCGATAACGACCGGACTCCGATCGTTCGGATCGATGACGATCCTTGGCTATCTGGTCGTGACGACGACGGTCCCGCAACTGTTCGTCGCGTTGCGATCGCTGCGGTGTCCACAGTTCGTCATCGAGATCTCGTTGCTCACCTACCGCGTCATCCAGATCCTGCTCGACGAACTCCGCCGTCTCGAGCTCGCGGCGAGAGGGCGTCTCGGCTTCCGGACGCGCCGGACGACGTTTCGAACAGCTAAGTTGCTGGGGTTTTCAGTGTTCTTGAAGTCGATGTCACGGGCCGAAACCCTCAACGACGCGATGCTGGCGCGGAACTACAACGGCGAGATGCCGATGGCACGGACCACCAGCCGGGGCCACGGCTACGCGGCTGCCGTACTCACACTGATCGCCATCACCGGGTGGGCCGTATGATCGAAACTGACGACCTGCACTTCCGACACGGCACCGAACCTGTCCTCGACGGTGTGAATTTCGAGGCCCAGACCGGCGAGGTGACGGTCATCTTCGGCCGCAACGGTGCCGGGAAGTCGACGCTGTTGCGCCACTTCAACGGCCTGTTCGAACCCGATTCGGGCACCGTCTTCGTCGGGGGTGAGCCGGTTGAATACGACGACGCCTCGCTCGCCGACCTGCGGATGCGCGTCGGACTCGTCTTCCAGAATCCCGATGACCAGATCGTCGCGCCGACGGTCGAACAGGACGTCGAGTTCGGCCCGCGGAACGCGGGCATCGACGAGCCAGACCGGATCGAACGTGTCCTCTCGGAGTTCGACCTCGAGGGACAGACCGATCGCCTGTGTAACACGCTGAGCGGCGGCGAGAAGAAACGCGTCTCGCTGGCGGGTGTCCTCGCGATGGAACCGGAGTACGTGCTGCTCGACGAACCGACCGCCGGACTGGACGGTGATGGCTGTCGGACGATCGTCCGATTCGTCGAGTCGCTTACCGACGCCGGTATCACGCCGGTCATCGCGACCCACGACGTCGGGTTCGGGCTCACCGTCGCCGATACGGTGACGGTGCTGGAAGACGGTGTCATCGACTACCAGGGCGAGACGCTCTCGCAGACACTCGCCGAACGATACGGCCTTCGAAACTACGTCTTCGAGACGTGGGCGTCACCCGCCGAGTAACTCGCCGTCGTCATACGGACTCCTGTCAGTGGGTGCCGGCGCACCCGCAGGAGGAGTCACGGGTACGCCGGGACATCGGGACAGCAGACCGTATCAGTCCCCGTTCCCTTCCCCTTCGGTCACGATCACCTTCGAAACGCCTTGCTCGAGTCTGATCTCCGTCGGCAACTCGACCGTGCTGCGTTCGATGAACCGGGTCATGAACCAGCGAACCGCCTCCGAGGGGAAGACGAGGTGGTAGACGCCCTCGCCCTCCTGGCGAACGTCGAGAAAGCCACAGAACGACAGCCACTCGAGGAGGTCACCGACCTCGTCGAACCGGGTCGCGTACTCGTGGGCGTGGTAATCTGAGACGCGGTCGGCAGCCTCGACGAACGCCGGGTCGGGATCGCCGCCGTCGTAGCAGTAGCCGAGGAACGCATGGAGGAAGTCGATGTCGAGTAAGACGTGTTCCCCCGACGAGAGCATCTGGTAGTACTGTTCCAAGTTGTCGCTTGGCTTCCCGCTCGCTGCCTCGAAGTTCGCCGCGTAGAACGTCAGGGCGCGCCGCACCACCTCACTCTGACCGTTCCCCGTCTCGGCAACGAGTGTCTCGAGGGCCGCCGCCGAATCGTCGTCGAGCGATACCGTCACGCGCTGTGTCATGGTAACACAGGGGAACCCGAGACGGGTATAGTTCACGCACTCGGGCGATCGATGTTGGGTCGCCAACGGACTCACTCGGTCCGTAACTCGACTGTTAGCTCTCCGTCCGTGACAGTCACAACGTACATCGTCGCGCGGTCAGCGGGGTCTGCACCGGTCGCGCTGCCGGGGTTGAGCACCCGCACACCGTCGACGGTCGTGTCGACGACCTCGTGGGTATGACCCGCGACAGCGACCGGCTCGGCGGTGGCCGCTTCGGCTCGGGTGGTCTCGACGACCCGTCGCTGCCAGCCCGCCAGCGATCCGGCCCCGTGGGTCACCGCGAACGTCACGCCCGCGATCTCGAGCGTCTCCGAGTGGGGCAGTTCGAGCGTCGGCGGATCGGTGTTTCCACGGACGGCGGTCAGGTTCCCGTTCGCGAGAGCTGCGATCCGGTCGTAGGCCCGTTGCGAGTCGAAATCGCCCGCGTGGATCGCGTGGTCGGCTCGCTCGAGTTCGGCGCCGACCCAGTCGGGGACGGCGCGCTCGCGGGAGGGGACGTGTGTGTCGGAGACGATCACAACTCGTGGCATGTGTGGGCCGACGACGGCCAGTCCCGAAAGCGATTCCCCCCGCGCGCTCGTGTCTCCGCCTATGACCGAGAATGCAGGACGCGACGTCGATGGCGACGACTCGGCCGCGAGCCACGTCGTCACCGCGTTCCTCCGGCACCGCGGCGAGATCCTCCTGTTGTGCCGCAGCGACGCGGTCGGCACCTACACGGGCCAGTGGGGTGGCGTCTCCGGCTTCGCGGAAGGCCAACCCGACGAACAGGTCTACGTCGAGATCAGTGAGGAAACCGGCCTCGAGCCCGATACCGTTTCGCTCGTCCGCTCCGGGCGGGCGGTCGAATTCGAGGACCCAACCCTCGAGCGCGAGTGGGTCGTCCACCCCTATCTGTTCGACTGTGAGACTCGCGAGATCGAACTGAGCGAGGAACACGACACCGCCAAGTGGGTCTCTCCGACGACGATCCTCGAGTCCGTCGGCGACGACCGCGAGACGGTGCCGAAGCTGTGGACCGCCTACGAGCGCGTCGCTCCCACCGTCCGGTCGATCGCGGCCGACGACGAACACGGCGCTGCATACCTGTCGGTGCGCGCACTCGAGGTGGTGCGCGATCGAGCGGGGCTGCTCGTCGCCGAGCGCAGCGAGTTCGGCGCGGACCCCGACGGCGAGTGGGACGAACTCGCGGAACTCGCTGGTCGATTGCTCAAGGCCCGGCCGTCGATGGCCGTGCTCCGCAATCGAGTGAATCGAGCGATGGCCGACGCGGATGGCGAAGACGGGGGCGCACCGGACGTCCACGACGCGGCGCTGTCGGGGATCGACCGCGCGCTCGCGGCCGATACGGACGCCGCGGCAACCGCCGCCGAGCGCATCGACGGCACCATCGCAACGCTCTCGCGGTCGGGGACTGTCCTCGAGGCACTCGAACAGGCCACTCCCTCGCGGGTGTTCGTTGCGGAATCGCGGCCGGCCCGTGAGGGGGTCGCCGTCGCAGAGGAGCTGGCCGAGACGACCGACAGCACCGTCACGGTCCACACCGATGCGGCGGTCGCGCACGTGCTCGCACGCGAGGACATCGAGCGGGTGGTCGTCGGCGCGGATACCATCCTCCCCGACGGTGCCGTGGTGAACAAGACCGGGACGCGCACGCTGGCAATTGCTGCCGCCCGCGAAGGGATTCCGGTCACAGTCGTCGCAGCCACGGACAAGGTCTCGACCCGCGAGGACGTCAACCTCGAGTCCGGCGACCGAACCGCGGTCTACGACGGTGACGCAGCTGTCGACGTGCTGAACCCGACGTTCGACGTGACGCCTGCCGACTGCGTGACCGAGGTCAGTACTGAGCGTGGGGCGCTCGAGCCCGGTGCCATCGAGGACGTGGCCGAGGAACTGCGCGGACTCGAGGCCTGGCGTGACGGCGGGGAGCCGACGGAGCGGGAAGCGACAGACCGAAACCCCTCGAGAGAGTAGCGCCGCATGGCGGCCGTGACGAAGTGTTACCCCCACCGAGCCCCGTGTGACGAGGGATTTTCCCGAGCCGCCATTCTGCTGACCGCGGAGTCTACAGTGGACGTGTAACTCAGTACGTCGCAGCCGCGAGCTCGTCCGTTGTCGGGTCGTTCATCCCCAGATCGTGGCGTTCCCGACGCAGTAGAACAACGCGATCCAGCCGACGAACAGCCCGGCGACGACCACCGCAAAGTCCGCCAGACACGTTCCGACGACGACACAGTAGCCGATTCCGATCGTCAGTAACAGCAACGAAACGCCGAACAGAACGTGGCACCGTCGCGCTGTTTCCGGATCCATACACCGCCGTATCACGATCTACTGTATACATCTTTGTCATGGATTGACATGTGTCACGAACCTGTGGTAGTAACGGAGCGCGAAACCCGACCCGTCCGACTCGACTCCTTGGAGAGGGCTTCACCATGAGGGGTGCGCTCGTGGCCACTACGGCAGTCTCCTGTCGCGACTGACTAATAATTCGAAATTGAAACGATCACTAGACGTGACTGACAGGTGTGTAGATAGCTTGCGCTGTGTCCGCCATCGGGCGGGGGTGTCCGGTGCAAAGCTTCAATTCCGAGTCGGGTCTAGTCGCGTCCATGGATTTCGAACTCGAGCGACTCGGCGTTCACGAGTCAGTCGAGGCGGTGTTTCCCCCGGCAGAACTCGTCACGTATCTCACCGACCTGCCGGCAGAGGTCGCGGTCGTCGACGACGACGGCATCGACGACTGCGACGGGGTCGTCACCCTCGCGTATCGCGAGGCCTTCCTCGAATTGGACTGGATCCACTCGATCCAGGCGGGGTACGATCGGTTCCCGCTCGACGTTCTCGAGGACCACGACGTGATCCTCACGAACAGCGCGGGGATCCACGACCGAACCATCGGCGAGACGGTCGCGAGCTACCTGCTCATGTTCGCTCGACGGCTCCACGACCACGTTGCGAACCAGCAGGAGCGCCGCTGGGATCGCCCCGAGTGGGACGAGGCGTTCACGCTGCCAGGTGCGACGGCCTGTGTCGTCGGAACCGGGACGCTGGGAAGCGGCGTGGCGGAGACCCTGGGTGCACTCGGGGTCCGCGTGACGGGGGTTCGCCGTTCCGGCGATCCCGTCCCCGGCTTCGACGAGGTCTACGCGACCGATCGGCTGCTCGAGGCGATCGGCGACGTCGAGTTCGTGATCGTCACCGTCCCGTTGACCGACGAGACACACCACCTGTTCGACGCCGAGGCCTTCGATGCGATGCGCGACGACGCTTATTTCGTGAACGTCGCCCGGGGATCGGTCGTCGACGAACCGGCCTTGATCGACGCGCTCGAGTCTGGCGAGCTCGCGGGGGCAGCGCTGGACGTCTTCGAGGAGGAACCACTGCCCGAGGAGTCCCCACTGTGGGGAATGGACGAGGTCATCATTTCGCCCCACTGCGCGGCCTACACGCGAGATTACTTCCGTGACGTGGGCGAGATCGTCCGCGAGAACGCCGATCGACTCGCCGACGGAGAGGAATTTTACAACCGCGTGGTCTGAGCGTGGGATCGACTCGAGAGCAGTGACAGCTGGGTCTCGAGTAGCTGCAATTGCGAACGTGGCTGGACGCGATGTGGATGTAACCATCTGTGAGATAATTCAATTCTGAGTACACTGGCCGGGCGCACGGCTCGAGTACTACGAGAGCCGTGTAACCCGGGGAAGGGCAGGCGCTTACCAGATATTCACCGCGACCGAGGCCTGCGCGGCGCGTAGCGCCGC